>NZ_JBFBHJ010000001.1:0-88564 GCF_040685115.1 Microbacterium sp. NPDC089186
CCTGGCATCCGATCTCTTCGGTACGGATGCCGCGTTCTCGGCCGCCGCGAACACCCCCCCCCCCCCCCCGACCTGTGCTCTCGCGCCGATCGTGCGATCTCGCGCCGCGCTGAGCCGCAACCGCACCGGCGTGTGACCGGGACGCGCTCCGCAGAATCCGCCGAGATCACACGTCCGGCACGACATCGCACGATCGGACAGCCCCGCGACGTGTGCACTCGGCCCGATCGTGCGACCTCGCGCAGCTTCGGTGCGGATAGCCGCGCCGCCGCCAGCCCCCGGGAACGCGAAAGGGCCCGGATGCCGTGGCATCCGGGCCCCTTCGGGCGAAACGTCAGAGCGCTTCGATGATCTCGCGCATCAGCGACGCGGTCTCGGACGGCGTCTTGCCGACCTTCACGCCGGCGGCCTCGAGGGCCTCCTTCTTCGCCTGGGCGGTGCCGGCCGAGCCGGAGACGATGGCGCCGGCGTGGCCCATGGTCTTGCCCTCGGGAGCGGTGAAGCCGGCGACGTAGCCGACGACCGGCTTGGTGACGTTGGCCTTGATGAAGTCGGCGGCGCGCTCTTCGGCGTCTCCACCGATCTCACCGATCATGACGATGGCCTTGGTCTCGGGGTCGGCCTCGAACGCCGCGAGGGCGTCGATGTGCGTCGTGCCGATGACCGGGTCGCCACCGATGCCGATGGCGGTCGAGAAGCCGAGGTCGCGCAGCTCGAACATCATCTGGTAGGTCAGGGTGCCCGACTTCGACACGAGGCCGATGGGGCCCTTGCCGGTGATGTTCGCGGGCGTGATGCCCACGAGCGCCTCACCGGGCGTGATGATGCCGGGGCAGTTCGGGCCGATGATGCGGGTCTTCTCGCCCTTCGACTTCGCGTACGCCCACGCCTCGGCGGTGTCGCCGACGGGCACGCCCTCGGTGATCACGACGAGGAGGGGGATCTCGGCGTCGATGGCCTCGACCATCGCGTCCTTCGTGAAGGCCGGGGGCACGAACGCGATCGACACGTCGGCGCCGGTCTCGCGCATGGCCTCTTCGACCGAGGCGAAGACGGGGAGCTCGACGTCGTTGCCGGATGCGTCCTTGTGCGAGACCGTGGTGCCGGCCTTGCGGGCGTTCACGCCACCGACGACCTGGGTGCCGGCCTTGAGCATGAGGGCGGTGTGCTTGGTGCCCTCACCGCCGGTGATGCCCTGGACGATGACCTTGGAGTCCTTGTTGAGGTAGATCGACATGTTTCTGTCCCTATCCCTTACGCGTTGGCCAGTTCGGCGGCCTTGTCGGCGCCCTCGTCCATACCGGCGGCGAGGGTGACGAGCGGGTGGTTGGCGGCGGCGAGGATCTCGCGGCCCTCTTCGACCTGGTTGCCGTCGAGACGGACGACGAGCGGCTTGGTCGCGGTGTCACCGAGGATCTCGAGGGCCTTCACGATGCCCTCGGCCACGGCGACGCACGAGGTGATGCCACCGAAGACGTTGACGAACACGCTCTTGACCTGCTCGTCGCCGAGGATGACGTCGAGACCGGCGGCCATGACGGTCGCCGAGGCGCCGCCACCGATGTCGAGGAAGTTGGCGGGCTTGACGCCGCCGTGCTTCTCACCGGCGTACGCGACGACGTCGAGGGTCGACATGACCAGACCCGCGCCGTTGCCGATGATGCCGACCTGACCGTCGAGCTTGACGTAGTTGAGGTCGTGCTGCTTGGCCTTGGCCTCGAGCGGGTCAGCGGCGTCCTTGTCTTCGAGCTCTTCGTGCTCGGGGTGGCGGAAACCGGCGTTCTCGTCGAGCGAGACCTTGCCGTCGAGGGCGATGATGTCGCCGTCCTCGCTCTGGATGAGCGGGTTCACCTCGACGAGGGTGGCGTCCTCGCCCTTGTAGACGTTGAAGAGCTTGACGAAGACGTCGGCCACCTTGGGGGCCAGCTCGTCGTCGAACTTCGCGGCCTTCGCGATCTCGAGGGCCTTCTCGGGGGTGATGCCCTCGAGCGGGTCGACCTCGATGCGGGCGAGTGCCTCGGGACGCTCGACGGCGAGCTCCTCGATCTCCATGCCGCCCTCGACGCTGGACAGTGAGAGGTAGGAGCGGTTGGCGCGGTCGAGCAGCACCGAGAAGTAGAACTCCTTGGCGATGCGGGCGCCGGCGGCGACCATGACGCGCTTGACGACGTGACCCTTGATGTCGAGGCCGAGGATGGCCTGCGCCGCCTCGAACGCCTCATCGGGGTTCTTCGCGACCTTCACGCCGCCGGCCTTGCCGCGGCCTCCGGTCTTGACCTGAGCCTTGACGACGACGACACCGCCGAGCTTCTCCGCGGCCGCCTTCGCCTCCTCAGGGGTGTCGGCGATGATGCCGGCGAGTACCGGCACCTCGTACTTTTCGAACAGATCACGTGCCTGGTACTCGTAGAGATCCACGGACAATCCTTCGCTGGGCGATCGGTGGTGGGAGGAGGCGAGATCTCTTGATATCAAGAGATCTTCACCAGGGGTCAACCCTACTAGACGGGGCTGAATCGCCTCGACGCTCACCCCTTCGATCGGAGGGATGCCCTCGTCCCGGGGTCTCCGCACGATCGTCGGACGTGCGAGGCGCGCGATCCGCCGTCGTTCGATCGCGGTCGCGATGAGTGATCATCGAGGCCGGCGCACAGTCGGGCGCGAACGGTCGATGATGGGTCGGTGAACCGAACCGATCGTCTCTACGGCCTGGTCGAAGAGCTCCGGGCCGTCTCCCCTCGACCGCTGAGTGCCCGCCGCCTCGCAGAACGATTCGAGGTGTCGGTGCGGACGATCGAGCGCGACCTCGCTGCCCTTCAGCAGTCGGGGCTGCCGATCTGGGCGGAGCCGGGCCGGACCGGGGGGTACGTCATCGATGCGTCCGCGACGCTGGGCCCGGCCGGCTTCACCCTCGACGAGGCCCTCGCGGTGCTCATCGGGCTCGGTGCACTCGGACGCAGTCCGTTCCGTCATTCCGCCCGCACCGCAGCCCGGAAGGTGCTCGCGGTCATGCCGGACGACGAAGCGGCACGAGCCCGTGTGCTCGCGTCGCGCGTGCATCTTCTCGAGGGCGAGGATGACGTCGATGCGCCCGCGGCATTCGCGGCCGCCCTTCGCGCGGATCGCGTCGTGCGCCTCCGCTACCGCGATGCCGGCGGTGCGGAGTCCACCCGCGACGTCGAACCGCTGGGATCGATCGGCAAGGACGGGCAGTGGTACCTCATCGCGTGGTGCCGGCAGCGCGACGGGGTCCGGGCGTTCCGAGGCGATCGGATGCTGTCGCTCGACGTGACGGACGAGCGGCCCCCACGCCGCGCTCTCCGCGCTGCCGACCTCACGATCCCGTACGGACGCCTGCTGTCCGTCATCGACGACTGATCCTCGACCGGGATTCCGTAAACGCCGACAGGACGGTGTCGCCACCGTCGGCGAGGGTGAAGCCGTCCGCCGTCTCGTCCCCGAAGGAATCCCATGTCATTCACCTCCATCCGAATCGTCACCGACGACGTCGACCGCCTCGTCGCGTTCTATGAGCGGGTCACCGGTCGGCGGGCCGAGCGTCCCTCCCCGGTTTTCGCGCAGTTCAGCGGCCCCGGCGCGAATCTCGCGATCGCGAGCGTCGAAACGGTCGCGATGCTCGACGGAGCCCTGACCGCCGCGGCGAATCGCTCCGTGATCGTCGAGTTCGACGTCGCCGACGTCGACGGTGCGTTCGCCGCGCTCGCACCCATCGGCGAGGATGTCGTCCTCGCACCGACCACCATGCCGTGGGGCAACCGGTCGGCGCTGGTGCGCGACCCCGACGGCAACGTCGTCAACCTGTTCAGCACGCCCACCGCCCATTCGGCATGACCGACGCGCACCCCCGGTGACGCGCACGTCGCCGACACGGACCGCGGCCGGGGTGATGACCCCGGCCGCTGCCCGGCTGCGACGTCGGAGGCGGGTGGGCCCCCGGTCAGCGCCGAGGCGCGGTGCGACCGCTCCGGCGGTTGATCGCGTAGATGATCGGGGTGAGCACGGCCAGGATGGCCAGGGCCCCGATCAGGATGAACGAGGTGTCGTGCTGCATGATCAGCTCGGCGATGATGTAGCCGATCGCGGCGGCCAGAGCGCTGTAGAACGCCTTCAGCCACTGACGAGCGGGGGACGGGGCGGCGAGGTTGTCGGTCATCACGAACTCCTTCGGTAGGTGCTGCGAACCCTATGGGGGATCGGATCGATCGCACATAGTGCTTGCATAACTGTTCTTGGCTGAGGATAGGGACCGCCCCAGGCGCGGTGAGGGCGCGGCGCCTTGTCTGGAGCCATGCACCCCGCGAACCGCTCCCCCGAGACCGACCCCGCCGGCGCATCGCCCCGCGACGACAACGCTTCCGGGTGCGGCACGGTCACCGCCCCCACTGCCCGCCGCGTCGCGCGTCGCACGTTCCTCACGGCCGGGCTCGTCGTCGTCCTCGGTGCGGGCGGCGCCGCGTGGTGGGCCGCCGATCGCTTCCTCATCCCCCATGTCGAGGTGACCGACGTCGCGGCCTACGAGGCCGAGCATTCGAGCGCCACCATCACCGACGCGGCCGCCGGAAGCGCGGCCTCCCCCACCGTGACCGACTCCACCTTCGACGACGGATCCACTTCCGTGACGCTCGCCACGATGACGACGGGAACGGGTGCGAGCACCGTGACGTACTACGTCGCCGACATCATCCTGAGAGATGCCACCGCCCTGCGCTCGGCGTTCGCGAACAACCAGTTCGGCGAGAACATCACGCAGACCACGAGCGAGATCGCCGCCGCCAATGGCGCGATCTTCGCGATCAACGGCGACTACTACGGTTTCCGGTCGACGGGCATCGAGATCCGCAATGGCGTCGCGTATCGCGACGAGGGCGCACGCGAGGGGCTCGCCTTCTACACCGACGGGCACGTCGAGGTGTACGACGAGACGCAGACCACGGCGGCCGAACTCGTGGCATCCGGGGTCTGGAACACCCTCAGCTTCGGCCCCGCCATCGTCGAGGACGGGGCGGCCGTCGACGGGATCGACGGCGTCGAGGTCGACACGAACGTCGGCAACCACTCCATCCAGGGTGACCAGCCCCGCACCGCCGTCGGCGTCATCGACGACAACCATCTCGTGTTCGTCGTCGTCGACGGCCGGCAGGAGGGGCACAGCGAGGGCGTGACGCTTCCCGAACTCGCCGACATCATGTTGTCGCTGGGAGCGACCACCGCCTACAACCTCGACGGCGGCGGCTCCTCGACCATGTACTTCAACGGCCAGGTCGTGAATTCGCCCTCGAACGGCGGCGAGCGCGGCACGAGCGACATCCTCTACGTGGCGGGCTGAAAGGTGTTCGTGCTCATCCCGGCGTTCGAACCCGGACCCCGCCTCCCCGATCTGGTGGCCGCGCTGCGACGTGCCGACCCCGACCTCGAGATCGTCGTGGTGGATGACGGCAGCGGCCCGGTCTTCGCCCCCGTCTTCGACGCGAGCGGCGACGCGGGCGCACGCGTGGTGACCCACTCCGCGAACCGCGGCAAGGGGGCGGCGCTGAAGACCGGCCTCGCGCACATCCTCACGCGGGATCCGGATGCCGACGTCGTCACCGCCGACGCCGACGGTCAGCACACGCCGAGCGACGTGGTCCGGATCGCCCACGCGCTCCGCACGGATGCCGCCGCCGCGCGCAGCGCGCTCGTCCTCGGGGTGCGCGCCTTCGACGGCACCGTCCCCCTGCGCAGTCGCCTGGGCAACACGGTCGCTCGCGGCCTGTTCCGCCTCGCCACCGGACGACGGCTCAGCGATACGCAGACGGGTCTGCGCGGCATCCCGTCCGACCGCATCCCGTGGGCGCTGCGCATCCCGGGCGAGGGCTTCGAGTACGAGCAGCGGATGCTGCTGCGCCTCGCTCCCGACCTCGTCGCGACGCACGAGGTGCCGATCGACACCGTCTACCTCGATCGCAACGCGTCGAGCCACTTCCGTCCCGTGCGCGACTCGCTGCGCGTGCTGCTGCCGGTGCTGCTGTTCGCGGCGTCGTCGCTCGCGGCGTTCGCGGTCGACACCGTGGCGCTGCTCGTGCTGCAGGCGCTCACCGGGTGGCTCGTGCCCTCGATCATCGCCGCGCGGGTGCTGTCGGCGACGGCGAACTTCGTCGTCAACCGCCGCGTCGTCTTCCGCGCGCGGGGCGGCCCGATGCGCGGGCAGGCGGTGCGATACGGCGTGCTGGCGCTGGCGCTGCTGGCCTCGAACATCGCGTGGATGTCGTTCCTCACCGACAACGGCCTGGCTCTGCTGCCGGCGAAGGTCGTCACCGAGGGGGTGCTGTTCGTCCTCAGCTACGGCGTGCAGCGCTCGCTCGTCTTCCCCCGGGCGGATGCCGGTTTCCCAGCCCCGCCGCCGAGGTCCGGAGGCGTCGACACGCTCAGCCTCCTCCGCCCCGGCTCCCCCGGCCCCTCCCCCGTCACCCCCACAAGGAGTTCCTCATGACCGTCACCGCCCTGATCCTCGCCGCAGTGGATCTGCTCGCCGCCGTGCTGCTGAGCGCCGTGTACTTCCGGCGGCACCGGCGCCGCGACCTCGTCGTCGCCTTCCTCGGTGTGAACGTCGGCGTCCTCGCCGTCGCCTCGGTGCTCGGCACCGCCGAGGTGGCACTGGGCCTCGGGCTCGGCCTGTTCGGCGTGTTGTCGATCATCCGCCTGCGCTCGAGCGAGATCACGCAGCGCGAGGTGGCGTACTACTTCGCCGCCCTTGCGATCGGCCTCATCTGCGGCCTCCCCCACACCGACATCGCGACGCCCCTGCTGCTGGTCGGGCTGATCGTGTCGGTGCTGGCCGTCGCCGACCACCCGCGGCTGCTGGCCCGGGCCCGTCATCAGACCGTGCACCTCGACCGGGCGATCGCCGATGAGGGCGAGTTGCGGGCGGAGCTCGAGCGGCTGCTCGGCGGCGAGGTCACCGCGCTGACCGTTCAGCAGCTGGATCTCGTCGACGACACCACCCTGGTGGACGTGCGCTACCGCGTCGGAGCGGTGCGCTCGAGCGTCGACTCCGGCCTCAGCTCGCGGCTCGAGGCGACGCCCGCCGCCGATCGTGAGGCGAGCTTCGCCGACCTCCTCGGGGGCACGCGGTGACCGCCCGCGACCGCGCCGGAGCGGCCATCTCCGCCCTCCCCGCGATCGGGCTCGACGCTCTCACGGCCGACGCGGCCCTGCTCACCCGCGTCGACCGCAAGTACGTCGTGCCGATCGAGGCCACGGCATCCCTTCTGCACGGTCTCCAGCGTTGCGCCGACGCCCCGGCCGCCCTTGAGATCGACGGCGAGCGCGAACTGGCGTACCGCTCGGTGTACTTCGACACCCCCGACTTGCTGAGCTTCCGCCTGGCCGCCCACGGGCGCCGTCGCCGGTTCAAACTCCGCACCCGCACCTACGTCGACACCGGGGTGGCGTTCCTCGAGATGAAGACGCGCGGGGCGCGGGGGCTCACCCGCAAGGAGCGCGATGCCTACGACCTCGACGCGGCCGACCGCCTCACGGTCCAGGCGCGCGGGGAGGTCGCCGAGGCCCTCGGAGCGATCGGTGTCGCACCGACCCGCGCCGACGATCTCGACGCGCGACTGCAGACGCTGTACCGCCGCACCACGCTGCTGCTCCCCGGCGCGACACCCTCCCGCGCCACGGTCGACCTCGACCTGCGCTGGGTCGACGCCGACGGCGCAGGCTTCACCCTCCCGCACTTCGCGATCGTCGAGACCAAGTCGCCGGGTCAGGCGGGCGCCCTCGACCGCGCGCTCTGGCGCGCCGGACACCGTCCGCAGCGCGTGAGCAAGTACGCCACGGGCCTCGCCGCCCTCCGCTCCGATCTCCCCCGCAACCGCTGGACCCGCGTGCTGTCGGGCCCCTTCTCCTCCGCCCATCCGTCTCGAAAGGACACCCCATGCGCCGCCGTCTGATCCCCCTCGCCCTCCCCCTGACCCTCGCCGGGCTCGTTCTCGCCGGCTGTGCCGTCACCGCGCAGCCCACCGGAACCGCGCAGAGCGCGGCCGCGTCGAGCGTCGAGACCATCGGCGACGTCGACTCGACGATCCCCGCGGCTGCCGCCGAGCTGCTCGCGGCGAATGCCGACGGGACCGTCGTGCGCGACGACGAGTGGAGCGTGGCGGATGCCGCGACGGTGACGCTCGAAGGATCCACCGCCAGCAGCGACTCGGCGGGGGTGAGCGTCGACGGGTCGACCGTGACGATCACCGCGGCCGGCGCGTACCGCCTCACCGGCACCCTCGAGGGGCAGGTGGTGGTCGAGGCCCCCGACGACGCGCAGGTCGTCCTCGTCCTCGACGGCGCGGAGATCGACACCGTCTCGGGCTCGGCGATCCAGGTGGTCACCGCCGACGACGTCGCGATCAACCTGGCAGCGGGTTCCACCAACAGCGTCACCGCGACCAGCTCGGCGGATGCCGACGCGAGCGCCGCGATCCACGCCGACAGCGACCTGACCGTGTCGGGCTCCGGATCGCTCACCGTGACGGACTCCGGCAACGACGGCATCTCCGCGACGGATGACCTCGCGATCATCGGCGGCACGATCACGGTGGATGCCGCCGACGACGCACTCCGCGGGAAGGACTCCCTCGTAGTGGAGCACGGAACGCTCACCCTCACCGCCGGGGGCGACGCGCTCAAGAGCGACCAGGAAGAGGATGCCGCGCAGGGCTACGTCTGGATCGCCGGCGGCACGATCGACGCCACTGCGGGCGACGACGGCATCGACGCGTGGACCGACGTCCTCATCACCGGGGGCACGGTGTCGCTCGCGACCGAAGACGACGGCATCCACTCCGAAACCTCCCTCGCGATCGCGGGAGGCGAGGTGACGATCGGCCGGTCGTACGAGGCGATCGAGTCGGCCGACATCCGCATCGCGGGCGGGGTGACCCGCCTGACCTCGTCCGACGATGGAGTGAACGCCTCCGGCACCACGACCTCCGACGGCGGCATGGGCGGGGGCGGCATGCAGGACTCCGGCGAGACGCTGACGATCTCCGGCGGCACCCTCGTCGTCGACGCCGGCGGCGACGGCCTCGACTCCAACGGCACGATCGAGATGACCGGCGGCGAGGTCACCGTCTACGGTCCCACCGCGCAGAACAACGGCGCGCTCGACTCCAACGGCGGCATCACGGTGACGGGCGGCACCCTCGTCGCGATCGGCAGCACCGGCATGGCCGAATCCCCCGAGGAGTCGTCGGCGCAGGGCTGGCTCGTCGCGACCGCGAGCGGTTCCGCCGGTTCGACGGTGCAGATCCAGGATGCCGACGGCACCGTCATCGCGCAGTACACCGCCACGAAGACCTTCGGATCGGTCGTGTTCTCGTCGTCGGCGATCACCGACGGCCAGTCGTACACGGTGACCGTCGACGGGACCTCGACCTCGGTGACCGCCGGTGTGGCGGCCGCGGGCGGGATGGGAGGTGGCATGGGCACACGACGCTGAGACATCACGGCCGTCGGCCGCGTCCCGGGGTGTCCTCCCCCGAGGCGCGGCCGACGCGCGTGCGACGAGCGTCCGCTCACGAGCCGTACCCTCTGCCGATGCCCTCGAGAAGGGACGACGGGGTCATGCCGCCGAGCGTGGAGTGCGCACCCTCACGCATCCCTGCCCGGTGCTGTCCGTTCGCTATGCCCGCGGGTCGGGCACGTCGCGGGGGCGATCGGGATCGGGCTCGCCCGTCTGCACCGTGCCGAACACCGCGGGCAGATCGGTCGACGACGCGGGCGTCCAGCCGTACGCCGTCGACTCCGCGGCGCCCGCGTCGACCACCGGGCCGAACGCCGACCGCAGGGCCTCGCGCCCGCTCTTCCTCCGCCGGCGCAGCACCACGACCAGTCGCACGATCACTCCCACGGCGATGGCCGCCCAGAACGCGACCTCGATCCATCCGAACGTGCCCATGCGATGTCCCCCTCGTCGTCGCGTGAGTCCCCGACACTACCCCGGACGCGACGGCCGAGGTGAGCGAGACCGAGAGGGCGACGGTGCGGGACAGGCGGCCGGTCGCGAGCTGACGACCGCGGCAGTCGGGGCGTCGTCTCGCGAGGGGGTCTTGCAGCGGTTCGACGCCTTCCCGGCGACACCCGCGAGTAGTCGAACTACCCGATGAGGCGTGCTTCGTCCCGTCAATCGACCTGAATCCCTTTCTCGGGCTCACGTTCTGTAGTACAACTACCTCTATCGACCCTCAATGGAGATGGAGCCTTGATGAGACCCTCCCCCCGGCTGCGCCGATGCACAGCCCTCATGACCATCGGCGGGGTGATCGCCGCACTGGCCGTCGCCGGGTCGGCCGGCCCCGCCACGGCGGCGGACGCCGCGACCGTCTCGGTCGACACCGGCACCGTGGTGCAGGACGACTTCCTCGGCATCGGCGTGAACGTCATCCCCTCGGCCCTCATGGAGCGCTCACGGGGTTTCGGGTACTCCGACGCCGACTGGGCGGTCGATGCGGAGCGCATCGCGACCATTCGACCGAAGGTCGCCCGCGTGTGGTTCCAGATCGACTGGATGGAGCCCGACAAGGGCGTCTACACGTGGGACAGCGATCGGATGAAGGCGTTCTACCGCTACCTCGACGCCTTCCAGGCCGCCGGCACCGACATCGAGCTGAACTTCGGGTGGAAGGTCGGCTCGACCGTGCACGACTGGTTCTCGATCCCCGGGGTCGACCCGTGGACCAGCGCCCCGGCCGACAACGCCGCGTACGCGGCATCCGCGTCCGCTCTGATCGACCAGCTCAAGAACGTGCGCGGCTACGACAACGTCAAGTACCTGACGTATTACAACGAGCCCAACGGCAGCTGGGACTTCGAGGCGCCGGGCGATCAACAGGCCGCGTACGTGCAGATGGCCCAGGCCGTGCACCAGCGCCTGGTCGCCGACGGCCTGCGCGACGAGGTCGAGATCTGGGGCCCGGAGGAGACCGGCGCCCCCGCGTGGACCACCTACATGGCGCAGAACGGCGGTGATGCGTTCGACCAGTACAGCTTCCACACCTACGGCGACTCGTACGGCTCCGTGCCGGGAAGCATCAACGCCCGGAAGAACGTCGCGGGCGGCAAGCCCGTCAACATGTCGGAGTTCGGCTGGTCGGACGACAACGCGAGCGGGTGGAACTCCGGCTACGCGAACTACGTGATCGCCGGAGCGAACCTGGGCCTGCACTCGATGCTCGTCTGGCAGCTCAACGGCACCTGGACCGTCGACCCCGACGGCGACACCAACGGCACCTACAACATGTGGGACGCCCTCCCCCTCGGGCTCGAACCACGAAAGACGTTCCTGTCGGCGGGTTTGCTGAACCGGTACATCCCCGCGCACAGCCAGGTGCTGGCATCCACGTCGTCGTCGTCCGACGTGCGGTCCGCGGCCTTCCGCGACGCGGCGGGCGACTACACCGTGCTGGTGGAGTCGAAGGGGGCGGCCCCGACCGATCTGACCGTCGACTTCGGCGGGACGACGGTGGACGCCGACTTCCACCGGGTCGTGTACTCCGATGATCTCGTTCCGGATGCCAATGCGCTCCTGCCCGCGGTCTCGGCCACCCTCCCCGCCGGCACGAGCTTCTCGGACGACCTCGGGACCGGCTACTCGTTCGCGGTGTACACCACCGCCGACCCCGCGGTGCAGGTGCGGATGGGAGACGTCGAGCCGACCGTGGCGTCGGGCTCGACGGTGCAGCTGACGGCCGACGTGATCGACGGCGCTCCCGGCGTGACGTGGTCCGTCGAGGGTTCGGGCAACGGTTCCGTGTCGAGCTCGGGCGTCTACACGCCGCCCGCGGTCGACTCCGAGCGCAAGATCGCCGTGCGTGCGACCAGCACCGCCGACGCCACTTCGTCGGGCATCGCGCTCGTGACCGTCACGCCCCAGCTGACGTCTGCGCGGGTCGACCCCGTGCAGTTCGACCTCGACAGCGGGGTGTACGCCGGGTCCGAGGTGCTCACGCTCTCGACGGCGACCTCCGGCGCGCAGATCCGGTACACCACCGACGGTTCGGCACCGACCGCGAGCTCCACGCTGTACGAGCGACCGGTGATCCTGGCCGAGAGCTCCACGAAGCTGTACCGCGCGGCAGCCTTCGCGGCGAACAGGCAACCGTCCGGCGTCACGAGCCGGCTGTTCAAGGTCGGCGGGGTCTCGCAAGGCCCCGACGGCTACACCCTCTGCGCGAACGAGGGCGGGCAGTGCTTCTTCTCGGGACAGCAGAGCGTCGCGTTCGGCGGCGACGGGCTCTTCAGCTACCAGGCGAAGACGGGTCCGGTGTCGTGCGACGCCGCGACCCTCGGCGACCCGAACCCCTCGGGCACGCAGCGGTGCTACGTCAGCCCCGAGCTGCCGTCGTCGTACCCGCTGGTCACCCTCACCAACGCCGGGTTCGAGAAGCCCGGCGGCACGAAGTCCAAGACCGGGCCCTTCACGAACGGCTGGACGTTCGACAGCCGGTCGGGCATCCAGAACGGCCAGGGGCCGCTCGGACCGCCGACGCCGCCGGAGGGCCAGCAGGTGGCCTACCTCAAGACCGACGGCGGGGTGCAGGGCACCATCTCGCAGCAGGTGGCGTTCCCCGCGGGGGACTACCAGGTCGTGTTCGCCCTGTCGGGCCGCTCGGGCTACCCCGCGCAGAGCTTCGACGTGCTCTACGACGACACGGTCATCGGGTCGTTCGCCGTGGGCTCGACGAGCTCGTACACGACGCAGCGCTCGAACGCGTTCTCCTCGACCGGCGGACGCCACACGATCACCTTCCGGGCCACCGCGCCCTCGGGCGATCGCACGGCGTTCCTCGACGCGGTGCGCATCGAGGCTCCCGTCGCCCCGGAGCCCGCGACGCTGTCGAACACGGGCTTCGAGGCGCCGTCCACGACGGGCGTCAAGTCGGCGCCGTTCACCGAGGGGTGGTCGTTCGTGGGCCGCTCGGGCATTCAGCGCAACGGCAGTGCCTTCGGCGCACCGACGGCCCCGGAGGGCACGCAGACCGCCCTGCTGCAGTCGCGCAACGGTGAGCACGGGTCGTTCGCGCAGACCCTGAAGATGGATGCCGGCACCTACACGCTGAGCTACCAGGCGTCACGTCGACCCGGGTACAGCGCGGTGCAGACGATCCAGGTGGTGGTCGACGGAACGGTGGTCGACAGCTTCGCCCCGCCGACGAACACGTTCACGGCGCACACCTCGCCGACGTTCACGGTGGCGGCGGGCGATCGGCAGATCACGTTCCGCGGCTCGGCCGCGACGGGAGACGCGACGGCGTTCGTCGACGCGGTCGTGCTGACGCCCGTCCCCTGAGGGACGACGAAGGCCCGGGCCTCTCGGTCCGGGCCTTCGTCGTGCATGCGGCGCCGACACGAGTCGCGATCGCGGGCGGGATGCCGCGGGCGCACCGGCTCCGACGGGTCGGGTCGGGTCGCGGCGTCGGCGACGCACGGACACCGATTCAGAGAAGGCGCGTGGGCACCGGTTCGTCGGGCACGTGCGCATCGACGCGGTGCACGCGCCCGCCCGCGCGCTCGGTGACGAAGTCGACGGCCCGGTCGCCCTCGTACAGCACCGCGGTGCCCTCGTCGAGGCCGAAGCCACCGGGAAGGATGCCCGCGTCGACCGCCCGCCGCAGAGCCGGCCGCCGCTCGGCTTGCGAGTCGTAGTGCACCCCGAGCGAGCCGGGGATGAACCCGAGGCCGTCGTCGATCGTCCGCACCTCGCCGAATCCGGAGGTGGGACCGCCCTCGTGCCAGCACAGCGCGCCCGCGGACGTTCCCGCCAGCAGCACGCCGCTGCGCCACGCATCGCGCAGGGCGGTGTCGAGGCCATGCGCCCGCCAGAGCGCCAGGAGGTTGACGACGCTCCCCCCGCCCGTCCAGACGAGGTCGGCCGACTGCAGGACCTCGCGGAAGTCGACGACCGTGCGGCCGTAGAGCCGCAGGTGCACGGCATCCACCCCCGACGCCATCGCCGCGGCGAGCTCTCGCCCCTCGTCGATCCGCTGGTCGCCGCCGGCCGTGTTGATGAAGACCACGCGGGGCCTGCCCTCGACGCCGGTGAGGTCGAGAGCGTGGTGCAGGAGGGGACCGAAGGCCACGTCACCCCACGACGTGTCGGCCCACCCGCCGCACGTGGCCAGAATCCGGGGGGTGCTCACGCGCTCACCTCCACGGCATCCGCGTTCCACGCGCGCACGCGCGCATCGGGCCAGGTGGCGCCGGCGAGGGCGAACGCGATCGCGCGCTCCTCCCCCGCCTCGAGCCCGAAGGCGTTGTCGTCGAGCCAGGCGCCGGACGCGGTGGGGAACCCGTCGACGAGGACGAGGGGCGCGGGCACGTCGCCGACGTTGCGCACGCGCAGAACGCCGTCTCCCCAGCGGGCCTCGAGCCGCGTGCGCGGCTGCTCCTTCAGCGGCGCCGGGCCGGTGGCGTATGGCGCGAGAAGCTCCTCGATCGGCCGGTCGGCCAGCTCGTCGAGCGGCAGCGCCTCGATCGCGGTCGCCTCGGCGCTCTTCGGCTGCGCGTTCAGCGCGTACCAGGCGGACGAGATGCGGGCGCCGTCCGCGTCGCGGAGGTACACCGCCAGCACGAGGGGACCGTCGTCGGGAAGCTCGGCGGCGAGGGTGAACGCGCGCGCGTGGGCGTCGGCATCCAGATCCACGGATGCCGACCGCTCGGCGATCACGCCGAAGCGGGCGTCGTAGAGGCGGGCGCTCACCGTCGCCGTCAGGGGGTGAGGCGTGTCGTTGGACGCGTGCACCTCGGCCGAGAGCACCTCGCCCGCCTCGAGCGCGGTGCGGTCGTACACCGCGAACGCCGACTGCGCCGCACCGAACTGCCGCGCGCGGTAGTACGACAGCTTCGCGCGGCCGTAGTAGTCGACGATCGCCCACGACGCGCCGGGGAACACCTCGCCGACCTTGTAGAACCAGTACGCCGACGTGCGGGTACCCGCGTGCGCACGCAGCCGCTCCGACGCGAAGCGCAGGGCGTCGCCCTGGGCGAGCTGCGAGTACTCGACGAACGTGGCCCAGTCGGTGAGCGGTCCGTAATGGGCGTAGCGCGCCTGTTTGAACAGGTCGAACAGCGAGAACTGCGCCTGGTGCTGCAGGATCGCGCCGTGCGCGGGCGGCGGCCACTGCTCCAGCAGGGCCGGATCGAGGAAGCGCGCCATGCTGTCGAGGTCGCACTGACTCGACAGCCCGTACTCCCCGAACACCGGGGGGACGTGCGTCGCGTACGCCTCGACGGGGTGACCCTCGTGGTAGACGCCGTAGTAGTGCTCGCTGCCGCCCCACGGGTCGGTGCGGTGGAACGGACGCGTCGGATCGTACTGCCGCACGCGGGTGCCGATGACGGTGAGCAGGTCATCGCCCGACACGGTGTCGGGGTTCTCGTTGCCCCCGCCCCACATCACCAGCGAGGGATGCGAGCGGAGTCGACGCACGATGCGGGAGGCCTGCGCGTCGACGGTGGCGAGCGTGGTGCCCGTGGCATCCAGTCCGAAACTGAGGGGGAACTCCTGCAGCACCAGGATGCCGCGACGGTCGCACTCGTCGTAGAAGGCGTCGCTCTCCACGGTGCCGCCGCCCCAGGCGCGGAGCATCTGCAGGTTCGCCCGCACGCACAGGTCGAGGATGTGCCGGTCGACGTCGAATCCGCGACGCGCCATCGGATCGGTGAAGCACCAGTTCGCGCCCTTGAGGAAGAGGGGCCGGCCGTTGACCACGAACCGCCAGTCGTACACGTCGTCGCCCGACACCTCGGGCAGCGCGCGCATCTCGACGGTGCGGATGCCGATGGACGCGGTGCGCGCGGACCCGTCGACCGCCGCTTCGACGCGATACAGCGGCTGCGCCCCGTACCCGAACGGCCACCACAACCGGGCGTCCGGGACGTCGATCTCGACCGCGTGCCGGGACGTGCCGCGGGCCGCCACGACCTGCGCCGTGACGTCGGAGATTACTGTCCCGTCGGGGTCGAGCACGCGGATGCGGGTCGGGGCGGCACCGCCGTCGGTGTGAGCGGTCAGGTCCCACTGCACGCGGATCCGCGCCGCCCCCTCGGCGGCGTGCACGGTCGAGACGAACAGATCCTCGAGCTCGAGGTCGGGCACGCGCTCCAGGCGCACCGCTCGCCAGATCCCCATCGAGATGAGGTGTCCGTAGTGCCATCCCCACCCGGGTGAGGGCTTGAGCACCCCGTGCCAGTCGCGCGGGGGCGGGTCGATGCGCACGACGATCTCGTCGGTACCGTCCCCGCGCAGCAGGGCCGTCACGTCGATGTCGGGACCGCCGTACATGCCGGAGTGGCGGGCGATCGGTTCGCCGTTGAGCCAGAAGGATGCCGCGTCGTCGACGCCGTCGAACGACAGGCGCACGCGCTGCCCGAGCCACGACGCCGGCACGTCGAATCGGCGGGCGTACCACCACTGCTGCTCCTCGACGCGGGTGCGCCGGAAGTGCCACGGCCATTCGGCGGGCGCCCCGTGCGCGACGAGCTCCGCGTGGGTGTGGTCGTGCAGCAGCGGGTCGGGGATCTCGCCCGCGGCGGTCAGGGCCGCCTGCACCGTTCCCGGGACGGCGGCACGGACCCAGTCCGAGCGGTCGGTGTCAGGTCGGTGCCAGCCCACCGGCGCCGGCGGTCGCGGACCGGCGAACCACCGCTCGATCGCGAACTCCCGGCCCGCGGGCGCGCCCGCGAGCAGCCACTCGCCGTCGAGCGGGACCACGTCGCGGTCGACGGCGAGCGCACCGCCGCCCCGCGCCGAGACGGGCGGCGCGGAGACGGGCAGGGCCGCGTGATCCTGCACCCAGCGGTCGCCGTACAGTGGCGAGGCCAGCGACCGCGCCCTCTCCCGGTCGTCGAGCGAGGTCATGCCCTCACTTCACCGCCCCGGCGTACAGACCGCTGACGAAGAAGCGCTGCGCGAAGACGAACAGCAGCAGGATGGGCAGGCTCATGATGAGCACGGCCGCCATGATGTTGCCCCAGTCGGCGAGGTATTGCGCCTTGAAGTACAGCACGCCCGTCGTCAGGGTGCGCTTCGACGGGTCGGTGAGCAGCAGCTGCGGGACGAGGTAGTCGTTCCACACGCCCACGCCCTGCAGCACCCAGAAGGTCGCGATCGCCGGGCGGGCCAGCGGGAGGAAGATGCGGCGGAAGAGGGTGAAGTAGCCCGCGCCGTCGATGACCGCGGCTTCGACGATCTCCTTCGGCACCTGGCGCATGAAGGCCGCCATGAGGAAGACGCCGAAGGGCAGCGCACCCGCGATGTAGATGAGGATGACGCCGGCGTAGTTGTTGATGAGGCCGAGGTCGCGCACGACGCGGAACTGCGGCACCAGCGCGAGCTGCATCGGCAGGAAGATACCGGCCGCCAGCAGCAGGTACACGCCCGAGCCGATACGGGTGGCCTGACGCACGATCGCGTACGACGCCAGCGCCGCGACGAAGGTGGCGACGGTCATGCTGACGACCGTCAGCAGCACCGAGTTGAAGAAGAGGTTCGCGAACCCGGCATCCTGCCAGGAGGTGACGAAGTTGTCGAAGGTCGGCGCCTGCGGCAGACCGGTCGGGTTCGTCAGCACCTCGAGGTTCGGCTTGAACGCCGTGATGACGATGATGACGATCGGGTAGATCATCGCGATGCTGAGCACGATCAGCAGCAGGTTGATCGGGAGGCGGCGGGCCAGGCGGAGCAGGGACCGCGTGTCCACGCGGGGGGTGACTTGCGTGCTCATCGGTTGCCCTCCTCGGCGGCGACGCGGTTGTTGAGTCTGTTCTGCACGGCGGCGATCGCGATCAGCACGATCAGCACGAGCACGGCCATCGCCGAGGCGTAGCCGAAGTTGTTGTTGACCAGGCCCTCCTGGAAGACCTGCGTCATGAACAGCTGCGTCGAGTTGCCCGGTCCCCCTCTCGTCATCAGATAGACGGTGTCGAAGGCTCGCAGCGCGCCGTTGATCGACAGGACGAGCACGAGGCCGATCGAGGGGATCATGAGCGGGATCGTGATGAAGCGCATCGCCTTCCAGCCCCGCGCACCGTCGACCTTGGCCGCCTCGAGGATCTCGCCGGGGATGGTCGAGAGCCCCGCGAGGAAGATGACGACGTTGAAGCCCAGTCCGCTCCAGAGGTCGACGAGGATGACGCTGTACAGCGCCAGGTCGTAGTTGCCGAGCCAGTCCTGGGCGAGCCCGCCGAGACCGATGCTGCGCAGCAGCGTGTTGAACGTGCCCGAGGTGGGGTCGTACATGAAGCTCCACGTGAACACGATCGCCACGGGCGAGATGACCATCGGTGCGAAGAAGATCGCGCGGTAGATGTTGCCGAGCCGGAGCTGGCGGTGCAGGAGCACCGCGATGAGGAACGCCAGGATCGTCTGCACGATGATCTTGAAGAACCCGTAGATCGCGGTGTTGCCGATCGCCTCCATGAGCACGGGGTCGCCCGAGAAGATGCGCACGAAGTTGTCCGCTCCCACGAACTCCCACGCGCGGTTGAACCCGCGGGCGTCGGTGAAGCTCGCGACGATGACCTGTCCCATCGGATACACCGTGAAGACGGTGTAGAGCACCAGCGCGGGGGCAACGGCGATCCAGAACTTGCCCGCGGTGGAACGCCCGGTCCACAGGCGCGCCTTCAGCGAGCGCGTGGTCACCGCCTGCGTCGCGGTGGGGTCGTCCAGGGCGAGGACCCGCGGGTCCTCGACGCGTGTGCTGCTCATAGCGTTCCAATCGAGTCGGAAGAGGGGATGACGACGGTCACGCCCCGGGCGGGCACATCGATGCGCCCGTCCGAGACCGGGGCGCGGCGCCCGTCGAGGTCGTCGGTCTCGGCCGCGCCGAGACCCGACAGGTGAAGCGACAGGGGTTCGTCGTCGTAGGTGGCCACGACGACGGCGCGGGTGCCGCCGGCCCCCTCCCACACGGTGAGGAGGTCGTGGACCGTGCCGTCGGGGCGGTGGGCGACGACGTCGTGGTCGACGACGAGGCGCCCGTTCCAGAGCAGGTCGCGGTGGCGCTCGCGCAGCGCGTCGGCCGCGCGGGCGAGGGCCACGGTCGCGGGCATGTCGCCCGGTCGACCCTTGAAGTTGTACGGCTCGAGGCTCATCGCGTACCCGTAGAGAAGGCACTGCGCGACCATCGAGCGGTCGTCGAACCCGGTGAGCGCGGTCACGATGCGGGCATCGGGACGCAGCTGTCGGCCGAGCGGGCGGTGCGTCGGCGAGGCGCTGCGGAAGTACGACACGTCGTAGTGCGCGAACTGGTCGTCGTACGCGCCCTCGGCGGCGATGACGAAGGTGTCGGCGCGGTCGCCGAGCCCCGCGCGGATCTCCTCGACGACGTCGGCATCCCACGTGAACGCGCTCGCGCCCACCGGATGCCCGTGGTCGTCGGCGAAGCACAGCAGCGCACGACCGTGATAGAGCGACTCATCCGCCAGGATGCCGTCGGCCCCCCACGCGGCCATCTCGGCGACCTCGTCGGCGAAGCGGCGGCGCAGCGCCTCGACGCCGAAGCACAGCGGCACGTACCAGGGGGTCGCGATGCCGTAGCGCTTGCGCGACGAGTGGTACACCGGACCGGGCTGCGCATAGGGCTGCCCGTTGACGTCGCGCGAGACGAAGGGCTCGAGCTCGTCCCACAGCGGGCCGGGCTTCTCGACCCAGACGTACTTCACATAGAGCACGGTGGCGATGTCGAGCTCGCGCGCGCGGTCCAGGGCGCGGCGAAGACCGTCCTCGCCGCCGAGCTTCGCGGCGGGCCGGTGCTGGGGCACGAGACCGTCCTGACCGCCTTCGTTCCAGCCGACGATCTGGATCGCGCCGATGCCCTCGCGCGCGCACTCCTCGATGATGTCGACGAGGGCGTCGAAGTCGTAGCGGGGTTCACCCTCGGTCGACATGAGCTGCACCTGCAGCCACGAGCGCGGCTCTTGGAGCCAGGATGCCGCGCTCCACCGGGTCGGCTCCTGCGTGGGCAGGTAGGCCGCGAGGCCGTCCTGCCACTCCCCCGCGTACGGCGCGAGAGCCATTTCGGGAAGCGTGACCTCGGTTCCGTCGCCCTGGGGGAAGTGGATGGCGTCGAGGGTGACGGCCGCGTCGTCGGCCGCGGTGCGGCGCAGGCTGTCGGCGAAGCCCGGGACGAGGCTCGCGCGCCAGCCGATGAAGTCGAGGGTGCGGGCAGCGGGCTGCACCGTGAGCCCGCCCGTCTCGCTCGCGAGCACGACGAAGGGCGACGTCGGCGTCCCCACCAGCTCGGGGCGCAGGTTGCCACTGGCGTAGTCGGGGTACAGCGTTCCCCAGTAGGGGGCGTTGGAGTCGAACACCGGCAGCAGCGATACGCGCGTCCCCGTGGAGTAGTCGACGCCGCGGAGTTCGAGTGCGCCCTCGACCGGACGGATGCCGCCGAGCGAGGGGAAGCGGACGGCCTCGACGCCGCCGGAGTCGAGGTGGAACGACAGCGACAGCCGCAGCACCCCGTCGCGCACGCGCGCCCCGACGACGATCTCACCCGTGAGGCGCTCGCCGGCGGAGGTCACGGGATCGCGCCACACCAGGCGCAGCGCCGTGTCACCCTCCCGCTCGACGTGCGTCAGCGTCTGAGCGGCCGTCTCGACGACGACCGTGCGGTCGCCTCCCCGCGGGATCTCGATCACGAACAGCGACGGACGCCCGCCCGCGAGGAGCGCGAGACCGGTGTTCGGGCCGTCGAGAGCGCGCAATCCGCCCGTCTCGGGGTCGAACGTCGCGGTGGTGCGATCGTCGGCGATCGTCAGCAGGGAGGTCACAAGCACATCCTCGTTCTCGTTGTGTAGCCATACTACATGTTCTGGTCGATACTGCCGCTGCGGATGCAAAATCCGTCGCTGACTTCGCTGTTTCACGTAGCTGCGCTACCGCCCGAGCGGGTGGCATCCCCTCCCGCGCGGGTTTGGGGCGCGTTCTACCGTTTGGGGCGGAGAATCACTCGCCCCGAACGGAGAATCGCGCCCCGAACACGACATGACGGAGGCGGATGCCACGGGTACCGGCTCGACCGGCGACCCGTCGCGTCTCAGTCGGCGTTCGCGCGGACCTCGACGAGCGCCGCATCGAGCTCGGTGATCACGGTGTCGACGTCCGCGCGGCCCGCGATGAGGTTCTGCATGCCCACCAGGAGCGTCTCCTGCAGCTGCGGGTGCGCGGGGATCACGACGGGGCGGAAGGTCTTCCCCTCCCACGCCGCCGTCATCGCGGGGAAGAGCGGGTCGTTCGCCGAGACGTCGATGCCCTCGGTCGTGGGGAACGCCTTCACCGAGGTGAGGAAGTCGGTGTACACGTCATCCTGGAAGAAGAAGTCGATGAAGCTCTCGGCCGCCTCGACGCGATCGTTTTCGGGGTTGATCCCCCACGCGACGAGGTAGCTCCCCCACATGTCGGCGACATCGGCGTCCAGCGTGGGGAAGTTCATGTAGCCGGGCTCCACCCCCGCCGCTCGCGCATCGGAGAGGATCCAGGTCGCGGGGAACATCGCCGCCTGACCGGTGAGGAAGGCGGACTTCGCCGCCGACTGGTTCGTCCCGAGCGGATCGGGCATGTACGCCGGGACGAGGTCCTTCACGACCTCGAGCGACGCGGCGTAGCCGGGGATGTCCGCGAAGGTCTTCTCCCCGGCGAGCAGCTCCTCGATCGCGCCGGGATCGTCGGGGAACACGTGCTGCGCCATCGCGTAGTAGGCGACGAACTGCGGCCACCAGCTGTCCTGCGCGCTCATCGCGAGCGGCGTGATCCCCGCCGCCGAGAGCTTCTCGGCCGCGGCCGTGAGCTCGGTGTAGGTCTGCGGCACCTCGGTGATGCCCGCCTTCTCGAACAGGGCGGTGTTGTAGATGATGCCGTTGCCCGACTGCGAGATGGGCACGGAGTACGCGGCATCCCCGTCCGCTCCCCGACGGGCTTCCTGCGCCGCCGCGTCGTCGAGCCGCGAGAAGAAGTCGGCGCCCGAGAGGTCGGCGGCGAAGCCGTCGCGCACGAAATCGGTGAGGTTCTTCGGGTCGAAGCCGTAGACGTCGGGGCCGGCACCGCCGGAGAGGCGCGTCTTGAGCACGTTGTCGTAGTCGTTCGTGTTGACGAACTCCGCGTTCACGGTGATGCCGGGGTTCTCGGCCTCGAACGCGTCGATGACCGTCTCGTACGCCTTCTGGGTGTCGCCCCCGTCGCCCCACATGAGGAAGCTCAGGGTGGTCTCGTCGCTCGCGGCGGACTGGCATCCGGTGAGGGATGCCGCGGCGAGTCCGGCCAGGGCGGTGGCGGCCGCGGCCGTCAGGGGAAGGGAGCGGGGCATGAGAGCGCCTTTCGAAAAAGGAACCGCCTCGCCCGGCATCTCCCGAGCGAGGCGGTTCGGATGTTCAGCGGTTGTTGGCGCGGTACTGCTCGAGCGCGAGGTCGAGGTCGCCCAGCACCTGTTCGGTGCTCTTCTGCCCACTGATGATGTTCTGCAGGCCCACGAGCAACGCGTCCTGGATGCTCGGATCGGTCGGCGAGAACGCCGCCACGAAGGTCTTGCCCTCCCACGCGGCCTGCATGTCGGGGAAGAGCGGGTCGACGTCGGCGCCGATCTCCACGCCCTCGGTGGTCGGGAAGAGCTTCACCTTGTCGAGGAACGTCTTGTAGGTGTCGTCCTGGAGGAAGAAGTCGAGGAACTTCTGCGACGCGGCGAGCTTGTCGTCGCCGTTGTTCGGGTTGAGGCCGAAGCGCACCTGGTAGGTGCCCCACAGGTCGTCGGAGGGCTGGTCCACCGTCGGGAAGTTCATGTAGCCGAGGTCCAGGCCGGCCTCACGGGCGTCGGAGAGGATCCAGGTGGCGGGGAACATGGCAGCCTGGCCGCCCAGGAACGCCGACTGCGCGGCGGTCTGGCTCGTGCCGACCGGGTTGGGCATGTAGTACGGCGTCAGGTCGCGCACCACGTCGAGCGACTCCGCCCAGGCGTCGCTCTGCGAGAACGTCGTCTCACCCGCGGCCATCTGCTCGCCGAGCTCCTCGTTCGCCCCGTGCTCCGCGAGCGCGTAGTAGACGATGAACTGCGGCCACCAGTTGTCCTGCGCGCTCATCGCGAAGGGGATCACGCCGGCGTCGGAGAGCTTCTTCGAGTCGACGAGGAGCTCGGAGTAGGTCGTGGGCGTCTCGGTGATGCCGGCCTGCGCGAAGAGCGCCTTGTTGTAGATGATGCCGTTGCCCGAGAGCGAGATCGGCAGGTTGTACGTGCCGCCCTCGCGCTGGCTGTCCTTCGCCGCCTCCGGGGTGAGCTTGGAGAGATAGCTCTCTCCGCCGTCGGAGAGGTCGGCGGCGAAACCGTCGTCGACGAACGTCTTGATGTTGCCGAGGTCGAAGCCGTAGATGTCGGGCCCCGCGCCGCCGGAGAGGCGGGTCTTGAGGATGTTGTCGTAGTCGTTCGTGTTGAAGAACTCGGCGTTCACCGTGATGTCGGGGTTGGCCTCCTCGAACTTCGAGATGACGTCCTCGTAGGCGGTCTGGGTGTCGCCCCCGTCCCCCCACATCAGGAAGCTGAGCTCGGTCGGGCCTCCGCTCGAACCCCCGGCGCACCCACTGAGCGCGCCCACCGCCGTCAACGTCACGGCTGCGATCGCCGTGTGCTTCAGCCACTTCGTCATGGCTCGTCCCCTCATCTTCAGTGATCGCCGGTCACGCCGCTGCGACCGGAGTACGTCGGTAGCGATACTACACAAAAGGGGAGTGAATGCCACCTGATTCGAGATAAACGGGTTGGATTGCAGATCAATCGCTAGTCAGACTACGCAGACGCCGCCTCCGGCTAATAGGGTGTCGCCTCATGGACTTCCCCTCGACGCCGATCGGCCGCCGACTGACCATCAACACCATCGTGCGGCGTCACCAGATCGAAGCGACGCGCGACCGCTCCCTGTGGGAGGACGAGACGCCGCTGCACTCCGCCGCCCTCGTCGAGCGCTTCTCCGACGCCGTGCGCAGCGCGGTGCCCGACGCGCGGCTCACCTGGGCCCTGTCGTGGGGAGCGCTGACCGACGACTCGCCGCGCTACCGCGACATCCGGCGCACCCTCGCGCGGATCGCGACGGAGCACGGCGACGACGTCACCTTCGTCCCGGGCGGCTTCTTCGCGAATCTGTACGGCTCGCGCGACGAGGTGGCCCGAGACATCTCGGATGCCGTCGACCTGCTGCACGCGTCCTTCGACCGGGCCACCACTTCTCTCGTCGCCGGGTTCCTCGCCGCCGAGAACATCTCCCGCGCCCGGGATCTCGGCATCCGCACCGTGCAGGGCAACATCTGGAGTCAGTTCGACATCGACCTCCAGGACGGCGACGGCTCGCTCGCGTACCCCTACTACCCCTCCCGGAACCACTTCCTCGTACCCGGCCGCGGCGATGACCGCATCGACGCGGTGCAGCTCGACGGCTGGACGGTCGACCTGGTCGCCGCCCGTACCGCGGGCATGTCGTCCGAGTACAACTCGCGGCTGGGGCTCGGCCCCATCGAGACGCTGCACCGCCTGCCGCGCGCGGACGCGCTGAGAGAACTGGATGCCACGAGCGAGGCGCACCTGAACGAGCGCAACGTCGCGCGCAACGGCCTCGGATGGCTGACGGTCAACTACGAGATCAGCGAGGTCGCGCGCGGGCTCGAGCACGATCCCACGACGCTCGACGCCTGGGCGGGCTGGCTCGGGGGCCTTCGGGAGCGGTGGAGCGACCTCGAGGTGACGACGATCGCCCGGTTCGGCGACGAGTGGCGCGCCCGGCACGCCGACAACGAGCACCTCGCCTACCTCCTGCAGCAGAGCGGCAGCGGCGTCCAGGCGTCGCGCGCGGGAGAGACGGTGACGTGGTTCATGTGCGCCGACTTCCGCCTCGGCGTCGTCCAGGTCGGCAACGCGGTCGAGGTGTTCGACTTCACCTCCTACGCCGGCGCTTTCGCCGAGCCCGCGGAGCGCGGGGACCGTCGATGGAGCCTGCTGGGCGAGATCAACCAGAAGCAGACGCGGCCGCAGGATCGCCCCGTGGCCCTGGCCGCCTTCCTCGCGCAGCACCCCGACGTCGACGCCGCCCTCGACCGGCGTTGGGGCGATGCTCCCGAACTCCGCGCGCTGCGGGACGCCGCGTGATCGCGGTCGCCGACCTCACCGTCGAGCACGCCGTCGACCCGGTCGGCGCGCCGGCCTCGCCGCGCTTCGGGTGGAGCCTGCGGTCCGACTCCGACGGCGTGCGGCAGCTCTCGTATCGCCTGAGCGTGCGGGCGGGCGGCAGAACGCTCTGGCAGAGCGGTCTCGTCGCGTCGGACCGCAGCGTCGACGTCGTCTACGACGGCCCGCCGCTGGCGTCGCTGCGTCGGTACGAATGGAGCCTCGTGGTCACCACGACGGTCGGCGACGCGGCCGCGACGGGGACCTTCGTCACCGCCGTCCTCGACGACCGGTGGCACGGTGCGTCCTTCATCGGCGCCGCCGACGACGGCGCGGCCGCCCCGCTGCTGCGCACCGAGTTCGAGGTGGATGCCGCCCCCGACGAGGCGTACCTCGTGGTCGCGGCCGGGGGCCTCGCCCACGTCGAGATCGACGGTGCGGTGCCCGACGCGAGCGTCCTCGGGCCCGGCTTCACCGACTACGAGGTGAGCGCGCAGTACACGGTGGTCGACGTGACCGCGCGGATGACCCCCGGTCGTCACGCGATCGGCGTCGAGCTCGGCCGCGGCTTCTTCGGCATGCGCGGGCGCAACACGTGGAATTGGGAGACCGCGCCCTGGCACGCCGATCCCTCCGCGCGCCTGCTGCTCGTCCTGCGCGACGCCCGCGGCGAGCGCGTCATCGTGAGCGACGCCGCGTGGAGGACCGCCGCCGGCCCGACGCGCTTCGACGACCTCTACGCGGGTGAGGACTACGACGCCCGCCTCGAACAACCCGGGTGGAGCACCGCCGGGTTCGACGACGGCGCGTGGGCCGCGGCCCGCGAGGTCGAGGGGCCGCGCGGAGTCCCCATCCCCCAGCGGCAGCCGCCGATCATCGAGGGCGAGCTGCTCGAGCCGACGCGGGTGAGTCAACTCGACGAGGGACGCTGGGTCGTCTCCTTCCCCCGCGTGATCGCGGGATGGGTCGAGGTGGACGCCGCCGCGGACCCCGGTGCCGAGATCGAGCTCCGCTTCGGCGAGAGCCTCCGCGCCGACGGCACGCCCAACTACGACGACGAGAAGGGGTACTTCGACGGGCGGTTCCAGACCGATCGCGTGACGCTGGCGGATCGGCCGCTGCGGTGGCATCCGCGATTCACGTGGCACGGGTTCCAGCACGTCGAGGTGCGCGCCCGCCGCCTCCCGGCCCTGCGCGCGCGCGTCGTGCACACGGAGGCCCCGCGCACGGGCCGCTTCGAGACGTCGTCGCCGATGCTGAACACCTTGCACGAGCTCACGGTGCGGACGATCCTCAACAACCTCCACGGCATACCCACCGATACGCCGAAGTACGAGAAGAACGGGTGGACCGGCGACGGCATGGTCGGCGCCCGGATGATGCTGCTCAACCTCGACACGCACGAGCTGCTGGCGAAGTGGGTCGCCGACATCGCGGTATCCCGCCACGGCGAGGGTGCGCCCGAGGTGATCGCCCCGCACGGCGGGTGGAGCATGGACTGGACGCCCGCGCCCGCGTGGCACTCCGCGCTGCTCCTCGTGCCGTGGGACATCTACGCGTTGCGGGGCGACGCGCGCGTGCTCGCGGACGTGTGGCCCGACGCCCGCGACTATCTGCGGTTCGAGCTCGCGCGGGGCGTCGACGGTCTCTTCGACACGACCCTCGGCGACTGGGTGAGCCCTGAGACCGATCCGGGCGGCGGCAACGCCCCCGAGGACACCCGGGTCGCGGCGACGGCGTTCGTCATCGCGATGTGCGACACCGCGGCTGCGATCGCGCGTGTGCTCGGCCACGATCCGGGCGAGTGGGAGCGGGCCGCCGCGGCCTCTCGCGCCGCGTTCGTCGCGGAATTCTGGGATGCCGAGACCGCCGAGCTGCGCGGCCGAGGAGACGCCGGATACCGCCAGGCGCACACCGCGCTGGCCCTGGCCTTCGACATCCTCCCCGCGGCCGACCGACAGCGCGCGGCCGACCGTCTCGCCGCCGACGTGGTCGCGCGCGGACACCATCTGTCGACCGGGGCTCTCGCGACGAAGCACCTCCTCCCGCAGCTGACGCGTTTCGGTCACGCCGACGTCGCCGTGGCCGTGGCGCTGCAGGCGACATTCCCCAGCTGGGGTTTCTGGGTCGAGCGCGGCGCGACCTCGCTGTGGGAGCACTGGAAAGAGGAGTCGCGCTCGCGCGGGCACTACTTCCTCGGCACGATCGAGGACTGGTTCTACGCGGACGTGGCCGGGCTGCAGGCGGTCTCGCCGGGGTGGCGCGACGCGCGGATCGCCCCGCGCGTGATCGGCACCGCGCTGTCGTCGGCATCGGCTGCCGTGCGGACCCCGTACGGCGAGCTGTGCGTGCGGTGGCGCGTCGAGGGCGGCGAGGTGACGCTGTCGTGCGAGGTGCCGATCGGCATCCGCGCCGAGATCGAGCTGCCGGGGTTCCGCCGCCGGGTCGAGGCCGGGAGGCACGAGGTGCGGGTGGCGCTGGACTGAGGGCGAGGCGAACCGACTGACGAGGAGGTCCCGGTTCGGCCGCGAACGCGATCCGCGCAGGAACACGCGGTCGGGCGGCTGATCGCCGGCTCGGGTCTGACGGTCGCCGCGCTTCCGGTGGCGGTCTGGAGTGCGGCGGCGGCGTCACCCACGCCGAACAACGCCGTCCACCACAGCGATAAACGCTCCCCGTGCTGAGAAACGGTCTCTCCGAGCGTTTCTCGACACAGGAAGCGTTTATCGGCAGCGGGCGGGTGGGCGCGCGGGCGGCGCGGGCCGCTCGACGGCTCACCAGGCGGAGTAACCGCCGTCGATCATCACCACCGAACCGGTCATGTACGACGCGGCATCGGATGCCAGGAAGGCCACCAACGATCCGATCTCCTCGGGGGCCCCGAGCCGCCCCATCGGCGTGCGCCGCACCCAGTCGTCCCACCACTCGTCGGGGACGCCCTGCTTGGTCAGGTCGGTGCCGACGTAGCCGGGGGCGACCGCGTTGACGCGGATGTTCTGCTCGGCGAACTCGATGGCCAGCGACTTCACCGCCAGGTGCACGGCGCCCTTCGACGCGTTGTACGCGGCCTGGCGCTGAGGTGCGTTCGCGAGCTCGCCCGACATCGAGCCGATCGCGACGATCGATCCGCCGCGATCCTGCATGTGGCGGGCTGCCTCGCGGGCGCACCAGAAGGTTCCGGTCGCGTTGACGGCGAGCACGCGGTCCCAGGTCTCGCGCTCCAGCTCGAGGGAGGGCTGGTGGTTGGCGATCCCCGCCGAGGTCACCAGCACGTCGACGGACCCGAGGCGCTGCGCGACGTCCGCGAAGGCGGCTTCGACGGCGGCGGGGTCGGTCACATCGAGGTGCACGTACGACACCCGACCGTCGGGGAAGGAGGATGCCGCTTCCGTCCCGGCCTCGTCGAGGACGTCGGCGATCACGACGCGCGCACCGAACTCCACGAGGGCGGTCACGACCGCGAGGCCGATCCCCCGCGATCCTCCCGTGACCACCGCGACGCGATCCGTCAGCTCCAGCCGTTCCCGGTACATCATCGTCCCCCTTCGGCACTCCACCATGGAGCGCGAGTCCGCTAAGATGTAGCCATACTACATGGAAGGAGCTCGCGATGACCCTCGACGTCGAGCAGGCCAGCGAAGAGTCCACCGACACTCTCCTCGAGCGCATCACCCGGCAAGTGCCCCACCTGCGCCGTTCCGAGCAGAGGGTCGCCGCGATCGTCCTCGACGACCCCGTCAGCGCCGCGCAGTTCACGATGGCGGGTCTGGCCGAGGCCGCCGAAGTGAGCGAGCCCACGGTCATGCGCTTCTGCAGCTCCGTGGGGTGCGAGGGGTTCCAGGACTTCAAGATCCAGCTGGCGCAGACCCTCGCCCTCGGTCTCCCGGTGACGCACTCGTCGATCACCGCCGACGACTCCCCGGGCGATGTGGCGGAGAAGATCTTCGACCACACCATCTCGAGCCTCGACCGTGCCCGGCGCACCCTCGCACCGGCGGCCGTCGAGAAGGCGATCGCTGCGATCCTGGATGCCAGCGACATCCTCTTCGTCGGCTTCGGCGCGAGCGGCGTGATCGCTCAGGACGCGCAGCAGAAGTTCCCCCTGTTCGGCGTGCCCTGCCAGGCGCCCGAGGACTTCCACCAGCAGTTCATCGCCGCCACCATGTCGGGCCCGCGCAGCGTCACCGTGGCGATCTCGAACACGGGCCACACCGAGCAGACCCTCACCGTCGCGCGCGCCGCGCACAAGGCCGGCGGAACCGTCATCTCGCTCACCGGGCGCACGAGCCCCCTGTCGGAGATGGCCGACGTCCCCCTGATCGTGCGCACGTTCGAGGACACCGACGTCTACACGCCGTCGACGAGCCGCCTCGCCGGCCTCGTCGTCATCGACATCCTCGCCACGGGCGTCGCCCTGCGCCGCTCCCCCGAGCACACCGCGGCCGTGCGGCGCATGAAGAGCGAGCTGGCGGCGATGCGCCAGTCCGACGACACCGGCGAGGACCCGTCGTGACCGCCACGGTCCTGGTGACCTCGCGCTCGTTCGGCTCGGGGGCGTTCGACGCCGCGGGGGCGCTCGCCGACGCCGGGTACCGGCTCGTCCGCGCCGGCTCCGCGCACCGGCTCGACGAGCTCGCCCCCCTGCTGGCCGAGGCGGACGGGTGGATCGCCGGAACCGGCCCGGTCACGGCCGCGCACCTCGAGCTCGCGCCGCGGCTGCGCGGCATCGCGCGCTACGGCGTGGGCGTCGACAACGTCGATCTGGTCGCCGCCGCCGCGCGCGGCATCCCCGTCACGAACACGCCGGGTGCGAACTCCGCCGCCGTGGCCGAGCACACCCTCGCCCTGCTGCTCACCGCTCTGCGCGGCATCCCGGCCGCCGACCGCCGGGTGCGGGCGGGCGACTGGTCGGGCCGTTCCGCGCGCGAGCTGTCGGCACTCACGGTGGGAGTCGTGGGTCTCGGGCGCATCGGCCGCCTCGTCATCGAACGGCTTCGGGCGTTCGGAGCCACCGTCCTCGGTGCCGATCCCTGGGTCGATCCGTCCGACCCCCTGTTCGAGAGCGTGCAGCGCACCGATGTGGCGGAACTCGCGAGCCGCTGCGATGTCGTGACACTACACGCGCCCGGAGGGCAGACGGTGATCGACGAGCGCTGGCTCGCGACCGACGAGCGCCCCGTGCTGCTGGTCAACACCGCGCGCGCCGACCTCGTCGACGAGGAGGCCGTGGCGCGCGCCACGCGTCGCGGACGCGTGATCGCGTACGCCGCCGACACCCTCGCGACCGAGAATGTGGGCGAGACGGGGTCGCCCCTGCTGGCCGACGATCTCGCCGACCGCGTCGTGCTGACCGCGCACCTCGGGGCCCAGACGCGCGAGGGCGTCGATGGGATGGGGCGCATGGCGGTCGCCGACATGCTGGCCCTGCTGCGCGGGGCGGCCCCCGCGCACCCCGTGCCCGCATGACTCCCTTCGTCCGGACGGCGATGGGCGACGTCGCCCCCGAGACCCTGGGGCGCGTCGACTACCACGAGCACCTGTTCCAGGTGTCGCCGCTCCTGCCCGGCGACGACCTCGACGACGAGGACGCCGCCCTCGAGGAGACGCGCCAGTTCGCGGCATCCGGATTCGAGACGATGGTGGATGCCACCCCCCTCGGCCTCGGGCGCCGTCCGGCGGCCACGCGGCGCATCGCCCGGGCAGCCGGGGTGACCGTGGTGCTGACGACCGGCCTGCACCGCCGCGAGCACTACCGCGACGACAACCCCCTCCTCGACGCGGGGGTCGACGACCTCGCCGCGGCGTTCGAAGCCGATCTCGTGGCGGGGGCGGCCGAGCCGGGCGGCGAGCGCGACCCGGCGGTGCGCGCCGGCGTGCTGAAGGCGGGCCTCGGCTACTGGCGCATCGACGCGCACTCCGCCCGCACGATCGAGGCCGTCGGTCGCGCCCACGCCGCGACCGGCGCTCCCGTCATGGTGCACCTCGAGCACGGGACGGCGGCGTTCGAGGCCCTCGCGGCCCTCGATGCCGCGGGGGTCGCGGCCGACCGCGTGGCCCTGGCCCACATCGACCGCAATCCCGACCCCGTGCTCCACGCCGAGCTCGCGGCCACGGGCGCCTACCTCGGCTACGACGGTCCCGCGCGCGCCCGGGAGCACCCCGACGCGGTGATCCTCGACTGCCTCGTGCGAGCGGCGGAAGCCGGGGCCGCCCGCCGCATCCTCCTCGGCGGCGACGTCGCCCGCCGCACGCGGTACGCCGCATACGGCGGCATCCCGGGTCTGCGCTACCTCGGCGAGCGCTTCGTGCCGCGCCTGCGTCGCGAGGGCGGGGGCGACCTCGCCGACGCCGTGCTCCGGCGCAATCCCCAGGCCTGGCTCGCCTGGCGCTGACGACCGCGTACCCGGGCCGCGCTCCGTTGGGGGGAGCACGGCCCGGGGACGGCGTCAACGCAGCGCGGGCCGTGCGACGGGCACGAGGTCGTTGGCCGAGCGCAGGACGGGCGCGCGGCCGAACGCCTCCGCGTCGAGGCCCGCGGGGGCGTCGATGCGGAAGACGGCCGACTCCCCCGGGAGCAGGGTGACGAGGGCGCGATCCACGCGCGCCGCGGGGTGCACCCGGTCGACCAGCAACGTGACGTCCTTCGCGACCGCGCGCGCAACGGCGGTCGCTTCGTAGCCGCCGTCGACGGCCCGCACCGATACCGACACGGGTTCGGGGTCGAGAGCGAGGGCGGGGTCCTCGGCGAAGAACCAGAACGCCCGTCCGCCGCCCGGCAGCTCCGCGACGAGCACCTCCTGCGCGGCGTCCTCGGTGGTGCGGAGCTCCTCGGGCACCTCCAGGAGTGCCGCCGAGCGGGCGGCGACGTGCACGGGTCGTTCGACGCGCGCCCTCTCGACCCCGTCGAGGGTCAGGCGACGCAGTGCGACGGTCCCGGTCCACTCGTCGTCGTGGTCGTCGTGGAGCGCGAGCGCGAGACCCTCCTCGTGCGGCTGGAACGATGCGAACCGGTCGGCGAACACGGCGCGCAGGGCGTGCCACAGCGGCTTCCGCTGGCCGTGGGAGTCGACCGCCGCCCACGAGATGACCGGCCAGCAGTCGTTGAGCTGCCAGACGATCGCCCCCTGATTGAGGGGGTGCAGCGACCGGAAGTGCGCGATGCCGAACGCCACCGCGCGGGCCTGGTTGAGCTGCGTCGCCCAGTGCCAGTCGTCGATCGTGCGGGGCGCGGCGATGTGGGACCCGAGCCCGCGTTCGAGCTTGCCGTTGCCGTCCACGGCCTTCTGATGCACGAGCATCAGGGGACCGTAGGGATCGGCGGGCTCGTCGTGCACGACCGAGAAGAGCGTCGACCACGCCGGCGGGCCCTGGAATCCGAACTCCGACACGAAGCGCGGGCGGTAGTCGCGGTAGACGTCGTAGTCGACCTGGTTCCACACGTCCCAGATGTGCGTGGTGCCATGCGCGGGGTCGTTCGGGTGCACGTACCTGCTGAACCCGTAGGGACTCCCGGGCGAGTAGGGGGTCGTGGGCGCCAGCTCGGCGACGACCCCGGGGAACAGCTCCTGGTAGTACCCCTCGCCCCACGTGGCACCGCGCAACCGCGGCCGCCACTTCCAGTCCACCCAGCCCCAGATGTTCTCGTTGCCCCCGTTCCACACCACGAGGCTCGCGTGCGGGGCCAGGCGCGTGACGTTGTCGCGTGCCTCGGCGGCGAACTCGTCCCACAGCTCGGGGTCCTCGCTGTACGCCGCGCACGCGAGGAGGAAGTCCTGCCAGACGAGGATGCCGTTCTCATCGGCGAGGTCGTAGAAGTCGTCGGACTCGTAGATGCCGCCGCCCCAGACGCGCAGGAGGTTCATGCCGGCGTCGGTCGTGTCGCGGAACCGCTCGGCGAGCCGTTCGCGGGTGATGCGGGAGAAGAAGGTGTCCTCGGGGATCCAGTTGGCCCCGCGCACGTAGACGCCGCGGCCGTTCAGCCGCACGACGAACGGGGCGCCGTCATCGTCGGGGGTCGTGTCGATCTCGACGGCACGGAAGCCGATGCGCTTCTCCCAGCGGTCCGGCCCGGCCGTGACGACGAGCGACGACAGCGCGGGCGCGCCGTATCCGCGCGGCCACCACAGCTCGGCATCCGGGATCACCGCCTCCAGCACGGCGCTCGTCGCCTCCGCCGCGACGACCGCCTCGAGGACGCTCCCCGCGACCTCGGCGCGCACGGCCACCTCGCCCGCGGCCTCGCGCTGCACCTCGACCTCGACGCGCAGGCGGCGCGGGTCGCCGCCGACGCCGGTCTGGGGGCGGACGGCGGCCAGACGGCATCCGCTCCACGCGTCGATGCCGATCAGGCGCCAGATCCCGCTCGTCACCAGCGCGGGGCCCCAGTCCCACCCGAAATTGCACGCCGACTTGCGGATCGCGTTGAAGGGATGCTCGTACGAGTGCGGACGTTCCCCGAGCACGGCCTCGCGCTCGCGGGCGTACGCGATCGGCGAGGCGAACTCCACGCGCAAGCGGTTCTCGCCCTCGCGCAGGATGCCGTCGACCCGCCAGCGGTACGTGCGGTGCTGATTGCGGGTCCGGGCGATCTCCACACCGTTCAGGGTCACGCGGGCGACGGTGTCGAGGCCCTCCGCGACGAGGTCGTGCACCGTCTCCCCGTCCGGGCTCCAGGTGAAGGTCGTCTCGTACGCCCAGGCGTTGTGCCCGATCCACGCCAGCAGCGCCTCGTTGTCGTCGACGTACGGGTCGGGGATGAGACCGGCGGCGAGGAGGTCGGTGTGCACGACGCCGGGCACGGTCGCGGGGATCGGATGCGCGGGGATCGCCGCGAACGACGCCGGGACGTCGCCGCCGGCGTGGTGGAGCATCCACCCGTCGGTGATTGCGGAAAAGCTCATCCTCCAGAAGTAGCACAACTACCTGTAGCAGCCCCATGTTGGCGTCCCGAGACGGGGAATTGCCTCCTCGTGCACCTTTCTTGTAGTCTCACTACTCAGCGACCGTCGCGGTCGCGCGTGAAGGAGATCCACTGATGTGCGCCGCTGCACGACCGGCCGAACCCGCCCGACTGTCGGTGGATGCCGCCCGCGGGCTGCTCGACGGACGGTCCGAGAGATACGAGAAGCGTCTCGGCGACCTCGCCGGGGTCTACCGCGACGGGGCCGCGTTCGTCGAAGCGCTCGGCCGCGATACCGGCGAGCCCGTGTACTGGGTCGAGAGCAGTACGCCCGAGACCGGGCGGGGCGCTCTGACGATCGGGCTGAGCGTGCTGCGTCCCGGCCGCATCGGCGACGAATTCGCGATGACGCGCGGGCACCTGCACGCGCAGTCCGAATTCGCCGAGCTGTACTACGGCCTGTCCGGATCGGGCGTCATGCTGCTCGAGTCCGTCGACGGCGAGTCGCGCGCGCTGCCGATCGGCCCCGGGGTCGTCGTGCACGTTCCCGGCGGATGGGTGCACCGCAGCGTCAACGTCGGCGACGACACCCTCGTCACCCTCTTCGCCTACGCCACCGAAGCCGGTCAGGACTACGGGCTCATCTCCGACGCCGGCGGGATGCAGCAGCTCGTCGTCGCCGACGGCTCCGGGTGGACCACCCGGGCCAACCCCGACCACGGGGGCTACCGTGCCTGACGCAGACGCCGTCCTGGGCGACCTCGCCCGCCACATCGACATCAGCTGCGTCCAGGCGCAGCACGATCGCGACGACGTCGACGAGCTCGCGCGGCGCGCGGTGGCGGGCGGCTTCGTCAGCGCCCACGTGCTGCCGAACTGGCTGCCCCACCTCCGCGACCGCCTCGAAGGGAGCGCCGTGCTCGCCGGCTCGCCGGTCGCCTTCCCCAGCGGCGGCGCGACCACCGCGACCAAGGTCGCCGAGGCGACCGAACTGCTCGAGCTCGGCGCACAGGAGCTCGACGTCGTCGTCGCGATCGGGCGCCTGCGCTCCGGCGACGGCGCATACGTGGAGCGCGAGCTCGCCGCGGTCGCCGAGGTCGTCGACGGCCGGGTTCCGCTGCGCGCGATCCTCGAGGTCGGGCGCCTCGACGACGACGACATCCGCCGCGGCGTCGACGCCGCCGTGGCGGCCGGCATCCCGTGGATCAAGACGGGAACCGGATGGTCGGGCGTGCCCACCTCGCTCGCCCACATCCGCCTGATCGCCGAGCGCGCAGCCGGCCGCGCCGCGCTGAAGGCGGCCGGCGGCATCCGCGACATCGACACCGTCCGCGAGATGGCCCGGCTCGGGGTCACCCGCTTCGGCATGAACGCCGACGCCGCCCTCATCGCCGTCTCGGCCTCGAAGGAGAAGCCATGACCTTTCCCACCCTCACCGCCGAGACGCTGCGTCCGGCGACCGCGCCGACGCTGTACTTCATCGGCGTCACCACGGGTCGCTCGTCCATCCAGCACGTCTTCCCGCTGTGGGCCGAGCACCTCGGACTGACGGATGCCGTGCTGCAGGGCATCGACCTGCCGCTGCACGCGCCCGCCGAGGACTACCGCCGCGTCGTGCGCTTCGTCGCCGAGGACCCGCTGAGCCTCGGCGCTCTGGTGACCACGCACAAGATCGACCTGTACGCCGCGTGCCGCGATCTGTTCGACGAGGTCGACCCGTTCGCCTCGCTCATGGGCGAGACGAGCTGCCTGTCCAAGCGCGACGGCCGGCTCGTGTGCCACGCCAAGGACCCCATCTCCAGCGGACTCGCGCTCGAGGCCTTCCTGCCCGACGGGTTCTGGGCCGGCGGCCCGGCCGACGCGCTGCTGCTGGGGGCGGGCGGCTCCACCATCGCCATCAGCTGGTACCTGTCGCAGCGCGAACGCGGGCTCGATCGCCCGGCCCGCATCGTCGTCACCAACCGCTCGGCCGGTCGCCTCGACCACCTGCGCGAGATCCACGCCTCGCTGCCGACCGACACCCGGTTCGAGTACCACCTGACCCCCACCCCCGCCGACAACGCCCGCGTGCTGGCCGACCTGGCGCCGCGGTCGCTCGTCGTGAACGCGACGGGCCTCGGCAAGGACGCCCCGGGCTCGCCTCTGCCCGATGACGCGGTCTTCCCGCAGGACGGCGTAGCGTGGGACCTCAACTACCGCGGGGACCTGGTGTTCCTCGACCAGGCTCGCGCGCAGTCCGATGCCCGCGCCCTGCGCGTGGAGGATGGGTGGATCTACTTCGTGCACGGATGGACGCAGGTCATCGCCGAGGTGTTCGACATCGACATCCCCACCTCCGGGCCCGCTTTCGACCGGCTGAGCGACCTCGCCCTGGCCACGCGCTGACCGATGGGGCCGCTCGCTCTCGCCCTCGACCTCGGCACCGGGGGCTGCAAGGCCTCGCTGTGGTCGGCGGACGGCCGGTCGCTGTCGGAGACGGTGGTGACCTACACCACCTCCCACCCCGCGCCGGGTCGCGCCGAACAGCGACCCGAGGACTGGTGGGATGCCGTGACCGCGGCCACGCGCACCGTGCTGGCGGAGGTACCCGGCGCTCGTGACGCCGTGATCGGCATCGCGCTGTCGGGGCAGAGCCTGGGTGTCGTGCAGGTCGACGCGCGCGGCGGACTCGTCTCGCAGACGACCCCGATCTGGTCGGACACCCGCGGCCGCAGCGCCGACGTCTTCGAGCGCATCGACGAGGACGCCTGGTACCTGCGCACCGGCAACGGCTTCGGCGCCGCGCTGTACCCCGTGTTCAAGGCGCGGACGATGCAGCGCGAGGACCCCGAGCAGTGGTCGCGCACCCGATGGCTGCTCGGCTCGAAGGATTGGATCACGCTCCGCCTCACGGGTGAGATCGCCACCGATCACTCCATGGCATCCGGCACCGGCGCCTACGACCTCACCACCGGTACGTACGACGACGAGGTCCTCGACGCGACGGGCATCGACCGCTCGCTGTTCGCTGCTCCGCGCGAGGCGGCCGAGGTCGTCGGCACGCTCCGCCCGGAGGCCGCCGAGGCGCTCGACCTTCCCGCGGGGGTCGCCGTGCACACCGGCGCGGTCGACAACGCGGCGATGGCGCTCGGTTCCCGCGGAACGCGGGAGGGTCGCCTCTACGCGGCGCTCGGATCGTCGAGCTGGATGACGGTGACCTCCCGCGCGCCGGTGGTCGACGTCGTCACCCGCCCCTACGTCTTCCGCCATGCCGTTCCCGGCCTGCACGTCAGCGCGCTGTCGACCTTCAGCAGCGGGACGACTCTGACGTGGCTGCGCGACCTGCTCGCGCCGGGCGGCGACATCGGCGAGGTCATCGACCGCGCCGACGGCAGCCCCCGCGGCGCGCGCGGGGCGGTCCTCGTGCCTACGCTCGCGGGCGGCACGCCGCTCGAGGGCGGCAGCGGCGTGCGCGGCGCGCTCACCGGTCTCGAGCTGGGCACCGGCACCGCCGACCTCGTCCGCGCGTGCCTCGAGGGCGTGGCCTTCGCCCTCGATCGGAGCCTGCGCCACATCCGCGCGCTCGGCGGTCTGCCCGGCGACGCCGATCTGCTGGTGTCGGGCGGCGGCAGCCGGTCGCCCCTGTGGAACCGCATCTACGCCGACGTGCTCGGCACCCCGCTGCTGCGCACCTCCGTCGACCAGCAAGCCGCCACGCTCGGCGCTGCAGCGCTCGTCTTCGTCGGTTCCGGCACGTGGAGCTCGTTCGACGCCGTCGACGACGCGCACGAGGAGCTCGAGCGCATCGTCCCCGACCCCGCCGGCGTCGCCGCCTACGACGCGCTCCGCGAGCGCTTCGCCGCCGCGTCCGACGCCGCCGCCCTGTTCGCCCGAACCCTCCCCGCGAAAGAGACCCCATGACCTCCCTCCCCCTCGTCGTCATCACCGGCGCCAGCTCCGGGATCGGCGCCGCGACCGCGCGCGCCTTCTCGGCCGCCGGCCACCCCCTGCTGCTCATCGCCCGCCGCCTCGCGCCGATGGCCGCCCTCGAGCTGCCGGATGCCGAGCTCGCCGAGGCCGACGTGACCGACACCGCCGCCGTGTCCGCCGCCCTCGCCCGCGCCGAGGAGCGCTTCGGCCCGGTCGACCTGCTCGTGAACAACGCCGGCCTGATGGCGCTGTCCGCGGTGGCGGAGCAGGACCCGGCGCTCGTGCAGGAGCAGTTCGACGTCAACTGCGTGGCCCTGGTGAAGAACTCGCAGCTCGTTCTCCCCGGTATGCAGCAGCGCGGCCGCGGCACCATCGTCAACATCGGCTCGATCGCGGGCAAGCAGCTCTACGACAACCACGTCGTCTACAACGGCACCAAGTACGCCGTCCACGCCATGACCGAGGGCCTGCGTCGCGAGAACGCCGCCCACGGTGTGCGCGTCCTGCTCGTGGCGCCGGGCATGGTCGACACCGGCCTGCTCGGCAACACCGGCGAGGGAGACGTGCTCGAGGGCTACAACGCGTACAAGAAGAGCATCGGCGGGGGTCTCGTGCCCGACGACATCGCCGCGGCGATCCTCACCGCCTACCAGCAGCCGCAGCACGTGAGCTTCCGCGAGATCGTCGTGGCGCCCACCTCGCAGGACGCGTGAGGTGACGACCATGCTGAACGGCAGCCGCATCGTGCCCGTCGTCGTGCTCGACGACGCCTCTTTCGCCCCCGACCTCGCCGACGCCCTGGCCGCGGGCGGCATCCCGTGCGCCGAGATCACCCTGCGCACCCCCGCCGCCCTAGAGGCGATCCGCGCGATCGCCGGCCGCTCGGACTTCGCGGTCGGAGCCGGCACCGTCACCACCGTCGCCCAGGTCGACGCGGCGGTCGACGCCGGGGCGACGTATCTCGTCTCGCCCGGCTTCGACGACGCCGTCGCCGAGCGCGCCGCCGCGCGCGGGGTACCGCTCGTGCCCGGTATCGCGACGGCCACCGAGATCCAGCGGGCCGTGGCCGCGGGCCTGGACCACCTCAAGGTCTTCCCGGCCGCGGCCGTGGGCGGCCCCGCGGCCCTGAGGGCCTTCGCGGGTCCGTTCCCCGACGTGCGGTTCCTCCCCTCCGGCGGGGTGTCGGCGGCCAACGCGGGCGAGTACCTCGCGCTGCCGTCGGTGTTCGCCGTCAGCGGGTCGTGGATGGTTCCCGCCGCCGCCCTGTCTGCCCGGGACGCCGAGACCGTGCGCGCGCTCTCGGCGGAGGCCACCGCGGCGATCGGCGTCCCCGCGGCCTGAACCCCGTTCCGCGCCCTCTCGCGCGCCGACGCCCCGGCACGCGAGAGGGCGCATCGGTACGCCCACACGCCCGCCGCGTCCCGTCGAACACGTAGCTTAACTACCTTCACTACCTCGCGAAACGCGGCCTCTTCCGCGGCATTCCGCCACTTGCGTCCTCCACGATGAACGCATAGCCTCGCTCTCGTCACCCCCGGCGTAGCAGGACTACATTCTTACGTGGCTCCTCGCGCCATCCCCGCATCAATGGCGATAGGAGATCCCATGAGTCGACGGCGCACAGCCCTCGCCCTCACGGCGGCGACCAGCGTCGTCGCCAGCGCCCTGCTCCTCCCGACCGCGGCGTCCGCGGCCGACGAGCAGCGCACCGTCACCGTCCACCTCGATCAGACGGTGCAGGAGGACTACCTCGGCGTCGGCGTCAACGTCATCCCGTGGAGCCTGCTCGAGGGCACGACGAAGTACGGCTACGACGACGCCGACTGGGAGGTCGACGTCGAGCGCATCCAGACGCTGCGGCCGAAGGTGGCGCGCGTGTGGTTCCAGATCGACTGGATGGAGCTCGAGAAGGGGCAGTACGACTTCGAGAGCCCCGAGATGCAGGCGTTCTATCGCTATCTCGACGCCTTCAAGAACGCGGGCACCGAGATCGAGCTGAACTTCGGATGGAAGGTCGGCGAGCGCGTCCACGACTGGTTCACGATCCCGGGCGCCCCCGACCCGTACATCTCGGCACCGGCCGACCTGCCGGCCTACGGCGCCTCGGCGTCCGCGCTGCTGCAGAACCTCTTCGACCGCGGTTATGACAACGTCGACTACCTGACGTTCTACAACGAGCCCAACGGCAGCTGGGACTTCTGGGCGCCCGGCGACGAGAAGGCCTACTACGCCGATATGGCGCGCGCCGTGAGCGACCGGCTGACGGCCGACGGCCTGCGCGACGACGTGCAGATCTGGGGCCCGGAGGAGGTCAACGCGGTCGCGTGGACCCAGTACATGGCCGAGAACGCCGGCGATGTGTTCGACCAGTACTCGTTCCACCTGTACGGCGAGTCGTACGACGCGATGGGGGATGCCATCGCCCAGCGTCGCGCGGTGATCGGCGACGCCCCGCTGAACCTCTCGGAGATGGGGTGGACCAACCCCGGCACGAGCGTGTGGGAGACCGGGTACGCCAACTACATCGTCCGCAGCGCCAACGACGGCGTGCACTCGAACCTCATCTGGCAGCTCAACGGCGTCATGACCGGCGACCCCGCCGGCGACACGAACGGCTCCTACAACCTGTGGGATTCGCTCATCCTCGGCCTCGCGCCCACGGCCGCGTTCTACGAGGCCGGACCGTTGATGCGCTACGTCCCGGCGCACAGCACCGTGCTCGGCACCGAGGTGTCGGATGACGACGTGCGTGCCACGGCGTTCCGCGCTCCGGACGGCGAGTTGACGGTTCTCGTCGAGACTCAGGAGGGTGCCTCGAAAGACGTGCGCGTACAGTTCGAGGGCGGCGACGCCACCGACGACTTCACCCGCATCCCCTACACCGATGCGATCGCGCAGCCCGAAGACAACGCGCTGCTGCCGGCCTCGACCGGCACGCTCACGCCCACGGGCAACGCCTTCACCGACGACACCGTCGGCGCCGAACACAGCTACGCCATCTACACCACGGCGCCGGCGGCCACGCAGGTCGCGATGACCCCCGTGCGCTCCGAGGTCGCCGGCGGCGGCCAGGTGCAGCTCGACGCGAGCGTGATCGACGGCACCGGCACGCCCACCTGGTCGGTCGTGGGCGACGACAACGGCAGCGTGGATGCGAACGGCGTCTTCACCGCTCCCGCGGTCGACACCGAGCGCAGCGTCGCGGTGCGCGCCACCCTCCCCGACGGGGAGTACGGCGTCGCCCTGGTCGAGGTGACCCCGGCGAGCACGGCGGGCGTCACCGACGCCCCGGTGTTCAGTCTGCCCGGCGGCATGTACCCGTCCATCGAGGCCGTGACGATCACCAGCGGCACTCCGGACGCGCAGATCTACTACACGACCGACGGCAGCGAGCCCACGGCATCCTCCCCCGCGTACACCGGGCAGATCTTCCTCGAACCGCTCAAGACGACCTATCTGCGGGCCGTCGCGATCGCCCCCGGCGACAGCGCCTCGGGCGTGACGTCGCGGCTGTACAAGGTGCTCGACGTGCAGAACGCACCCGACGGGTACGCGTTCTGCCAGTACGCCGACGGCGGCACATGCGTCTTCGACGGCGAGGCGAACGTGGCCTTCGGCTCCGCGGGACAGTTCGTGTTCGGCACCTTCACCGACGGCGTCGAGTGCACCGTCGCGTCGTTCGGCTCCGACCCGAACCCGGGCGGCGACAACCGGTGCTTCGTCAACCCCGACGTGTCGGAGGAGCCGCCGCTGGTGAGCATCCTCAACGCCGGGTTCGAGCGTCCCGCGACCGGCGGGACGGCGAACGGTCCGATGGTGAACGGCTGGACGTTCAGCGCCCGCGCCGGCATCCAGCACAACAACAGCGTGTTCGTCCCCGCCTCGCCCGCCCCGCAGGGCGAGCGCACCGCGTACCTGAAGAGCGACTCGGGGCTGGCGAGTCGCATCGACCAGACCGTGGTGTTCCCGGCCGGCACCTACGCGATCACGTTCGCCGCGGCGAACCGCGTCGGCTTCGGCGGGCAACAGGAGTTCGACGTGCAGGTCGACGGGCAGACGCTCGGTCACTACGTCCCGGTGGGCGGCGACTACCGGTACTACGAGACGGAGCCGTTCACCGTGACGCAGGGCGAGCACACGATCTCGTTCGTGGCGACCACCACCGAGGGCGACAACACCGGATTCGTCGACGACATCCGCGTGGTCGCCGCCGACGACACCCCGTCCGACACGACGGCCCCCACCGTGACGGTCAAGCAGGGTGCCGAGTTCACGCAGGGCACGGCCGAGGCCTACGACAAGGCGAGCTTCAAGCTGTACGACGCCGGCAAGATCGATCGCGTCACCATCAACGGTGTCGTGAAAGACCTCGTCGACAACGAGTGGTCCGACGTGAACTTCGTCGCACCGGGCGTCTTCGGCGCCGTCTCGGGCGACAACACGATGGTCGTGCAGGATGCCGCCGGCAACACCACCACGGTGGAGTTCCGCCTGCGCTGACCTGCGCTCGCTCGGAGCCCGCTCGCGCCTCGGCGCGGGCGGGCTCTCGCGCGACGACCCCTCGCCGGGGAGGTCGTCGGAGGAACGCCGTCAGGCCCGGCCGCTGTCAACGCCCGCGCGCCGACCGCCGATGTCGACCTACCGTGCCGCCATGGCAGTGAACCGACTCTGGCTCGTCCGACACGGTGAGAGCGACGGGAACGTCGCCGCATCCCAGGCGGAACGCGACGGCTCGCCGGTGATCGCGCTCGACACGCGCGACGCCGATGTGCAGCTCTCCCCGGTCGGACGTGAACAGGCCGAGGCGCTCGGCACGTGGCTCCGCGGGGTCGAGTCGAGCATCGACGAGTACTGGTCGTCGCCCTACCACCGCGCCCTGCAGACGCTGTCGATAGCGAGCGGATCCCCCGCGCCGAACGCGCTCGTCGACGAACGACTCCGCGACCGCGAACTCGGCATCCTCGACCTGCTCACCGCGAAGGGCGTCGAGGAATTGCATCCGGAGGAGGCCGCGCGCAGACGGCACCTCGGCAAGTTCTTCCACCGACCCCCGGGCGGGGAGTCATGGGCCGACGTCGCTCTGCGGCTGCGATCGTTCCTCGGCGAGGCCCTCGATCGACCCGGGCCGACCGTGCTCGTCGTCGCGCACGACGCGGTCATCATGCTGATGCTCTACGTGCTGCTCCCCCTCGACGAGGCGAAGCTGCTGGCGTTCGCCTCCACGCACACGGTGCGCAACGCGTCCGTGACCGAGCTCGTGCGGGGCGACGAGGGGTGGGAGCTGGTCTCCTTCTCGGCCGTCGACCACCTCGAGAGCGAGGGCGCCGATGTCACCGTGCACTCCGGAGAAGACGATGCCTGACAAGAACGTGCCCGCGAAGACCATGCCCGAACCCGTCACCCTGGCGTTCCTCCGCGCGTGGGGCGTGCCCGACCCGGGCGGCTCGAAGAAGTCGCGCGGGCAGATCGTCGTGGTCGGCGGGTCCCGCCGCTCCCCCGGCGGCGTGCTGCTGTCGGCCGAGGCCGCGCTGCGCGTGGGAGCGGGTCGCGTCGGCATTGCGGCGCCCGCCGGAGTCGCCGCCGGCCTCGGCCCCGCGATGCCCGAAGCCGGCGTCTACGAGCTGCCCACCGGTTCGGATCCCGTCGACGCTTCCCTGCGCTCGGCGCTGGACTCCGCGGACGCCGTGCTCCTGGGCCCCGGTTTCGACGACCCGGATGCCACCCGCGCGGCGCTGCACGCCGTGGCCGAAGCCGAGGTGGCCCGGCTCGTGCTCGACGCGTTCGCGCTCGGCATCCTGCCCTCCTTCGATCGCGGCCTGCTGCCGCCCGACCTGCTGATCAACGCGAACGAGGAGGAGGCCGAGCTGCTGCTCGAGCACGACCTCGGCCGCGACCGCGCGGCCGACATCTCCGAGATCGCCGAGCGCTACGACGCCGTGGTGCACTGCTTCGGCACGGTCGCGCATCCCGACGGCCGCTGCTGGCAGGCCGAGCCCGGCGGGTCGGGACTCGGCACGGCGGGCAGCGGCGACGTGCTGTCCGGTGCGATCGTGGGCCTCGCCGCGCAGGGGATGGATGCCGAGCGCGCGGCCGTGTGGGGCGGATGGACGCACGCGCGCGCCGGAGACCGGTTGACCGAGCGCGTCGGCATCGGCTTCCTCGCGCGCGACCTGCTACCCGAGCTCACGGCCGTGCTGCACGAGAGCTGAGGGCGGCGACCCGGGCGGACGGGCGTCGTCGTCAGTGTCGACCGCTGTTGCGGTCCCACTCGAGCGAACGGTACTGCAGGTAGGTGCAGAGGTTGGCGGCGACGACGATCTCGGCCCCCAGTGCGCCCATCTCGTGGGGCGGTGCCGTCAGATCCTCCGGTCGGGCCGTGAGGGTCATCTCCCACGCCGGGTCGTCGAAACCGCGGGGCTCCATGTAGATGCTGGCGCGCGCCTTGCGCAGTCGCATGATGACGAGACCCGTGTCATTGGTGCGTTCGCCGTCCTGCTGCGCGACCACGATGTCGGCGCCATTGCTGTTGCCGGCCGCGAGGAAATCGTCGACCCATTCCTGCAGAACGGCGGCGTTGCGTCGGGGCGGAAAAGGGATCTCCTCGGTCACGCATTCATCCTCTCATTGAAACCACTTCCCGGGGATTCGCGCGGTTCGCACCGACGACCGCCGAACAATCTGCGGCATCGGACTGAGCGGCCTGTCCTGCCTCGATCACTCCCGCGGCTCACTTCGGCCATCCGGTCTCAGCGCCACATGTTTCGCCGCGATCATCGTCGGCGTCGCCGCCCTCCCTCACCCCTGCGGCTTCGCATCTCGCTCGCATCCTGCAAGGCTGCGGGGATGCGAGGTTCAGTGTGGGGGCTGCTCACGGCGGCGATCGGAATGACCATCATCGTGCTGCTGATCATCGACGGCACCGCGTACGGCATCTGGCTCGACGAGATCGGTCCTTCCCTCGACATCGCCGAGCAAGCCGCTGCCCCCACGATCGTGCTCCCCGGACTGATCGGGCTCCTGGCGATCGCGCTCATCGTCGGGGGCCTGGCCGTCGGGCTGACCATTCCCCGCGGCCAGAGGGATGACAGGGCTCGCTGAGTCGAGTCACACCTCACGCCCGGCGACGACGAGCCGCCCTCACGGCAGCGGAGGGCGCACCTTCGCCGCGGCGAAGGCCCGAATCCGCTCCGCCGACGCCGCGGGTGCGGTGAAGTGCGCCAGGTGACGATGGCCCGGGATCACCGCCACCTCGCCGTCGGCCGCGCGCGCGGCCAGGAGCTCCGCCCAAGCCTGTCGCGCGATCGGGTCCGTTCCTCCCCGCACGACGAGCAGGGGCACGGTCAGCATCGCGACGCGGTCCTCGATCGGGTAGCTCAGCATGTGCCGGGCCTGACGGACGTACCAGGCGGGTCCGCAGCGCGCGTAGTCGGTGACGACGATGCCGTTGAGGCGAGGCGGCTCGAGAGCCGAGTCGCGCGCCAGCAGCGCCGCCTGCGTCAACGGCCCGCGCCGTGCGCGATCGGTCACGGGCCCGAACGCGACGACCCCGCCGACGAGGTCGGGCCGCCGCACGCCCAGCTCGACCGCCCACTGCGCGCCCATCGAGTGCCCGACCACCACCGCGTCCCGCACGTCCAGCAGATCGAGCACGAGCCCGAGGGCCTCCGAGACGTCCCGGATGCCGGGATTGCGGCCCGGCTTGGGGAGTCCGGCGAAGCCGGGCAGGTCGATCGAGTGCACCTCGGCATCCGTCGCCAGCTGCGCGTGCAAGCGCGCGTGGTACCGGTGCGACATGCCGATGCCGTGGAGGAGGACGTAGATGGGAGCGTTCGCGCGCCGGGTCGAGAACGACCGGAGAGGGAGGTCGTTCACCGTGTGGAGCGTCGGAGTGGGCTGCGTCACATCGGTCACCGTAGGGCCGTTCGTCGCGACCTCGTCCGAGGGTTGCGCCGCGGCCCGGCTGACCCCTCGGGGCGCGCGGGCCGAGCGGTCACCGCGCAGAGGCGACGTGACGTTCGCGCGCGACGCGGATCGGCCGGCGCCACCATGGCGCCTCGCCGGTGGGGGCGCAGTGGTCGTCGTGCGTCGCGAGATGATGCGCCCACACGGCCTCGGACACCTCCCGGAGGTCGACACCTGCCGCGACGACGCGCGCCTCCTCGTCGAACGCGCTCCACACGCCCTCGGGATCCCGACTGACGTACCCGAACAGTCGACGCGAGCACGCGCCCATCACGAAGTCGTCTTCGACGCGCTTCCACGTCGGATGCAGGTGGACACCGGTCAGCGAGAACATCGGCCGCTCCTTCGCGCGCCAGGATTTCGGGGTGCCGAGGATTCTGCCAGCGATGAACGACAGGACTGAGCGTGTCTGCGCGTTGCGGTCCGGTGTTTTCCCTTGGCGGCCACTATGGGCGGACACCACCGTCGACGTCAGCTGCGCGACGACGTCGCAAGCGCGGCGTCGCTGTCATACTCGGCAGCCGAGACCGTCGTTCCTCTCACGCAGAAAGGGGTAGAACGCATGACCGTCGAACCCGGCATCTACGAACACTTCAAAGGCCAGCGGTACGAGGTGTTCGGCATCACCCGGCATTCCGAGACCGAAGAGATCTTCGTCTCCTACCGAAAGCTCTACGACGACTATTCGTACTGGGTGCGCCCGGTCGAGATGTTCACCGGATCCGTCGAACGCGACGGCTATTCCGGTCCGCGATTCCGGCGCATCGCGTAACGCGTCTCGGCGATATCCCGTGCGAGAGTGACGACGTGAAACTGTATTCCGACTTCGCGGCGCAGCGGGTGCGTCAGGTGACGGTCGACGTCGTCGCCCTCGTTCTCATCGCGCTGAGCGTCGCGACGGGGATCACGGTCTTCTCCACCGTCAGCCGACTCGCGCAATTCGGGCGCGACATGCAGACCGCCGGCGCGGACTTCCGATCGTCGATGACCGATGTCGGCGCCCGGTTGAGCGGCGTCCCCCTCATTGGGTCGGGCATCAGCGCCCCCTTCGACACGGCCGGCTCCGCAGGCGACACCCTCGCCTCGGCCGGTCAGACGCAACAAGACCTCGTGCTGCAGGCGGCGACCGTGCTCGGGATCGGCGTCGCCGGCCTGCCAATCCTGATTGTGCTGCTCGTGTGGCTCTTTCCCCGCCTGCGCTTCGTCACGCGCGCGACGCGCACCCGCGCTCAGCTGCGCGCCGGTCTCGACTCCGACCTCCTCGCGCTCCGCGCCCTCACCCACCAGAAGGTGGCCGCCATCGCGAAGGTCGACCCTGACGCCCTCGGCGCCTGGCGCCGCGGCGACCGCGAGGTCGTGCAGCGGCTCGCCGGAATGGAGCTGAGGTCGGTCGGCATCCGCGTTCGGTGAAGGTGGACGCTCATCGCCCGCGGCGGGCGTTCGACGTCACCGGTAGATGGGCATTACACGACCTGATGAACCTGCCGCGGGCACTGTCGACCGTCGCCGCCTCCGGCGTAGCATCGCCCGTACGCCGGAGTCCCCCGCGGCATCCGGTCCCTCCGTCACAACGAGCACTCGGGAGAAGCAATGGACACGATGGCCATGATGAAGTCGATGGACATGGGCGAGATGACCATGGACATGGATGCCATGCAGGAATGCATGCAGTCCCTGAACGCGTGCGCGATGGCCGCGGCGATGTGCGCCGGCAGCGACATGATGCACGGTGCCGAGATGGCCACGTGTTGCGCCATGTGCTCGAACATGGTCGAGATGGCTCAGGCGACGATGCACATGATGATGCGTCCGGCCGGAATGAACATGGACGTGATGAGCGCCATGATGACCGCCTGCATGACCATGGGCAAGGCGTGCGCCGCCGAGTGCCGCGCCCACGGCGACATGGACGAGATGTGCCGTTACTGCGCCATGGCCTGCGACGACATGGTCATGAAGTGCGAGGCCATGATGGCGTCGATGAGCGCCTGAGATCGCTTTTCGTTGCGGCCGCTGACGTTTCGTCGGCGGCCGCTCGGCTATGCGGCCCGCGCGGTCGTGATGATCGCGGACGCGCTGAGCAGTTCGGCGACCGGGTGGTACGCCACCGGCTCGCCCACCGCGATGTCGACGGCCGGGCCGACGATCCGCAGCTGCACCGTCGTGCCGTTCAGCAGCGCGACCGTCGCGGTCGAGCCGTCAGCCTCGATGACGAGGCCGTCCCACCACGCAGACGGGTTCGAGGCCGCCATGCAGCGCTGGATCGGGTGGACTGTCGACGAGATCGTGCGGGACATGGCTTCACCTGCCTTCGAAGGGGTTGGTGAGATGAAGCTACGGGATGCCGTGCGGGTGGGTGATCTGAGGCGTAGTAGGGCGTAACACCACCGGTGTTGGTCGCTATGTGCTCGACCCTCCCCGTGCCTCGTCTGACGCCTACGAGTCAGCCAGCGCGGGCTCCACAGCGTCGGCCAGCCGAGGTGCGCCGCTTCGCGTGAGCCGACCTAACAATCGACTCTCCCTAACCGGCGGCGGTCGGCCCATCGCCCGCGCCTGGTCGGTCAGGACCTGCACCGGCAGATCCGAATGTCACTCACTACCGAGGCATCTCTCTCGGTCTACCCGCGTCTACCGCCCGGTTGATTGGCGCCGCGGTGATCACAGTCGGGGTGGTGGTATACCCGCGGGGTCGCTCTCGTCTCTCATCGAGGTGAGCAGCGCAGCACGACGCCTAGCGCGCTTTGCGACAGAACCGGGTGTACCTCAGCATCGGGGTTGGGCGCAGGCCAGCGAGTCCTCAACATGGATTTTCTGTGATTCCGCTATGGTCACCACATATTCGTCACTGTGGGGGGACCAATGGAGTTTCACGAACGCATCGCCGCGCTCGCGACAAAGGTGAGCAATCAAGCCTCGGCGATCGGTACAGAGGAAGCGACGAAGAATGCCTTCGTCATGCCCTTCATCTCGACGATCCTCGGCTATGACGTATTCGACCCGCTTGAGGTCGTCCCCGAGTTCACCGCGGACGTGGGGATCAAGAAGGGCGAGAAAGTCGACTACGCGATCATGCGGGGCGGCGAAGTTCAAATCCTCATCGAGTGCAAAGCCTCCACCGGCGTGCCGAAGATCGAGCACGCGTCCCAGCTCTTCCGCTACTTCTCGACGACGAACGCCCGGATCGCTGCGCTCACCAACGGCGTCATCTGGCAGTTCTTCACCGACCTCGACGCACCCAACAAGATGGATGCCAAGCCGTTCCTGGTTCTGGATCTGCTCGACATCGACGACACGCTGATCCCCGAGGTCCAGAAGCTGAGCAAGGACAGCTTCGATCTCGAGTCGATCATCAGCGCAGCCGAGGAACTGAAGTACGTGGGTGCGCTCAAGCGCGAGATCGCAGGTCAGTTCCGCGAGCCGAGCGACGAGTGGATCAAGTTCTTCACTCAGCGCGTGTACGAGGGCTCGTACACAGCGCGCGTCCGCGAACAGTTCACGGCGCTCGTCGGAAAGGCCTCCCGTCAGTTCCTCACCGAGAGCGTCAACGACCGGCTGAAGACCGCCTTGGGAGCTGGGGCTGGGATTGCCATCCCGACCACAGAGCCTGCCACTGTCTCAAGCGAGCCGGCCGCGCAGGACGATCTGAACCGCGACACCGAGATCGAGACGACGCTTGAGGAGCTCGAGGGCTACCAGATCGTAAAGGCCATCGCCTGCGGCGAAACCAAGCCCCAGCGAATCACCCATCGCGATGCGAAGAGCTACTTCGCCGTGCTCCTCGACGACAACAACCGCAAGCCCATCGCCCGGCTGCACTTCAACGGGCGCCAGAAATACCTCGGACTTCTCGACGAGCAGAAGGTCGAGACGCGGCACCCGATCGACGAGCTCGACGAGATCTACCAGTACGCGGATGCCATTCGCGGGGCGGTCGTTCGGTATCGATAGCGGTACGGCATCGAGCACGCCGACAAGCACACACCCGGCATATCTGATTAGGCGAAGCGTTCCCGGAGGTCACCACGATCATAGACACACCGGAGAACCGGCATTCTGTGAGGGAGAAGCTCAGTGAGCACAAGTCCACGCCCTAAGGCATAGGCCGAATACGCTCTGCCGGACTTGGTATGCCCCCTGCGCTTCTTCAGCCCGCGCGCCCGCCGAAACTGCTCTTCCTAGATTTGAACCACTGGATCTAGAGACAACCTGGTTTCTGAGGTCCTTCGCCGGGACTTATTGGCGGGCGTCGGTGACCAAAGGCGCGCTCTGACACCGCACAAGAGCCCTTACGCCTCTCCTACCGGATGACCGCTCGCATGTAACGCCCACGTAAACTCCCCCTCTCCCCCTTCCCCACCGCGGGTGAGCCAACCGTTACCTCCCCGCCCCCGCTAACGCCCTCCCGGGAAACCCCTCCTCCCTACGCTGACGGCACGCCCCGCCCATGCGAGGCGCTGCACCTCCCCCGCATCGCCCACCGGAGGACCCCGTGACCGTCACCGACCCGCGCCCCGAAACCGCAACGCCGCCCGCGGCCGCAATGCCCGAGGCCGAGAGCGCCGAGCTGCACCACCGCCCCGGCCGCTGGATCGACAACTGGAACCCCGAGAATGCCACCCAGTGGGCGAAAGAGGGCAAGGCCATCGCCGCCCGCAACCTGCGGTGGTCGATCTTCGCCGAGTTCCTCGGGTTCGTCGTCTGGCAGCTGTGGTCGGTCGTCGTCGTGTCGCTGCCGGCGGCGGGCTTCCAGCTCTCTACGGGAGAGATCTTCTGGCTCATCTCCATGCCGAGCCTCGTCGGTGCGACGCTGCGCATCCCCTACACGTTCATGGTTCCGCGCTTCGGCGGCCGCAACTGGACGATCTTCTCGGCAGGACTCCTGCTCATCCCGAGCATCGGCCTTGCCATCGCGGTGAGCAACCCGCAGACGCCCTTCGCCGTGCTCCTCGTCATCGCGGCATTCGCCGGCTTCGGCGGGGGCAACTTCGCCAGCTCCATGTCGAACATCACGTTCTTCTACCCGGCCGCGCAGAAGGGATACGCCCTCGGACTCAACGCCGCCGGCGGCAACCTCGGCGCCTCGGTCGCGCAGTTCGTCGTCCCCATCGTCATCACCGTCGGCGCCGCGGCCACCCTCAACCTGCCGCTCGCGGGCCTCATCTGGGTGCCGCTGATCCTCGTCGCGATGGTCGGCGCGTACCTCCGCATGGACAATCTCTCCGCCGCGAAGGCCGACATCACGGCATCCCTCGCCGCTCTCAAAGAGCCGCACATGTGGGTGCTCTCGCTGCTCTACATCGGCACCTTCGGCTCGTTCATCGGCTTCGCGGGCGTCTTCCCCAAACTCCTCGCCGACACGTTCCCCGACTTCAAGGGCATCGCCATCGGCACCGCGACCGTCACCCTCGCCTTCCTCGGCGCCCTCGTCGGCTCACTCGCCCGCCCCTACGGGGGCAAGCTCGCCGACCGCTTCGGCGGAACCGTCATCACGATCGGCGCCTTCACGGTGATGGGGCTCGGCATCCTGAGTGTGATGCTCACCCTGCCGATGCAGAACTTCGCGGTCTTCCTGCTGTGCTTCCTCGTGCTGTTCGCGGCGGCGGGCATCGGCAACGGCTCGACGTACCGCATGATCCCGACGATCTTCGCCCTCAAGGCCAACGGCGGCGTCGGCGCGCAGCGCAAGGCCGCCGCGGCCCTCGGCCTCATCTCTGCCATCGGCGCGTACGGCGGCTTCTTCATCCCGCAGCTGCTCGGCTTCTCGAAGACGACGTTCGGCTCGTACACCCCCGCCCTCGGCTGGTTCGCCCTCGCCTACGTCGCGTTCCTCGCCCTCACCGCGGGCGTCTACCTGCGGATGTCGAAGAAGACCGGAACGCGGATCTGACCCCATGAGCTCCGCCGACACCCACTGCCCCTACTGTGCACTGCAGTGCGCCATGACCGTCAGCCACGCGGGCACCACGACGGTCACGGGCCGTGACTTCCCCACCAACCGGGGAGGGCTCTGCGCCAAGGGCTGGACGTCGGCGGAGCTTTTGGCATCCCCCCACCGACTCCGGATGCCACTGATGCGGCGCCCCGACGGGACCCTCGCCGAGACCACCTGGGATGAAGCACTGGATGCCGTGGCCGCGGCGTTCCGCGACACGAAAGCCATGCACGGCCCCGACGCGAACGCGATCTTCGGCGGCGGCGGTCTCACCAACGAGAAGGCCTACCAGCTCGGCAAGTTCGCTCGCGTCGCGCTCGGCACCTCGCGCATCGATTACAACGGCCGCTTCTGCATGTCGTCGGCGGCGGCGGCATCCAATCGCGCCTTCGGGATGGACCGGGGCCTGCCCTTCCCCGTCACCGACCTCGACGACGCCGCGACGATCCTGCTGCTCGGCTCGAACGTCGCCGCGACCATGCCGCCGTTCCTCGCCCACCTCGCCGGGGCGCGCGCAGCCGGCGGGCTGATCGTCGTCGACCCGCGCCGCTCGGCCACCGCGCGCCTCACCGAGGACGGTGCCGGAACCCACCTGCAGCCCGCTCCCGGCACCGACCTTCCGCTGCTGCTCGGCCTCACGCACATCGTCATCACCGAGAACCTCCTCGACCGCGCGTATATAGAGGAGCGCACGACGGGGTTCGACGCGGTGCGGCGATCGGTCGGGGCGTGGTGGCCGGAGCGGACGTCCTCGACGACCGGCGTCCCCGTGGCGCAGCTCCGCGAAACCGCACGGCGCCTCGCCGCGGGGCGCGCGTACATCCTCACCGGACGCGGCGTCGAACAGCACGTCGACGGCACCGCCACCGCGACCGCCGCGATCAACCTCGCCCTCGTGCTGGGGCTCGTCGGCCGCGAGGGATCGGGCTACGGCACCCTCACCGGGCAGGGCAACGGCCAGGGCGGGCGCGAGCACGGCCAGAAGGCCGACCAACTGCCCGGATACCGCTCCATCCGCGACCCCGACGCCCGCCGCCATGTCGCCGGGGTGTGGGGCGTCGACCCGGATGAGATCCCGGATGCCGGCATCCCGGCCACCGCTCTTCTCGCCGAACTCGGCGGGCCGGTGAAGACGCTGCTCGTCGCCGGGTCCAACGTCGTGGTGTCGGCGCCCGACGTGGATGCCGTGCGTTCGCGGCTCGCCGCCCTCGACACCCTCATCGTCTTCGACTTCTTCCTCTCCGAGACCGCGGAGCTCGCCGACATCGTGCTGCCCGTGCTGCAGTGGGCCGAGGAGGAGGGCACGATGACCTCCCTCGAGGGTCGGGTGATTCGCCGTCGCCGAGCGCTCCCCGGACCCGACGGCGCCCGCAGCGAGCTGTGGATCCTGGCCGAGATCGCGCGGCGCCTGGGCGCGGCATCCACCTGGTCGACGGATCCGGCCGAGGTGTTCGACGAGCTCGCCCGAGCCTCGGAGGGCGGCGTCGCCGACTACTCGGGCCTCTCGCACGCTCTGCTCGACACCGGCGTCGAGGCGTACTGGCCGTACCGCGCCGAGGGCACCCCGCGTCCGTTCACCCAGCGCTTCGCCCACCCCGACGGCCGCGCGCGTCTCGTGGCGGTGGATGCCACTCCCCCGACGCCCACCGACCGCGGCGACGAGCTGACCCTCGTCACCGGCCGCTACCTGCAGCAGTACCAGTCGGGCACGCAGACCCGCCGCGTCGCCGAGCTGAACGGGGCCCGCCCCGAGGCGCGGCTCGAGATCCATCCCGCGACGGCCTCGCGGCTCGGCGTCCGCGAGAATGCCCTCGTCGCCGTGTCGAACGAGCGGGGCGTGGTGCGGGCGCGGGCGACGGTGACGACCGACATCCGCCACGACACCGTCTTCCTGCCGTTCCACTACGCCGGCGACGAGTGCGCCAACCGGCTGACCGAGGCGCTCGTCGACCCGACGTCGGCCATGCCGGAGTTCAAGCGCACGCGGGTGCGCGTGGCTCCGGAGGCCACTGTGCCCGTGCCCGCGTTCCCGCGGGGGTCCGTGGCGGTCTCGGCGCATCCGGCCCCTGTTCGCATCGAGGAGGGAACCCATGTCTGAACGCGTGGTGCTGGTCGGCTACGGCCCCGTCGGAGCGCGGCTCGTCGAGGGTCTGCTGCCCGCCGTGCGCGAGGGGCGCATCGACCTGACGGTCGTCGGCACCGAGCCCCACGACGCATACAACCGCGTCCTGATCGCCGAATATGCCGTCGGACGCATGGACCGCGCCGGGCTCGACCTCGGCGACCGCCGCGTCGCTGAAGAGGCGGGAGCGCGGTTCCTCCTCGGGGTCGCGGTGGCCGGTGTCGACCGCACGCTCCGCTCGGTCCGGCTGGAAGACGGCATCCGTCTGCCCTACGACCGACTCGTGCTGGCGACGGGCGCCCGCGCGAACGTGCCCACGCTCGCCGGGGTGCGACGCTCCGCGGCCCTCGACGGCGACCTTCCGCGCGGTGTCGTGGCGTTGCGCGACCTCGCCGACGCCGAGGTGGTGCGTGCTGCGGTCTCGGCCGGGAGGCGGATCGTCGTGCTCGGCGCGGGGGTGCTCGGCATGGAGCTCGCCCTCGCCGCGGCCGAGGCGGGCGCCGAGGTGACGGTGGCGTACCACTCCGCCGCGCCGATGAACCGCACGCTCGACGAGAACGGCGGGCGCGTCCTCGCGGCCGCCGCGGTGGCCGCGGGGGTCGAGATGAGGCACCACGCGCGGGCCGAGAGCATCGTGCACCGCTACGACGACCACGGGCAGGCGTGGTTCGACGGCCTGGCCTGCGCCGACGGGCGCGTGCTCGCGGGCGATTTGCTCGTGCTGTCGTGCGGGGTGGGTGCGCGCACCGAGATCGCCGCAAGGGCCGGACTCGCCGTGTCAGCCGGCGTGCTCGTCGACGGCTCCTCCCGCTCTTGGACCGACGAGAACGTCTTCGCCATCGGCGACTGCGCGCACGTCGCCGACCCCGCCGACGCGGCGCCCGACGGACGCGTCCCCGGCGGGCCGAGCGGACTGATCGGCCCCGGCTGGCGCCAGGCAGACCGCCTTGCGGCGCTGCTCTCGTCCGGAGCCTCGTCGCCCGCACCGGCCGAGCGCCCGGGCGTCGTCATGCTCAAGGCCGAGGGCATCGACGTGGTCGCCGGCGGCGCCGTCGACGCCGACCCCTTCGCGCACGCTCCCGGATGCCATGGCCCGCAGGTCACGATCTGGGCCGACCCCGCGCGCGGTGCGTACGTCAAACTCGTCACCGTCGACGGTGTCCTCACCGGCTTCGTCGCGGTCGGGATGCCGCGCACCGGCGCCGAACTCGCCCTGCTGTTCGAGCGGGGCTCGGAGCTGCCCGCCGATCGGTCGTCGCTCCTGCGACTCGACGCGCCCGACGCCGGTATGGCCGTGGTCGCCGACCCTTTCGCGGCCGATGCCACGGTGTGCTGGTGCAACGGCGTGAGCGCGGGCGCCATCCGCGACGCCGTGGCGACCGGCGAGCCGACGGTCGCCTGCGTCAAGGCCACCACCCGCGCCGGCACCGGCTGCGGCGGCTGCGTGGGTCGGATCACCGAGCTGCTCGCGCGCGAGGCCGTGCACGCCTAGCGCGCTCGGGCCTGCACTGCTCGTGAGGGGTCAGAATTTGTCGCCTGGCCGCTGCGCAAGCGACAGTTTCTGACCCCTCGCGCGTGCTTCGCGGGTGCGGGCACGAGGAGGAAACGTCCGCGATACGCACGGGCAGTACGCTGCACGCATGCCTCCGATCGAGAACCTCGTCGCCTTCGTGGCCGCGTCGGTCGTCATCATCGTCATCCCGGGTCCGAGCGTGCTCTTCGTCATCGGTCGCTCCATCGCGCTGGGCCGCCGCGCGGGAGTGCTCAGCGTCGTGGGCAACGCCCTCGGCACGGTCCCCGCGGTGCTCGCCGTCGCCTTCGGGGTCGGTGCCCTCGTGGCATCCTCGATCGTCGCCTTCACGGTGCTGAAGATCGTGGGCGCGATCTACCTCGTGTGGCTGGGGATCCAGGCCATCCGTCACCGCCACGCGCACGTCGCCGGCGCTTCCGCCGCACCCGCCTCGTCATGGACCCTGCTGCGCCAGGGCTTCATCGTGGGGATGACGAACCCCAAGACGATCGCGTTCTTCGTCGCCGTGCTGCCCCAGTTCGTCGATCCTCACGCGGGTGCCGTGTGGCTGCAGTTGCTGCTCCTGGGCCTGATCTTCCAGGTTCTCGCCCTCACCTGCGACAGCGCGTGGGCCGTCGCCGCCGGCACGGCGCGCGCATGGTTCGCGCGGTCGCCGAAGCGCATCTCGACGCTGTCGGCGACCGGCGGCGTCATGATGATCGGCCTCGGCGGCGCGCTCGCGCTCACCGGCGCGAAGAGCTGAGCGACGGGACGCCCGTCCGCGAGCCGAAGCCCCGGAAGGTCCGCCCGCGACGCCCGCACATGGCGATGGCAGGACACACTGTCCTCACCGCACGGAGGCACCCAGATCTGCGGATGCCGCGCCCTCGACCCGCGTGCCGTCGGGCGCGTAGCGCGAGCCGTCGACGGGGCTGTCCCACGTGCGCTCGGCGTCGTTCCACGTCAGCGGCGCCGGCGCGGTGACCGCGCGCGTGCGTCCGTCGATCGTGGAGACGGCGGCCGTGCGCAGTCCCTGGCGGGCCACGAGTCCGGCGCCCTCCGCGGGTCTCTTCGTCGGCGCGGGAACCGCCTCGGCGAGCGCCATCGCGGCCACCCGGGCACGCCGCGCGGCCTCGCCGATCCCTCGACCGAGATCGGCGGGCACGGTCAGGCGCGTGCCGATCGTCCGCATCCACTCGGGTCGTTCACCGCGCGAGACGCCGCGGATCTCCGCGGTCAGGCGCATCGCCGCCGCCGGGGCGTTGGTCATGCCCCACCCGGCGTATCCCGTGGCGAAACGCAGGCGGCCGAGACCGCGCGGCATCCCGCCCACGAACGGCACGAGGTTGTGCGACTGGTAGTCCTGCCCCGACCAGCGGGCGATCTCCGCGCCGACGGGGAGCGTCCGGCGTGCCCACGCGGCGAGCCCCTCGGCGAGCGCGACCTCCGACGATGCCGACCCGACCGGATGCCGCGCCCCGGTGACGATGAGCGCGGAACGCCCGAGCGACGACGGGGCCGCCACGACGCTGCGCCCGTCGACGCCCACCTCGCTCCACATGCCGCCGGGGGCCTCGGCATCCCCCTCGAGCTCGAAGGCGATCGCCCACGAGCGCAGGGCCCGGGTCTTCAGGTCGTAGAGGCCGCGGCGGGTGATGGGCGTGCCGGTCGCGAGGACGACCGTGTCGCCGAGAAGCGGGCCGCGGTCGGTCTCGACGCGGCCGGTGGGAAGGGCATGCACGTCGGTCACGCGCACGCCGGTGTGCAGGGCCGCTCCGGCCTCCACCGCGGTGCGGGCGAGCGTCCGCGCGAGCAGCGCGGGGTCGAGGGCCAGCTGATCGTCGAGGGCGAGGGCACGCACGGGAGTGCGGCCGCCGAGGTCGGCGGGGGCGTCTTCGCGCAGTGTGAGACCGGCGTCGCGGGCCGCGTCGCGCACGGCGTCGAGGGCGGCGTCGGCGGCGATCCCCCGCCCGAAGGTGAAAGCGGTGCGACGGTCGGCGGCACCGCCGGCGCGGTCGGCGAGCCACTCCAGGCCCGCGCGGTTCGCGTCGACGTAGGCGCGCACCAGGCTCGCCGGATGGTGCCTCCGCAGCGACGCGAGGGTCGTCCCCTGCAGCAGGGATGCCATGCCGACGGACGCGCCAGTGGCCCCCTGCCCCACCTCGCCCGCATCGACCACCGCGACGTCGACGCCGGCCTCGGCGAGCATGACGGCGGTGGACAAGCCGGTGATGCCGGCGCCGACGATCACGACGTCGTGCCGTGCGCCGGACTCGAACGGGGTGCCCTCGACGGGCGTCTGATCGCGGAGCCACAGGGGGGAGGTCATGCGGTCCATCCCATCGCGGGGGCGGAGGTCTCGGCATCCACTTGCCCCCGGCGGTGGTTTCGGTTAGCCGCGGGTGGCGGATGCGCCGACGCCCTCGCCGTGACGGCGTGGACGGGTGGACCCACTCACCTCGCTCGTCTTCGTCGTGGTCATGGCCGCCGTCGCCCTCTCCGCGGTCTCCGGTGTCGTCCGAGAAGCCGTCCGCGACGAGCTCACCGCCCGCGGTCGGGAATCGCGCGATTCTCCGGCCTCCGACGCCTAGGCTCATCACGTGAGCGAGACCCCTGCCCCGCCGAGCCGGACGGCCGTGGTCGCCGCCGCCATCGACCTCTTCGTCGCGAACGGTTACGACCAGACCTCGGTCGAGCAGATCGCGCAGGCCGCGGGAGTGTCGCGCTCGACGTTCTTCCGGCAATTCGGCGGGAAGGAAGACGTCGTCTTCGCCGACCACGAGGTGCTGCTCGCCGAGACGCGCGCCTATCTGTCGCAGCCGCACGACGACCCGTGGGCCGCGGTGTGCGAGGCGTCGGTGCGGGTGTTCCGCCACTTCGCGGCCGACCCCGAGCTCGCCCGCCGTCGCTATGTGATCGTGCGGGAGATCCCCGATCTGCGCGACCGCGAGATCGTCACGGTGTTCCGCTACGAACGCCTCTTCGACGAATACCTCCGCGAGGCCCTCCCCGGCCTCGACCCCCTGGATGCCGTCGGCTTCGCCGCCCTGGTCACGGCGGTGCACAACCACGTGCTGCGCCGGCTCATGCGGGGCGCCCGGGTGCCGGCATCCGTCCTGCGTCGCGCACTCGACGACGTGCTGCGTCGCTACGGCGTGCACGCCGACGGCGACGACGCGTCGGGCGACGACCTCATCGTGGCAGCGTTCCCGCGCCGCATGCCCGCCGCCGAGGTGACGCGCCGCCTGCGCGCCTCGCTCGGCGACTGACCCAAGGCCTCCCGCGCCGCGGCGCGGCACTGCCCGAGCCGCGGGTTCCTCCCTTGTCGAGTGTCCAAGACACGCCGTTCGCAGGGGCGCTACCCGGCGTGTCCTGGACACTCGTCGCTCTTCCCGAACCGCCGCCCCGGCATCCCCCGGTCGAGTGTCTAGAACACGCCGTTCGCAGGGGCGCTACGCGGCGTGTCCTGGACACTCGAGGAGCGCGTCGGCGCGCACGCGGGGCGAGTGCGAGCGGTTGCCGTGAGAAACCCCCACGGCGTGACACCGAGTATCAGCATGAGCGATACTGGGAACCATGACCATCGACGCCGATGCCCGCGCCCTCCCCGGAGAGCGCGTCGCCCACTACGACCTGCTGGGCCGCCGCGACACCGACTACTACGCCGTCTTCGCCGACATCCCCGACGCCGACCGCGCCGCGTGGAATGCCGCGAAGACCTTCGCCGACGAGGTCGGCGAGCGCATGCAGGGCGAGTGGGATGCCGCCACCTACCCGATCGACCTCGTGCGGCGCATGGGCGAGCTCGAGTTGTTCACCGATGGCATCGAGCACCCCGACCTTCCGCGCACCTCTCCCCTGGCCGCGGGACTGGTCAACATGGAGATCTCGCGCCACGACGGGTCGCTCGCCACGGCCCTCGCCGTGCAGGGCGGCCTCGCGCTGCGCACGCTGGCGTTCTACGGGTCGCCCGAGCAGCAGAAGCGCTGGCTCACCCCCCTCGCCGCCGGCACCGTCCTCGGCGCCTTCGCGCTCACGGAGCCCGACCACGGTTCAGATTCCGTCTCGCTCGAGACCACCGCGACCCGCACCCCCGACGGCTGGTCGCTGAGCGGCACGAAGAAGTGGATCGGCAACGGCGCCTCCGGCGGCATCACCTTCGTCTGGGCCCGCGTCGACGACGAGGGCGGCGACGACCACGGCAACGTGCGCTGCTTCCTCGTGGAGCAGGACACCCCGGGCTACACGGGCACCGTCATCACCGGGAAGGTGTCGCTGCGCGGCATCCATCAGGCCCACATCGCGATGGACGACGTGCGTCTTCCCGCGGATGCCGTGCTCCCGGGCACCCGCACGTTCAAGGACGCGTCGGTCGTGCTGTTCGCCACCCGCTCGGGCGTCGCGTGGTCGGCCCTGGGCCACGCGACAGCCTGCTACGAGATCGCGCGGACGTATGCCACCGAGCGCATGCAGTTCGGCAAGCCCCTCGCGAAGTTCCAGATGGTCCAGGAGCGCCTCGCGCAGATGCTCGACGAACTCACCGCGATGCAGCTGTACTGCCGGCGCCTCGCCGACCTCGAGACCTCCGGCGGCCTTCGACCCACCCAGGCCTCCCTCGCCAAGTACCACAACACGCGCGCGGCCCGCCGGGTGGCGTCGATCGCGCGCGACCTGCTGGGCGGCAACGGCATCCTGCTCGAGAACGGCGTGATGCAGCACATGGCGGACATCGAGGCGATCCACACCTACGAGGGCACGGAGAGCGTGCAGGCCCTCCTTCTCGGCCGCGACATCACGGGCATGAGCGCCTTCGTCTGACCCCGGATGCCGAGACCCCGGCGCCGCGATCGCTCTCGGTCGTCCGCGCCGGGGTCTCACGGATCGCCGCCCTATCCGCCGGTCCCCACCCGCGCAAGCCGCGCGGACGATGTCGGGACCTCCCGCTAACGTCGTCGCATGGGCCTCTTCTCTCGCCATCCCGCGCCGCGTCGCGCGGTCGAAGCCGTCGCCGAGACCGTGCAGACGCCGCCGAAGAGCCTGTGGGCCGATGGGTTCGGGCGTCTCGCCGTACGCGCGGTGCAGATCATCATCGTCGTCGTGCTGGTCGCGGGTGTCATCTGGGGCATCCGTCAGGTGACGCTCGTCATCATCCCCCTGATCCTCGCGCTCATCTTCGCGTCGGCGTTCGGGCCGGTCACGATGTGGATGCGACGCAAGGGCGTCCCGGCGGTCATCGCGACCCTGCTCACGCTGCTCGCCGTCGTCGTCGTACTCGCGGCCCTCGGGTGGCTCGTCGTCAACGCCGTGATCAACCAGTGGGACACCCTGAGCTCGCAGGCCGTCGAAGGATTCCAGAAAGCCCAGGACTGGTACCACACCCTGCCGTTCGCCATCTCGCCCGATCAGGTCGACCAGGCCGTCCAGGCGATCGGCGACTTCGTCACGAGCGCGCAGTTCGGCACCGGTGCCCTCGCGGGGGTCAGCGCCGTGGCCTCGTTCGTCACCGGCTTCGTGCTCATGGTCGTCATCCTGTTCTTCTTCCTCAAGGACGGCCCGCGCATGTGGGAGTTCGTCCTCCGCCCGTTCCACGGCAGCGACTACGAGCGCGCGCGCCGCATCGGCGACAAGACGGTCACCGTCCTCGGCTCGTACGTGCGCGGGACGGCGTCGGTCGCCGCCGTCGACGCCATCGGGATCGGCATCGGCCTGGCCGTCCTGGGTGTGCCGCTGGCGCTCCCGCTGGCCGTGCTCGTCTTCCTGCTCGCGTTCATCCCGATCGTCGGGGCCGTGACGGCCGGCATCCTGGCCGCACTCGTCGCTCTCGTCACCAACGGGTGGGTGATCGCCCTGGCGGTCGTCGGGATCGTGGTCGTGGTCAACCAGCTCGAGGGCAACTTCCTCCAGCCCGTCCTCATGGGCCGGTCGATGAAGCTGCACTCGTTCGTCGTGCTGGTCGTGCTCGCCGGCGGGACCGCGATCGGCGGCATCCTGGGCACCCTGCTGGCCGTGCCCCTCACGGCCGTCGTCTGGGGCATCATCACCGTCTGGAACGGCTCCGACAAGCCGGCCGAGTGGGCCCGCCGCAAGAAGCGCAAAGACCCCGTGCCACTCTCGGGCGACGAGAGCTGACGACCGTGTCCTACGACATCCCCGCACCGATGCTGGCGAAGTCGGTGCCCGAGGTTCCCGACCACGCCAAGGTCGACGGGGGCTTCAGCTACGAACCGAAGTGGGACGGGTTCCGTGCGTTGGTCTCGTGGGACGGTACCGACGTCGAGATCGGCAGCCGGGGCGCGAAGCCTCTCACCCGGTACTTCCCGGAACTGGTGGAGGCGTTCGCGCGACTGCTCCCCGAGCCGTGCCTCATCGACGGCGAGGTCGTGGTGGCGCGCGGCGAACCGGGCACCCAACGGCTCGACTGGGAATCCCTCTCGCAGCGCATCCACCCCGCGGCATCCCGGGTGAACCTGCTCGCCGAGGAGACCCCGGCGATGTTCATCGCGTTCGACCTCCTCGCCCGCGGCGAGCGCGACCTGCAGAACGAGCCGTTCTCCGAGCGCCGAAGGCAGCTCGTCGATCTGCTCGGTGACGTGCCGCACCCGGTGCACGTCACCCGCACCACCGACGATCCCGACCTCGCGCGCCGGTGGCTGGCCGAGTTCGAGGGCGCCGGTCTCGACGGTGTGATCGCCAAGCCTCTCGCGCAGCCCTACGCGCCGAACAAGCGCACGATGTTCAAGATCAAGCACGCGCGCACGGCCGACGTCGTGCTGATCGGCTACCGCATCCACAAGTCCGGCGAGGGCGTCGGCTCCCTGCTGCTGGGGCTCTACGACGACGACGGTCGACTTCACGGCGTCGGGGGTGCGTCGGCTTTCACCGACAAGCGCCGCCGCGAGCTGATCGACGAGCTCGAGCCGTACGTCGAGCGCGACGACGAGGGCGCCGCCGTCACCGGCGAGACCGACCGCTCGCGCTTCTCGGCGTCCAAAGACGTGTCGTTCGTGCGGCTGCGTCCCGAGCGCGTTCTCGAGGTGCGCTACGACCAGCTCGAGGGCATGCGCTTCCGGCACACGGTGCAGTTCGATCGGTGGCGCCCCGACCGCGACGCCGGCTCGTGCACCTTCGCGCAGCTCGACAGCGTGAGCTCGTACGACCTGGGCGACGTTCTGGACTGACTCGCAACGAGCCCGGGCGCGGTGCGGGCCGCTCCGTCGTGCACGAGCGGCACCTCGGGCCCGACCGGTCGCGCGCCGCTCGTTCCTGCGCACCGCCCCGCCACCAGAAACAGGGGATGCCGCGAGAACGGGACGATCAGGTCGCCCGCGTCCTGTTCTCGACGTATCCCCTGTCCTCGCGACGCCGGAGGCCGCTCAGCGCACCTCCACGGCATCCGCCCGCCGGGCGATCAGCACGACACCGGCTGCGGCGACAGCGAACATCGCCGCGAGGATCGCCCACCCGGCGGTGCCGAGGTCGATCGCCGTCATCGTCACGACGGCGGGGGCGATCATCGCCCCGACCGCATAGCCCGTGCCGTAGACGCCCTGGTAGCTCCCCATGCGCTCCTGCGGCGCGAGGTCGAAGCTCAAGCTCCACCCCGCGGCGCTCGAGGTGATCTCGGCGAGCGAGTGGGCGACGGCCGCGGCGAGCAGCACGACGATCACCGCCGCCGCGGGCCCCCATCCCTCACCGCCGATCCATCCCGCCCCGGCCCACAGGGCGCACGCGGCGACCATGAGCCACCCGGCGCGGGTCATCGCCCGCCCGGCTCCCGAGAACGTCCCGGTCCCGCGACTCATCCGCACCTGCAGCAGCACCACGACCACCGTGTTGACCAGAAGCAGCGGACTGACCACGACGTCGGCGGCGATCGTGTGCGCCACGACCCACAGGGGTACGCCGATCTCGAACACCCCGAACTGGATGCCGAACACCCCCATGAGTGCGGTCAGCCACAGGAAGCGCGGGTCGCGGTAGGGGCTCCGCACGGCGGCGACCGGCGCGGAGGCCGGGGTCTCGGCATCCGGGTCCTCCCGCCGGACGTCGACGCGCCGCGGGTCGAGACCGGCGACGAGCACGGCGGAGAGCAGGAAGAGCGAGCCCGCGATCGTCATCGTGAGGTGGAACGCGAACGGCGTACCGAGCGCGAGGGGGACGGCGGCGACCGCAGTGCCGACTCCGATGCCGACGTTCGTGACGGTGCGCATCGTCGCGCGGATGCGCACCCGGTCCTCACCGCGGAACGCCCGCCCGACGACGGAGGAGCGCACGCTCCCTCCTCCCTGCTGCGCGAGCAGCACGAGCGAGGCGACGATCACGAGCGTCGGCAGATCGCGGACGAAGAGGTAGCCGATGAGCGCCGCCCCCTGCACGACGTGCAGGACGATGAGCATCTTTCGCGCGCTGACGCGGTCGGAGAGGTGACCGAAGGTCAGTGAGCTCGCGACGCCCACCGCCCCGGCGATCGTGAGGCCGATACCGACCGTGACGGGCTCGAGCCCCACGATGAGGGTCAGGTACAGCGTCGTCAGCGTGAAGAACGCGCCGCGGCCGAGCGTGTCGACGAGGGTGATGGTGAGCAGGCGGCGCAGTGTGCGATCCGTCTGCACGAGGGTTCTCAGGGGGACGGTCGGGATCGTGCTGGTCACCATCTCATTGAGGCAGGCGTCGCCGGCGGCCTCAATCGATGTAGCGTGAGGCTTCATGATCCGGTACGAGTTGGACGCCGCCGATATCTCGGCGATCCGGTTCGGCGTCTCACCGCTGTCGGAGCTCGGGCTGGGGCTGCGCGCCCTCTCCCAACCCGACGGCTTCCCCCTTCAGCAGCCGTGGCTGGAGCGCATCGCGTCGGTGCGCCCCCTGCTCGACCTCGAGGTGCTCCTCGGGCTCGTCAACGACCGCAAATGGACGGCGGACTTCGTGAACCCCCGCCCGTCGTCGCCGCTGACCTCGCTCGACGACGAGCTGGTCGCGCTCGGACGCATCCCCCGGGCGCGCTTCGTCGCCGACCTCGAGCGCCTCCGTGGCGAGGTCCCGCCGGTGTTCCGCGGGCGGCACGACCTGGTCGTCGCTCGTCTGCAACGCGCTCTCGCCACCGCGTGGGACCTCTGCTTCGCCCCGCACTGGCCGCGCATGAGCGCCGTCCTGCGGGCCGACATCGCCTACCGCGGGCGGATCGCCGCGCAGTCGGGTCTGGGCGCCGTGCTCAACGGCCTCTCGGATGCCGCCCGCTACGACGGCCGCCACCTCGACGTGCGGCTGTGGAACCCCGACATGCGCCGTCGGCCCGTGCTCGGCGACGGCCTCACCCTCGTGCCTTCGATGTTCACCGTCCGCGTCTCGACCCCCATCGACGACGATCTCCCGCCGACGGTCATGTATCCGGCGCGCGGGCAGGGCGCGATGTGGTCGCGCAGCACGCAGCCCGAACCCGACGCCGTCTCCGACCTGCTCGGACGCACCCGCTCGACCCTTCTCGCGGCGCTGGGTGAGCCGGCATCCTCGACCGATCTCGCCCTGGGGCTCGGTGTCTCGACCTCCGCGGTCAACCAGCACCTGCGCGTGATGGAACGCGCCGGGCTGCTCAACCGCGCCCGGTACGGCCGGGCGGTGCTGTACTACCGCAGCGCAGCGGGCGACGCGCTGGCGGCCGGCGTCTGAGGCGCGGGCGACGGCGGCAGGCGCTTCGGTGCCGGTCATGCCGACGGTCGACGGCACCCGCGCGGAGCGCTTCCGTGCCGGGCGACGCACGATGACCGGAGGCACGCGCGGCGTGCGATTCGGTGCCCGGTGACGGGAGGCGCGCGGCGACGCGGCGGCCGCGCGGTCGCGCCGCCATCGGCATCCGCCCCACGGGTCGGCACTCGCGGAAACAGGCGATCAGTCGAGAACCGGACGCCGATCTCTCTCGCCTGTCCCGGAACGATCTCCTGCTCTCCGCCCGCGTCCGCGCCGGGTCGCGTCACTCCGCCGGCGACTTCGCCCGTGACGGCTGCACGCGCGGTGGCTCGCCGGGCATCTTGGGGAACTCGGGCGGGAACGGCAGTTCGCCGAGCCCGTTCCCGAGATCGCGCTGCCACCACTCCAGCAACGTGTCGATGCGTCCGGGCTTCTCGGCGAAGCCCTCCCACGGATCCCCGACGGATGCCAACCGCTCCGGCACCGAGCGCACCGTGAACGCGAGCGGGTCGACGCCGTCGAGCTCGTCCCAGGCCACCGGGGTGGACACCGTCGCGGTGGGCAGGGCCCGCGGGGAGTACGCGCCGGCCATGGTGCGGTCGCGATTCGCCTGGTTGAAGTCCACGAAGATGCGCTCGCCCCGCTCCTCCTTCCACCAGCTGGTGGTCACGGCATCCGGCATCCGACGTTCCAGCTCGCGTGCGGCGGCGATGACGGCGTGCCGCACGTCGAGGAACTCGTGCGTGGGCTCGATCGGGCAGAACACGTGCAGGCCCCGGTTGCCGCTCGTCTTGATCCAAGGCTCGAGGCCCGCCTCGCGCAGCACCACCCGCAGCTCCTGCGCCGCCGTGACGGCCTCGGCGATGCCGGTGCCGGGCTGCGGGTCGAGGTCGATGCGCAGTTCGACGGGATGGTCGGGGTCGGTCGCGAGCGAGGCCCAGGGGTGGAACACGATCGTGTTCATCTGCGCCGCCCACACCGCCGAGGCGATCTCGCCGAGGAAGAGCTGCGGATGCCGCCGCCCGCTGTTGTAGGTGACCGTCACGGCCTCGACGAACGCCGGCGCCCCCTTCGGCGGGTTCTTCGAGAAGAAGGCCTCGCCGCCCACGCCCTCGGGAAAGCGTTCGAGCGACACGGGCCGGTGTCCGTTCGCCGCGGTGAACGGGCCGCCCACCGCGATGAGGTACTCGGCCAGCTCGCGTTTGGTGATCCCGACCTCGGGCCAGAGCACCCGGTCGGGGTTCGAGATGCCGACCTCGCGGTCGCCGTCGGGGCCCGGGACGGTCAGCGTGATGCGAGGGGATGCCATGTGCCGACGCTAGTGCGCGGGCCCGCGCCGTGTCTGCCCCGTTGCGCGACGGCGGTCGCACCGTGCGCCGCGGGGCGCCGAATGTGGCCCCGGGGGCCACCGCGCACGCCCCCGCGCACGCCCCACTCGCGCGCCGCGCGCGCGCACGCGGGCGCCCCGCCGCATCGCTGTCCACCCCGAGCCCCGGCATCCACCCCCGGCCTACGCTCGAGTCATGACCACCGCCGCCGCCCGCACCGCCCTCGACATCGCCGACTGGCGCCGCCGCGTGTTCGCGCTCTACGACGCCGTGCGCGAGGCCGACGACCCCGAAGACGCCCACGAGCTCTGGCGCATCGAGCGCGACGCGCTCTTCGCCGATCACCCCGCGACGCCGCTGCTCCCGGAGCAGCGCGACGGATTCGTGGGCCTGCCCCTCGCCCCCTACGACGCCGCCTGGCGGTTCGAGGTGCCGCTGCTCGACGCCGACGAGGCGTCGTTCGTCGCGACCACCGGCACCGACGGCGAGGTCGGCTTCGAGCGCATCGGTCGCGTGGAGCTCCCCGACACCGGATCACTCGACGTGTGGCGCCTCACGTCCTACGGCGGCGGACTGTTCGTGCCCGTGCGCGACGCGGCCGCCGGTCGGCCGGGCGGCACATACGGAGGCGGACGCTACCTGCTCGACACCATCAAGGGCGCCGACCTCGGCCGCGGAGCCGCCCCCGACACCCTCGTCATCGACTTCAACTTCGCCTACAACCCCTCGTGCGCCTACGACCCGATGTGGGCGTGCCCGCTCGCTCCCGCCGGCAACGTACTGCCGGTGGCGGTCCCCGTCGGCGAACTGTACGGGGTGTGAGGGCCGAGCTCCTCGGCATCCAGGATCCGGTCGGAAACGACGGCGGGCCGCCCCTCCAAGAAGGGGGCGGCCCGCTGTCGTCGTGCGCTCAGGACTCCGCGGCGGCGTCCTGCGCGGCGAGGTCGATGACGGGCGCGAGCTCCTCGCGCGTGAGGCGGATCCACGGGCCCGCCGGATCGATCAGGATGCCGGTGAGCGCGGGGTCGCTCGCGAGGGCCTTCGACAGCTGCGCACGGCTGATGGGCAGCGGCTGATCACCGCGGCCGAGCGCGAGGAGTTCGAGCGGGTGGCTGAAGACCTCGAGGAAACGCTCGCCCGCGGCTGAACGCGACTCGGCGACGCCGATCGGTCCGCCCTCCTCGGTGCGGTTGACGGCGATCCACATCGGCGCTTCGGCGACGATCGCCTCGACGATCGTGGCCACCGTCTCGTCGGTACGCGTGTCGCACAGGGCGGTCTTGATGCGCAGCTCCGGGTCGACCTCGGCCACCATGCGCTCGAGGAGCGCCTTGGGCAGCACGGCGCGGTTGTCACCGGATGCCGGGTCGAGCACGATTCCGGCGTAGGAGCCCGAGAGGACGTGTCGCAGCAGGGCCATGACGGGCTGGCCCATCGCGGAGGTGTCGTGGTCGCCGTCCGCCTCGACGCTCGCGCGGAGCGCCAGGCCCCCGCTGTACGCGAGCACGAGCTGCTCGTCGCCGCGGTTGGCGACGGCGAGCGGAAGGTCTTTGCCCTCGGCCAGCAGCGCCCGCGCGTCACCCTTCACGCGCAGGAACACGTGACCCTGCAGCAGCTGACGAGCGACGTTGAGCAGCTGGGCCGGCTCGGGCTGCCCCGAGATCTCGGCGAGGGCGTTGCCGAGCAACGCGTTGTCGCGCAGGCCCTGCACCGTCTCGGGCGCCTCGGGGGCCTCCATCGGGCCGGGCTGACGGGCCGACGGGCGTGCGGCGACCGGCGGGGCGTTCGTCAAGGTCGGTGCGGGCTCGGGCCCCGCCCCCACTCCGCGGAACGACGACATCGAGATGCCGACGGTCGGCGCGGCCTCGACCGGAGCGGCGGGGGTCGCGTCAGCGGCGGGAGCGGCATCGCTCGGGCCGGCGGGGTCGACGGGCTGTTCGCCCGGTTCGATCGTGGTGTCGGGCCGGTCGACCGATGCGTCGTCGGATTCGGACTTCTTGCGGCGCGAGAACAGAGCCATTCCGCCAGCCTATCCGGGCGGTCCGGGGGCCAGGGCCCCGAGCCTCGCGGCACACGGCACCGCGCGGCGCGGCAACGAGCTGATGCGCGGGGCGTCAGGTCGGCGGGTCGGCGTGCAGGGCGTCGGGTCGCCGTGCGCCGCGTGACCTCCCCCGCCTCGCGCGGACGCGCTACAGCTTCGCGATCGGCGCGATCTTCACCAGCAGCTTCTTCGGACCCACCGTGTCGAAGCGCACGTGCGCCACGCGCTTCGCGCCTTCGCCGGTCACGGCATCCACTCGGCCCTCGCCGAAGTCGTCGTGGCGGATGCGATCACCCGCGGCCAGAACCATGTCGCCGTTGTCGCGCACCTTCGCGGGGATGCGGTTCGGGAACTTGCTCGGGTCGGCCGGTGCGCGCTTGGGCAGGGGGACGAGGTCGTCGCCGTAGCGATTGCCCCCGCCGGGCTGGCCGGGGCGACGGCCGCGCGCGTTGAGCGCGCGGGACTGCGATCCGCCGCGGCCGTTGACGTCGCCCGGCGACTGACGCCAGTCGATGAGGTCGGCGGGGATCTCCTGCAGGAACCGGCTCGGCATGGCCACCGTGACCTCGCCGAACTGCGCGCGGGTCATCGCGAGCGAGACGTGCAGTCGCTTGCGGGCGCGCGTGATGCCGACGTAGAACAGACGACGTTCCTCCTGCGGCCCGCCCGGCTCGTTGGCCGAGATCCGGTGCGGCAGCAGGTCTTCCTCGACTCCGGTGAGGAACACCGCGTCGTATTCGAGGCCCTTCGCGGTGTGCAGGGTCATGAGCGAGACCGAGCCCGACGCGTCGTCGAGGTCGTCGGCATCCGCCACAAGGGTCACCTCGGTGAGGAAGTCGATGATCGTGCCCTCGGGGTTGTTGCGCGCGAACTCGCGCGTCACCGCGATGAGCTCGTCGAGGTTCTCGAGGCGCGCTTCGTCTTGCGGGTCTTTGCTCGCGCGCAGGGCGTCGAAGTAGCCGCTCTTGTTGAGCAGCAGCGTCAGGCCCTCGGTGACCGAGGTGGAGGGGGCGAGTTCTCCGGATGCCGGCAGCATGACCGCCGTGGCCTCGGTGAGCACGGCGTCGAGCTGATCGATCGCCTTCTGCAGCTTGGGGCCGACGCCGAGCTGAGCGGAGTTGGCGAGGGCGTCGCGGAAGGTGATGTCGTGCTCGGCGGCATAGCGTGCGATCGCCGTCTCGGTCACGTCGCCGATACCGCGGCGCGGACGGTTCAGGATGCGGCGCAGGGCCATCGAGTCGGCCGGATTGGCGACGGCCACGAGGTAGGCGAGGGCGTCCTTGATCTCGGCGCGCTCGTAGAACTTGGTGCCGCCCATGATCTTGTAGGGCACCGCGGAGCGGATGAAGATCTCCTCCAGCGCACGGGACTGCGAGTTGGTGCGGTAGAACACCGCGACGCCGGAGTAGTCGACGCCCTTCTTGTGCAGGACCTCGATCTCGTCGGCTACGAACTGCGCCTCGTCGTGCTGCGAGTAGCCGGTGAACCCGATGATCGGGTCGCCCGCGCCGACGTCGGTCCAGAGCTTCTTGTCTTTGCGGTCGAAGTTGTTGGCGATGACCGCGTTGGCCGCAGACAGGATGTTCTGCGTCGAGCGGTAGTTCTGCTCGAGCAGCACGACTTTGGCGCCCGGGTAGTCGCGCTCGAACTCGCTGATGTTGCGGATGTCGGCACCGCGGAACGCGTAGATCGACTGATCGGAGTCACCGACGACGGTGAGGGATGCAGCGTCCTCGCCCGCGGGCTCCGCGTCGAAGATCATCATGCCGCCCGAGGAGAACGGCTCGGCGTCGGAGCCGACGGGGCGCGTGAGCTCGTGGATCAGTGCGTACTGCGCGTGGTTGGTGTCCTGGTACTCGTCGACGAGGATGTGCCGGAACCGCTTGCGGTAGACGTCGGCGACCTGGGGGAACGCGCGGAAGAGGTAGACGGTCTGGGCGATGAGGTCGTCGAAGTCGAAGGCGTTGGCCCGCTGCAGTTCGCGCTGGTAGGACGAGAAGATCTCGACGAAGACGCGTTCGGCGGGGTCGCTCATGTTGGCGGAGCGGGCGTACGACTCGGCGTCTGCCAGTTCGTTCTTGAGCTTCGAGATGCGGCTCTGCGTCCCCGCGGGGGTGAGGCCGAACGAGTCGCCCTCGTGCTCTTTCACGAGACGCTTGATGAGCGCGCGCGAGTCGCCGGAGTCGTAGATCGTGAACGACTTCGTGAAGCCGAACTGCTCCGCCTCGCGGCGGAGGATGCGCACGCACGCGGAGTGGAAGGTCGAGATCCACATGCCGTCGGCCTTCTGCCCGATGAGCTGATGGACGCGCTCGCGCATCTCTCCGGCGGCCTTGTTGGTGAAGGTGATCGCGAGGATCTGGCTCGGGTACGCCTCGCGCGTGCGCAGCAGCGAGGCGATGCGCCGGGTGAGCACGCTCGTCTTGCCCGAGCCGGCGCCGGCGACGATGAGCAGCGCCTGACCCCGGTAGGTCACGGCCTCCCGTTGCGGACCGTTCAGCCCCTCGAGCAGATCGGCGTCGGGTCGGGCGGCCGACGGTGCGGAACCGCCGACGATGAGGGGCGTGGAGGCGTCGGTCATGGCGCCTCCAAGTCTAGGCGGGGCCTCCGACATCGGCCTCGCGGCCGGGCGGCCTCACGAGCGCGACGCGCGCCGGTGGCCCGGGGTCACCCCCGACGCCCCGGGGCCACGCGCGGTGCCCCACGACGCCGGAACCCGCCCGACAGCAGTGCGCCGACGTTACGCGCGCCCCTCCCCCGCCGCACCCGACGACAGCAGCGACTGCGCGCGGGAGAAGTGCTCGGCATCCACCGTCACGTCCCAGCGCTCGGCCTCGAAGCCCTGCACCGACGAGAAGTCGCGGCGGCCACCGGTGAAGGCGTGTCCGGCGAAACCGAAGACCGCGCCCCACACGGCACCGAGCACGAGACCCAGCAGCACGAACCCGAGGAATCCTCCGACGCTCAGCAGACCGATCAGCACGCCGATCATCAGACCGAACCACGCGCCCGACGCGGCACCCAGCAGCGCCGCCCGTCCACGGGTCATGCGCCCCGTGACCTGCTCGACGATGCGCACGCCGTGTCCGACGATGGCGGTGTGCTCGACGGGGAACCCGGCGTCGGACAGACGGTCGACGGCGGCCTGTGCCCCCGTGTAGTCGCTGAAGCTCGAAAGGACGCGGCGTTCGGGGGTGGCGCGGGTGACGTCGGACATGATCGGTTCCTTCCCTCGGGGTGCCCCACGCTAGACCCCCGAGGTGGTGTGCGAAGGGCGCTTGCACCCCCACCGTCGGGAGGTTAGGCGAAGCGGTGTCAAACCCGTCGGGCGCCGCGTTCCGAACCGCGAGGATGGACGCATGCGCCTCATCCTCAACGTCCTGTGGCTCGTGCTGTCGGGTTTCTGGCTCTTCCTCAGCTACCTCGCCGCGGGGGTGGTGCTCTGCATCCTGATCGTGACGATCCCGTGGGGCATCGCCTCGTTCCGCATCGGGCTGTACGCGCTGTGGCCGTTCGGCCGCGAGATCGTGGCGAAGCCGACGGCGGGCGTGGGGTCGTTCCTCGGGAACCTCGTGTGGGTCGTGCTCGCCGGCTGGTGGCTCGCTCTCGAGCACATCGTCACGGGGCTCGTGCTGTGCGTCACGATCATCGGCATCCCGCTCGGTATCGCGAACTTCAAGCTGGTGCCCGTCTCGCTGTTCCCGCTCGGTAAAGAGGTGCGCGAGATCCGCCGCGGCGGACCGTTCGATCAGACGCTCGGTCGCTGAACGTCGCCCACGCGGGCGGGGCGTCCGCGATCGGGCGCTCGAGGGCGCCGAGTCTCAGCGCGTGCGGCGTGCGTACACGCGGCGCGGCAGGGCGAGCAGGATGCCCACGATCGTGGCGATCGCGCCGATCACGGCCGTGACGCTCACGAGTTCCACCGGGACGGCGCCGTCGCGCATACCGGTGAGGCGCGCGAGATCCCACGGCAGGATGCCGATCTGCTCGTTCCAGGAGCGCAGGGCGTCGCCCGCTCCCGCGACGGCGACGGTGGCGGCGGGGAGCGCGTAGCCGATCCCCATGCCCGCGAGGGCGATGCCCGCGGCGCGAGGGCGACCGAGTTGCGGAGCGAGCGACCAGCCCGCGGCGACGAAGACCCACGCCACGAGGGCGAAGGCCACCATCAGGTAGAGGATCCGCACGGCCGGCACCGCCCACAGCGACGGCCACACGCCGTCGGGGCCCGACAGGGCGACGGCCAGGAGCCCGACGACGCAGCGCAGCACGAGGGCTCCCCCGACCGCCGCGATGATGGGCCACGGCGATCGGCGGCCGAGCAGGAGCCGCACGGCGGTGGCGAACAGGAGCCACCCCAGGATCGCGACGGCGACGCCGAGGAGTCCGTCACGCGGGGTCTGGACGATGCGCGTGGTGACGAGCAGCCCGCCGGGTACGAGGATCATCAGCCAGCGATCCAACGGCAGCAGACCCAGGCTCGACTCGCGGGCCCGCCAGGGTCGCGTCGAGGCGATCCAGGTCGCGCGCGCGGCCGCGGCGCCGGGCCGACGGACCAGGCTCGTGCGAGCGGCGAGCATGCCGATCACGAGCCAGGCGACGCCCAGGGCCAGAAGCACGCGCGCGAGCCACTCGGTCGTGGGATCGACCATCATGGGCACCCGCGCGAAGGGATCCACCAGCACGGCGATCAACGCACCGAAGGCCAGAAGGATGCCGAAGACGCCCAGGGCCAGCATGCCTCGCCCCGCCGTCGTCGCCATGCGTCAACGTTACCCGTCGCAGGCTGGGCGTCCGCTCGGGGCGGTCGGGGCTCGACCGCCTCCCCGGGCCGCTCAGCCGCGGTCGTGGAGGGTGACGTGATAGCCGTCGGGATCGGCGAACGTGAAGGTGCGACCGAAGGGACCGTCGATCGGATCCATGACGATGCGCTGGCCGTCCGCGGCGAGGGCGTCGTGGATCGCTTGCACGTCGGTCGCGAGCAGCCACAGGGCGACGCCCACGCCGGGCTGCGCGACGCCGGAGAGGTCGGTGCCCGGGGCGAGGTCGCGGAGCGCGAAGGCGATGGGGGCGGTGGAGAAGACGACCGCGTGCGGCGGGCCGGCGGGCGATCGCTCGAGGCCCAGGTAGCGCTCGTAGAACGCGTGGGAGGCGGCGAGGTCGCGCACCTGCAGGGAGACGAAGTCGGGACCGGTGACAGGCATGAGAGCTCCTTGTGTGTCAGTTACCTGACACCAAGCCTATGTCAGAATACTGACATGACGCAAGAGCGGATCGATCTCGACACCTCCCTCGGCTATCTGCTGAAAGAGGCGGCCAGCGCGCTGCGAGCGGCGATGGAAGACGTGCTCCGCCCGCTCGGCATGACGATCACGCACTACTCCTGCCTCGAGCTGCTCGCGCAGCGCCCGGGCCTGTCGAACTCCGACCTCGCGCGCGGGGCATTCGTGACCCGGCAGTCGATGAACGTGCTCCTTCACACCCTCGAAGGCGACGGCATCGTCGAGCGACCCGCGACCCCGACCTCCGGCAAGGTCCTGCCCGCACGCCTCACGGCGAAGGGCCACGAGACGCTCGCCGCGGCGAGCGCGGCCGTGCGGGATGTCGAGCGGCGCATGCTCCACGGGATGACGGATGCCGAGCAGCAGGCCGCCCTGCGCGCGCTGCGCTCCATGGTGGCGGCCCTCCGGATCTGAGGTCACGGGCGGATTGTGTAACAATCCATCCATGCTTCCCGCTCTCGCGATCCTCGCTGCGGCGCTGTGCTTCTCCACGACCGGCACCGCGCAGGCCCTGGCCGGGGTCGACGCCTCGCCGATCGCCGTCGGCGCGGCACGCATCGTGGTCGGCGGCGGCATCCTGGGAGTGCTCGCCCTCGCCCGCAGATCCGCGCCCCGCCCCGCGACAGCGACGCGGGCGTCGACCACCGCGCTCATCGCGGTCGGTGCGATCGGCGTTCTCGCCTACCAGCCGCTGTTCTTCCTCGGCACGCGCGAGAACGGCGTCGCCATCGGCACGGTCGTCGCGCTCGGGTCGGCCCCCATCGCGACCGGCATCGTGGATGCCGTGCGCCTGCGCCGCGCCCCCTCTGCGCGGTGGATGCTCGCCACCGCCGTCGCCCTCGCCGGGGTGGTGCTGGTGTCGGGGGTGACCGGCGGCACCGTGGCGCTGGCACCCGGCGGACTGCTCGGGTCGGTCGGCGCGGGGATGTCGTACGCGCTCTACACGGTGTGCGGCAAGGCCCTGATCGAGAGGGGGTGGGACTCCACGCGCGTGATGGGCACGGTCTTCGGCGTGGCCGCGGTCGCGAGCGTCCCCGTCCTCCTGCTCGCGGGCACGGAGTGGCTGCTCACCCCGAACGGTCTCCCGCTCGCGCTCTGGCTGGGCGTTGTCACGACCACGGTCGCGTACCTGCTCTTCGGATGGGGGCTCGCGCGCCTCACCGCGGTGACGGTATCGACACTCACCCTCGCCGAGCCGCTCGCCGCGACCCTCCTCGGCCTCTTCGTGCTGGAGGAGCACCTCACCCCGGTGGGCGCCCTCGGTCTCGCGCTCATCGCGGCGGGTCTCGCCGCGGTCTCGGCTCCCGTTCGTCGGCGTCAGGAGGTTCCGGATGCCACGTCTCGCGCGTGACGCCCCCACCCCGGGTCCTCGCGCGGCCGATGTCGTCGCCGACGCCGTCCGCGCCGGCATCCTGTCGGGGGAGCTCGCGCCCGGCGCACCCCTGCGCGAGGAGGAGCTGAGCGACACCTTCGGCGTCTCGCGCCACACCGCCCGGACGGCGCTCGCGCGGCTCACCGCCGAACGACTCGCCACCGCCGAGCCGTACCGCGGCGTGCGGGTGTCGTCGCTCGACGATGACGCTCTCGTCGCGCTGCAGCAGCTGCGGTGCGCCCTCGAGACCGAGGCGCTGCGGATCGTCCGCGACCGCGGCATCCGTCCTCCCGACGTCGACGCGGCGCTCGACGAGCTGGCTGCGGCGGAGGCATCGGGTGACTGGGCGGCGACGCTCGCCGCCCACGCCCGCGTGCATCTGGCGCTCGTCGAAGCGGCCGGCAGCGCGCGGATCGCGGAGGAATACCGTCGCCTCGACTCCGAGATGCACCTGCTGCTGACGCACGTGCGGCCCGCGTACGCGTCCGGCACCCTCACCGAGGAGCACCGCGCCTACGTGACCGAGGCGCTGCGCGACCCCGAACACGCCGTCCGTGCGCACCTGGAGCACTCGACGCGGGCGATCATCGAGCGGCGGCGCGCGGGTTGAGCGACACGCGGCGACACCTCCCGTCACGCACCGCAACGCACCTTCGTCGGGACGGCGGGGCGAGGTTAGCGTGGGGGCACATCGCGGCGATCCGGGCGGTCCCGGGCCTCGGCTCATAACCGAAGGCGTGGCGGGTTCGACTCCCGCCGTCGCGTCCACGTCCCCGCCGCCGAGGCACCATGCCGAGCACTCCCCGTCACCTGCCATGCTGGAGGAATGACCTCCCCCGCACCCCAGGACGTCTCGGTCGGCAGCGAGATGATCCGCCTCGGCCCGTTCCTGAAGTTCGCGGGCGTGCTCGACTCGGGCGGTGACGTCAAAGAGGCGATCATCGACGGCTACGTCCAGGTCAATGGCGAGATCGAACGGCGACGCGGGCGTCAGCTGCAGGCCGGCGACGTGATCGCCTTCGAGGGTCGCTCCTTCCGCGTCCAGGCCTGAGGCCCGCCGCCGGCGGAGCGCGCAGCTCTCGCGCCCGTCGGGACACGACAGAGGCCCGCCCTCCCCTCGCGGGGAGGACGGGCCCGAAGATCGGCATCCCGCGCTCGTGACACGGGATGCCGCCGGAGCAGGTCAGTGCTCGTCGTAGTGGTCGCTGTGCAGCGCGTGACGGTGGCCGTCGTGCACGTAGTCGGCGTGGTCGTCGTGCTCCACCTTCTCGTGGCCGCAGTCGTCGCCGTGACGGTGGTCTGCGACCGAGTGCTCGGCCTGGGATTCGTGCTCGTCGTAGTGGTCGCCGTGCAGGGCGTGGTGATGGGTGCCGTGCACGTAGTCGATGTGATCGCCGTGCTCGATCTTCTGGTGTCCACAGTCGTCGCCGTGGGCGTGCTCGTCGACGGTGTGCTCGGCGTGGGTTTCGGCGGTGCTCATTGTTCGCTCCCCTGGTCGGTCGGTTCGGTGACGTGGGCGATCGCGTCGAGCACGACATGGGCGACGTGCTGGTCGGCCAGGGCGTAGCGGATTTCCTTCCCGTCACGCTCCGAGGTCACCAGGCCCGCCTGCCGCAGAGTGCGCAGATGCTGCGACACGAGCGGTTGAGAGAGTCCGGATGACGTTGCCAGCGCGCCGACCGTGAGCGGTTCGTGGTTCAGCAGCCAGACGAGCGCGAGGCGCGACGGGCTGCCGAGGACCTTGAACAGCTCCGCGGCCTCGTCGAGTCCCGCGATCTTGTCCACGCCCTCACTCCACCAGACGCATAAACAGATTGCAATGTGTTTGTCATGTCGGGAACGGTTCTCGTTCGCGTTATCGCGGCGTCACTCCTGGGCCTACCCCTGCCGCCCCTTGAAGCGAGGGTTCAGCTTGTTGATCACGAAGACCTTGCCGCGCCGACGCACGACCTGCGCGCCGGGCTGCTTCTTCAAGGACTTGATCGATGCGCGGACCTTCATGGCATCCTCCTTTTTGATAACCGTTATCAATAACAGGCTAGGGTGTTCACGATCCCGAGACAACCGAGAGGTGGATGCCATGCCCCGCACGATCGCCATCATGGGCGTCTGCGCCCCGGAACGCCGGTCCTACGCCGAGAGGACCGCCGTCGCTCTCGAACGCCCTCTTCACCTTCTGCGATTCGCCGATCTGCGGGCCGCGCACGCTCTCCCGACCCCGCGCCCCCGCGCCTCGGACGACCACGCGGTCGTCGACCTCGGCAGCGACGTCGATCTGATCCACGCGCTCGTGGCTCGCGGAGGAGCAGACGTCGACGCAGTCTGCGTCGTCGACGCCCGCCACATGATCGGCGACCTGCTCGACGACGCCACCCTGGTGGCATCCGCCCGCCCCGGCGACACCCGTGGCGACGTCGGCGCCCGCGCGCGCCAGGCCGCGCTCGCGCTCGAGCTCGCGACCCGCATCGTGTGGATCAACTGGGAGCAGGTCCCCACACCCGCTCTCGCCGTGCAGATGGCACTCGCCTCGCACCTCAATCCCCGCGCCGTGCTGCGACTGTCCCGTGATCCCGTGAGCGACCTGCGCTCCCCCGCGAGGCACGAGGGCGAGCTGCTCGAGCGCGCGGGATGGGTGCGGGCGCTCAACGGCGAACACGACCCGTTCATGCGCGACAACCGCGTCGCGACGCTCGTCTACGAGCAGGTGCGCCCCTTCCACCCCGAGCGCTTGTCCGCCGCCCTCGACCGGTTGGACGACGGCGCGGCCGGTCGTCTCGTGCGCTCAGCGGGCTTCTGCCGCCTCGCCTCGCGGCCCGGCATCCTGGCCCGTTGGGAGCACGTCGGCTCGGCGATGTGGATCGAACCCCTCGGCGCCGACGACGGCCGCATGGGCCTCGGTCAGGAGATCGCCTTCACCGGTCTCGACCTGTCGGCGCCGCGCCTCGCGCACATCCTCGACGAGGCCGCCCTCACCGACGCCGAGCTCGCGGCCGGCCCGGCCGCCTGGGCGGCGTTCGCCGATCCCCTTCCGGCCTGGCCCGCCACGCAGCCCTCGATCCCGGATGCCGGCGACTGACCCGCACGCACGTGTCAAGCCGGTTCGCACGCACGGCGTCGAGGAGCACGGTGGAGTCATGAGCACTCCTGACATCCCCTCCCGCCACTCCGACGACGCCCACGCCGACTCCGCCGCGCCCACCGACGCCGTCACCGACGAGGTCCGCGAAGACGCCGCCGAGGCGGAGGAGCACGTCGACCTCGACGACCACACCGGCGACGCCGTCGAGCCCGACCCGGGGTTCCCCGCGGCTGACGGCCACGCCTGAGCCGCGGCGGCGTTCCGCGCCCGAGGGCGGGCGCCTAGGCGATCCGCGTCCCCGGCGGAAGGCGCTTGGCTGGCGTGCGCGTCCGAGCCGTTCCCCACGCCAACAATCCACCGGCGACGACGATCTGCACGAGCAGACCGACGAACCAGCTGGGCGCCGTGCCTTCGATCTGCTGCGCGGGGGTCGTGTAATCGGGAACCTGTTCCGACGTGTACGTCGCACAGGAGTCGTACTCGACGCGCGGCTCCGGCGCGATCTGCGCCATGCGCACGCCGTAGGCGATCTGTGAGAACAGGTCGCTCGGGGAGCCGTAGTCGGGGTCGTACGTCGGGGGCGTGGCGTCGGCCAGGATGACGAACGGGTTCGCCGCGAGCACCCACCAGACGCGATCGAAGCGGGGCACCTCGGTGTAGCTGGTGTTCTCGACGCAGCCGATTTCGCCGGCGGACGGACATCCGTTCTGCGACGACGTCGCGAACGGGTCGCACCCGTCGGGCACGGCCGCGAAGTCGAAGTCGCGTGTCACGACCTCTTGAGAGGTGCGCAGGGCCGTCGCCCCGAGCCCGAAGACCAGCAGCGTCCCGATCGTCAGCGCGGCGACGATGAGGTACGTGCTCGCCACGGAGAAGAGCGGGCGCGCCACGATCGCGCTCAGTCCGACACCCATGGCCGCCACGATCCCGATCTCGACCACGAGGATCGCCAGGGAACTCAGGATGACGAGGGGGTTCAGCCCTCCGGCGAACGTCGACACCAGCAGGAACGGCACCGCCACCACGAGGAAGGCCAGCCCGGAGATCCATGCGGCGAGGAACTTGCCGATGACTATCTCCCCCGTGGTGACGAGCGTCACCTGCACCGGCGCGAGGGTCGCGGCATCCCGGTCGCCGTTGACGGCGCTTCCGCTGAGCGTCGGCGACACCAGCAGGACCAGCAGCAGCACGAGCATGATGACGATCGAGAAGAACCACTCGTCACCGCCGCTCCACAGGGCGAACGAGGCGAAGGACAGCAGCAGCAGACCGAGCAGGATGAGCGCGAAGACGCCCAAAAGCACGTACCAGGCGACCGAACGCACACGCTGACGCAGGTCGATCCCGACGATGGTTCCCAGTCGGTGGAGGTTCATGCGCGGCTCCCGTCGTCGAATCGGTCGACCGAGGAGTCGCCCCCGGTTCCCGGTGACGTACCCGGCGCCGTGTTCGTCTGCGATGCCTCACCCGGCGGGGTCGGGGCGGCGTGCGACGCCCCGGGCGCACCCTCTGCCGCGCGCGTGTCCGCGCGCAGGTCGAGGAACGCATGCTCCAGGTCGCCCACGGCCGGGGCGAATTCGGCGACCGGCAACCCGGCGCTCGCGAGCGCGCGGAATCCGGCGACGGCCGCGGCCTCGTCGACGAACGGGACGAGCACGTCGCGGCGGTCGACACCCACCTCGGCGGCCGTGCGCCCCAGTGCTGAAGCGATGTCGGCGCGCGCGGCCGCGCTCGCACGCGAGGGGTCGGCCAGCAGACGGACGCGCCACGGCCGCACACGGGTGGCGGCAGCGGCGACCCGGTCGCCACCGACCGTGCGCCCGTCGACCACGAAGACGGCGTCGTCGACCACTTCTTCGAGCTCCGAGAGCACATGGCTCGAGATCAGGATCGTGCGCCCCTCTGCCGCGAGGCGCCGCAACAGCACGCGCAGCGCGATGCGGGCCTGCGGGTCGAGACCCGACGCCGGCTCATCGAGCAGCAGCACCTGCGGATCGTGGACGAGCGCACGGGCCAGGGCGAGCCGCTGCTTCTGCCCGCGCGAGAGCACCCGCGCGGCGGAGTCGGCGAGACCGACGAGGTCGACGAGCACGAGGAGCTCGTCCGCGCGAGCCCGGGCGTGCTCGCGCGACAGGCCGTAGAGCTGCGCGGTGGCCACCAGCACTTCGCGCGCGGAGAGGGCCGGCCAGGCGCCGAGGGAATCCGGCATCCATCCCAGGAGGCGGCGAGCACCTGCGGGATCGCTCAGCGGGTCGACCCCGCCGATGCGCATCGTGCCGTCGTCGGGACGCAGCAGCGAGGCGAGCATCAGCATGAGGGTCGTCTTGCCCGACCCGTTCGGCCCGACGAGCCCCGTCACCCGGCCCGGCGCCGCCGAGAACGTGACGTGCTGCACCGCCTGCACCGCGCCGAACGAGCGCCTGACCCCCGCCACATCGATTCCGGCTTCCATGGGCCCACCCTAGGTCGACCCCCCGGGCACGCCGATCCCCCGCGTGTGCCGGCGCACGGGCGCCTCGCCCGCCTCGGCAGTCAAACGCGCCGATTCGATCCGCTCGCCGCCCGCGCGTGTCGCGCGCGCTCGGATGCGCTCGTCCGGCAGCGCCGTCGGCTCTGTCCCGACGACGGCTCACGATGCCGCGAGCGTCCGCCCGAGCGCATCGCCCGAGGTCCACGCGGTGCGCACCGCCGCGCTCTCGCCCCAGGCGTCGCCGCACGCCGACAGGCCCGGCGAGCGGAAGAACGGCTCCCCGGTCGTCTCGGTCGGACGAGCGAACGTCCACCGGTGCGCGTGGGTGGCGACCGGGTCGTCGTCGATCCGCAGCAGACGCTTCGTCGCGGCCACGACGGGCGCGACCGCCGCGTCCGGATCATCGAGGTGGCGGTGCGCGCGCTCGCCCGTCGTGTGCACCACCAGCACGGGGGCGCCGTCCCCGCGCCGGTCGCCGTCGTCGGCGAGGAACGAGACGTCGGCGTCATCGGCCGCGAAAGCGCCGTGCAGGTCGGCATCCCACCGCCGCTCGTCCCACCGCAGCACCACGGCGATCACGGGCTCCCACTCCTGCTCCCCGCCCGGGGCCTCCCCCGTCAGCCGCGCGGCCTGCGGCGCGGGCATGGCCAGCACCACCTCGCCGGCGTCCTCGCCGTCGACGCGGAAGGGCTCGACGCGCCCGACGACGCGTTCCGCCTCGACGTCCAGCCCCTGGGCCAGGTCGAGCGCGAGGGAGCGCAGTCCGAGGGGAGCCGCCCACCGCATCGGTCCGGGCTTCGGGGCGTGCGAGCCGTCGGGCTGGATCACCTGGAACGTGTCGGTCCAGGGGCGCGCGAGCTCGCGTTCCTCCCAGTCGGCCACGACGTGGGCGAACCCCTCCGCCTCGCCGACGACGAAGTACGACGCCCCGAGATCCACCGCGCGCCCGTCGATCGTGCGGCTGGACAGACGCCCGCCCACGCGCCGACCGCGATCGAGCACGCGCACCGACCGCCCGGCATCCTGAACCGCCCGCGCGCAGGCGAGCCCCGAGATGCCGCCGCCGACCACCGTCACATCCACCGTCATGCCGTCATCCTCACGCGGACGCGCCGGAGGACGGGCGGGGTTGCGCCCGGAAGAACTCCACGCCCAGGTCGGGGTGGTCGACGAACACCCCGTCCAGGTCGGCGTCGCGCAGCACGGCCCATTCCCCCCGCCAGTCGCCGAGAGCGGCCTTCCCGCCACCCCGGCGGTACCCCGGCAGGAGAAAGGCGTTCTCGGGGCGGCACGTCCAGGTGAACACGCGCAGGCCGCGGTCGTGCGCCGCGCCGACGAACGCGGCGGGTCCCTTCGCACGCCCCCACCGGTCGGGGGCGAGGACGAGCCTCTTGTCGGGGCTGATGCCCTCGACCGCATCGGCGAGCGCGTCCAACCCCGTCCCCGTCAGCATCGAGGCGTAGGTCGCGGCGTCGGAGCCGTCGCGTTCGCGCAGATCCCAGGGAGCCCCGTCCGCCTCGATCAACTGCACGAGCGGAACCCGGATGCCGCGCTCCCGCAGCCGCGCGAGCACGAGGGGCTCGAACGACTCGATCACCAGCGCATCCGCGGCATCCGCCCATCCACTCTCGCGCACCTCGGCCGCGACGAGCTCGGCCATGTCGAACCCGAGGCCGGAGAAGGCCGCGGCGTGCTTGACCTCGAGGACGACCCCGACGCCGCCGTCGCGCGCGAGATCGAGGACGTCGCGCAGGCGCAGTACGGGATCGACGTCGTCGTGCGCGGCGCTCGCGGGCCGGATCGCCGGGATGCGCTCGCGGCAGCGGAGGGTCTGCAGCTCCGCCCACGTGAAGTCCTCCGTGAACCAGCCCGTCAGACGCTCTCCGTCGATCACCTCCGACGTGCGCCGTGCGGCGAACTCCGCCCGGGTCGAGACATCGGTCGTCGCGGAGATCTCGTTCTCGTGCCGCACCACGAGCACGCCGTCCTTCGAGGGGACGACGTCGGGCTCGACGGCATCCACCCCCGCCGCGATCGCCCGCAGATAAGAGGATCGGGAGTGCTCCGGGAGGTATCCGGGGGCGCCGCGATGACCGATGACGACAGGCACCCCGTCACGGTAGCGAGGGCGGGTGAACAGTGGGTCCGCTCAAAGCAGAATCCCAGTCAGCACAAGGATTCCCGCGGCCCTCTCGGCTAGTGTTGTCTGACAGCACGGTGCTGTGATCACCATCTTTTGGAGTGTGAGTTCCCGTGGCCCTCAACAACCCGGCATTCAACAACCCGGCGTTCCAGGACCCTCGAGCCGGTGGCGCCCAGACGCGCTACAGCCCGCCCCCGGCCGTCGACCCCGCCGCCGCCGCGTCGATCGAAGGCGCGTACGCCGCACCGTCGGCGAGCGCCGTCGACACCGGCCGCATGACGGTCGAAGACACCGTCATGAAGACCTTGGCCCTCTTCGGCATCCTGGTCGTCACCGCCGTCGTCGGCTGGATCTGGTCGATGGCCGGCGTCAGCGCGGCCAACCCGAACCCGAGCGCCGCTCCGATGATCGTCGGTGGCCTCGTCGGTTTCGTGCTGGCCATGGTCGCGACTTTCAAGAAGAAGCCCTCCGTCCCCGTCTTCGTCGCCTACGCGGCGTTCGAAGGCCTGTTCGTCGGCGGCATCTCGGCGTTCTTCGAGTTCATCTTCCCCGGCATCGTCCTCCAGGCGACGCTGGGCACCCTGTCGGTCGTCGGTGTGACGCTCGCCCTGTTCGCGAGCGGCAAGATCCGCGCGTCGGCCCGCGCCACGAAGATCTTCATGATCGCGATGGTCGGCTACCTCGTGTTCAGCCTGGTCAACCTCGGCCTGATGCTGTTCAACGTCCCGATCGCCGGTGGAGCCTTCGGCCTGCGCAGCAACGTCGAGATCTTCGGCATCCCGCTCGGTGTCATCATCGGCGTCTTCGTGGTCATCATGGCCGCCTACTCGCTGGTGCTCGACTTCGACCAGATCCAGCGCGGCGTCCGCAACGGCGCCGCCCGCGTCTACGGCTGGGTCGGCGCCTTCGGCATCATGGTCACCGTCGTGTGGCTGTACGTCGAGATCCTGCGTCTCATCGCGATCGTTCGCGGCAACAACTGACGTCTCCATCCGTCGCGCGAAGGGCCGTCCCGTTCGGGGCGGCCCTTCGTCGTTCCCGCGCTGACGCCCCTCTCTCCCGTCGAGTGTCCAAGACACGCCGCGACCGGGGACGACACGCGGCGTGTCCTGGACACTCACGCCCGCGCCGCGCAGGCCGCGGCGCGACACCCGCACACCACCCCCGCACTGCCGCAAGGGGTACGGGCGCCGGGCGCCGCGGCACTAGCCTCCCGGCATGAGCCCCGCCAAGACTCCTCCCGAGATCCTCGACATCGACGGCCAGGAGGTGCGCGTGACCAGTCCCGACCGTGTCGTCTTCTCGGAGCCCGGGCTCACCAAGCTCGACCTCGTGCGGTATTACCTCTCCGTCGCCGACGGCGCCCTGCGCGGAGCGGGCGGGCGGCCCATGGTGCTCAAGCGCTTCTCGAAGGGTCTCGACCAGGAGCCGTTCTTCCAGAAGCGCGTACCCGAGAACCACCCCGCCTTCATCGACACCGCGACCCTGCGCTACGCCTCCGGCACCTCCGCCGAAGAGACGGTGATCCGGGATGCCGCGGGCCTGGCGTGGGTCGTGAACCTCGGCTGCCTCGACCTCAACCCGCACCCCGTGCGCGCAGAAGACCTCGACCACCCCGACGAACTCCGCGTCGACCTCGACCCGATGCCAGGCGTGGACTGGTCGCAGATCGTCGACGTCGCGTTCATCGCGCGGGACGTGCTGGCCGACCACGGCTTGACCGGCTGGCCGAAGACCTCGGGATCCCGTGGCCTGCACATCCTCGTGCGCATCCGCCCCGAGTGGGAGTACGCCGACGTCCGCCTGGCCGCGGAGACCCTCGCACGTGAGGTCGAGAACCGTGCGCCAGGACTGGCCACGGCCCGGTGGTGGAAGGAGGAGCGCGGCGAGAGCGTCTTCGTGGACTTCAACCAGAACGCCAAGGACCGCACGGTCGCCTCGGCGTACTCCATCCGCGCGCTCCCCGACGCCCGCGTCTCGACCCCGCTCACGTGGGACGAGGTGCGGGGCCGTCGGCCCGAGGAGTTCACCGTCCTCACCGTGCCCGAACGATTCCGCGCGATCGGCGACCCGCACGCGGGGATCGACGACGCCGCCGGCTCCCTCGACGCCCTCCTCGCCCTCGCCACGGAGCTCGGCCCCGCCGAGAAGCCCCCGCGCGGCTCCGACGGCTCCGGCCGTCGCGCCTCGACCATGCCGCTCATCGAGGTCGCCCGCACCAAGACCAAGCCCGAGGCGCTCGACGCCCTCGAGGCGTGGAAGACGCGGCATCCGCGGGCGAGCGCCGCCCTTCATCCGGCGGATGTCATGGTCGACGGCATGCGCGGCTCGAGCTCGCTCTGGTACCGCGTCCGCGTGAACCTCCAGCACATCCCGGATGCCGAGCGCCCGGCGCAGGAGGAGCTGATCGCCGACTACGACCCCTGGGCCGGCCGCACCGCGTCCTGATCCGCTGTCAAGGAACCCACGATGTGACGCATCCCGTAGGCGAACGCTTCGTCGAGGTCGCCCCCGAGGCGGAAGGCGCCCGTCAGCTCCATCGTGATGAATCCGAGCGCCCACGAGGTCAGCAACCGTGCCGCATCGAGGGCACGCTCGGACCCGACGATGGCCGCCGTCGCGCGGAGCACGGGTTCACTGGTCGCTGCGAGCCGCTCCGGATCGATCGATGACGCGAACAGCAGACGGAACGCCTCGGGCCGCTCCTGCCCGAAGCGGCGGAAGACGGTCAGCAGTTCGCCGAGGTCTCCCCCGGCATCCGTCAGTCGACGTGTCAGCTCGTCCGCCGTCGAGATGCCGACCAGTCCGAGGAGCGCCTCCCGGTCGCGGACGCGTTTGTACAGCGAGGGAGCCTTGACCCCGACAGCCGCCGCCACCGCCTGCATCGTGACAGCAGCCGGACCGCCGCTCTCGAGCAGGCGGGCGGCCTGCGCGACGATCTCGGCGAGCGACGTGCGTTCTGGTGTCGGCATCGGGCCTCCTCATGGCTACACAGATAAGCTATCATGGCTATTGCTCGTAGCCATCCCGCGAAAGGTCACCCCATGCGACTCGCCCCCTCCCTCCACCGTCTCGGCAACGACATCGTCGCCTCGTACCTCATCACCACGCCCGACGGGATCACCCTCGTCGACGCCGGCCTGCCCGGCATGTACGCCGATCTGACGCGCGAGCTGGATGCCATCGGCCGCCCGCTCGACGACATCCGCGGCGTGATCCTCACGCACGGCGACAGCGACCACGTCGGCTTCGCCGAGCGCCTCCGCCGCGACCACGGCGTTCCGGTGTTCGTCCACGCCGCCGACGCCGACCGCGCGCGGGGCGGCGACAAGCCGAAGAACCCCGTCGGTCCGATGCGGATCGGCCCGCTGGTGAGCTTCGCCGCGTTCGGCCTCCGCACGGGGATGCGGCCGCAGTGGCTGACCGACGTCGAGGTCATCGACGGCGACACCACGCTCGACCTCCCCGGCACTCCCCGGGTCATCTCGATGCCCGGACACTCGCCGGGCAGCATCGCCGTCTTCTCCCCCGAGGTCCGCGCCGTCTTCGTCGGCGATGCTCTGACCACCCGCCACGTGCTCACCGGCCGCACAGGTCCTGGCCCCGCGCCCTTCACCGACGACCCGGCCGAGGCACTGGCCTCGCTGGCGCACATCGCCGACCTGGATGCCGACTGGGTCCTCCCCGGTCACGGACCGGCGTTCCGGGGCTCACCGGCCGCCGCCGTGAGCGCCGTCCGCGAGGCCGCGCGCGCCTGATCGCAGCAGCCGACGGACCGCCGCCATGAAGGCGATCCGCCAGACAGAGCACGCCTGAGCCCGGACCTCACCGACTATCGACGCGACGACGCGTGACGACCAGCGCCGGGCTCAGCGACGCCGCGGGCGCGAGAGCGCGTCGCCGCAGGCTGCCGCGAGCGTCCGCATCGCGCGCGCGGGGCTGAGGGCCGACGCCGCCTCCACGGCCTCCGCCGACAGGCTCTCGCGCGCCTCGGCGTCCGTCAGCACCCGGACGAGAGCCGAGACGAGCGCATCCTCATCTCCGTCCGGAACCAGGATGCCGCCGCCTCGGGCCAGCATGTCGCGCGGGCCGTAGCGGATGTCGTAGGCCACCGCGGGGGTCCCGTGCGCGAGGGCTTCGGCGAGGGCGAGCCCCTGACCCTCGAACGCCGAGGTCGTCAGGTACACCGCCGCGTGATCGAGGACGGCGCCGGGGTCGTTCGTGAGCCCCGGGAGCGACACGGCGCCGGCCAGCCCGAGCTCGGCGATCAGGGATTCCAGCTCGTCCCGCTGGGCACCGGCCCCCCAGAGCTCCAAGCGTGCCGTCGGGACCTCGGCGACGACCCGGGCGAACGCGCGGACGGCTGCGGAGAGGCGCTTGCCGGGAGCCAGGCGCCCGAGCACGACGACCAGGTCGGCGTCGCGACCCGCCGCGGGGACGACCGTCCCGGGCGCGCGGACGGCGTGCGGCGCGACGAGGTCGTTCGCCGCGGTTCCGAAGCGTTCGCGCACGTCGTCGCGCTGGTGCGCCGTCGGCCAGAGCACCGCGTCGAAGCGCGGGGCGATCTCGAACCAGCGCGTCCAGAGCGGGTTGAGCGCGGAGTCGGCACGGTAGGGCGGTTCGAGGTGGATCGTGTGGACGGTGTGCACGATCCGGACGTCCTCGTCGCCCCACCCGACGACCAGCTCGCCGAGCTGCCGCGACTCGCAGATGACGACGAGAGGTCGCTCGTTCTGCGCCCGCAGCTGCGTGCCGAGGTGCGTGAGCCACGCGCGGTAGAGCGCCCCGAACCCGTCGATCACCCCGATGGAACCGCCGGTGGCATCCCGGATGACGATCGGCGCCGTCGTCAGGTGCCAGTCGGGGTCGACGACGGTGGGCAGCGCGACCGCCCCTCCGGCGACGTCCCGGTATTCGAGAGAGGGATCCGGCTCACCCGCGTGGGCAGCGTCGCGCACCCACTCCGCGGCTCCGCCGTCAGGGGCGACGGCCTCGTCGAAGAGATTGCGGAAGAGCCCGGATGCCGACACGGCGCCTCGCTCGACGAAGGTCTGCCGGTGCGCGGTGTGGGCGTCGGCGGTTCCCGGGTCGACGGTCAGCAGCAGAGGCGCCGCTCCGGCATCCGCCATCTGCCGCGCCCGCGCGAGGGTCGAAATCGTGTACCCCCCGTCGAGGTCGGGGATGAGCCTGCTCGACAGGATGAGGTACCAGGCGTCGGGGAACTCAGCGTCGCTCACGTCCCCATCCTCCCCCACCCGCAGCTCACCCCGCGGCGTGCCCGAGACTCGGTGATCTCGGCGTGCTCGTCGGGTCGCGGAAGGTGGCCCCGGGGCGCCGCGCGTGCAGCTGCAGACGTCGCGCGGGTGCCGTGCGTGGCCCCGGGGCGACGAAAGGGGCCCCGGAGCCACCTCGTGACACGGTCTGAGGGGGATTCGCCGCCAAGGGGACCTCGACCGGCTGACACAGAGCAACGACGCCGCCCTCCGTGGAGGGGTGTCGTCATCGAGTCGATCGGGGAAGGGGCCCCGCTCTCGACCCCATACCCTCAGCGGACCGACAGAGCGCCGCCGTCGCCGGACGACGCAGGGGCACCGTCTTCGGGTCGATCGGGGTAGGGGCCCGCTCTCGACCTGCGCGC
>NZ_JBFBHJ010000001.1:88661-864369 GCF_040685115.1 Microbacterium sp. NPDC089186
CGCCGCAGGCGCGCTCATACCTCGACCGGCTGACACAGAGCAACGACGCCGCCATCCGGTGGAGGGGTGTCGTCTTCGAGTCGATCGGGGAAGGGACCCCGCTCTCGACCCCATACCCTCAGCGGACCGACAGAGCGCCGCCGTCGCCGGACGGCGCAGGGGCACCGTCTTCGGGTCGATCGGGGTAGGGGCCCCGCTCTCGACCTGCGCGCCGCAGGCGCGCTCATACCTCGACCGGCTGACACAGAGCAACGACGCCGCCATCCGGTGGAGGGGTGTCGTCTTCGAGTCGATCGGGGAAGGGGCCCCGCTCTCGACTCGAAGATGACACCCCGGAACCGGACGACGGCGCCGTTGCGGGGCCGGGGTCAGCCGAAGCTCACTCCCACTCGATCGTCCCCGGCGGCTTCGACGTCACGTCGAGCACAACGCGATTCACGTCGCGCACCTCGTTGGTGATGCGGTTCGAGATCTTCGACAGCACGTCGTAGGGCAGGCGCGTCCAGTCGGCCGTCATGGCGTCCTCCGACGACACCGGCCGCAGCACGATGGGGTGGCCGTAGGTGCGGCCGTCGCCCTGCACGCCCACCGAGCGCACGTCGGCGAGCAGCACGACGGGGCACTGCCAGATCTCGTCGTCGAGGCCCGCCTTGGTCAGCTCGGCGCGCGCGATGGCGTCGGCCTCACGCAAGATCTCGAGACGGTCAGCGGTGACCTCGCCCACGATGCGGATGCCAAGACCGGGCCCCGGAAAGGGCTGGCGGCCGACGATGGCTTCCGGCAGGCCGAGCTCGCGGCCGATCGCGCGCACCTCGTCCTTGAAGAGGGTGCGCAGCGGCTCGACGAGCTCGAACTGCAGGTCTTCGGGCAGGCCGCCGACGTTGTGGTGGCTCTTGATGTTCGCCGTGCCAGCACCTCCGCCGGACTCGACGACGTCGGGGTACAGCGTGCCTTGCACCAGGAATCGCACCTGCTCACCCTCGGCCGCGGCCTCGGCGACGAGGTCGGCCTGCACCTTCTCGAACGCACGGATGAACTCGCGGCCGATGATCTTGCGCTTCTGCTCGGGGTCGCTGACCCCGGCGAGGGCGTTCAAGAACGTCTCGCGCGCGTCGACGGTGATGAGCTTCACGCCCGTGGACGCGACGTAGTCGTTCTCGACCTGCTCGCGCTCGCCCTTCCGGAGGAGTCCGTGGTCGACGAAGACGGCGATCAGCTGGTCGCCGACGGCCTCGTGCACGAGCGCCGTCGACACAGCGGAGTCGACACCACCCGACAGGGCCGAGATCACACGACCGGTGCCGACCTGCTGGCGGATGCGCTCGACCTGCTCGGCGATGACGTTGCCGCTGTTCCAGTCGGCGGGCAGACCCGCAGCCTTGTGGAGGAAGTTCTCGAGCACGTTCTGTCCGTGATCGGAGTGCTTGACCTCGGGATGCCACTGCACGCCGTACATGCGGCGGGTGTCGTTCGCGAAGGCGGCGACGGGCGTGTGCGCGGTGCGGGCGAGGACCTCGAAGCCCTCGGGAGCACGCGAGACCTGGTCGCCGTGGCTCATCCAGACGTTCTGCTCGGCGGGCTGGCCCTGCAGCAGCGTCCCCTCGGTGACCACGGTGGCGTCGGTCGCGCCGTACTCGCGCAGGCCCGTGTTGGCCACCTCGCCGCCGAGCGCCTTCGCCATGACCTGGAAGCCGTAGCAGATGCCGAGCGTGGGCACGTCGAGGTCGAACACGTCGGTGTCGAGGCTCGGGGCCCCGGCTTCGTACACCGACGAAGGACCACCCGACAGGATGATGCCGACCGGGTTCTTGGCCGCGATCTCCTCCGCCGAGGCGGTGTGCGGCACGATCTCGCTGTAGACGCCGGCCTCGCGGACGCGGCGGGCGATGAGCTGCGCGTACTGGGCGCCGAAGTCGACGACGAGGACGGGTCGCTGGGACGTTTCGGTCTGTTCGGTCACCGGGTGCCCTCCGGGGCGGAGACGGGAGCCGAGGCCGGGGCGGCCTCGCGCTCGGCGAGATAGGCGCGCACGCCGCGGGCGGTGCGCACCTCCAGGATGAAGGAGAGGAACGGCACCACGCCACCCAGGGCGAGGAAGACGAACCGACGGAACGGCCACCGCATCAGGCTCCAGACGCGGAAGCACGAGAAGAGGTAGACGACGTAGAACCAGCCGTGGGCGACGAGGATGGCCAGCGAGACGTTGACGCCGTCGCCGGTCGACAGGATCTCGCACCCGCTGCCGCCGGGCACGAAGAGCGAGAACCACTGGCAGTCGGGGCCGGGGACGGCATCCGCGAACCACAGGAAGCCGCCGGATCCGCCCAGGAACAGCTCCACGTGAATGGGCGTGTACTTCAGGATCATCTCGGCGACCAGCAGCAGCAGGCCGACACCGGTGATGATCGAGCAGATCTGGTAGAACTTCAGGGCTCCGCGGATCGCCGGGAACGAGGCGAGCTTGGGGGCGCGGGGCATGGATGCCAGTCTAGTCGCGGGGTTCCGCGGGTTCTGCCGCGAGGGGGTCGGGCTGCTCGCCCTCGAACTGTTCGTCCTCGAGGTCTTCGACCTCCTTCTCCCAGGCGTCGCGCGCCAGGCGGTACCAGAGGTAGAGAGCGAAACCCGCGAAGACCGCCCACTCGGCGGCGTAGAAGATGTTCAGCCAGTTGACGCGCGAGCGCTCGTCGGGCGCCGGCGACGCGATGGCGTCGAGGGGGCCGATGGCCGTCTGCGACGCGATGTACTGCCGGTAGACGTTCAACCCCGCCGTATCGCTCCAGCGCCCGAGCAGCATGGCCGGCGACATCTTCACCAGCGTCTGCGGATCGGCCCCGGCGGGCGGGACCGAAGGGCCCTCGTCGGAGATCAGGCGACCGGTCACCTCGACCTCGGCACCCGGGTCGGCCTGGGCGTCGGCCTGCAACTGCGCGGCGGCGGCGTTCGCCCGGCCGAGGTCGCTCGTCCACCCCGTCGCCACGGCGATCGAGGTCGGCTCGGTCGTCCCCGAGACGCGGAGCTGGCCCGTCACCCAGTAGCCCTCGACGTCGTCGTTGAAGCGCGACGCCACGACGATGAAATCGGATGCCACCCACGTGCCGGTCACCTCGACCCTCTGCCCGACGAGCGGCTCGGGCAGGTAGTCGCCCGGCTGCACGACGTCGTCGAGCGGACGCACGACCTCGGTCTGCCCGGGCTCGGGCGGCGACGTGTCGACGGCTCTCCCGAGCTGCCACTGCCCGAGCCACGCGAGCGCTCCCGCCACCACGAGCGAGAACGCCAGGAGGGCGATCCACCGAGGCCGCAGCATGACCTCCCGCAGCGTGGGCGGGAAGATCTGAGGCGGCGCGGGGGCGGTCGCGGGAGTGGACGTCATGCGGTCTCCGGCGTCAGTGACCGTACGGCGCGACGACGACCTCGACGCGCTGGAACTCCTTGAGGTCGGAGTACCCGGTGGTGGCCATCGACTTCTTGAGCGCGCCGATCAGGTTGGCGGTGCCGTCGGCGACGGGCGCGGGGCCGTAGAGGATCTGCTCGAGCGGACCCACGCGGTCGACCGCGACCCGGCGTCCCCGCGGCAGCTTGGCGTGGTGCGCCTCGGGGCCCCAGTGGAAGCCCCGGCCGGGGGCATCGGTGGCCCGCGCGAGCGCGACGCCGAGCATGACCGCATCCGCGCCCATGGCGAGGGCCTTCACGATGTCGCCCGAGGTTCCCACACCGCCGTCGGCGATCACGTGGACGTAGCGTCCGCCCGACTCGTCGAGGTAGTCGCGGCGGGCGCCGGCGACGTCGGCCACGGCGGTCGCCATCGGCGCGTGCAGGCCGAGGGTGGCACGGGTCGTCGACGCGGCTCCCCCGCCGAAGCCGACGAGCACGCCCGCGGCTCCGGTGCGCATGAGGTGCAGGGCCGCGGTGTACGTGGCAGCCCCGCCGACGATGACGGGCACATCGAGGTCGTAGATGAACTTCTTGAGATTGAGCGGCTCGGCGACGCTCGACACGTGCTCGGCCGACACCGTGGTGCCCCGGATGACGAAGAGGTCGACGCCGGCGGCGACGACGGTCTCGTAGAGGTCGTGCGTGCGCTGCGGGGTGAGGGCACCGGCGACGGTGACACCGGCGGCGCGCACCTCGGCGAGGCGGTCGCGCACGAGCTCGGGCTTGATCGGCTCGGAGTACAGCTGCTGCATGCGCCGCGTGGCGTCGGCCTCGGGGAGGGTCGCGATCTCGGCGAGGAGCGGCTCGGGGTCGTCGTAGCGCGTCCAGAGACCCTCGAGGTCAAGCACGCCCAGGCCGCCGAGGCGCCCCAGCTCGATCGCGGTGCGCGGGCTGACCACAGAGTCCATGGGGGCTCCGAGCACCGGGATCTCGAACGGGAACGCGTCGATGGTCCACGCGGTCGAGACGTCTTCAGGATTGCGCGTGCGCCGCGACGGCACGACGGCGATGTCGTCGAAGGTGTAGGCGCGGCGGGCGCGCTTGGCGCGGCCGAGGTCGATCTCCATGGTCACCCGACCAGCCTACCCGCGCCCCCCGACATCCCCGTCGGATCCTCCACCGTCGCGAGAAGCGACCCACGGCGGCGACGACGGCTCATCGGCGCCGCGCAGGAGCCGCGTGAGGGGTCCGTCGAGGGCGAACAGCACGAAACCGATGGACCCGAGCCAGGGACTGAGCGCCATCGCCAGCCCGCTGATGACCACCGCACTGACGCTCGCCCGCCCCAGACGGCGGGCGTCGACGGCCGACAGGTCGGTGACGGCTCCGGATCGCACCGCCCACATCCACTGCAGCCACCCCAGCACGATCGCCAGGAAGAAGTTCACGGGCAGGAGAACACGTCCCAGGAGGAAGTCGCTGTATGTGGTGTCGAGGGATGACGTGAACGGCACCAGCACGATCAGGAGCAGGCGGACGTTGTTGATCCACATGCCCGCATTGTCGATGCGGACGATCCACTCGAACTGGCGCACATGCGTCATCCACATCACGCACAGGATGAGAAAACTGATGACGAACGAGAAGAGCGGATGGCCCAGGTCGCGCAGGCCCGTGACGAGGTCGTCGTCGGTGCGCACCGTCCCGAGCGACTGATCCGTCAGCCCGAGCACCAGCAGGGTCGCCGCGATCGCGAAGACCCCGTCGGTGAACGCCTCGGTGCGGCGCGTCGACACGGACGCCTCCGGGTGACTCCTGCTCCGGATCATGCGCTCAGCGTATCCGCGTCGCCGAGCACGACGAAGGGCCGGGTGGTCGCCCACCCGGCCCTTCGTGGGAAGCGCGTTACTTCTTGTAGTTCGGCGCCTCGACGACGATCTGCACGTCGTGCGGGTGCGATTCCTTCAGCCCCGCCGACGTGATGCGGACGAACTTGCCCTTGGCCTTGAGCTCCTCCACGGTGCGCGCTCCGACGTAGAACATCGACTGACGCAGTCCGCCGATCAGCTGGTAGGCGACGGCGGAGACCGGTCCGCGGTAGGGCACCTGGCCTTCGATGCCCTCGGGGATCAGCTTGTCGTCGCTGGGCACGTCGGCCTGGAAGTAGCGGTCCTTCGAGTACGACGTCTTCTTGCCCCGGGTCTGCAGCGCGCCGAGCGAACCCATGCCGCGGTACTGCTTGAACTGCTTGCCGCCCTGGAAGACGATCTCGCCCGGCGACTCGTCGGTGCCGGCGAGCAGCGAACCCAGCATGACGGTGTCGGCGCCGGCGACGAGCGCCTTGGCGATGTCGCCCGAGTACTGCAGACCGCCGTCGGCGATGACGGGCACGCCCGCCGGGATCGCGGCTTTCGCGGCCTCGTAGATGGCCGTCACCTGGGGCACGCCGACGCCGGCGACCACGCGCGTGGTGCAGATCGAGCCCGGTCCGACACCCACCTTCACGGCATCCACTCCCGCGTCGATGAGCGCCTGAGCGCCCTCGCGGGTCGCGACGTTGCCGCCGATGACGTCGATGTGGTCGAACGACGCGTCGGCCTTGAGTCGACGGACGATGTCGATGACGCCGGCGGACTGGCCGTTGGCCGTGTCGACGACGAGCACGTCGACGCCCGCGTCGCGCAGGGCCTCGGCGCGCTGCCACGCGTCGCCGAAGAAGCCGATCGCCGCACCCACCCGGAGGCGCCCGTGGTCGTCCTTAGTGGCGAGGGGGTACTTCTCGCTCTTGTCGAAGTCCTTGATCGTGATGAGACCGGCGAGCTTGCCGTTCTCGTCGACCAGGGGGAGCTTCTCGACGCGGTGCTTCGCGAAGGTCGCGATGACGTCGTTCGCGTGGATGCCGACGTGCCCGGTGATCAGGCCGTCCTGGGTCATGACGTCCTTGACCTTCGTGGTCTGACGTTCGAAGCCCGAGACGAAGCGCATGTCGCGGTTGGTGATGATGCCGACGAGCACGCCGTCGGGGTCGACCACGGGCAGACCCGAGATGCGGTACTGCGCGCACATCGCGTCGACCTCGGCCACCGTGGCATCCGGGTTCGTGGTGATCGGGTTGGAGACCATGCCCGACTCGCTGCGCTTGACCTGGTCGACGATGCCGGCCTGGTCCTCGATCGAGAGGTTGCGGTGCACGATGCCGATACCGCCCTGGCGGGCGATCGCGATCGCCATGCGCGCCTCGGTGACGGTGTCCATCGCGCTGGAGAGCAGAGGGGTGGCCACTGTGATCCGGCGCGTGAGCCGCGACGACGTGTCGGCCTCGCTCGGAATGACGTCGGTGTGCCCCGGCAGGAGCAGGACGTCGTCGTAGGTCAGTCCGATGAAACCGAAGGGGTCGTGCTGCTCCATGGATCCTCCTGCGCGCGCGGCGCCTGCTCGATGAAAGGACGTCGTCGGCCGGTGCGCCCGGGAAAGCGCTCCGCCTGGAATTCTAAAGCGTCGGCGGCCCCGGAATTGTTCCCGTGGGCCTGGCCGCTGCACGCACCGCGGATGACACGGTTCGCTAACGACAGTGTCTGCGAAACACCGTCGACACATTACGCTCGTAGCGTCGACCGTCGAAGCTGACGGGACGACTTCGTCAGCGCTGCCGAACTGGAGACTCCGTGGGTCATTCCTCCCCCACCGCGATACGATCGCGCACCCTATCCCGACTGGCCGTGATCGTCGCGCTCTTCGCGAGCACGATCGCCGTCCTGAGCCTGTTCTTCGCGACACCCGCGAACGCCCGGACCACGCCCGCCCCCACCCCCTCCGCCTCGGCGGGAACGGGCGACGTCGCCACCCAGTACTCCATCGGCGGCATCATCCGCGCGGGAGACGAACCGGTCGAAGGCGTCGAGATCAGCGTCGAAGGCTCCGGTTTCTCGGAGATCGGCACCACGGGCGCCGACGGACGCTGGGCGGTCGCGGTCCCCGGACCCGGCGCCTACACCGCGACACTGCAGGTCGACACCCTCCCCGACGGCGTCGCCCCGCGCGACCCCGACAACGTCACGCGCGACGTGACCATCGGGACGACCAACACGGTGAACGTCCTCTTCCCCACCGGTGAGGGCGCGGCTGCGACGGGCTCCATCTGGGACACGCTCTTCTCGCGCTTCTTCTACGGGCTCAACTTCGGCCTGCTGCTCGCCCTCGCCGCGATCGGCATCTCGCTCATCTTCGGCACCACCGGCGTGAACAACTTCGCCCACGGCGAGATGCTGACCTTCGGCGCGATCATCTTCTACGTCTTCACGGCGATGGGGTGGAACATCCTCCTCGCGATCCTTCTCACGGTCGCCCTCTCGGCGGCGTTGGGATGGACGCAGGATGCCGTGCTGTTCAAACCGTTGCGCAAGCGCGGCGTCGGACTCGTACAGGTGCTCATCGTGACGATCGGCCTCTCGATCGTGCTGCGCTACCTGTACCTCTACTTCTTCGACGGCGGCACGCGCAACATCGACACCGGCATCACCGACAACGTCACGATCGGCCCGGTCACGGTCACCCTGACCTCGATCATCAGCATGGGCATCAGCGTCGTCATGCTGGGACTCGTCGCGTACTTCCTGACCCGCACCCGCATCGGCAAGGCGACGCGCGCCGTCAGCGACAACGCATCGCTCGCCGCGGCGTCCGGCATCAACGTCGACCGTGTCATCCGCATCGTCTGGGTGCTCGCGGGCGCTCTCACGGGTCTGTCCGGCGTGCTGTACGGCCTGTACCGCGGAGTCACGTGGGACATGGGCTTCGCGATCCTGCTGCTGCTGTTCGCGGCGGTCACCCTCGGTGGTCTCGGCAGCGCCTTCGGCGCCCTCGTCGGATCGCTCATCATCGGCATCATCACGGAGTTGTCGACCATCGTCATCCCACCCGACCTGCGGTACGCGGTGGCCCTGATCGTGCTCATCGGCGTGCTGCTGTTCCGGCCGCAAGGTGTGCTCGGTCGTAAAGAGCGGATCGGCTGAGGAAGAACGACATGGACTGGCTTTCGATCTTCAACAACGCCGCGGGCGAGCTCATCAGCCCGACCACCGCGGCCTACGCCCTCGCCGCCATCGGCCTGAGCGTCCACTTCGGCTACGCGGGGCTGCTCAACTTCGGTCAGGCGGGCTTCATGGCCGTCGGCGCCTACGCCTTCGCCATCGCGACCCTGTCGTTCGCAGCCCCGGTGTGGCTCGCGATCCTCGTCGCGATCGTCGCCTCGGTGCTGTTCGCTTTCCTCCTCGGCATCCCGACCCTGCGTCTGCGGGCGGACTATCTGGCGATCGTGACGATCGCGGCGGCGGAGATCGTCCGCTACGTCGTCTCGACCGTGGGTCTGACCAGCGTCACCGGCGGGTCCCAGGGCCTGAACGGGTACAACCGCGAGTTCCAGGCGATCAACCCGCTGCCGGCCGGTACGTACGGCATCGGACCGTGGACCTACTCCGCGAACGACTGGTGGGTGCGCCTGTTCGGCTGGGGCCTCGTCATCATCGCGACGATCCTCGTGTTCCTGCTCATGCGCAGCCCGTGGGGTCGCGTGGTCAAGGGCATCCGGGAAGACGAGGACGCCGTGCGCAGCCTCGGCAAGAACGTGTACTCCTACAAGATGCAGGCGCTGGTGCTCGGCGGCGTCATGGGCGGACTCGCGGGCGTGGTGTTCATCCTCCCCCGCGCCGTGCAGCCCGGTAACTACGGAACGGCCCTGACGTTCTTCATCTGGACCGCGCTCCTGCTCGGTGGAGCCGCCACGCTCCTCGGCCCGATCGTGGGCTCGATGCTCTTCTGGGTGCTGCTCTCGCTGTCGAACGGCATCATCGTGGGACTGCGCGACGTCGGCATCCTGGGCTTCATGTCCAGCACGCAGACGGGCCAGGTGCGCTTCATCCTCGTCGGCATCGGACTGATGCTCCTCGTGATCTTCCGACCACAGGGCATCTTCGGCAACAAGAAGGAGCTGTCGTTCAATGTCTGACACGACCGTCACCCATCCTCTCGTCAAGGGAGAGGTCCGACCCGGCTGCGAGAAGGTCGATCCGATCGTCGTCGCCGACGGCGTCACCCGCCAGTTCGGCGGTCTGAAAGCCGTCGACGTCGAGCACCTCGAGATCCCCCGCGGGCAGATCACGGCCCTCATCGGCCCGAACGGCGCCGGCAAGACCACGCTGTTCAACCTGCTGACCGGCTTCGACAAGCCGAACACGGGTCGCTGGAGCTTCGAGGGCTCGAACCTCGCCAGCGTCCCCGCGTTCAAGGTGTCGCGCCGGGGAATGGTGCGCACCTTCCAGCTGACGAAGTCGCTCGGTCGGCTCACCGTGCTGCAGAACATGCTGCTCGGCGCCCGCGGGCAGAAGGGCGAGAACCTGTTCCGCGCCCTCATCCCGGGCACCTGGCGCTCGCAGGAGGCCGCCAACACCGAGCGTGCCGACGACCTGCTGCGCCGCTTCAAGCTGGATGCCAAGCGCGAGGACTTCGCCGCGTCGCTCTCGGGCGGCCAGCGCAAGCTCCTCGAGATGGCGCGCGCTCTGATGAGCGACCCGAAGCTCGTCATGCTCGACGAGCCGATGGCCGGTGTCAACCCTGCGCTCACGCAGAGCCTGCTGGGCCACATCCTCGACCTGAAGAAGGAGGGGATGAGCGTGCTGTTCGTCGAGCACGACATGCACATGGTCCGTCACATCTCCGACTGGGTCGTCGTCATGGCCGAGGGCCGCGTGGTGGCCGAGGGACCGCCCGAGACGGTCATGAGCGACCAGGCCGTCATCGACGCCTACCTCGGCGCCCACCACGACACCGACCTGGGCGACATGACCACGTCGCAGCTCGAGACCATCCAGGCCGAGGCCGCCGCGGAAGCGGAGGCGGAGCTCACCGCCGACGAGAAGGACGGAAAGCTCTGATGACCGACACCACCGCTACCCGCACCCCGGTCCTGCGCACCGACGATCTCGTCGCCGGCTACCTCCCGGGCGTCAACATCCTCAACGGGTGCACCGTCGACGCCTACCAGGGCGACCTCATCGGCATCATCGGCCCCAACGGCGCCGGCAAGTCGACCCTGCTGAAGGCCATCTTCGGCCAGGTGAAGATCCGCGGCGGCGCCGTCCTGCTCAACGGCGAGGACATCACCTCGTTGAAGGCCGACAAGCTCGTCGGCAAGGGCGTCGGCATGGTTCCGCAGAACAACAACGTGTTCCCGAGCCTGTCGATCGAGGAGAACCTGCAGATGGGGCTCTTCCAGCGCCCCAAGGTGTTCACCGAGCGCTTCGAGTTCGTCACGGGCCTGTTCCCCGAGCTCGGCAAGCGGCGTCGCCAGCGCGCGGGCTCGTTGTCGGGCGGTGAGCGTCAGATGGTGGCCATGGGACGCGCCCTGATGATGGATCCCTCCGTCCTCCTGCTCGACGAGCCCTCCGCGGGTCTCTCGCCCGTGCGACAGGACGAGACCTTCCTTCGCGTGGCGGAGATCAACCGCGCCGGCGTGACGATCATCATGGTCGAGCAGAACGCCCGCCGCTGCCTGCAGATCTGCCACCGCGCCTACGTGCTCGACCAGGGCAAGGACGCGTACACGGGCACGGGTCGCGAGCTGCTCACCGACCCCCGCGTCATCGAGCTGTACCTGGGCACCCTCGCCGCCGACGAGGACGCCAAGCGCGACGGGAAGGGCCCCGAGGCCTGATCCGCCGCCGATACGCCGCGAGTGCGGCGCTCACCCTGGTGGGCGCCGCACTCGCGGCGTGTTCGGCGCCTTCCCCGCCGCCCGCGCCATCGCTCGAGGTCGCCCTCGTACAGCAGCGCGGCGACATCGCCGTCGACCGCGTGCAGCTGCGCGTGACGAACACCTCCCCCGTGGCCACCACGCTCACAGCGGCATCTTTCTCCTCCCCCGTCCTGGACGGGCCCGCGGAATGGGATGCCACACGGCCGACCACCCTCGCGGCGGGGCGGACGGTCGACCTCCCCGTCTTCCTCCCCGCCATCCGCTGCACCGACGCCTCGGGTGTTCCCGAGGCCACGGTCACGGCCGACGGCGCGACGACGACCGTGACCCTGTCCGACGACCTGGACTTCCTGCACCGGGCGAGCGCCACCGCGTGCGATCGTGCGGAGCTGGCATCCGTGGTGCGGGTGACGGCCACCGGAGCCGCCGTGGGCCCTGACGGCTCGATCACCCTGCGTCTGGCGGTGGAGCCGTCGCAGAGCGGCGAGGGGACGGCCGAGCTCGTCGCTCTGCGCGGAACGGTGCTGCTGCGCTTCGCCGCGGGCGCTGCGGCACCGCTCGGGGTGAGCGTGTCCGCGCGTGACGCGCCGTCGGTCGTCGAGGTCGCCGTGGTGCCGCAGCGCTGCGACGCGCACGCCATCGCCGAGGACAAGGTGGGCACCCTCTTCGACCTCGTCGCCCGCGTCGACGGGCGGGAGATCGTGGTGCCCCTGGAGCGCTCGAAGGACGTCGCCGACGCGTTGCTCGTGCTCACCGCCCAGGTGTGCGGCCTGACCCCCGCGCCGTGAGCCGGGTTCCTCTGCCCCGAGAGCAGGGGTGCGAACGAGGTCCGGAGCACGCGAAAGGGGCCCGGATCCGCAGATCCGAGCCCCTCGCGTGGAGTCAGGTCACTCGTTGAGCGAGCCGAACTCCGTGTTCAGCAGGGTGTACTTGTTGTCGGCACCGTACTGGTAGATGCCGATGTACGCCTCGGTCGGGTCACCGTTCTCGTCGAACGTGATCGGACCGGAGACACCGTCGTAGTCGATGTCCTTGCCGTCGTTGATCAGCGCGAGGCAGTCGGCGAACGTCGTGCACTTCTCGCCGCCCTCGGAGACCGACTGCATGTTGTCGCGGATGGCCGTGCCCGAGTCGTCCTTGGCCTGCGCCGCGGCGAGAGCCGCGACGATGACCGCGTCGTACGACTCCGGCGCGTAGCTGTAGTCGGTGAGCGCGGGGTCGATCTCCTTCAGACGCGACTGGAAGTCGGTGTCGGCGGGGTTGCCGGGCAGCGTGCCCTTCGCGCCCTGGAGCGTGCCGGCCGGGAACTCGTACGAGTTCGACAGGTTGCCGTCGACGAAGTACACCTTCGACGCCGCGTAGCCCTGCGTGCTGACCAGCTGCGGGATGATCGAGGAGGTCTCCTCGAACGCGATGACCGCGATCGCGTCGGGCTGGGAGGCGAGCAGCTGGTCGACCTGCGAGGTGAAGACCGTGTCACCCGGGTTGTAGGGGACCGCGACCGAGACCTCGCCACCGGCGGCCTCGATGGCCGTGGTCGCGTTGTCCTTCAGGCCGGTGCCGTAGGGGTCGTTGATGTAGATGATGCCCACGTTGGCGGCACCGTCGCCGACCATCAGGTTGCCGAGCACGCGGCCCTGCAGCACGTCGGAGGGCGCGGTACGCCAGTAGTACCCGTCGTCGGCGTAGGTGGTGAAGTCGGGCGAGGTGTTGGCCGGCGAGATCTGGACGATGCCCGCGTTGACCAGCTGGTCGATGAAGGTGAACGAGACACCCGACGACGCGGCACCGATGACGACGTCGGCTCCGGCGCTGACGAGCTCGGACGCCGACTGGGTCGCGATGTCGGTCGTGGTGTCGCCCGAGTCGCGCTCGGTCAGCGTGGTCGTGAACGGGAATGCGTCTCCCGTGGCCTCGATGTCTTTGATGGCCAGCTTCACACCGGCGACCTCGGGCGGGCCGAGGAAGGCGAGGTTACCCGTGGCGGGCAGGATCGTGCCGACGCTGAACGTGCCGTCGGCCTCGGACACGGCGCCGCCGCCGCCCGACGATGCACTCGGTGCAGCGGCATCGTTGCCGCCACCGGAGCATCCGGCGAGGACGAGCGCGCTGGCGCCGACCAGGGCGATGCCGCCGAGGATTTTGGCGCCGCGCGTGCGCGAAATGACGTTCATAGTGCTCCTTGCTGTGAATGAACGTTGGGCGACCCTATGGGCCACCTGGTGTCCTAAACCTAATCGGCAGCGCATTTTCCGCGTGTTGCCGTTCGTTAACGATGTGCGTCGAAGCGGTCACGGCCGCATAACGGTTCAGCCCGCGTCTTGACGGCGACCCCGAAGGAGCACGGGTCGCCGGACCCGGAACGAAGAAACGGCCGGATCGGGCAGGACGAACGCGGAACGACATCTTCCGCGCCCTCATCGTCCCACCCGCCGCCGACATTGTCTGTCGACCGAACGGAGGACGCGACGGCGGGTCGGACGAGGGGATCAGACGGGTTCGGCGACGTCGTCCACCACGCGCCGGCGGCGCCGCGCGGCCACGATCGAGTCGACGCTCAACATGACCAGCGCGACCCACACGAGCGCGAACCCCACCCACCGTTCGAGCGTCATGGGCTCGTGGAGCACCCATACGCCGATGATGAACTGGATGATCGGCGCGACGAACTGCAGCAGGCCGATCACCGTGAGGGGGACGCGCCGGGCACCCGATGCGAACAGCAGCAGCGGTACGGCCGTGACCGCGCCGGCGAGCAAAAGGAGAACGGTGTGCAGCACCCCGGCCGTGCCCAGCGTGATCCCCGTCAGGTTCGCCACGAAGATCAGCTGGATGACGGCGACCGGCAGCAACCACATCGATTCGAGGGTCAGCCCGCTCACGGCATCCACCGCGGGACCGATCTGCTTCTTCACCAGTCCGTAGAAGCCGAACGAGAAGGCGAGGGTCAGCGCGATCCACGGGAAGGCGCCGTATCCCACGACGATCACCAGGACCGCGGCCACGGCGATGCCCACCGCGATCCACGGCAGGAGCCGCAAACGCTCGCGCAGCACGACGACACCCAGCAGCACGGTCACGATGGGGTTGATGAAGTAGCCGAGACTCGTCTCGATGACGTGCCCCGTGAGGGCACCGAAGAGGTAGGTCTGCCAGTTGACGTAGATGAGCACACCGGCGACCGCGGTCAACAGCATCAGCCGCGGTTGCCGCACGATCGCGAGGAACGGGCGCCACGCGCGCAGCACGGTGAGAAGCAGCAGGCAGAAGACGAACGCGAGGAGGATGCGCCAGGCCACCACCTCGAACGGGCCGGTCGGCTTCAGCTGCAGGAAGTAGATGGGCAGCACGCCCCACAGCAGGTAGGCGCCCAGTGCGTACAGGGCGCCGCGGGTGCTCCCGCCGGTCGGAGCGGAGGGAGCGGGGGTCACCGATACAGCCTACGCGCGCCCCCGAGGCGGCGACGGTCGCGCACCCGCGCATTCCTGCCATCGCGTGGCGAGCGCTCCGCATCGTCCATCGACCCCCGGGGACGACGCGCGCCCCCGCCCTCCCCCGGGAACGACGAAGGCCCCGGATGCCGAGCACCCGGGGCCTTCGATCGAGTCACGCGATCAGCGGACGACGACCGCCAGGACGTCGCGAGCCGAGAGCACGAGGTACTCCTCGGCGCCGAACTTGACCTCGGTGCCGCCGTACTTGCTGTAGAGCACGCGGTCGCCGACGGCGACGTCGAGGGGGACACGGTTGCCGTTGTCGTCGATACGGCCGGGGCCGACGGCGACGACTTCGCCCTCCTGCGGCTTCTCCTTGGCGGTGTCGGGGATGACGAGACCACTCGCGGTGGTCTGCTCAGCCTCGACCTGCTTGATGACGATGCGGTCCTCGAGCGGCTTGATGGAAACCGACACGGTCTACCTCTTCTTTCTCGTTACAGAAGACTTGTCAGCACTCACGCGGGGAGAGTGCTAATCCGAGTGTAGAGAAGCGCTGGCACTCACGCAACGCGAGTGCCAGCACACTCCCCCGCCTAGGCTGAATCGGTGGATACCAGCGAGCTGACCGCCCTGCTCACGCCCGACGGCCTGCGCCTGCTCGACGAGCTCGGTCCCATCGGCTCGACCGACGAGGCCGCCCGCGCGGTGTCGCGGCTGCGGGCGGCCGGGCACTCCCCCGACCTCGTGTCGGCGGTCGTCGGCCAGGCCCGGCTCCGCGTCCGCGCGACCGCGAAGTTCGGCGCGTTCGCCGACCGCATGCTCTTCACCCGCGCGGGGCTCGAACAGGCCACGCGCCTTCCGATCGCCGCTCGTCACGCGGGCCGCTTCCGCGCCGCGGGCGTGTCGAGCGTCGCCGACCTCGGCTGCGGTATCGGCGGTGACGCGCTCGGGCTGGCGGGACTCGGCATCCGGGTGCACGCGGTCGACGCCGACGAGGTGACCGCCGCCATCGCGGCGTACAACCTCGCCCCGTTCGGCGATGCCGCGACGGTGGCGCACGCGCGCGCCGAAGAGGTCGACCTGACGGGGACGGATGCCGTGTGGCTCGACCCTGCACGCCGCACGTCGGGCCACTCCGAGACGCGGCAGGTCGCCTCCGGCGAATGGTCGCCGTCGCTGGACTGGGTGTTCGAGCTGCTGCGGAGCACCCCGGGCGGGGTCAAGCTCGGCCCCGGCTTCGATCGCGCGCGGATCCCCGACGACGTCGAGGCCCAATGGATCAGCGCCGAAGGCTCGACCATCGAGCTCGTCCTCTGGGCGGGGGCGCTCGCGCGCGAGAACGTGCGACGGGCCGCGCTCGTGGTGCGCGGCACCGACGCGTGGGAGCTCACGGCTCCGGCGGACAGCCCCGACGCCGAGCCGCGGGACCTGGGCGCCTTCGTGCACGAGCCCGACGGCGCGGTCATCCGCGCCCGGCTCATCGGCGAGGTCGCGCGAGCACTCGAGGCGGGGATGCTCTCGCCGCAGATCGCCTACCTCACCTCCGACGCACCGCTGACGAGTCCGTTCGTGCAGTCGTTCCGGGTGCGCGAGCACCTGCCCGCCGACCCGAAGAAGCTCGGACAGGCGTTGCGGGCGCGCCGGATCGGCACGCTCGAAATCAAGAAGCGCGGCGTCGACGTCGACCCGGCGGCGCTCCGCCGGAAGCTCTCGCTCCGCGGAGACGAAGCGGCGACCCTGCTGCTCACCCGCGTGGGGTCGACGCGCCTGGCTCTGCTGGCCGACCGCGTCTGACGCCCGCCGGGCTCCCGCGCCTCAGCGCACGGCGAGCTGCGAGAAACCCCAGATCAACCACCCTGCGCTGAACACGACGGCCAGCAACGACAGGGACAACGCCCACACGGCCACGCGCCGGCTGTCGTGCGCGCGTCTTAGCGACAGGATGGCGAGGATCGCCCCGATCACGCCCAGGGGAAGCAGCCACCCGGTGATGAGGGCGGCGACCAGCGCGAGGATCGCCACGGCGAGCGCCCACGGCGCCAGCGAGGGCGGGGGTTTCGGCGCGGGCGAGACGTACGGGATCAGGTGGTCGCCGAAGGCCGCCATCTCCAGCTGCGCGGTGGGGAGGCGTTCGGGGTCGTCATCCGCGATCTCCGGGCGCTCGCCCGCGGGCACCATCCACGGCCGACGCGGGTCGATGGGCGCCGCGGCCGACTCGGGGGTCTCCTTGCGCGCACGGCGCGTGGGCGGGGTCTGATCCGTCACGGCGACCGGGTCTCGGCATCCGGAGCGGGGGCATCCGGGTCTTCGGCGACCTGGATCTCGGTGACGGGAAGGGTGGAGTCGGCTCCGAAGGCGAGGGTCGACGGGCGCCGACCCGAGGCGATGAGCTCCGCGGCGAGGGCGGCGATCATCGCGCCGTTGTCGGTGCACAACCGCAGCGGCGGAATGCGCACAGCGACCCCCGCCGCCGCCGCGCGCTCGAGGGCGACGTCGCGCAGGCGCTTGTTCGCGATCACGCCTCCGCCCAGCAGCAGTCGGGGCACGCCGTACCGCGCGCACGCGTCGAGGGCCTTGGTGACGAGAACGTCGACGACGGCCTCGCGGAAGGATGCCGCGACATCGGCGACCGGCACCGGTTCACCGGTCGCCTCGTGCTGCTCGACCCAGCGGGCGACTGCGGTCTTGAGCCCCGAGAACGAGAAGTCGTAGCGGTGGGATGCCATGTCGGAAGCGCGTGAGAGCCCTCGCGGGAAGCGGATCGCCGTGGGGTCGCCGCTCGCCGCCGCGCGGTCGATCTCGGGCCCCCCGGGGTAGGGCAGCTTCAGCAGCCGCGCGACCTTGTCGAATGCCTCGCCCGCAGCGTCGTCCATGGTCTCGCCGAGCAGCTCGACGTCGCTCGTGAGGTCGCGGACCAGCAGGAGCGAGGTGTGCCCTCCGCTGACGAGCAGGGCGACCGTGGGGTACTCGAGCTCCCCCGCCTCGGCATCCAGGATGTCGGCGGCGATGTGGCCCACGAGGTGGTTGACCGCGTAGAGGGGCTTGTCGAGCGCGACGGCGAGGCCCTTGGCCGCCCCCACCCCGACCATGAGCGCTCCGGCGAGCCCCGGGCCGCTCGTCACCGCGACGGCGTCGAGGTCGGCGAGCGTCACGCCGGCCTCGGCGAGCGCGGCGTCGATCGAGGGCTGCAGCGCTTCGAGGTGGGCGCGCGCCGCGACCTCCGGGACCACGCCACCGTAGCGGGCGTGCTCGTCCATGCTCGAGGCGATCGTGTTGCTCAGCAGCGTCCGGCCGCGCACGATGCCGATGCCGGTCTCGTCGCAGCTGGTCTCGATGCCGAGCACGAGGGGCGCGTCCATCAGCACCATCCCTTTCCGGTGGGCGACGGTGTCGCGGAGGCCGACGGCGCGTCGGACGCCGCGACACCGGGCGTCGCGCCGCCCGAGACCTCGGCGCGCCGGGCGGCCCACCCCCGCAGGTCGAGCTGCATCACGATCGCGTCCACGTCGTCGGGCTGGTAGTAGCGGGGGCGTCGCCCGACCTCGGCGAACCCCTCCGACGCGTAAAGCGCCTGCGCCACCGGATTGTCGGCGCGCACCTCGAGGAACACGTCGTGCACACCGCGTGCGACGGCCTCATCGAGCAGCGTGGTCAGCAGGGCCCGCCCGCGCCCGCGTCCGCGGGCGGCCGCCGAGATCGTGATGGTCTGGACGTCGGCATCCCGAGCCCCCCGCACCGCGCGCAGGCCCGCGTACCCGACGAGACGCCCGGCTTCTTCGACGACGACGTAGAAGCCGTGCGGGGAGGCGAGCTCCTCGCGCATCATGGCCGCGCTCCAGGCGTCGGTGGGGAACGACGTGCGCTCCAGGTCCATGATCGCGTCGAGATCGGCGGCGGTGGCCGCGCGGGTCGACATCAGCTGACCCTTTTCGGCGCGTGGGCGGCGACGACATCGGGGCTGCGCAGGTAGAGCGGCTCCGCGCCGGTGAGGGTGCGGTCGGCGTCGAGCGCCCGCGCCGCGACGAGGGCGATCATCGCCGCCGACACGCTCGTGGCGTCGTATCGCCGGGCACCGATCTCGTCGAGGCGCGCGTCGAGGTCGTCACGCGGGCTGAGGGCGGCGTCGGAGAGGCGCACCGGTAGACCGTCGTCGTCGAGGCCGTCGTAGACGCTGAAGGCGAATTCGCGTCGCCGCGCATCGGTCACCACGGCGAAGCGCCCGGTCTCGGTGCCGGTCAGGGCGTCCGCGAGCAGGACGCCGAGGGCGACACCGTCGTGGCTGGGCACCGGCACCACCGGGACGCCGCGACCCAGCGCGTAGACGCGCGCCGTGGCGATACCGACCCGCAGACCGGTGAACGGACCCGGGCCCATGCCGACCGCCACGTGGGTGGGGGCGACGGCGGACGATGCGCGGCGCAACAGGTCGCCGATGACCTCGGCGTGCCCGAGGGGATTGGCGCTCTGTTCGTCGGCGAGCACCTCCCCGTCGCGCGCGATCGCCGCGACGGCGGTGCCGAGCGAGGTGTCGATGCCCAAGATCACCGTTCCAGGGTATCCGCCGCCCTCCTCCCCCGAGCGTCACGGCATCCGCCGGCCCCTCCGCTCCGAAGAAAGGGCATGGATGCCACGGCACTCGGGCTGCGCCGCATGGTCGTCCCCACGGGGGTCGGCCCCGTCGTCGTGCGCGCGGGGAGGGCGTCGGGCAGTCCGGTCGCGACCGTGCTGCTGCACGGCGCGGCGGGGTCGTGGGCCACCTGGGCGCCGATGATCGCGGCGTCCGACGATCTCGGGCTCCCGCTCTCGGACATCGTCGCGATCGACCTGCCCGGTTGGGGCGAGTCCCCCGGCCCGGTTCCCGCGCCCGCCGACCTCGCCGTCGCCGTCGCGGCGGTGGCGCGCGCGCTCGGCTATCCCCGCTGGCGCATCGTGGGCCACTCGCTGGGCGGAGTGATCGCCCTCGACGTCGCCGCGCGCTTCCCCGCCGAGACAGTCGCCGTGGGCGTCGTCTCCCCGAGCGGCGCGGGCGCCCGCGCGGTGATGCAGCGCCCGCTGATCGGCGGGGTCCGCCTGCCCTGGCTCGCGGGCATGGTGCTGGCCATGCGCATCCTGCGCGCACTCGGTCGTCTCGCCCGCCCCCTGCTACGCGTCCTGCGTCGAACGGGGGCGCTGCGCACGCTCGCGCGGCCGCTTTTCCGGCATCCGGAGCGCGTCGACCCGGCCGTGAGCGCGGCACTGGCCGACGAGATCCGCCCGTCGGCCTTCCTCACCGCCGCGCGCATGTCGCGCACGCACGATGACGGCGTCTGGCGCCGCATCGCCTGCCCGGTGCGCTCGGTGCGCGGCGCGCACGACGTCTTCGTCGCTGCGGAGGACTCCCGGGCCTGGGCTCGCCTGATGCGCGACGTCGACGACCGCGTCCTCGCCGACAGCGGGCATTTCGCCCACGTCGAGCAACCCGCCGAGACGCTGCGCGCCCTGCGCGAGGTCTGGGCGGCCGCACGGACGCCGCAGTCTCCGCGACCGCGCCGCCGTGGCGCCGAGCCCCGACGCGGGCGCGCGACGCCGGCGACCTGACGAGAGCGGCCGTGCCGTCAGGGACGACGCGAGATCGTCACGGTGCGCGGGGCGTCGGCGTCGAGTTCGACGGTGTGCACGGCGATCTCGCCGCACGCGTTGTCGACGCCGCGACCGCCGGTCTGCCGCGAGATCTCGATCTCCCACCACGCGTCGGCCAGGTATTCGGCGACGCCACGGCCCCACTCCACGATCACCGCGCTGTGGGCGACGTCGATGTCGAGGTCGTCGAGCTCCACGGCGGCGCCGAGACGATAGGCGTCCACGTGTACCAACGGCGTCCCGCCGACCAGCGAGGGGTGCGTGCGCGCGATCACGAACGTGGGGCTCTGCACCGGCCCTCGGATGCCGAGTCCCTCGCCGATGCCGCGGGTCAGCGTCGTCTTGCCGGCGCCGAGGGGACCCGTGAGCACCACGACGTCCCCGGGCTCGAGCGCTCGCCCGATCCGTCGTCCGAGCTCCTCCATGTCGGCGGGGGCCTCGACCACCCGCTCACCCAGCAGCGCCTCCGGAACGCTCACGCGTGCACCTCCCGTCGGGGGACGCGCGCACCCACGCGCGTGACGATCTCGTAGTCGATCGTGTCGGCGGCATCCGCCCAGTCCCGCGCCGAGGGCGCTCCGAGCGTCGGATCACCGAAGAGCACGACCTCGTCGCCGACGGCCACGGGGTGCTCGCCGACGTCGACGACGAACTGGTCCATCGCGATGCGACCGGCGACGGTGAAGCGGCGGCCACCGATCGACACCGGCCCGCGGCCCGACGCCTGACGCGGAACGCCATCGGCATAGCCGAGCGGCACCAGGGCCAGCGTCGTGTCGGCCGACGTGCGGTAGTCGTAGCCGTACGAGACGCCGGTCCCCGCGGGAACGCGACGCACGGCCGCGACCGCGCCCCGCAGGGTCATCGCGGGCCGCAGACCCAGGTCGGCCGGGGTGCGGTCGGCGAAGGGCGAGACGCCGTAGAGCCCGATGCCGATGCGCACGCAGCCCAGACGGGCCTCGGGGAGCGCGATCGCGGCGTTCGTCGCGGCGATGTGCCGCAACGACGGCTGCAGGCCCGTCGACGCCGCCAGCACCACGCCCTCCTCGAATCGGGCCAGTGCCGCGCGGTCGTCGTCGAGGCTGGTGTTCGACAGGTGCGAGAAGAGCCCGACGACACGCAGACGGCCGATGCGCTCGAGACGGGCCGCCTCGGAGAACACCACCCGCCAGTCCGCCGGGGCGATGCCGTTGCGCGAGAGCCCCGTCTCGATCTTGAGGTGGACGGCCGCGGGGCGGTCCTCCGTCGCCGCCTGAGCCGCCCGCAGCAGTTGATCGAGGTCGGAGATCCCCAGCTCGATCCCCTCACGGACGGCCTCGTCGAACGACGCCCCGGGGGCGTGCAGCCAGGCGAAGAGCGGAGCGCGGATGCCGGCCCGGCGAAGCGCCAGGGCCTCGGAGATGTCGGAGACGCCGATCCGCGCGGCCCCGCCGCGCAACGCGGCCACCGCCGACCGGTGCGCCCCGTGCCCGTAGCCCTCGGCCTTGACCACCGCGATCACCTCGGCGTCGGTGAGCGCTCGCAGGTGCCGCACGTTCTCGGTGATCGCGTCGACGTCGACCAACGCTTCGCGCAGCACGCCCGGTGCCATCTTCATGCGGTGTCCTCTCGGGCCGGAACGGGAATGGATGCCGGATGCGAGGGCTCTCCGTCCGCGTGGGGAGTCGTGGCCGGAACCGCCTCGGCGATCACGTACGCCGTCGCCAGCCCCGCGTCGTGCGACATCGAGAGGTGCAGCGCCGTGATGCCGCGCGCGGCGACGGTGGACGCCGTCTCGCCCCGCAGGGCGAAGACGGGGCGCCCCGAGGGCTCGGAGGCGATCTCGATATCGGTCCAGTGCACGCCGTCCGACCCGCCCAGCGCCTTGATGAGCGCCTCCTTCGCCGCATACCGCGCGGCGAGCGACCGTGGCTTGAGAACCCGCTCCGCGGGCGCGAACAGGCGCGCGAGAAGCCGCGGCGTCCGCGCGAGGTGCTCCTCGAACCGCGGTACGTCGACGAGGTCGACGCCGATTCCGACGATCATGCGGCCTCCTCCCGGCATCCTGTCCATTCTGCCGGTGTCCGCCGACGTCGGTCGCCCTTGTCGGCGCCGGACGCAGGGGGATCAGCGTCCGATGCGGCCCGCGGCGGGGGCGGACGCCTCGGACCCCGTCGACGGAGACGACGAGGGGGCCGGATGCCACGGCATCAGGCCCCCTTCCATCGGCGGTCCTACTCGACCGTCACCGACTTCGCCAGGTTGCGCGGCTGGTCGACGTCGAGGCCCTTCGCCTCGGCCAGTCCCATCGCGAAGATGTGCAGCGGCACGACGGCGAGCAGCGGCTCGAAGAGGGGAGCCGCGAGAGGGATGCGCAGCACCTCGTCGGCGGCGGGGAGCACCGCGACGTCTCCCTCTTCGGCGATCGCGATGACGCGGGCGCCGCGCGCGCGGATCTCCTCGATGTTCGAGACGACCTTCTTGTGCATCTCGCCCGAGCCGCGGGGGCTCGGCACGACTACGAAGACCGGCTGCCCGGGCTCGATCAGGGCGATCGGCCCGTGCTTCAGCTCGCCCGCGGCGAAGCCCTCGGCGTGGATGTACGCGAGCTCCTTGAGCTTCAGCGCTCCCTCGAGAGCGATGGGGTAGCCGACGTTGCGGCCGAGGAACAGCACCGAGCGGGTGTCGGCCATCCAGTGCGCGAGCTGCTCGATGCGGGGCTGCTCGGACTCGAGGACGCGCGCGATCTTGCCGGGCACCGCCTCGAGTTCGGTGACGGCCTCGACGGCGACGACGGGGTCGATGGCTCCGCGCACCCGCCCGACGTGCAGGGCGAGCAGGTAGAGCGCGGTGATCTGCGCGACGAACGCCTTCGTCGAGGCCACGGCGACCTCGGGGCCTGCGTGCGTGTAGACGATGGCATCCGACTCGCGCGGGATCGTGGCGCCCTGGGTGTTGCAGATCGACAGCGTCTTCGCGCCGCGCGAGCGGGCGTACTTGACGGCCATCAGGGTGTCCATTGTCTCGCCCGACTGGCTGATCGACACCACCAGCGTCCGGGACGAGAGCACCGGGTCACGGTAGCGGAACTCGTGCGCGAGCTCGACGTCGACGGGAACGCGGGTCCAGGTCTCGAGGGCGTACTTGCCGACCATTCCGGCGTAGGCGGCGGTGCCGCACGCGATGACGAGGATGCGGTCGATGTCGGCGAGGAAGTCGTCCATCCCCTCCAACTCGGGGATCTCGACCCGACCCTCGTGGATGCGGCCGCGGATGGTGTTCGCGACGGCCTCGGGCTCCTCGGAGACCTCCTTGGCCATGAACGACGACCAGCCGCCCTTCTCGGCCGCCGACGCGTCCCACGTGACCTCGAAGGCCTCGACCTCGACCGGGGCGCCGGAGAAGTCGGTGACCTCGACGCCGTCGGGGGTGATCGCCACGATCTCGTCCTGCCCGATCGCGAGCGCGTTGCGGGTGTGCTCGACGAAGGCGGCGACGTCGGATCCGAGGAAGTTCTCGCCCTCGCCGAGGCCGATCACCAGCGGGGAGTTGCGGCGCGCGCCGACGACGAGGCCGGGGTGGTCCTCGTGCATCGCGAGGAGCGTGTAGGCGCCCTCCAGGCGCGACACGACGGCGCGGAAGGCGGCGACGAGGTCTTTGGACCGCGCGTACTCGCGGCCGATCATGACGGCTGCGACCTCGGTGTCGGTCTCGCTGCGGAAGCTGAAGCCCTCGCCCACGAGCTCGCTCTTGAGCTCGGCGAAGTTCTCGATGATGCCGTTGTGGATGACGGCGAGCTTGTCGTCATCGGCGAGGTGGGGGTGCGCGTTCGCGTCGGTGGGTCCGCCGTGCGTGGCCCAGCGGGTGTGCCCGATGCCCGTCGTGCCGTTCGGCATCGGCGAGGACTCGAGATCGTCGCGCAGCACCGCGAGCTTGCCGGCGCGCTTGCGCATGCCGAGAGCGCCGTCACCGTCGATCACGGCGATGCCCGCGGAGTCGTACCCCCGGTACTCCAGACGCGACAGGCCCGCCAGAAGGATGTCCTGGCTCTGCCGAGGACCCACGTAACCGATGATTCCGCACATGGTCACCGAGTCTACGCGGCGGGGCTGAGGGAACCCCTCCGCGGCGTGCCCCGAGCGGCGACCGGGCGCGGCGCCACCCGTCGGACCGCGGGGAGGCGGTCAGAGCTTGCGCAGCAGCACCGACTCCACGGTGTGGTCGGCGCCCTTCTGCAGCACGAGCTTGGCGCGATGCCGGGTGGGCAGCACGTTCTCCTCGAGGTTGGGCAGGTTGATCTCGCGCCAGTACCCGAGGGCTCGCTCCACCGCCTCCTCGTCGCTGATGTCGGCGAAGACGCGGAAGAACGAGGTCGGGTTCGTGAAGGCGTTGTCGCGCAGGGCGAGGAACCGGTCCACGTACCAGCGCTCGATGTGGGCGGCGTCGGCATCGACGTAGATCGAGAAGTCGAACAGATCGCTCACCGCGACCTCGTTCGGAGACGGCGGCGGCTGCAGCACGTTCAGACCCTCCACGATCACCACGTCGGGCCGATGCACGCTCACGTGCGCATCGGGCATGATGTCGTACCGCACGTGGGAGTAGAACGGCGCCCGCGCCTCCTCCGCCCCCGACTTGACCTCGCTCAGGAACTCCACGAGCGCCCGACGGTCGTACGACTCGGGGAATCCCTTTCGGTCCATGAGCCCTCTGCGCTCGAGCTCCGCGTTGGGGTAGAGGAACCCGTCGGTGGTGACCAGCTCGACCCGCGGGGTGTCGGGCCACCGGCTCATGAGCTCGCGCAGCAGGCGGGCGATGGTCGACTTCCCCACCGCCACCGATCCGGCGACGCCGATGACGAAGGGGGTCGTGGCATCCGGTTCGCCCAGGAACTCGCTCGTGTCGGCTCCCAGTCGCCGCGTGGCCCGGGCGTACAGGCTGAGCAGACGACTGAGCGGCAGATACACCTCGGCGACCTCGCGCGGATCGAGGCGGTCGCCGATGCCCCGCAGCTGCACGATCTCGTTCTCGGTCAACGGCTGCTGGAGACCCCCGGCCATGCGGGCCCAGTCGTCGCGGTCGATCTGACGGTAGGGGCTCAGCGACGGTGCGGGAGCGGTCGTCTCGGCGGCGGACACCTGCTCATGCTACCCGCGGGGCCCGCACCACCCGGCGACGCACGCCCGGCGCCGTTCGCTACGCTCGGACCGTGCGCTTGGGAGTCCTCGACATCGGCTCGAACACCGTCCACCTCCTGGTGGCCAACGCCCGGGCGGGAGGACGGCCGACCGCGACGAGCTCCCACCGCTCGGTGCTCCGTCTCATGCGCTATCTGCTGCCCGACGGATCGATCTCGCCCGAGGGCGTCCAGGGCCTCGTGGATGCCGTGACCGCCGCCTGCGAGCGCGCCCGCGCCGAGGGGGTGGACGAACTGCTCGCCACGGCGACCTCGGCCGTGCGCGACGCGACGAACGGCGAAGACGTGATCGCGAGGATCGAGGAGGTGCTCGGGCAACCGCTCCAGGTGCTCGGCGGCGAGACGGAGGCGCGCTTCACCTACCTCGCCGTCCGACGCTGGTTCGGGTGGTCGGCGGGGCAGATCCTGCTGTTCGACATCGGCGGCGGCTCGCTCGAGATCGCGGGCGGCGCCGATGAGCTCCCCGACCTCGCCGAATCGGTGCCCCTGGGCGCCGGACGCTCGACCGTGCAGTTCCTCCCGCACGACCCCCCGAGCGACGCCGAGATCGACGCCCTCCGCCAGCACGCGGCATCCGTCCTCGCTCCTGTGGCCGAGCGGTTCGCCGCGCTCCCCCGCCCCGACCACGTCATCGGGTCGTCGAAGGCCATCCGCTCGCTCGCGAAACTCGCCGGCTACCCGGTGCCGGGATGGTCGGGCATCGACCGTATGGTGCTGCCGCGCAAAGAGCTGAAGGACTGGATCCCCCGGCTCGCCCGCATCCCGGCCGACGCACGCGAGGCCCTGCCGGGCATCACCGCCGATCGCACATTCCAGATCGTCGCGGCGGCGGTCGTCGTCGAGCGTGCGATGAAAGCCATGGACGTCGAAGAGCTCGAGGTCTCGCCCTGGGCGCTGCGCGAGGGCGTGCTCCTGCGCTACATCGAGTCGCTCGAGTACTGACCGCCGCGGCGCTCCGCGCCCCGCCACCCGCCACCGACACCGAGGCCCCTGAGCCTGTCGACGGGACCGGGCCCCGCCCGGCGAGCCCACTCGCACCGACGACGAAGGCCCAGGCACCCCGCACGGGGTCCCTGGGCCTGTCGAACCGACCGGACCTACAGCGCCAGGCGCTCGCGCACGACCTCGGCGAGACGGTCGGCGTGGGCTCGGGCGACATCCTCGGATGCCGCCTCCACCATCACACGCACCAGCGGCTCGGTCCCCGAGGCGCGAAGCAGCACGCGACCGGATTCGCCGAGTTCTGCGGTGGATGCCGCGACCTCGCGCTGCACGACCTCGTCGGCGACGCCGTCGCGGTCGACACCGCGCACGTTGACCAGTACCTGCGGGTACACGGTCATCAGCGAGGCGAGCTCGCCGAGCGTCTTGCCCTGGCGCGCCATCTCGGCCACCAGGTGCAGACCCGTGAGCAATCCGTCGCCCGTCGTGGCGAACTCGCTCATGATCACGTGACCCGACTGCTCGCCGCCGAGGGAGTAGCCGCCCTCGTTCATGGCCTCGAGCACATACCTGTCGCCGACCGCGGTCTGCAGCACCCGGATGCCGTGCTCCTGCATCGCGCGATGAAGACCGAGGTTGCTCATGACCGTCGCCACGAGGGTGTCGTCGACGAGAGCGCCGCGCTCCTTCATCGCCACCGCGAGGATGGCCATGATCTGGTCGCCGTCGACGACGTTGCCCTGCGCGTCGACCGCGAGGCACCGGTCCGCGTCGCCGTCATGGGCGATGCCGACATCGGCGCCGAGGCGCACCACCGCCTCCGCGAGCACGTCGAGGTGGGTCGAGCCCACGCCGTCGTTGATGTTCAGGCCATCGGGGTCGGCACCGATGACGGTGACCTGCGCGCCGGCGTCCTTGAACGTCTCGGGAGACACCCCGGCCGCCGCGCCGTGGGCGCAGTCGAGCACCACGTGGATGCCGTCGAGCCGGTGCGGGAGCGAGCCGAGCAGGTGCAGCACGTAGCGGTCCTCGGCATCGGCGAAGCGTCGGATGCGACCGACACCGGCACCGGTGGGCTGCAGACGCTCCCCCTCGAGGGCGCGCTCGATGCGCTGCTCGACGATGTCCGGGAGCTTGGTGCCCCCGCGCGCGAAGATCTTGATCCCATTGTCGGGAGCGGGGTTGTGCGACGCCGACACCATCACGCCGAAGTCGGCATCATGGTCGGCGATGAGGAAAGCGGTGGCGGGGGTGGGGATGACGCCCGCGTCGAGGACATCGACACCCGACGAGGCCAGGCCCGCGGCGACCGCGGCCGCGAGGAACTCCCCCGAGACCCGCGGATCACGCGCGACGACGGCGGTGAGGCGGCGGCCTTCGGCCTTCCGCGCCTCCGCAGAACGGCCCTGGCCCAGGACGACAGCAGTCGCCTGGGCCAGGTGCAGCGCGAGTTCGGCGGTGAGGAGGCCGTTGGCCAGCCCCCGCACCCCGTCCGTGCCGAAGAGAGGCATACGGAGGGTCGAACTCAGCGCTTGGAGTACTGAGGCGCCTTGCGGGCCTTCTTGAGACCGGCCTTCTTGCGCTCCTTGACGCGAGCGTCGCGCGAGAGGAAGCCGGCCTTCTTGAGGGTCGGGCGGTTGTTCTCGGCGTCGATCTCGTTGAGCGCGCGGGCGATGCCCAGGCGCAGCGCGCCGGCCTGACCCGAGGGGCCACCACCGGAGATGCGCGCGATCACGTCGTACGAGCCCGCGAGCTCGAGCACCGTGAACGGGTCGTTGATCAGCTGCTGGTGCAGCTTGTTCGGGAAGTAGTCCTCGATCGTGCGGCCGTTGACCGTGATCGTGCCCGAGCCGGGAACCAGACGCACGCGGGCGATGGCCTGCTTGCGACGGCCGACGGCTGCGCCGGGAACCGAGAGCACGGGGCGCTCGGCCGCGACGACCGACTGCTCGGCCGGCGTCTCGGTGCTGTAGTTGCTGGAGTCGATGTTCGACACTGTTTCGTCCTTATCCGGCGGCGCTTACTGGGCGACCTGGTCGAAGGTGTATGCCGTGGGCTGCTGGGCACCGTGGGGGTGCTCTGCGCCGCGGTAGACCTTGAGCTTCTTGAGCTGCGCCGCGCCGAGGCTGTTCTTGGGCAGCATGCCGCGGATGGCCTTCTCGACCGCGCGGACGGGGTTCTTCTCGAGCAGTTCGTCGTAGGTGACGGACTTGAGGCCGCCCGGGTAGCCCGAGTGGCGGTAGGCCTTCTTGTTCTGAAGCTTCTGACCCGTGAGCGCCACCTTCTCGGCGTTGATCACGATGACGAAGTCGCCGGAGTCGATGTGGTTGGCGAAGGTGGGCTTGTGCTTGCCGCGGAGGAGGACCGCCGCGTGCGAGGCCAGGCGGCCGAGAACGACGTCGGTGGCGTCGATAACGACCCACTCGCGCGTGACCTCAGCGGCCTTGGGGGTGAAAGTGCGCGTCACAGTAGTGCTGCTTTCTTGATCGAACGGAGGAGTTCGTGAATCCCGCTCCGGTGGTCCGTTGCCCCGCCGATGACGGGGGAACAGGGCCGGTGGAGGGCTCACGTTCGGGCGACCCGCTCGCAGGGAGGCGGGCACCAAAGAGCAAGACTACGGCATCCGGATGCCATCGCCAAACGCCGACGGCACCCCCCGACGGCGGGGCGCGTGCGTCCCTACGAGAGCAGGGTGCCCGCAGCCACCAGCGCGTACCCCGTGGCGTTGAAGACCATGTGCACCGCGACGGCCGGCCAGACGCGCCCGGTCGCCACCACGAACGCCCCGGTCACGGCGCCGACCGCGGCGAGCGCGATCGGCGCGAGATGGTCCTGTCCCGCCGCGAACTGATGCGCGAGCACGAACAGCGCCGTCGAGAAGGCGACGGCGGCGATCGCCGCCGGGACGCGCCCGCTGCGCTCCCGCAGGAGCACGTACGCGCAGACGAGCACGACCCCGCGGAAGAAGAACTCCTCCACCATCGCGGCGCCGATCGTGTCGGCGAGCGCCTCGGCGAGGAACGCTTCCGGCAGCGATCCGTCGGAGGAGAAGTCACGCACCGATGCCCCGTCACCGGGCGGCGACGGGGCATCGGTCGGATCGGACGCGTCCCCCGCGGGTGCGGGCGAGAGTGGGGCGCGTCGACCGGGTCAGCGCTTCAGGAAGTCGATGAGCACGCGGTTGAACTCGTCGGCATGGCTCACGTTGACGCCGTGCGGCGCCCCGGCGACCACGTGCAGCTCACTGCCCGCGATGGCCTCGTGGGTCCGCTTTCCGGAGCCCTCGAACGGCACGGTCGCGTCGCTGTCGCCGTGGATGACGAGAGCGGGCACGGTGACGTGCGGCAGGTCGTCGCGGAAGTCAGTGGTGGCGAACGCCTCCATGGACTTCAGCGCCGCGTGGTGATCGGCCTGGTTCGCGAGGCGCTCTGCCTCGGCCTGCTCCTCGGGCGCCACGGCCAGCTGGCCGTCCACCGAGAAGAAGTCCGTCGTGAACTGGTGGTAGAAGGCCTTCTCGTCGTCCTTGAGCCCCTGCTTCATTCCGTCGGCGGTCTCGTCGTCGAGGGGGCCCTCGGGGTTGTCCTCGGTCTTGGCCAGGTACGGCGGCACCGCGGCGGCGAAGACGACGCTGTGGATGCGATCGGCGCCGTGGCGCGTGAGGTAGCGCGCCACCTCGCCGCCGCCCATCGAGAAGCCCACCAGAGTGGCATCCCGCAGATCGAGCGTCTCGATCACGGCCTGCAGGTCGTCGGCGAACGTGTCGTAGTCATACCCGGTCCGGGGCTTGTCGCTCCGGCCGAAGCCGCGGCGGTCGTAGGTCACGACCCGGTGGCCGGCCGCCTCGAGGGCCGGGACCTGGTGCGCCCACGACTCGCCCGACAAGGGCCACCCGTGGATCAGCACCACGGGGCGACCGGCGCCGCCGGTGTCGTCCACGTGGAGGTCGATGTCGGTCAGGAGTCCATGGTGTGCGGTGATCTCGCTCATGGCAGACATGGTTCGCCCGTCGTCTGAACGGAAGCCCGCCGTTGACGACCGCGCCGAGTCTTGGTAAGTCCCCGATCGACGCACAGGCGTTGCCGCGACGCAAGCTCTCCGCGGGCCCGTTCGCACCCGGCTAGCCTCGCGCCATGGCCTCGACCCGCTCCTTCGCCGTCGCCCTGCTCGCCGCATCGACCCTCGCTCTCAGCGCATGCTCGCCCGCCGCCGGTGGGGGCGGATCCCTCACCCCCACCGATCAGGATGCCGTCCGCGCGGTGACCACTGCCGAGTCCGATGCCGGGGGGCGCGCGTTCGAACTCGACAGCGATGACGATCAGTGGCAGGTGCACGTCGCGGTCGGCGACCGGGAGGTCGAGGTCCGGGTCACCACCGACGGAACCCGCGCGGAATCGTCCGACGACTCCGAGCAGCTCGACGCCGACGACGACGCCGCCCTCCGGGCCGCCACGACCACCCTCGCGGATGCCATCCGCATCGCCGCGGCACGCGCCTCCGGCGGTGCACGGGTAGAGGAGGCGGCCCTCGAGCAGGAGGACGGTACTCCCGTGTGGAAGGTGGAGATCACCGGAGGCACGACGGTCCGCGTCTCGGGCGTCGACGGAAGTGTCCGCTGAGGCAGCAGAAGCATGCCGCATGCGCAAGCCCGGCGCCGGCATCCGTGAGGCTCGCCCCGTCTCATTACACTCGGCGCATGCGCCACGCTCTCGACGCCGACGGACATAGTCCGAGCGCCCGGGTGACCCCGGGTACCGGACACATCGCGGGAGGAACGGAGCGGCGATGAACGACCTCGCGCTCAACATCGTCCTGGTCGTCGTCTTCGTGCTCATCGGCGGAGTGTTCGCCGCGACCGAGATGGCCCTCGTCACCCTCCGCGAGAGTCAGGTGAACGCGCTCGCCGCGCGCGGGCGGCGCGGCCAGAAGGTGGCAGACCTCGCTCGAAATCCCAACACGTTCCTCTCCGCCGTCCAGATCGGCGTCACGGTCGCCGGTTTCGCGTCGGCCGCGTACGGCGCGTCCTCGATCGCGCCGTCGGTGACCCCGCTCTTCACCGCCTGGGGGCTGGAGGAGCCGGTCGCGGCCACGGTCTCCACGATCGCGCTCACCCTGGTCATCGCCTACCTCTCCCTCGTCCTGGGCGAACTGGTGCCCAAACGACTCGCGATCCAACGCAACGCGGCGTTCGCCTACGCCGTCGCCCCCGTGCTGAACGGCTTCGCGAAGCTCATGCGGCCCGTCATCTGGCTGCTGTCGATCTCCACGAATGTGCTGGTGCGCCTGCTCGGCGGCGATCCCGACAAGACCGGCGAGGAGCTCACCGAGGAGGAGCTGCGCGACATCGTCTCGAGCCACGAGGGCCTCCCCGCTGATGAACGCCGCATCCTCGACGACGTGCTGTCCCTGCGCGATCGACATGTCAGCGAAGTCATGCGCCCCCGTCCGGAGGTCGTCACCCTGGATGCCGGCGGCTCGATCGCCGAAGCCGTGGAGCGCGTGCGGGACCTGCCGTATTCGCGCTATCCCGTCGCCGAGCACACGATCGACGACGTCGTCGGCTTCGTGCACGTGCGTGACCTCTACGAGGACACTGCGCGCCCCCTCGCCGCCGTCATGCGCGACATCCGTTACATCCCTTCCACCGCGCGGGTGCTGCCCACCCTCACCGCGATGCGCGCCGAGGGCAGCCATATCGCGGTCGTCGTCGACGAGTACGGCGGCACCGACGGCATCGTGACCCTCGAGGACCTCGTCGAAGAGGTGGTGGGCGAGATCTTCGACGAATACGACGTCGCCGCCGAGCAGCCCCTGGCCGAGGGCGAGCACGGGACCGTCGAGGGACGCCTCAATCTGCAGGACTTCGAGGAGGCGACCGGAGTGGTCCTGCCACGCGGTGCGTCCGACACCGTGGCCGGGTTCGTGGTCGAGCGACTCGGCCGCCTCGCCCGCGTCGGCGACACCGTGGAGGTCGACGGCGCCACCCTTCAGGTCAGCGCGGTCGACCGTCGCCGCGTGGCGGAGCTGCTCGTCACGCGGCATCCGGTCGACCACGACGAGGACGCCGCGGCCCGCGACTGAGCGCCCGCGGATGGTCCGGGCGCACGACCGGTCGCCGGCGGGGCGTCGCCCGCCCGCGGGTGGGGAGGCTCAGGCGAGGTCGCCTCCGAGCGGGGCGACGGAGTCCCCCAGCTCGAAGTGATGCCCGTTGATGGCGAGCAGATCGCGGTCGCCGTCGGGCAGGAAGCCCGACGGCACCGTGAAGCTCGCGTCGCTGCGGCGGATCATGCGCCCATCGTCGCCCGGGAGCGGGGGCGATGGCAGGGCTTGACAGGATGCCGGAGCCGACCTCCGCCGATTGAGTTGTGCACAACTCAATTGTGTGCAACAGTTCTCTCATGCCCGCCGTCGACGCCCTCGTGTGCTTCGCGCTCTACGCCGCCAACCGCACGACGACGCAGGCCTACCGCGTGCTCCTCGAGCCGTGGAACCTCACCTACCCGCAGTACATCGCCCTCGTCACCCTGTGGGCCGACGGCGACCAGACCGTCAAGAGCCTCGGGGAGGCGTTGCAGCTCGACTCGGGCACCCTCTCGCCGATGCTCGCCCGGATGGAAGCGGCGGGCTACATCGAGCGGAGCCGTCGCTCCGACGACGAGCGCGTGGTGTCGGTGTCCTTGACCACGCGCGGTGCCGCGCTTCGCGAGGAGCTGGCCCATGTCCCCCATTGCATCGCGGCAGGAGCGGGTCTGTCCGACGCCGACACCGCACGTGAGCTCATCGATGCTCTGCACCAGTTGACCGAGGCCATGAAAGACCTGCGCGACCACCCCGACACCGTTCTGTCGGCGGTGGGCGCCCCTCGCCACCCGGCATGATGCCGCCGCTCCCCCTCGTCCCCAGAAAGGAACACCCATGGACGTTCTCTACACCGCAGAAGCCGTCTCGACGGGCCACGGCCGCACCGGCCACGTGACGGCCGGTCCCTACATCGACCTCGAGGTCGCGCCGCCGAAGGAGATGGGCGGATCGGGCGCGGGCACCAACCCCGAGCAGCTCTTCGCCGCGGGTTACGCGGCCTGCTTCCACAGCGCCCTCCACGCCGTCGCACGCGGTCGCAAGATCGCGCTGGAGGACTCGTCGGTCGGCGGCCGTGTTCACATCGGGCCGAACGGCCAGGGCGGCTACCAGCTCGCGGTGCTGCTCGAGGTGGTCCTTCCCGGCATCGAGCACGACCTCGCCCAGGAGCTCGCCGACCAGGCGCACCAGGTGTGCCCCTACTCGAACGCCACGCGCGGCAACATCGAGGTGACCGTCACGGTCTCCGAGGACTGACCTCTCGACTCCCGGGGCGGGGCGCTGAGCCCCACGTATCGCGTCCCGTCCTGGGTCTGCTTCCGGCAGCGTGCGACGCCGCCCGTTCTGTGCGGGCGGCGTCGTCGTATCCGCCGACGCCACCCTCGATTGTCAGGACAGCTGCAGCTCCGCCTCGGTCTTGGGGTAGGAACGGCGCAGCCACTGGCCGAATCCCGGCTGGGCGAGACAGGCCGATTCATCGGCGCACGTGACGACCGGGTCCTCGGCCGCATACACCTGGTAGACCCCGACCTTCGCATCCAGCGGAGCACCGATCACGTTCACCGGCTGACGCTTCGACGGATACCCGATGTAGTACGTCACCGCGTCGGCCGACACCCCCGCGGACGGCGCCACGGCCCGCACGAGCGAGCCGACGCACGAGTGGTCGGGATGATCGCCGCGGGCGAAGGCGCTCTCGTGCGGGATGTTCGTCGTGATGTGGTCGGGCCGCCCCGCGTGGATGAGCTCGGCGACCGTGTCCGAGAGACGAACGGCGTCCAGAGTGGGGCCGTCGTCGATGGGCGCCAGGGCCGGCACGATGCCGTTGATGAGCTGCGTCAGCCCGGCGCCGCCGGTGGCGGGGAAGCCCTTGGCGCTCAGATTGCCGTCCGGCAGTCGCAGCACGGTGATCGACAGACGCGACTCGTCGCTGGGAACGAACCGCGTGACGCGGGCCCCGCTCAGGAGGGTGATCTCGCTCGTCCGCCACGGGGCCTCACTGCCGCGCATCCGGTCGTAAGCCGCGCGGATGCCGGCCTCTCGTTGCTGCGCATACGCGAGGCCGCGTCCGGCGTCGCCCGCGGTGATGAAGATCGTCCGCAGGGTCGCTCCCGAGGCGATGACGTCGCCGAGGTGCGGATTGGCGAAGATGATGTCGTCATCGGCATGCGCCCACACCGCCACCGTGGTGTCGGCGCCCGGCTCCTCGAAGGCGGGCGACGCGTCACGGGGCGCGTCCCGGGGCTGGGGCACGATCGGGCTCAGCTTCACCCACGTGCCGTCGGGACCGTCGGAGCGTCGCATCTCCCGGTAGACCAGCGCACCCCCGCCGATCGCGGCGAGGCCCCCGACGGCGAGGCCGCCGAAGACGAGCGAGCGGCGCGAGATCGACGGCCGGCGGGCCGCGCCCGACCCGTTCCGCGCGTCGCGGCCGACGGCGTCGTCGCCGCCCGAAGGCTCGTCGATGTCACTCACGGCGACTCCGTCCTGTGTTGCGCCCCCCGGCGACGGATTTTCGGGTTCCCCCTCGCCCTCGGGCGTACCTCGACGGTATCGCGATGCACGCCGCTCACCGCACACGAAACCCCGCGGCGGCGCGACGTCGCGGGCAGAGCGGACCGGTCACCGCATCGATCATCCCGCGGGTGACACCGCCCGGCGGAGCGGTCCACCCCACACATGGCCGATGCTCAGCCCGCGCCTAAGAACGCTCACGAGACTCGCCCCATGCAGACGTCCTCACCGCCGCGGTCTCTGTCGCCCGTCGCCCTCCGCATCCGCGCCGTCCTCAACGACTGGGACCCGATCGGAGTCCATCTCATCGGCCGGGGATGGCCCGACGACGAGTACGACGACCTCATCCTGCCGATCCTGAAGGCCCTCGAGGTCGCCCCGAGCGTCGACGAGCTGGCAGACGATCTGCGGGAGGTCGTCGAGGTCGACTACGGGCTCCCCTCCCCCGACGGATGCCACGACGCGGCCCGCTCGCTCCTCGCCCTGTCCCGCTGACCGCTAACCCTCGGCGATCCGGGGCGCAAGCCCTGCCGACCGGTCAGGACCGGGTCCTATCGTGCGGTTCATGGTCGATCTCTCCCGCCCTCAGACGCCCGATCCGTACCCGCTCCTTCCCGCCGCCGCGTCGTTCGACGTGGCCAGCGACGACATCGGCGACGGTCAGCCGCTGAAGGACGACCAGGTCGCCGAGAAGGGCAACACCTCCCCCCACCTGCGATGGTCGGGCGCCCCGGAGGGCACCAAGTCGTTCGTCGTCACCTGCTTCGATCCCGATGCGCCCACGCCGAGCGGCTTCTGGCACTGGGTGCTCGTCGACATCCCGGCCGACGTGCACGAGCTCGCCACGGGGGCCGCTGCGGACGACCTGCCCGGCGCGGCCTTCCACGTGCGCAACGACGGCGGCGAGAGCGGGTTCATGGGCGCCGCTCCCCCGCAGGGCGATCAGCTCCACCGGTACTTCTTCGTCGTCCACGCCGTCGGCGAGGAGACGCTCGGCGTCGACGCGGACGCGAGCCCCGCCGTCGTGTCGTTCAACCTTGCCTTCAAGACGCTCGGCCGGGCCATCCTGCACGGCACCTACCAGCACTGAGGCCGGGCGATGACGAAACGCAGTGAGGGCTTCGACAAGGACGAGACGATCGCGGACGTCGAGGAGCGTGTGAAGGTGCGCTTCCCCGACGCCTCGCCGGAGGTCGTGCACGACGAGGCGGTGGCCGCCGTCGACAAATACGCCGACGCCCCCGTGAAGGATTTCGTCGACATCATCGCGGAGCGCGACGCCCGCGCGGCCGTCGAGGACGCCCTCGGTTCCGAGGCGTGATCAGCCGAGCTGCAGTTCCGCCTCGGTCTTCGGATACGAGCGCTGCAACCACTCACCGAACTTGCGGGTCTTGAGGCAGTTGGCCCGGTCGGCGCAGCGGATCACCTTGTCCTGCTGCGTGTAGATCCGGTAGGTGTCCACCTTGCGGTCCAGCACGGCGCCGTCGAGGTTGCGCGGCAGGTTCTCGGACGGGTAGCCGACGAAGTACCGGATGCCGGGCGCCACCGCCGCGTCCGACGAGAGCGCTTCACGGACGAGGGTGCCGACCACCGAGTGATCCGGGTGGTCGCCGGGGGCGAAGGCGCTCCCGCGCGGAATGTGCGTGAGCGTCGCACTCGGCCGCACGGCGTCGCCGAGCTCGCGCAGCGATGCGACGAGTTGGTCGCGGGTGATCGCCGGGCCCCCGTCCACCGGGGCCAGCGAGCCGATCGAGCCGTCGATCAGCTTGCTCAGGGTGGCGAAGCCCGTCGCCGCGAAGCCGCCGTCCGTGATGTTGCCGTCCGGCAGCCGTACGTAGGCGACCGAGATGCGGGGATCGCCGTCCGGGCTGAGACGGCGGATGTGCAGGCCGGTGTCGAGGGTGATGTCGTCGGCGTGCCAGAGCCCCTCCTGCCCGCGCATGGCGTTGTAGGCGCGCAGGATGCCGAGCTCCCGGGCCTGGACGTACTCCATGCCCTTGCCGGCGTCGCCCGCCGTGAGGAAGACCGTCCGGACGCACTGACCCGCGGCGATGGCGTCGGAGATCGTGGGGTTGGCGAAGATGATGTCGTCGTCGGGATGGGCCCAGACGGTGAGGAGCGTGGGCGCCCCGTCGCAGACCTGTGCGGCCGGAGACGTGGGCGGATCCGGCGTCGGGGTCGGTGTCGGGGTCGGGGTCGGCACGGGAGCCGGGGCCGGGGACTCGGGCGCTGACGCCGACGGAGAAGGCGACGCCGCGGTCGGCGAGGCGGTGGTGTCGATCGCAACCGGATCCCCGGCGGGCCGCAGAAGTGCGAAGGCGAAGATCGCCGCCACGGCGACGAAGAGCACGGCGGCGATCGCGATCGCGGCGATGAGGCCCGCCGACCCCTCGCGTCGCGCGCCGGTGAGGGGCGGGGGGACGCGGGTCATCGTGTTCCTCCGGACGGCGGGTGTGGCATCCATCCCGCGTCGCGGGGGTGATCTCGCAGGCGGCCGGTGTCGGCCGATCCGCTGCCCGAGTGTAGGGGACGCGTCTCTGACAGGGCCACCCGTGCCCCGTCCTGCGCTGACGTGAACCGCGTGATCTGGCGAACCAACCTCACACGACAGGCGAGTTATGGGGTGAGTACTGGGGTGTTTCAGACTCATGACAACTAAGGCAGGGTGACTCGCCGGGTGACTTTCGCCTGTTATCGTTCACGGGGTAAGCCGACAAGCTCGCCGGTGGGGGGAGGAGCTGCACATCGTGACGTCCGACCTGCAGGTGAGCGCTGTCTCTCCCGACGCGGAACCGCTCGACGCGCGGGTGCCGCGGGAGGCCGCGGCGCCGACTCCGATGTACCGCCGCGATCCGTGGCGACGGCGCTACCGACTCAACCTCGCGCTCACCGACCTGTTCTCCCTGGTCTGGGTCGTCTACGGCACGCAGCTGCTCTGGTTCGGACTCGGGAACGCCCAGGTCGCCGCCGGTCGCGACAGCCGGATCAGCGATCTGTCGTACTGGCTCTTCTCGGCGATCCTCATCGTCACCTGGATGTGGGCGCTGTCGTTCGTCGACTCCCGCAGCGACCGGGTCATCGGCACGGGATCTCAGGAGTACGTCCGCATCGCCGACGCCAGCTTCCGCCTGTTCGGGACGGTCGCGATCATCGCGTTCCTGACGCAGATCGACGTCGCTCGCGGCTACCTGCTCATCAGCCTGCCCCTCGGCATCCTGGTCCTGATCTTCACGCGTTGGATGTGGCGACAGTGGCTGGTGGCGCAGCGCTCACGCGGTCTCTACTCCGCGAACGTGCTGCTCGTCGGGTCGCTGCCCTCCGTCACGCAGTTGGCGCGCGAGTTCGGTCGCTCGCCGAGCGCGGGCTATCGCGTCGTGGGCGCATGCGTCCCCAACGGCAAGATCGCGGACGTCATCCCCGGCACGGCGATCCCCGTCATGGGGCACGTCGGAGACGTCACCCGCGCCCTGCAGGTGACGGGCGCGGACACCGTCGCGATCACGAGCGCCGACGACCTGCCCGCTGACAAGGTCAAGCAGATCTCGTGGAGCCTCGAGGCCGGCCGTCAGCACCTCGTCCTGGCTCCGAGCATCATCGACATCGCCGGTCCCCGACTGCACACGCGCCCCGTGGCGGGACTCCCCCTCATCCACGTGGAGACGCCGAAGTTCTCCCGCGGGCAGAGCTTCCTCAAGCGCAGCGTCGATCTCCTGGCAGCGTCCGTCGGCGTCGTCCTGCTGAGCCCTCTGCTCATCTTCCTCATCATCGCCGTCCGTCTCTCCAGCGACGGTCCCGTGTTCTTCCGCCAAACCCGCATCGGGTTCCGCGGACGTGAATTCACGATGATCAAATTCCGCTCGATGGTCGTCAACGCCGAAGACCTGCTCGAACAACTCGCCGCGCAGGAGCGCGACTCGGGCAACGAAGTGCTGTTCAAGATGAAGAACGACCCGCGTGTGACCCCCATCGGGCGCATCATGCGGAAGTTCAGCCTCGACGAGCTGCCCCAGTTGTTCAACGTGATCGGAGGGTCGATGTCGCTCGTCGGCCCCCGCCCGCCGCTGCCCTCCGAGGTGGCCGTCTACGCCGATCACGTGCACCGCCGCTTCCTCGCCAAGCCCGGGATCACCGGCCTCTGGCAGGTCAGCGGGCGCTCCTCGCTCTCGTGGGAGGAATCGGTCCGCCTCGACCTCTCGTACGTCGAGAACTGGACGCTCCTCGGCGACTTCGTCATCCTCGGCAAGACCGCCCGCGCCGCCTTGGCGCCGGGCGAGACGGCCGCGTGAGAATCCTGCGCTCCCTCGCGGGTCCGCGACCCGGCGTGTCCGTGTCGCGTCGATGTGAATCTGAAAGGCTCTGATCGTGCGTTTGTCTGTGGTGGGTTGCGGGTACCTGGGAGCCGTGCACGCGGCCGCGATGGCGTCGATCGGGCACGAGGTGGTCGGCATCGACGTCGACGAGCGCAAGATCGCGTCGCTGTCGAAGGGAGAGGCGCCGTTCTTCGAGCCCGGTCTGCAGGAGATCCTCACCGAGGGCACCGCGTCGGGCCGCCTGTCGTTCACCACCGACATGTCGGCCGCGCAGGGCGCGAAGGTGCACTTCATCGGCGTCGGGACGCCCCAGCAGGCCGGCGGCCACGCCGCCGACCTCACGTACGTGGATGCCGCTGTCGACGGGCTGCTCCCCTTCCTCAGTGAGGGCGACATCGTCGCCGGCAAGTCCACCGTGCCGGTGGGGACGGCGGCCCGCCTCGCCCCGCGCGTGGCCGAGCGCGGCGCCGTGCTCGTCTGGAACCCGGAGTTCCTGCGCGAGGGCTGGGCCGTCCAGGACACCGTCGACCCCGACCGCCTCGTCGCCGGCGTCCCGTCCGAAGACGGCAAGCCCACCGCCGACGGCGAGCGCACCGCCGAGGTCCTGCGCGAGGTCTACCACCCGTCGATCGCGAAGGGCACCCCCTTCATCGTCACCGACTACGCGACCGCGGAGCTGGTGAAGGTCTCGGCGAACGCGTTCCTCGCGACGAAGATCAGCTTCATCAACGCCATCGCCGAGATCGCCGAGGTCACCGGAGCCGACGTCACCACCCTGGCCGACGCCATCGGTCACGACGCCCGCATCGGCCGCCGCTTCCTCGGCGCCGGCATCGGCTTCGGCGGCGGATGCCTCCCGAAGGACATCCGCGCCTTCTCCGCCCGCGCCGAGGAGCTGGGCCGCGGCGAGTCCGTCGCCTTCCTCCGCGAGATCGACGCGATCAACCTCCGCCGCCGCGACCGCGCCGTCGAACTGACCACCGACGCCCTCGGCGGCAGCGTCTTCGAGAAGAAGGTCGCCGTCCTCGGCGCTGCCTTCAAGCCCCACAGCGACGACATCCGCGACTCCCCCGCGCTCGACGTCGCCGTGCGCCTGCACGGCCTCGGTGCGCGGGTCACGCTCACCGACCCGGCTGCGATCGAGAACGCCCGGCGCATCCACCCCCAGCTCACGTACGAAGCCGACCTCGACGAGACCCTCCGCGACGCCGATGCCGTGATCGTCGTGACCGAATGGGACGAGTACCGTCGCGAGCTGTCCCCCGAGCACGCCGCTTCGCTGGCCCGGGGGCGCGTCGTCGTGGACGGACGCAACTGCCTCGACCCCGTCGCATGGCGTGCCGCGGGCTGGACGTACTTCGGCATGGGTCGCCCCTGACCGCAGATGCCGCACTCACGGACGCCCCGGCCATCGGCCGGGGCGTTCGTCGCACGAGGAGGGGAGCGACGTCAACGGTCGCGACGCAGCGGGCGCTCACGACCTAGACCGGGGGGACCCCTCCGTGCGAAAGGCCCCCGCTCATGTCATCGCCCACCGCGAAGCCCGACTCCCCCACCGATCTGCACCCCCGTTCCTGGAAGTACGTCCTGCGCACGAGCGTCCGCGAGTTCGGCGCCGATCAGTGCACCGACATCGCGGCCAGCCTCGTCTATTACGGCGTCCTCGCCCTCTTCCCCGGGCTGATCGCGGTCTTCTCCCTCCTCGGCGTGGTGGGGCAGAGCGACGCCGCCGCCGACACGGTTCTGGACATCCTGGCCCAGGTGGCACCCGGCGGCACCACGGACCTCCTGTCCCAACCCATCCGCGACCTCGCCGCCTCGCCCGCGGCGGGCTTCGCGCTGGTCTCCGGTCTGGTCCTGGCGATCTGGTCGGCATCCGGCTACGTCCGCGCGTTCAGCCGAGGGATGAACCGCATCTACGAGATCGACGAGGGGCGCCCCTTCCTCGCCCTGCTTCCCGCCCAGCTCCTGCTGACCGTCGTGACGGTGGTGCTGGTGGCGTTCTCCGTGCTGCTCCTGGTCGTGTCGGGGCCCGTCGCCGAGGCCGTCGGATCCGCTCTCGGGCTCGGCGGCGCCATCGTGACGACGTGGAACATCGTCAAGTGGCCGGTCCTCCTGGCCGTCGTGGTCGTCATCCTCGCCGTGCTCTACTACGGCGCACCGAACGTGAAGCAGCCGCGCTTCCGCTGGATCAGCGTGGGTGCGATCGTCGCGATCGTGGTCCTCGGGGTGGCGACGGTCGGCTTCGGCCTCTACGTGACCAACTTCTCCTCCTACGACCGCACCTACGGCTCGCTCGCCGGCGTGATCGTGTTCCTCCTCTGGCTCTGGATCGCCAACATCGCCATCCTCTTCGGTGCGGAGCTGGATGCCGAGCTCGAACGCGGACGTGAACTGCAGGCCGGAATTCCGGCGGAGCGCCGGGTGCAGCTGCCCCCACGGGGCACGGCGAAGATCGAGAAGGCTCGCGAGAAGAAGGAGAAGGACGTCGCCGAGGGACGCCGCATCCGGCTGACCCGTGGCAAGGATCGCGACTGACCGCCGCGCGAGCGACCTCGCATTTTCCTCCTCGGGCGTGACGAATACGCCCCGCGACGCGTCTGCGTAGTGACGGTCCGGAAGGGATCACCGCCGGACCCCATGCAGAAGGAGGATGCCATGCGCAACAAGATCATCCTGATCGGCGCCGTCGCGCTCGTCGCCTATGTCGTGGGAACCCGCACCCCGCGCGTGCAGGTCAAGAAGCGGGAGTCCGTCGGGCACCAGATCGTGCGGCTGTGGGACGACCCCAAGGCGCGCCGCCGTCGGCACAAGGCGGCGAAGAAGGCCGCCCACGCCGCCCGCAAGCGCGCCCGCCGCACCTTGCACGACCTGCGCTCCTGACGCGACGCCACCGAGAGAGAAGGGAACACCCCACCATGGGCCGCACCGCCTCGAGTCGGACGCTGATCCGCTCGCGCCGCAGCACCGCTGCCGCTCTGACCGGCGCGGGAGTCGTCGCCGTCATCGCGCTGCTCGGCTTCTTCCCCCTCGTGGGGTTCCTCGCGGGCGCGACGGCGAGCACCGCCGGACTGGTGCCGTTTCCCGCGGTGAGCGTCTCGCTGGTCACGCTCGTCGGGCTCCTCGTGACGATCGCGCTGCTCGCGGCCTCCGCGACCCGCCGCCGGGCACCCGCGGCGTGGGCGTTCTCCGCGACGGCGGTGGTCGTGGCCGCCGTCGTGACGGCGTTCCCGCTCATCGCCGTGATCGTGGGCTCCGTCGAGCGCGCGGGCGACCTGGGCAGCGTCGTCGAACAGCTCGTGCAACGGTTCGGCGGGCAGGGCTGACGCACGCCTGTGGATGACGCCCCACACCGCGGCATGCGCATGCAAGAATGCTGCCGCGAGGAGGAACCATGAACCCATCACCTTCCGATGTGCGGCGAGACGGTGACCACCACGGCGACGACGACCTCCTGGACGGCTTCCCCCCGAAGTGCCCGGCCTGCGCGAGCACGATGGAGCCGCACTCCTCGGGCGACGAGCGCGCGTGGTGGCGATGCGGCGAGTGCGCGCTCCCCCTGATCGTCTGACCGGGCGGCTACGCTGAGCCCGTGGGGGCCACCATCCTGATCTCGATCTCCGCCGTCGTCTCGGCGGTGCTGGTCGGCTTCGTCGCTCGGCGCATCCTCGGGACCGCCGTCGGATGGCCGCGCAGCATCGTGGTCGGCCTGCTCGTCTTCTTCCTCGGTGTGCCCTCGGCCCAGTGGACGCTCCGGCAGACCGGTCTCACCGACACGGCCGCCCCCGTTCCGGCGAACGATGTCTGGCTGTGGATCGGGCTCATCGCCCTGTCACTCGCGTGGGTGTTCGCCCTCGGTGTCGCCGCGCTCGTCGCGAGCGAGGCGATCTTCCCGACGCGCCCTCTCCCCAATCCCATCGACCTCGTGCGCGCCGCCTTGCGTCAGCGCAAGCGCACCCGTCGCTACCTCGAGATCCTGACGATCGCCTCCCGGCACGGCGTGGGATGGCTGTTCCACGGCGGTCGCTCGCGCGTCGAGGAGCAGCTCAGCACCTCGGAAGAGCGCGCGAACGCCATCGTCGCGACCATCAACGACGCGGGAGTGAGCTTCGTCAAGCTGGGCCAGGTCCTCTCCACCCGCCGCGATCTCATCCCCGAGCCGTACCTCTCCGCCCTGTCGTCCCTCCAGACGAACGCCACCACGCTCGCGTGGGACACCGTCCGCGGGGTCATCGAGGCCGACCTGGGCGCGGCCATCGACGAGGTCTACGCGCAGGTCGATCCGGTGCCCCTCGCCGCGGCCTCAGTGGCGCAGGTCCACCGCGCCGTCCTGCGCGACGGCACCCCTGTCGTCGTGAAGGTGCAACGCCCCGCCGCCCGCGCCCAGGTCGAAGCGGATGCCGACATCATCGGCCGTCTCGCGCACCGGGCCGAGATGCGCACCCGCGTCGGCCGCGATCTGCGGATCGAGTCCGTCGCGCGGGGGTTCACGAGCACACTGGTGGAAGAACTCGACTACCGGATCGAGGCCCGGAACACCCGGATGATCCTCTCCACCCTCGACCTCATCGACCGCGCGGAGCCCTCCCGCCGCGGCGTCGTGACGGCTCCCCGGGTCTTCGAGGCGGCTTCGGGACAACGCGTGCTCACGATGGACCTCGTCGACGGCGCGGCGCTGAGCGACAGCGTCGATCGCCTCGCGTCCTTCTCCGCCGAGGATCGTGATCGTCTCGCTCAGACGCTGATGTCGACGGTCATCGAACAGATCCTGGTGTACGGCGTCTTCCACGCCGACCTGCACCCCGGCAACGTCCTCCTCAAAGACGACGGGACTCTCGGGCTCATCGACTTCGGCGCCGTCGGGATCATCGAACGCAGCCGCCGGCAGCACATGACCGCTTTCCTCCTCGCCGCATTGAGCGAGAACGACGTCGCCGCCACCGACGCGCTCCTGCTGATCGTCGATCCCCCGGACGGCCTGGACATGGACGCGTTCCGTCACGACGTCGGCGTCGTCCTCACGACCGAGCACCTCCGCACCGACGGCCAGGGGTCGATCTTCACCCGCATGGTCGACGTGATCCGTCAGCACCGCATCGCCCTCCCCGGCGAGCTCGCCTCGGCCTTCCGCAGCTTCGCCACCCTCGAGGGGTGTCTGCGCGTCCTGGTCGACGACTTCGACATGGTCGGTCGTGCTCTCCCCCTCATGCCGACGCTGCTGCGTCGGACCCTCTCGCTCAAGCGCATGGCCACCGATCTGCAAGCGCAAGCCGTCATCTCGCTGGCGCGCCTGGAACGGATGCCGCAGCGTCTCGACGCCCTGCTGTCGGGTGTCGAGAAGGGGTCGATCGGCGTCACCCTCCGCAGCGACGACGGGAACGACGTCAGCGGGATCCTCGGACGAGTGACGGCCGAGGTCGCGTCGACGCTCGTGTCGATCGCCGCCGTCGTGATCGCGGTCGTCCTCGTCATCGCGGGAGGCGGTCCGGTGCTCGGCGGGTCGGTGACCCTGTTCGCCGTCCTCGGCGCGGTGATCGGTCTGTTCGGGTTCCTGGGCCTCCTTCGCATCGTGCGGAGGACGTTCACCCGACCGCGGTGAGGCGTCGGCGCGTCGTGCGCGATGCCGCCCGCGCCGCGGCAGTACGGTGAGCGCACCACCGACCGGTGGACGGGCTCCGAAGGAGAAGTCCCATGATCGCTCTCGCCGTCGTCGTCATCGCCGCAGCCACCTGGGCGATCACTGCTCTCGCCACGGGGATCGGACTCGGACGGGTCATCGCCCGTGCGGATTCGGAGAGGGCGAAGGGCTCACTGTCCGCAACGCCGCGTCTGTCGGAAACGGTGCCGTCGTGAGCGGGGAACCGGCCCCCTGACGCCCGCCCGCGCCTGAGCGTGGAGCCGTGCGGCCGGATGCCGGGCGTTCCCCCACCCTGCACGCGAGGGATGGGCTACGCGCGGGCGCGCGGGAGCCGATCGTCATCCGCGGAGGGCGCATCGTCGCCCACTCGGCGCCCCTCCCCGCTCGTATCGTTCTTCTGCGCGGTCTCGCTCGCGGGCGCTGACCGAGCGGCATCCCCACTTTCGCCGGATCCCCACTGGGCTTCACCCGTGGCCCCACCCGGATGCTCGCCCGACTCTGCGGGCAATATCGCTGACTCGGTCGCCCCCGACGCGATGTCCTTGAGGATGCGACGGGGATGCAACGGCCGGGGGTCGTATTCCCGCCAGTCCGGTGCGAGCTCGTCGAGCTCGTCGACGACCTGCGCACGACCCTGCTGATACAGCGCGTGGAGGCGGCCGATGTGGCGCGGAAGCGCCCGCCGGAGCTCGCGCAACCGCTCGGGTCCCATGATCACACCGACCAGGACGGCGACGACGATCATCTTGTCTATTCCGAGGTCGAACACCTCAGCTCCGTTCGCTCGATCCGGCGACCCGCAGGGCGTTCTCCCGCGCGTGGCGATACTCCCGCCGACTGAGGGGTCGCGCCACGGATGGCCGTGCGTCGGACGGTGTCGGTAGGGCCGTCAGGGCCGCGAGGATCGACGAGACCGCCTGCGTCGCCTGCCGCTCGAAGGCGAGCCACGCGGCGTCGGCACCCCCCACGGGGTCGAGCATGTCGTCCTCCTCGGGATCCCGCGGAGGACGACTGAGCCGTGAGCGCGACGCCGCCTGAACCAGCGCCGCCCAGCTCGGAGCTCGACCGGGGATCGTCTCCACCAGACGCGAGAACTCGCGGATGGTGAACACCGACGAGATGAGATCGGGACGCAGGTCGAGGACGACGCGACGGTGCGCGCGCTCCGCACACAGAACGGTGTCCCCCGTGCGGAGGAATCCCTCGTCCAGCCGCCGTGCGCGATGCCCCTCCAGGCTCAGCCCGTACGTGCGCCCGAGAGTGACGACCTTCTCGTCGGCCGGGGTGGAGGGCCGGGCGAGCGTTCCGGCGCTCTGGAACGTCAGGTGAGCCTTGTGCCCCTCGGGCGACCGCGAAGACAGCAGAGCTGCGACGAAGGCCGAACGGATCACGTTCGCCGTGCAGACGATCACGACGCGGTCAGCGCTCACGGTCACCTCGTCTCCTCGTGGCACGGTCGCCCCCCGGCGAAGGACGGCGCGGGGTGAACCCAGTAAAGCCGTGCTGCGGGATGCCGCCTCGCCGTCCCTCCCTCTCGACTGCGACGGTGAAGCTGGTGAAGTCATGCCGGGGTCCGGGCGAATGTCGAACGCCTCAGGAGGAGTGGAAGAGCGTGGACCCGAGCATGAAAGGACGGTCCTCCTCGAAAGGTCACCTCATGGGCATCTTCGGCAACGCATTCTCCGGCTGGCATCTCCTCCTGATCCTCGCCGTCGTCCTGCTGCTGTTCGGGGCGTCGAAGCTGCCGGGTCTGGCGAAGAGCGTCGGCGAGTCCGTTCGCATTCTCCGATCGGAGAGCGCGGCGCCCGACGAGGCCGCCGATGATGCCGCAACAGCCGCCTCGCCTGCCGTGGCCGATCGCGCCGCCGACAGCGGACGCACATCGCCGTCGGCGTGAGCCGCGACGCGCGCGAGCGCCGTCGGAGCGAACGGATCCGGTCGGATGGGAGAGGAGGGGCGATGCCCCTCCTCTCCCATCTTTCGGAGCTCCGACGCCGACTCATGATCGCGGCCGGCGCCATCCTGATCGGGGGCGTGGCCGGGTTCCTCCTCTCGGACATCGTGATCGGTGCGGCAGCCGAGCCGCTGTCGCACGTGCACGGTCCCTCGGTCGCCACTCTGAACTTCACCCGACTCGGCGAAGCCTTCGACCTCCGTTTCAAGATCGCCCTGACGCTGGGCATCGTCTTCGCCGCCCCGGTCTGGATCTGGCAGGTGTGGGCGTTCCTCGTACCCGGACTCACGTCGCGCGAGCGGCGGATCGGCGTCGGCTTCGTCTGCGCCGCCGTCCCCCTCTTCCTCGGAGGGGTCGTCTTCGGATGGATGATCGTCCCCCAGGTCGTGAACGTGCTCGCCGGATTCGCTCCGGCAGCGTCGACCACCATGCTGACCGCGGGTCAGTACTTCGACTTCCTTCTCAAGCTGGTCGTGGGCATCGGGATCTCCTTCGTCTCGCCGCTGGCCCTTGTGGCCCTGAACGCCGTGGGGGTGCTGAGCGCCCGGGCGATCATCCGAGGATGGCGGGTCGCCTTGGTGGCGATCATCGTCTTCTCGGCCGTGGTGACCCCCGCCTCGGACGTCATGAGCATGGTGCTCGTGGCTCTGCCCCTATGCGTGCTCTACGTCGGCGCCGCAGTGTGGACGTGGATCCACGATCGACGGAAGGCCCGCCGCGTGCTCTCAGGCGCCTGACGGACGTCCGTCGACGAAGTCCCGGAGATGACGGTCGGCACGGACGGCGTCTACGAGTGCCCTCGTCGCCTCCCTGGACAGGGCGATCGACACCCCGCGGGGCGCCTCGACGACGAGCCATGTCTCGGCGTCGGCGGATCGGCGGATGAGGCCGATCTCCCATTCCTCGAGGTGACCGAGACCGCGACCCGTCACGGCTCGCGTGCGGAGAGTGACCGCGACGCCGCCGCTGCGGTGGTCTTCGTCGTCGGGATGCACGGTACGACCGTGCTCCGTCGCGCACCAGTCGAAAGCACAGGGACGGGGGTCGGAGTCGAAAGCGTCTTGTCGGTTCATGGCGCACACCTCTCTCAGAGGACCGCCCGGGAGGGCGGACCGAACGGGGGTGGGCACGACACCAGTCTGCCGCGAACCTCCGACACTGCCGTCAGCGCCCGGGCGCGAGGCCTTCCGGCGGCGTCGGGACGAGGTCGCGGAGAGGAACGTCGAGGACCTCCGACAGCAGCACCAGGGTGCGCAGCCGGGGATTCGCCGCCGTTCCCGGGTTGGACTCGCCCTTCTCGAGCTTCCGGTAGGTGAAGGTCGCGAGTCCGGCCGCGTGCGCCACCTGCTCCTGCGACAGGTGCTTCCCGGCCCGCGCGCGGAGAAGGCGCACTCCGAGCTCTCGCGCGAACTCGGTCCAGGGGTCAGGCGCTTCGCTCATGCTTCCAGCTTGATCGGCGACCAACTCTCACATGAACATGTGAACATGCTGCCCTGGTGCGGATTGCAACTCCGTCAGCGCCAGGAGGACATGGTGAGCGGGAGGGCCCTTGGGGTGATGAGGGGAGCGATCCGCGTGCGGGTCGCGGCGATCCACCGGTCGCCCCCCACCTCCTCGTACCGCGTCCGCCCGCACCCGGAGACGTGGCTGCGCGCCTCACCCGCGCACTGCTCCTCTGCGGCCGACCATCGCGCGCGCGCACGGGTGGGACATTTCCCGCGCCCACCGTCGTATCCACACCCGGGCGGCGGTTTCCTCACGACCTCGGGGCGCGGTCCGCGGAGCACAGATGAACCCTTCCGTCTCAATTGTCGACTCACCCCCCACCTCAGATGACGTCACCCCTCTCACGGCCGAGCGACGCATTCCCTGGCAACGCCGGTACGCGCGACTCGTCCTCGCGATCGACACCATCGTGGTCGCGGTCGCCGTCTTCGGGTCGCAGCTCTTCTGGTTGGGCCCGCACTCGGTGGACGTCGCGTCCTCTCCGCTGGACTACACCACTCTCTCGCTCGTCCTCTCCGTCGCGTGGCTCGCGGCCCTGACCGCCTGGGGGACGCGCCATCCCCGGGTGATCGGCTACGGGGTGACCGAGTACCGCGTGACGCTCGCGGCATCGTTCCAGTTGTTCGGCGCACTGGCGATCGTCGCCTACCTGGCAGGGGCCGACGTCTCCCGCGGGTACTTCCTCCTGAGCCTCCCCATCGGGACGACCGCCCTGCTGACGGGGCGGGCGGTGTGCCGCCTCTGGCTGCGGAACCGCCGCCGTCACGGCGTGATGAACGCCCGCGTGATCCTGGTGGGCGCCGCAGACGAGAACGCCCGCGTCGCAGCGGAACTCGCGCGACAGCCCGCCGCCGGACTGCAGGTCGTCGGCATCCACGAGCTCGCGGGCGATGCAGCCACCGCGTGGGACGACGCGCAGGCGGCGTCTCTGCGGCGGCTCCTGACCGACCTGCGGGCCGACAGCGTGCTGATCTCGGGGGGCGCTCAGCTCGAGGCGCGCGACATCCGACGGATCGGGTGGAGCCTCGACCCGGGCCAGCAGCATCTCATCGTGGCCGTCAACCTCACCGACGTCGCGGGACCCCGCCTTCACACGCGCCCCGTCGCCGGGCTCCCCCTCGTGCACATCGAGACGCCGCAGTTCTCGGCGACGCAGCGCCTCCTCAAGCGTGCCTTCGACATCGTCGGCGCCGCGACGCTCCTGCTCGCACTGTCGCCCGTGTTCCTCGTGCTCGCGCTCCTCGTCCGTGCATCCGGCCCCGGTCCGGTCTTCTACCGTCAGGAGCGCGTCGGTCAGGGCGGGACGCACTTCGGCATGATGAAGTTCCGGTCGATGATCGACGGCGCCGATGCCACGCTGCAGGCCCTCCTGGCCGAGCAGGGGCGGGAGGGGACCCCGTTGTTCAAGGTGGTCGACGATCCCCGCATCACGCCGATCGGTCGCTGGCTCCGCAAATACTCCCTCGACGAGTTGCCCCAGCTGCTGAACGTGCTCGCAGGCCAGATGAGCTTGGTGGGCCCCCGCCCGCAGCGCGACGCCGAGGTGGAGTTCTACGACGACGACGCCCACCGCCGCCTCATGGTGCGCCCCGGCATGAGCGGCCTCTGGCAGGTCAGCGGTCGGTCCGCACTCGCCTGGGACGATGCGATCCGGCTCGACCTCTTCTACGTCGAGAACTGGTCACTGGTGGGAGACCTCACCATCCTCGCGCGGACGTTCAAGGCGGTCCTGGTGCCAGGCGACACCGCTCACTGACCTCGACCGACGAGAAGAGGCGCCGACCATCTGGCCGGCGCCTCTTCTCGTCTTCGATTCGCGTGCTCAGTTCGTCCGGCGGCGTCGACGCCCCGTCGCGGACGAGACGGGAGTCACGGGGGTCTCGTTTTCACTCGACGAGTCACCCTCGACCAAGACGGAGGTCCTGCGCTGCGAGAGGGTTCGCAGCCCGCTGACGTTCTCCGGGGGCAGCTCCGATGTCCGCCGACGAGGGCCGGTGGTCTCATCTCCGTCCACGACCTCCGCGACCCGGCCTCTCCGACCGAATCGCCACCAGGACGCCTTCACCGCGCCGCGCGGCGCCCCGTATCCGTAGTACCCGCCGTACCGGCCCCCGTAGTACGACGAATCGACGCCACGGAGGGGAGCCCGGTTCAAGACGACCCCGAGGAGATGTCCTCGCGTCTTGCCGATGTTCTCGGCGGCCCGGGAGAGCATGTCGTCGGTCGTCCGTCCCGCGGTCACCACGAGGACTGCACCGTCGGCCCAGCTCGCGATGACGGCGGCGTCGGCCACCGCGAGCGTGGGCGGGGAGTCGACGATGACCACGAGGTCCTCGGCGAGCTTGCGCGCCAGCGCCTGCATCCGCTGCGATCCGACCATTTCGCTCGGATTGGGCGGGGTGCGCCCGGCAGCGACGACGAAGAGTCGACCGTTCTCGTCCACCTGGTGGGCGACCTGCTCGATCTGGGCGCGCCCGGCGAGCACGTCGGACAGCCCCACGTCGTCGGAGAAGCCGAACATCCCACCCAGGACCGGGCGACGCAGGTCTGCGTCGACGAGGATGACGGCCTGCCCGGTCGCGGCGATGCTGACGGCCAGATTCGCCGCCGTCGTCGACTTGCCGTCACCGGGGAGCGGGCTCGTGATCACCATCACGCGCGCGGGCCTGTCGACGTCGACATACTGCAGGTTGGTGCGCAGCTCGCGCATCGCCTCTTTGTGCGCGAACGACCCTCGGCCGTCGCGGATGTCGTCGAAGGAGAAGACCGCGCGCCCCGACGCCAGCTCCTTGTCGACGGGCAGGATGCCGACCACGGATGCCGCGATGGTGTCGGTGATGTCCGAGGCTGTGCGTACGCGGCGGTCGAAGGCCCGGCGCACGAGGGCGAACACGACTCCCGCGAGCGCCCCGACGAGGGCGCCGATCCCGATGTCGAGCTTCACGTTCGGAGAGGAGGGCGAGGTCGGCAACCGCGCGGAGTCGCCCGCGATCAACCGCACGGCGCTCTCGCCGCCCTTCCCCGTCTGCAGCTGGTCGACCTGCGTCGTCATCCCCCGGATCCAGGCCTCGGCGAGGTCGCGGGCCGACTCCGGCGTCGGGCCGGTGGCATCGACGCGCACGTTCACCGTGTCGACGGGGTTGGAGACGCGAACGCGTTGCACCAACGCCTCCGGACTGTCGGTCAACCCGAGCTCGGATTTCGCCGTCTCCGCGACGCTGCGCCAATACCCCATGTCGATGAAGGACTTCACTTTCGACAGCGCCAGCTGATCGCCGGCGAGCGCGGCACCCGTCGATCCGTCGGAGGCGACGGCGGCGACGTAGCCGCTGGCGTCCGCGGTGTACACCCGGGGTTGCACGGCGCTCCACGCCAGTCCCACCAGGCCGCCTGCGATCGTCAGGGCGACGATCGCCTTCCAGTACGCGCGCAGGATGCGCACCACTCGCTGCATGTCCACTCGTGTCCGCCTTTCCGCGCCCGCCGGACAGACCCGTCGGACCGCCCGCAGCATAGGCATGCGCGACGCGACGGCGGGACCAGTCCCTCCCCCGCCGCGACCGGGCGAGGAATCGATCGGGCCGCTCTGCTGCCGTCGGAAGGGGTGACGCGGATGGGGTGATGAGGGGATGACGAGGAGGATGAAAGAGCCGCCCTCGATCCGTCTCGTCCTCCCCCTCACCCCCAGGATCATTCCTGCGCGGTCGGCGACCCGCTGCGCGCACGAACGCGTCCGACCGGAGGCGTTCGGTTCCTGAACAGGAGGTACCGATGCTGATCGATGTGGATAGCCTGCCCACGAACGCGCGCTCCACCCGTCGCACGAGCCGTTTCTGGGCGCCCCGCGACGGCACGCTCGCTCGTCTGCACGACGCGCTGAGCGGCGACGTGGTGCTGGTCCGTGGTCCGGCCGGGGTGGGGAAGACCTCTTTGCTGCGTCAGTTCGCCGCGTCGCTCGAGGACGATCCGGAGCGCGGCGTGCAGCTCATCGATGCCGCCCAGGTGCCGGCGATCCCCGTCCCGCGCGTCCTCGAGGCCTTCGCCGAGGGGCCGCCGGTCCACGTGCTCCTGATCGACAACTTCGTCGACGAAGCCGGGGTGACGACCGAGGACCTCCTCGGCATGCTGCGCAGCGATCCCACACTTCGCCTCATCGTGGCCACTCGCGTGTCGACGGGGCTGGAGAGCCCGCTCGTGGCCCTGGAGTTCGACGTGCAGGTGATCGCCGCGGACGACCTGCGCATGACCCGCGACGAGTTGACCACGGTCCTCTCCCTGAACGGTGTGCCATGGACGGACCCAGCCGTCGACGTGCTGACCGAGCTCACCTACGGCTGGCCCGCCCTCGTGCAGCTGGCGGGCACTCGTCTGCGCCTGGAAGGGACGTCGCTGCGGACGCAGGACGACGCGGTCGGTGCGGCGCGTTACGCGGTCGCCGCCCTGACCAGCGACATGGAACAGCGCCTCGCCCTGCCCATCACCGATGAGATGCGCCTCCTCGCCGTCGCGCCCTACATCACCGCCCCTTTGGCCGAAGCGATCGGGGTGGACACCACCACCGTCCTCTCGCACGATCTCCTGAGTCGCATGCAAGCGGCGGGCCTGGTCTGGCCGGGTTCCACGCGCGTCACCCTCGCCGAACCGATCCGCGAGCAGTGGGCGGGGGTCATCGCCGCCCGCAGCCCCCAACTCGTGTCCGCCGCACGACTCCGGCTCCTCGATCACCTCGTCGAGGGAGGAGAGCCACTCCTGGCCGCTCAGCTCGCGGCCGACGCCGGCCAGTGGAACACCCTCGCGGGAGTCCTCCGATCATCGGGACCCGAGATCTGGGCACGCGATCACGACGCCTTCACCCGTCTCGTCTCCGCACTCCGGGCGAGCGGGCCCGCGGACCCGAAGGTCGTCGGCACCCTGCTCGCTCTCGACGCCGAGACGGCGTCGTCGCCCGAGACCCCGGCGCAAGCGGTCACCGCCCTCGGCCGACTCACGGATGCCAAGAGCGCCGCCGCGGCCGACCTCGATGCGCTCATCCTGCGCGTGAGCCTGCTCCGCGCCGCGGGTCGCTTCGCGCTGGCCACGGAAGCGGCGACACTCCTCTCCGACGCCCTGCGGCGCCGTCATGACCTCGCCGGCGAGCCGGTGCACGAGGGCTGGTACCAGATCGGGATGACGGCGTTCGCGATGGGCAAGCTCCGCGAGGCGACCGTGGGGCTGGGACAGGCCGAGCGCGCGGCGCCTCCGGCACGGCGCATGCGCGTCCGCGGAGCCCTCGCCGTCATCGCCCTCCTCGAGGGGGACGTGCGCGGCGCTCGGCGCATCATCGACGACAATCGCGAGGACCCCTGGCTGGCGTCGCCCTGGGGCGAGGGGATGCGCGTCGCCGAGGCCTGGCTGCTCCTCGAGACCGGCGACGCCGCGGAGGCGAGGGAACGCTTCGACGCCATCCCGGCGACCGAGGGAGCCCGTGAGTTGTGGCCTTTCGCCGCGGCGGCGCACACCCTGTCATTCCTGCTCTCGGGTGCGGCATCCGATGCTCTCGGGCTGCTGCGCGCCTGGACGGGGCGCGCGCGCAGCACGCCTCCCTCGCACTATCAATCCACGCAGATCCTCACCGCACGAGCGAAAGTGCTCATCGCGCTCCGTCAGGCGAGGAAGGCGTTGGCGCTGTTCGAAGGACCCTTCGCGCTCTCGCCGGTGACGGCGCCCGCGATCGCCCTCTCTCAGCTGTATGCGGGACGCACGCATGAAGCCTTCGTCATGAGCGTGAAGTGGGGCCTGCACCACGAGCCGTCCGCTCGTGCGGCGCTGGAGAGTCTCGTCGTGAGCGTCGTCGCGGATGTGCGGCTCAACGGCGTCGACGCGCACCGAACGGCGGTGCAACGAGCGGAGGCGCTCAGCACGCGTCACGATCTCTGGGGTCCGTGGAGCGCCGTCGCACCGGAGGATCGCGCTCTGGTGCTGCGACTGCTGTCTCCCGCCGCACGGGCGCACGTCGCCGAACGCGCGTCGTTCTTCGCATCGTCGGTGAGCGTGCCCCATCTCACCAAGCGCGAGCAGGTGGTCCTCGCGCATCTGACACCCACCTCGACGATCGCGGACATCGCCCGTGCACTCGTCGTCTCACCCAATACGGTCAAGACGCAGCTGCAGAGCCTCTACCGCAAGCTCGAGGTGTCGGACCGGTCGAGCGCGATCCGTGCGGCCCACGCATGGGGACTCATCGAGGGCGACGGCGAGGGCTGATCGGGTGGTCGCGCCGCCGTCGACGCGACCACCCCACCACTGCGCGTCCGACGAAGAGCAGGACGAAGACGAACACGACGCCGGGAACGGTCAGGGGGATTCCGGCCCCTCGCACGACCATCAGCACGACGACCAGAGCCGCGACGGGCAGGAGGACGCCCGCCGCCCGCTTCAGCTGGCGAACCGTCAGAAGACCCTTCGCCCGGCGGCGCGGCGGGCGGGACCCCACGTCAGAACCCGCGTCCATCGGGCGTCGATTTCCGCAGCTCGCTCGCGATCTGCGATCCGAACACGCCGAACCAGGCGATCGCCAATGTCGCGGCCGTGAACTCCAGGTTGCCGCCCAGCACGGTGTCGCCCCGGAACAGGGCGAGCATGGCGCCGGTGAGAGAGGTCGCTCCGACCGCGACGAGGATGAAGACGCTCGCCCCCCGCATCCACGGGCGCCGCCGCACCAGGGCGACCTGCCCCATCGCGACGATCGCGAGCAGGAAGCCGATCACGGCGAATGTGATGTGCACGAGATCCTGCGGGAGCGCTCCGGGCGTGAAGGGAACCGGACACCCCGGCGAGCAGGTGACGGCCGACGCGACACCGAAGCACAGGCCGCACAGGAGAAGAGTCGTGGCGATGGGCCACCCGACACGATAGGCGCCATCCGGGATCCGGTGGAGAGCCCGGTCGACGAGGACGGCCGCGACGGCCAGCAGCAGCAGCGCGAGGTTGAACACCGGGGCCGTCGGCATCCCGGTCGCCCCGAGCTGACTGACGTAGTGCACGCTCGGGTCCCACAGGCGGCAGACCCAGATGAGCGCCGCACTCACGAACGCAGCGGCGGCGCCGCCCGCGGCCTGGGTGACGTGTCGGCGTGCGATCGCGGTCGGGCGGATGCCGGCCAACCGGTCGACGGTCTCGGTCATCGGCTCCTCCTGGATCGGGCTCCGCCACATTACCGTTCGACCGGTCCCCCTTCCGCGGGGTGGGGGTGATGTGCGCATCATCATGGGTGATTTTCCGGGGGCGGTCCGCGGACCCGATCCCGCCCGCGTCGGATGCTGGGCGTGCGGGCAGAGCGACAGCGTCATCGTGCGAGCCGGGGGGCCGCACCGTCGGACCGTCGCTCTGCCCGCACCCCCTGCGCGCACGCCGGGCGGGCGGATCGCTCAGCGCGGCACGCGTGCAGCCCCCGCAGGCAGGCGAACCCGCGGGTGAGAAACGGACCTCTCCGACGGCGCGCATCGCCCCCGACTGGGAGGCTCGGAGAGAGCGGATGCCGAGTGGCTCTCCCCCAGAACCTCACTCTCCCGTGGCTCTGCTCGCTCACGGATGCGCGGCCCCGGTCACGGCACCCGGCCGCAGGGCCGCGCATCCTCCACCCCCTCGAATCCATGACCACCATGACCGATGAGGTCGGGTCGAGGCGCGGGTGGCGATCATCAGGAGGCACACGTGACCGAGCGACCCGACCGCAGCCCGGACGCCCTCGGCGACGACCGCCCGTCCGAAGCCGCAGCGGATGACTCCGTGCTCGACGCGCTGCTGAGGGCGGTCGAGAGCGATGCCGGTCCCGTCTTCCCCGTCGGGTTCCGCGGATACGACCGGGATTCCGTGGACGAAGCCGTTCGCGAACTCGGCGAACGCGTGCGGCGCAGTGCCGAGGAGGCGCACGATGCGCAGCTCCGGGCCGAGGCGAGGTTGGCGAAGCAACGGGCGGAGCACGATCAGGAGCTCGCGGAGGCCATCCGTCGACACACGGAGGAGAACAGCGCGCTCCGCGAGCAGGTGCGCGAGGCCTCTGCCCGCGCGGCGGCGGCGGAGACGCAGATTTCGGCGCTCTCGAGCGAATTCGCGGGCCGCCGCAGCGACGACGACCCCGAGCAGGGCCGCCAGCAGTTCGACGCGATCTTGCGCGTCGCCGAGGAGCAGGCGTCGGTCCTCGTTCAGAACGCCGTCGGGCAGGCGGAGCGGCTGCTCGCGAGCGCGCACGCCGAGGCCGCGACGATCCGCGACGACGCGGTGACCGAGCAGGCCCGCCTCCGCGCGGAGGCGCAGCACGATGCCGATCAGATCCGTCTCCGCATCGAGACCGAGGCGACCGCGCACGCGGCGCGGCTGGAGCGGGAGGCGGCTCACGCGGCCGAGCGCGTCTCGCAGGCCGAGCGAGAGGCCGTCGCGGTGCGCACCGAGTCGGAGAAGGGGGCGGCCGCGCTGCGCTCGCTCGTGTCGAGGGAGACCGCCGACCTCCGCGCCAAGGCCGAACGCGACGTGCGGGAGATGACGGCGCGGGTGCTCGAGTTCGAGGAGTCCCTCACCCGGCGGCAGGACGAGGCCCAGCAGGAGTTCCTCGTCTTGCACGACCAGGCCGTGGCCCACGCCGAGCGGATCACCTCCGACGCGAGCGAGCAGGTCGCCGCGGCGCTGGAACACGCGCGACGCATCGCGGCCCGGGCCGACGACTACGAACGTCTCGCTCGCGCGCAGGCCCAGCAGGTCGAGGCCGATGCGCAGGTGCGCGCTCGCGAGGTGCTGGATGCCTCACGCGAACGGGCGCAGACGATCGCCGACACGATCACCCAGCACGCCGCCTCGGTTCTGCGCGATGCGGAGGACCGCAAGCGCGACCTGCGCTGGCAGCAGCAGCAACTCGGTAGCTTCATGGCCGAGATGAACGAGATGCTCCGCGCGGTTCCGCGAGGCGGATCGGGCGGGCGCGACCTCGGCGACGACGACGGCACGAGTCCGTCCGGGCCCGGCGTCGCCGACGGCGATGCGGCCGACGCGCTCGACGACGCAGAGGGTCTCGCGGCATCCTCCGATCACGGAGAGTGAGCGCCGAGCCGCTCCTGCTCCCACTAGCGTGGAGCGATGCGCACCGTTCCCCTCGGCTCCTCCGGTCTCTCGGTCCCCAACGTCGTGGCGGGCATGATGCGGATCGACGACAAGAGCGACGCGGAGGTCCGCGCGCTCTACCAGGCGTCTCGTGACGCCGGCATCGACTTCTTCGACCACGCCGACATCTACGCACGGTCCCTGCACTCCGCGGAGGAGCGGTTCGCGCAGGCCCTGTCCTTGAGCGACACGGAGCGCGCCGAGATCCGCCTGCAGACCAAAGCGGGGATCGTGCGGGAAGGGCCGTACTTCGACTTCTCGTACGAGCACCTCGTGTCGTCGGTCGAGAGCTCGTTGCGGGCCCTGCGTACCGACTACGTGGACGTTCTCCTGCTGCACCGACCCGACGCGCTCGTCGAACCCGATGAGGTGGCCCGGGCGTTCGATCACCTCGAGGAATCCGGAAAGGTGCGGGCCTTCGGAGTCTCGAACCACACGCCCCGCCAGATCGACCTCCTGCGGACGGCGGTCCGCCAGCCGATCGTCGCCAACCAGATTCAATTGTCCATCGCGCACGCGCCCGTCATCACGCAGGGGCTCGCGGCGAACATGGAGAGTGCTCGGCAATCGGTCGTCCTCGACGGCGGCGGTCTCGTCGAGTATTGCCGCATCGAGGGCATCACGATCCAGGCCTGGTCTCCGCTGCAGGGGACGCGTGGAGGCGGCGGGGTGTTCCTCGGACACCCCGAGTACGACGAACTCAACGCGGTCATCGACTCTCTGGCCGCCCGATACCGCGTCACGCCCATGGCGATCGCGGTGGCATGGATCACGCGGCATCCCGCGGGGATGCAGGTCGTCCTGGGCACGACGACACCGGGGCGGGTCACCGAGGCTGCGGAGGGCTCGGACATCGAGCTCACCCGGGCGGAGTGGTACGCGCTCGTGCGTGCCGCAGGTTACGTCGTTCCCTGAGCGCGTCGCTCGTCAGTCGCCGCGACGACGGCGTCGGCCTCGGGAGATCACGACGATGGCGCCGATGACGACGATGGCCGCACCGAGAAGCGGGATCAGGACGAAGGCGAGACGCCCGGCTTCCGCCTCGGAATCCGGTTGAGCCTGCTCGGCGACGACGGCGGAGACCGAGGAGGCCGTGACCGCGACGTCGCCCTGCACGCTCGCCGACCCGGTTGGTGAGGCGAACGCGGGCATGGGTGCCAAAGCGATCGCGGTGGCGAGCACCGCCGAGGTGATCAGGGGGGATTTTCCGGTGCGCACAGCGTTCCTTCCGTCGGATCGCCCAGGCTACGCACGCTCCGGCCGGTCAGCCCGACGGTAGACGAGAGTGTCCGGGGAGGATATGGGGCACGGCCTGTCGCCTAGGCTGGCACCGACCGCTGACGAGACGAGGCCACGAATGTCGCGATCCCGACGCCCGTGGGGAGCCGTCTTCAGCGGCGTCGCGGCGGTGATCCTGGCAGCCCCGACCCTGGTCTTCCCCGCGGATTCGCCGACGGAGCCGAAACTCGGTTTCCTGGCGGTCGGAACGGTCGTGTTCGCCGTCTCCGTGGTGCGGATCCGGGCGGAAGGGATCGAACGCATCACCGCCCCGCCGGAGGAGCCCGTCACCGAGGAGTGAGCGCCTCCAGGGCGTCCGCGGTGATCACGGAGATCGGTTCGGTGGGCAGTTCCCACGAGGCGAGGGGTTCCATGCAGTTCTTCCGTTCGTGGGTGTCTGAGTTCGGGCGGCCGTCCCGGGTCGACGAGCGACGTGAAGGTCAGGCGGCGCGGGCGAGGCTTCGCGTGACCTTGTGGCCCTGAGGGGCAGTGCGAGCGGACGAGGATGCCGTCGCGGGCTCGTCGAGCGCGATGTCGAGGCTGAGCCCGCGCGAGGAGTTGGCGTCGTTCGCCAGGCGCTTCAGGAGGTTCTGGTCGAGCGCCTCGGGCTGCTCGGAGTCGAAGACGAAACGCAGCGGGATCGAGGGCTGCAGCCAGATCGTGGACCGGCCGACAGGCTGATCCGGACCGTGCACCCAGGACAACGTGAAGCTCTCCCCCCGGCGGAGCTTGGTCGCGACGACCACCTTCACGTGCGCCAGCATGCGGTCGTCGATGTCGATCGGCTCCGTCGAGGTGCCGTAGAAGAGCTTCGCCATGGTGATTCCCCTTTGCTCGTTGCTCACGGATGAACTTACTAGGTAGACTAGCGAATAGGCAAGCGAGATATTAGGAGAGCGATGACAATCGACACCCCATCGCCCCCGTCGTATTGGTACAGCGAGAGCTCGGACGACGAGCGTGGCGCACGGATGATGGAGGCGATGCGGGCATATCGTTCCGCCGAGATGGCGATGCGCCGGCGCACCCAGGAGTCCATGGCGATGGGCGAGAACGAGCTGCTCGTCCTCCGCTTCCTGACACGATCGGCCGCAGCGAACTCCGCCGTCACTCCGATCGACCTCGCCCGGCATCTCGGCGTGTCGACGGCATCCATGACCGCCCTCCTCGACCGGCTCGAGAAGTCGGGGCATCTCCAGCGCCGCCCCCACCCGTCCGATCGGCGGAAGGTCCTCGTCTCGAGCACGACCCATGCCGACGACGAGATGCGCGACACCCTGACCGGCATGCACGCGCGCATGATGCGGGCCACCCGTGGCATGACGGAGGAGGAGACGGTCGCGGTCACGGGCTTCCTCGACCGGATGCGGTGCGCCGTCGCCGACCTCTGCGGCCGAAGCGGAACGTGCTGTCCGCCGGCACGGGCTCAGCACTCCTCCCCCCTTTCGTCGGACGCTGCCGCGTGAGGACCTCCGTCGGTGTCGGGATCGTCCTGCACACCGAGGCCGAGGCGGACGTCGTCCTCTCGATCACCCCCGCGGACGGGTGGGCCCACGACGAGACCCTGACGGTCGACACGGACGGACGGGCGATCCCCGCGGTCGAGGTCGCGGACGCGCACGGTACTCGCGCGCATCGCGTCGTCCTCCCCGCGGGGCGGACCCATGTCACCTATCGCGGTTCCGTCTCCCCTCCTCGCGCGCCCGCCCCCTCCGACGAGATCGACCCCGTGCGCTACCTGCGACCCAGCCGCTACGCGCCGTCGGACGATCCGCGCCTTTCGGACCTGGCGCCCTCGCGGTCCTCCTCGGCGCGGGAGCGCGTACGCGAGATCACGCAGTGGGTTTCAGAGAGGCTCGATTACGTCTCCGGCGTCAGCGGCCCCACCGATACCGCTCTCGACACGCTCCGCGAGGGCGCCGGAGTCTGCCGCGACTACGCGCACGTGACCATCGCCCTCCTGCGCGCCGCGGGGATCCCCGCGCGACTCGTGTCCGTCTTCGCCCCGGGACTGGACCCGATGGACTTCCACGCCGTCGTCGAGGCGTTCGTCGACGGCCGGTGGGAGGTCGTCGATGCCACACGCCTCGCACCCCGTGCGCACTTCGTCCGCATCGCGACCGGTCGTGACGCCGCCGATACCGCCTTCCTCACGACTGTGTCGGGCACGGCGACGTTGGAGTCGGTCGAGGTGACGGCAGTGGCCGTCGGCGATCTCGTCCCGGACGATCCCGACGCGTCGATCCTGCTGCGCTGACTCCGTCTCGAGACGGAGGCACGGTCACGCCACCCCGGGTAGCGTCGGGGCATGGACCTCATCGTGCGGTCGCCTCGCCTGCTCCCCCGTCTCGTCGTCGGACTCGTCGGACTCGCTCTCGTGGTTCTGAGCGCGATGGCCGTTCCCGCGCCGGCGCGCGCAGACGTCGGCGACTTCATCTTCGACTCGTTCTCGGCCGACATGACGCTCTCCCGAGCCGACGACGGACACGCGGAACTCGCGGTGACCGAGACCCTGGTCGCACGTTTCCCCGACGAGGATCAGAACCGCGGCATCATCCGCTCCCTCCCCGATGACTACGACGGGGTCCCCCTGCACACGCGGGTGGTCTCGGTGACCGATGCCTCCGGCGCCCCCATCCCTTACGACGTCGAGACGGACCGGCGCGAGGTGCGGGTGCTCACGGGCGACGACTCCTTCGTGCGCGGCGTGCAGACCTACGTCATCTCGTACACCCAGCGCGACGCCATCCGTTCCTTCGCCGACACGAACGCCGACGAGTTCTACCGCGACATCAACGGCACGCAGTGGGAGCAGCCGTTCGGTGCGGTGAGCGCTCGCCTCCGGGTCGACCCCGCCCTGACGGATGCCGCCCTCGACGGCGCCGCGGCGTGTTACGTCGGGACGCAGGGATCATCGCAGACGTGCACCCTCGACCGCACGACGGACGGGGGCGGCCTCGTCTTCGAAGCGGGGGCCGAAGGGCTGGCCCCGGGAGAGAACGTCACGATCGCCGTCGGTTTCGCGCGCGGCACCTTCGTCCCGGGTGAGGTGGTCCGCACGCCGCTCGAGCAGTTCTCCGTCGATGCGGCCCCGCTCCTGGCCGGTTCGTCGCTCGGCGCCGTGGGTGTCGGCGCCCTCGGTGTGGCCGCAGCGGTCATGGCTCGGCGTCGCGGACGCGACGCCGAGGGGCGCGGCATCATCGTCGCGGAGTACGACCCGCCGGCGGGAGTCGACGTGCTGCAGGGCGCGGAACTGGTGGCGCGTCGCGGGACCGGCATCCCCGCGGCCATCGTCGACACCGCTGTGGCGGGGCACCTCCGCATCGTCGACGACGGCGACGCGCGGAGCCTCTCGCTCGAGCTCGTCACGGCCGAGGGAGCCGATGCGCTGCACGGGGCGATCCTCGGAGCCGTCTTCGGGGCGCACGCGCGCCCGGGAGCTCGCGTATCGCTGGGCCCCGAGCGTCAAGACGTCGCGAAGGCCCTGCAGCGGCTCCCCCTCGCCGCCGCGTCCGAGCTGCGCGCTCGCGGGTGGAGCGAGAAGCAGCGTCTCGGACGCTCCCTCGCCGCGGCGGGTATCGCCGTGGGCGCGTTCGTCGTCGCGGTGCTGGCCCTCATCCTCGCCGCGATGGGGACGACCCCGGCGTGGTGGCAGATCGCTGCGATCCCGGTGACGGTGGTGCTCGGCATCCTGAGTTTCACACTGCTGCGCTACCGCGATCGGATCACGGATGCCGGGGCCCCGGCGCGCGACCATCTTCGGGGGCTGCGCGAGTATCTGCAGCTCGCGGAGGCGGACCGACTGCGCGTGCTGCAGAGCCCCGAAGGGGCGGAGCGACGACGGATCGATGCGGGCGACGCGCGCCAGGTGCTGCACCTCTACGAGCGCCTTCTGCCGTGGGCGATCGTGTGGGGCGTCGAGAAGGAGTGGTCCGAGGCGCTCGACACGCGGGTCCGCGAGAGCGGCGACGACCTGCGCTGGTACCGGGGCGGCGGCGGGTTCTCCTCCGCCGCTCTGATGTCGACGATGGGGACGCTGCGCACGGCGAGCACCCCGGTCACGACGACCACGAGCGGCTCGGGGAGCTTCTCGGGCGGCTCGTTCGGGGGCGGATTCTCGGGTGGGGGCTCGGGTGGCGGCGGAGGCGGCGGACGCTGAGTCGACCGGTCACTCGGCGACGCGCACGACCTCTGCGATGACGCGCGGGTCGGCGAGCACGCGGAAGTGCCCTCCGCTGGCCAGTTCCACGTTCCGGGCACCGGCGAGCTCGCTGCCCTCGGGGATGTGCGGGTCGAAGGGGCCGTAGACCGACACGATCCTCGCGTTCGCGTCGGCCGCCGCCGCGAGCGCGCGCATGGTGGCATCCCCCGAGGCGAACGCGCGCAGCGAGGGCGTGGGCATGAGGCGGCTGTACCGAGACCCGCCGAAGGGCGTCGCGACGGCGACCATCGCCCGCACCCGAGCCCCCTCCGGGTCGAAGGCCATCAGGTGCTTGCCGATCAGTCCGCCCTTGCTGTGGGCCACGAGGACGACGTCGTGCAGGTCGCGGGACGACAGAAGAGCCGCGACGCGACCGGCCGACTCGGCGATGGGACGACGATTGTCGCCCAGCTCCGTGACCACGTGCACCGGGTGTCCGCGCTCGTGCAGGGCGCGGGCCAGCGGCTCCAGAAAGCGCCAGGTCTCGTAGATCCCGGGGAGGAGCACGAGGGGGCGGCCGGAGCCCTCGCGAAGGTCCTCATCGACTGCACGCCCCCAGGCCGCGCGCACCTGCGCTCGCACGGCGTAGGCGTAGTCCTTCGCCCACCACGAGAGGTCACGCGCTCCGGTCCGCACGGCGGTCACGGCATCCATCGGCATCCCCCCATCCTGCGGGCTCGGACGCGGGCCGTCTGCGGGGTTGCGGCGACGGTGCCGCACACCCGCACAGCGGGCGCAACCCCGGGATCTCGGCGCTCGAGGCCGCCCTAGGCTCGGGCCATGGACATCTCTGACATCCGCTGGAACGAGCCCGCACGGCAGAAGATCCTCGACGACGCCGACAACGTGCTGCGGGAGGCCGTCGTGGCGATCGCGCGCGAGAACGACGGGATCTCGTCGGACGAGGCCTTCGCGCAGATCAACGCGCGGATCAAGGACCGCTTCATCGACTACGAGCCGGGCCCGGATATTCGCACCTACGCCGACGCGATCGCCGCCGGGGAGATCCCCACCGACGACGCCGGATGACCCGCGGCACGATCCTGCCGCCCGGGCGCCAGTTCGTCCTCACCTGGGGCGTTCCGCGCGAGTACGGCGGGCTGACCGCCGCGCTGCTGCAGCGGTCCCGTCTCTTCGCCGGTCGAGGGGCGACGCCGGTGCACATCTTGACGTGCGACGACCGGGACGACCGCGACGCGGTCAGCGCCGAGCTGACCCGCCGCGACGCCCTCGGCGCCGGGGTGCGCGTCACCAACCTGTGGGATTGGCTGCGCGAGAACGAGCTGCGCGGGCGTCCGGTCTCGAGCGGCGCCGGATTCTCGCCTCTCCCCTCCGACGCGGAGGAGGAGTTCACGGGCGATGTTCTCGTGCGGCGTCTCCGCAGGGATGCCGACGGCACGGTGCTGCAGATCGACCACCTGCGCCCGGACGGAACGCTCGCGGCGAGCGATCGTCGGGACGTCCCCCACTCGTCCGCACGAGCGCGACGGATCATCGTGACGTGCGACGCGAGCGGGGCCCCCCGTGCCGTGTGGCGCGGGGTGCGCCAGCTCTACGCCGCATGGCTGGACCGCCTCACGGCGGGCGAGCGGTCCTTCCTCCTCGTCGACAGCAAGGCGATGGCGCGGTTCGCCGCCGGCTATCGCCGGCCGGGGGTGATCGTGCTGCACGTCGTGCACGGTTCGCACCGCACCGACGACGGCACGGCGATCCGCCCGTCCCGCGCCGAGGTCTTCTCGCGGTTGAGCGCCTTCGATGCCGTCGTGTTCTGCACCGCGCGGCAGGCCGGGGACGTGCGACGCGAGGTCGGCCCCGCGCCCCTTCTGGCCGTCGTGCCCCACCCCGTCGCCGCCGCGGGAGACGTCGACACGCGCAGCCCGCGCCAGGGCGCGGTCGTGCTCGCGCGACTGGAGCCCATCAAGCGGGTGGAGCATGCGGTGGATGCCGTGTCCCGCGCCCGCGAGCGCATGCCGTCCCTGACGCTCGACGTCTACGGCGACGGCCCGGACCGCTCGCGTCTGGAACGGGGCGACGCCGAAGGCGTCCGCTTCCACGGCTTCGACCCCACGGCGCGCGACGCCCTCCGCCGGGCATCGGTCCTCCTGCTGACGAGCCGCTCGGAGGCCTTCTCGCTCGTGGTCGCCGAGGCGATGGCGGCGGGGTGCCTGCCGATCGCGTACGACGTGCCCTACGGTCCGCGTGAGTTGATCCTCGACGGCCGCACGGGGTGGCTGGTGCCCGCCGGCGACATCGACGCCCTCGCCGAGGCGGTCGTGCGGGCGGCATCCCTCGATCCGACGACGCTCTCGCGGATGCGTCGACAGGCGGTGGAGCGTGCGCGGCTCTACGACGAGTCGCGGGTGCTCACCAGGTGGGCCCTGACCCTGTCGCGCGCCGCACGGCGTCACCGCCTGCGCGAGGCGACCTGGCGAATCCGCGAGGTCGTCCGGCGCCGCCTTCGGATCGGCTGAGACCCCTGCCGCACGCGCCCGAGCGGGCGTACGCTGCCTCTACCCGGCCCCGGCATCGCCGGCGCGGATGACGCCGATCCGGCGTCCCCGACGACTCCCGCCCGTCGAGCCTGTCCCCCACACGGCTCCGGACGGGAGTCGTCGTCCGGGTCAGCGGTCCTCGCCGTAGCCGCGGATGCTGCGGAGGTCGTCCTTCAGGTCCTCCTTCGAGGCGTCGCCCGGGACGATGTCGTTCTGCGGCGCGCCGTCCTGAACGGCCGCGTCCGCCGCCTGCTGTTCCTCCGCGCCGTCCTTCTTCTCCTCGACGCCCGCGTCCGTGGCGCCGTCCATGACGGGGGCGTCCTGCGTCTCTTCGCGATCGGTCATCGTCGTCCTCCTCGGTGACAGTGTTACGGCATCCTGACCCCTGCATGCCGCCGGGAACCGGGGCTTGCGCCGCTCGGCCCGGAATGCTCAGACGCCGTGGTGCGCGGGGTGACGCCGCTCGAGGGCGGAGCCCTCGACATCGACGTTCGGCACGATGCGGTCGAGCCAGCGCGGCAGCCACCAGACCGACCCGCCGAGCACGTGCATGAGCGCCGGCACGAGCAGCATGCGCACGACGAACGCGTCGAACAGCACGCCCAGGGCCAGCCCGAGTCCCATCGATTTGATGATCACGGAGTCGGAGGCGATGAAGCCGGAGAACACCGCGATCATGATGATCGCGGCAGCCGTCACGACGGTGCGGCCCGCGCGGAAGCCCTGGGCGACGGCCAGGCGCGGCGCCGCGCCGTGAGCCCAGGCCTCGCGCATCCCGGATGCGAGGAACAGCTGGTAATCCATGGCGAGCCCGAAGAGGATGCCGACGAGGATCACGGGCAGGAAGCTCAGGATCGGGCCGGGATTGTGCACGCCGAACAGGTCGCCGAGCCAGCCCCACTGGAACACCGCGGTCACCGCACCATAGGTCGCGAACAGCGACAGCACGAAGCCTCCTGTGGCGATGAGCGGCACGAGCAGCGAGCGGAACACCGCCACCATGATGAGGAACGACAGGCCCACGACCACGACGAGGTAGATCGGCAGGACGTCGGCCAGCCCTTCCGAGATGTCGATGTTGATCGCCGCTGCTCCGGCCACGCCGAGGGCGATATCGCCGTTCACGGGCGGCAGCGCGCGAAGGTCGCGCACCAGCTGCTCGGTCGACACGGCGTTCGGCCCCTCGGCGGGGATGACCTGGAACGCGGCGAGGGTGCGGTCGTCGGAGACGGCGACGGGGGCGACCGCCGCGACGTCGTCCTGCGCGAACAGTTCGCGGGCCACGTCGAGCTGCAGGCCCTGGACGTCGGCTTCGGCGGTGCCCCCGGGGAGGGCGGCGGTGACGAGCAGCGGCGCGTTCGCGCCGGCACCGAAGGCATCCTCTGTCCACGTGAACGCCTGGTAGGCGGTGGAGTCCTCCGCCTCGGACCCTCCGTCGGGCAGCCCCAGACGCATCGACAGGGCGGGGATGGCGACGACGAGGAGGGCGACCGTGGCGACGAGCATCGTGACCACCGCGCGCACCGTCGACATCGGCCGAACGGGGCGACCGGTCGTCGCGACGGATCCGGTCTCGATCCGGGCCGCGCGCCGGGGGTGCTCGTCGGCTTCGATCGCCGCGGTGCGAGCGGTGCGACGGGGGTGCTCCGCGGCATCCGCGGCGGCCGCGGCGCGGGCACGGGCCGCGCGACCGAGGACGCGCATCCCCGCGCGGCCCAGGAGTGCCGGCGTCAGCGACACCGCGATCAGCACGGCGACGAGCACACTGACGGCGCCCGCGGTACCCATAAGCCCGAGGAACGGGATGCCCGTGATGTTGAGCGCGAGCAACGCGACGATCACCGTCATCCCGGCGAACACGACCGCATTGCCGGCGGTGCCGTTGGCGAGACCGATCGATTCGACGACGTCCGCGCCCTGGAGCAGCTGCCGTCGGTGACGGTAGAGGATGAACAGTGCGTAGTCGATACCCACGGCCAGTCCCAGCATCACGCCGAGGATCGGGGTGACGGATGCCATCTGCACGAGGCCCGAGAACGACAGCGTCGCCATGGCGCCGATGGCGACCCCGACGAGCGCCGTGATGATGGGGAACGACGCCGCTAGGAGCGACCCGAGCACGACGACGAGGACGATCGCCGCGATCGCGACGCCGATGGCCTCACCGACTCCGAGGATCTCGGGCACGCCCTGGGAGATCTCCGTGTTGAAGGCGACGTCCACGCCCGCGACGGGGTCGGTAGTGAAGTGCTCGACCACGGCCTCCTTCGACGCCTCGGCGAGCTCGAGCCGGGGCTGATCGAACGAGACGTTGACGATCGCGGTCGATCCGTCATCGGAAACGAGCCGGATGGCGTCCGCGAAGGAGAGGAGTTCGGCGCCGTCGTCGAGCTGCGCCTCCTGCGCGGCGATCTGCGCGAGACCGTCGGCCACCTGGGTCTGCTGCTGTTCGAGGGCGCTGCGCTGCTGGTCAAGCTGCGCCTGCTGCGCGTCGAGGGCGTCGAGCTGCGCCTGCTTCTGTGCGGCCGGGAGGGGTGCGGCTTCGAGCTGCGCGCGGGCCGAGTCGAGTTGCTGCTGACCGGCGTCCAGCTGCGCGGCGCCCGCGTCGAGCTGCTGCTGGCCGGACTCGGCCTGCGAGCGCGCATCGGCGAGCTGCCCGCGGCCGTCGACCACCTGCTGGCGCTGATCGTCGAGCTGCTGCTGGGTCGCGAACGGATCGGTGACGCGGGCGACGTCGGGGAGGTCGCTCGACGAGTCGACGAGAGAGGTGATGGCGCTCTTCTGGTCGGCCGTCAGAGCCGAGCCGTCCGTCGTGCGGAACACCACCGCTCCGGAAGCGCCGCTGAAGTCCGGGAGCTCGTCCTGAAGTTCCGCGATGACGTCGCCGGATGCCGTGCCGGGGATGTCGAAGCTCGAGCTCAGGCCTTTGAAGCCGACGAGGAACCCGCCGACGACCACGCCGAGGATCACCACCCACGCGACGATCACGGCCCAGGCGCGCCGGGCGGCGAAGGTTCCGAGACGGTGCAGCAGTTCGGCCATGCGGTGTTCCTCTCGTGCGGTGCACGCGGAAGAGCACCGTCGGCTCCGACCAGTCCCGGCAAAGATAACACGGACCGTCTCGTCTTGTTCGACCGCGTCATCCCCCAGAATGAGGGCATGGTTCTATCGCGAAGCGGACCGGTCCGAAGCGAAGCGGCGCACCAGGCCATCCTCGATGCCGCGGTGGCCCTCTTCGCCGAGCGCGGCTACGACCACCTCACCATGGAGGGCATCGCTCGGCGCGCCGGGGTGGGGAAGCAGACGATCTACCGGTGGTGGCCGAGCAAGGGCGACGTCCTCGCCGAGGCGATCCTCGAGGGACGCCTGCTCGGCCGCGAACGCGACCTGCCCGACACGGGGGACGCGCGCAGAGACCTGGCCACCTGGCTGAACGGACTGTTCACGCTACGGGCCAGCGCCGACGGCGAGGGGTTGCTGCGCTCTCTCGTCGCCGCGGCCGCGGGGAGCGCGGAGACGGGTCGACGACTGCGCGCGGAGATCCTCGCGGCACCGCTCGTCGAGCGACTCTCCACCGCGATGGCCGGAACGACGGGACCTCGACTCGACGCGGCGGCCGACGCCCTCCTCGGCGCCGTGATCCTGCGCGCGCTCAGCCGTGAGGAGTTCGACTTCGACGACATGCTGCACCTGGTCGACGCCGTGATCGGCACGCCGACACCCCGCCGCTGACGCACACCGCTCGCCACCCCGCGGCCGTCAGCACCCTGATCTCTACCACGCGGCGCTGACCGGCGTCCAGACCGGGAACGCTCAGCCGCGTCCCGTACACTGGAGGGAGCAAGGGGAGTACTCCCATCGCGACGATCTCGTCAGTACGGTCCACGTCATCGTGAACCCGGGACGTCGGCCCATCTCGCCGGGTGGAGGAGACCTTGGTGTCTTGTCGTGCACCTTTCTCCCTTGGAGGCCGCCATGGGCGTCACCCCCCTCATCTGGATCATCACGATCGCGATCACGGTCGCGTTCTTCGTCTTCGAGTTCTTCGCGCACGTGCGGAAGCCGCATGAGCCGTCGATCGCCGAGTCCGCCCGCTGGTCGGCGTTCTACATCGGGCTCGCGCTGCTGTTCGGTGTCGGCATCGGCGTGGTGTCGGGCTGGACGTACGGCGGCGAGTACTTCGCCGGGTACCTGACCGAGAAGGCCCTGTCGATCGACAACCTGTTCGTGTTCCTGATCATCATGACCGGGTTCGCGGTGCCGAAGATTTACCAGCAGAAGGTGCTGATGATCGGCATCGTCATCGCGCTCATCATGCGCGGGGCGTTCATCGCGGTGGGCGCCGCACTGATCGAGAACTTCTCCTGGATCTTCTACCTCTTCGGCGCCCTTCTGCTGTTCCTTGCGTACCGTCAGGCGTTCTCGCACGGCGAGAGCGACCCCGCCAACGGCAAGTTCATGCAGTTCGTCCGCCGCGTGCTCCCCGTATCCGAGGAGTACAACGACGACAAGCTCACCGTTCGTAAGAACGGCAAGCGCTTCGTGACGCCGATGCTGCTGGTCATCATCGCGATCGGCTTCATCGACCTGGTCTTCGCCGTGGACTCGATCCCCGCGATCTACGGCCTGACGAACGAGGCGTACATCGTCTTCACGGCGAACGCCTTCGCCCTCATGGGCCTGCGCCAGCTGTACTTCCTCATCGGCGGCCTGCTCGAACGCCTCGTCTACCTGGCGCAGGGACTGGCCGTCATCCTGGCCTTCATCGGTGTGAAGCTCGTGTTCCACGCCCTGCACGTCAACGAGGTCCCCTTCATCAACGGGGGCGAACCGCTGCTCTGGGTGCCCGAGATCCCGATCTGGTTCTCGCTGCTCTTCATCGCCGCCACGGTGGCCGTCGCGACGATCGCGAGCCTGCGCAAGACCCGGAACGACGATGAGAAGAAGAAGCGCGAGACCTTCGACGGCGAGAAGGTCATCCACGCTCCCGAGGACTGACCCTCCGAACCGATGACGGGCTCGCGGCGTTCGCCGCGGGCCCGTCGTCGTCTGCCGCATCCGACCGACGAGCGCAACCCCGGCGAGACGCTCCGGTGGTCGTCCTACCGTGGCCGACATGACGCGATTCGGCTACACCCTCATGACCGAGCAGAGCGGCCCGCGGGCGCTCGTCGACTACGCCGTCGGTGCCGAGCGCGCCGGCTACGACTTCCTCGTCTCCAGCGATCACTACTCGCCGTGGCTCACCAGCCAGGGCCACGCCCCCTATGCCTGGACCGTTCTCGGCGCCGTGGCGCACGCCACCACCGACGTCGAGCTGATGACCTATGTGACCTGCCCCACCGTCCGATACCACCCCGCGGTCGTCGCCCAGAAGGCGGCGACGCTGCAGCTGCTGTCGGAGGGCCGCTTCACTCTCGGTCTCGGATCCGGCGAGAACCTCAACGAGCACGTCGTCGGCGAGGGATGGCCCGCGGTCCATGCCCGTCAGGACATGCTCGTCGAGGCGATCGAGATCATCCGCGCGCTGCACACCGGCGACCTCGTCACCTACGACGGCGAGTACTTCCGCGTCGACTCCGCCCGCGTGTGGGATGCCCCCGACGGCGGGGTCCCGATCGGTGTGGCCGTTTCCGGCGAGCACTCCATCGAGCGCTTCGCTCCGCTCGGCGATCACCTCATCACCACGGAGCCCGACGGCGACCTCATCAGCGGGTGGGATTCCCACCACGACGGAGAGTCGCGCAAGATCGGTCAGATCCCGATCAGCTGGGATCCCGACAAGGATGCCGCCATCGCACGCGCTCACGACCAGTTCCGCTGGTTCGCGGGGGGATGGGCCGTCAACGCCGACCTCCCGACGCCGGCGGGCTTCGCGGGGGCTTCGCAGTTCGTCCGACCGGAGGACGTCGCCGACTCGATCGCCTGCGGCCCGGATCTCGACGAGCTCGCGGAGAGCGTGCGTCCCTTCATCGATGCCGGCTTCACCGACATCGCCATCGTCCAGGTGGGCGACGAGCAACAGCAGCGATTCGTCGATGAGATCGCCGCTCCGCTGCTGGAGAAGCTCCGCGCCCTGTGACCGGCGGCGGGGCGCGCCCGACGGCGCGTCCCGCGGCTCACCGGCCGATGCGTCCCGTCTCGGCGACCCACTGTTCGAGGCGCCAGACGGGGAGGCGGAAGACGCGGGCGACCGCGACCGCCGTGAAGCGTCCTTCGACGACCGCGGCGATGGCGAATTCCCGCAGCGACGCGAACTCGCGACCGGCGAGGGCCCCCTCCCGCAGTTCCGCGAACGTGCGGGGCTGGCGCGTCGCGACGGGTCCCGAGGCATCCAGGACGTAGGGCGATCTCGCCTCGACGGCTCGGCGATGCGGATGCGGACGCTCGGACGCTGACGGAGCCGGTTCCGGCGCGCCGGTAGGCGCGGCCTCGATCGCGACCGGCCCGCGGGTCCGCGTCCACGGCGCCGGCGGTAGCTCGCCGCCCCAGGTGACCTCCGTCGCCGGCACGACGGCTCCTGCCTGCTCGCGCAGAGGCCGCCCCTCGGGAGGGGCGATGACGATCGACTCCCCGATCGGTTCGGGCATCGTCGGCGCGGCTCTCGCAGACGTCCATGGCGCTACGGGGAGCTCACCGCCCCAGACGACCTCGCTCGGCACCACGTACGAGCTCGCGACGGGAGGGGCCGGCGCGGTCTCGAGCCAGGGAGCCGGAGGCAGGTCTCCGCCCCACACCACGTCGCTGGGAACCACGTAGGCGCTCTGCGGGGCCACGAACGGCTCGGCGGGGGCGGGGACGGCATCCCCGAACAGCTCGCCGACCTCGACCTCGAACGTCTCGGCGAGCGCGACCAGCGTCGCCAGCGACGCCGTGGTGCGGCCCGCTTCGATCGCCCGCACGCGGGACTCCGACAGCCCCGCCTCGAACGACAGGGTCAGTACCGTCAGGCCGCGCTCTTCGCGCAACCGGCGCACGTGACGGGCCAGCGTGCGCAGCACCTCGTCGAGACGCCCGTCGAGGGGTGCCTGTGTCATCCGGTCCTCCCGTAACCGAGGATGCCAACCTGTGTCCGGGGGAGACAGTGAACAGTACCGCGTTCGCGGCGGGCAGCGCGGCACGCCGTCGGCGGCGCGCCGCCCGTCAGCCCCGCAGCCCGGTCGAGCCCAGGACGCGCTCGACGACGATCTCCAGCACGACGCGCTCGGGGTTCACACGAGGCCGGCGATACCGCGCGGCGTAGAGCTCGACGGCGTGGGCCACGGCATCCGGATCATCACTCACGCGGGCGGTGCCTTCGAAGCTCATCCAGCGGGCCCCGTCGACCGAGCACACCGCGGCGCGCCCGCCGCGGACGGCGTTGACGAACTTCTGCGTCCCACGCGATCCGATCACGCGGACGACGCCGTCCTCGTAGGTGAAGCCGACCGGGACGGCATGGATCCGTCCCGACCGACCGAGGGTCGAGAGGGTGGCCAGGTGGTATTCGCTCAGGAAGGCGAGGGCGTCATCGGTCAGCACCCCTCCAGCGTGCCACGCGAGACGACCTCCGACACGGTCTTGGTGGCCGTCTCCCATCGACGGATGCCGACGGCTCGGACCGTCCTCTCGAGGGGGGCGTCGGCGGCGAGCACCCGCAGCGCGTCGCCGAGGCGCTCCAGCGGAACCCGGCGGGCGAGCGTGACGTGCGGCGTCCACGCTCCCGGTCGCGTGTGGTCGCCGTCGTCTCCCGCCCCCGCAAGGTCGTGCACCCGCGCGTGAAAGTCCAACAACGCGGCCGAGGGGACCACCGAGCGCGCGATCACCCGCGTGCGCCCCGTGCCGAACAGCACGGGAGCCCCGAGGGTCATCCCCCGGGGAAGGGCGTCCGCGAGCAGTGCGCCGTCCACGTCGGCGAGGGTCGGGCGCACCAGCAGCGTGATGTGGGGACGGTTGCTCTCTCCGGTGTGGCGCGCCTGACTCGGCAGGTCGGCTGCGACGAGGGCATCCCATTCCCCGCGGATCGCCGCGTCAGATTCGTCGTCGAAGACGAGCTCCAGACTGACGATGTCGCTCACGGTCGGATCACCGGGTCGACCACCACGCCGCCGCCACCAGTGCCGGCTGGAAGAAGAGTCGTCCGAACCGCTTCTGGTCGGTGTCGAGGCCGAAGGCCGACCGCCCCTTGCGCCATTGATCGATGTTCCCCGGGAAGATCGCGATGAAGAAGGCCGCCAAAGCGGCGCCGACACGGCGACGCTCCTTCGGCAGCGCGACGAGCGCGAGCCCGAACGCCGCCTCCACCACTCCGGAGGCCACGACCACCGCGTCTCGATCGAGCGGGCCGTGCTCTACGAGGGCATCCGGCACCTGCGCCTGGAAATCCCGCCGAGCGAAGGTCAGGTGCGAGATTCCGGCGAACATCATTGCCAGGGCCAACGCCCAGCGCACGAAGGTCTTCATGGCAGCACGCTAGATCGCGATCGTTCGCCCCCCGGCGGGCTTGACGACGCACGTCCGGGCTCTTCGCCCCCTCGAACCGGGCGCTACGACACCGGTCCGGTTCACGCAACCCCCGGCCGCTGACGACGCGTCGCGCTTGACTGGGAACACGTCAGACGAGGAGGTGCCCCATGACGATGACAGACGCCGGATCCCCGTCGATCCGCGAGGAGGATCTCGATGCGCTGCTCATTCGGGCCGCCTCCGGCGACTGCGACGCATTCGTCGCCTTCTACGACGCGACGGCGCCGCGCATCTACGCCACCCTGCTCGCGCTGACGGGTGTGGCCGCGAAGGCCGAGCTGCTGCTGGAGGGGATCTACGTCGAGGCGTGGGAACGCATGCGCGGCCGTGACGCTCCCCCGTGCCCGGGTATGCAGTGGGTGTCGGCCATCGCGCATCGGCACGCATCCGGGCGGGCCTGAGGCCGGAGCCAGGTGGACCGTCGCTGTTCAGGAAGCGTCGACGGGGGTTGCGATCACGCCGTGCGTCTCGAGATCGACGGTCAGACCGCTCGAGGAATTCGCAGAGTTGGCGTACGTCTGGAGGAGGGCGGGATCGAGCATCTCGGGCTCGACCGCTCCGAAGACGAAGCGCAGCGGGATCGACGGCTGGATCCAGATCGTGCTGCGACCGGTCGCCTCACCCGATGGATGCCGCCACGACATCGTGAAGCTCTCCCCGCGACGCAGCTTGGTGGCGATGACGACCTTCACATGCGCGAGGACACGATCGGGGATCTCGATCGGGCGCTCGGAGGAACCGTAGAACAGTGAGCCCATCAGCTCCTCCTTCCGAGGATGCCATCTTCGATTATTTTACTAGGTTGGCTAACTATCGCCAAGTGAATTCGCGGAGAATCTGCGGGGAATCGAATTGTTGGACGGGGGCGCGAATTAGTTCGGTCCTCTGGAATCTCGGGGACCGAACTACAATGGCGCCACGGGGGCCCGACCCGGAGGAGACGTATGACGATCGAGACCGCTCACGACCCCGCATCCACCACCGCTCGAGCGGTCGAACGCCTCCGCCTCGCCGAAGCCCGTCTCGCGCGGCGGCGCCAGACGGAGTGCGGTCCGAGTGAGAATGCGCGGGCCGCGATGCGCCTCATCCTCGAGCGCGCGGACGCCGGCGCACGCATCACGCCGACGGAGATCGCCCAGTCGCTCGCCATCTCCACGGCATCCGTCACCGGAATGCTGGACCGCCTGCATGCCGGTGGACTGATCTCCTTCGAGGCGAACCCCGCCGACAGACGCAGCAAGTTCGTGATGCCGTTGGATCGGGACGCCGATCCCGATGCCGTCGACCCCGTCACGGCTCGCATCCGGGAGTTCGCGCTCGATCTGCCCACCGACACCGCCGGTCAACTCGTGCAGTTCCTCGACCGGGTTCGCGAAGTCGTCGACGCCGAATGTCGCTGACGGCGTCAGGTCGCCGCGACCGCCTCCGGCTCGGGCTCGTTCGTGATGCTCAGGCCCCCGGGCGAGCTCGCCTCGTTCATGAGGTCGTCGATCCATCGACGATTCAGCTGCGGGGATCGGCTGCCGTAGAAGTGGAAGACCAGCGGGATCGACGGCGAGATCCACAGGCTGCGCGTCCCGCTGCCGTCACCGAGCGGGAAGTGGAACATGAAGGGCTCCCCGCGACGCAGCTTGTTCATGAACACCATGCGCAGGTGGGACAGGGTTCGATCCTCAATGTCGAACGAGTGACCCAGGGTGTTGTAAACCAGTTTTCCCACCATGACAGCGTACCGCGCTCCACCCGGTTAACTACTGCTCGACAGCTTCTCTCGGGCCTCAACTAGAGTGCTCAGCGTGCCCCGACTCCCGCGTTCCCTCCGCACCCGGCGCCGGGTTCCCCGCGCCGTGCTGGTGGCGCTCGCCGCGGTGGCGGCTGTCGCCGTCATCGCCCTGATCGCGGTCGTCGGCAACCTCGTCACGACCCTCTTCCAGACGTTGGCCGCCCGCCCGCCCGCCGTGGACACGCGCATCGTGGCGCCCGACGAATCGAAGGCCACGCAGGCGGCGAGCGCCCCCGACGGCGACGCCACCGAGCAGGCCGCGGCGCAGTGGCTGGCCTCGCAGCCGACCACCTACTGGCTCACCCCCGAGATCGACCCCGTCGACGAGGTGTGGGACCGCGTCGCACACCTCGCCGCAGAGGCCCGCGATCAGGATGCCGCCCTCTCCATCGCGGTGTACGGCCTTCCCGATCGCGACTGCGGCAATCACTCCGCCGGCGGTCTCGACCCGGAGTCGTATCGCGCGTGGACGCAGCGCATCGGAGACGCGCTCGGCAACGCGTCGGACATTCAGAAGATCGTGGTGCTCGAGCCCGACAGCATCGCCCTGTCGTCGACGTGCGGCACACCGTCCGACCGCGCCGGCTACCTCAAGGAGGCCGTCGACAACATCCGCGGGACCAACACGTGGATCTACATCGACGGGGGCCATTCGTCCTGGCATCCGGTGAAGGAGATGGCCGACCTGATCCGCGCGACCGGCCTTCTGCCCGACGTGCGCGGCGTCGCCCTCAACGTCTCCAATTACCAGGACACAGCGGCCGAGTTCGACTACGCCCACGCATTGTCCGACGAGCTGGGCGGCACGCACGCCGTGATCGACACGTCCCGCAACGGCGCCGGCCCGGCGGGGTCCGAGTGGTGCAACCCGGCCGGTCGTCTCGTGGGCAGCCCCGGCGGCTCGTTCGGCGACGGCGTCGTCGACACGAATCTGTGGATCAAGCCGCCCGGCGAGAGCGACGGCGAGTGCAACGGAGGGCCCACCGCGGGCACCTGGTGGCCCTCGGCGGCCGTGGAACTCACGCGCGACCAGCGCTGACCGCGCACCCGCAGTCCGCGCCGCGCGCAACCCGTCGGTCGTCATCGTCGGGAAGTGTGTCAAGATTGCGCTCGTCGCTTCGCGACACCGCGTCTCGGGGGAGTACGCGGGCACGATCCCGTGCGAAGCCGGAAGAGTGGGTGAAATGAGCGACAGCTCCGAGTTGCTGAAGACCGCGGTCATCGTCGAAGACGATCCCGACATCCGTCACCTCCTCGTCGAAGTGCTCGAGTCCGCCGGGTTCTCGACCGTCTCGGTCGGAAACGGCATCGACGGTGTCCGCGCGGTCCTCGCCTACCAGCCGTTGATCACCACCCTCGACGTGAACATGCCCGGCATCGACGGGTTCGAGGCGGCCCGCCGCATCCGTCAGCAGAGTGACACGTACATCATCATGTTGACCGGCCTCGAGGAAGAGGCCGACGTGGTGCTCGGACTCGGCGCCGGCGCCGACGAGTACGTGGTCAAGCCGTTCCGTCCGCGCGAACTGCGCGCCCGCATCGAGGCGCTCCTCCGACGCCCCCGCGGCGGGGAGTCTCACGCGAGCACCGCACCTCGGCAGGACAGCGTCGGCCGCTCCTTCCCGAACCCCCGCCCCGAGGCGACCACTCCCCCGGTCACCTCCTCGGCACCGAGCGCTGCGGTGATCGTGCCGTCGTCGCAGGGACCCGAACCCCGCGCCGAGGCGCAGGTAGCCCCCGCCGCACGGACGGAGCTCGTGCCCCGTCCCGCCGCCGGCGACCTCACCCCCACCGGTGGAGCGTGGATCGCGCACCGCGACCTGCAGCTCGACCCCGACAGCCGTCTCGTCCGCGTCGGCGGCGAAGAACTCGAGCTCACGCGCACCGAGTTCGACCTGCTGGCCACCCTCATGGAGTCCAAGCGCCGCGTGCGCAGCAAGGCCGATCTCACGCTCGTCCTCCGCGGGGAGTCCTACGTCACGAGCTACTTCGTCGGCGAGGCCGACAAGAGGGCGATCGAGGCGCACATGACGAATCTGCGCCGCAAGCTCGGCGACAACCCGGCCAATCCGCGCTACATCGAGACCGTGCGCGGCGTCGGTTACCGCCTGACCTCGGAGCTGCTGGCCACGCCCTGAGCCCCCTGCGAATAACGGATGCCTCGGCCCTCCCCAGGGCCGAGGCATCCGTGTCTCTGATGCGTTCGGGCGCGATCAGATCGTGTGTTCGTCAGACCTTGAAGCCGTGCTGGCGACGAACGAGCTTGGAGAACATGAGGAGGGTCTGCAGCACGGTGACCACGCCGACGATGGGCCATCCGATCCACAGGATCGAGGACTGCACCATCGGCCCGACCATGACCCAGATCACTGCGAGGGCGATGGCGACGGCGATGAGGACCACCATCGGGGTCCAGTGCCCCAGTCCGCCACCGCGCTCAGCCTTGGCCTGCATCGCCCAGTTGTCGACCTTCTTGCGCGAGAGGAAGCGGGTCCACGAACGCACGAAGTGGCTGATGCGGATCCACATGAACAACTCGGCGGGGAAGAACAGCACGGCGAAGAGGACGTCGCTGCGGTTGCAGTTCTTCATGGTCTGCGCGATGCGCAGGTTCAGCAGCATGGCGATGACCGGCGGGATCAGCCACAGGGGCGAGAACACGAAGGCGCCGATCGACAGCGAGCCCGCGAGCAGCGTGAGGAACGCGACGCGCACGAACAGGTTGGTCAGCATGCCGAAGTTCTCGAACCAGCGCAGACGCAGGTTGGGGTGGAAGGGCTGGCCTTTGGTGTCACCGCGCTGCCCCGGCCACATGAGTTCGATCGCGCCGTAGGTCCACTTGACCTGCTGGGCGTCGTAACCCGACAGCGTCGTCATGCCGCCCACGTCGGCCCGCGCGTACGGGCTGATCTTGGTGAGGTAGCCGGCGCTCTTGATCTGCAGCGAGAGGAGCGAGTCCTCCACCTCGGAGTCCTTCACCCAGGGGGTCGACTGGTGGTTCTGCTTCATGGCGTCGCGCAGGGCGTTCGTCGAGAAGATCGAGAACTGTCCACCCAGGACGGCCATGTTGCGCCCGCGCAGCATGTTCTGCAGGTTGAACGCGGCGAACTGCGTGCGCTGCCCGGCGGTCAGGAAGCGGGCGATGGCGCCCTTGATCGGCTTGTCGTCGATCGTGTAGATCGCCGAGATGCCGCCGATGCGGGAATCCGACACGGCCTCGGTCTCCAGGTACTCGACGGCCTTGGTGTCGGCGATGGTGTCGCCGTCGACGCCGAGGAGGTAGTCGTATCCCTCGACGAGCGAATACCCGTAATTGAGCGCACCCACCTTTTTGTCGGGGTTCTTGCCGATGTCGTGCACGAACACCTCGGTGAACTGCTCGCCCAACTCGGTCTGCAGCTCGTGCGGCCCGCTGTACTCGGAGGCGATCTTGACGGTCGCGTCGGAGGTGTTGTTGACGACGACGTGGATGACGTCGGGCACACGGGTCTGCGCGAGCAGCGCCTCGATCACATCGGCGATCGACTCCTCCTCGTTGTACGCGGGGATGACGCAACCGATCGTCGAACGGTGCACCGAGGTGTGCTCGAGTACCGCGGCGAAGTCGTCGGCGAAGCCGTGATCCTCCGCCGACACCGACGCCGCCAGCTCGCCCTGGTGGAGGTTGAATTCCCGGGCGGTGGGGGTGAAGCTTCGCGCATCAGTCATGGCGGTGTCTTCCTGTCGGTGTAGCGGCGGATCGGCCATGTCCCACTCTGGTAGGTTCACCGCAAGGCGACCACCGCACACGACCACCGTCCCCGCAAGATTTCCGCAAGATTTGCGACGGACACCCGAAGGAGACGCGCCCCGTGATCTTCCTGGCGCTGCTGGCATCCATCGTCGCTGCGGGCATCGCGCTGACCATGCTGTTCCTCACCCATGGTCGACCGGACGACGACCGCGGCGGCCAACGCGCCGACATGGTCCGCTACTTCGGGATCGCCGCGGTCGCGGCCCTGCTCTGCGGCACCATGAACGTCCTCGAGACGGCCGGAGCCGGCGAAACGGCGGCGGCGGTGGGCAACGCCACGAATCTGGTCGCCGTCGGCCTGCTCTGGGCGGGCGCGCGGCGGCTGAACCACCGCCGCGCGATCGGGGCGGTCAGCACCGCCGCGGGCGCCGTGCTGATGCTGGGCTTCACGTTCCTGATCCCCCTGGAGGATGCGACGCTGCTGAAGACCGCCGGCCTCACCGTCTACGGCGCCCTGAGCGCACTCGAACTCTCGCGGCGGCCCCTCGGCGCCCTGTCCGGCGCACAGATCTTGTCGTGGACGCTGGGCGTCTATGCGGCATACAACCTCTGCCGACTCGTGGTCGCCGCCGTCATGGGGCTGGAGCCCCTCGTCGGGAGCGGCCCCGTCTCGGCCGAGGCGACCGCCGCCGTCAGCGCCGTGGCCATCGCCCTCGTCTCCGTCGCGGCCGTGCGCTTGGGACGCCAGCTCGACGACGCACCGGCACCGGGCACCCGTGCGCACGACCGGGGCTCCCTCCGCCGCGAGGCCGCCCGGATGATCGCGGGGAACTCGCCCGTGCGGGCCACGCTCGTCCGCGTGCCCGAGATCGACCTGATCCGCGCCGCCCACAGCACCGGACGAGCCGAGACGATGCTGCGCACCGTGGCAGCGGCGCTCGATGACGCGATCGACGACGCGGCGTGCGGGATGCCGTCACGCGACACGGTCTTCGCCGTCGCTCCCGCCGTCCTCGACGCGGCGGAGCTCGAGCAGGCGGTCCGCCGCGCCTTCGCCGGACGCATGCCCGGGATCGACTACGACGACGTTCCCGACCTCGTCTTCGAGCACTACCTCGTGGGCGACGTCGACGACCTCTCCCTCCTGATGGAGAGCACCCGCCAGCGCCCGCGGCAGGAGCACCGCGACGACTGAGGCCGACCCGTCGACGGCGTCAGTTCGAACCGGTGCTCTGCCCCCACCCGGGGGCACGGCCGGTGCTCGACGAGGTTCCGGTCGTTCCGGCACTGGCGCCCTGGCCCTGATCGGTGAAGATCGCGATCGGCAGGTACTGGTAGACCGTCTGCTGCGAGAACGACGAGTCGGTGTTCGCGGTGCCTTCGACGGCGACGTTGAGCGCGAACTCGAGGGTGATGCCGTACGTGTCGTTGGGCAGTTGCCGGATGGAGGTCGTCGGCACCAGCAGGCCGCCCTGGAAGCTGTTCAGGAGCAGGCCGCGGTCGGAGCGCAGGGTGTCCGAGGGAACCAGGGTGCGGGGATCGGCACTGAACTGGAAGGGGTTGGAGACCTGACCGCTGGTCTGGGCGGTCTGCGACGAGATCGACACGGAGGACAGGTAGACGCGTCGCTTCTGCGTGAGGACGGCCTTCTCGTCGACGCGGTTGTCGACGACGTTGATCGCGAAGCCGAACTGCTTCTCGTTCGTCGACGACCACTCCATCGTGCGCTTGGGGTTGACCGCCCAGACGTCCAACCGCACCTCGAGACCGTCGGCCACCTCGGAGGTGAGCGAGACGGATCCGTCGTAGGTGAACTGCGAGTCGAACGGCTTGGATGACGCCGACGCCGCCGGTTCGGGGGTGGCGACGACGACGGACTGCCCGCCCGCTCCGCCGGCCTGGCCGGGCAGCGCGGCGAACAGATCGGCGACCTGGGTGCAGCCGGTCAGCGTCGCGGGAAGGACGACGGCCACGGCCAGGGCCGCGGCGATTGCGCGCGCGCGACGGCGAGAGGTCTTGCTCACGGGATTCTCCTGAGGATCAGCGCGAGATCGCGCAGAGGTCGATGAACGACCATCACGCTGCGGGATGCAGGCCTCAGGGGGAATCTGACCGGGCGTCGTGACACGTGTTCACGCGCGGCGAGCAGAGACAGGATGGCGCGCTGAACATTACACCACTCTCTATACACTCGATGACATGGCATCCGCGAGGAGCGTCCCCCCGGCGGTCGTCGCGGGAGGCGCACACGACGAAGACGGCGCGAGCCCCAGCAGTCGCACGCGCTCCGTCTGGCTCCTCCAACTGGTGCTCGGCGCCAGCGTGGTCATCACCGTCCTGCTCGTCCAAGCGCTCGAGCCCTCCCTGTTCTCCCTGTGGTCGTTCTCGTCTGGCGTCGGCGTGGTCATCGCGCTCACCGCGGTCGCGATCGTCGTACCGTGGCAGCGGCTCCCTCGCGCGGCGGTGGCCGCGGTCCCCTTCGGCGACATCATCGGCATCGGGTTGCTGAGCTTCGGGACCGACCTCCGATTCGGGTTCTTCTGGGTGTTCCCGATCATCTGGATCGCCACCCACTTCGCCCTCGCATACCTCGTCTCCGCCCTCGGCACCGTCGGTGCGCTGATCGTCATCGACGCCGCCGTGAACGCCACGGGGCCCGTGACGGCTCTGCGCCTGATCGTGGTGCTCCTGTCGCTGACGTTCATCGCGATCACGTCGTTCCTCTCCGCCCGTCAGACGCGGGCGTTCAAACAGCTCCTCCGCCGCCAGGCCAGCCGACTCCAGGGCACGCTTCAGCGCGTGTCCGGTCAGGAGCGGCGCGTCTCGCAGATGCTGAACGGTCTCGACACCGGTATCGCGCGCCTCTCCGTCGACGGCGAGGTGCTCGCCCTCAACGACACGTACGTCGACCTGTACGGCGTGGAGCGGGACGAGCCCCAGCGTCCCGGCGGTGCCGTCGAGTACGCGAACCTGCGCGGCGAGCCGCTTCCGGAGTCCGAGCGGCCGTTCGCCCGCGCAGCCAGAGGCGAGCAGTTCGACGACGAGAGGGTGTGGCTCTTCGACACGCACGGCGAATGGCACGCCCTGTCCGTGTCGACCCGTCGCCTGATCTCCTCGGACGAGGCGGAGAGCACGCTGCTGATCGTGCACGACATCACCGCGCTGATCGAGTCGGAGCGCGCACGTGAACGACTCGCCGCCACCGTCTCGCACGAGCTGCGCAATCCGCTGACGGCCATCATCGGACACGCCGATCTCGCCCTCGACGACCCCGGGCTGCCCCCGAAGGTCCGAGACCAGCTGGAGGTCATCGCGGGAGCCGGCGAGCGCATGCAGGCGCTGATCTCGGAGATCCTCGCCAATTCGCGCGGTGTCTTCAAGGATCAGAGCGCCCCTGCCACCGCGGACGCGAGCCGCATCATCGCGTCGTCGCTCGCCTCCTTCCGTCCCGCCGCCGCGGCGCGTCGCGTCAACGTGATCGACGAACTGCCCCCGTCGGCCGACGTCCTCGGCGACGCCTTCCGTCTGCGCCAGGCCTTCGACAACATCCTCAGCAACGCCATCAAGTACACCCCGGCCGGCGGCACCATCCGCATCTCCGGCGAGGTGTCCCCCGACGATGTCATCCTGCGCTTCGCCGACACGGGGATCGGCATCCATCCCGATGATCTCGCCCGTGTCTTCGATCCGTATTTCCGCGCCCAGAGCGTGCGCGACAGTTCCACCCCGGGCACGGGTCTGGGAATGGGGATCATCCGCACCATCGTGGAGGACCAGGGCGGTTCGCTGTTTCTGGACAGCGAGCTCGGCGCCGGCACCACGGTGACCGTCATCCTTCCGGTGCGCAGCGAGGCGGAAGCCGCATGATGCCCGACGACGTCCTGTCCAATCTGGGCCTGGCGCAGGCGACGGTGGCCACGCTCGGCACCGTGATGATCATCGGGCTGGGGTTCCTCCACCGGCCCTCCCGCTCCGCGTTGCTGTGGTCGCTCGCCTTCGTCCTGGCGATGACCAGCACCTGGGTCTCCGTGACCGGCGCGATCCTCGACGACGAGACCGTGCGGAGGGCCGGTCTGGGGCTCATGCTGGGCGCCCCGGCGCTGATCTGGTCGGGGTTCCGCGCGCGTCGCGGGGTCGCCTCGCTGCCGTGGATCGGCGGCCTGCAGGCCATCGTCACGGCGATCGTCTTCGTGTCCGTCGTCGATGTCAGCGCCTACGGGCTCGCGTTCCGACTCGCGTTCCTCGCTGCGGCGGTGTTCGCCGGCCTCACGCTCGCCGAGCTGCGTCGCGCGGCCGACCGGCTCGAGCGCATGGCCCTGCCCCTCACGATCGTCTCCGCGGCATTCGTCGCCCTGGGCGCCGGCATCCTCATCTCCGGGCTCTCCGCCCCCGCGACGATCGGCGACCTCGCCCTGCCGCGTGTGCTCAATGGTCTGGCGATGCTGGTCTTCCTCGTCTGCGCCACGGTGTCGCTGCTGTATTTCACGTCGGTGTCGCCCAGTGGGCGGCGGGCGGCATCCTCGTGGCCCCACTTCGTCGTCACCGCGTCCGACCGCCTGCGCCGCGCGGCTCAGGCCCGGGAGGAGTCCTGGGCGGTCCTCACCGTCCGACTGGACGACCCTCAGCAGTTGCGCAGCGCCGCCGGCGAGAACGCCTGGATGCGACTCGTCGAGGACTTCGAGAGGGTCGTCGTCGAGACATTCCCCGCCGAAGCCGATCTGGGCCGAGAGACGCGCGGTCGGGTGGTGGTCGTCCTGGCGCGTCCGGACTCCGTCCTTCGCGAACAGGTGCGCACGGTGCTGCGACGCATCACCGAACTCGATGGATCGGCATCCGTCGGCGTCCAGCTCTCGGCGAGCGTGGGATGGGTCGCCGCGGAGATGGGCGGTTTCGACCTGCCGACCCTCATCGCGGATGCCGATCGCGCGGCCGCCGAGGCGACCCTGCAGGGCGGGGACCGCTGGCAGCGCGTGCGCGCCTGATCAGCCGCCGGATCCGGTCTCTCCGCCGCCGGCGATCGCGACGGTGAGGGTGTCACTGGCGGTCTGCTTGGCGAACTCGTTCGATGTCGGGGTGGTCTGCACCAAGAACTCAAAGGTGAACTGGAGGGTGACGAACGTCGCCTCCGCCGGCACCTCCCCGACATTGAACGTCTGCGAATAGCTGTACGGAGACAGGACGAGATAGCCCGGGGCATCGGTCTGATCGGTCTGCGCCGCCAGCGGTGAGAACGACTGCGCCGCGTTGCCGGGGACGGCCGTCATGGTGGCCCGTTGCAGGTAGACCTTCTGCCCGTCATCCGGGGAGACCGTGGTCATCATCGACAGGCTCACGGGCTTCAACGCCGTCGGCGTCCAGCGGTCCATCGACAGCGTCGACCAGTAGTCGACCGTGGCGCTGACGGCCCCCGCGGTCAACGGCCGCTGCGTCGAGCCGCTGCTCAGGTCGTTGCGGACGGGCTGCGGAGCGGAGGATGCCGTGGGCGTCGGCGAAGCCGAGGCCGTCGCCGGTCCTCCTCCCTGGGCCCACGGAGGAGCGCCGCATCCGGCGAGAGCGAACGCACCCGCGACCAGCAGTGCCGCGGCACCGACGAGCCTGCCGCGCCTCGTTGCGAGCCCCATTCGTCCTCCCCCGGATCGTTCCCTTCAGTGTAGGTGTCCGAGGACGGGTGGCTGCCGCCGGTGTCTAAGGTATGCGCGTGCAACGCTCGTCCCCTTCGGTCCCTCGCCGTCGTGCGCCCGCCGTCTTCGCGGCCGTGGTGCTCGGCGTGTTCATCGTCGGCCTCGGCTGTGCGGTCTGGATCGGGCTTCGGGGCGCGTCGGCCGTGCAGCACCTGCGGTCGGCGCAGGCGACGGTCGGCTCTGCGACGACCGAGGTCGCCGATCCGGCGGGAGCGATCGAGCGCCTCGGCGAAGCCGCCCCCGACACCTCGGCCGCGCGCGCCCTCACCGGCGACCCGGTGTGGAGGGGCGCAGAGATCCTGCCCTGGATCGGACCGCAGCTCGCCGCTGTGAGGACCCTCGCCGCGTCGGTGGACGACGCGGCATCCACCGCCGTCCTCCCTCTCCGAGCCGCCGCCGCCGTTCTCGCACCCGGCGCCCTCCACACGCCCGATGGGGCCATCGACGTGGCGCGGATCGCGGCCGCGCGGCCCGCGGCCGCCGATGCGGCGACGCGGCTGCGGATGGCCGTCGACCGTATCGCCGAGATCGACCACGAGCCTCTCCTCGGGGCCGTGTCCACGGCCGTCTCCTCGACCTCCGCCGCGCTGGATAGGGCGGCCACCGCCGCCGAGGCGCTGGAGCGCGCGACGACCCTGGTCCCTCGCATGCTCGGGGCCGACGGCCGACGCTCCACCCTCCTGCTCTTCCAGAACAACGCCGAGTGGCGATCCCTCGGCGGGGTGGTCGGGGCCGTGGCCCAGGTGGATGCCGATGCCGGGCGCCTCGCCCTCGTCGCTCAGGCGTCGAGCGCCGATGTCACCGCCTTCGTCGACGACCCGGTCCTGCCTCTGCCCGACGATGTGCGCGGCGTCTTCGACACGCGTCCGGCCCGGTACCTGCAGAACACCACCCAGGTTCCCGATTTCGCCGTCGGTGCCGCTGTCGCCCGTGAGATGTGGCGTCGCACGCACGGCGAAGAGGTCGATGCGGTCGTCGCGCTGGACCCGGTGACGCTGTCGTATCTGCTGCGGGCGACCGGACCCGTCACCCTCCCCACGGGCGAGGTGATCGACGGCGACGATGCCGTTCCCCTCCTCCTCGACGAGGTGTACCGCCGCTTCGCTGATCCGCGCGAACAGGACGCCTTCTTTCAGGGCGCCGCCGCCGCGGTCTTCGGGGCGCTGGCGGAAGGACGCGGCGACTCGACCGCTCTCGTCGAGGCCCTGACGCGGGCGGGCGACGAGCGCCGCCTCCTGGTGTGGAACGCGGATGCCGCCGACCAGGCCGTGCTCGACGGATCGACGCTGCAGGGCGCTCTTCCCGTATCCGATGACACCCGCACAACGGTCGGGGTCTTTCTCAACGACGGCACGGGCTCGAAGATGGACTACTACCTGCACCCCCGCACGGCGATCGGATGGTGCGCAGACGGCCTGGCGACCCTCCGGGTGAGCCTGCGCAACGACGCGCCCGAGCCCTCCACGCTCCCGCCCTACGTGACGGGTGGGGGCGAGTACGGCGTCCGTCCCGGCGACGCGCTGACCGGCGTGTACGTCTACCTTCCGCCGGGGGCCGAGGTCGTCGACAGACGCACGTCGTCCGACGGAGCCGTCGCGCCGGGCTTCGCGGGCGGTCTGCACGACGGCCGGGCCGTGGTCAAGTGGTCCGTGCAGCTGTCCCCCGGCCAGACGGGCGTCCTGGACCTCGACATCCGGATGCCGACCACCCCCCGCCTCGAGATCCTGTCCACGCCGACGCGGGATCCACGCGAGACGCCCGACGTGGGGGCGTGTCCGGCCGCTGGGTGACCCCTCTTCGGCGGCTGCGGGTGAAGTCGCGAGGCACGGGGCGTGAAAGGGAACGGGACACGCCGCACCGAGTACTCCTCCTCCGCGAGACTCCCCGGTGGAGCGGCGCGTTCCGCTTTTCGAACACCGGCTCGACCACGCCAAGCAGATGGGGCACACCATGAAGACCACGATCATCCGGGCCGTCGCGGCGCTCTCGCTCGCCGCCGCCGCTGTGCTGGCGCCCGCGGCCGCCAACGCCTACACCGACCCCGCCGTGATCTCGGTGACGCCGCCCGTCGTCGCTCCGGGCGGCAGCGCGACGTTCACGACCGATCGCGAGGGCTTCGACGGTGATGAAGACGTCGCCATCTCGATCACCGGTGTGGCCGCGAAGGGCGTGGCCCTCGCGTCCATCGCGACCGAGACCAACGATTCGCTGCGGACGAAAGCCGTCGATGGCAAGATCCACGCGCAGGTTCGCTTCCCGGCGAACGCGACGGGCGTCTACTCGTTCACCTTCACCGGCACCCGCAGCGGCGTGGTCCTCCACTCGAGCGTGACCGTCACCCCGGTCGGCGCACCGAGCGCACCCGCCCAGGGCGGTCTCGCGGTCACCGGCTTCGATGCGGGCACCACGACGGGCCTCTGGCTCACCGGCGCGGCCCTCCTGGTCGGCGGTTCGGCCGTCGGCATCGGAACCGCCATCCGCCGCCGCCGCGCTTCGAAGAGCTGACCCTCCTGACACGAAGAGGGGGCCGTCCTCGGACGGCCCCCTCTTCGGCGTTGCCGAGCACTCAGTCGAGGGCGCCCGCACGCGATGGGGTGACCTCCGCGGTGATGAGAATCGGGAGGTGGTCGCTCTGTCCCTGGGGCAGCGTCTTGATGTGGGCGATGTCGAATCCCATCGACGTCGCGAAGTCGTAATGCCCGCGGAAGAAGCGGTACCGCGTGTACGTCCGTGTGTCGCTGAGCGTCAACTCGTAGCCCTGATCGCGCACCTTCTGCCCGAGGTTCTCCTTGAAGACGGGGTAGTTGTAGTCGCCGACCATCAGCGCGGGCAACCCCGGGCCGAGGTTCTGCAGCTCCGTGAGCGCCGTCCGGATCTGATGGCGGCGGAGCGAATTGAGCGCGGTCAGGGGCGCGGCGTGGAACGAGGCGACGATGACGTCTCGCCCGTGGTCGATGTCGCGCAGGCGCACGCCGAGCATCCGTTCCTCGGCCGGTTTGAGCACGTAGTCGTGAAGCGACTTCTTCAACGCGATCGCCCGGACCTCTTCGGCGCGGAACGTGTTCTCGCGGTAGTACAGCGCGAGACCGAGCCGATTGCGCTGGGTGGCATCCGCCAATCGGAGGCCGCCGATCCGCTCCGGAATGTCCGTGGAGTCGCACTCCTGCAGGCAGAGCACGTCCACCTCGTGCTGCTCGACGAGCGCGGCGAGCTCACCCGCAGCGCGGTGCTTGTTGAGGTTGTACGAGATGACCTTCATGGCGGAGCCAGCCTACGACTCGCGCCGATGCCGCTCCTGAGGGGTTGCGCAGCCGCCGTGAGGTCGATTCAGGATGCCGACTCGTCGGCGTCCCGTCGGTTCCGCGTCTGCTCCGCGCGCGCCGCGAGCAGGTCGTCGGCGGGGTATCCGACCTCGGCGAGGACGAGCCCCCGGGCCGCGAGAACCTTCGTCTCCGGGATCCGCGTGCGAGCGTCGCGGATCGCCACGACGTCGTCGATCGCGATGCGCCCCTCCCCCACCGCGACGCACGCGCCCACGAGCGCGCGGACCATGCTGTGGCAGAAGGCATCGGCGCGCACGTTCGCCACGAGGACGCCGTCGTCGCCACGGTGCCAGTCGTATTCGAGGAGGGTGCGGATGGTGGTCGCCTCTTCGCGGGCCTTGCAGTAAGCGGCGAAGTCGTGGAGCCCGATGAGGCGACCGGCGGCGGCATCCATCGCCTCGACGTCGAGAGCGCTGCGAACGGTCGTCGTCCTCGAGCGATCGAGCGGGTCGTAGTCCGTTTCCGCGTCGGCCAGCCGGTAGGAGTATCGACGCCACACCGCCGAGAAGCGGGCGTCGAAGCCCTCCGGCGCGAGAGACGTGCGACGGACCGTGACATCCGGGTAGGCTCCGAGGACGCCGCGGACACGACCGGCCAGGGCGGCGACCGCGTCACCCTCATCGTTGTCACGACGCCGTCGCGGCAGGCGGGTGATCTGCGCGTCGTCGAGGTCGAGATGCGCCACCTGGCCGGAGGCGTGCACTCCCGCGTCGGTGCGCCCGGCCACGACGAGACGGGGCGAGCCGCCGATGATGCGTTCGAGCGCCCCTTCGAGTTCGCCCTGCACCGTCCTCAGCCGCGGTTGCCGCGCCCATCCCCGGAAATGCGTGCCGTCGTAGGCGATGTCGAGACGTATGCGCACAGGTCCAGCCTACGAGCGCCGCAGCCGGGGAAATGACGCATCCCCCGGTCGGGGACGGCCGAGAAAACCACGGAGCCCCCACCCTGATGGGTGGGGGCTCCGTGCGAGCAGGAAGCTCAGGCCTTGGCGTCGTCCCGAACGGCGTCATCGGCGGCGGCCTCAGCAGCCGCGCCTTCCTCGGGCGACTCGGCGCCGGCGTCGGCGGCCTCGTCGGTCGAGGTCTCCTCGACGGCGGGCTCCTCCGCAGCGGGCTCCTCGGCGGCCGGGGCGGCAGCGGCAGGAGCCGCAGCGGCCTTCGACGACGCCTTCTTGGCGACGGGCTCGAGGACGAGCTCGATCACGGCCATGGGGGCGTTGTCGCCCTTGCGGTTGCCGACCTTGGTGATGCGGGTGTATCCGCCGTCACGCTCGGCCACCAGGGGCGCGATCTCGGTGAAGAGGGTGTGCACGACCTCCTTGTCACCGATCACGCTCAGCACGCGACGACGCGCGTGCAGGTCGCCGCGCTTGGCGAAGGTGATGAGACGCTCGGCGAGCGGACGCAGGCGCTTGGCCTTCGTCTCGGTCGTCTTGATGGACTTGTGCGTGTACAGGGCTGCCGCGAGGTTCGCGAGAAGCAGACGCTCGTGGGCCGGGCCGCCTCCGAGGCGGGGACCCTTCGTGGGCTTAGGCATGTCGTGTTACTCCAGTGAAAGGTTCGGTCGGGTCCGACCGGGGTCAGACGGTCTCTTCGTCGTAGCCGCTGTAGAACTGGGCGCCGTCGAAACCGGGCACCGAGTCCTTGAGCGACAGTCCGAGCGAGGTGAGCTTGTCGCGCACCTCGTCGACCGACTTCTGACCGAAGTTGCGGATGTTCATCAGCTGCGTCTCGGAGAGGGCGACCAGCTCCGAAACGGTGTTGATGCCCTCGCGCTTGAGGCAGTTGTACGAGCGGACCGACAGGTCGAGGTCTTCGATCGGCATCGACAGCTCGTTCGAGAGGACGGTCTCGACCGGCGCGGGGCCGATCTCGATGCCCTCGGCCTCGACGTTCAGCTCGCGAGCGAGACCGAACAGCTCGGTGAGGGTGCGGCCAGCCGAAGCGACGGCGTCGCGCGGCGCGATGGACGCCTTCGACTCGACGTCGAGGACGAGCTTGTCGAAGTCGGTGCGCTCGCCGGCACGGGTGGCGTCGACGCGGTAGCTGACCTTGAGCACCGGCGAGTAGATCGAGTCGATCGGGATCTGACCGGCCTCGGCGTACTCGTTGCGGTTCTGCGTGGCCGAGACGTAGCCGCGGCCACGCTCGATCGTCAGCTCGAGCTCGAACTTCGCGGTGTCGTTGAGCGTCGCGATGACCAGCTCGGGGTTGTGCACCTCGACACCCGCCGGAGCGGAGATGTCGGCGGCGGTGACCTCACCGGCGCCGGTCTTGCGCAGGTACGCCGTGATGGGCTCGTCGCGCTCGCTCGAGACGACCAGCTGCTTGATGTTCAGGATGATCTCGGTGACGTCTTCCTTCACGCCCGGGATGGTGCTGAACTCGTGCAGGACGCCGTCGATGCGGATGCTCGTGACGGCCGCGCCGGGGATCGACGACAGGAGGCTGCGGCGCAGCGCGTTGCCGATCGTGTAACCGAAACCGGGCTCCAGCGGCTCGATGACGAAACGGCTGCGGAACTCCCCGATCTTCTCCTCGGTCAGAGTGGGACGCTGTGCGATGAGCACTATGTGTTCCTTTCGATCACGTGCCCGCTATATGACACGTGTAATGGGGTGAGGTGTTGAGTTGTACTCGCGGGATGATGCTCGACCTCGACGGTCTCGCGGCATCCGGAAGTCTGAGTCGCGCGTGAGCGCGGCGTTCCCGGGGAGCGACGAGCACTCCCCGGGAACGGACGCGTCAGACGCGGCGGCGCTTGGGCGGACGGCAGCCGTTGTGAGCCTGCGGCGTCACGTCCTGGATCGAGCCGACCTCGAGACCCGCAGCGGTCAGCGAGCGGATCGCGGTCTCACGACCCGAACCCGGACCCTTCACGAAGACGTCGACCTTCTTGACGCCGTGCTCCTGCGCCTGGCGAGCGGCCGACTCCGCGGCCATGCCGGCGGCGTACGGCGTCGACTTGCGCGAGCCCTTGAATCCGACACCGCCGGACGAGGCCCAGCTGATGACGGCACCCGAGGGGTCCGTGATCGAAACGATGGTGTTGTTGAACGTCGACTTGATGTGGGCCTGACCCACGGCGATGTTCTTCTTCTCCTTGCGGCGCGGCTTGCGCGCGGCGGACTTGGCCTGTGCCATGTGCGTTCTCCTGAATCCTGACGCTCAGCCCGCGGCTTAGCGCGCCTTCTTCTTGCCGGCGACGGTGCGCTTGGGACCCTTGCGGGTACGCGCGTTCGTCTTCGTGCGCTGACCGCGCACCGGGAGGCCGCGGCGGTGGCGCAGGCCCTCGTAGGAACCGATCTCAACCTTGCGGCGGATGTCGGCGGCGACCTCGCGACGGAGGTCACCCTCCACCTTGTAGGTGCCTTCGATGTGGTCGCGAAGCGCGACCAGCTGGTCGTCGGTGAGGTCCTTGACGCGGATCTCCTGGCTGATGCCAGTGGCGTTCAGGATCTCGACGGAGCGGGTGCGGCCCACGCCGTAGATGTAGGTAAGTGCGATCACCACGCGCTTGTCGCGCGGGATGTCGACGCCGGCGAGACGTGCCATGCGGCTCTCCTCAGAGTGTCGTGGAGGTGTGGAGCAGGATCGGTGCTCGGGCCTCCGCCCCGAGGTGTCCCCCACCCGCCTGCGCGGGAAGGATCTGATCCTGCCGATATGTATTCAGTTGGAAAAGGTGTCGAGCTGGAAGCTCAGCCCTGGCGCTGCTTGTGGCGCGGGTTGCTCTTGCAGATCACCATCACGCGCCCGTGACGACGGATCACCTTGCAGTGGTCGCAGATGGGCTTGACGGAGGGGTTGACCTTCATGATGTTCCTGTTTCGCTGTCTTCGAGACCGCGGGTGCGGCTCGTTACTTCTCGACCGGACTCAGCGGTAGCGGTAGACGATACGACCACGGGTGAGGTCGTACGGGCTCAGCTCGACGACGACGCGATCCTCGGGGATGATGCGGATGTAGTTCTGTCGCATCTTGCCCGAAATGGTGGCGAGCACCTTGTGACCGTTCGTCAGCTCGACACGGAACATCGCGTTGGGCAGTGCCTCGGACACCGTGCCCTCGATCTCGATGACACCGTCTTTCTTCGCCATAAACTCGCTCACGCTCAGTTGCAGACCGGCCGGTCTGCGGTGGATGGGGATTCGGTGCCTCGACACGCCAAGGATGGCGCAACGCACCAAAGATCAAGCATACGTGGTAATACTCGCCCCGGCAACTCGCGGGGCGCGCGTCAGCCGTTCAGTCGACCGACGATGTCCTTCTGCGGATCGCCGGTGAGGTCGGACTGGTTCGACAGCACCGTCCCGTCCACGGCGATGGTCGGCGTGGCGATTCCGCTCTGCCCGGGCTGCACCGGGGTCTTCTGCGTCATCGCCGTGACGAACTTCGAGTAGGTCCCGTCGTCGATGCACGAGGTCACGGCATCCGACGCACCCGCCGACGTCGCGATCGACGCCAGTGCGGCGTTGTCGAGACCCGAGGTGTTCTCCGTGGGCTGCTGCGCGTACATCGCCTTCACGAAAGCCGGGATGTTGGAGGCGTCGTCGACCGCCACGCAGTACGCGGCATTCGCGGAACGCGTGGAGTACTGCGTCCCCTGCGATGCGCGGTCGAGGATCGAGATCGGGTGGATGTTGAGGGTGATCTCGTTGTCGGCGACGAGCTGGTCGAGTGTCGGGCCGTAGCTCTGCTCGAACTGGTTGCAGATCGGGCACATGAAGTCGACATACGTGTCGACCGTCTTATCCCCCGTGCCGACGGAGATCGCGCCCGTCTCCGTGTTCACGGCCGACGACTGCGGAAGGGTTCCCGGCGAGGTCGCCTGACTGTTGGCGAACCAGACCACGCCGCCCACGACCAGCACGACCACCACGACCGCGGCCGTGATCCCGATCGCGAACCAGTTCGTGGACTTGCGGACAGCCGCCATCATCATCAGTCGATCTCCTTCGGCACCACACCGAACGGCGCCAGTTTCTCGGCACCGCCGTCGTGAGCGGTGAGGACCCAGATGCCCCCATCATGCACCGCGACGCTATGTTCCCAGTGGGAGCCGTCTGTGCCGTCGACGGTGGACACGGTCCACCCGTCGTCCTCGACCAGGGTCGCCTGGTCTCCGATGACGACCATGGGCTCGATCGCCACCGCCAGACCGGGGCGTACTTCCGGACCGCGGTCCTCGACCGCGTAGTTGAAGATGCTGGGCGACTCGTGCATCTTGCGCCCGATCCCGTGGCCGACGTAATCGCGCAGGATGCCGTAGCCGCCCTCGGGCGCGTGTTCCTCGATGTAGGACTGGATCGCGGCACCGACCTCGCCGAGGTGGGTCGCCCGGCTGAGAGCAGCGATGCCGGCCCACAGCGAACCCTCCGTGACCTCGGAGAGACGGCGGCGAGGGGCGACGAGCGCGTCCGGCGCATCGCCCGGCACGATCACCGTGAAGGCCGAGTCACCGTTCCACCCCTGGAACTCCGCACCGGCGTCGATCGACAGGATGTCGCCGGCCTGAAGAGGTCGTTCGTTCGGGATGCCGTGCACCACCTGCTCGTTGACCGATGCGCAGATGGTGTGGCGGTAGCCGCGCACCATCTGGAAGTTCGACTTCGCCCCCCGCGAGCCGATGAGACGCGCGGCCTCCGCGTCGAGCTGCAGGGTGGTCATACCGGGCTCGATGAGACGACGGACGGCATCCAGCGCGTCCGCCGTGATCAGCCCGGGCTCGATCATCGAGCGCAGCTGCGCCGGCTTCTTGTAGATCGAGGAGCGCAGTCCCACGTCAGCGAGCCGAGATGCCGCGCGCGTCGAGCGCCGCGAAGATACGAGCCGTGACCTCGTCGAGGCTGCCGACACCGTCGATCTCGTCGACGATGCCGCGCGTGCCGTAGACGTCGAGGATCGGGGCGGTCTCCCGCTCGTAGATCCCCAGTCGCGTCGCGATGGCTTCTTCGGTGTCGTCTGCTCGCCCCTGCTCCGCCGCGCGCGCGGTCAGGCGCGACAACGACTCCTCGCGGGGGACGACGAGCGCAATGACGGCGTCGAGCGCCTCGTCACGCCCTTCCAGGAACTCATCGAGGTGCAGCACCTGCGCGAGGTTGCGCGGGTATCCGTCGAGGAGGAATCCCTCGGCGGCATCCTGTTGCGCAAGGCGGTCGCGCACGACCGCGCTCGTGAGCTCATCGGGGACCAGATCACCGGCGTCGATGATCGACTTCACCTGGAGGCCGAGCTCGGTGCCGTCTTTGACGTTGGCGCGGAAGACGTCGCCGGTGGAGACGACGGGGATGCCCAGGGCTTCGCCGACGCGAACACCCTGCGTTCCTTTTCCGGATCCCTGCGGTCCGACGATCAGAAGACGCGCGGTCATCGCAGCAGCCCTTCGTAGTGACGCTGCTGGAGTTGCGCGTCGATCTGCTTCACCGTCTCGAGACCGACACCCACGATGATGAGGATCGAGGCCCCGCCGAACGGGAAGTTCTGGTTGGCACCGACCGTCGCGAGCGCCACCAGGGGCAGCAGCGCGATGAGGCCGAGGTAGATCGAGCCCGGGAGCGTGATGCGGGTCAGGACGTAGTCCAGGTACTCCGCCGTGGGGCGGCCCGCGCGGATGCCGGGGATGAATCCGCCGTACTTCTTCATGTTGTCGGCGACGTCGACCGGGTTGAACGTGATCGCGACGTAGAAGTAGGCGAATCCGATGATCAGGAGGAAGTAGATCAGCATGTAGAGCGGGTGGTCACCGCGCGTGAGGTACTGCGAGATCCACGTCACCCACGGCTGCGGCTCCTGGCCCGCCTGCGGCTGGTTGAACTGCGCGATGAGCGCGGGGATGTACAGCAGCGACGAGGCGAAGATCACGGGCACGACGCCGGCCATGTTCACCTTGATCGGGATGTAGGTGTTGGTACCGCCGTAGGTGCGGCGCCCGACCATGCGCTTGGCGTACTGCACCGGGATGCGCCGCTGCGACTGCTCCACGAACACGACGAGCGCCACGATGACGATGCTCACCGCCAGCACGAGGAGGAAGACCTCGACTCCGCGGGCGTTGAGGATGGAGATCATCGCACCGGGGAAGGTCGCGGCGATCGAGGTGAAGATGAGGATCGACATACCGTTGCCCACGCCACGCTCGGTGACGAGCTCGGCGAACCACATGACCAGGCCCGTACCGGCGGTCATCGTGATGATCATGAGCAGCTGCGCCCACCAGATGTCGTTGGTGAGCAGCTGCTGGCACTCGGGAACGCCGGCCGAACCGAAGAGCTGACCCGAGCGGGCGACGGTCACGAGCGTGGTCGACTGCAGCAGCGCGAGCGCGATCGTCAGGTAGCGGGTGTACTGGGTGAGCTTGGCCTGCCCTGCCTGGCCCTCTTTGTACAGCGTCTCGAAGTGCGGGATCACCACGCGCAGCAGCTGCACGATGATCGTCGCCGTGATGTACGGCATCACACCCAGCGCGAAGATCGACAGCTGGAGCAGCGCGCCACCCGAGAACAGGTTGACCAGCGAGAGCAGGCCCTCGGTGCCGCCCGACTGGTTCAGGCACTGCTGAACGTTGGGGAAGTCGACGAAGGGCGTCGGCACGTGGGCACCCAGCCGGTAGATGGCGATGATGCCCAGCGTGAAGGCGATCTTCCGCCTCAGGTCGGGCGTGCGGAAAACCCGCGCGATGGCGCTGAACAAGGGAGATTCCTCCAGAACGATCTCGGCGCGCGACGGGGCGCACACCAAATCAGACTAACCCAGAAGGGGCCGACGGCCGTAAGGCCGCCGGCCCCTGCGGGGTCGGGCGTCAGTTGACGGAGCCGCCTGCGGCGACGATCTTCTGCTCAGCGGAGCCGGAGACCTTGTCGACCGAAACGGTCAGCGCGACCGAGATGTCGCCGGTGCCGAGCACCTTGACCTTCTCGTTCTTGCGGACGGCGCCCTTGGCCACGAGGTCGGCGACGGTCACGTCGCCACCCTGCGGGTAGAGCTCGGCGAGCTTCTCCAGGTTCACGACCTGGTACTCGACGCGGAACGGGTTCTTGAAGCCGCGAAGCTTCGGGGTGCGCATGTGCAGCGGCATCTGCCCACCCTCGAAGCCGACCTTGACCTGGTAACGGGCCTTGGTTCCCTTGGTACCGCGACCGGCCGTCTTACCCTTGGAGCCCTCACCGCGACCGACACGGGTCTTCGCGGTGTGAGCGCCCGGGACAGGACGCAGGTGGTGGACCTTGAGCACGCCGGGGCGCGCCGCGGGGGCTTCCTTCTTGGCGGCCGTCTTACCGGCCGTCGCCTTCTTCGGGGCGTCGACCGTAGCGGTCTCGTCCTTCTTGGCAGCCATTAGTCGATCTCCTCAACCTTGACGAGGTGGGCGACGGTCTTGACGTAGCCGCGCGTCTGCGCGTCGTCGGGACGGACGACCGAGTCGCCGATCCGCTTGAGACCGAGCGAACGCAGCGTGTCACGCTGGTTCTGCTTCTCGCTCACCTTGGACTTGATCTGCGTGACCTTCAGACGCTCGGCCATCAGGCACCTACCTTCTGAGCGGCGGCCTCGGCGCGCACGAGGCGGGCCGGGGCGACCTGGTCGAACTCCAGGCCACGGCGGGCGGCCACGGCGCGGGGCTCCTCGAGCGCCTTCAGAGCCTCGACGGTCGCGTGCACGATGTTGATCGTGTTCGACGAGCCGAGCGACTTCGAGAGGACATCGTGGATGCCGGCGCACTCGAGGACGGCGCGGACGGGACCACCGGCGATAACACCGGTACCGGCGGCGGCGGGGCGCAGGAGCACCACACCGGCGGCGGCCTCACCCTGGACGGGGTGCGGGATGGTCGAGCCCGAGCGGGGGACGCGGAAGAAGTTGCGCTTGGCCTCTTCGACACCCTTCGAGATCGCGAGGGGCACTTCGCGGGCCTTGCCGTAACCGACACCCACGACGCCGTTGCCGTCACCCACGACGACGAGCGCCGTGAAGCTGAAGCGACGGCCGCCCTTGACGACCTTCGACACGCGGTTGATGGTGACGACGCGCTCGAGGAACTGGCTCTCGTTGCGGTCGCGCGAACCACGGTCGCGCTGGTTGGTGTTGCGCTCGCGACCACCGCGACGGGGCTCGCGCTCGCGCTCGGCGGGGGCCTGAGCCGCAGCCGCACCCTCAGCCGGTGCAGTCTGCTCGGTCACTTCGGTCTCCTTGTTGTCACTCACAGGTTCAGCCCTCCTTCGCGAGCTCCGTCGGCGATCGCCGCGACGCGTCCCGCGTAGCGGTTGCCGCCACGGTCGAACACGACGTCGGAGACGCCCACGGCCTTGGCACGCTCGGCGACGAGCTCGCCGACCTTGCGGGCCTTGGCGGTCTTGTCACCGTCGAAACCGCGCAGGTCGGTCTCGAGGGTCGAGGCGGAGGCCACGGTGTGGCCCTTGCTGTCGTCCACGACCTGGACGAACACGTGGCGCGCCGAACGCGTCACGACGAGACGGGGGCGCAGCTCGGTGCCGACGACCTTCTTGCGAAGGCGCGCGTGACGACGAGCACGAGCGACAGACTTTGTCTTGACAGCCATGGTCACTTACCACTCTTTCCGGCCTTGCGACGCACGACCTCGCCCGCGTACCGCACACCCTTGCCCTTGTACGGCTCCGGCTTGCGGATCTTGCGGATGTTGGCGGCGGCCTCGCCGACGGCCTGCTTGTCGATGCCGCTCACGGTGACCTTGTTGTTGCCTTCGACCGTGAGGGTGATGCCCGCGGGCGGGTCGATCAGGACGGGGTGCGAGAAGCCGAGGGCGAACTCGATCGAGCTGCCCTTCTGCGCCACGCGGTAACCCGTGCCGACGACCTCGAGGCCCTTGGAGTAGCCCTGGGTGACACCGATGATGTTGTTGTTGATGAGGGTGCGGGTCAGGCCGTGGAGCGACCGGGACTCACGCTCATCGTCGGGGCGGGTGACGAGAACCTGGTTCTCCTCGACCGACACCTCGAGGGGCTGGGCAACGGTGAGCGCGAGCTCGCCCTTGGGGCCCTTGACGTTGACCTCCCGGCCGTTCACCGAGACGGTGACTCCGGCGGGGATGTCGATGGGAAGACGTCCAATACGCGACATGTCAGATCACCACACGTAGGCGAGGACTTCCCCGCCGACGCCCTTCTGCTCGGCCTGACGGTCGGTGAGGAGACCGGAGGAGGTGGACAGGATGGCGACGCCGAGTCCGCCGAGGACCGTGGGGACCTCGGTCGACTTCGCGTACACGCGAAGACCGGGCTTGGAGACGCGCTTGATGCCGGCGATCGACCGCTCGCGGTTCGGACCGTACTTCAGCGTCATGTTGAGGGTCTGGCCGACGCGGGCGTCTTCGACGCTCCAGTCGGCGATGTAACCCTCCTGCTTGAGGATGGCGGCGATGTTCGTCTTCAGCTTCGAGCTCGGCATCGACACGGAGTCGTGGTGCGCCGAGTTCGCGTTGCGCAGACGGGTCAGCATGTCTGCGACCGGGTCTGTCATCGTCATGTGTTGCTTCTTTCTTTCATGAGGTTTCGGCTGCCGTTACGCGACAGCCGACCTTCGATGACGGGCCCCCGGAAACCCGGGGGCCCGAGGGGTCAGGCCTGCTGGTCGGCCGACTGGAAGGGGAACCCGAGCTGGCGGAGCAGCGAACGGCCTTCGTCGTCGGTCTTGGCGGTGGTGACGATGGTGATGTCGAAACCACGCACGCGGTCGATGCGGTCCTGATCGATCTCGTGGAACACGGACTGCTCCTGGAGACCGAAGGTGTAGTTGCCGTTGCCGTCGAACTGCTTGGCCGACAGACCGCGGAAGTCGCGGATGCGGGGTAGGGCGAGGTTGACGAGACGGTCGATGAACTCCCACGCACGGTCGCCGCGGAGGGTGACGTGCGCACCGATGGCCTGGCCCTCGCGCAGCTTGAACTGCGCGATGGACTTGCGGGCCTTGGTGACGACGGGCTTCTGACCGGTGATCTTGGTGAGGTCGTCGACCGCACCATCGATCACCTTGCTGTCGCGAGCAGCCTCGCCGACACCGGTGTTCACGACGACCTTGACCAGGCCGGGGATCTGCATGACGTTCTCGTAGCCGAACTCGTCCTGCAGCGCCTTCTTGATCTCGGCGTTGTACTTCTGCTTCAGGCGGGGCTGGATCTTGCCAGCCACCGCGGCAGTGTCGGTGCTCATATTCAGAGGTCCTTGCCGCTCTTCTTCGCGTAGCGCACACGGACGGTGCGCTTGACGCCGTCCTTCACCTGCTCCTCGACACGGTGACCGACACGGGTCGGCTTCTTGGTCGAGGGGTCGACGAGCGCGACGTTGGAGATGTGGATCGGGGCCTCGAACGTCTCGATGCCACCGGTCTTGGTGCCGCGCTGGGACTGACCCACGCGGTTGTGCTTGGTGACGTAGTTCACGCCCTCGACGATGACGCGGTTCTGCTCGGACAGGACCTCGAGGACCTTGCCCTGCTTGCCGCGGTCGCCGCCGCGCTCGGGCTTGGCGCCCGAGATGACCTGAACCAGGTCGCCCTTCTTGATTTTCGCCATGATCAGATGACCTCCGGGGCGAGCGAGACGATCTTCATGAACTTCTTGTCGCGAAGCTCACGACCGACCGGTCCGAAGATACGGGTGCCGCGGGGCTCCCCGTCGTTCTTCAGGATCACGGCGGCGTTCTCGTCGAACTTGATGTACGAGCCGTCGGGACGGCGGGTCTGCTTCACGACACGGACGACGACGGCCTTGACCACGTCGCCCTTCTTGACGTTTCCACCCGGGATCGCGTCCTTGACCGTGGCGACGATGACGTCACCCAGGCCGGCGTAGCGGCGGTTGGAGCCGCCGAGCACGCGGATGGTGAGCAGCTCCTTGGCGCCGGTGTTGTCGGCGACCTTCAGCCGGGATTCGTTCTGAATCACTTTTTACTCCTTGGGTTCCAAGCAAGCCGCGAGGCTTACTTGGCCTTCTCGAGGATCTCGACCAGGCGCCAGCGCTTGGTGGCGCTGAGCGGACGGGTCTCGTTGATGACGACCAGGTCGCCGATGCCCGCCGAGTTGGTCTCGTCGTGCGCCTTGACCTTGGAGGTGCGGCGGATGACCTTGCCGTAGAGCGGGTGCTTCACGCGGTCCTCGACCTCGACGACGATCGTCTTGTCCATCTTGTCGCTGACGACGTAGCCACGACGCGCCTTGCGGTAACCGCGGGCGTTCTCGTCGCGAACATCGTTCTCGGCGTGCTCGTGACCGGCGACCTGCGCCTCGGCCTTCTTCGCGGTAGCCATTACTCCGCCTCTTCCTTCGCGGCGTCGTCAGCGGCATCCGCCTTCTTCGCCTTGCTCTTTTTCGCCTTCGCCGGAGCCTCGACCGGAGCCGGGGTGGCGCGGATGCCGAGCTCGCGCTCACGGATCACGGTGTACAGACGCGCGATGTCGCGCTTGACTGCACGGATGCGACCGTGGCTCTCGAGCTGGCCGGTGGCCGACTGGAAGCGCAGGTTGAACAGCTCTTCCTTGGCCTTGCGCAGCTCCTCGACGAGGCGCTGGTCTTCGAACGTGTCGAGCTCGCTCGGAGCGAGCTGCTTGGTGCCGATCGCCATTACGCGTCGCCCTCCTCGCGCTTGATGATGCGTGCCTTCAGCGGCAGCTTGTGGATGGCACGGGTGAGTGCTTCACGAGCGAGTTCCTCGTTGACACCCGCGACCTCGAAGAGGACGCGACCCGGCTTGACGTTGGCGACCCACCACTCGGGGGAACCCTTACCGGAACCCATGCGGGTTTCGGCCGGCTTCTTGGTCAGCGGACGGTCGGGGTAGATGTTGATCCACACCTTTCCACCACGCTTGATGTGACGCGTCATGGCGATACGAGCGGACTCGATCTGACGGTTCGTCACGTACGCGGGGGTCAGCGCCTGGATGCCGAACTCACCGAACGACACCGTGGTGCCACCGGTGGCCTGACCCGAGCGACCGGGGTGGTGCTGCTTGCGGTACTTGACCTTGCGGGGGATGAGCATTACGCCGACGCTCCTTCTGCCACGGGGGCCTCGTTGCGCGGGCCACGACGACGGTCGCCACCGCGGTCGTCACGACCGCGCGACTTGGGCGCGTTGGCCTGCTCGCGGGCGAGCTCCTTGTTGGTGAGGTCGCCCTTGTAGATCCAGACCTTCACGCCGATGCGGCCGAAGGTCGTCTTGGCCTCGTAGAAGCCGTAGTCGATGTTCGCGCGCAGGGTGTGCAGGGGCACACGGCCTTCGCGGTAGAACTCGGAGCGGCTCATCTCGGCGCCGCCGAGGCGGCCCGACACCTGGATGCGGACACCCTTGGCGCCGGCGCGCTGAGCGCCCTGCAGACCCTTGCGCATCGCGCGACGGAACGCCACACGAGCAGACAGCTGCTCGGCGACACCCTGCGCGACGAGCTGAGCGTCGGCCTCGGGGTTCTTGACCTCGAGGATGTTCAGCTGGATCTGCTTGCCGGTGAGCTTCTCGAGGTCGGCGCGGATGCGCTCGGCCTCGGCGCCGCGGCGACCGATCACGATGCCCGGACGGGCGGTGTGGATGTCGACGCGGACGCGGTCACGCGTGCGCTCGATCTCGATGTTGCTGACACCGGCGCGGTCGAGCGACGTGGTCAGCAGGCGACGGATCTTGATGTCCTCGGCGAGGTAGTCGGCGTAACGCTGACCGGGCTTCGTCGAGTCCGAGAACCACCGCGACACGTGGTCGGTGGTGATGCCGAGGCGGAAGCCGTACGGGTTGACCTTCTGTCCCATTACTTGCTCGCCTTCTTGTTGGCGCGAGCCGGGGCTGCCTCAGCGGCCTCGGGCGTCGCGAGCACGACCGTGATGTGGCTCGTGCGCTTCTTGATCTGGAAGGCGCGACCCTGAGCGCGGGGCTGGAAACGCTTGAGCGTCGTGCCCTCGTCGACGTACGCGTTCTTCACGTACAGGTCGGCGTCATCCAGGTATTCGTTCGTCTTGTCGGCGGTGACGCGAGCGTTCGCGATCGCCGAGGCGACGAGCTTGTAGATCGGCTCGCTCGCGCCCTGCGGCGCGAACTTCAGGATCGCGAGGGCCTCTTCGGCCTGCTTGCCCTTGATGAGCGCGACGACACGACGAGCCTTCTGAGGGGTCACGCGGATGTGTCGCACACGTGCGATGGACTCCACCATTTCTCTCTCCTCCTCGGTCGCCTTAGCGGCGACGGCCCTTCTTGTCGTCCTTCACGTGGCCGCGGAAGGTGCGGGTGGGCGAGAACTCGCCCAGCTTGTGGCCGACCATGGTCTCGGTCACGAACACGGGGATGTGCTTGCGACCGTCGTGCACGGCGATGGTGTGTCCCAGCATGGCGGGGATGATCATCGAACGGCGCGACCAGGTCTTGATGACGTTCTTGGAACCGGCTTCGTTCTGCGAGACGACCTTGCGAAGCAGGTGCTCGTCGACGAAGGGGCCCTTCTTAAGGCTGCGAGGCATCTTCCTCTACTCCTACTTGCGCTTCTTGCCGGCGGTGCGACGGCGGACGATCAGCTTGTCGCTTTCCTTGTTCGCGTGGCGGGTGCGGCCCTCGGCCTTACCCCACGGCGAAACAGGGTGACGACCACCGGAGGTCTTACCCTCACCACCACCGTGCGGGTGGTCGACCGGGTTCATGGCGACACCACGCACGGTCGGGCGGACGCCCTTCCAGCGCATGCGGCCGGCCTTGCCCCAGTTGATGTTCGACTGCTCGGCGTTGCCGACCTCGCCGATCGTGGCGCGGCAGCGCACGTCGACGTTGCGGATCTCGCCGGAGGGCAGACGCAGCTGCGCGTAGGGGCCGTCCTTCGCGACCAGACGCACGGAGGCGCCGGCCGAACGGGCCATCTTCGCTCCGCCGCCGGGACGCAGTTCGATCGCGTGGATCACGGTACCGGTGGGGATGTTGCGCAGCGGCAGGTTGTTGCCGGGCTTGATGTCAGCGCCGGCTCCCGACTCCACGACGTCGCCCTGCGACAGCTTCGCGGGGGCGAGGATGTAGCGCTTCTCGCCGTCCGCGTAGTGCAGCAGCGCGATGCGCGCGGTGCGGTTGGGGTCGTACTCGATGTGAGCGACCTTGGCGTCGATGCCGTCCTTGTCGTTACGACGGAAGTCGATCAGACGGTACTGACGCTTGTGGCCACCACCGATGTGACGCGTGGTGATGCGGCCCTGGTTGTTGCGGCCACCGGTCTTCGACAGCGGGCGCAGCAGCGACTTCTCAGGCGTCGATCGGGTGATCTCGGCGAAGTCGGCCACCGACGAGCCGCGGCGACCGGGGGTCGTGGGCTTGTACTTGCGAATAGCCATTGTTCTTGTCCTCTATCCCGACCGTCAGCCGACAGACGTGAAGATGTCGATGGTGCCGGACTTCAGCGTGACGATGGCACGCTTGGTGTCCTTGCGCTTGCCGATGCCGAAGCGGGTCCGACGGGCCTTGCCCTGACGGTTCAGCGTGTTCACCGAAGCGACCTTGACGCCGAAGATCTTCTCGATCGCGAGCTTGATCTCGGTCTTCGACGAACGGGGGTCCACCAGGAAGGTGTACTTGCCCTCGTCGATGAGCGAGTAGCTCTTCTCGGAGACGACCGGCTTCAGGATGATGTCGCGCGGGTCCTTGTTGACGGTGGTCATGCCGAGACCTCCTCGGTGGCAGCGCTCTTCGACGCGACGAACGCGTCGTAGGCGGCCTTGGTGAAGACGATGTCGTCGGAGACGAGCACGTCGTACGTGTTGAGCTGGCCGACGGTCAGCACGTGGACGTACGCGAGGTTGCGCACGCTCTTGATCGTCAGCTCGTCGTCGCGGTCGATGACCACCAGGACGTTCTTGACGGCACCGAAGGCCTTCAGCGCGGCAGCGGCGGCCTTGGTCGAGGGCGCACCCTCGATGGCGAAGCTGTCGACGATGTGGAGGCGCTGCCCACGAGCACGGTCGCTGAGCGCACCCAGGAGGGCGGCGGCGATCATCTTCTTGGGGGTGCGCTGGCTGTAGTCGCGGGGCTTGGGCCCGTGGACGATGCCACCACCGGTCATGTGCGGCGCGCGGATCGAGCCCTGACGGGCGTTACCCGTGCCCTTCTGCTTGAAGGGCTTGCGGCCGGCACCCGAGACCTCGCCACGACGCTTGGTCGAGTGCGTGCCCTGGCGAGCCGCGGCACGCTGCGCCACGACGACCTGGTGGATGAGGGGGATGTTCGTCTTGACGTCGAAGAGCGCGGCGGGCAGCTCGACAGAGCCGGCCTTGTTGCCGTCGGCCTTCACGACGTCGAGCGCGAGAGTCGAGTCAGCCATGATCAGGCACCCTTCACTGCGTTGCGGACGTAGACGATGCGGCCACGAGCACCGGGGACGGCGCCCTTGACGAGCATCAGGCCCTTCTCGGCGTCGACGGCGTGCACCGTGAGGTTGAGGACGGTCACGCGCTCGCCACCCATACGGCCGGCCATGCGCATGCCCTTGAAGACGCGGCTCGGGGTCGACGAGGCGCCGATCGAACCGGGCTTGCGGTGGTTGCGGTGCGCACCGTGCGATGCGGAGACACCCTTGAAGTTGTGACGCTTCATGACACCGGCGGTGCCCTTGCCCTTGCTGGTGCCGACGACGTCGACCAGCTGGCCGGCCTCGAAGAGACCGTCGACGGTGAGCTCCTGGCCCAGCGAGTAGTCGGCGGCATCCGCGGTGCGCACCTCGGTGAGGTGGCGGCGCGGGGTGACACCGGCGGCGTCGAAGTGAGCCGTGAGGGGCTTGTTCACCTTGCGGGGGTCGATCTGGCCGTAGCCGATCTGAACGGCGTTGTAGCCGTCCTTCTCGAGCGAGCGCAGCTGGGTCACGACGTTCGGGGCGACCTCGATGACGGTGACGGGAACGAGCTTGCCGTTCTCGTCCCACACCTGGGTCATACCGAGCTTGGTGCCGAGGAGGCCCTTGGAGATCTTGGAGTTGATGTCAGCCATGTCGAACCTCAGAGCTTGATCTCGATGTTGACATCGGCCGGGAGGTCGAGGCGCATCAGCGAGTCGACGGCCTTGGGCGTCGGGTCGATGATGTCGATGAGGCGCTTGTGGGTGCGCATCTCGAAGTGCTCGCGGCTGTCCTTGTACTTGTGGGGCGACCGGATGACGCACACGACGTTCTTCTCGGTCGGAAGGGGAACCGGGCCCACCACGGTGGCGCCGGCACGGGTCACGGTGTCGACGATCTTGCGCGCCGACGAGTCGAGCCCGGCGTGGTCGTACGACTTCAGGCGAATGCGGATCTTCTGTCCCGCCATTGTCTGCTCTCTCTCTTTCAGCGTCTTACCCGACCTGGGGCATTGGACGCACGGTGGTGCTGACGCACCCTGGCACTTCCCCTCGCTTACGCGAGAGATGCTGCACCGCTGTTCAGCTGTCAAACCGGATGCCACGTCGTGGCCTCCGGCCCGCCCCGCGCACGCACGCATGCGAATCCCGTGAAGGATGAGGGGTTCGGTGTGGTGTTCTGCTGCCCGCGGCCCAGGACCCTGCGCTTCCGCGCCGCCTGTGCACTGCCGAGACAGTGATCCTGGCGCGCGCCGAGCGCACGCCGGAATGTGGAACTGGACTAGTCTACGGACCCCCGGCACGTGTCGCAAACCCGGGCGTGTCGCGTGCGGCGGATGCTCAGGATCACCCTTCGAACCCATCCCGAACCGGCGGAGCTGCGCCATAGGATGGTCGCGCCTGGGGGGCGATCACAACGACCATCGCGCGTCTCCGGCCGGACAGGAAGGCACGGATGAGTCCTGCTGACGACGGGTCTGCACCCGCGACCGTATGCACCGTCGACGCGATGGGCGTCGTCGTCGACATGCGCACCGACGCCCCCCTGCCGGACGGGATGCGCTCCCGCATCCTGGAGGCGTGGCGCGATTGCCGCGTCGGGGCCGAGGACACCCGCGGTCGTCGCGTGCTGGAGCTCCACCCCGACGCGTTCGTCGACCCCGACGGCGGGCTCTCGAACCTCTCCACCCTCGTCACACTGGAGGCGCTCGACGCCCTCCGCGGCACGCGGCTGCTCCTGCACGCTGCCGGGGTGGCCACCGAGGATGGCCGCACGATCGCGCTGGTGGGACCCTCCGGTCGCGGCAAGACCACGGCATCCCGTCATCTGGGACAGCACTTCAGCTACGTGAGCGACGAGACCGTGGCCGTCGCCGACGACCTCGCGGTGAGCCCCTATCGCAAGCCGCTCTCGGTCATCACCGAGGGGCTCGTCCACAAGGAGCAGATCGCGCCCAGCCACTTCGGGCTGAAGGGTCTGCCCGCTGTGCCGCTCCGGCTCGTCGGGCTCACGCTCATCGACCGCCGGCCCGGGTCCCCGACGGTCGGCCCCGAGGTCGTCGACCTCATCGACGCCGTCTGCGAGATGACCCCGCAGATCAGCTATCTGCCGGAGATGCCGGCCCCGTTGCAGCGGCTGGCGCGACTGTTCGACACGATCGGCGCCCCCACCCGGTTGATCTACCGGGATGCCACCGAGCTCCCGGCCCTCGTGCAGCAGATGTTCGATGCGCCCCCGCCGCGCGCCCAAGCCTGGACGCTCCCCCGCCGCACGGACTCCGTGGGTCCGTGGCGGGCCACCGCGTACGACGACGCGATCCTCGTGGACGGCCGCGCGTGCATCCTCCGCGACGGTGTGGTGACGGCGCTCGAGCAGCTCGGACGCCTCGTCTGGACGCTGTGTCTCGCGGGGGCGTCCGAGGAGACGATCGCCGAGGCGGCGGAGGCGGAGTTCGGCGAGCCGGCGGAGGGGAGCGCGTCGGCGGTGATCCGTTCCACTCTCGACGAGCTGCGCACACACGGGTTCATCGAGGCGGCATGACCGACCGGACCTCTCCCCCGGTGCCGCGTGCGCGCGGATGGCGACGGGTGCGCCGGTCGCCCGTGACCCACGTGATCGCGGCGTTCATCGTGCTGGCCATCGTGCAGCTGTTCCTGGTCAAGCCGTTCCAGGTGCCGTCGGAGTCGATGTCGCCCACGCTCGAGACCGGCGACCGCATCGTGGCCGACCGGATCTCGCTCGCCGTGTCCGACCCTGCGCAGGGCGACGTCGTCGTCTTCTCGCGCCCGGACGCGTGGAAGACGGATGCCGCGCCGCGCGGAGCGCTGCGGACGGCGGCGGGGTGGGTCGGCGACCTCGTCGGATTCGGTCCGAGCAACCTCGATGCGCTCGTGAAGCGCGTCGTGGGGACCCCGGGGTCGACGGTACGGTGCTGCAGCACTGAGGGGCAGGTCGAGGTCGACGGGGTCGCGCTCGACGAGGAGTACGTTCGCAACGACCTGCCCTTCATCGCTGGACAGCTCGACTGCGAGAGCGCCCCCACGTCCTCGCGATGCTTCGGCCCCATCGACGTTCCCGAGGGCCACTACCTCGTGATGGGCGACAACCGGGCGAACTCGGCCGACTCGGTCGTCGGATGCCGAGGAGCCCCGGCATCCACGGACTGCGCACGCTTCGTCGACCGCGCGGACATGATCGGCGAGGTACGCGCGATCGTGTGGCCCCTCGACCGCGCGTTCGGCCCACTGGACTGACGGCGGGCGGGCCGCCGCTCCCCCGTCTGCGGCGTCCGTACGACGACGGCGCCGCCCCCGAGGTGGGAACGGCGCCGGCGCGAATTGGTGTCAGGCGTTGCCTATGTGCTTGTCGACGCTCTGACGGACCTCGTCGACCTTTGTGTGCTGCTCGGCCGGCACGACCTTCTTGATCGCGTCGGCGGCGCCGTCGAGGATCTTGTCGCTGACCTCTTCGGCCTTCTCGCTCTTGAGCGCCTCTTCGATCTTGTCGCGGTTCTCGTCGAGGAGCTTCTTGCCCTTGTTGATGATGTCGTCGACGCCCATGGCGTTCCCCCTCACTCGGTCGATCCGGCCGGAACGCCGGGTCGATTCACCGCTCATTGTGGCGCGCGTGGTCATCGCGGGGAAGACGTTGACGCGCACGGACGACGAAGGGCGCCGCGCGGTGTGCGCGACGCCCTCGTGTCACCGGTAGGTCAGATGGTGACGCCGCTGTCGATCGTCTCGAAGTTGACGGCAGAGGCCTCGACGACGGCGCGCGTCGGCGGCAGCGTGTTTCCCGAGGTCGGGCGGAGGATGACGAACGGAGCCGGAACGCGGTTCGCCGAGCCGTTGAGCAGCTGGCCGGAGTACGAGAACGTGATGCTGCCCGACGTCCCAGACGCGACGGTGCCGCCGGACTGGGTCCAGCCGCGCAGGTTCTGGAGGATCGGGGTGTAGTCGCCCGATCCCGACCACTTCACCGTGATCGTGGGCGCAGACGCGTAGTAGGAACCGGCCGGATACTCGTCGCCGTTTCCGTCGTAGATGAAGAACCCGAAGCCCGAGGTCGACTGGTTGATACGGATCTCGTTCGGGTTGCCGCCACGGTAGGTGGAGATCGACGTGCCACCGTCGAGCGTGCTCGCGGACCCCGACGGCACAGGCTGCGGTCCGGTCGTGCTGGCGGAGGCCAGCGGCGCGGCGACGGCCACGGCGATGACGGGCGCGGCCCACGCGGCGGTCTTGATGACGGCGCGACGGCTGACGGAGCCGGTGGCGGTCTCGGAGTTCTCGGTGCTCATGTGTGCCCCCCAGGGGTTCGATCGGATGTCTCGTCCGTCATCGGGTGAAGAACGAGGTGACAACACCGCGATGATCTCGACGCGGGGCGGTGAGCACGCGGGTGAGTGGCGGAAGACGGCGTCTCGGGTATGAGAGATGGCGCGTCAGGCGCGAACCGCGTGCGGGCGGCGCGCAGCGCGCACGCGCGTCGGAGAGGGATGCCCCTCAGCGGCGAACGCCCGAGCAAGAGACGAGCCGTTCGCGAGACCGCAGGTGTGCGCCACCCGCTCGATCGAGAGCGAGGAATACGCTGGATCGCGCAGCAGTGTCATGGCGTGCCGAACACGCGCGCCCCGGATGCTGCGGTCCATCGTCGTGCCGCGCGCCGTGAACTGCCGCTGCAACGTGCGCAACGACGTGTTCAGCTCCGCGGCGACGGACGCCGCCGTCAAGTCGGGATCCCCGACGCGCGCGGTGATGACCGACAGGGCGGCCGCGTGCAGGTCCGCCGCGGGCTTGTCGTGCCGGGCTTTCAGCGACGCCACGACGACGCCGACGATCATCTCCTGCAGCAGTCGCTCCATGAAGTAGAGCGAAAGCCCGGTCTGCCGGTCTCGCGTCGTCGCGCAGGTCCACGCGAAGGTCAAGAACGGCCAGAAGAGGGCGGAATGCGTGTCGATCCCGTGCGCGAAGGGTGCCTCGATCCCGATGCCGTTCAGCACCTGAGCGGGGAACGTCAGCACGAGGTGGCACTTCGCCGCCGGGGTCATCGCCGCCTGCGCTCGTGAGGCGAGCAGTGCCGTGCTCGGCCCCTTCTCGGTCACCGCCCCACGAATGGAGGGAGGGCGGTCGAGCGCGATGAGCAGGGAGACCTCGTCGTCCGCGGCTCCGGATGCCACGGACACCGGCCGCGCGTGAACACTCGCGCGAATACGCACGCTGCCGAATCCGGCTTCGATCGGAGCGGTGTCGTTGAGCGCGATGACCACCGACGCCCCCCGACGCAGTACGACAGGACCGCACCGGATGCGCGATCGTCGCGCCGGATCGCAGCCCAGCGCATCACCCATGCAATCGGGAGGACCGCAATGCTTTCGCGGTGGAACGTCAAGGGATTGTCAAGATTGCGCTAAGACTTGCACAATTCGCGCAGCCGGATGCCGCGAGCGGTGAAGCTCACGGCATCCTTCCTCCCCCTCAGAGCCCGGCGGTGGCTCGAAGAGATCGAGGATCGTCAGCTGGAGAAACCGGCGACGAACGGGTCGCACGACGGATCGATCGTGACCGGGGTGTCGCTCGCCGTCGGGGTGTGGCGCAGATCGAGCGGACCGAGCGGGCCGGAGGGCAGCTGCACGGTATACGAGACGGTGCGGGTCTCGTTCTGGCCGAGCGTGACCATACGGCTCTCGCCGGTGTTGCCGTTCTCGTTGCCGCTGCGCGACAGCGACGCGATGTCGCCCTGCCCGGGGTCCATCGCCGTGATCGCCGCGCCGGGAGGTGCGAAGAACAGCGTGTCCAGCATCATCGTGCGCGGAGGCAGGCCGTAGGAGCTGTTACGGAAGCCCAGCGTGTACGCGTTCGTGATGTCATCCGTGATGCCGTTGCGCATGTTCATGCTGACGTTCACGGTGCGATCCGCTGCGTTGCACGAGGCGAAGACCTCGGTTGAGAGGTGGTACTCGAGCTTGCTGACCGAGAAGTCGTTCAGGTAGATACCCAGCTGCGTCGACGCGGCGTTGTCGCCGCGCAGACCGCCGTCGAGGCCCACCTCCGTGACGAGGGCCTGGGCCTGCTCATCGGTGAACCAGAGGTTGATGCGCTGCTCCTGCGCGCTCCGGGTGAGCTGGTCGAACATCGCGATCGGGTTCCACTGCCCGGCTGCGAGGCGCGAGAAGACCGTCGACGACACGGCCGCGAAGAACTCGTCGGACGAACGTCCGTTGTCGCCGGCGTCGCCGTAGCGCTGGTAGGCGTCGCTGAGCACGAGCTTCACCGCGTTCTCCGCGGTGATCTGCTCGCCTGTCGGCAGATCGACGGGTCCGAGAACCTCGAGCATGTGCGCGAGCACGACCGGGTCGATCGAGATCACACCGTCGAACTGCGAGCCATCGGTGCGCTTCCACAGGGATTCGAACAGGCGCGCCGTGGTCGGGAAGTCCGGTGAGAACGTGAAGTCCTGCGAGTACCGCGTGAAGGTGTCGGGGTAGAGCGCGAGAGTGCTCTCGGGCAGGTCGAGCGCCGAGCGGCCGGCCTGACCCGCGGCGTAGAACGCCATCGAGTCGGACTGCTCCTTGAGCTCGATCCGTCCGTTGTCGACGACCATGACACTCGATGCGGCGGGGTTGCCGCCGGTGGCGCGGATCTCGGCGTTGTTCTGGAAGAGCACCAGATACGTCTTCGGTCCGTCCGCCCCCGCGGCCGCCAGCAGCGACGGCAGGTACTTCTGCACCAGCGTGAGCGAGGGGGCGGCCTGGTCGACGATCTGCGCGACCTGGTCGAGCGGCTCGGTGACGAGCGGCAAAAGGTTGGTGCGGTCGATCCCGTCGGTGACCACCTTGGCATCCGTGAACGCGGCGGTGATCTCGGGCAGAGCGCCCTCGGCCGCGCGGAACGGCTCGAGGTTGATGCCCCCGCCTTCGACGGCGAGCGACGAGAAGTCCGAGGCCGACAGCAGCGCGACCGTCGGCGGGAGCGCCCGCGCGGTCAGCTCTCGCGTCATCGCGGTGAGATTCTGCACCGCCTCGGTGTTGTCCTTGACGAGAGGAAGGGAGGATGCCAAGTCCCAGAGCGGTCCGGACGAATTGGCATCCGCCCGATTCGTCTGCTCGAGCACCTCGCCCGAGACCTGGTTCAGACCCGCAATGTCGCGGTTGGCGACGATCTGCGGAACGAAGGAGAGCTTCGCCTGCGCCCCGAGGAGGTCGGTGCGCACGACGCCCGCCTGGTGGGCGAACGCGAGGGCGACGGCGGCCGCTCCGAAGACGGCGAAGCCGAGAGCGCCCAGGGTCCAGCCGGTGATGGTGGCGGCAAGAGAGGCGCGAGACGAGCGCTCGGGCGCTTCATCCGCACCCGAGCGGCGAGACCTGTCGCGGCGCGAGCTCGCGTCGGCGATCACGAGCTGGTCCCCGTGCCGTCACCGGTGGTGGGGGGATCGACGATGATCGGCGGGAGACTCGGCTCCTCCGTCGGCGGATCCGTCGGGGTATCGGTAGGCGGATCCGTGGGCTGGGTCGGAGGGGTGGACTCCGAGGGCGACGGGGACGGCGACGGCGCCGGGTTCGTCGACCCACCCCCCGAGTTCGACCCGCCCGAGCCCGGGTTGCGCGTCGGCTGCTGCGTGGGCGTCCGCTCGCGTTCGGCTTCTTCGAGCGCGAGCACACGCTGGTTCTCGGCACGAAGGGCGTCGACGGCCGCGGCGTAGACGGGCATCTCGGCGAGACCGTCTCCCCCCGCCTGCTGAGCAGCAGTCACACGTCCCGCCGCGTCGGTGACCGCCGCGCGGAAGCTCTGGGCCGCAGAGTCGTTCTCGATGACCAGCTTGTCGGCCTCCGCCTTGATCGCGGATCCGAGGGTCGCGAGCTGCGACTTGAATGCCGATACCGCCGCGGTGATCTGCGACCGGGCATCGCGTGCGTCGGTGATCAACGTGGGCAAAGACTCGCGGGCGAGACGGACGCCGTCGATCGCCTTGCCCACGTCAGCGAGCGACTTCTCGTCGATCGATGCGCGCTGATACTCCGGGATGGAGACGGACGTCGCGGTCGCGGACGCCTGCAGCAACGTGCCGCGCGCCGCCTCAGCCGCACCCAGGGCTGCTCCGTCTACGCGGCCCTGCAGCGCGACGAGGACCGATTCGCTGGCCTGCGCCAGCGATGCGGCCTCCGTCACCGACGCGTCATAGAGGTCAGCAGCGGTCTGCAGCACCTTCGTGTCGTTGGCCAACTCCGCCTCGCGCTCGCGCAGACTGACCATCGCATCGTCGGCGGGGTTCGCCGTCGCGCGCTGTACGACCGCGAAGGACGCCGTACCGACGATGGCGAGCACCGCGACCACAGCGGCTGCCACGCTCAGATAGTTGACCGCGCCGGCCTTGCGTCGTCCCCCGAACAAGGGCCTCTTGCCGACTTGCGCCAGTTCCGGGGCCTGCCAGCCGGCATCCTCGGCGGACTTGCCGCCAGCGCCAACGAGCGCGGAGAGGGCGGCGCGAGAGTCGGGCGTGGATGCGGGGCGGGAGCCGCCGACGAGCGCCGTCAACGCGCTCCGAGAATCGTCGGACGACGCCTGCGCCGACCCGCCGGTCAGGTCGAGGAGATCCTTCGACCGTGAGGACGTGGCGTGCGAGGCGCTCTCTCCGACGAGGGCGCGCAACTGCGACGATTCCGATGCGGCTCGCGCGTCGACCGAAACAGCGGCCGCAGCGCCCACCAGATCGCGCAAAGCGCTGCTCTCCGTCGGGGCCTTCGCCACCGAACGTGCGTTGCCATCCGATTCGGTCGAGGATCCGACGAGCTTTCTGAGATCGTTCATGGCGTCTCCTCGGCGCATCTTCGGCGCCGTTCTGCGAATGTCGTAGGGTAGTCGAGGGGGCGCCGGGCACGGCGCGGATTGTCTCGGGCAACAATAGCCGCAGAAATCTCGCGTATCCGCCTCGCACCCACTTCCCTACACAACAGGCGAATGGACGAGGCTTGGAACTGCGCGACTATCTCCGGATCCTGCATCGCAACTGGATCCTCATTCTGGCGCTGACGGTTCTCGGAGGCGCAGGCGCGTACGGGTACTCGCTGCTGCAGACGCCGTCCTATGAGGCGAGCACCCAGCTCTACGTCTCTGTCCGCTCGGAGAGTTCGGGCGTCAGCGAACTGGCGCAGGGCACGAACTTCGCACGACAGGCTGTCGTCAGCTTCGTGGACGTCGTCGATAGCGCTCTCGTGCTCGACCGGGTTATCGACGACCTCAACCTGGACGAGAGTGCGCAGCAACTCGCTAGGTCGATCGATGCCTCTTCCCCGACTAATTCGGTAATCATCTCGATCAAGGCGTCGAACCCGAATGCCGAAATGGCTGCGTCGATCGCGAACTCGGTGGGCACGAATTTTGCGGACGTGGTCGTCAACCAGCTCGAGAAGCCGGACGGCAATACCGCCAGCCTCGTCAAGGTTGAGACCATCGAGCCGGCTCTGGTGCCAACCTCTCCGGCTGCACCTCACACACCCATCAACATCATTCTGGGCATCATCATCGGACTCGGACTCGGACTCGGATTCGCAATTCTGCGTTCGATTCTGGACACTCGCATCCATTCCTTGCACGACATCGAGGCCGCCACCGAGTCGCCCGTGCTCGGCGGCATTGCGCTGGACCCTGACGCGAAGAGGCGTCCCCTGATCGTGCACGCCGACCCGAGGAACCCTCGCGCAGAATCCTTCCGCAGTCTTCGGACCAACCTTCAGTTCATCGACGTCGATGGAGCGTCGCGATCCTTCGTCGTGTCCAGCGCCGGTCCCGGTGAGGGAAAATCCACGACAACCGCGAACCTTGCAATCGCGCTTGCTGAAACCGGAGCTCGCGTGGCACTGGTGGATGGTGACCTTCGACTGCCGCGAGTGGCCGATTACATGGGTATCGAAGGTGGTGTCGGTCTGACTGATGTCCTCATCGGCCGTGCTGAGCTCGTCGACGTCCTTCAGCAGTGGGGCACAGGTCGGCTCTTCGTCCTTCCCTCTGGCCGAACGCCTCCCAACCCTTCGGAACTCCTGGGCAGCCAGGCAATGCAACGCACCCTGGCCGAGCTCGCGGGAGCTTTCGACTATGTGCTGGTCGACGCTCCACCGCTTCTTCTTGTGACCGACGCGGCAGTGGTTTCGCGCTTCACGAGCGGCGTGCTCATGGTCGCGGCATCTGGCACGACAAAGAAGCCGCAGCTCACCGCGGCGGTCGAGAAGCTGAACGCTATCGGTAGCCGGCTCTTCGGCGTCATCGTCACCATGCTGCCGGCGAAGGGCCCGGACAGTTACGGGTACGGCGCGTATTCGTACAGCGCCCAGGAGGAGTCCGTCTCCCCCGGTAGGGGAGAGCGACGGGCGCGCCGGCAGAATTCGGAGGACCAGTGACGTTCTCTATCCTGTCCGTCTGCACAGGGAACATCTGCCGGTCCCCGGTCGCAGAGCTCCTGATTGCGAGCGAACTCGAATCGCTCTCGACAGTGAAGGTCTCCAGCGCGGGCACGGGCGCACTCGTCGGAAGCGGAATCCCCGACCAAGCCCAGCAGCTCGCAGCGACCGCCGGACTAGACCCCTCAGGGCACGTCGCGCGTCAATACGACATGGCAATGCTCCGTGAGGCGGACCTCATCGTCGCGATGGCGCGTGAGCACAGAAGGATCGTCGTGGAGACGTTCCCGGGTGCCATGCGTCGTTCATTCACCCTCCGCGAACTCGCTCGAATCGCCGCCATCGCGGAACCGTCCCTCCCCGACGCCGTGCGCGGTGCGGGTGCGTCCTCCGCGGACGAGGGGATGCGCGCCGCCGTCGCTCTCGCGTCGACGCTCCGAGGCACGGTTCCGCCTCCTGCATCGCCAGACGAGTTCGATATCGTCGACCCGTATCGACGCTCGGACGAGACCTATCGCCGCTCATTCGAAGAGCTCGCCCCGGCGGCACGGAGAGTCGCGACGTTCTTGCGGACTGCTGCCGATATCGCTGTCGCCTCCTGATCCAGCGCGCGAATGCTCGCCGTGTCCGTGCGCCTGATGGGCGCGGATGCACGCATATTTCGCACAGATATTCGTCGGCCCAGAATCGCATCAGAGGCCACCGTCGACCGCTCTCGCCGGGAGCGAATGCAGCTAGGGTCCCGATCGTGATGAATGAACCGGTGTCGCCGAGCCGCCGTGACCTGATCCTCATGACGGGTGTCGCTGCTGCGGGCGCTGTCGCAGCGACTCGCGGGTCGTGGGCACCCGAAGAGCAGCCACCAGCCCAGGCCTACGCCGCTATCAACGTGCGCGACCACGGGGCGATCGGAGATGGCGCCGCGGATGATTCGACGGCGGTGCGGCGCGCGCTGAGGTCCGCCCAGGCCAGCGGCCAACCCGCCACGCTGTACTTCCCGCAAGGAACCTACAGTGTGAGAGCCGGAACTCTGGTGGTACCGGCCGGGCACCCGATGACCATCCGGGGCGACGGAGCGCATGCGTCACAAATCTCGCTCAGGGAAGAAGCACAGAACTCGGACGCCTTGGTCGCTTTGAACGCGACCTTCGCGGCAATAGAAAACCTGCAGATCGACGGAGGCGGCACGACCGGTGACAACGATCTGCTCGTGCTAAACGCCGGATACAACCGCGTGAGCAACTGCAATATCAGCCGCTCTCCCGCCACCGGAATCGCCGTGGGCAGGCATGGACGGTCCCTTGCTCATGTGCTCGAGAACATTATCGTTCGAGATTGCGGCGCCTATGGCATCCGCGTTCATGGCACGGCGAAGGCTAGCGACACCGGGTCGACCGACGGTCTGTGGTCCAACGTGGATGTTGGCCGGTCCGGCCTCTCGGGCATCTTTCTCGAATCGTCCTCGCAGAACATGTCCAACGTGCATGTTTGGCAATCGGGTGTTCGCGGAGGGGACAACGGAGACCAGCACGGCTTTCGGGTCGCTTCGCGCACGCACATTTTTGCTGGGTGCCAGGCAGAGAAAAACCTGGGCGATGGGTTCCACTTCGATTTCGGTGGAGGCGAGGGGAGCGTCGTAAGCGGATGTCGCGTCTGGGAGAACGGCGGGTCGGGACTTGTCGGCGAGGGCACCGGTCATCTGACACTCATCGGGTCGACGTTCACCAGGAACGGGCGGATCAACGTCGGAGATGCGGCAGCCGATGACGCCGTTTCTGCGGCGGCGATCCGCAATGAGGGTGGTGACGCGTGGACGATCACGGGTTGCAGCGCCTGGGACGACTCTAGAGAGCTATCCGCCGTGTGGGTGCCGGAGGATTCCACGACGCCGGAGATCCCGCGCCGCGGGGCGGGGATGAGTCAGACGTTCGCCTACGTCGAAACGGGTTCCCAGGGCCGCTCAAGCATAACCGGAGCGATCTTTCGCGCCGAAGAGCACCTCAGCGGGCAGTCCATCAAAACGGAGTCCGCGCTCCTGCGGGTATCAGGCTCAGATCTCGGGGAAGACGACGCGCCGTCGATCCGTGCCGCTACGACTGTCGCTCTGCCGCCCTGGGGAGACGTCATACGCGTGACGGGGTCTCAAACAGTGACGAAAGTGGGGCCGAGCCGGCCGGGTCGCGTGGTCACCCTCATCTTCGATGACGCGAGCAGCGGAGGCATCGTCGGCAGTTCAAACGTGCGAATGCGGGGAGATTTTGTTCCCGACAAAGGATCCAGCGTGACCCTCGTGTGTGTGGGCGAAAACTGGCAGGAGCTCGCGCGCTCGGTATGACGTCCGGACGGAGCCATCCCCGACGATGTTCCGAAATGCTGCGAGGTAGTATCTGCGCGTGGGGACATTGAGTGAGTCGCGTGGATATGGCCGCGGCGCGGTGAAGAACATTCCGGACGCGTCCGCGGAGGTTCTCGTCCCCGCGCCGCCCAGAACAGCCGGATGGCAACTGCGAATCGCCTTCTACGCCGTCTACGTGGCCCTGCTGATGATGGCGCCGACCATCGTCTCGTCCCCAGCGCGGTATTTCGGAGTGTCGTCCGACACCGCCCTCTACTGGACGTGGCTGGCAATCAACGGCTTCGCCGTGCTCCTCGTGCTCGCTGCAGCCCGGCAACGTCCTGCCGCATTGCTGACCGTGATCCTCTTCAGCGGTTACATCCTCGCCTCCTCCATGTGGTCGGTTGCGCCTCAAACTTCCCTCCAGTACGGTTCCACCCTCGTCGGGGTTCTCTGCGTCGCGTATCTGATGTCGGTGGACATGGGCATGCGGGGCATTCTCGTACTGCTGGCACGTGTCACGGTTACTTTGTCGGTCGTCGGTCTGCTGCTTTACGTAATGCGCGCCGACATCGCCATCTACGTCGACGCCGCAAACCGGGCGAATCTTCTCGGCACTCTTCCTTTCAAGGGACTCTTCCCGCACAAGATCGTGGCCGGTTTCTACGCGGCCACGGGCATCGTCGCCATCATGGCGACCTCGCGCCCAGGTGCCGGCAAGGTCCTTTCCGTTCTCTGTCTCCTGGCGGTCATCGTCCTGTCCAGTTCCTCCACCGCGCTGGTCCTGCTCCCATTCGCCATCGCCATCTACCTCCTGACGCGTCGGGCGTTGGAGCGCGGGATGCGCGCTCGCGCGTGGATCGCGTCCCTGATCATCACCGCCATCGTCGGCGGTCTCCTTATGGCCTGGACGTGGTCCGATGTACTCGGACTACTCTCCCGCGACACCACCCTGACCGGTCGAACGACTCTGTGGGACTGGGGGCTTCGAACGTGGGCGGAACGCCCCATATTCGGGTGGGGATACGGCGCATACTTCGAGACCCCCGAGGCCGCGGCGGTTGCGTACTCTATCCCGGAGTTCCGCAGCTGGGACGTTCCGCATTTCCACCAGACCTACATTCAGACCGCGGTCGATTTCGGCGTTGTCGGCCTCGTCGCCCTCGTCGTCGTCATTTTTAAGGTCCTCCTGCGGTCCTACAAGCATGGCGCCGCCCTCGGGAGCTCCGTCGCCGCGGGTACGTTCGCGATCGCGCTGACGGCCGCCGCTGCAGGGTTCGTCATGTACCTGGTGCCTTCGTACGCCTACACCGAGGTCGTGCCACTCTTCCTCTTCGCGACGCTCTTTTCGACAGGGGCGATCGAGAAGGCTCGACGGCGCGCCTCCCCAGCGGGTGCCCGAGACCAACGACGCGTCCGATGATCGCATGACATCCCCCTGTATCATTGTGCTGATACGTTGAGGCGTCTTTCCGCGTACCCCCAAAGATGCGGGGTGGATGCGGCGCTCAATCTTTCCGAGAGAGAGACATCTTGACTGACACGCCGAGCTCGCCCTCGAATGTCGCCGCAAATCGCATCGTGACGCACGTCCTCTATCTATCGGGCGCCCCCCGCCTGTCCACGAAGCCAACAACGGAGAGCCTGGGCCCGAGATCCCACATTCTCGGCGTAATCGGGGCCCTTCGAGAGAGCGGATCGATAGTCCACGCCTTCGTCGTAGGCGACGACGTGCCGCAGTCCTTCCATGCCTCGGGAAGCGAGGCCCGGATGACGGCCTCTGCAGTGAGACTCGTCGCCGCCGACCTTGGGCGTCTCGTCTACCGAGTCCGGTCCGTGGCCAAAGTGCGGCGCATGCTGCGGAAGATCGCACCACCCCCCGCTATGGCTTACGAGCGATATGCACTCATGCAGGAACTGGGCAGAGCGGCGCAACGTAAAGGTGCAACCTGGGTTCTCGAAGTCAACGCCTTGCTCGCCATCGAGTCCACGTCGGATCGGCGGGCGACTTCCAGCCGCAGAATCGCGTCCTGGTTTGAAAAGCGCACCTTCCGCCGGGCAGATCTCATCGTGGCGGTGACCGAACAGCTCAAGCTCGCAATCCACGACATCTATGGCATCCCACTCGACCGGATCGTGGTCGTGGAGAACGGTGTGGATACGGCCCGACACGACGACGCGTCGGTCGAAAGGCAGGCCGTCCCCACGATTGGGTTCCTCGGGACCCTCTACCCATGGCAGCGCGTGGACCGTCTGCTTAGAGCAGTTAGCAGAAGCGAGACCGACTGGAATGTCCGAATCGCTGGCGAAGGGCCCGACTTCGACGCACTGAGACGTCTCTCCGATGAACTGAATCTGGGCACGAAGGTCACCTTTCTCGGCCGCGTTCACCCGGATCAGGTTCCTGCGTTTCTGAAGACCGTGGATGTCTGTTACGCGGGTCACGGCAGTGCTGAGGGAGTTTATTTTTCTCCTCTAAAGCTCTGGGAGTATCTCGCCGCCGGGCGCCCCGTTCTCGCGTCGCGTCACGACGCGACAGTCCGACTCGCATCGGAGGGGTACGCCGTCGAAGTGTTCGATGAGTCCGACAGCGATCTGGAGCGCGCATTGCTCACCGTCTCTTCGAAGCTGCAGGAGCTCCTGGAAACGGGGGTGCGCGACCAAGAAAGAGTCCGTAGCTCTCACAGCTGGACTGCCCGTATACGACCGCTTCTCAATCGAGTTGCCGAGGGAAAGCCGACCCTCACGTGAGAACTGTCTCGCTGCCGTGGGACCTGGGGCTGGTCACTCCACTCGATGCCTCGGAAGCATGCGACTGGATCCTCGGCGCCGCAGAGGACCTGTCACGTCCGCGCATCCTCAGTAATCTGAACCTTCATGCCCTGCATCTGTCTCTCGAGGACGGCCCTGTTCACACGCTGACCTCTCGTAGCGATGTCACGCTGGTCGACGGTTGGCCGATTCTTCTCCTCGCGAAAATGGCATCGCCGAAGTTTGGATGGCCCACGACGCGCGAGCGCATCGGAAGCACTGACTGGCTTTCGGAGCTGATGCGACGCGACCCTGAAATCGCCGTGGTCGCCGTGGGCGGGACGCCTGAAACCGCCACCAGAATGACGAGCTACGTCAACGACCGCACGAGCAACATGCAATGGCAGCACTTCGACGGGTTCAGTTTCGCCCCGGCCGCCGAGGCATCGTCCGAGACGGGGATCCGAGACATGGTCTCGCGGGCTGATGTCGTCCTGGTCGGACTCGGAATGCCCACACAGGAGCAGTGGATCCTCGACCATCTCGCCTTGATGAAGGGCGGCGCAGTCGTCGCCAATGTGGGCGGGTGCTTCGACTATTTCGCCGGGACGCAGCGGCTCGCGCCCCGCTGGATGGGCCGCTTCGGCCTGGAATGGCTGTACCGGCTCGCCCATTCGCCCCGCAGGCTCGCAAAGCGCTACCTGATCGAGCCTTTCCTGCTCCTCAGCCGCCTGGCTCGGAGGGGACAACGCCCGCATGCGTGATCCGCACACCCCGGGAGTGACCTGTACCCGTCTCGCGAGCCGTATCGAGGGATCTTCTTGAGTTCTCTGGCGTCGGCTGCGGCTCGCGGTGGTGGGATCACGATCGTCGCGCAGGTCGTCAAGGTCGCCTTGATGCTGAGTTCGACGGTCGTTCTCGCGCGCCTCCTCGACCCCACCGACTATGGTCTGGTGGCCATGGTGGTGGCCGTCGTCGGAGTGGGGGAGATCTTCCGCGATTTCGGTTTATCGATGGCCGCTCTGCAGGCGAAATCCCTCAGTCAAGCGCAACAGTCCAACCTGTTCTGGATCAACTCGGCCGTAGGACTCGTGCTGGGCGTTGTATTCTTCGCAGTGTCGTACCCGCTGGCGGCGTTCTACGGTCAGCCTCAAGTTGCGATGATCACCCAGGCACTGTCCGCCACCTTCGTTTTGGGCGGGCTGTCTACGCAATTCAAAGTGCATATCAATCGCGACCTCCGGTTCATCGCCTTGGCTGTTGCTGATCTCCTCCCCTACGCCCTAGGCATCGGGGGCGCCATCGCGATAGCGGCGATTTTCGCGAATTTCTGGGCGCTCGTCGCCCAGCAGTTGATCGTTGCTGCCGGGACACTTCTGTTCTCGTTCGCACTCACGAAGTGGCGGCCGGGGCTCCCCCGGCGAGTCCCAATGGACGGACTGATCTCCTTCGGCGCGAGCTTCGCGGGCACTCAGATCATCTCCTACCTGACAAGGAACATCGACAGTCTGCTCATCGGCAAAGTATGGGGCTCCAACGCCCTCGGCTACTACGACCGCGCGTACAACCTGGTGGTCCTGCCGCTGACGCAGATCAACACGCCGATGTCGCGCGTCGCCGTTCCGGTCCTGGCCCGCATCGCCGAGGAAGGCGACCGTTTCGTCTCGTATCTGCGACGCGCCCAGTTGGTGGCCCTTTACGTGACGTCGTCGATCTTCGCCGTACTCTTCGCACTCGGAACACCCCTGGTCGTCGCCGTGCTCGGGCAGCAATGGGAGCCCGCCGGACCCATTCTGAGTGTTCTCGCCGTGAGCGGAATCTTCCGTTCTCTCGTTCAGGTGGCTCACTGGGTCTACATGTCCCAGGGGCTCGCGACCGCTCAGTTGCGCTTCTATCTCGTCGCTCAACCGCTGCTCGTGGGAGTCATCGCGTGCGGGGTGCCCTTCGGGCCCCTGGGTGTAGCGGTGGCCGTGTCGATCGGCTACAGCCTGTTCTGGATCACATCGCTCGCGTGGGTCCGCCGGGTCACGAAGCTCAAGTTGGGGGTGCTGTACACCGACGCGCTGTCGGCGCTGGGGCTTGTCGCAATCCCGATGGCGGCGGCGGCATTCGGAGTGCGGCTCCTTGTGGAGAACTGGGGCGGCGCTCCCATCCTGGTCGTCGTCCTCGGCTCGCTGGCCGCGATGTTGTGGGCGGCGCTCGCCTTCGCGATCTTCCCCCGTATTCGGGCGGATGCAGCTCAACTCATCGACTTCGGACGCCGCGCGATCGGTCGCCGACCTAATGGATAACCACCCGAGCCCCCGTGGCATCGAGAGACGGATCACCCCGTGAAGAATTCAGATGTATTCATAGCCGCTCACGGCCAAGACGATAATGTCGGTGACCCGGCACTCCGGCGCGCCATGCTCGATGGCCTCGCGCTCGGACGCCGCCGGCACATCCTCGTCGGCACCGCTTCACACGCGTACATCAACGCGCTCGGACTACGCGCTGACGACGTGACGTATAAGAGCAGGCGCGAATGGCAGCTCGCCGCGTTTCGGCACGCGCTCCTCGGACGCGCGGCCTTCGTCTCGAACGCAGGTGAGATACAGCTGAATCGAAGGCGCCTGAGAATCAACCGTGTCGATAGGCTCCTCGTCGGCCTGATCCGCCTGAGAGGCGGCGCAGCGATCACGACAGGTCTGGGGGTTCGCAACCCGTCCGGGAGTCCGTCGGCGATGCTGACCTCGCTCTCACGCGCTTGCCAGATCACGACCTGGCGCGACGAAGAAAGCCGCCGCTTCGCTCGCTCGGGTTCGGTACGTCCTGACTGGGCATTCGCGCTGGGATCGAGTGGTGACGATCTGAAACCCGACGGTCGCGCTCTGCTGGTCGTCTCGATGCGGGGGGACACCGCCGATCTCACCGCCGAATGGAGGGAAGCGGTAGCGGAACTCCAATCTGGCCTAGACCTCGAGCTCGTCATCGTCTCCCAGGTCGAACGCGACGTCGAACGAGGAGACCAGATCGGCGCCGATCTCGGCGCGAACGTGCACCCGTGGCACGCCGGAGATCATCTTGCGGCTGAGGCCGACCTGCGGGAGGTCTACCGGCGCGCTCGAGTCGTCGTGAGCGACCGCCTGCACGTACTCATCTTCGCCGCAACGGAGGGAGCCGTGCCGCTCTACCTCCCCAATGTCGAATCGTCGAAGATCCCGCGTACGATGGCCGTGGCCGGCCTCGTTGAGCATCACGTCAGTCCCAGTGATGAACGCCTGGTGGAACGGGTGGCTACGCTCGTCGCCGAGCAAACCATGCTCGTGACCCGGGTCGAGAACGCGCGCGCCCAACTACGCGAACTGTCGGCAGCAATGAACGCGCTCATCTCAGGCGGCGGAGCCCGATGAGCGTCAACGAATCGCCGGCGCCCACGCATCACGACATTCGTTGCGTCGCCATTTCCATCGCGACCTTCCGCCGGCCCCAACTTCTGAGTCAGTTACTCAACGTGTGCGCCGCGCAGACCGCGGAGGTGGACGCTCGAGTCCGGATCGTCGTCGTGGACAACGATCCGCTTGCGTCTGCGCGCGAGGCCGTAGCGTTCTTCCCCGGCGTCGAATACATCCACGAACCCCTACCCGGAATCGCGGCCGCGCGAAATCGTGGTCTCGACGCGACCACGGAAGACGATGATGCGATCATCTTCATCGACGACGACGAGGTGCCGGCGCCGGGATGGTTACGGGAGATGTTGGCCTATGCGGTCGAACACAGGGCGGACATCGTCACCGGCCCGGTGGAGCCGATCATTACCGACTCGATCCCGAGATGGATCGTCAGAGGCGGCTTCTGGCGGCGGCAGAACGGCTTATCCGGCAGCACGCCGGGTTCTGTCGCGACCAACAACACTCTTTTACGCTTGGCTGCGTGGCGGGCCAACCCCACGCGCTTCAGCGAAGCGCTGTCTATGAAAGGCGGGAGCGACACGGAGTTCTTCCGATCGCTGAGAGCAGCTTCTCCCCTGAAGGTACTTTGGTGCGCTGAAGCCGTCGTGTCGGAACACGTCATTCCCGAGCGAGCGAACGCGAAGTGGCTCTTCCGCCGCGCGATCCGTATCGGGAATATCAATGCGCGCTATAGGACGCGGGCCGCAGCCTTCATGGGCGGCATCGCCCGCATCGGGGTCGGGCTGCCTTTCATCGCGTTCGATTTCGCAGTCCATCGACAGCCCATGGCACGCAGCTGGAACATGCTGGCGCATGGTCTCGGTATGGTCGGAAACGTCTTGAACGTCGACCTGGTCGAATACCGTCGCAAAACGAACGGAGCCTGATGTCCGCCTCAACCTTCGCTTGTGTCATCCCGACGCATAACAGACATCACTTCCTTCGCGAATCTTTGTCATCTGTGCTCGAACAGACCGTGCGGCCCGAACAGATCATCGTCGTCTCCGACATCGAAGACGCGACGGCAGCAGAGATCTGCGCGGAACTTGCCGCCGCCGCAGGGCATCGCGGGGTCCTCTTCGTGCACGACCCGTCCGCCGGTTCTGGAGCTTCCGCTTCCCGCAACCGTGGCGCCTCGGAAGCGACCGCTGACTTCATCGGCTTCTTGGATGACGACGATCTCTGGCAGCCCTCATTACTCGACGCCGTCGCACGCGCTCTTCAAGAGAATCCCGTCGACCTGGTGGCCGTCAATCGAGAGATATTCTCTGAATCTGAGTCCCATGAAGGGCCCCGCATCGTCGAAGGCCTGACCTCCGCCGATGTCGCGGCAGCGAGTTTGGGCACGACCGGTAGCAACATGATCGTCAGTCGTCGAGCCTTCCACGAGATCGGGGGGTTTGACTCCCAGCTACCGGTCAAGAACGACACTGACTTCTTCTTCCGATACCTTCTCGCGGGGTTCGCCTACACCGTCGTACCCAGCCAGCTCGTAAGGCAGCGCAAACACGGTCTTGGACAACTCACCACGAAGAATGAACGACGTGCCCACGGTACGGAGTTGTACATCGCCAAGCACCGTGAGCACCTTACGCGCCGAGATCTTCGCAAGCTGCGTCTGACCATCCACCGCATCCGTCGCGCGTCAGCTACGACGTTCAGAGGCAGGACCTTCCACCTCTTCGGAGCTCTCGCGAACTACACCCCCGCAGACTTCATCCGCGAACGGCGCGAGTGGAAGATGTGGCACCAGGCGGACGCCTGAGAGCACGACTGCCCGCCTCCCGCCTAGCGGACGCCCAGGTCCGGCAATGTCTGATCGAGGTCCCGGAGGGCGAGGCGGGCGGCATGCCAGCCCGCCATGCCGTGAACGCCGGCACCAGGCGGGGTAGAGGCAGACGCGAGGTATACACCCGGTAGTGGCGTACGCCACGGCCGTGCGGTCAGCGTAGGGCGAGTGAGCAACTGCCCCGCGTCGACCCGCCCCCCGAGTATGTCTCCGCCGACGAAGTTCGCATTGGTCGCCGCGAAGAACGGGGCAGGACGGGCTTCGTGATGGATGATCAGCTCACGGAACCCGGGGGCGAATGATTCGATGCGTCGCGCTATCATCTCGCTTGCATCAATCTCCGAGTTGTTCGGGACATGAGCGTAAGCCCAGACGATCTCGTCGGATGACCCCTCGGGGAGACGCGATCGATCGAGGCGAGTGGGCTGCGAGAGAAGCACGTAGGGATCCACCGGAACTACCCCTGCGCGTGCTGCCTTCTCCGCCCGCGAAATGTCGGCCTCGTGTCCTCCGATATGGACCGTCCCGGCGTCGCGGAGGCGCGAATCCGCCCAGGGAATGGGCGCGGAAAGGACGAAGTCGACTTTCGACGCTGCGTTGCCATACCGGTATCTCGAAAGGCGCCTCGAGTACGAAGCCGGCAGCAATCCACGACCCAGGCGCGCGAAACCTCGCGGACCGATGTTCAGGATTGCGACGTCTCCAGGTCTCCAGACTTCGCGCAGGTCATCAACGTGATGTCCGACATTAATTTCGCCCCCGTGGGCGACAAGGTCAGACACGAGAGCCTCCGCGATAGCGGCAGAGCCTCCACGCGGAATAGGCCATCCCGAGGCATGTGCCTCTGCTGCGAGGACGGCACCGACAAAACGGGCGGGAAATGAGCCAAACGGGGCCGCGGCGTGCGCCGTCACCCCCGCAGCGAGCGAGCGCGCATCCTCTCGAAGTGTGGAGAACCCACCCACCGCAGCTGCCAGCGCGGCCGCGGCACCGATTGTCGATGGACGCGCGCGCAGATCCATGCCGCCCAGCCTCCGCACCGCCTCAATGTTCAGGAGGAGCGGCTTCATGACCCGCCCCCAGCCCGCCCCGGAGCGTCCCAATTCGTCGATAGTTCGTTGCAGGCTGCGATACGCGACCGCGGATACACCCTCCATAGCATGGGCGTAGGAGATGTCAGGAGTGAGGAAATCGACTCTTCGTGTTATCTCGAAGGACTGGAAGAAAACCGACGCCAGCGCCATCGGGTGCGCTGCGGAACACACATCGAAAATCCCGTCGAATGCTTCAAACCGGTCGGTCCTAAGCCCACCTCCAGCCTTCGCCGCAGACTCGTGCACCGTCACCTCGTGTCCGGCCCGAGCCATGATGACCGCGGCAGCGAGTCCATTCGGTCCGCTGCCGACGACGCTTACTCTCATGATCGACCCCGATCAGGCACGTAGCTCCTGCGACGGCTCGACTGCCCGCCCGATAGACGCCCTGCGCACGACCCACATCACTGCGGGGGCAAAGAAGACAGCGTAGACAAGCGTGTAGTCGATGAAGGATATGCCCAGCGTCAGAAACACTGCGATATGGAAGCAGGAAAGTAGCGCCAGCCAACACCGAAAAAGCAACGGCGTTAGAACGAAGAAGAACAGAAGTCCCTCGGCGGCAATAGTCGCATAGTCCAGCGCCTTCCAGAACAGGTGGTTGTCGAAGGTCAGCATCCACGGTCCGAGAGCACCGAGTTTGTCGTCGGCGGCGATGTCTTTCGCCAGGTATCCGCGTGTCGCGTCGCGGGTTGGGTCGAGCCAGCCGCCCGCGATCTTGGGAGCAGCCGCGGACAGCATCCCCCACCCGATCGTGAAGGCGAAGAGCAGGATCGGCACCCCGCGGGTTACCGCCGGCGTCCGCCCGCGCCTTCGGCGGATGACGGCGTCGAGCGACCATCGCGAACCCCACCCGGCCAAGCCCAGGAAGACCGGCACGAGTTCGAACAGGATGAAGTGGTCCACCTTCGAGAACGAGTACGAGAGCCCCGCGGCCGCCATGATCGTGAGCGTCAGGAACAACGAGACAGGAATGGTGGCGATGCCGATCACCAGAAGAACCGCGAGGACGAACCTCACGACCGAAATGGCGACGAGCAATTCGATGGGAGGTACTGAATGGATGAATCCGAAGAGCCCCGGACGAGGGTTCACGAAATCGTCCGGGAGACCCGCGATCCAGGTGATGTCTACAGGAAGGAAGATTATCCAGGCGCCGTAAGCAATTCGCAGCGCGGCGAGAAAGCGGCCGTCCGCCTGGTACGAAGCCGCCGCGCGCGCAACCGTGCGCTCAAGGAACGTGATCACAGCGCCACCGTCTTCCACGCGCATGGCTGCGACTCCACGACCCTCGCGTCCTCGATGCTGATTGTTGTCGATACCCAGCAGAGCCGTATGCCCGTGACATCTTCGCGTCCCGAGACGATTCGAGCGCGATCGCGCAACCAACTGATGGACTCCTCCGAGAGGGTCGTCTCAGCCTTCGGCCCGAGGATGTAATCAAGGGTCGGCCCAGCCGTAGAGAATCTCAACGGCTCCATCAGTGCAGAAGGGTCGATGGGCGTTGACGTTCCATCCGCGAGGTCGACCTCGGCATCGACGAAGGTCGCCCCAACCGTTCCGTCTGAATTCGCCGCCGTTTGGAAGCCCGGCATCCGAATGATGGGGTATGGCTCGGGCGAGACTCGGAACGAAAAGAAACCCTGAATGACCAAGAAGCAGACGAAGGCTACGACTATCAGGAGGTTCCTGCGCTGCTTCGACGGCCGGAGGCCGGGCTCAGCCGTACGTGACATCAACGTTCCCCTCGCGACCTGACAACTTGTACATCGTATCGATCGACGGGTTTCGGGGTCGTTTCGGCTCGTCGAGCGCCGAACAGATCAATGGTGATGACTCCCGTACGTTCACCTGCCGCGAGCGGACGCGGACTCTGCCGGCCGCATCTCACGGCGCAAACACGATGTCGAGGTAGGGAGGTGCCGCGGATTCTCTGCTCCGAACCTGAACGATGACCGGTTTCGGCGTCAAGAAAGGCGCATCTTCGGTGAATCCGAGTGACATGCTGCTCGAGTCGGCTGCAAGCAACTCGCGAAGGTGATCCGAGATGTCGATGGTGCGGTAGTCAAAGGTGCGACCCACCTCCACGCCACCCACCGGCGCAAGCATCTCCGGACGGTTTCGATAGGTCACCTCCGTTTCCGACCAGGCCCCTTGAACGGCTCGGACGTCGAGTCTTGCACGATCGCCCGTCGCCTCAGTGATGGCAGCGTTGAGCGACAGCGTCGCAGATGCAATCTTCTTCCCCTTCAACCCGCTGATGTCGAACCCCATGTAGGTCAGACGCGTGTACGACTCGTCAGTGGATCCTCCCGTCGTAGGTTTGACGGGCATCTTTGTTTCCGAGGCGTAGTTGGTGTCCGCGACGTCACCACCCCGTACGTAAGCGTCCCCGCTCGAGAAGAGGCGTACCTTCAACGGATCCGTCACCGTCACATCGACTTTCTGCGTGAGCGTCGAGCCGTTGGTCGTGACCTCTACCGATACCGTGGCAGCCCCCACCGCCCTCGGCTTGCACACACCTGAACCATCGACCTCAACCACCGCGGGGTCGCTGGAGGAGTACGTCATCTGCAGAGCCGATGAGGGAATCGATTCGCCAGTCGTACTTTTCGCTGTAACGGAGAGCTGCGGTGTCGTGTCCAAACCGACGGTCGGACCCACCCCGCTCAGTTCTACGGTACTGAGGTAGGGGGCTAGCCTCGTCGCAGGTTCAGGCTTGAGCACCACATCGATGTACGCCGGAGTCGAGGATTCTCGACTCTTGATTTGAGTGATCACGGGCTTACCGGTGAGGAACGGGCCGTCCTGGGTAAACCCGAGGGATAGACGATCCGCTTTGGCCGCCGCCTTGGAAGCCGCGTAGGAGGTGATGTCGGTCTGTCTCTCCGCGAACGTCGTATCCACTGCGGTGCTTCCCACCGTGGCTCCCAAGCTCGGTCGATTCGAGAACGTGAGTCCACTCTCGGTCCAGGTGCCCTCGACGGCATGAGCATCGACTCGCGCCCTATCCGCAGACGGTTCCGTCACCGCAGCCGTAGTTGTGAGAATCGCCGAAGCAATCTCCTTCCCTCTGAGTGCCGAGATGTCGAAGCCCATATACGCGAGTCGGGTGTAAGACTCATCCGTGGATCCCGTGTTGGCGGGTTTGACGGCGAGCTGCGTGTCCTTGGCATAGTTCGTGCCCGCGGAGGTTCCGCCCCTCACCCAGGCGTCGGCGTCAGGATAGATCCGCACCCTTTGCGGATCATCGACCTTGACCACGGCGTACGCGGATGCCGTCACCCCCGCCATCGTGACCACCACCCCGATAGACGTCTCTCCTGCCGCCAGTGCCGTCACTACTCCCGAATCGGAGACCCGGGCCACGGCCGGATTGCCTGAGAGGTAGCGCACCGAGGTGAGGCTCGCTGGATCAATCGAACGTCCGTCGGCTCTCTTGGCTGCGAAAGCCATGGAGGCTGTCTGCGCCTTCGTCATCGTGGCGGGTACGCCGGTGACGCCTACAGAGTCGAGCCGTGAGACAGCTGGTGCCACCGACGGGACCGTGACCGCGTAGCTGTAAAGCTTGATCTCGCTGATGGACGTCTTTGGATCAGTCCCCTGGTCGCCATGGCCGATGATCCGCACCCATTTGGACGACGCGCTCGTCGTCGGAATGATCAATTGCGAGCCAGTGGATCCGTCGTACGCTCCGTCGTACCGAGTGATCCACGTCGAGCCGTTCCAAGAAGTCTGTACTTCGAATTTGGTGTGCCGCGATCGGTTGGCCCGCCAGTCGATCTGAAGAGACTTTATCGATCGGGGCTGGTCGAGTGTGTAAGTGATCGAGTTGTCTAGCCACGTCGTCCAGTAAGTGGCGGGGTCACCGTCGAAAGTCATCGCTGGCGAGCCCTCGGTCGTGCGCGTCGCCGCCGCCGATTTGATCGTCATCGGCCCTCGCTCGATCAATACGCGATAGGTCGTGGGCGTCTTACCCGGCTCTGTGATTGTGGTGGTCGCCACGCCCGGAATGCTCGTAGGAAGGCGGCTCGCCACGGTGGCACCGCTCTTGTACGCGGCGACCGTCGGGACGGCGGATGCAGGATCCCATTGCGTCGTGTAAGCGAGGGTGTTGGGAGAGAAGCCCGAGAGCTCCGTGCCGCCTACCCGGATGCCCTGTGCGCGCGAGCTTCCCTGAGCTTCGAGCCTCCAATCATCAAGCGCGACGATACCTGCTGACGATGGGGCCGAAAGCCCGCTGGTCAAGGGCGTGAATTGCACGGCGAGAGTGGTGTTGCCCTTCGTCGAGACCTGAATTGCGAGCTTGCGGATACCTGAGTTCCCGTTCTGCTGAGCAGGATGGGGCGACGTCGGCAGCGGGGCCGCTGCCGTGTCGACGAACGTTGCCGTTGCGCTTTGCGAGATGATGCGCGCGAGCAATTGCTTGCCGTTGGACGTCAGAGTCGCGGAACGACCGTCGCCCGCGATCTGAATGGCCGCCGCAGTGTGCATGGACCATAGCGCTTCCACCGGCTTGCTGGACCGAATCTCGTCCTGCACGATCACCTGTTGCCGCCCATCGAACAACTTGACCCCGCGCTTCCAGGAGGTCACGTCTCCGGGGTACAAGGCCGAAAGATCGGCGATCGAGAATGCTGATGTCACGTTCGACTCGAACCGCGCGGCGGGGGTCGTTGCGAGGGTGGTCGGGCGGGGCTTGTATGGGTTTATGACGAGGGTGTTTTGTCCTTCTGCGGCGAGCCTGTAGTAGTCCCACCGGCTGCCGGAGGTGCCCTCGTCGAAGTATCCCGACAACCCGTAGTCGTCTTTCCCCAATTCGGTGGCCCAATTCTGGCCCAAAGCGTCGAGATTGAAGGTACCGGCGTCGAGGTGCTGGTGACTCGCGTCGGGGAGGCTTCCGTTCCGGAAGCCGACAAACGTCGCATTCGGGTCGCTCCAGGACGACCTGAAGCTGGCTACCGCCGCGTTTGGGAAATTGCGATCCATCGGCAGCGCCGCTGCCGTGGGCGAGGCCGAGGTCTTTCCGGGCTCGTACCAAAGCAAGCGCTGCACCGAGTTCCCGCCACGTCCTTCGTCGATCCCCGCGTACCGGAACGATGCGTTGTTGTACACATTCCCCAGGCCCGCTAGTACGGGTCCGCGACTCACGCCACGCTCACTATCGCCAAAATTGAACCGATCCCCGGACGGGCTGGACATATAAATAGGGAAGAGTCCGGTGACATCAAGACCCGGCAATGACGACAGACCGACGTCGCCTCCGGTAGCCGACCGGAGGCCTTGCAACATCACCACGAGATATCGCGTCGCGTAATCCCAGTAGCTAAGCCCTTCGGCGTAGCCGCCACCATTCGCGTAGGTGCCGATACCGCGCTGCACACTCGTGATCGCCGCGGCAAGGATCTTGCTGGACGTCGCTGGGTCGTCCTGCGCAACGGCGATGGCTCCGACCGTGAGACCGCTGTTGATCACGATGTTCCAGTTATTGTTGTTTCGGGCCCAATTCCCGCCGTGCGCATAGGGGCCGTTGCTTCCTTCGGCAGCGTCAAAGACCGGGAATGCCGGTTTGAGTCCCAGCTCGACGATCGCTCTCGACAGCTGCGACCGCCGGCCGGAGGACCAGTAGGAGTACAGCCAGTCATAGCCGATCGCCACGCCGTGGGTCATCTCGGCGGTGTCGAGGAAATGATCCGGGTTCCAGTCACCGAATCGAGTGACCGCATCCAGGTCCTTCCACAGACGCTCGGCATATTTCGCGTCCTTACTCACCTGCCACGCCATCCCTAGCGTGTAAGCCCGCTCAACCATCTCTCGGCTGGTGTCGAGGATTTTGATGCCGTCGGGCTTGGTGTAGGTGAGCACGGGCTTCGTGAGGAGTGCATCCGCAGCGGAAACGACACCAGCGTAGGTTCTCGCGCTCCAGTCATCGGACGCAATTTGCGACTTCAGGAGCGAGAACCGCGAACCGTCGGCCAGCAACCGAGGGTGGGCCGTCGTCACCTGAGCAGCAGAGATGGACCCTATGCCCGCGGCCGTTGCCGCACCCACCGGTGCAACCAGGCCGATCAGGAGCGAAAAGACGACACCGATCGCCATCACGCGGGAGCCGCGGCGGACGTCTTGCGAGTTCATGGGAGTCCTCTGGGGGAGTGCCCCATTCCCAGATGACACCACTTGCCGACGGTCACCCGAACGGTCGACAGCTATAGCGGTATCCACGCCAGAGCCCCCGGTGGTAAGGGGCACCGTAGACGTTTCCGACGCCGGCGAATGTGGCCAGCGAATTCAGAATCAGAATAATGTAACTCGGCACCCTCAAGTCGCCGATGTACGAAATACGTGCCGCGGGTGCAGAAGCGGTTCGGCGAAAAGCAGTCTCGTTCGGAGAACCAACGCGTCCGCGTCGCGGAGGGCGGACCTCCTCCGCGCTCTAGCCTTCGCTCCGCTGCCAGAACCGGAACCCCACGATGTCGCCCTCCGATTCGTAAGACCCTGCCACCCACGGCGCCAGCCCCGCGAAGTGGTCCTTATCCGCCGGACACGCGATCGAGATCCCGCACGACACGGGCGACTCCACGATGAGGGCCGGCGGGAAGGCTGTCACGTCTGCCAGGTACTGCGCCGGCAAGCCGCCGTATCCCTGCTCGACAGGCAACGAGTAGGTGATCGCCGTCGGCGACAACCGCTGCGAAGCCGCGAGGATCCACGTCTCGGCTCCGTGCACGAGCACACGGTCGTCGGGACTCGTCTCGGCGAGGACACGGTCCACGATCTGCGCCTGGTACGAGCCGGCGGTGAAAACGCCCGCGCCGAGCGTGGTGCGAAGGCCCTGCAGGGCGGTCGCGCTCGAGCCGGACAGCACGATCGCCGCGAGCGCAACGAGTCCGATCGCTCGGCTCGTACGCTGCCGAGCGCGTGCTTCTCTGCGCCACCACTCCCCGACCGCCGACGACACCTCGGCACCGGCTCCGGCGACAGCGACGGCGAATCCGGCGATCGCCACGACGAGATAGTGCGGGTATGGCCGGCCGGACGCCATCTGAGAGAGCGCGTCGACCACTCCGACCCCGATGAAGACGACGATGACGGTCATGGCCGGTGACCACGTGCCCTTCGCGACGATCCGCCTCATGAGGACGGCGCCGATCATGACGAGCGCGGCGGCGACGACCGCTCCCGAGACGAGCAGCTGGGCCAGCGTCGCGAAAGAAGCGACGCGCTCCCCCAGCGGCGTGCCCTCGGAGTAGAAGAGGTTGTATCGGACGTACTGGTCCACCGCCGCCCGCAGGGCATCACCCGTCCACAACCACAGGGTCAGCGCCACGCCGACCGCGGCGATGACGCCGATGACGGACGCAGCGACGGCGAGGCGCCGCCGGAAGAAGACGACGCACACACCCGCGAGCACCAGCAGACCCGCGACGTTGTTCATACGCGTGAACAGACCGACGGATACGGCGAGGCCGAGTGTCATGCCTGCTCCGACGAGGACCCGTGCGGGAGCGTCCCGCCCGAAGCGCAGCACGATGTCCGCGACGAGGCTGTAGGCGACGAGCTGGAACGGGAACAGCCACGTCTCCGTGAAGTTGCCCCCCTCGAAAACCCCGAGATAGGTCACGCCGGTGATGAGCACGACCACGGCCGCCCATGCCCGGATCCACCGCGCCCAGATCAGGCCCGCGACGGTGAGCCCGAGGAAAAGGACGATCGCCTCGAGGATCGGAGCACCGACGATGCCACCCCCGAGACGCCACGCGAGGGTCTCGATCACCGCGAGGAGCGGGCCCTTGTGATCCCATGAGTCGACATAGGGCATTCCCCCGCGCGAGACGACCATTCCCGTGTAGAGGAAGACTCCGGAGTCACGCGTGATGTGACCGCTGACGATCATCGGCACGTAGGCAGACAGGCTCACGATGAGGGCGGATGCCGCCGTGAGCAGCGCAGGGCGCGCGGTCAGGCGCGTCATCCGACGGACTCGCGGACACCGACGACGTTGCGCTCACGCCACTTCTGCAGCACACGCCGGTCCCGGGCGTGGACGGCAGCCACCGTCGCCGCCGCCGCGGCGACTCCCACCCAACCCCCCACGGTGTTCGCGATCACGTCGTTGACGGTTGCGAAGCGCGCCGGCAGCACGAAGAACTGCAGCGTTTCAAGCGCGACCGACAGGGCGGGCACGAGGGGCAGCGCCAGCCACAAGAATCGCGTCGGGAAGACGAGGGAGAGGAAATACGCCAGGGGGACGAACATGGCGATATTCGCCGAGAACTCAAGCCAGCGGTAGCCGAACCACTGCGGAACACCATTGCGATGCAGGATCGACAGGACGCGCTCGATGGCGCTCTCGTACCCCTGGTCGATGGGTGTCGGCGACAACGTGGCCGCCAGCACGACGGCGAGGCAGAGCCCCAGACCCGTCCAGGCGAACAGGTGACGCACGATCAGCCGCGCACGGCCGCGTCGTGCGGAACCCCGCGCCGAACGGAGCCGAGGATGTCGACCCGCCACAGTTCACCGAGCGCTCGGGCGGCGAATCGCACGAGACGACGCGGAGGCAGTACGGCACGCGCACGCCCGCCACCCCACATCGTGCCCTGTGCGACCGCGCCGCGACGGGGGATGCTGGCGACGGAGACGTACCGCACCCGCAGCCGTTCGCGTGCTTCGGAGATGGAGAAATGCACGTGAGGGACGAGGGCGTCCGCCGGGACACCGTCGACGAGGCGGCGCAAAGCCGCCTGCCCGTAGGCGCGGAGAGGCGTGTTGACGTCGGGGACGGACCTCCCGCACAACAGGAACACCGCGAACCGCACCAGCCCGCTCAAGGCGCGCCGGAACCAGGGATCGGTGCGCCCGCGTCGCACGCCGTGCACGACATCGGCCTCGGCGTGGTCGAGAGCCGAGGCCACGCGGGCGATGTCGTCTCCGTAGAACTGCCCGTCGCCGTCGACGTGCACGATGATCCCGGCTCCGCTGCGGAGGCCCTGTTCGTACGCGGCGAGCGCCGTGGGGCCGTGACCCTGATTGCGCGGGGAGCGGATGACGTCGGCGAGGGGAGCGGCCGCGTCGCTGGTGGCATCCGTGGACGCATCGTCGACCACGATCACGGAAACGGGGACACCGATGCTCTCGAACGAGGCGTGGATCTCCGCGAGGAAGGACGGCAGGGCCTCGGCCTCATTGAAGGCCGGTATCACGACCGCAACATGGTCTTGCGCCTGCACCCTGGCATCCCCGCTCTCAGCCGGGACGGATTCACCCGGCAATTCCCCCGAACATGTAGCGTATGACACTCGTGGGGCGCAGCCGGAATCTTCGTCGTGCGGGCGCTCTGTCTGCCCGCTTCCTCATCGTGGGCGCGATCAGCACCGCGATCGAGATCGCCGCCTTCAATCTGCTGCTTCTGACGGGGATGGGTCCCGTCGCGGCGAAGATCGTCGCGTCGCTCATCGCCCTCGTCAACGCCTACATCGGCAACCGCGAATGGGCTTTCCGTTCGCGCGCACGAACGGGTGCCGGGCGGCAGATGGTGAAGTTCCTCCTCGTCAACGCCGCCTGCACGGGTCTCGGTGCGGGTGCCGTCTGGCTCGGAGCACGCGCGCTCGAGGCCGTGTTCGGAGCGGCCGACCCCGTGGGTCTCAATGTCGTCAACCTGTTCGCGATCGGCGGGGTGACCGTCATCCGGTTCGTGCTCTATCACTTCGTCGTGTTCCCACCGGCGCGGGCGATTCCAGCCGCGGAAAGCCCCTCGGGTAGGCTCGCCCCGTGAAAACCGCCCCCCGCGTGCTCGGCACCTTGTCTCTGCTCGCCGCGCTCGCCTCCATCGGGGTGCAGCTCGCGGTCGTCGCGCGCCTGTGGGCGGCCTTCGTCGAGACACTGTCGCTCACGGGCACCCTCGCCTTGAGCGCCGCGGGTGCGGTGCTCGGCCTGGCCCTCGCCGTCGTCGCGGTGATCCTGCGACGCGGCTCGGTGGGCGTGCTCACCCCGATCGCGGGACTGATCAATCTCGGCCTTCTTGCGGCATACGCCTACCTCTTCGCGGTGCTCTGAGTCACCCCGCGGACCGGCGTCGCCAGGCTTCCGACGAACCGCTGTACCCGATCAGCCGCACGCCGTCTCGGTCACACTGGTGCGCACCGGGTTGACCATGGGGGTGTGCACGAGCGACACCTCGCCGCCGTCTTCGGGCGCGCCCTCGAAGGTCATCGTCAGCGTGTGCGCCTGCTGCAGCCCGTTGACGACCCACATGCGACCCACGGGGCGGCCGAGGTGTTCACCATTGGTGATCTCGACGTCGGTCCCGTCGATCGTCGCCTTCACGAATCGCGCGCCACTGGGCCCGTAGAACTGGATGTCCGTCCCGATCGTTCCCTTCGGGTAGTGCCGCGCGCCGTCGACGTAGTTCACAAGACCGTCCGAGGTCGCTTGGTCGAGCGCATTCACGAAGGTCACCGTCGTGGTGTACGTGGGCACCGCAGAGCAGCGGTCGGCGACGACGTCGGCGGACATCCAGGTGTAGAAGCTCAGCTTGCCCTCGGTGAGGTCGTTGACGAACACACCCAGCGTCGTCTGGTCGGGGCCGTCGCTCTCCGGCAGCGGGCCGGACAGACGCGATCCGTCGAATGCGGACTCGATGCCGTCGTCGAAGGAATGGAAGTAGACCCTGTTCTCGTCGACCGCCTGAACAACGGCCGTTGCGAAGGGGACAGGCTTGAAGTCGCCGGAGGAGACCGCGTCGAAGACCTCCACGGCAGCTGAGGCGAAGAACGCGTCCTGGTCGTCGTTCTTGGGGTACCTGGCGTAGACATCGCTCAGCAGGATCTTCACCGCGTCGTTCGAGGTCAACTTGTCACCGGTCGCCAGCGTGATCGGACCGGTCGCCCGGAGGATGTACGACAGCACCACGGGGTCGATGGAGATGACCCCGTCGATCTGCGTGCCGAACGACTCGGTCCAGTAAGCCTTGGCGAGTTCGGCCGACAGGGTGAAGTCGGGCGTCGACGTGATGTCCTGCGAGTACCGACCGACCTTGTCGTCGTAGAGCTTCACAACCTCGGGGTCGAGGTCGATGATCGGCGTCTCGCGCTTGTTCGTGAAGTCACGGCTCGTCGCCTGCGCGGCGATCTCGAGCTTGCCGCCGTCGAAGCGGAGCATGACCACGGATGCCGGGATGCCGCCGGTTCCGCGCGCCTCAGCGTTGTTCTGCACGAGGAGCAGGTAGTTCTTCGCGCCGTCGGCGCCCATCATCGTCGACAGGTGCGGCATCACGGCGTTCGCGCGAGACAGCGCCGGCTGCAGGGCATCGACGGCGCCCGTGAGCTGCGAGAGCGGCCCACGCAGCATGCCCGGCGTGTCGGCGAGGTCGACGCCGGACAGGGCATCGGCCGCGCGCTCTCCGGCATCCGCCGCCGTCGACACCGGGCCGGCGAGTGAAGAAAGCGCGGCGATGTCGAACACTCCCCCCGTCGGGCGCAGGAGACCCGGGTCGATGTCGGACAGGGCGGGCAGGACGCCTTGCGCCAGCTCATCGATCGCGACAGTCGACTCTCGGACCGCGTGCAGAGTGGGGCCCACGAACGGTGCTTGCTCCGCCACCCACCAGAACGGGGTGTCGGCTGCCCCGCGCGCGGCCGCTGCGTGCCCCTGCAGCGTCTTCACGGACGCCTGAACGGCTGCCGGGTCGTCGCCCCCGAACTCGTCCTGCAGTTGAGAGACCACGGGCACGGCGGCGCGCAATTCTTTTTGCGCGATGAATGCGCCGATTCCGACCGCCGCGACGACGATGACGAGAAACGCCGCGACGACGCCGAGCGCGATCCACGCAATTCTCGTGGGGCTCAGGCGGGTGAGGGAGATACGCGACATCACATTCCGTTCACGCCGCGAGTCCAGGGTCCGGCGTCGTGCGCAACAGGGCCCATCGCGCAAATCGGTATGCTAGCGGAGTCGAATGGAAAGACGGTTGATGCGCAGAGCGCTCACCCTGGGGGCTCATTCGACTCCTACCCGCCGAAAGACGAGGAGCCGCGTGGGATCCGACCGCACGCCATCCGTCGCCATCATCGGCACCCGGGGGTATCCGAGCTATTACGGCGGATTCGAAACCGCGGTTCGCCGGCTCTCTCCTTACCTCGTCGATCACGGCTGGGATGTGACCGTGTACGGGCGTCCCGGGTCGATCGAACCCGACGATCCCGAACGCGACCGCCGGGTGGTCTCACGGCAGACGAAGGGAGTCGATTCGCGCGCTCTCAGCACGTTGTCGTACGGGTTCACGTCCACTTTCGATGCGGTTCGTCGCCGACCCGACGTCGCGCTCATCATGAATGTCGCGAACGGCTTCTGGCTCCCGATGCTGCGCGCTCGTGGCATCCCCACGATCGTCAACGTGGACGGTCTCGAATGGGAACGCGAGAAATGGAGCGCGCTGGGGAAAGCCGTCTTCAAAGCGGGCGCACACGTCACGGCCAGATGGTCCACGGAACGGGTCGTCGACGCACGCACCATCGGTGACGCGTGGCAATCGCGTTTCGGCGTCGGGGGCGAGTTCATCCCCTACGGTGCCGACGTGCCCGCACCGTTGCCCGTCGAACCCGGCTTCTCGCACCGCGGATACGCCTTGCTGGTCGCACGTTTCGTGCCGGAGAACACCGTCGGCCCGTTCTTCGACGCGGCCGAGCGCCTGGCCGAGACCCACGACGTGATCGCTGTCGGCTCGGCGGGCTACGGCGGCGAGCTCGACGACCGCGCGGCCGCCCTCGCCACGCGTCTGCCCCGCTTCCACTGGTTCGGCCATGTGCACGACGACAACCGCCTCCACAGCCTCTGGCAGCACGCCGGCGCGTACTTCCACGGTCACAGCGTGGGCGGCACCAACCCCGCTCTCGTACAGGCCATGGCCGCGGGGGCGCCGATCGTGGCGCGCGACACCGTGCACAGTCGCGAGGTGCTGGGAACGGACGCCGGCGAGTTCACCGGCCCGGCTCCGGCCGACATCGAGAACTCCCTCCGTCGACTGCTCGACAGCCCCGAGCGACAGCAGCAGCTCAGCGCGGCGGCGGTGCGGCGCGCCCGCGAGGCGTACTCGTGGGAGAGCGTCAACGCCGCGTACGAACGGCTCCTGCGCGCGCACCTGAACCCCGCGGGCGACCGTACGAACGAAGCGCAGGAACGGGAACGCTGACGCCATGGGCATCGCCGGGAAGATCATCCACGAGCAGCGCGAGCGCCTGCGCGAGGCCGGCAGCGACCGGTGGCGCATCGTGAGTGCGCAACTCGCGGCGAAGGTCGGGCCGATGGCCGCGCGAGGGGCTCTCCTTGCCCCCCGCCTCGGATCCGTCCGGGGCCTGCCGTTGATCGGGCGGGGCGTGCGCGTGCGCAACCCTCACCTCGTGCACGCCGGTCGTGACCTGGTCGTCGAGGACTTCGCCGAGATCCAGGGTCTCAGTCGAGACGGCATCCGGTTCGGCGACGGCGTCTCGATCGGGACGGGGTCGCTCATCCGCCCGAGCAGCTACTACTCTCGCGCGATCGGCGTCGGGCTTGTCATGGGTGACGGCAGCAGCCTCTCCCCCGGGTGCTACATCGGCTGTTCCGGCGGGGTGACCATCGGCGAGAAGACCATGCTCGGCCCCGGTGTGCGCGTCTTCGCCGAGGATCACGTGATGAGCGACCCCTCGCTCGACGTGAAGTCGCAGGGCGTCGAGTGGTCGCCCATCACCATCGGATCCGGATGCTGGATCGCCAGCGGTGTGACCATCACTTCCGGCGTGACGATCGGCGACGGCGCCGTCGTCGCCGCCGGCGCGGTGGTGACCCGCGATGTGCCCGCCGGCGCGGTCTACGGTGGCATCCCCGCCCGGGAGTTGAAGTCGCGGAGCGCCGAGTGAAGACGCGTCGCTGCATCGTCATCCACCCCTCCGACGAGATGTATGGCGCCGATCGCGTGCTGCTCGAGGTGCTGCGGACGGCCCCCGACGATCTCGACATCGAGGTCTGGTTGCCCACCGACGTGGAGTACCCCGAGCGACAGCTGACGCGGGCGCTCGCGGATGCCGGCATCCGCGTGCGTCATCTCGCTCTGCCCATCATGCGCAGGGCCTATCTGCGCCCGGCGCGGCTGCCGGCGCTGGGATGGAGGACGCTGACCGCGAGTGTGCGCCTTCTGGCGGCTCGTCCTCGGCTCGTCTACCTCAACACCGCCGCTGCGGCCCTGGCCGCACCCGCTGCTCGCGCGTCGGGCGCACGTGTGGTTCTGCACCTTCACGAGCACATCGACGAGCGCTCGCGTGCCGTCGTCCCCTTCCTTCGTTTCGCGCATCGCATCATCGCCGTAAGCCGTGCGGTCGCCGACGTTTTGCCCCCGCCTCTTCGCGCGCGCACCCGGGTCGTGAACAACGGTTTCTCGGCGGACGCCCCCACCGACCTGCCTCCCTTCACTGATGGCATCCGCCTGGTCATCGCGAGCCGGTGGAACGCCTGGAAGGGCCACGCCGTCCTGCTCGCCGCGTGGAACGCCGCGCGACGCGACGATCTGCACCTCACGGTGCTGGGCGACAAACCCCCGAGTGGCGAGGCCGTCGATGTTCCCGCCCTGGTCGCGGTCTCTCCCCGTCCGCACAGCATCACGGTCGTCGGCCCGACCTCGGAGGTGAGGGCACACCTCGACGCCGCGCACGTCGTGGTGGTGCCGAGCACCTTGCCCGACCCGCTGCCGACGATCGCCATCGAAGCCCTCGGCGCGGGACGTGCCCTGCTCGCCAGCGACGGGGGCGGTCTGCGCGAGATCGCAGGAGACAGCCCTCTGCTGGTCGCCCCGGGAGACGTTGCGGCGTGGACCCGCGCGCTGGAGGGCCTCGACGAGGACACCGTGCGCGCCGCCGCGTCCGCCGCTCGCGCTCGCTTCGAGCAGTTGTTCTCTCGCGACACCTTCGATCAGCGCATGCGCGACGAGCTCTGGAACGAGGTCGCCCGGTGACGATCTCGACCGCCTCGGCCTTCCAGCGGCCCTCGCTGACCGGGCGGACCCGCCTCATCACGATCGCTCTCATCGCCGCGGTGGTGGTCAGCTCGTTCCTGGGCCGGTACGACGCGGAGATCCTCGGGTTCCGCGTCCGCGTCGAACAGGTCGTGCCGCTCGTGCTGGCGGGATGGATGCTGATCCATCCGGTGCTGCGGTCGGCGTTGTTGCGCGCGCTGCGGCACCCGGTGCCCCTCGTGTTCGCCGCCTTCGTCGCGTGGAACATCGTCACGACACTGATCTTCTCGCCGAGCCTGACGTGGAGCGCGTCGATCCTCATCTGGCTGCTGATCGATCTGCTGTTGCTGCTGTCGATGATGGCCCTCGCCGAGGGCGCCGACTTCGCCGGCCGGCTCGGGAGATTCTCAGTCGCTCCCTGGGCGCTCGTCGGCTTCGCCGCCTACGTCGTCGCGAACCTCACCCGCGGTCAGGTGGCGCTCGGCGCCGACTTCGACTATCTCTACGAGGTCTACGTCGCCCGCGTCACCGCGATCGAGGCCAACATCTACGCATCGATCCTGATCTTCTGGACGCTGCTCGCGATCACCCGGCGCGGCATCGGTCGCTGGGAGACAGCGGCGATCGCCGTCTCCGTGCCCCTCGGTCTCGTGGCTTCCCAGACGCGCACGGCCGTCTTCAGTCTCGTGCTCGGTCTCGCGGTGTTCGGCGTGTTCACCGTGTTCTCGCTGCGCTCGAGCTGGCGGGAACGCGTCCGGCGCATCGCGCCCGCTCTCGTGCTGATCGGGACGCTCGTGGTCACCTACGGCATCGTCGCCGCGCTGGGCGGCACCGAGCCCGCGGATCGCACCCTGCCGGAAGCGACGGCCTCCGCACCGTCCGCGACGAGCGCCCCGGCCGTGACGCCGACTGCGACCCCTTCCCCCGCCCCCACCCGGGAGCCCGACCCGACCAACCCCGAGCAGCAGAACAAGATCGGCGACGTCGACTTCCAGGGCGGCACGATCGGCTTCCGTCTCGAGGTCGCCGGTCTCGCCGCGCAGGAGATGAAGGGCGTCAACCTGTGGTTCGGCAACGGCACGAACACCTTCGGCCTGCGACACGAACAGCCCGGCACCCCCGGAGTCAGCGGGCACATCATCATGCTGCCCGTGCAGGTGCTCTACGACGGAGGGATCGTCGGTCTCGGGCTGCTCGTCGCACTGTTCGTCGCGGTCTTCGTGTGCGTCCCTCGCCCGCGCAAGCCGATCGCGGCGGGTCTGCTCGCCTCGTACCTGCTGTCGGCGACCCTCACGAGCATGTTCTGGTTCGCGATCACGTGGATCCTCATCGCGGTGCTGCTGCGGCCCCTGACCGAAGACGAACGTGACCTCGACCGCTCCTGAGGCGCCCCGGCCCCATCGCGCCCGCAGCGTCGCCCTGCTGACCGGGGTGTCCGCTCTCTCGGCCATCTCCCCCCTGATCGCGCTGCCGCTCATCACGCGCGCCGCGGGCCCCACGGGGTTCGCGGAGATCGCGATCGGTCAAGCGCTCGGAACCCTCGCGGCGACCCTCATCACCTTCGGCTGGGCCGTGCGCGGGCCGGTCGAGGCAGCGCGGTCCTCGCACCCCTCGCGCGTCTTCCGCGCCAGCATCGTCGTGCGGGGTGCGAACAGCGTGCTGATCCTGCCCGTCGTGGCCGTCGTCGCCGCTCTCGCGAGCCACGCCGACGATCACGCGCTCGCGATCGTCTCGGCCCTGGCCTTCTCGCTGCAGGGGCTCTCCCTCAGCTGGTACGCGGTCGGCGTCGGCCGGCCTCTGCTGTCGCTCGTGTTCGACGCCCTCCCCCGCATCGTGCTGAACCTCGTCGGAGCCGTTCTGGCTCTCGTCACCGGCATCCCCCTGCTCTACCCGGTGATCCTGCTGGCCGGAACCTTCGCGGCGTTCGTCGTCGCCACGTGGCTGATCGGCCTGCGTGAGCGGTTCGCGGTCGGCGAGACCCTGCGCGACGCACGGTCGGCCTACCGCGGGGGCTGGCGCACGGCGCTGGCCGCCGGCCTGCTGACGTTCTCCGAGACGGCGCCGTTGTCCACCCTCGGCGTGGCCACCTCACCCGCGGCGATCGGCTTCGCCCCCTTCGATCGCGTGCTGAAGTACGGCTACATCGGCGTGTACATGATCACGTCGTCGTTCCAGGGGTGGGTGTCGTCCGCGGCCGGAGCCGCCGGGCTCCGTCGGATGCGCCGCGCGGTCGGCATCCACGGGCTGCTCGCGATCGGGCTCGGCGCCGGGTTCGCGCTGGTGGTCCCCTGGGCGACCCCGATCGCGCTCGGTCCGGGCTTCGAGATCGCCCCCCTCACCGCTCTGTTCGGTGGCATCGCCCTCGCCGCGATGACCCTGGCGACCGCCCTCGGAATGTGCGTCGTCCTGCCATCCGGGCGCGACGGCGCCTATCTGGCCTCGGTCTGCGTGGCGGCCGTGCTGATCGTGCCCGCGGTCCTCATCGGCGCGGGCCTCGGCGGGGTCGCGGGCGCCGCCGCCGGCGTCGCTGCCGTTCAGCTCGCGGCCTTGCTGGCGCTGAGCGTCGCTGCGGTGCCGGTGCTGCGCGGTCGGTGACCCTCGTCGCGGCCGATCAGGCCAGGAGGTAACCGGCGGCCGACATCGCGACCCAGACGGCGGTGAAGAGCAGACCGGCGAGCAGAGGCCCCCACGGCCGACGCGACAGGGCGACGAAGACGGATGCCGCCAGGCCGAGGCCGATGAGGAGAGCACGCGGCATCCCCGACACCGTCGGAGAGAACACGGCCGGCACGACGGCGAAGGCGAGCGTCGACGCGGCTGCAGCTGCGACCCGGCTCCACACCGGCGTCAGGCGCGTGGCGGCGAAGGACTCGGCGGCGGGGTAGACGAAGAAGATCGCGAAGAACGTCAGGCCCAGCACGACGATGAAGGGCGCGGCGACGCCGAGCACGAGCCAGCGGGGGGACAGGGCCGCGAGAGCGGGGAACCCGAGGTCAGCGGCGAAGACGCCGGTGAGGAACGGCAGGATGACACCGAGCACGAGGGCCCACAGCACGTCGAGCGCCCGCAGCGAGAAGAACCCGGCGAAGCGCGTCCGGGCCGCCAACGCGAGTCCCGTCGCGCCCAGGATGAGAGCTGCGGCGAGAGCACCGATACTGCGGCCGACGTCGCCGTCGAAGGCGATCGAGGCGAGCGAGCCGACGGCGAGGGCGACGACGAGCGCCCCGAGCGCAGCGGCAAGGGGCTTCCACGTGCCGGCGAAGCCCGCGCCGCGCCGCGGTGTCGAAGACGCTCGGCCTACGCCCCGGCTCTCGGGCCGCTCCGCGGCCGTGCCGCCGATGTCCGCCGGGATTGTAGAGTCGCCGCCGATCGCGACGCTGTTGGCGACGCGTACTTCCCGACGGGATCGTCGGCTCGGGTCGACGGCAGCATCATTCACCCGCTCAGCATACGGGTTTCACCCGCGGCGCCCGGGTGGAGGACGCGAGGCAGCCGCGAGGCACTGCTGCGGCTTGCGCGCCAGGGTGAAGACTCAAGTAGGCTCGCGCTCACGCGAAGGATGAAGTGGGGACGACCGGAACGCTGATGGCACGCACACGTCGCCGTGAGGGGAGCCGCACCGCAGCCGCTCCGCCCGGGGCACCCGGACCAGCCAGCGAGCTGGTCCCGCTCCCCCACAATGTGGCGGTCGAGCTGCTCGCCGCGGCCGTGAACGATTTCGCGGAGCTGCACGGCATCCGCGTTCTGACGATCAAGGGTCGTGTGCTCGCGGATCAGGGACTTCGCGCGGTCCGCGGTTCGTCGGACGTCGACGTATTGGTCGATCCGTCGGCATTCGAACGCCTGTGGCGCCTCCTCCGCTCGAGCGGGTGGACCGATCGCGACAAGGCCGTCCTGGTCGAGCTCCCTCGAGAGGGATCCGTGCTCGCGCCGCACGCGCGAACCCTGGAGCACCCGCAGTGGCCCTGTCACCTGGACCTCCATCGGTACTATCCGGGATTTCTGAGCCCCGCTCAAGACGTGTTCGACACCCTGTGGGAGGCCCGCTCGACGATCGAGCTGGCGCACCGCGTGTGCCCCGTCCCCTCTGCGACCGACCACTGGCTCGTCGCCGCTCTCCACGCCACCCGCTCCCGCGATGCCGTCCAGCTGCTCGATCTCGAGGAACGGGCAGCCGAGCGCCTGAGCGCGGACATGGGCGACCTCTCCCGACGAGCTGTGGCGACGGGAGCAGTCGGACCCCTCCGCGACACCCTGAAACGGCTCACCGGCGATACCTTCGCCCTGTCGCCCGAAGCGGACCGGCTGACGGCATTGTGGCGACGACGCGTGGAGTCGCCGGACGACCTCCCCGAGACCCTTGCCGAGCAATTCGCCGGCGCGAGCTGGCCGGCCCGCGCACGCCTGGCGGCTCGTAAGCTCGTCCCCAGCCCACGCTTCGCTCAAGCGTTCTTCGGCGTCGCCGACGATCCGCTCAGCCTACTCCGCTTCTACCTGCGGCGCATCGTCACCGCGCCCGCCAAGCTGCTCCGCATCCTCGAAGCTGCACGTCGACGGAGGTGGTGAATGACTCACTCCACGCCCGTGTGGCAGCGCTCACCCGGAATCGGTTGGACGCGGGACGGCTCGACGGCGTACATCGCGCTCCCCGCACGGATGACGCCGTTCGCCGTCATCCGGCTGTCCGATGTGGGCGTCGCGATCTGGGAGCTGATCGACGGGCTCCGCGACGAGGATGAGATCGTCTCGGAGATCGTCCGCGTCTGGGAGGCGGACGAGGCCGACGTGCGGCCGACGGTCGCCTCCTTCATCGACGCACTCGCTACGAAGGGCGTCGTGCAGCCGAGCGACGGCTGAGCCGGTCGGTTGGACCCGTGAGCGCGCTTCGTCAGCGGGCCGCTCGGCGGGAGCGCCGCGACGGCGAGACACTGTCGCCAGTCGTCGACGCCGCCACCGCTGTGCTCCGGCGGACGCCGGGCCCCTCATCCACGCGCGCTGACGTTCGCGCCTTCCCCTTGGAAGCCTTCGCGGGTCCCGCTGCCGTCACCGTCTCCGGAGTCGCCGACGGCGGTGCCGCGTAGTAGTCCCCGGTGTACTGGTAGTCGTCGTAGCCGCGGCCGCGTCCGCGGACGGGCACCCGGTTGATGACCACCCCGAGGCAGCGCGCGTTCGCCTTCTCGAGGTTGAGCATCGCCTTCCTCAGCGTCTCGATCGTGGTCTTGCCGACGCTGGCCACCACCATCACGCCGTCGGCATGGTGTCCGAGCACGGCGGCGTCGGTCACGGGGAGCAGCGGCGGTGCATCGATGATGATCGTCGCATCCGCCGACAGCGTGCGCATGAGATCGCGCATGCGCTCCGAGCCGAGGACCTCGGACGGGTTCGGGGGAAGCATCCCCGCTCCCAGGACCAAGAGGTTGCCGTCGACGCCGACCGGCTGCGCGACCTCATCGAAGAGAGCGCGACCGGCCAGAACGTCGGTGAGGCCCGCACCGTCGATCAGGCCGAAGATGTTCGCCACCATGGGCCGTCGGAGGTCACCGTCGATCAGCACGACGCGTTGCCCGCTCGCCGCGAGCACGATCGCGAGGTTCGCGCTGGTGGTGGACTTTCCGTCGCCGGGGAGCGGGCTGCTGATGACGATCACGCGCGGAGGATTGTCCACGTCGATGAATTGGAGGTTGGTGCGCAATTCGCGGAGCGACTCCGCCACGCGGAAGAATTTCGCACGCGCTCCGCCGCTCATCCCTCCGTCGAAGGGAACCAGCCGACCGGTGTCGGTGAAGGACTTCTCGAGAGGGATGGTGCCGACGACGGGATGCCCGGTCTCGCGTTCGACCACCTCTGCAGATCGGATGCGGCGGTCGAGAACGTATCGGACCACGGCACCCGAGACTCCCGCAGCGAGACCGATGAGACCGCCGACGGCCAGCGCGATACGCCAGTTCGGCGAACTGGGCGAGCGGGGCAGCTGAGCGGAATCCCCCGCGATGAGCTGCACGAGCGCTTGGCCCCCGTCTCGCGATTCGAGACGCGAGATCTCGGACGACATCGCCTGGATCCACGCCTGCGCGAGATCACGCGCGCCCTCCGGCGTCGAGGCGTTCGCGACGACGAGGAGGTTCACCGTGTCGACGGGATTGCTCACGCGCACCTGATCGACGAGCGTCTCCGGGCGCGTGTCGAGCCCCAGCTGAGTGATGACGTCTTCCGCGACCGACCGCCACGTGCCCAGATCGATGTACGACTTGACCTTGGACTTCGCGAGGTTGTCGGCGATGAGCGCGGATCCGGTGTCTTCACCCTGGCCCGTCACGGCGACGAAGCCGCTGGCATCCGCGGTGTAGACGGGCTTCTGCAGGGCGACCCAGCCCGCGGCGGCCCCGATGCCGAGGAGAGTGCCGAGAAGCAGCCACACCCAGCCCACTCGGATGATGCGCAGGTACGTCTGCAACTCCACCGGACACACTCCCTTTCACGCCGTCATCGCGACAGCCTCGCCCCCCGGGCGTCTCAGCGCGAATTCCGAGGAATGCCTCGGGCACATGATTCTAGAACCCGCTCGCGCGTCTCCGTGAACACGAACGAGCGCATTCACACTCTCATTCTTAGCGTCCGGAGAAGGTCGGCGTCGACCGACGTCATGCCGAGGTGGACGACGTCTCGGACAGGGCACGTCGCATTGTCCGCTCCGATGCGAATCCGCTCTGCCGCGCAATGCGCTGCACGGTCATTCCCGAATCCGCTCGCACCTCGAGGAGGGCACGGGCGAAATCGACGCGGAGCGAACGGAGATACGTCGACGGCGACGTCCCGCGTTTCTCGAAGAGGCGATGCAGGTGTCGCGACGACACGTGCAGCTCCGCCGCGGCGGCCGCCACCGAGAATCGCGGATCGGTGAACCTCGACTCGAACAGCAACCGCACGCGATTGAACGTCGAGGTCCGCGCCGCCGCGACCACCTCGCGCTCCCCCGCGGAGAAGAACAACGCGAACGCGATGTCGAGGAGCGTCCTCTCCATGACCATCGCTTCGACCATGCTCAATGACGGCCGCATTCCCGCGACCGTCGTCACGTATGCCCGCGCCGCCAGGGCGGCCGTCGTGAGGGACGGCCGACTCGAGACGCGATCGACGTCGAGACCGAGGTCCTCCACCGCGGCCCGCGGAAGCCACAGCGTCGCCGCCGCTCCCCGGCTCCAGACCAGGCGCAGAGGGAATCCGTGGCGGAGGACGATCGGCGCGCGGTCCACCCCCTCGCGCGGGGTGTCGCCCTCGACGGTCGCCTGCGCCTCGTCCACGGGGAAGACGATCCCGATGTAGCCGGTATCGCCGGCCTCCGACCACAGCCACAGATCACCGTGATCGACCGCGTGCAACGTGATCGCGGCGCGCCCGGCTGAGGTGACACCGGCCGGATGCGGAATGCGCGACATCCGCAGGTGGTCCCGCAACAGCGCACGGATCGGGGCACGATCCGCGCCCGGATCGACCGCCGGGGTCGACGATGCGATGCTGCTCATCCGACCCCCCAGCCTCGATCGCAGCGTTGCTTGTCAGGGGGTGTGGTTGCACGGATAGACGGTGTGAGCAGCACTGCGCACGACCGCACCACGGCGCCCCGCCCCCGCCCCCTTACATTCGGGAGACGGGGCGCCGTGATCCTCCACCGCACGGTAGCCGCCGGCATCCGGCGTCGGTCGGCTCGACCGCGGATATCGGTACCGGAGTCAGTAGTCGCGTCGGTAGTCGGCCGGCCCTCCGCCGGCGCTCCTCCGTAGCCCGCCGGTATCCGGCGCGGACGTCAGAGGATGCCGGCTCCGACCGGGACCAGAATCGAAGACGACGCCACGAGCGTGCGTCCCGGGAACACGATGGTCGCGGTGACGGGGAACGACGCCAACGCATTGATCCCGACGCCCGTGCTGACGCCTGCGAGGCCCCACACCACGGGGATGTCGACGGTCCCGTTCGACCCGACGCTGAAATTCTTCGACGTCGTGAACGACGTCTGCGGGAATCCGTACTGCGATCCGAGCGCGCTCTGGTACACCGCGGTCCGCTGGCCGGGCGTCGTCAGCGTGCTGTCGAACCGATAGACCCCGAATCCGCGAGCGCGTCCGACGGAGACGTTGATCCCGACGGGGCGCTGCACCGTGATCGTCACGGTCGCGGTTCCCGACAGCGCGCCGGCGCCGTTGGTGACCCGGAGCGTCGTCGGCACCGTGATCGCCACCGCGGCGGTCGCCGTAGACGCCGAGTCGAGGACATTGAGGGTCAGCAGGCTCGTCACGTCGTCCGTGAGGGCCACGGCGGCGTTGTTCACCGACGCGGAGGCCGCAGGAGCCGCGACAGCGGCCGCGATCACCGGAACCGACCACGCGGCGCCCTTCAGAACGGTACGCCGCTCGATCCCCCGCGCCGCACCCGTCGCACCCGACGCCGTGTCCGATGACAGCTCTTCCAACATCGATTCTCCCCTTTTGCGAAAAAGCGGGAACCGGTCGAACCCGCCACGCGATCGTCGCGAAGGGGGCTACTGGTCGACATCGGTAAGGTCTCATCACGGCCGCGAAAGGTCCGAAAGTGACCGGTCGGAAATGCGAAACAGGCGCCGCGAACGGCGCCTGAATGTCGGAAACGGACGCCGTCAACGGCATCCGGAAATGACAAAGGCCGGGCCCGAAGGCCCGGCCTGTGCCGAGTGAAGTCTGGGGGGACTTACTTGAGGATCTTGGTGACGGTACCGGCACCGACGGTGCGGCCACCCTCACGGATCGCGTAGCCGAGGCCCTCTTCCATGGCGATCGGCTGGATGAGCTCGACCGACATCTCCGTGGTGTCACCGGGCATGACCATCTCGGTGCCCTCGGGCAGCGTGATGACGCCGGTCACGTCGGTGGTGCGGAAGTAGAACTGCGGGCGGTAGTTCGTGAAGAACGGGTTGTGGCGGCCGCCCTCTTCCTTGGACAGGATGTACGCCGTGCCCTCGAAGTTGGTGTGCGGGGTGACCGAACCGGGCTTCACGACGACCTGGCCGCGCTCGACGTCGTCACGCTTGGTGCCGCGGAGGAGCAGACCACAGTTCTCGCCGGCCCAGGCCTCGTCGAGCTGCTTGTGGAACATCTCGATACCCGTGACCGTGGTCTTCTGCGTCGGGCGGATGCCGACGATCTCGACCTCGGAGTTGATCGCGAGGGTACCGCGCTCGGCGCGACCCGTGACGACCGTTCCACGACCGGTGATGGTGAAGACGTCCTCGATGGGCATGAGGAAGGGCTTGTCCTTGTCACGCACCGGGTCGGGGATGGAGGAGTCGACGGCCTCCATGAGCTCGACGATCGAGTTGACCCACTGCTCGTCACCCTCGAGAGCCTTCAGGCCCGAGACGCGCACGACGGGGGCGTTGTCGCCGTCGAAGTCCTGCGACGACAGGAGCTCGCGGACCTCGAGCTCGACGAGCTCCAGGATCTCCTCGTCGTCGACCATGTCGCTCTTGTTCAGCGCGACGAGCAGGTAGGGCACGCCGACCTGCTTGGCGAGCAGGACGTGCTCGCGGGTCTGAGCCATCGGGCCGTCGGTGGCGGCGACCACGAGGATCGCGCCGTCCATCTGAGCGGCACCGGTGATCATGTTCTTGATGTAGTCGGCGTGACCGGGGGCGTCGACGTGAGCGTAGTGACGCTTGGGGGTCTCGTACTCGACGTGCGAGATGTTGATCGTGATACCGCGCTGACGCTCTTCGGGCGCGGAGTCGATCGACGCGAAGTCACGCTGAACGTTGGTGGCCGACGGGAACTTGTCGGCGAGCACCTTCGAGATGGCAGCGGTGAGCGTGGTCTTGCCGTGGTCGACGTGACCGATCGTTCCGATGTTCACGTGCGGCTTGGTCCGCTCGAACTTGGCCTTAGCCACTGGGTCCTCCTCAGGACGTTGGTTGCGAGGTCTCGGGCGCTGGATTGCGACCGATTCTTCGCGGGGATGGTTCTCAGATTACTAGAGAGTCGGTATTCAGTTTGTGCGGATGCCGGGAACCCGAGCAGAACCCGGGATTCCCGGCATCCGTGAGAGCGGTGTTACTCGCCCTTGTTCTTCTGGACGATCTCGTCGGCCACGGCCTTCGGGACGTCGGCGTAGCTGTCGAACTCCATCGAGTAGACGGCACGGCCCGAGGTCTTCGAGCGCAGGTCACCGATGTAGCCGAACATCTCGGACAGCGGCACGTTGGCCCGGACGACCTTGACGCCGGCGGCGTCTTCCATCGACTGGATCTGGCCGCGACGCGAGTTCAGGTCGCCGATGACGTCGCCCATGTACTCCTCGGGAGTACGCACCTCGACGGCCATGATCGGCTCGAGGATGGTGGGGTTCGCCTTGCGGACGGCCTCCTTGAAGCCCATCGAGCCGGCGATCTTGAACGCCATTTCCGACGAGTCGACGTCGTGCGAAGCACCGTCGAGGAGGATCGCCTTGACACCCACCATGGGGTAGCCGGCGAGCACGCCGACGTTCATGGCGTCCTGGAAGCCCTGGTCGGTCGGCGAGATGTACTCGCGCGGGATACGACCACCGGTGACCTTGTTCTCGAACTCGTAGGTCTTGTCGGCCGTGACCTCGAGGGGCTCGATCGCGAACTGGATCTTCGCGAACTGACCCGAACCACCGGTCTGCTTCTTGTGGGTGTAGTCGTGACGCTCGACCGCCTTGCGGATGGTCTCGCGGTACGCCACCTGGGGCTTTCCGACGTTGGCCTCGACCTTGAACTCGCGCTTCATGCGGTCGACCAGGATGTCGAGGTGGAGCTCGCCCATGCCCTTGATGACGGTCTGACCGGTCTCGGCGTTCTGCTCGACGCGGAACGTCGGGTCTTCTTCGGCGAGCTTCTGGATGGCGACACCCAGCTTCTCCTGGTCGGCCTTGGTCTTGGGCTCGATGGCGACCTCGATGACCGGCTCCGGGAACGTCATCGACTCGAGGACGACCTGGTTCTGCGGGTCGCAGAGGGTGTCACCGGTGGTGGTGTCCTTCAGACCAATGACCGCGTAGATGTGACCGGCGGTGACGGAGTCGACCGGCATCTCCTTGTTGGCGTGCATCTGGAAGATCTTCCCGATGCGCTCCTTCTTGCCCTTGGTCGCGTTGACGACCTGGGCACCGGAGTCGAGGTGACCCGAGTACACGCGGATGTAGGTGAGGCGACCGAAGAACGGGTGCGTCACGATCTTGAACGCGAGCGCCGCGAAGGGCTCCTCGCGGTCGGCGTGACGCTCGATGACGACCTCTTCGTCCTTGGGGTCGTGCGCCTCGATGGCGGGCACGTCCAGGGGCGAGGGGAGGTAGTCGACCACGGCGTCGAGCATGGGCTGCACGCCGCGGTTCTTGAACGCCGAACCGCACAACACGGGGTAGACCTCGCTGGCGATCGTCATCTTGCGGATGGCGCCCTTGATCTCCTCGTGGGTGAGCTCTTCGCCACCGAAGTACTTCTCGAGCAGGGCGTCGTCGGACTCGGCGACGGTCTCGAGGAGCTTCTCGCGGTACTCCTGCGCCTTCTCGACGAGGTCGGCCGGGATCTCCTGGATCTCGTACTTGGCGCCCATGGTGACATCACCCTTGGCGTCGCCGGGCCAGACCAGGGCACGCATGTAGACCAGGTCGACGACGCCGACGAAGTCGTTCTCGGCACCGATCGGGATCTGGAGCACCAGGGGCTTGGCCTTCAGGCGGTTGACGATGGTGTCGACCGTGAAGTAGAAGTCGGCGCCCAGCTTGTCCATCTTGTTGACGAAGCAGATGCGGGGGACGTCGTACTTGTCGGCCTGACGCCACACGGTCTCGGACTGGGGCTCGACGCCCTCCTTGCCGTCGAAGACGGCGACGGCACCGTCGAGCACGCGGAGCGAACGCTCCACCTCGACGGTGAAGTCGACGTGACCGGGGGTGTCGATGATGTTGATCTGGTTCTTTTCCCAGAAGCACGTCACAGCAGCGGAGGTGATCGTGATGCCACGCTCCTGCTCCTGCTCCATCCAGTCGGTCGTGGCCGCACCGTCGTGCGTCTCGCCGATCTTGTGGTTGACGCCCGTGTAGAACAGGATGCGCTCGGTCGTCGTCGTCTTGCCGGCATCGATGTGCGCCATGATGCCGATGTTGCGGACCTTGTGGAGGTCGGTGAGCACGTCTTGTGCCACGGGTGTCTTCCTTACCTGTTGGGAGGTTGATGCCGGGCCCATCGGAGGGTCCGTGACCGGGGTTCGATCACGGACCCTCCGCGGGTTTTACCAGCGGTAGTGCGCGAAGGCGCGGTTCGACTCGGCCATCTTGTGGGTGTCTTCGCGGCGCTTGACCGCGGCACCGAGGCCGTTCGAGGCGTCGAGGATCTCGTTCTGCAGACGCTCGGTCATCGTTTTCTCACGACGACCCTTCGCGTAGCTCACGAGCCAGCGCAGCGCGAGCGTGTTGGCGCGGTGCGGCTTGACCTCGACGGGAACCTGGTAGGTCGAGCCACCGACGCGGCGGCTCTTGACCTCGAGGGTGGGACGGACGTTGTCGAGCGCCTTCTTCAGCGTGGCGACGGCGTCCTGGCTGTTCTTCGCCTCGACACCCTTGAGGGCGTCGTAGACGATCGACTCGGCGATGGACTTCTTGCCGTCGACGAGGATCTTGTTGACCAGCTGGGTGACGACGGGGGCGCCGTACACCGGGTCGTTGACGACGGGACGCTTCGGGGCGGGACCCTTACGAGGCATGGTTCTCAGCCCTTCTTCGCGCCGTAGCGGCTACGAGCCTGCTTACGGTTCTTGACAGCCTGGGTGTCGAGCGCACCGCGGACGATCTTGTAGCGGACACCGGGGAGGTCCTTCACACGACCACCACGGACGAGCACGAGCGAGTGCTCCTGGAGGTTGTGACCCTCACCGGGGATGTACGCGGTGACCTCGGTGCCGTTGCGCAGCTTGACGCGGGCGACCTTGCGCATGGCCGAGTTCGGCTTCTTGGGGGTCGTCGTGTACACGCGGGTGCACACGCCGGCCTGCTGGGGGTTCGACTTCAGCGCGGGAGCCTTGGTCTTCGAGACCTTCGGCGAGCGGCCCTTGCGAACCAACTGCTGAATGGTTGGCACGTTCTCTCCTTGATTGGCCGGGCGGTTCCTCTCGGGCCGCCCGGGGTGCTGCACGGTGACAGCGGTCGTGTCTCCCCCGTCATGTCGCTCATCTTGCGATTCGTGACGTGTCGGGCTCACGTGTGATCCACCGCGCGTCAGAATGATCGGACGCGGTTGTGGTGGATATGCCGTGGGGGTGACCTGTTCGCAGGCCAGTCCCTGAGATGGTGCGAGCGTTGATCCGCACGACCTACCCGAAGGCACGACGCACGGCGCGCGTGAACGCACACCCGCTCAATGATACGCGTTCCCCGGAGGACGGGCAAACGTGCACGCGTCTCCCCCAGCCGACGGTCAGGATGCCGCCCGCTCAGCCCAGGAGCAGCACCGCCGCCGCCGCGCCGGCGGCCAGCAGCAGGACCACCGCGGTACCGATCAGCAGTGCTCGCCAGGCGCCCCGTCGAGCCGGCCGCGGCCGCACGAGGGCGGGATGGTCGCGGAGCCCGGACCGCGCAGGCGGCACGGAACGCGCCACCCGGATCGGCGCATCGACCCGCGGATCGTAGATCTCGCGCCCCAGGGCGGCGGGCACGCGCGCCTCACGCACCGCCCCGTCGACGGCCTGCGGTCCCGCGTCCGCCGACCGTCGGCTCGCGGAGGCATCGGCCGCATCGGCACGACGCGCGCGGCGCGTACCCGCCTGGGTGTCGTCGACTCCGTCGGGCGCGCGACGCGGTCGAGTGCTGTCGTCGGGTGGCTCGTCGACGGCGGGCGCGGACGAGCGCCGGGCACGGAGCCCCGGCTGGGTGTCGTCGGCGGGGAGAAGTTCCGGGCTGCGCGCCGTGCGCTCCTGCACCGGGGCACGACGCACGGTCGCGTCCTCGAGCTCCGCCTCCGGAGCGGCGGGCCGCGCGACCACGGTGCGATCGTCGGCGTCCGCTGCGGTGTCGACGCGCCGGGCGATAACCGTCGCGTCGTCCGGCTCCGCAACGGCATCCGCACGACGAGCGATCACCGTCGCGTCGTCCGGCTCCCGCACGTCGGAGCGCACGGTGGCGTCGTCGAGGTCGTCAGCGTGGGACCGCACGGTGGCGTCGTCGGGGTCGTCTGCGTCGGCGGCCGCGGGTGAGCCGCCGTCGGCCGCGGCCGGCGGATTCGCCGGCCAGGGCCGCAGTCGGCCCGCCCACAGCGTGACCTCGTCGGGATCGTCGGCTCGGTCGAACGGGCCGCTCACACGTTCCTCCGCGTGAGGCGCACCTCCGCGTCGCCGAGGAAGAACCGTTCGCCCGCCTCGATCTCCTCGCCGGGGGGAGCTTCCACCTCGGTGCCCATGAGCGTGGCGAACAGCACGCCGTTCGTCGACTCCAGGTCGGTGACGTACCAGGTGTCGCCGCGCAGCTCGAGGCGCGCGTGCGTCTTCGAGACCGTCCGCGTCTCGTCGACGATCGGGACGAGCTGAGCGTCGGGGTGCGCGGCATCCGGGCCGGGACGACGGCCGAGGATGACGACCGACGACGTCAGATCGACCGTCTCGCCGTTGGGGGCGATCAGCGCCCATGGGATGCGCTTGCGCCGCGCCACGACCGTGCGGTCGAGAGCGTCGAAGTCGTCGTCCGACGGGACCTCCGGGCGCGTGTACAACGCCGACACCGACGTGCGGGCCGAGCGCGGAGCGCCCGCGTCGGGGGCGTCGGGTACGGCCGAGACCGCTTCGGAGAGCTCGGGGAACTCGTCGGCGGGGGTCCGGGAGACGCGGGGAGCGGAAACCGGCGTCGGCGCGGGCCGCGTGAGCGGTGCCTCCGGGATGATCGCGGGCGCCTCGTCCAGCTCCTCCGCCTCGCGGCGCGCGGGAGCAGCCCACGGCGACGGGCCGTCGTCGACGGGATGGTCGGGTGCCGCATCCGCCGAGGGGGACGCCGATGCCGCCGAGGGGGAGGCCGACTCGACATCGGTGGGATCACTCGTGCGCCGCGCGGCCGGTGACGCGCCACGGGTGGGAGCTCCGGGCAGCAGCAGCGCGCGGGTCGCGAGGGCGTCGGCATCGGGCTCAGCCGGCGGCTCGGCGAAACGCGGGACCCACCCCGCCGGGGACTGCTCGGCATCCGGCTTCTTGTCGACGTCGGCGCGCCCGGCCTGCTGATCGGCCCGATCTCGCGGCGCGGCCCCGTCGGCCCCCGCGGGCGCGCCGTCGCGCAGCGCGTCGAGCACCTCGAAGACCGATCCGGATGCGGCGGGAACGGACCGGTCCGTCGAGCGGTGTCCGTCGAGACGGGCCGGCGCGAGATCGGTCGGCGGGGCCCAGTCGCTCGGGGACGGGACCGCATCGGCCAACGAACCGGCGGGGGCGGCGAAGGGCTGCACGACGGGCTCCGACACCGGCGGCGCCGCGTCGACGAAGCGGTCGGCTGCGGGGCGGTCGGCTGCGGGGCGGTCGTCCGGGGCGGGCTCGGCCTCGGGCGTCCACCCGCCGATCAGCGGGACGTACGGGCCCTGGAAGTCGCGTCCGCGGCGAACGGGTGCGGAGTCCTCGTCGGCACCGCGGGCGGCGTCGCCCTCCCACCGTGCGGAGCCGAAGCCGAGGACGCTGGCCCAGACGACGAGGAAGACGGCGCCCAGCACGGTGAGGCCGCCGCCCGCGCCGAATCCGACGGTGATGCGGTGGACCGCCACGACGAGGACCACGTAGAAGGCGATGAAGCCGAAGAGGGGCACGAGGTTGATCAGCACGAGCCACGGCGAGAACCCGCCGAGCTTCAGCACGGTGGCGACGTTGACCACCGGCACCCACGCCTTCCAGACCGGCTCGCCAATCTTGCGGAACATCGCGGCCAGGGCGAGGGCGAGCCAGACGTACAGCACCACGACCAGGGCGAGCGAGCTCGCTCCCAGGACCAGCGTCGTCGAATCGGTCATGTCGTGTCGCGCCCCGCCGCCGTGGCGGAACGCTTCCCCCTCTCGTCGCGATGCGGCGACCCCCGCCGAGAAGGCCGGGGGGCGAGGAACCGCAGGAACGATCTCAACGATACGGCCGCGCGCACTCGGCGCCAGAAGCCGCGCTGACGGGTGAGGACGCGACGTTCGTCGTCGACGATGCGCCAGAAGGCGGTGACCTCGTCGGGGGTGATCCGGTCGGCGGCGAACACGGCGCGATCGGCATCAGCGGCCAGGCGGATGCCGGAGGGCGTCGCGAACGCGTCAGCGACCTCGCGACGGGTCGATGCACGCGGCACGGAACGCCCCGCGTCGAGTCCGGCGTCGACGTACTCGTCCCACCCGCCGGCGATCGCTCCCCTCGGATCGGGGTCGCGTCGACGGCCGCGGCGGCGCAGCGCCTTGGCGATGAGCACGGCCAGGAACGGCCCGAACAGCACCAGCACGACGAGCACGGCGATGCCCGCGGTGCGCAGCAGCGGCCAGAGCCACGCGAGATCGATGCCCTCGTCGGTGCGGGAGTCATCGTCGCGGGAGTCGTCCTCCTGCACGGGCTCGGGCGGGACGACCTCTTCGACGGTGTCGGGACGCACCTCGGTGACGTTCTCGGGGTCCTGCTGCTGGGTGACCTCAAGGCTCGGCGACTGCTCCCACTGCGGGGTGACGTCGACGGCCGCCCACCGACCGTCGGCGCCCTGGACCTCCGTCCACGCGGTGAGGTCGCGCGGTCGGCACTCCCCCGCGTCGCACGCCGACAGGGTCGGGTCGGCGGTCTCCAACCGCGTGCCGACGACGACGCGGGCGGGGAAGCCCAGTTCGCGGGCGATGAGCGCCGTCGCGACCGCGAACTGCTCGTCGTCGCCGACGGCGGCGACGTAGTTGCCGGTCGCCTCCGCACGCGGGTCGTCCTCGCGATCGAGGAGACGCTCGAACATGCGGTCGATGCGCGCGAGGGAGTGACCCGAGGCGCTCGGCTGCAGCTGATAGCCGGGGAGGTCGGCGGTCCACGCGGGAGCGGCGGTGCCCGGCGCGGCCAGGCTGTGGCTGAGATAACCGCGCTCCCGGAGCAGCTGGACGAGGGCCTGCAGGGCTGCGCCGTCGGAGCCTGTCGCGTGCTCCTCGACCCACCTCTTCAGGTTGTCTCCGCCCGACACCCCCTGCGGCGCTCCCGGAGGTGTCACGGACGCGAGGTCGACGGGGGCGGGCTCCACACCCGAGAGCTCGTAGCGGTCCCCCACGCGCAGGCCTCCATCGGAGGTCTGCACCCCCGCTTCGGCGGAAGCACTGTAGTAGAAGCGGTCGGCCAGAGCGCCGCGCCGATCGCCCTCGAACGTCGCCGAGGCGAGACGGCCGGCGGTCGGCATCCAGATCCCGTCGAGATCGACGATCTCCACCTCGGCTGCGATCGTGCGACCGTCGCCGGCGTCGCGGGTCGAAGGTAGGCGGACGAAGCCCGCTCCCTCCTCGCCCGAGGCGCGGAAGATCTCTCCGTCGTAGGCATCGAGAGTGGCCAGACGGATGCGCTCGGGCAGCGCCCCCTCGCCGCTCACGCGGAACAGCACCTCGTCGGCCCGGGCGTCCGAGAACATGGCGCGGTACTGCGCGAGGGGACTCACGGCCTCGGCGATCTGCTCCTGCGGTCCGGCAGCGGAACGGAGGACCTCCCGCTCCGCTCCCCGCGACATCCACGGCACGACGGCGACCGTGACGACCGCGGCGAGGGCGACCATCGCCACCCCGAGCGCGGCGCGTCGGCGGTCGGTGCGGGAGCGCCCCGGGGCCACCTGCGCGGCGGAGACCTCGCTCGCGCGGCGGAGCGCGCGGGCACGCTCGTCGTGGGCGCGCCAGGCCAGCCACAGCACGGCCGACAGCAGCGCCGCCAGGCCCACCACCGTCTCCACGGGAGCGGCGAGGACGACGGGTCCGATCGTGAGCGGCGCGCTCGTCGCCGTGCGGCCGAAGAACAGGCCGAAACCGCTCATCCCGAGACCGGGGACGACCGCGATGGCCGCCCATCGGTCGGTGCGCCCCGCGAGCGCGAGGGCGAGCGCGGTGCCGACGAGGAAGACCACGAGGGCGGGGATCAGGAGGTTGCGGTACGCACCGACCGGCAGGTCGACGGTGACCAGGTCTTTCCAGGCGACGACCACGCCGGCATAGGACTCGCCGAGCCCGTGCAGCACGTCCAGCGGCGACGTCAGGCGCGACGGCACGGCGAGAGGGACGGCCAGGAGCGTGAAGGCGGCGACGAGCCCGGCGGCGAGAGCCCATCCGCTCCCGCGCCGCCACGCGACGAGCGTCACCACGGCCGCCCCGGCGAGAGCCCATCCGCTCCCGCGCCGCCACGCGACGAGCGTCACCACGGCCGCCCCGGCGAGGGATGCCGCGACGACGAGAACGAGGAACGACACGGCCGCGTAGATGGGCCATGCCGCCACCGCGGCGAGCGCCGCGGACACCGCGGTGTACAGCGCGGCGGCGGTCCACCGCGGCGCCGACGACGCCTCACGGCGACGCCGGGGCACGCGGTCGCGCGAGCCGCTCACGAGGTGGCTCCCCGCACGAGAAGACCGGAGAGGTCGTCGAGGGTGCCGATGGTGAGCACGGTGAGGCCCGCCACGCTCTGCATCCGCGGGTGCGCGCGTTCGTCGCAGATGACCGCGGCGACCGCGGTGTCGGCGGGGAACGCGAGAGCCGCCTGCCGCAGGCGGGCGAGGGGCACGAGGGAGCCGGTGACGAGGAACGCGATCGACAGGCGCTCGTTCGCCTCGGATGCCAGCCGGCAGACGTCTTCGACGGGCATGGTGTTCTCGTGGCGCTGGATGGCGCTGAACCCGTCCAGCATCGCCCGCGGGGAGACCACCGGGATGTGACGGATCGCCCGGAGCCGGCCCTTCACCACGCGGGGGATCTCCGAGCCCGTGACGATGTCGATGTCGCGCGCATCGCGCACGGCACGCAGACCCAACGAGGCGGCGGCCGAGACGGCGAGCTCGTACTCGTCGGCATCCGCGTACTCCTGGGTCGCGGCGGCGAGCACGACCGCCATCCGCGAGCGGCGCGACTCCTCGTACTGGCGTACCATCAGGCGCCCGGTCTTGGCCGTGGACTTCCAGTGCACCTGGCGCTGCGAGTCGCCGGGAGCGTACTCGCGGATGGCGTGGAACGACATGTCCGCGTCGACGAGACGCCGGGTCGCGTTGCCCTCGAGGTCGCGGACGAGTCCGGCGCTCGTGGACGGCAGGCCGACCGTGCGCGGATGGACGAAGAGGTCGTGGACGTCGTCGAAGGCGTGCTCGCGTCGCAGCAGTCCCACCGGGTCGCTGCGCACGGTGGTCACCGGCCCGACGCGCACGACACCGCGCGGCAGCGGCGGGATCTCGAGAGGCTCGGTGCTGCTGTGCCCCGGCCGCAGGAACGGCACCCCGAATTCGACGAGACCGCGACCGACGGGGATGTCGAGACGCCCCGGCAGCGCCGGCCGCGAGCTGTCGTTGCGGACGACGATCTCGCCCGTGACGCCGTTCCCGGCGGTGACGCGCTCGTGCTCGAGAGCCAGATCGACGTCGTAGGCGCGTGCGCCGAAGAGGAACGGGACGCTCATGAGCAGCAGCAGCAGCGCCGCCGAGCCCGCCACCATCCACTCGACCCAGCCGAAGACGACGCCGAGCGCGAGGCCCACTGTGGCCGCGATCGCGACGACGGCGCCGGCGGGACGGACGGTGCGCCCCGCCCACGACAGGGCCGCGGCCACCGCCTCGGTGATGACGCGCCATGTCTCGGCGACCTGCACCACGGCGCGCACGATACGGCGCTGCCGGCGGGTGGCGGTCGAGGTGATCGACGTGCGCGAGCCCGTGGCCATGGTCGCGGCCGAGGTGCGCGTGAGCCGCGACTCGGTGACGTTCGGATCAGGCATGGCTCACCCCTCGATCCGTGCGGACACGGCGCACGGGCGTCACGCGCTCTCGCGCTGCGTCGGCGGGAGCGTGTCGAGCAGGACCTGGCCGACCACGGCCTCCTGCGTGACCCCGTCGAACTCCGCCTCGGGGTGCAGGATGAGCCGGTGCGAGAGCACGGGCACGGCGAGCGCCTTCACATCGTCGGGCGTCGCATAGGTGCGGCCCTGCGACGCGGCCCGCGCGCGCGTGGCGCGCGTAAGGGCGAGCGCGCCGCGGATGCTGACGCCCAGGCGGACCTCGTCGGCCGTGCGGGTGGCATCCACGAGTCGGGCGATGTAGTCGAGGACGAGCGCGTCGACGTAGACGGATGCCGCGAGATCGGCCATGCCCACCAGCGCCTGGGGGGTGATGATCGGGCGCAGGTCGGCGGTGGCGACGGGGGCGCCGTCGAGGATGCGCACGGTCGCCGCGTGGTCGGGGTAGCCGAGGGACGTGCGCAGCAGGAAGCGGTCGAGCTGGGCCTCGGGCAGGCGATAGGTGCCGGCCTGCTCGACGGGGTTCTGCGTGGCGAGCACGAGGAAGGGCACGCCCACCTCGCGCGAGACGCCGTCGATGGTGACCTTGCCCTCCTCCATCACCTCGAGCAGGGCCGACTGCGTCTTCGGGCTCGCGCGGTTGATCTCGTCGGCGAGCACGATGTTGGCGAAGATGGGCCCGCTGTGGAACTCGAACGCGCCGCTCTTCTGGTCGTAGACGGTGATGCCCGTGATGTCACCGGGGAGCAGGTCGGGCGTGAACTGGATGCGGGTGTTCGTCCCCTGCACCGACTGCGCGACGGCGCGGGCGAGCGAGGTCTTGCCGGTGCCGGGGACGTCTTCGAGCAGCACGTGCCCGTCGCTCAGCATCGCGGTCAGCACGAGCTCGACGACGTGGCGCTTGCCGAGCACCGCACGCTCGACGTTGTCGGCGATCTGCGAGAAGGTCTGGGAGAACCAGGTGGCCTGCTCCTGGGTGATCGTCATGTCGGTGCGTTCTTCCTGTGGGGGATGGATGGATGCCGGGATCAGCCGTTGCCCTGGGGCGGCTGCGAGGGGTCGCCCTTCGGCGGCTCGGAGGGGTCGGCCTTGCCGGGGTCGCAGGTGCCGCCCGTGACGAGCGTGGCGTCATCCAGACCCCAGCCCTTGGCGGACCAGCTGACCTGGACCTTCGCGTTCTCGACGCGGGTGGCGCCTTTCGGCACGACGGTCGGGTCGCTCGCATCGAGCTTCTTGCCGCTCCTGTCGTAGTAGACGACGCCGGAGCGGTCGGTGGAGGTACGCGCCTCGCCGTTGCTGGTCTTCCACCCGAGTTTGAGCTCGCTGCCGGCGACGCAGGAGTCGATACGAGCCGTCGCCTGCACCTGGTACGGGGCGCTGCCGGAGGCCGGCTTCACGACGCCGCGGTCGGAACGCGTCGGCCAGAGGTCGTGCTGGAAGTAGACGCCGATGTTCGGGTCGCTGTCGTAGACCGATGTGCCGTTGTCCCAGTTGTCGTAGACGACACGGTTGTTGCGCGGAGGCTTCGTCCCCTCCTGGATGCCGCTGATCTTCCACCGCGCGGTGTCGCCGCTCACGTCGGGCTTCGTCCCGACACGGAACGTATAGCCCTGCGGGGCGGAGGTGTCCTGCGCGGCGTCGATGCTCTGCTCGATCTGGTCGGAGCCGTAGCTCTTACCCTCGTAGACCGAATCGACGCACATGCGGACCGTGTAGGTCACCCCGTCGTCCTTCCCCGGGAACTCGCGGCGCGGCCCGTCGTCACCGACGCGGCACGAGCCGTCGATGGCGAAGCCGTAGCGCACCTCGGAACCGTCGCCGTTCTTCGACGCCGAACCGGTGGCGACGATCGTCACCTTGCCGCCGCCCTCGGGTTCGGACGTGAGCGTGAGGCCGAGCTGCTGCGGCTTGCCGACGCCGTGCGCGGTGAAGACGAGCGCCTGACCGCTCTGCGAGCCGCCGAGCCCCGGCGGCACGGTGAAGCGCGAGATCGGGGTGACCGTGATCTGCGTGGAGGAGTTGCTCCCGACCGGGAACGCGTCGACCGAGATGTTCTCCTGGTTGCGGCCGATGTCGACGGTGCGCTTCTGCCCCGCGGCGCTGACGATCTCGAGGGAGCCGGTCTCGGCGGAGTCGATGCCGCGGATGGCGAGATCCGCGACGTCTCCGTCACCCCCGTTGTTCACGGGCGCGAAGTCGCCCGACTTCGGCCTGTCGGGGGAGGCGTAGGCCCATGCCGTCGTGCGCACGGCGCCGCGCGACTCGCCGACGCTGTTCACCGCCGTCACCACGTACTCGCGCTGCTCGCCGTTCGGGGCCGAGATCACGGGGCACCCGCCATCGGGGCCGCACTGCGCGACGACCTCGCCGCCGGAGCGGACCGTGAACCCGCTGAGCGCCGGGTAGGCGCGACGGGCCTCGCCCGGATCGACGCGGAGCGTCAGCGAGCCGTCGGCGAAAGCCGTCTGCCGCACGCTCGCGGGCGAACGGGGGTAACCGAGCAGGTCGAGCACGACACGGGCATCGCGCGTGGACGCGGTCGAGCGCCCCTGGGCGTCGCGGAGCGTGACGCTGGTGCTGCAGGTGGCGCCGGGGGCGTCGGCCGTCCACGAAGCGACGACGCTCGACGCCGAGCCGACCGCGAAGGTCACGCCCGTGCACGCCGCCGTGGGCCGCACGTCCACGACCTCGAGCGGCGTCCGCGGCAGCGGGTTGACCTCACCGCTGATGCCGATGACGTCGATCGAGCAGCTCGAGCCCTGAGCCTGCGAGCACTGCGACGACGTCGTTCCGCCCTGGGGCAGCGTCGAGGGCGCCGCGCCGACGCGGAGGACGAGCCGCGCGGGGGCGACGGCGTTGTGACTGGTGACGGAGATGACGGCGGCGTTGTCGGTGCCGGGCACGGAGCGGTCGGCGCCGACCACCGTCACGACCGATCCGTCGAGCGAGACCTGGAACGCGGAGCCGCTGTAGTCGAGGGCGTACCGGATCCCGGCCCAGTCCTCACGCCCCAGCTGCCACGAGGTCATGTTGCGCAGGTCGAAGGTGGCCGTCTCACCGGGGCCCACCGTGAGCGAACCCGGGCGCAGCTCCGGCTGCGGATCGCGGGCGACCACCCCGATGGGCACCGAGAGCACGGTCCAGTCCTGCGTCCCCGCCACCCGCACGGGCACCTGGCACGCGTCTGTCCACGGCGAGCCCGTCCCGGCGTCGTACTGCACGACCGACCCGGTGACGGAGCAGCGCCCCTCGGCGCGGACGCCGGTGGTCGAGACGTCGGTGCCGACCTCGAGCGCGGCCCGACGGGGAAGGGCGACGAGGGATGCCATGTCGAACTGCACCGAGGCCAGCTCATCGACCCGCTGCGCCGACCCGGGGCGAAGCGCGAGGGTCAGGTCGTCGTCGCCCGGCACGCGGAGGAACGCGTAGGTCGTGACGTCGGCGTCGCCGACACGGCCCGTGATCGCGAACGGGATGACGCGACGGGTCGCGGGCAGCTCGCCCGAGATGCGCCGGCCGTCGAGGCGCACGTCGGTGGGCTGCCCCCACAGCGCCACCTCGAGGTCGCCGACCTCACCGCCGGACCAGGTCGCGCGGCCCGCGATCACGTCGACCCCGGTGGTGAAGTCGTCGCGGTTCTCGACCGTGAGCACGGTGTCGGTCACCACGGGGTAATCGGGCACGCTCTCGCGCACCACCTTGACCACGATGAGTCCGCGCCCGGTGTTGCCGGAATCGGACTCCACGTCGTACAGGAACGACATCGTGCCGGGCTCGTCGCCCGCGCGCAGGACCACGCCGGTGTCGCTGACGCTGTCGACGAACCCGTCGAGTCGCGCGTACTCCGGGTTGGCGCTGCCGTCGACGAGCGTCTCGGGAAGGTCGGGCCGCACCGCCGTGAGCGTCAGTCGCCCCTGCGTGGGATCGATGTCGTTCGCGAGCGGACTGACCCGGATCGTGCGGTCTCCCCCGGCCTGCACCTGCACGTAGTCGGTGAAGGTGATCGGACTCGGGTTGGCCTCGGCATCCAGGATTCCGATGCGCACGGTGCCCTCGCCCGTGGCGCCCGAGGAGTCGGCCACGCGGTAGCGGAACGACACCTGCCCCCGGTCGCCCGGCACGGACGAGTAGACGATCGACGACCCGTCCGGGGAGACGGATGCCGTGCCCCGGTCGGGCTGGGCGACGATGCGGTCGAGCGAGACGGCGTCACCGTCGGGGTCGACGCCGAATCCCTGGAAATCGATCGTCGTCGTGCCTCCGCTGAGGACGCGCCCCTGGAGGGTGTCGGGGAGGGGCGCCCGATTGGCCTCGCCGCCGAGGACCGTGATGCGCACGGTCGCCTCGTCCCAGAGGGCGGGCGTACCGGTGGTGTAGACGCGGTACGTCACCTCGTAGGAGCCGGGCGTGGTCGGCGCCAGATAGCGCAGCACGCCGCCCGACGCGAAGGCGAGCGCGTCGCTCGCCGGCTGCGCCTGCACGCTGGAGGGGTCGAGGCTCGGTCGCCCTCCGGCCGGCGAGATGTCGTTGTCGAGCACCGGGATGTCGATCTGCGCCCCCGCGCGCACCGTGACGGTGTCGTCGACGGCGATCGGCGCGATCTCGGGAGCCGGTGGGAGAAGGTAGACGGTCGCCTCGCCGCTCACGCGGGAGCCCTCGTCGTCGGTTCCGTCGCTGACGGTGTAGTCGACGGTACCGAGCAGCCCCGCGCCGCCGTCGGCGGTGGAGCCCGAGACGCGCAGATCGTTCTGCCCGACGGTGTCGACGGTGAGGGAGGCCCCCTCCTCGGCCGCGGGCGTCACGTCGCTGAGCAGCAGCACGCGGCCGGTGGGGTTGGACACCGCGCTGAACACGTCGAGGGTCGCATCCTCCTGCGGGCGCACGAAGGCCACGACGGGGGCGGTCGACAACTGGGCGGGCGCGTCGGCGGGGAGGAGCGTGATGCGAGCCGTCCCCGTGGCGTCGCGACCCCCGGCGTTGACGGTGAAGTCGACGCGGTACACACCGGGCTCGGATGCCGTGAAGTCGAACACCGTGCTGCCGCCGACCACGGTCGCGGTCGCGGCGGCATCGTCGAGGACGCGGACCGAGCCGAGGGAGATCTCCCCGGCGGTGCCGGTGACGTGCGGGCCGACGTCGACGGCGAGGGAGGTGCCGACCGTGTCGACGGTGGCGAAGGACTGCACCGCGAGAGTGGGATCGGGAGCCACCCGGATGACGAGGGGCTTGGTCGTGGTGGCCCCTGCGGTGTCGGCGATCGTGACGTCGAGCTGGATGCTCTGTTCGCCGCCCGACCCGTCGTCGGCATGCTGGTAGACGACGTCTCCGCCGGGGGTGGCGGCGACCGTGCCGACGCCGCTCGGGTTGTCGACCGAGAGCAGCAGGAGCGGGTCTCCGTCGGGGTCTACCCAGCCGGGCAGGACGGGGACCGTGAGGGTGCCGCCGCGCGCGACCTCGGGGGTCGGCCACTGCTGCAGGCATTTGTCGGTGCCGCACCACCCCGGAGCGGCGTTCGACTCCGCCGGCGAGACCGTCAGGGTGACCGTGGTGGGTGCCGACGTGAGTCCGTCGGCCGTCGTGCCGTCGGTCACCGCGTAGCTGAACGTCGCGGTGCCGGTTGCTCCCGGCTCGACCCGCACCGCCAGGCGCTGACCGGAGTCGATGAGCGAGAGCCTGCCGAAGCCGGGATCGAGCCCGGTGACGCTCTCGGGCACGATGCTCAGCACGTCTTCGTTCGGATCGTGGTCGTTCAACAGCACCGGAAGGGTGTTGAGCCGCCCCGCCCGCACCCCGAAGGCATCGGGTTCGGCGATGGGCGGCTTGGGGTCGAGGACGACGCTCAGCTGCTCCTCGCTCTGGACGGCGGCCTCTTCGGTGCGGTCGTCGAGCGACCAGTTCTGACTGGATGCCACGAGGGCGCCGTCGGGCACCGTCCACACCCAGCCGGTGCGCGTCTCGTTCAGGATGACGGCGTGATCGGTCGCGACGAACACCGGGCGCCGCTGGTCGGGCATCGTGGCTCCGTCGTAGGCGAGGTCGGTCTCGCCCTGGTCCGACCGCCACAGGGTGCCCCGACTGTCGCCCGGGAGGAGCCAGGCGGCGTAGGTGACGCCCTGGTGGGTGAGCGGGCGCGCGGGCTGCCCGAGGATGTTGCCTCCCCCGCCCACCTCGCGCCGGGGTCCGGACCCGTCGGTCGGGATCGTCCAGAGCGACTGATCGTCGGCGACGAAGACGGCATCGGCTCCCGCGTCGGCGTCGCCGACCGAGACCTGGTCCCCCAGGTCGAGGTCGACCGGGTCGGTGCCCCGCATCCACACGCGGCCGGCCTCGGGATCCACGAGCACCCAGGTGTCGCCGGCCGCGGAGATCACCGGAGCGGTCACCGTCACGTCGAGGGCGTCGCGCGCGCGCACCTCGTCGGCGTCGATGTCGTACCGGATCACGGACTGGTCCACCGAGGAGTAGGCGAAGAGCATCCCCCGGTCGTCGAGGGCGATGGCATCCGCCGTGTACGACACGGCCTCGTCGTCACCGGCGGTTCCGAAGGGGTCGAGCTCGGCGGCGCGCTGACCCGCTTGGCTCAGCCGCCCCGCGAAGAGGGCTCCCGTGTCGGTGCGGTAGACGACGTAGTCGCCCGCCGTGGCGACCGAGGTGGTGCCGGGCGGGGTGTCGGGGGCGGCCTCGAGCTGGTCCTGCTCCAGGTCGACGGGCTGCGCCTCGTCGATGCGTGTGAGCTTGCTGTAGCTGTCGGTGAACAGGTACGCACCGTCGTGCGCCTGCGCCACCTGACTCGGATTGCCCGCGGTGCGCACCGTGTCGAGCTCGCCGACCGTCGTGTTCACGCGTGCGTAGCGCTGCCCCTCACCGGTCTGCAGCGCCCACACCGAGGTGTCGACCTCGGGGGTCTGCTGCGCGTCGAGGCCGGGCCACACGATGCTCGCGGTCACGACGAGGGTCGCGGCGACGAGGGTGGAGGCGAGCCCGACCAGCGTGCGGCGTTTCATCGCAGCACCCCCGTGGCGTAGAGCGCCGCGACGACGACCGCGCCGGCGGTGACGAGGGTCGCGGAGGCCAGCACCCAGGGCAGCGCCCGCGACGCGGTCGAGACCGGGGCCTGGATGTCGGTGTCTTCGTCACGTGCGTACCCGGTGATGCCCGAGGAGTCCCGCGTCTTGCGCGAGATCTCGCGCTCGATGCGCGAGCGTGCGGGGCCGCGGACGGTGCCGTCGGCGAAGTCGATGGAGCGGGCGGCGGGTGCCCACTCGGCCGCGGGGACCTCGAGCGGGGTCGCCGGCACGCCCATCTCGGCCTGCACCCCCTGCAGCGCCTCGCCGAAGGCGCGCGCGCTCGGGTAGCGCTGGGCGGGGTCGCGCGCCATGGCCTTCGCGAGGACGTCCTGCACCGACGGCGGGACGTCGGACCGGGAGATGGCCGTGTAGGAGGCGCGAGCGATGCGGCGGCGCAGCTGCTCGCGCGAGTTCTGCCCCTTCTCGCGCCGCTCGAACGGACTCTGCCCCGCCAGCAGCGAATAGACGGTGGCGCCCAGACTCCACACCTCGCTCGCGATCGTGCCGGCGGTCTGCTCCGCGACGACTTCGGGGGCGCTCCACGGCACGCTCATGGCGAGCATCTCATCGGCCCCCTGGCGCACGAGCGACGACGAGATGCCGAAGTCGGCCAGCACGGGGGCACCGAAGGTGGTGACGAGGATGTTGCTGGGCTTGACGTCGCGGTGGATGAGCCCCGCGTGGTGCGCCGACTCGAGAGCTCCGGCCATGCGCACGCCGATCGACAGCACCTCGGCCACCGGCATGCGCTCGACGCGGTAGCGCTGGGCGAGCGAGCCCGGGCAGAACTCCATCACGATGTACGGGCGCCCGTCGGCCGAGATGCCCGCCTGGTAGACCGTCACGATCGAGGGGTGCGCCGACAGGTGCGCGAGCACGTCGGCCTCGGCGTTGAACATGCGCAGCAGGTCGGTGTCGCGCACGTCGCTGGGGAGGACCTTCACCGCGACGTCGCGACGGGGCATGTCCTGCCCGTACAGGAAGACGTCGGCAAAACCGCCCGACCCCAGAGGACGGATGTAGGCCAGCCCGGGCAGGATGGGCGGCGACGACGGAAGCCGCTGCGGCATCGAGCCCCCTCCCCCGGACGACGCGCCCGCACCTCAGCGAGCGCACAACCCGTCGATGCTAACAAAGCAGTCTTCATCGGCCCTGCGCGTTGTGCACAGGTGACCGCAGGACACCGAGCGCGCTCAGGATGCCGGGGCGTCAGGCTCGCGCGGATCGAACGGCGCGTCGAGGGAGCGGGTGAGGTCGTCGAGCAGCGCTGCGATCTGCGGCTCGACGTACTCCGCCACGGCCGCTTGGATGCGCAGGCGATGGTGCAGGAGGATCGTGCACACCTCCCGCCCGATCATGTTCGCGTAGTCGTCGGCCAGACCGACCTCCTGCCGCAGCGCCGCCTTGGCGGCATCCGACAGGGGCGGGAGGGCCGGGATCTCGGCGTCCTCCTCCGCGGCGAGACCCGAGAGGGTGAACAGGAAGGGCGACCCGGGTTCGGGGTCGGGGTCCAGCGGCATCCCGTCGAACTCCGGTTCGAGCCCCTCGGCGGGCCGATACGAGCGGCGGCGATTGCGCTCGGCCTGCTGGTCGAGCTCGGCCTGCAGCATCGGGAGGTTGCGCGAGGTGTAGTCGGCGACGGCGTGGTCGACGATGCCCTTCACGCGCGTCGAGAGACCGTGCTGCACCCCGTGCGGAACGTCGGAGCCCAGCCCCGCGGCGGACAGGACCGGCGAGCCGAAGCACCGGCGACACGGGGCGACGCGACCGCGATGGTTCGCGGGCTCCCAGCGCGGCAGCCATCGCAGCCAGGCATCCACGGCCTGGCTGACCTGGCTTTCGAGCGACCGCTCCACGGCGCCTACGTTAGTGCGACACGCCCGGGCACGTGGGGATGCCACGGCGCGGAGGCGCCAGGACGTCCGGACGGGAGTGCCGGATCGGCCGCGCGTGATCATCAGGGGGCGTCTTCGTCGTCCTCCCACCGCCATCGGGGCCCCTCGGACCGGGTCCGGCACAGGAACACCCCGAGAAGGCCGGCGAGCAGCCCGGCCGCCGCGACCACGGGCCCGGGAAAGCCCAGCACGACGCTCCCGGCAGCGGCGAAACCGCGTGCCGGGTCTGCTCCGCTGACGACCGCGCCGACGACGATCCCTGCGGCCTCGCCGACGAATGCCGCGATGGCGCACGGAACCGCGGTGAGGTATCCCGGCGGGTCCGCCCGCAGGCCCCACAGGAGCACCCCGGCGAACAGGGCGAGAGCGGCGACCTGCCCGATGACGCCGGGGATCGAGCCGAGCCCGCGGACGGGGATGACGTCGGCGTCCAACGCGAGGCTCGCCACCCCGAGCCCGCCGATCGAGAGGGCGATGAAGGTGACCGCCGCGAAGACGACCGCGACCGGCGGGGTGACCCCCGCCGGTCGCGGCTCGTTCGTCATGGCATCCGTGTCGATCTCAGCGCTGCGAGAGCTGAGGACCGGCCTCGAGCGTGCGCTCGTACTCGCGCTGCGCTTCAGCGTTGATGTCGGTCACGCGGCGACCCCGTGCCGAGACCCAGGCGCCGAACCAGATGGTGAGCTCGCGCCCCAGCACGAAGGCCACGATCGCCAGCGGCGCAAGGACGTTGTTCTGCAGCAGGTCGAGCGACTCGCTCGAGGTGATGCGCCAGAAGGGGGCGGCGAACAGCACGCCCAGCAGGTGCCCCGCCCAGGCGATGACGCCGACGACCAGACCCCACACCACCCAGTGACCCCAGCGACCCCGGTTGATGAGGGCGCCCAGGAACCAGAAGCCGAGGAAGAACGCCACGGTCGGCACCCACAGGCCCGCGGTGGCGAGCGCCGCCAGCGCCTCGCCTCCGAGCTCCGAGACGCCGAAGGCGCCGGTCAGCAGGCCGAGGCCGAGCGTCGCCGCAAGGTAGAGCACCGCGAAGACGACGGCGGCGAGCAGGCCGATCGCGCCGGCGGCGCCGCGGTTGCCGCGCGGACGCGGCGCCTCGGGAGCCTGCACGAAGATGGGCTGCGGTGCCCCGACGGCACGGGTGGGCTCGTCGGCGACGGGCGTCGCGGTCGTGGCGGACGCGCCCGCGGCGGTCCCTGCGACCCCCGCGGCGACGGCCGGTGCGACCGTCGTCGGCGCGTCGTCGTGACGGGGCGCCTCGGTCTCGGCGGTCGCGTATCGTGCGGTGGGCGCGTCGTGCTCGGGTTCGGCCGACGCGGCGTAGGCGGCCCAGCGTGCGTCCTCGTCGTCCAGATCGACGGATGACGTGCGCCCGGCGGCGGCGGAGGCCTGGGGCTCGACGGGAGACGCATCGTGCACGACCGGAGCCGTGTGCTCGCTCCGGGCGTCGCGCAGTGCGGCGGCCTCGTCGCGCTCGTGTGCCTCGCGCTCGTCCCAGGCGGCCTGGGCCGCGTCGCTGTCGACGGCGTCGCGCTGCGCGGCCTCGGCGTCGGCGAGGCCCTCGTGGGCGCGCCCGACCACGTCGTGCGCGTCGTCACGGGGCTCGGCGACGGGGTCTCCGTACGAGTTCGTGGGCTCAGCGACGGGGTCGCCGTGCGGCTGGTGGTCGCTCATGGGGTCTCCTCACGCGGTGCTTGCGCCGCAAGGCTAACCCGCGCCCGGCGTGTCGCCCGGAAGGCGTGCCGTGGATGTGCGTCTCGCCTGAGTCCGATGAGACGCCTAGGCTGAACGCATGCCCGGTCGCCTGACTCGCACGGCCCTCGTCGCCGCGATCGTCGGCGCGGCCGCGCTCGGCACGACGGCGTGCGCGCCCTCGGCCGACGAGGCGTCTCCGCAGGAGTCGGCGCCGGTCGTCTCGACCAGTCCCACCCCGATCCCCACCATCACGCAGACCGCGACGGCCGTGCGCATCCCCGCGGACTGCCGCGCGATGCTCTCCGCCGACGTCCTCTCGCAGCTCGGGACGGTGCCGCTCAACGACCCCTCGCTGGGGCCGTCCGGCGTGCAGTCGGACGGATCGCTGATCTGCATCTGGCGCGACCCCGCCGCCGACACCACGAGCCTGATGACGACCATCTCGCGCGTGGACCGAGGCCCCGCCCTCGACATGCTCAACGACCTGGTGACCACCCAGGGCTTCAGCTGCTACACGCCCGATGAGGGCACCCGCTGCGAGAAGACCTGGATCAACGACACCTACCCCGTCAACGACGGTCGCACCCTCTTCTGGCGCGACGACGTGCTGGTCGACACCCAGTACTCCAACCTCGCCCCGACCGGCTACACCGCGAGCATCATCTCCTCGGTCTTCGGCTGATCGCGCGACGGCCTGCGCTCACTCCCCGAAGAACGCGTGGGATGCCACGGTCGCGGCGTACGCGTCCGGCATCCAGCCCGTGAGGGTCGACGAGACCCAGCGATCCCCGCGCAGGTCGTGGACCTCGAGGACGTCGCCGGTCGCGCGTTCGCAGTGTGTGACATCGCCGTCGGCCGCGCAGCCGAATCCCTGCGCGGCGAGCGTCGCCTGCGCCGCGGCCGCCCCCTCGGGCGTGACCGTCGAGACGGTCGTCTCCACGAAACGCCCGTCGACGCCGCGCCAGTGGCAGGTGACGACGACGGTGGGACTCGCGGCCGCCACCGCCTCGGGGGTCGAGAGCGGGACGGTGCGGCGCTGCCACAGCAACGCCTCGGGCGACCACACCAGGGACGACCACAGGGGCTGAGAGTAGAGGTGGCGGCAGTCGCCCGCGGGCTCCGCGGCAGGGGCCGCGGTGGCCGTCGGCGTATCGGTCGTCGCGCGCAGGGTGTCGCCCACGAAGCTCACGGCGGTCGGGATGCCGGGCGCGGCGAGGATCCCCAGCGCCGCCACGGCCGCGGCGCAGAAGATGCCAGCCGGCCATGCCAACCACAGGCTGCGTCCACCGATTCGGGCCATGGTTTCCTCCGCATCCACGGTAGGCGCACACCCCCGGCGCACCCTCCCCTCGACACGCCGCGTCCCGGTCCCGACACCCGCGCGACACGCCGCCGGCACGACGCGACACCGGCGTCGTCCACGCGAGACGCTCCGCACGCACGACGAAGGCCCCCGGCGCGAGCCGGGGGCCTTCGGGGTGATCAGGATGCCGCGCCGAGGCGTGGCATCCGTCGATCAGGGTGGAGCCGGCGAGCGGCTCCACCCCGCGATCAGTTGTAGGTGCCGGGCGTGAAGTCGTCCGTCGAGAAGCTGTCGAAGTCGACGTAGCTCAGGTCGGCGTCGGAGTACGCACCGTCGGACGCGAAGATGCGGTTGGGGTACCGCTCGCTCTTCGCCTCTTCCGTCGCCTCGACCGTGACGTTGCGGTACTTCGCAAGACCGGTTCCGGCGGGGATGAGCTTTCCGATGATGACGTTCTCCTTGAGGCCGACGAGCGGGTCGCTCTTGCCCTCCATGGCCGCCTGCGTCAGGACGCGGGTGGTCTCCTGGAACGACGCGGCCGACAGCCACGACTCGGTCGCCAGCGACGCCTTGGTGATACCCATCAGCTCGGGACGACCCGACGCGGGGCGCTTGCCCTCGCCGACCGTCTCGCGGTTGATGGTCTGATAGCGCTTGAAGTCCACCATCTCACCGGGCAGCAGGTCGGTGTCGCCGTGGTCGACGACGGTGACCTTGCGGAGCATCTGTCGGACGATGACCTCGATGTGCTTGTCGTGGATCGGCACACCCTGCGAGCGGTACACGCCCTGGACGCCGTTGACGAGGTACTTCTGCACCTCGCGGGCACCCTGCACGCGCATGACCTCCTTGGGGTCGAGCGTTCCGACCTGGAGGGGCTCACCCACCGAGACGTGCTGGCCGTCCTCGACCAGGAGCGTCGCGCGCTTCAGGACGGGGTAGACCACCGGCTCGTCGCCGTTGTCGGGCGTGAGGATGACCTTCTTGGCCTTGTCGGTCTCGTCGATCGTGATGCGACCGTCGGCCTCGGCGATCGGGGACGCACCCTTGGGGGTACGCGCCTCGAACAGCTCCTGCACGCGGGGCAGACCCTGCGTGATGTCGTCCGCCGACGCGGAACCACCGGTGTGGAAGGTACGCATCGTCAGCTGGGTACCGGGCTCACCGATCGACTGGGCCGCGATGATGCCGACGGCCTCGCCGATGTCGACGATCTTTCCGGTCGCGAGCGAACGGCCGTAGCACTTCGCGCAGACACCGACGGCCGAGTCGCAGGTCAGCACGGAGCGGACCTTGATCGTCTCGACGCCACCGGCGACCAGCTTGTCGATGAGCACGTCGCCCACGTCGTCGCCGGCCTCGGCCAGCACGGTGCCCTGCGCGTCGACGACCGCCGTGGCGAGCGTGCGGGCGAACACCGAGTTCTCGACGTTGGCGTCCTTGACCAGCGAACCGGTCGAGTCGGCCGCGGCGATCGGGAGCTCGAGGCCCTTCGACGTGCCGCAGTCCTCCTCGCGGATGATGACATCCTGCGAGACGTCGACGAGACGACGCGTCAGGTACCCCGAGTCGGCCGTACGGAGGGCCGTGTCGGCCAGACCCTTACGGGCACCGTGCGTCGCGATGAAGTACTCGGCGACCGACAGACCCTCGCGGTACGAGGAGATGATCGGACGCGGGATGATCTCACCCTTGGGGTTGTTCACCAGGCCGCGCATACCCGCGATGTTGCGGATCTGCAGCCAGTTACCACGGGCGCCCGACGAGACCATGCGGTTGATGGTGTTGTCGGCGGGGAAGTTGTCCCGCATGGCCTTCTGGACCTCGTCGGTCGCCTCGGTCCAGATCTTGATGAGCTCCTGACGACGCTCGGCGTCGGTGGTGAGACCCTTCTCGTACTGGCCCTGGACCTTCGCGGCCTGCTTCTCGTAGCCCGCGACGATCTCCGCCTTGTTCGGCGGGGTGAGGATGTCGCTCAGCGCCACGGTGACACCCGAACGGGTGGCCCAGTAGAAACCGGCGTCCTTGATGCGGTCGAGCGATGCAGCGACCTCCACCTTGGGGTACTCCTCGGCGAGCTTGTTGACGATCTGCGACAGCTTGCCCTTGTCGGCCTGCTCGCGAACGAACGGGTAGCCCTTGGGGAGCGTGTCGTTGAAGATCGCCTGGCCGAGCGAGGCGTCGACGAGACCGTGGGTCTCGTAGCCCTCGGGCGCCTGGCCCTCGAGGAACGTCAGTCCGGGGATGCGGATGCGCGCCTTGGCCTGCAGGTCGAGGGTGCCCTCGTCCTTGGCCAGGATCGCCTCGCCCACCGAACCGAACGCACGGCCCTCGCCCACAGCACCCTCCTTGAGGGTGGTGAGGTGGTGCAGACCGATGATCATGTCCTGCGAGGGCAGGGTCACCGGGCGGCCGTCCGACGGCTTGAGGATGTTGTTCGAGGCGAGCATCAGCACGCGGGCCTCGGCCTGGGCCTCGACCGACAGGGGCAGGTGAACGGCCATCTGGTCACCGTCGAAGTCGGCGTTGAACGCCGCGCACACGAGCGGGTGCAGCTGGATCGCCTTGCCCTCGACGAGCTGGGGCTCGAACGCCTGGATGCCGAGACGGTGCAGGGTGGGTGCACGGTTCAGCAGCACGGGGCGCTCGCGGATGATCTCCTCGAGCACGTCCCAGACCTCGGGACGGTAGCGCTCGACGGCGCGCTTGGCGGCCTTGATGTTCTGCGAGTGACCGAGGTCGATCAGGCGCTTGATCACGAACGGCTTGAACAGCTCGAGAGCCATCTGCTTGGGCAGACCGCACTGGTGGAGCTTGAGCTGGGGTCCGACGATGATGACGGAACGGCCCGAGTAGTCCACGCGCTTTCCGAGCAGGTTCTGGCGGAAGCGACCCTGCTTTCCCTTGAGCATGTCGCTCAGGGACTTCAGGGCGCGGTTGCCGGTACCGGTGACGGGGCGACCGCGGCGGCCGTTGTCGAACAGCGCGTCGACGGCCTCCTGCAGCATGCGCTTCTCGTTGTTGACGATGATCTCGGGGGCACCGAGGTCGATCAGGCGACGGAGGCGGTTGTTGCGGTTGATCACGCGACGGTAGAGGTCGTTCAGGTCGGAGGTCGCGAAGCGGCCACCGTCGAGCTGCACCATCGGACGAAGCTCCGGCGGGATCACCGGGACGACGTCGAGCACCATCGAGGCCGGCGACATGCCGGTCTGCAGGAACGAGTTGACGACCTTCAGGCGCTTGATCGCGCGGATCTTGCGCTGACCCTTGCCCTCGGAGATCTGCAGGTGGAGGCTGTCGGCCTCGGCCTGCAGGTCGAAGGTCTCCAGGCGACGCTTGATCGACTCCGCGCCCATGTGGGCCTCGAAGTACTGGCCGAAGCGGTCCTGGAGCTCGTGGAACACGTCGTCCTCGGGCTTCAGGGCGCCGACCTCGAGCGTGCGGAAGTCCTCCCACACGCGCTCGAGCTTGGCGATCTGCTCGTCCGCGTTCTTGCGGGCCGCCGTCATGTCCTTCTCGGCGGCGTCCTTGACCTTCTTCTTCTGGTCGGCCTTGGCACCCTCCGCCTCGAGAGCGGCGAGCTCCTCCTCGAGCTTGGCGAGGCGAGCGGCGACGCGGGCGTCGCGGCGGTCGCCGAGCGTCTTCAGCTCGAGACGGATGTTGTTCTCCTGCGTGGCCAGGTCGCGGTGACGAGCATCCTCGTCGACCGAGATGACCATGTAGGCGGCGAAGTAGATGACCTTCTCGAGGTCCTTCGGCGCCATGTCGAGCAGGTAGCCGAGGCGCGAGGGCACGCCCTTGAAGTACCAGATGTGCGTGACGGGCGCGGCGAGCTCGATGTGGCCCATGCGCTCACGGCGGACCGAGGACTTGGTGACCTCGACGCCGCAGCGCTCGCAGACGATGCCCTTGAAGCGGACGCGCTTGTACTTGCCGCAGGCGCACTCCCAGTCGCGGGAGGGTCCGAAGATCTGCTCGCCGAAGAGGCCGTCCTTCTCGGGCTTCAGCGTGCGGTAGTTGATCGTCTCGGGCTTCTTGACCTCACCGAAGGACCAACGACGGATGTCGTCGGCGGTGGCCAGACCGATACGGATCTGATCGAAAGTGGTTGATTCGAGCACTGGTTCTCCTGTGTCGGAATTCTCTGAAATCTGAGCTGGGTCGCTGAGCTGGAAGCTCAGATCTCGTCGATCGACGAGGACTCGAAGCGGCTGGAGATGTTGATGCCGAGCTCCTCCGCGGCGCGGAAGGCGTCGTCATCCGTGTCGCGCAGGTTGACGGCGGTGCCGTCGGCCGAGAGGACCTCGACGTTCAGGCAGAGCGACTGCATCTCCTTCATGAGCACCTTGAAGGACTCGGGGATGCCGGGCTCCTGGATGTTCTCGCCCTTGACGATGGCCTCGTACACCTTGACGCGGCCGAGGATGTCATCGGACTTGATCGTGAGGAGCTCCTGCAGCGCGTACGCGGCACCGTAGGCCTCGAGCGCCCACACCTCCATCTCACCGAAGCGCTGGCCACCGAACTGGGCCTTACCGCCGAGCGGCTGCTGGGTGATCATCGAGTAGGGACCCGTCGAACGCGCGTGGATCTTGTCGTCGACCAGGTGGTGCAGCTTCAGGATGTACATGTAGCCGACCGAGATGGGCGCCGGGAACGGCTCGCCGGAGCGGCCGTCGAACAGCAGCGTCTTGCCCGAGGAGTCGACCATGCGGTCGCCGTCGCGGTTGGGGATCGTCGAGTCGAGCAGACCCGCGATCTCCGCCTCGAAGGCGCCGTCGAACACCGGGGTCGCGACCTTCGTGCCGGGGGCGGCCTCGCGAGCCGACTCGGGCAGCTGGGCGGCCCACTCCGGGGTGCCCTCGACCTTCCAGCCCTGCTGGGCGATCCAGCCGAGGTGGAGCTCCAGGACCTGACCGAAGTTCATTCGACCGGGGATGCCGAGCGGGTTGAGGATGATGTCGACCGGCGTGCCGTCGGGCAGGAAGGGCATGTCCTCGATCGGGAGGATCTTGGCGATGACGCCCTTGTTGCCGTGGCGGCCGGCGAGCTTGTCGCCCTCGGTGATCTTGCGCTTCTGGGCGATGTAGACCACGACGCGGCGGTTGACGCCCGAGCCGAGCTCGTCGTCGCCGTCTTCGGCGTTGAACTCCTTGACCGCGATGATCGTGCCCTGCTCGCCGTGGGGCACCTTCAGCGAGGTGTCACGGACTTCGCGGCTCTTCTCGTTGAAGATCGCGCGGAGCAGGCGCTCCTCGGCGCTGAGCTCGGTCTCGCCCTTGGGCGTGACCTTGCCGACGAGGATGTCGCCGGGACGCACCTCGGCGCCGATGCGGATGATGCCGCGGTCGTCGAGGTCCTTCAGCAGGTCGGGGCTGACGTTGGGGAGGTCACGGGTGATCTCCTCCTTGCCGAGCTTGGTGTCGCGCGCGTCGACCTCGTACTCCTCGATGTGGATCGACGACAGCGTGTCGTCCTTCACGAGGTCCTGGCTGAGGATGATCGCGTCCTCGAAGTTGTGACCCTCCCACGTCATGAACGCCACGAGGAGGTTCTTGCCGAGGGCGAGCTCGCCGTTCTCGGTCGCGGGACCGTCGGCGATGACCTCGCCGGCCTCGATGCGCTCACCCGCGGAGACGACCACGCGCTGGTTGTAGGACGTGCCCTGGTTGGAGCGGTCGAACTTGCGGAGGAAGTAGTCCTGCGTTCCGCCCTCGTCGAGCTGGATGGTCACGACGTCGGCCGAGACCTCCAGGACGACACCCGACTTGTCGGCGGTGACGACGTCACCGGCGTCGATCGCGGCGAAGCCCTCCATACCGGTACCGACGACGGGCGACTCGCTGCGCACGAGCGGCACGGCCTGGCGCTGCATGTTCGCACCCATGAGGGCGCGGTTGGCGTCGTCGTGCTCGAGGAACGGGATGAGCGAGGTCGCCACCGACACCATCTGGCGCGGCGAGACGTCCATGTAGCCGATCTCGTCGACGGGGAACAGGTCGACCTCGCCACCCTGACCGCGGCGGGCCAGGATGCGGTCCTCCACGAAGTGACCGTCGGCCTGCAGGGCCACACCGGCCTGGGCGACGATGTGGTCGCTCTCCTCGCTGGCGGTGAGGTAGTCGATCGTGTCGGTCACACGGCCGTCGACGACGCGGCGGTACGGCGTCTCGATGAAGCCGAACGCGTTGATGCGGGCGAACGAGGCCAGCGAGCCGATCAGACCGATGTTCGGGCCTTCCGGGGTCTCGATGGGGCACATGCGGCCGTAGTGCGAGGGGTGGACGTCACGGACCTCGACGCCGGCGCGCTCACGCGACAGACCGCCGGGGCCCAGGGCCGACAGGCGGCGCTTGTGGGTCAGACCCGCGAGCGGGTTGTTCTGGTCCATGAACTGCGACAGCTGCGACGTTCCGAAGAACTCCTTGATCGCGGCGACGACGGGGCGCACGTTGATCAGGGTCTGCGGCGTGATCGCCTCGATGTCCTGCGTGGTCATGCGCTCGCGGACGACGCGCTCCATGCGCGACAGACCGGTGCGGACCTGGTTCTGGATGAGCTCGCCGACGGCGCGGATGCGACGGTTGCCGAAGTTGTCGATGTCGTCGGTGTCGAGGCGGATCTCCGCGGCCTGGCCGTTGCGGGTGCCGTCGAACGTGACGTCACCGCGGTGCAGGCGGACGAGGTACTTGATGGTCGCGACGATGTCGTCGACGGTCAGCACCGAGTCGCTCAGCGGCTTGTCGAGACCGAGCTTCTGGTTGATCTTGTAGCGACCCACCTTGGCCAGGTCGTAGCGCTTGGCGTTGAAGTAGAAGTTGTCGAGCAGCGCGCGCGCGGCCTCGGCGGCGACCTGCTCGCCCGGACGCAGCTTGCGGTAGATGTCGCGGAGGGCGTCTTCCTTGGTGAGGATCGTGTCCTTCGACAGCGTCTCTTCGATCGAGTCGAAGCCGCTGAACTCGGCGAGGATGTCTTCGCTGGTCAGGCCGAGGGCCTTGAGGAAGACGGTGACCGACTGCTTGCGCTTGCGGTCGATGCGCACGCCGACCTGGTCGCGCTTGTCGATCTCGAACTCGAGCCAGGCACCGCGCGAGGGGATGACACGGGCCGAGACGATGTCCTTGTCGGAGGTCTTGTCGGGCGTCTTGTCGAAGTAGACACCGGGCGAGCGGACGAGCTGCGACACGACGACACGCTCGGTGCCGTTGATGATGAACGTGCCCTTGTCGGTCTGGAGCGGGAAGTCGCCCATGAAGACCGTCTGCGTCTTGATCTCACCGGTCTGGTGGTTCATGAACTCGGCCTCGACGTACAGCGGCGCGGCGTAGGTCTTGCCGCGCTCCTTGCACTCTTCGATCGAGTACTTCTCGGGCTCGAGGTAGGGGTTCGTGAACGAGAGCTGCATGGTCTCGCTCAGGTCTTCGATCGGGGAGATCTCCTCGAAGATCTCCTCCAGACCGCTGATCTCGGGCACGTCGGTGCGACCGGCGGCCTGGGCCTCGGCGACGCGCGCCTTCCAGGCCTCGTTACCGACGAGCCAGTCGAACGACTCGGTCTGCAGCGCGAGCAGATCGGGAACGGTCAGCTTGTCGGAGATCTTCGCGAACGAGAGGCGGGATGCTCCGCGTCCGCTCTTCGGGGTGGTGGTGGTGGATGCGTTGCTCGCAGCAGCCAAGGGAATAACCTCCAGAAGCCCGGGCGAGGGGCTCGTGATTCCTTGTCGTCAGGTGGAGTGCGTTCCTGCCCCGATAACCTGCTCGTCGCACACCGCGGTGAGGCGGGGACGGGCAGGCTCAGCCGACCACCATATGAGGGCAGGGGGAATCGAGGAGCGCAAAGTCCAAGCATACGCGGCAGGACTCGCCGTGTCCAGTCCAATTCTTGACGCGTCTGCGGACCTGCGGTATAACCGCGTGCGCCTGTCGCCCATTCCCTCTCGGGCCCGCCCTCAGACGCGCCGGAACCGCACGCGATCGCCCGGTCTCACCTGCGCCAGCGCGTCCAACGCGGCATCCGTCACCACGGCGATCACGGGATAACCACCGGTGACGGGGCCATCGGCCAGCAGGACGACGGGGCGGCCGTGCGGAGGCACCTGGATCGCCCCCGGACGCATCCCTTCGCTGGGCAGCTCGTCGTGTCGACCGCGGTCGAGGGCGGGGCCGTCGAGACGGACGCCGACGCGATCCACGTCGCTCGAGACGCTCCAGGGGGTGTCGAGAAGCGTCGCCCATGCGTCGGCCGCGAACCAGTCGGCACGGGGACCCTCCGCGACGGCGACCTGGTGCAGCGAGGGAGGAACCGTCCAGGGGAAGGCGTCGACCACGGGAACGGCGGATGCCGCGGACCCGGCATGCAGCACATCGCCCGCGTGCACGGGAGCGGGGCCGAGCCCCGCCAGCACGTCGCGCGCTCGCGAGCCCAGAGCGGCCGGGGCGGCGATCCCCCCGCGGACGGCGAGGTAGGCCCGCAGCCCCGCACGAGCGGACCCGAGGCGCACCTCGGCCCCGGCGGGAACGAACTGGGGCGCGTAGGCGTCCACCGCGCGGCCGTCGACGACGACGTCGACCAGGGCTCCGGTCACGCACACCCACGCGTCGCGCTCGGCGCGGGCGACGAAGCCGCCGAGGGCGATCTCGAGACCGGCGGCCGCCTCGTCGTTGCCGACCAGGCGGTTGGCCACGCGCAGCGCCCGCCGATCGAGGGCCCCCGAGCGCGCGACACCGAGGGCGGCGCGACCGGCGCGACCGAGGTCCTGCACGGTGGTGAACGCGCCGGGGTGGAGGACGCGGAGGGCGGGGCGGGCGTCGGCGGTCGCGACAGCTGCGGAGGGGGCTGAGCCCGTCGACGCCTCCGGAGGCGGCGGCGCGGCGAGGGGTCCGGCGGCGACGCGCTCGCGCTCCGGGACGAAACGCACGCGCGCTCGCGGGGGCAGCAGCACCGGCGTGGCGGCATCCGGATCGAAGAGCACCGCGTCGGTCGAACCGATCAGCCGCCAGCCTCCCGGGGTCTCACGCGGATAGGCCCCGCTGAAGGCGCCCGCGATCCCCACGGCCCCGGCCGGCACGCGGGTGCGCGGCTGCGCCAGGCGCGGCACGTCGTGGCGCCACTCGTCGCTGACGAGGTAGGCGAACCCCGGGGCGAAGCCCGTGAAGGCCACCGTCCATTCCACCCCCGCGTGCCGGGCCACGAGATCGCCCGCGGGGATGCCCAGCAGCGCGGCGGTCTCGTCGAGATCGGCGCCGTCGTAGCGCACCGGCACCTCGACGAGAGGGCCGGGCGGCGCGGCTCCGGCGGGCGAGAGGGCGGCGCGGCGGATCCACTCCTCGACCGCCGCGCGACCGATGCGGCGCGGGTCGAACGCGACGAGGACGGTGCGCGCGGCCGGGATCAGCTCCTCCACGCCCGCGGGCGGCGCGACGGCGAGGGCCGCGTGCAGGGCCACGACACCGGCGAGGCCGGCGACCTCGGCCAGCACGGCCCGCTCCCCCATGGGCCGCAGGGTGACGGATGCCGCGCGATCGGCATCCCCCGAGGGCGTCACCACGGAGCGCGCACCGCGACACCGGCGTCGTCGAGAGCGATGCGCACCGCCCGCGCCATCTCGACCGCGGCGGGGCTGTCGCCGTGCAGGCAGAGGGAGGCCGCGTCGACCGGGAGGGAGGTGCCGTCGACGGCGTCGACCACTCCCTCGCGCACCAGCCGCAGCGCGCGCTCCGCCACACGGGCGGAGTCGTCGAGCAGGGCTCCCGGGGTCCCGCGCGGGACGAGCGCGCCGTCGCGGGTGTAACCGCGGTCGAGAAAGGCCTCGCGCACGAAAGGAAGTCCCGCGGATACCGCAGCCTCGGCGATCGCCCCCGACAGACCGAGCACGGGCAGGGGCCGACCGAGGCGGGCGGAGTGGTCGGCGACGGCGGCGACGACCGCGGCCGCCTGCCCCGCGTCGTCGATCACCGCGTGGTACAGCGCGCCGTGGGGTTTGACGTAGCGCAGCTCGGCACCCGCCGCGGCGAGCGCGTCGAGCTGCGCCGCGATGCTCGCGCGAAGGTCGGCGGGGGCGGGGTCGCGGCGCACGCGGCCGAAGTTGTCGCGGTCGTCGTACGAGGGGTGCGCTCCGACGGCGACGCCGAAGCGGCGGGCCCGCTCGACGGAGGCCCGCATCGAGGCGGCGTCGCCCGCGTGCGCGCCGCAGGCGACGTTGGCGCTCGACACCACGGCGAACATCGCCTCGTCGTCGGCGGTCGGCATCCCGCCGACCGTCTCGCCGAGGTCGGCGTTGAGGTCCACCTGCATGCTGCCACGGTAGCGGCGCGGCGGCCGGGGCGGTGCCGCGCCCCTCACCGGAACACGGGATGCCCCGAGAACAGGACGCTCGGAGCCCGCGGCATCCTGTCCTCGACGGATCCCCCGTTCCCGACGCCCGGTCGGGCCTCGCCGCCGCCCGAGCCCCCTCACCGCCGCCCGGCCCGGTCGACGCCCCGCCCGGCGGCCGCCCCGCCGGCGAGGGGCGGGCCGGTAGCGTGAACGCATGGCCCGCATGCGCATCGAACCCGACGACGCCCCGACGGCTCGACTGTCGGACGGGTCGCTCGCGCGCGTCTCTCCTTCGGGGTTCGTCTCGGGCTGGGAGCTCGTCGTCGACGGCACCCCGCAGTCGCACGTCGACCTCGACGACCCGACGCACCTGCACTTCGAGTACGTCGCGCGGATGGGCGCCGTCATCGACCGGCTCCGGATGCCGGGCCAGCCCCTCACCGCCGTGCACCTGGGCGCGGGTGCCCTCACGCTCCCCCGCTACGTGGAGGCCACGCGGCCGGGGTCGCGTCAGCAGGTGATCGAACTCGAGCCCGCGCTGTGGGACCTCGTGCGCGAGAACCTGCCCCTTCCTCGCGGCGCCTCGGTGCGCGTGCGCATCGGCGACGCGCGAGAGGGACTCGGTCGGCTGCCCGCGGGCCTGGACGGGGCCGTCGACCTGCTCGTCAGCGACGTCTACTCGGGTGCACAGACCCCCGCCCACCTCACCACGGTGGAGTTCTACCGCGCGGCATCCCGTCTCCTGGCACCCGACGGTGTCCTCCTGGTCAACGTCTCGGACGGACCCGGCCTGGCCTTCGCCCGTCGGCAGGTCGCAACCATCCGCGAGGTCCTCCCCGAGGTCATCGTGCTCGCCGAGGTGCAGGTGCTCAAGGGTCGCCGGTTCGGCAACCTCGTGGTCGCCGCCTCCGCCGCGCCCCTTCCCGTCGAGTGGCTGCCGCGCCTGATGGCGGCGGGACCCCACCCCGCGAAGGTGGCCCAGGGCGGCGAGATCGTCGAGTTCATGCGCGGGTCGCGTCCCGCCACGGATGCCGATGCGACGCCGTCGCCGAAGCCCTCGGCATCCATCTTCGAACGCTGACGTCGCCGGACGTCGGGCAGGGGCTTTCGCCCCTCGACCGCGTGGCGCGTGCGGTGTCGGCACGAGGTCGGCGCAGACTGGAACTCCTGCCCGACCGAGAGGAGCGACGGTGAGCTACATCCACGGGTACGACCCCGACACGTTGCGTGAGATCACCGACTCCCGCGAGTGCCAGGAGCGTCTCGACGAGATCGGGTCGCAGCGCAGTCTGCACGCCCTCCTCGAGCGGGTGTGGCTGCTGAAGGTGCTCGACCGATTCGACGAGGCCTTGGCCGTCTCGGAGCAGTCCGTGCGCGTGGCCCGCATGGCCGGGACCCGCCGCGATCTGCTGCGCGCGCGCATCCTGCACGCCACGATCATGCAGTGCCGGGGCGCCTACGCCGCCGCCGAGCAGGAGCTCACCATGTGCGCCGAAGAGGCTGAGGGACAGGGCTGGGCGAGCATCGCCGCCTTCGCGCTGCAGCACCGCGGCAAGGTGCACTACGACGAGGGCGACTACGAGGGCGCCCGTCGCGACTTCAAGCAGGCGCTCTTCCTCCGTCAGAACGCCGGCGCCACCGACGCGCAGCTCGAGTCCACGCTGCTGGCGATCGACGCAGCCGACCGTCGACGCACGCGCGAGGTCGTCGCGAGCTGAATGTCGTAGGCCACGCCTAACCTTCCGGTCATGTCCGATCTGCAGCGCGTACGCACGTGGGCCGAGGCGCTGATCACCCTGCACCTCGACGCGTCGTGGACGTTCGCGTTCGACAACGCCAAGCGACGCGCGGGGCTGTGCGACTACAGCCGCAAGCGCATCAGCGTCTCGCGGTATCTGGCCGCCCGATACGACGACGACACCAACCATCAGACGCTCCTGCACGAGGTCGCGCACGCGCTCGCGGGGCCCTCGGCCGGCCACGGGCCGCGCTGGAAGCGCACGGCGCTCGAGCTCGGCTACGTCGGCGGCACGACCCACGCCGGAGAGACGGCGAACGAGCTCGCCCCGTGGGTGGGCACCTGCCCCGCCGGGCACGTCGCCTATCGTCACCGACGCGCGACGCGGCCGACGTCCTGCGCGAAATGCGCTCCGTCGTTCGACCCGCGCTTCGCGCTGTCGTGGGTGCACCGCGACATCACGCGCGCCGAACGTCGCGCTGCCGCCACTCCGCGGTGATGGCCTGCGGCGGGTGTCGCCGGGCCCGCGGCCGTCCGCGAGGGGCGGGCCCGATGACGTCGTCGCGTCATCCGTCCCGGCCGGCACTGATGACACTTCGGCCTCGAACGCCGTTCGCGGGCTGACGCCCGGGCCTCGGGGCTCACGCGCCGACGAAGACCCCGTCGCGCAGCACCGGGACCACGGATGCCGCGTCGCGCGCGGCCGCGGCGAGCACGGCGTCGCGACCCCCGTCGGCGGCGAGCGCGCGTCCCCCGCCGCTCGCCGTGAGCAGGTGGCGCACCGCCCCGCCCAGGGCACGGAAACCCTCGCCGGCGACGGCGGCGTCGGGCGAGGCGTGGTCGATGCCGAGGTCGCCGAGGGCGGCGATCACGGCGCCCGCACCGAGAAGGTCCTCGACGGCGAAGCGCAGACCCTGTTCGTCAGTCGACCCGGCGGCGAGGATCGAGATGCTGGTGCGCTCGCCGCGGGAGCGCTGCACCTCGAGCACGTGCGCCGCCACCGCCGCCGCGTTGCGCAGACCTGCCGCGACCACGTGGGCGCCCGTCTCGTGCGCCGCCCGGGCGAGCGCGGCCACCTCGTCGTCGTCCGCCGACACGTCCAGGCCGGCGGCGTTCTCGACGGCGGCGAGGGCGTGGGCGGTCAGGCCGAGAGGCTGCACGATCACCACGATGTGGGCGGGGGCGAGACGGCGGAGCCCACCGAGGCCCCACTCCAGGCGCACCTGGTAGTCGGACTGCGACAGGGCGGGGTCGATCGGCATCCTTCGATGCTAGAACGACGGGGACGTCGCGCCCGCCGGTCCTCCCCGCTGATGACGGATGCCGCGGCGGGGGGCGGTTCGTCACGGCGCGGCCGTCAACCCATCGCTCACCCCCAGGCGGATCGGGCACCATCTGAACATGCGGATCCTGCTGAAGTTCGTGATCGACTGCGACCCCGACGCCGCGTGGCGCGCCCTGCACTCCCCGCGCGCGGTCGCGGAGCTGTACGGACCCCTTCTCACCGTGGACGGGCTGACCCAGATGCCCCCCACCTTCGAATCCGGTGACGACGTGCCCGTGCAGATGAGCGTGGCCGGTGTCGTACCCGTCGGGCGCCAGCTCATCTCGGTGGCGGATCGGGAGACCAGCGACGCGCACGGTCGCGTCCGCGTGTTCCGCGACTGGGGCGTTCCGTTGACCGGACCGCTCTCGACCCTCGACGTGTGGGACCACCAGATGGCGGTCTCCGCCGCCCCCGGTGAGCCGGGGAAGACCCTGTGGCGGGAGCGCCTCACCATCGGCGGCGCGACGGCCCCCGCGCTGTGGCCCGGGCTGTGGGCGACGTGGCAGTGGCGCGCCGCCCGGATCCGAGCACTCGCCCCGACCTGGGCGCACGACCCCGAAGACGAGCCGAACGCCGAGGGATGAGCGACGTGCACGTGCGCGCGGCGACGCCCGGCGACAGCCGGTGCATCGCCCACGTGCACGTGAAGAGCTGGCGCGAGGCATGCACCGCGCAAGTGCCCGGCGCGCTCGTCGAACAGCTCGACGTCGAGCTCTCGGAACGGCGGTGGGCGGCGCGGCTGCGCGGGGAGACACCCCCGGGAGCCGAGCGCCTCGGGGATGCCTGGGTGGCCGTCGTCGACGACCGCGTGATCGGCTTCGCCTCGGGCGGGCCGACGCGCGACGCCGATCGCCCGCGGTCGGAGTCGGAGCTGTACGCCCTGTACGTGCTCGCGAGCCACTACGGCACGGGCGCGGGGGCGGCGCTGCTGCAGGCAGCCGTCGGGACCGGCGCCGCCAGTCTTTGGGTGCTGTCGGACAACGAGCGCGCCCTCGCGTTCTACGCCAAGCACGGCTTCGCGCCCGACGGTGCCGCCCGGGCCGACGAGCGATGGGGCGGGTCGCTGACGGAGCTGCGCCTGACGAGGTGAGAGCCGGCCTCAGACGAGCCCGTGCCGGTAGGCGAAAACCACGAGTTGCACGCGGTCGCGCACCGCGAGCTTGGTCAGGATGCGGCTGATGTGGGTCTTCACGGTCGCTTCCGACAGGAACTCGCGCTCGGCGATCTCGGCGTTGCTGAGCCCCGTGGCGGCGAGCGCGAAGATCTCCTGCTCGCGCTCGGTCAACGCGCCGAAGGCCTCGGGGACCGGCTCGGCACCGGCGCCGTCGGCGATGTGGGCGAAGAGTTCACGGGTGGCCTCCGCCGCGATGACGGCGGAGCCGGCGTGCACGGTCCGCACCGCCGAGAGCAGGAACTCCGGCTCGGCGTCTTTCAGCAGGAATCCGCTCGCGCCGCGCTGGATCGCCCGAGCGGCCGCCTCGTCGAGATCGAACGTCGTGAGCACGACCACGCGGGGTGCGTCGGGCTCGCGCAGGATCTCGGCCGTCGCCGTCAGGCCGTCCATCACGGGCATGCGCACGTCCATCAGCACGAGGTCGGGGCGCGTCGCCCGCACGACCTCGATCCCCTCCCGTCCGTCGGAGGCTTCTCCCACCACCTCGAGGTCGGGTTGCGAGTCGATCACCATGCGGATGCCGGCGCGGAACAGGGCCTGATCGTCGACGAGGACGATGCGGACGGGGGCGGTCATGCGAGGGAGCCTCTCGTGCGGGGATGGGTTCTCGGCATCCGTCCGCTCACTGCGGGCAGCCGATCGGAAGAGTGGCCCGGACGACGAATTCGCCGTACTCGGGCTCGGCCGTCAGTCGACCGCCGACGAGCTGTGCGCGCTCGCGCATCCCGATGAGCCCGTGGCCGCCGGCAGCGGGCACGCCGACGGCGGCAGACGTGGAGCGGGCGTTGCGGACCGACAGCTCGACGCGGTCGGCGAACCACCCGAGACGGACGCGCACGCGGGGATCGACGCCGTGGCGGAGCGCGTTGGTGAGGGCCTCCTGCATGATGCGGAAGACCGCCAGCTGGATCGCGGCGGGCGGTTCGCCGGGCGGGACCGGGTCGACACGGACATCGAGCTCGACACCTGCCGCACGCACCCGGTCGAAGAGCTGATCGAGGTCGGCGAGAGTCGGCTGGGGGCCCTCTCCCTGGCTGTGGCGCAGCTGACTGAGGAGCACACGCACGTCGGTGAGGGCCGCCCGCGCGGTCGACGAGATCGTCGCGAGGGCGTCGGAGGCCGCCGCGGGATCGGCGGCGGCCGCGTACCGTGCGCCGTCGGCCTGCGCGATGACCACCGCGAGCGAGTGCGCGACCACGTCGTGCATGTCGCGGGCGATGCGCACGCGCTGCTGCTCGGCGATCGTCTCGGCCTCGGCGGCGCGCTGCGCCCGACTGTTCGCTGCGGCGCGCACGGCCGTGCGCACCAGGGCGCCCGACACCCATGCGAGCATGAGCGCGAACCCGGATGCCAGCAGCAGAGCGCCCACGGCGAACCAGTCGTTGATCGTGAGCGGCGCCGACAAGCCCCGACCCACGAGATAGAGGGGGACGATCGCCGCCCCCGCGATGCCCGAGGCGAACCCCCACCAGAAGACCCGCCTGCTGCCGTAGGCGGCGGTCGTGTAGAGCACGGCGAAGATGGCGAGGTCGGTGGGCGACGGCTGACGTCCGAAGCCCATCTGCAGGAATGCCCCCACCCAGGCCAGCACGAGGGCGAGTCCGGGCTGCAGGCGGCGCATCGCCAGCGCAGCGGTGAGGGCGAGGGCGACGAGGACCGCGCCGACGTTCTCCCCGACGACGGCGAGAGGGGCCAGCGCCCCGCTCGTGGTGCCCGCCAGCTCGACCGCAAGGGCGAGCAGCCCGAAGACACCGGCGACACCGAGGTCGGTGACCAGTTGATAGCGCTGCAGCGGGCGGAGGGTGAGCATCGTCCTCACGCTACGCGGCGACGCCGGGCGCGGCATCCGCCTGGGGATGTATCCGGGAGCCTCGGAAGGAGGACACCGGGGCGGCGTCAGCCGGGGAAGTCGGCGGGCTCGATCGGGCGCGCTTCGAAGAAGGTCTGCAGCACGACGGTCGTGCGCGTGTTGACCTGTGCGGCGGCACGGATGTCGCGGATCAGCGCCTCGAGATCGCGCGGCGTCGGGACCCGCACGAAGAGCATGTACGCCGCCTCGCCCGCGATCGAGTGGCAGGCCTCGATCGCGCTCAGGTGAGCGAGCAGCTCGGGGGCGTTGTCGGGCTGGGCGGGGTCGAGCGGGGTGATCTCGACGAAGGCCGCGAGCGGACGACCCAGGGCCTCGGCGTCGAGGATCGGACGATACCCCTGCACGATGCCCCGGGCCTCGAGGCGGCGCAGACGCGACTGCACGGCGGAGACCGAGAGGCCGACGCGCTCGGACAGGTGCGAGAGCGTCGCACGAGCATCGATCGAGATCTCGCGGACGATCGCCGCGTCCACCGCGTCGTCGAGGCGGGGGGCGCGCGCGGGGACCTCGGTCATGCGCTCGACAGTAGCAGTGCACCCGAACGGCACCCTGGTGCGTGCCGTAAGTTTTCCGTTAGCATGACGTTTTAGCAGGAATATTTACAGTCCCGATCGGAGGATGCCATGACCACCGCGACACCCATCCGTGCTGACCAGGATCTGCTCGGCGGTCGCACCGTCGACGCGGTCGAGCACACCCCCGCCTGGACCCGGCTCAAGGCCGCCGCGACGGCGCTGCAGACGCTGCAGGCGAAGGACGGCTCGATCGACGACACCGCCGCCGCGGGGCCCCTCATCGACGACGTCGTCGAAGCGATCGACGCCCTCGCGCCGCTGTTCCCGCACGACGCCGCCTACCTCTCCGCCTCCGTCGCCGACTTCCGTCGGTGGAAGGCCGAGGGGCTCGGGACGCCCGACTTCCTCGACTCCCTCGTGGCGTTCCAGCCCCAGGAGCACCGGGTCGACGGCATCCGTCACCTCGTCGTGTTCCCCATGTACACGCAGAACGGCTCGAGCTCGCGTCACGTCGAGGCGGTGCTGGTCGAGGCGATCTGGCCCGAGTTCATCGCCCGCCTGGAGACGGAGTACACCAACCGCCTGTTCGTCTCGCTGCGCCTCATCGACTTCACCGCGGGCTACGACACGAACTCCGCCGTGCTCTTCCCCGAGACGGTCGCGATGCGGGAGATCCCGACCTTCACCTGGGGCGCGATCTTCCAGGACCGCGAGGCCGCGCGGTACCGCCGGGTGACGCGCGCCGCCGCGGAGATCACGAAGCTCGACCTGCCCGGGGCCGCCGCGCGCATGCTCGACGACCAGGCGCTGACCGAGCAGACGTTCGTGATGTGGGACATCATCCACGACCGCACGCACATGCGCGGCGACCTGCCCTTCGACCCGTTCATGATCAAGCAGCGGATGCCGTTCTTCCTCTACTCGCTGGAGGAACTGCGCTGCGATCTCACCGCCTTCCGCGAGTGCGTGTCGCTGCAGGCCCGCCTCTCGGCGCGCGACGACCTCGACGAGGCGGAGCGCGCGATGCTCGAGCACGCCGAGCTCGTGCAGTACGCCGTCATCTTCGATCGCATCTTCCGCTTCGCCATCACCGGGTCGCGCGTGCGCAACTACGACGGACTGGGCGGGCAGCTTCTCTTCGCGTGGCTCCACCAGCGTCGCGTGCTGCACTGGACCGACACGTCGCTCGCGTTCGACTGGGACGAGGTGCCGGCCGCCGTCGTGGCCCTGGCCGACGCGATCGACGAGCTCTACTGGCGCTCGATCGACCGACCGAAGACGGCGCACTGGCTCGCCGCGTACGACCTCGTGCGCGCCGTCGTGACCCCGCACCCCGCCTCGGTATGGGCGCGAGGCCTCCCCGACGACGTGCTCGCGGGCCTGCCCAAGGGGTACACCGACGCGGTGCTCGACGACGAGTTCCCCCTGTCGATGTTCTTCGAGGCGCTGGAGAAGAAGATGCGCCCGGTGATCGCCTCCACGGAGGGCATCCGCGGGACGGACTGACGCCGGGGCCCCGGCCCGGCTCCGGGCGCGCCGCGGCGCCGCGGCCGCACTCACGAGCGTTCGAGTGTCCAGGACACGCCGCGTTGGGCCGCGAGGAGCGGCGTGTCTTGGACACTGGACAGGGTCGCGGCCCCTGGCACGAGCCGCGGGGCACTCGCGCGCGCGGCTTGTGACGAGGACACTCGAGGGAACGTGACCGGCCGAGCATGACGGAGGACGCATGAGCGACGTGAGGCAGACGGAGACGCCGACGCCGGAGCAGGCACAGGAGCTGGTGCGGGGGCGCCTCGTCCTCCTCGCGGGCGGGACGAGCGCGGTGGGCCGCGCCGCGGCGCGCGCGCTGCTCGAGGCGGGCGCGCGGGTGGTGATCGTGGGCTCCGACGCGACGCGTCTGACCGAGGCCGCGGCGGACGCGCCCGGTGCCCACGCGGAGCTGTGCGACCTCACCGACGCGGATGCGGTGTCCGCGCTGCGCGAGCGCGTGCACGCCGCGCACGGCGACGTGGACGGCGTCCTCCACCTCGTCGGGGGATGGCGTGGCGGCGGCGGGCTGGCCGGTCAGAGTGACGAGGACTTCGCGTTCCTGCTCCGCTCGCTCACAGCGCTCCGGGCCGTCAGCCGCGCCTTCGACGAGGACCTGCGGGCCTCGCCCGCCGGCCGTCTCGCCATCGTGTCGTCGACCTCGGTCGCCCGCCCTCTCGCCGGCGGCGCGAACTACGCGGCCGTCAAGGCTGCGAGCGAGGCGTGGACGCGTGCGGTCGCCCAGGGATTCGCGAAGAACGCCCGCGACGCGGGACGCGCGATCTCCGCGGCGGCCGTCATCTTCCGCGTGAAGAGCCTGGACGGTCTCGAGGAGGCCCTGGCCGCCGCCTTCGTCGCCCTGTGGGACGACACGGCGGACGCGTTCAACGACGTCGTGATCGAGGTCGTGGCGGGCGCCTGAGGTCAGCCTCCGGGATGGGGATCGCGCGCGGCCCCGCGTTCCGTCGACTCTCGGTCTGAGGCGCCGGGTGTCGCGGCGTCGTCACGGCGCGACCCATCGGGAACCGCCGCCGCCGCAGACGCCGTGACAGGGACGACGGCCCCGGCGCCGACGGCATCCCCGTCATCGGATGCGGCGGGCGCGGCAGCGACATCGCCGGTGACAGCGGCCGATCGGTACTGCGCCGACAGGACGCGATACGACCGCGTGGAGAAGGCGAGTACGCCGACCACGACCATGACGAGACCCGCGATCACGAAGACGAGCGCGATGCCGCGCGACTGTCCGTCGCCGAGCAGCCATCCCCACGTAGCGCGTCCGTCCGCTTGTTCCATGTAGGGGATGACCACGAACTGGGCGATCGGGGCGATGAGGAACGAGGTGATCGGGGCGGCCGCCGACTCGAATGCCGCGGCGAAGCCGAAGACACGGCCCTGGGTGGTGAACGGCACGACCTTCTGGATGACGGTCTGCTCCGCCGCCTCGACGGGAGGGATCAGCGCCATGTACACCCAGATGCCGATCGCGTAGAGCCACCACCAGTCGCGGAGCGTGAACACCGCTCCGAGCGCGCCCATGGCGATGACGATCCACAGCATGGTGCGGATCGGGTTCTTGCCGAGTCCGAACTTCGCGACGAGCCCCCCGCCGATGATGAAACCGGTCGCGGTCACCGCGAGGACGACGCCCCACACTTCGGCGTCGTAGACACGGCCGTCGATCTCGATGCGGAACAGCTCGAGACCATAGGGGTCCATGAGCGCCATGTAGACGCCGCCGATGAGATTGTTGAGCGTCGAGAAGACGATGAGGGCGAACAGCCCCGGTGCGGCTCGGACCGCTCGCACGGCTCCGCCCAGGTCGACGAGAGGACCCCGTTCGACGCCCGCCGCCGGACGAGGTTCGGGGATGCGGATCGTGAGGAGGTGCACGAGCGCCACGATGGTGAGCCCCACGGCGATCGCCAGCGTCCACCCCATGCCGAGGAATCCGACCGAGAGCCCGCTGAAGACACTCGTCACGACGAACGCGAGACCCTGGACCGTGCCGACGAGGCCGTTCGCGTTCGCGTGACGCTCGACCGGCACGAGGAGGGTGACGGTGGTCGAGAGCGCGATGTTGCGGAGGTTCTCGATGACCGCGCCGCCCAGGATGATCCCGGAGAACAGCCAGAACCACGGTCCGCCGAGATCGAGCAGCGCCGCCTCCGGGAAGGCGATCCAGAGCGCGCCCGCGAGGAGGAAGGCTCCCAGCGTCACCACGCCGGAGAAGACCATGACGCGATGCTTTCGATGCCGGTCCACCAGGGAGCCGAAGACCATCGCGAAGATCGCGAGCAGCAGCATGTAGGCGCCACCCACGATGCCCGTCGCCAGCACCGAACGCGTCTCGAGGTAGACCCAGAACGTGAGCGCGAACCAGAGGAAACTCGTCGTGACGTTGGCGGCGGCGGTGTTGATCAGGACGGCCAGGAACGCGCGCTGCCCACCCTCGACGGCGCCGGCCACCAGGGCTTCGGGAGGCTGCGGAGCGGACATGAGCACACGCTAGACCCGCCCTCCGACATCGGCCAGACCCGTTCGCCACCCGGTCCGGCGCCGTGTCAACCGCTCACACGGTCGGGAAGCGGGGGTCGCGGGCGTAGTCGGCGAGACGTGCGTCGAGAGCCGCGCGGACCTGAACCGGTGCGTCCTCGCCGATCAGCACGCGCAGACGCTCATCGCCGTCGTCGCACACGTGCGCGAAGATCTGCTCCGCGGCATCCTCCGGTCGCGTTCCACCGGTCGGTTCGGATGACGCCGGCCAGGGGATCTCGGCTCGACCGAACAGCCGCGTGCGGAGGTCGTCGTAGACGGGGAGAGCCTCCGCGAAGCGCATGTTCGAGCCCGCCCAGTCGGTGTCGAGGGCACCCGGTTGGATGATGGACACGCGCACGCCGAATCCTCGCACCTCGGCGGCCAGCGCCTCGCTGAACGCCTCGAATCCCCACTTGGAGGCGTTGTAGAGGCCGAGAAGGGGCATCACGCCGACACCGCCCACCGTGGAGATCTGCACGATGCGCCCCGATCCCCGCGCTCGCATCAGGGGAACAGCTGCCTGACTGAGCCACAGCGGACCGAGCATGTCGGTCTCGACGACTGCGCGAACCTCGTCCTCGGATACCTCCTCGACCGCGCCGATCAGGCCGAACCCGGCGTTGTTCACCAGGACGTCCAGCCCTCCCCCACTCGCGGCGGCCGTCTCGACCGCGGCGCGCGCCGCCCCCCGATCGCGCACGTCCAGCGGAAGGACCGTGAGCCTGTCGTGGGCGGGGAGTTCCTTCCCCGGTCGGACCGTCGCGACGACGGTGTGACCGGCCGCCAGGACGCGGGCGACCAGCGCCCGCCCCAGGCCGCTGCTCGCGCCGGTGATCATCCACGTCTTCGAAGAGGTCATAGCGTCACCGTACGCGAAAATGGACGGACCGTCTCGTTTCTCGCGTACGATGGCCGCATGGCGAGATCGGCGACCCGCAAACGCGTGCACGACGCCGTCCTCGGCCTCCTCCGCGAGGGTCGGGTGGGGTCGCTCAGCATGGAAGGAGTCGCCGCGCGTGCGGGGGTCAGCAAGCAGACCCTGTACCGGTCGTGGCCGACGACCGGCGCGATCGTGTTCGACGCCCTCCTCGCTCGCAGCGAGGGTCCTGACGGAGATGTCGTCGTCCCGGACACCGGCGATCTGAGCGCCGACCTGGTCACCCTGGCATCCGGAATGGTCTCCGAACTCACGGGAGCGGAGACGGAGCCTCTCCTGCGCGCGGTCACCGCGGAGGTGCAGATCGACGCCGAGGTGGCCGCCCAGTACCGCGCCCTGCTCCTGGCTCCGCAGATGGCGGCGATCGCGCGGCGCTTCCGGGATGCCGGCGCCGTCGATCCCGAGGAGTGCGCCGAGCTCTTCGTGGGCCCCCTCCTGCACCGCTGGCTCCTGCGCTCTCAGCCGTTCAGCCGGGAATGGATCGCACGCCACGTCACCCGGACGGTGCGAGCGACGGCGAACTGAGCGACGGCTTTCCGCGACCGCCGGAGGATCGCTCGCGATCGCACCGTCGGACGGACCACCCCGAGGTCGCGACGCCGAACGGGCTCCGCGATCGAGCGGCGCCCTGCGTGCGGCTCAGTCGAGGAGGCTCCGGATGTCGTCGGCCGTCAGACGCGGTCCCCCGGCGAAGCTGACGTCGCCGTCGTCGGCGCTCCCGTCGAGCACACGGGAGAAGAGCTCGGACTTCGCCTCTCGAAGGGCCACGACCTTCTCTTCGACGGTGTCGGAGGAGACCAACCGGTACACGATGACGGGTCGGGTCTGCCCGATGCGGTGGGCGCGGTCGATCGCCTGCTCCTCGACGGCGGGATTCCACCACGGGTCGAGCAGCACGACGTAGTCGGCCTCCACCAGGTTGAGCCCCACCCCGCCGGCCTTGAGCGAGACGAAGAACGCCGGGTCATCACCGTCACGGAACCGGTCGATCTCGGCTTGACGGTTGATCGTGGTGCCGTCGAGATACCCGGATGCCAGGCCCGCGTCGGTGCAGCGCTGGCGAGCCGCTCGAAGGAACCGCGTGAACTGGCTCAGCACGAGCACGCGATGCCCCTCCGCCTCCGCCTCGACCAGCAGGTCTTCGAGCGCGTCGAGCTTCGCCGAGGGCGCGTCGCCCTCGTCGACGAGCGCGGGGTCGAGCGCCAGCTGCCGCAGCATCGTGAGGGAGCGGAAGATCGCGAACCGGTTGCCCTCGGCGTCGTCGTCGAGCAGCCCCAGCAGGCGCTGACGCTCGCGGTGGAACCGCCGATCGTAGAGCTTGCGGTGCGCGGGGTGAAGGGCCACCTCGATGATGGTCTCCTGCTTGGGCGGGAGTTCAGCGGCGACGAGGTCTTTGGTCCGCCGGAGCAGGAACGGCCGGATACGCCGGCGCAGGAGATCGAGCCGTTCGGCATCGGCGCCCTTCTCGATGGGCGTGCGGTACAGCTCGGTGAAGGACTCGCGGGTTCCGAGCAGTCCCGGCGCCACGAGCGACATGAGCGCCCACAGCTCGAGGAGGTTGTTCTCCATCGGCGTGCCGGTGATGACGAGCGTGAAGGGCACCGCGAGGGCCCGGGCCGCCCGGTATCCGCGAGACGACGGGTTCTTGATCTGCTGCGCCTCGTCGAGCACGAGTCCCGACCAGGCGACCTCGGCGTACTGCTCCTGCTCGAGACGGAACAGGGCGTAGCTGGTGACGACGACGTGCGCCCCGGCCGCGGCCTCGGCGATGCTGTTCGCACGCCGCGCCCGTGTGGCGGCGATCGTTCGGACCTCGAGGTCGGGCGCGAAGGTCGCGCACTCCCGTGCCCAGTTGCCCACGACGCTCGTCGGCGCGACGATCAGGAAGGGCGGAAGCGTCGGGTCGTCGGCACGCGCCGCTTCCATCATCGCGATCGCCTGCACCGTCTTGCCCAGTCCCATGTCGTCGGCGAGGATGCCGCCGAGCCCCTGGGTGCGCAGGAAGTGGAGCCAGTCGAGGCCCGAGCGCTGGTAGTCGCGGAGGGTCGCCCGCAGGCCCTCCGGGGGCTCGATCCGGGTGAGGGACGCCTCGTCGGTCAGCCCCCGCACGCGCAGCCACCACTCGGCTTCGTGGACGGCGAGCATGCCGAGCTCGGACAGGTCGTCCCACAGCCCGACGTTGTAGCGGTTGATCGTCAGCTCGTCGCCCGGCCGATCGGCGAGGGTCCGGGCCTCGTCGATGACGGACCGGAGGCGATCGAATTCCGGACTGTCGAGCCGGACGTACTCCCCGTCGCCCAGGAAGAGAACCCGGTCGCCGAGCGCCAGGGCGGTGTAGAGGGCGGTGAAGTCGACCTCGACGTCGCCCACGGTCACCCGGGCGTTCAGGTCGAACCAGTCGCTGCCGTCGTCGGGGCCGGTGCTGAGCTGCACCACGGGAGCCTGGGCCGATGCGCGGTACTCGGGGTCGTCGCCGCGCACCTCCACGCGGACGGACGCGAGGGCCCTCAGCTGCGGCAGCATCTCGCCGGCGAACACGGCCGCCGTCGCGGGCGCCATCGCGCGGGCCGGCGCGGTCCCCGTCGTGAAGGGCGCGGGGATGTCGATCCGAAGTTCATCGGCGAGGGCGGAGACCGCGCGCCACACGGCGCCCTCGTGCTCGTCGTGCCGACGGCCCTGCGTCGATGAGCGGTCCCACCGCGTCGCGAGCGACGTGGACCCCTCGAGATGCTCGACGGTCACCTCGAGCACGGGGCGCGGCGCCGGAGGAACCTCGACCGTGCCCCGCGGCGACACCACCGGCGCGTCGAGCTGCAGCCGCGGGAGGTAGTCGTGCAGGAAGGTCTCGGATCCGCGCTCGTCGACCGTGAGCGCACTCGATCGGGCGAGCAGCCCGCGGACCGGTCCCGATGCGGGTGTCGCCAGCCGCGCGAGCGTGATCCGCTCGTCGTCGCCGTCGCGGTCGGCGACGAAGGCCACGGCCACGGCGGGGTCGCCCACCACCCAGGAGGGCAGGGCGGCCGTCTCGACGTCGACGCCCTCCACCGTCCCGCGCACGTGCAGGGTGGAGCCGCGACGGTCGAGCGACACCGCCGCGGTCACGGGCTCGTCGACGACGCGGACCGGGTGATGGACACCGGCACCCGACACGAGCGGGACCCCGGCGGCGACGACCGCCTCCAACTGCAGCCACAGCGAGTGGGGCGGGACCGCGGAGAGCGGCATCCACTCGTCGGAGAGGTACGCGCCGGCGCTGAAGCGCCCCAATCGCCCCAGGCTGTCGAGCGCGGCGCGTGCCCGCGGATCAGCTGGAAGGGCCGCGAGGGCCGACCAGCCGGCCCGGCCCTTGATCCACGTGCCGCGGGAGCCCCGGACCCCCGGCCGCGCGCTGAGGGTGAGCGCCGTTCCGTACCCGCGCCCGCCGCCGCGACGGATGGAGAGGAACAGGCAGAGATCGAAAGGGGCCTCGTCGTCGACGACCGGGGCGGCGGCGAACAGTTCGTCGAGCGAGCGCTGCCACTCGGCGCGGGGCGGGCGCCCCGCCGAGATGAGGCGGTCGAACAGCACGAGAGCCGCCGCGCACGAGTGCTCGCACTCGGGGCCGCGCCCGCACGAGCACCAGCCCGACAGGCGGGACAGATCGTCGGGGACGCGGAGCTCGAGGTGTTCGTACCCCGACGCCCCGAAGGACTGCGCCGTGACGACCAGCACGCCGCTGACGGATCGGGCGTCGCCCACCTCGACCGAACCGTAGACGAGCAGGCGGTCGGCGCGCATCATCGCGGATGCCGAGAACATCTCGCCGGCGATGCTGAGTGCTTCGGGGTCCAACCGCATGCCTCCATTGTGGTCGGGACCGCCGACACCCCGACGCGGTGTGCGGACATCCGTGGAGCGATCCCCCCTGGGGAGGAGCCGGGAAAAGTTACGCTGGAGGGGTGACTTCCCTCCACGACACGTCGGTGCGCGGCTTCGCGTCCGACAACTATTCCGGCATCCACCCCGACGTGCTCGCCGCGATCGCGACGGCCAACGAAGGCCACCAGGTCGCGTACGGCGAAGACGTCTACACCGCGCGTCTGCAGGAGCTGTTCGTCTCGCTGCTGGGCGACGGCGTCGAGGCGTACCCCGTCTTCAACGGCACGGGCGCCAACGTCGTCGGGCTGCAGTCGATGCTCCCCCGCTGGGGCGCCGTGATCTCGGCATCCACCGCGCACATCAACGTCGACGAAGGCGGAGCGCCCGAGCGCGTGGGCGGCATCAAGCTGCTCACGGTCCCCACCGACGACGGCAAGCTCACACCCGAGCTCGTCGACCGCGAGGCCTGGGGCTGGGGTGATGAGCACCGTGCACAGCCGCTGGTGGTCTCGATCACGCAGTCGACCGAGCTGGGCACCCTCTACAGCGTCGACGAGATCCGCGAGCTCGCGGCGCACGCGCACGGGCACGGCATGCGGCTGCACATGGACGGCGCGCGCATCGCGAACGCCGCCGCCGCCCTCGACGTGCCGCTGCGCGCCTTCACCCGTGACGCGGGGGTCGACGTGCTGAGCTTCGGCGGAACGAAGAACGGCGCCATGATCGGCGAGGCCATCGTCGTGCTCGACCCCGAAGCCTCGACCGGTCTGACGTACCTCCGAAAGCTCGACATGCAACTTTCGAGCAAGATGCGCTTCGTCTCGGCTCAGCTCGTCGCCCTTCTCGACGGCGACCTGTGGCTGCGTAACGCCCGGCACTCCAACGCGATGGCGCAGCGCCTGCGCGCGGGCGTCGAGGCGGGTCTCGCCGACGGCTCGATCCAGGGCGTCGAATTCACGCAGCCCACGCAGGCCAACGGCGTGTTCGCGACCCTGCCGGTCGGAGTGGCCGATCGCCTGCGCGCGAGCTTCCGGTTCTACGACTGGGACGAGATGCGCCGCGAGGTGCGCTGGATGTGCTCCTTCGACACGACCGAAGACGACATCGACGCCTTCGTCGCCGCGATCGCGCGCGAGACGACCGCGTGATCTGACGCATCGACACCCGTCGCGGGCGGGATCGACGCGGGAGCGAGGGCCGCGGCATCCGGATCGCCGATGCCGCGGCCCTCGTCGTCTCAGGCCCCCGCGAGCCAGTCGCGGTAGGCGTCGAACGTGCTCTCGCGTCCGAGGAAGGCCTCCACGAGCTCGCGCGCGTCGCGCGTGCCGCCGGGCTCGAGGATCTCGCGACGGTAACGCGTCGCCGTGTCGACGTCGAAGAGGTCGTCGCCGAACGCCGACAGCAGATCGCGCGCGATGACGAGGCTCCACTGGTAGGTGTAATAGCAGGCCCCGTAGCCCGTCAGGTGACCGAACCCGGCATACGAGTGCGAGCCGTCGAGCGGGGTCACCGGACTCGCGGCGCGGTAGTAGCCGTCGACCGCGGACTGCAGGTCGGCGGGCCGATCGACGTGCAGGCGGTACGAGGTCGTCGCGTGCCCGAGCTGCCTGGTCACCTCGAGACCGCGCCCGAAGGCGTCGGCCGTGCGCATGCGCGCGACGAGGTCGGCGGGGATGGACTCGCCCTGGTCGTTCACGGCGAAGGCGGCGAGCGCCTCGGCGTCCCACGCCCATTCCTCGAGCAGCTGGCTGGGCGCCTCGACGAAGTCCCACTCGGTGGCGACCCCCGTCCACCGCGCCCATTTCTGGTGGCCGCCGAGGATGTCGTGCACGAGATGACCGAATTCATGGAAGAAGGTCACGACCTCGTCGTGCTCGAGCAGTCCGCGCGAGAAGTTGCACAGCAGGACCGATTCCGGCAGCGCGCGTCCCGCGATGCCGGAGGCGAGTCCGAAGCATGCGGCGTGGTTGTACTTTCCCTCGCGGGGGTGGAGATCGAGGTGGATGCGACCGAGTCGCTCGCCCGCGCGGACGACGTCGTACGTGCGCACGTCGTCGTGCCACGAGGGAGCCTCGACGGGCACGTACTCCACGTCGAGCAGGCGCCCGGTGGTGGCGAGCACCCCGTCGAGCACGCGGTCGAAGCGGAAGTACGATCGCACCAGCTGCGCGTCGACGTCGTACTCCTCGCGCTTGAGCGCGCTGAGGACGTACCAGAAGTCCGCGATCGTGACGGCGTCGGCGGCGGGGTCGTCGCGGCGCAGGCGGGCGAGGACGCGCTCGTACTCGGCGGTCGCCGCCGGGGCCGCCGCCTCCGCGACCCGTTCGAGGAACGCGGCGACCGCGGCGCTCGAGCCGATCATGCGCGTCTCGGTCTCGTAATCGGCCCAGTCGCCGTATCCGAGGATCCGGGCCCGCTCGGCACGGACGGCGAGCAGCTCGGCCAACACGGGCTCGTTGCCGGGCCACGCGAGGTCGTTGTACGCGCCCACCAGCGCGTGGCGCACCGACCGGTCGCGCGCATACTCGCGCACGGGCATGAGATCGGTGTACTCGGTGGTGAGCGTGACCATCCCCTCGTCGTCGGCGGGGTGCTCCGCGAGGAAGTCGTCGGGCAGGCCGTCGAGCGCCGACGCCGGGACCTTGATCTCGCGGCGGCCTTCGCGGATGTTGCGCGAGAACGTCAGCGACAGCTCGGTGTCGCGATCGGTCAGCTCCCGCACGCGCTCTCGGTCGGCATCCGCGAGGTCGACGCCCCCGCGACGGAAGTCGCGCCGCACGTGCTCGAGGAAGCGCTGCTCGTCGGCGTCGAGCCCGTCGGGGTCGGCCTCGGCGAAGACGCTCCACAGCCCGCGATCGAGGAGGCGGCGCGACTGCACGGCATCCACGGCCTGCGCCTGCTTCTCGGCGGCGTCGCGGACACCGGCATCGGGGTGCGACTCGCTGAGGAGATGGGAGGGCGCCGCGGCCTCGGCGAGCGCGAGATCCGCCTCGTTCCAGAGCGCGAGACGCTCCCGCAGCGTCATTTCGGCCTCGGCGACGAGTCGCGCGTCGATCTCGGCCACCCGATCGAGAAGAGTGCGCGGGCGCTCATGGGCGAAGGCGCGCCAGCCGTCGAGGTCGCGGGGCAGGGTCAGGGGTTCCAGGGGAGAATCCGGCATCCTCCGACCCTAGGCAGAGCCTCCGACGCCGGGCAATGGGCGGTGGAGAACCTCCGGGCGACCCGCCGCTGGGGAGGAAAGGTCAGCGCAGGGCGCCCACCGAGGCCAGCGCGAGCCGGATGAGCGTGCCGCGACCGCCCTCCATCTCGTCGGAGAGCGCGTCGGATGCCGCCTCCTGCGGCGACAGCCACGTGACCTCGAGCGCGTCCTGGCGCGGTTCGCACGTGCCGGTGACGGGCACGACGTACGCGAGGGACACGGCGTGCTGCCGGTCGTCGTGGAAGGCGCTCACGCCCGGGAGCGGGAAGTACTCCGCCACCGTGAACGGGGTGGGCTGCGGAGGCAGCAGGGGGAACGCCATCGGTCCGAGGTCGTTCTCGAGGTGGCGGAAGAGCGCGTCGCGCACCGTCTCGCCGTAGCGCACGCGGCCCGACACCAACGTGCGGGTCATCTCGCCGAGCGGCGTCGCCCGCAGCAGGATACCGACCTGCGTCACCGCGCCCATGCCGTCGGTGCGCACCGGGAGCGCCTCGACGTAGAGCATCGGCAGGCGTCGACGCGCCTCCGCGAGCTCGACCTCGCTCAGCCAGCCCGGATTGGGGTGGGGACCTCCCTGCGCGCCTGAGAACGAGGCGGAGAGCGGTTCGCGCTCGTCGCCGTTGTCGCCGGGTTCGGGGTCGGGGGTGCGCACGGGCATGCTCCCTGTATATCAACGTCTGCTCCGGATGCCGCGTTTCCGATGCCGGCGCGGTCGCCGGGCGATCGTCCGGGGCGGTCCGCGCGCGACGGCTCCCGGGTCCTCGCCCGCGCCACCCCTCGCGCATGCCGCCGTGTCGGAGGCCTTTGCCACAATGGCGGCATGAGTGCGCATCCCTCCCTCGACCCGTCCGTCGTGCGGTGGTCCGTCCCCCCGAGCGAGCGCGGCGACCGGCCGGTGCTCCTCCTGCTCCACGGCTACGGCTCCGACGAGCACGACCTGTTCGGTCTCGCGCCGTACCTGCCCGAACGGTTCGTGGTCGCGAGCGTGCGGGCGCCCCTCGCGCCGCCGTGGCCCATGCCGGGCGCGTCGTGGTACCCGATCGAGGGCCTCGACGGTCGCGACCCCGACGCCGTCACCCTGGCCGCGCGCGCGGTGCTCGCCTGGGTCCGGGATGCCGTGGGCGCGGCGCCCGTGGGCCTGCTCGGGTTCTCGCAGGGCGGCGCGGTGGCCCTGCAGACGCTGCGCGCCGATCCCGACGCCGTCTCCTTCGCGGTCGTCCTCGCGGGGTACGCCGCGGGCGGGGAGCTCCCGGGAGACGCCGTCCTCGCCGCGCGTCGACCCCCGGTGTTCTGGGGACGCGGAGCGGCGGACGACGTCATCCCCGCGGCCCTCGTCGACGCGACGGCGCAGTGGCTCCCCGTCCACAGCGAGCTCAGCGGCCGTGTCTACCCGGGTCTCACCCACTCGATCTCGCAGGACGAGCTCGACGACGTACGGGCGTTCCTCGACGCGCGACTCGCGCTCGCGTCGCCGAGCACCGGGTGAGCCGTGACGCCGGTGCGACCTCGCGCACCGGCGGCCATGCCCACGCTCACGGATGTCGTGGCGCCCTCCCTCGATGCGGCCGGGGGTTCCCCCACGACCGGTCTGCGGTTACGGTGGATATTCCTGTCCCCGAGAACGAGGTCTCCTCCGGTGAAGAACGTCGACGCTTCCGCGCCCCTGTCCGCGCGCTGACCCGTCGACCCGCCGTTTTCTCGGCCGCCCTCCGCTGACGCGGACGGGTCCGGTGTCCGCGCATCCCGCGTCCCCGGAGTCCCGTCATGTCAGCTCTCTCCCCTTCTCTCGTTCTCGACCGCGTCCGCCTCGTGTGGCCCGACGGAACCGTCGCCCTCGACGAGGTCTCCGGCGCCCTCGGCCGGGGGCGCACCGGTCTCGTCGGCCGAAACGGAGCCGGCAAGTCCACGCTCCTGCGCGTGGCCGCGGGGCACCTCACCCCCACGTCCGGCACGGTCTCGGCATCCGGTGACGTCGTCATGCTCCCGCAGCGTCCGGCGGCGGATCCGCACCGGCCCGTCTCGGCACTCCTCGGCGTCGAGACGGCGCTCACCGCCCTTCGCGCCATCGAGTCGGGCGACGTGGCACCGCACCACTTCGACGCGGTCGGCGACGACTGGGATGTCGAGGCCCGCGCCCACACCCTGCTCGCCGAGGCAGGTCTGGCATCCGATGCCCTGGACCGCACGGTCGGGGAGCTCTCGGGAGGGGAGACGATGCTCACCGCGCTCGTCGGGCTCCGCGCCCGCGCGGCCGACATCACGCTCCTCGACGAACCGACCAACGACCTCGACCGCGACGCCCGGGCGCGCGTGAGCGAGCTCGTCGAGAGCTGGCCCGGCACGCTGATCGTCGTCAGTCACGACGTCGGCCTGCTCGAGCGCATGGATGCCACGGCCGAGCTCTACGGCCGCACCCTGAGCGTCGTCGGCGGCCCCTACAGCGCGTGGCGTGCGCAGCGCGACGCGGAACAGGAGGCCGCCGTGCGCGCCGAGCGCGACGCGGCCCAGTCCCTGCGTCGCGAGCGTCGCCAGCGCATCGAGTCGTACGACAAGCTCGCCACCCGATCGCGCGTCGCGCACAAGGCGCAGGTCGAGAAACGCGTCCCCAAGATCATCGCGGGAGGACGGGCGAACGCGGCGCAGGTGAGCGCCGGGCGGCTGAGCACGGAGATGAAGGGCAAGGAGGATGCCGCGCGCGCGGCGCTGAACGAGGCGTCGGCCCGGGTGCGCGACGACGACGTGGTGCGCATCGACCTGCCCGATCCGGGCAACGCGGCCGGGAGACGGATCCTGTCCCTCGGCGACGGCGAACGCGAGTGGATCGTCACGGGTCGCGAGCGCGTCGCCCTGGTGGGTCGCAACGGCATCGGCAAGACGACGCTGCTGGAGATCCTCGTGGGCGACGTGGACCCCGCAGGGCCGATCCGCGCGCGAGCGAGCGTCGAGCACATCGGCTATCTGCCGCAGCGTCTCGACGGCCTGGACGACGCGGCATCCGTCCTCGACACCGTGTGCGCGGCGGCGCCGCGCGTTCCGGTGGCGCTCGTGCGCGATCGACTGGCACGGTTCCTCGTGCGCGGGGATGCCGTCGGTCGACCCGTGGGGTCGCTGTCCGGCGGCGAGCGCTTCCGCGTCGCGCTCGCGCGGCTGCTCCTCGCGGATCCCCCGCCGCAGCTGCTCGTGCTCGATGAGCCGACCAATAATCTCGACCTCGACACGGTCGATCAGCTCGTGGCGGCGCTCCAGGCCTACCGGGGCGCCGTCCTCGTGGTCAGCCACGACGACGCGTTCCTCTCGCGCCTCGGCCTCGACCTCCGGCTGCGGGTGGACGACGGGCGCCTGTCCGAGAACGCGCCATGAGGCGGGCGGCTGGGCGCCGAGGCCGCGCGCCTGTTCCGAGATCTCCTGCCCCCGCGCCCGATCCCTGACGGTCTCGCTCCTCGTCCGCTCTCACGGCTCGGTGTGACGAGATGCCGCTGTTCCGCGACCAGCGAACGTCAAGCCCGAGCCGATGTCGGAGGTCCGGGAGAGGATGTCGGCATGGCCGACGTGCTCGAGAAATTCGGTCCTGCGACGCAGGACTGGTTCCGGGGCGCCTTCTCCGCGCCCACCAACGCGCAGAAGGGCGCGTGGGAATCCGTGTCGTCCGGTCGCAATGCGCTCGTCGTCGCCCCGACCGGTTCGGGCAAGACCCTCTCGGCCTTCCTTTTCGCGATCGACCGGATCTTCCGTGAGAAGGCCCCCGAGGCTGCGGATGCCGCGCCCGCGCGCCGGGGCAGGAAGACCGCCGCCAAGACCCCGGCGACGAACACCCGCGTCCTGTACATCTCTCCCCTGAAGGCGCTGGGCGTCGACGTGGAGCGCAACCTCCGCTCTCCCCTGGTCGGCATCGGCCAGTCGGCACGACGGCTCGGCATCGACGTCCCGGCCGTGAGCGTGGGCGTGCGATCGGGCGACACCAGCTCGAGCGACCGCCGGAAGCTCGTCACCGATCCGCCCGACATCCTCATCACCACCCCCGAGTCGCTCTACCTGATGCTCACGAGCCAGGCGGCCGAGACCCTGCGCGGCGTGCACACGGTCATCATCGACGAGGTGCACGCGGTCGCCGCCACCAAGCGTGGTGCGCATCTCGCGGTGAGCCTCGAGCGTCTCGACGCCCTCCTCGATGCGCCCGCCCAGCGCATCGGTCTGTCGGCCACGGTGCGGCCGATCGACGAGGTGGCGCGGTTCCTCGGCGGAGCGCAGCCCGTCGACATCGTGGCACCGAAGGCCACGAAGGCCTTCGACCTCTCGGTCGTCGTGCCCGTCGACGACATGCTGAACCCGCCTCCGCCGCCGGGATCCCCTGCGCCCGACGACGCCGGCGAGGGCGAGTGGTTCTCCGAGCGCCCCGAGAGCACCGAGATGGCGGGGTCGGTCTGGCCCCACGTCGAGGAGGCCATCGTCGATCGCATCCTGGAGCGGCGATCGACCATCGTGTTCGCGAACTCCCGTCGGCTCGCCGAGAGGCTGACCGGACGACTGAACGAGATCTACGCCGAGCGCCAGGGCATCGACGTGCCCGAGCCGACCGTGCCGGCGGTCCAGATGGCGCAGGCGGGTTCGTCCGCCGGGGTGTCCGCGATCCTCGCGAAGGCTCACCACGGTTCGGTCTCGAAGGAACAGCGGGCCCAGGTCGAAGACGAGCTCAAGTCGGGCGCATTGCGCTGCGTGGTGGCCACGAGCAGTCTCGAGCTCGGGATCGACATGGGCTCGGTCGACCTCGTCATCCAGGTCGAGTCGCCGCCGAGCGCGGCATCCGGGCTCCAGCGCGTCGGGCGCGCGGGCCACCAGGTCGGCGAGGTGAGCCGCGCCGCCCTCTTCCCGAAGCACCGCAGCGACGTGCTGCACACGGCCGTGGTCACGGAACGCATGCTGGGCGGGCGCATCGAGGCCATCTCCGTGCCCCAGAACCCGCTCGACATCCTCGCGCAGCAGACCGTCGCCGCCTCGGCCCTGGGATCGATCGACGTCGAGGAATGGTTCGACACGGTCAAGCGCAGCGCACCGTTCCGGTCCCTCCCCCGGTCGGCCTACGAGGCGACGCTCGACCTCCTCGCCGGCCGCTACCCCTCCGACGAGTTCGCCGAGCTGCGTCCCCGGTTGGTGTGGGACCGCGATGCCGGAACGCTGACGGGGCGCCCGGGCGCCCAGCGCGTCGCCGTGACCAGCGGTGGCACCATCCCCGACCGTGGCCTGTTCGGCGTCTTCGTCGCCGGAGAATCGCAGAACGCCCGCGTGGGCGAGCTCGACGAAGAGATGGTCTACGAGTCGCGGGTCAACGACGTGTTCACCCTCGGCACGACCAGTTGGCGCATCGTGGAGATCACCCACGACCGCGTGAACGTCGTCCCGGCGTTCGGACAACCCGGAAAGCTCCCGTTCTGGCACGGTGACGGCATCGGGCGCCCCGCCGAACTCGGCGAGGCGCTGGGGAAGTTCTCGCGAGACATCGCCGGAGTCGACCGCTCCAAGGCCGAGGAGCGGCTGCGCGAATCCGGACTCGACGACAACGCCATCACCAACCTCCTCGCCTACCTGGCCGAGCAGCGCGAGGCCACGGGGAGCCTTCCCACCGACAAGACGCTCACGGTCGAGCGCAGCCGCGACGAGGTCGGCGACTGGCGCATCATCCTCCATTCCCCGTACGGCATGCAGGTGCACTCGCCCTGGGCCCTGGCCGTCAACGCGCGTATCCGCGAACGGCTCGGCGTCGAGGGCGCCGCTGTGGCGAGCGACGACGGCATCATCGCGCGCGTTCCGGATGCCGCGGCCGAACCGCCCGGCGCCGACCTCTTCGTCTTCGAGCCCGACGAGCTCGAGCAGATCGTGACCGACGAGGTCGGCGGCTCGGCGCTGTTCGCCTCGCGGTTCCGCGAATGCGCCGCTCGTGCCCTGCTGCTCCCCCGACTCAACCCCAATCGCCGCTCCCCCCTCTGGCAGCAGCGGCAGCGCTCCGCTCAGCTGCTCGAGGTGGCGAAGCGGCATCCCAGCTTCCCGATCATCCTCGAGACGCTGCGCGAAGTCCTCCAAGACGTCTACGACCTGCCCGCCCTGTTGCGCCTCACCCGGCAGATCGGCGAGCGGAGGATCCGCCTCGTCGAGATCACGACCTCGCAGCCCTCGCCGTACGCCCGCGATCTGCTGTTCGGCTACGTGGGCGCCTTCATGTACGAGGGCGACTCCCCCCTGGCCGAGCGTCGAGCCGCCGCACTCTCGGTCGATCCGGCCCTGCTGAGCGAGCTGCTGGGCAAGGTCGAGATGCGCGAGCTGCTCGACCCCGAGGTGATCGCGCAGTTCGAGCGCGAAGCGCAACGCCTCGACCCCGACCGTCGCGCTCGGGGAGTGGAGGGGGTCGCCGACCTGCTGCGCATCCTGGGCCCCCTCGAGGCGGCCGAGGTGGCGGCCCGTCTCGACAGTGAGGGGGACGCCGTCGCCGAGGCGGAACAGCACCTCGCGACGCTCGTCGACGATCGTCGCGCCATCCGCGTGACGATCGCCGGTGTCGCGCGCGTGGCGGGCATCGAAGACGCCGGCCGTCTGCGCGACGCGCTGGGCGCGGCGCTGCCCGTCGGCATCCCGAACGCCTTCCTCGAACCGCTCGCCGATCCGCTCGGCGACCTCGTGGCCCGCTACGCCCGCACGCACGCCCCGTTCACGACGGATGCCGTGGCCGAGCGCCTCGGAGTGGGGGTCGCGGTCGCGCGTCTCACTCTGCAGCGCCTCGAATCGCAGGGGCGCCTGTCGAGCGGGTTCTTCCTCCCGGACCCTTCGACGGGCTCAGGGACCGGCGGCGGGTCGCGCGGCGACGACACCGAGTGGTGCGACGTCGAGGTGCTGCGGCGGCTGCGCATGCGCTCCCTCGCCGCGATCCGGGGCAGCGTCGAGCCCGTGCCGCCCGCCGCCTATGCGCGGTTCCTGCCCGTGTGGCAGCACCTCGGTCGACCGCTCGAGGGCATCGACGGCGTCTTGGCCGTCGTCGAGCAGCTGGCGGGGGTTCCCATCCCCGCGAGCGCGTGGGAGTCGCTCGTGCTCCCCTCGCGCGTCGCCGACTACACCCCCGCCCTGCTCGACGAGCTGACCGCCACGGGAGAGGTCGTCTGGTCGGGCCACGGCACCCTGCCGGGCCGCGACGGGTGGATCGCCCTGCATCCGGCGGAGGCTGCGCCCTTCACCCTGCAAGATCCGGATGACGCCGACGACCCCGCCCCCGACTCGCTCGAGGCGCGGCTGCTCGCGGCGCTCACCGGGGGCGGAGCGTACTTCGCGGCGCAGCTGAAGCAGCTGGCCGGCGCCGAGAACGAGCAGTCCGTCAACGACGCCCTCTGGGCGCTCACCTGGGCGGGGCGCGTGACGAACGACACCTTCGCTCCCGTGCGCACCCTGCTCAGTGGCGGAGGGCAGTCGCACCGCGTCGCACGGCGGGCTCCGCGAGCCCGGATGTACCGCGGCGCGGCCATGCCCCGCGCGACCTCGGCTCCGCGTCCGCCCTCGCTCGGCGGACGCTGGTCGCTCCTGCCCGAGCGCGAACCGGATGCCGCGGCGCGCGCGACCGCGACCGCGAGCCTCCTTCTCGACCGATACGGCGTCGTCACCCGCGGCGCCGTCCAGTCGGAGGGGGTGCCGGGCGGGTTCGCACAGGTCTACCGCATTCTCGCCGGGTTCGAGGAGGCCGGACACTGCCGACGCGGCTACGTCATTGAGAAGTTGGGCGCCGCGCAATTCGCGGCATCCGCGACCGTCGATCGCCTGCGCGAGTTCGCCGCGGTCGCCGATCCCCCACCGCTGCGGACCGTCACGCTCGCGGCGACCGACCCCGCCAACCCCTACGGCGCCGCGCTCGGCTGGCCCGCGATCGAAGGGGTCACGCACCGGCCCGGACGCAAGGCCGGAGGGCTGGTCGTGCTCGTCGACGGCGAGCTGACGCTGTACCTCGAGCGCGGGGGGCGCAGCGCCCTGGCCTTCACCGATGACGAGGCGTCGCTACAGGCCGCTGCCCGCCATCTCGCGGAGACGGCGCGGAAGAGGCGGCTCGACACGCTGACGGTGGAACAGGTGAACGGCGAGTTCGTCTACGGCACGGCCGTCGGGCGCGCCCTCCGCGAGGCGGGGTTCGTGGAGTCGCCGAAGGGCCTGACGCTGCGCAAGCTCACCGCGGGCGACACCCTGCGAGAGGCCGCCCGTGCCTGAGGGCGATACCGTCTACCGCGCCGCCGCGAAGCTCAACGCCGCTCTGGCGGGCAAGGTCGTCACGCGCTTCGACATCCGCGTGCCCGGCAGCGCCACCGCCGACCTGCGCGGCGAGACCGTTCACGAGGTCGCCGCCCGCGGCAAGCATCTGCTCCACCGCATCGGCGGGTACACCCTGCACTCGCACCTCAAGATGGAGGGCCGCTGGGACCTCGACCGTCCCGGCGAGCGATGGCGACGCCCCGCGTTCAAGGCCCGCGCGATCGTCGGGGTCGAGGGCGTGAATGCCGTCGGCTTCGACCTCGCCATGGTCGAGGTGCTGCGCACCGCCGACGAGCACACCGTGATCGGGCACCTGGGCCCCGACCTGCTCGCGGACGACTGGGACGAGGCGGAGGCGGTGCGACGGGTCGCGGTCGACGACAGGGCCGCCCATGTCGCCCTGCTCGATCAGCGCAACGTGGCGGGCTTCGGCAACGTTTACGCCAACGAGCTCCTCTTCGTGCGGGGAATCGCCCCCACGACCCCCGCGACGCAGATCGACGCCCGCGCCACGATCGCCCTCGGCGAGCGCATGATCCGAGCGAATCTGCCGCGCCCGGAGCGCACGTTCACCGGCGACAGCAGGCCCGGTCGCCGCTTCTGGGTCTACGGGCGAGAGGGCGCGCCCTGCCGGCGCTGCGGGACCCCGATCCGCGCCACGACCCTGGGGGCGACGGACACCAGCGAGCGCAACGTGTTCTGGTGCCCCACCTGCCAACCCGGCTGACCGCGGCCCGCCCCGCACCACGGGAGTCCGCCTCACGCGCGGCGACGCACCGCGGGCCCGCCTCGCACCACGCGAGTCCGGATCTCCCGCCCGTGTCGCGCGCCCGGCTGCCCGCGGATCCGCCTCGCACCGGGCGGGTCCGCAGCATGCGCCCGCGCCACGGCATCCGCTCGAAAACCGACGCTCCCGCAGGCCGCTGTCAACCCGGCCGCAGCTGTCGGTTCGACATGCGAGAACAAGGGGACAACACAACGCCGGACGACGGCCCGCGGACGATCTCTCGATATCGAGGAAACCGATAGCGGGAGGGGCGACGAAGAACCATTCGAGGGAATGAAGAGCATTCCCCACCCGTTGTCAGACATGTCGGCACACCCGAAGGCCGACCGGAGGGGATCGTGGGAAAGAACTACATCGACATCGAGAACGACCACGGCGAGACGCTGCGTTATCGCAAGCACGTCAATGGTCGAGGACTCGTCGCGCACGGCGCGAAGGTCCACCCGTCGGCGCTCGTGGAGAACGGCGCTTACGTCGAACCCGGCGTTCAGATCGCGGCCGGTGTTCGAGTGGGTCGCGGCGCATGGATCGAATCCGACGCCGTCATCGGCCCGGAGGCCCGCATCGAACCGCACGCGCACATCTGTGCGGGAGCGGTCATCGGCGCCGGAGCGCACATCGGCGTCCGCACCCAGGTCGGCCACAACGCGCGGATCGCGGTGGGGTCGCTCATCGGCGACGACGAGATCATCAACGACGGCGAAGCCGTCGCGACCGATCGCCGGGGCCTGCGCCTCGCGGCCTGACCCCGCCGAGGGGGCATTCATCGACCCGCACGACTCCACGGAGCGTGCGGGTCTTCGTTTTCCCCGGGCGGGATGCCGGCGCGCCGCCGGGGGCGTGTGATGGCCGGCCGGTCAGGCGAGGATCGTCAGCACGAGTCCCAGGAGCGGGAGCGTCCCCTGGATGGCGGCGGGGCGGAGATACTTCCGCCCCGAGGTGACGAGCACGAGCGCGGCTGCGAGCATCGAGCCGAGCGAGAAGATCAACAGCGTCCGCCCCGCGACGTCGCCCGTGCCGTTCACCATCCACAGCACCACGCCCACGGCGGCGCCGATCGCGAGGAACAGATTGTAGAAACCCTGGTTGTAGGCCATCGGCTTCGTGATCTCGGCGGCGCGCTGATCGGCGATGCCGAACACCTTCCACGTCCGGGGCCGCGTCCACCGCAGGCTCTCGAGCACGAAGATGTAGACGTGCAGCAGGGCAGCGAGCCCCGCGAAGACGAGTGCCAGGACGCCGGTCATCCCCCCACGTTAGCGGCGCGGCTAGCCTGGGACCATGGTGAACGGTTCGGGCTCCCGCGGTCGCGGCGGCGCATCGCGACGAGGGGGGCCCGCTCGTGCGGCGTCGAAGGGACGGCCGCGCCCCGCGCCGAAGACCCCGCGCCGCGCCGCGCCGACGCCTCCCCCCGAGCCGCGCGAATTCCGCCTCGGCGCCGTCCCGGGGGCGACGCCCGGCAAATGGATCGGCGTCTGGCGCGAGCGCCTGCCGCATGTGTCGCTGGAGCTCCGCGAGATCCCCGTCGCCGCGCAGCGGGAGGCGCTCGGCGACGTCGACGCCGCCCTGGTGCGGCTTCCCCTCGCGGCATCCGACGACGTCCACGTCATCGAGCTGTACGAAGAACTCCCCGTGGTGGTGACGGCCACCGAGTCGCACCTCCTCGCAGCCGATGAGCTCACCCTCGCCGACCTGGCCGGCGAGATCGTGATCGTCCCCGCCGACGACGTGCTGCACACCGAGGTTCCGGATGCCGTGGCCCCGGCGTTCGCGCCCCCGGCCGACACCGCTGAGGCCATCGCGACGGTGGCCGCGGGCGTCGGCGTCGTGATCGTTCCGATGTCGCTCGCCCGTGCTCATCAGCGCCGCGACGTCGACTACCGCGTCCTCGCCGATGGCCCGCGCTCCACGGTCGCCCTGGCGTGGCTGCGCGAGAACACCACCGACGACGTCGAGACCTTCGTCGGGATCGTGCGCGGTCGCACCGCTCGTTCCTCCCGCTGAGGGACGCCGGGTGCACGGCGCACCGCATCCGTCCGTTCCCGTCGGCGTGCGTGAACCTCGATTCCTGCGCGTGAATGCGGGGGCCGCGCGATGCGAGACCCGAATGTCGTTCCCTCGTTCGAGAATGCGCGGGTCCGTTTCCCCGGGAATGATTTCGGCGCATGTCCAGACCTGCGTCGTGTCGGCGCGGCCCGCATAGAATCCCTGAGTGACCGCCCCCCTCCTGTACGTCTGCGCGCGCCCTCAGCGGGTCGCGGCGGTGGCGGAGTGGGCGTCGTTCCGCGACGGGCTGGGGGTGCGCGACGACGAGCTCGTGCACCATGACCTCGTGCGCGAGCCGCTCCCGGCCGACCTCGACCGGTTCGCCGCGGTCGTCGTGGGAGGCAGCCCGTTCAACGTCACCGACCCCGACAAGACCGACGTGCAGCGCCGCCTCGAGAGTGATCTCGAGCGATTGGCCGCCGCCGCGATCGAGGGCCGGACGAGCGCGCTGTTCACGTGCTTCGGGATCGGCGTCGTCACGCGCTTCCTCGGCGGCGAAGTGACCCTCGGCCATCCCGAGGGCACGGGCCCCGCCGACATCTCGCTCACCGACGCGGGCCGCGCCGACGAGCTGTTCGGCATCCTGGAACCGCATTTCGAGGCCCTGACCGCGCACAAGGAGGGCACCGCGAGCGTGCCGCCGGGGGCGACGCTGCTGGCCGAGAACGCGGCCTGTCCGGTGCAGGCCTACCGGGCGGGGCGCGCACTGTGGGCGACGCAGTTCCACCCCGAACCGACGACCGAAGCGTTCGTGGAGCGCATGGTCGTGTACCGGGATGCCGGGTACTTCGACGCCGACGCGTTCGACGAGGTGTCGGCGCACGTGCGCACCGCGTCGGTCGAGCAGCCCACCCGGCTTCTGCGCTCGTTCGCCGCTCGCGCCGTCGCCGCCTAGCCGGCGCCGTTCCGCCGCGCAGCGACGGGCCGCGCAGCGACGGGCCGCTCAGCGATGGGCCGCGCAACGGCGGAGCGCGCGACGGCGGGCCGACGCGGCGACACGCTGCGCGGCTCGGCCCGCACGCCGGCGCGCCATCGGCGGATGCCGCCGATGCAGGGACGACGGCCCGGCGACGTGACGTCGGGGTCGGGAAAGTCAAGCCCGAGGCACGGATTTACCTAGCTTTTCTAGTGTTCTTGGTATGAACGCAACAGCTCAGTGGCGGGGCGCAGACCTCGCGCGCCAGATCGTCGTCCTCTCCGCGGTGTCGTTCATGCTCATCGCGGCCGTCATCGGGGCGGGTGCCTTCGGCAATTCCGCCGTCGAAGACCAGCAGGGCGGCGCCCTCGACACCGACGGATCGTACCTCGCGCCGGCGGGACCCGCCTTCTCGATCTGGTCGATCATCTACCTCGGTCTCATCGTCTACGCGATCTGGCAGGCCCTCCCCCGCCAGCGCACGAACCCGCGCCAGCGCGCCCTGGGCTGGCTCATCGCGCTCACCATGACGCTGAACGGACTCTGGCTGGTCGCCGCCCGCTTCGGAACGCTGTTCCTCACCGTCGTCGTGATCGTCCTGCTCCTCGCCGCTCTCGGCTGGACCTTCCGCGTCGCCGTCGCCACCCGCGAGCCGCGCGGCGGCGTGGTCGACTCCGTGCTCATCGACGGCGTCACGGGCCTGCACCTCGGATGGGTGACCCTCGCGACCGTGGCCAACACCGCCGCGTGGCTCACCACCGTCGTCCCGCCGTCGTGGGAAGAGGGGGCGGATGCCATCGGCATCGCGGTGCTGATCGTCGTGGCGCTCATCGGACTCGCGATCGCCTGGCGCAGCTCGTGGCGCGTCGCTCCGGCGCTCGCCCTCGCCTGGGGCCTCAGCTGGCTGGCCGTGGAGCGCTTCGGCGGACAGCCCCAGAGCGCACCGATCGGGGTGACCGCGATCATCGTGGCCGTCGTCGTGCTGGTGCCCCCCGCGATCGTGAGCACACTGCGCCTGATCCGCCCGAGCGTCGACTGACCGGGCACGAGCGCGCGAGGGCGTGCGGGGCGCCCGATCCGCTGCCGCGTCGACGGCCTGGGCGAACGGGGCCCCGACGGAGCCACGACGCCTAACCCCTCGGCATCCGCCGCGCAAGAGCATCGGATGCCACGGCGACCGGTGGTCTGATCGGTGCGTGGACTCGTTGCCCTTCGCCCTTCTCGTCGTCATCTTCGTCGCCGCCGCCGCGGTGGTGTGGGTCGCCGGCATCCAGCTCTCGAAGGCGACCGACGTTCTGGACGCGCGGCTGCATCTGGGCAGCGCCCTGGGCGGGCTCATCGTGCTCGCGGTGGCGACCAACCTGCCCGAGATCGCCATCACCGTGTCGGCCGCGATGTCGGGCAACCTCGAGGTCGCCGTCGGCAACATCCTCGGCGGGATCGCCCTGCAGACCGTCGTGCTCGTCATCCTCGACGCCTTCGGCAAACGCGGTCGCGGCGTCAAGCCGCTCACCTACCGTGCGGCCTCGCTCACCCTGGTGTTGGAAGGGCTGGTCGTGGTGGCGGTCCTGGCGGTCGTCATCGCCGGCAGCCAGTTGCCCGACAGCCTGGAGGTGCTGCGACTGACGCCCGACGTGGTCCTCATCGCCGCGCTGTGGATCATCGGGCTGGTGCTCGTGCAGCGGGCCGGAAAGCACCTGCCGTGGCACGAGGACGGCCGCGCCCCCGACGCGAGCCCGAAGCCCGCGCCCGCGAAGAAGAAGATGAGCACCAAGAAGGCCGCGACGGTCTTCTCGGTCTCCGCGCTCGCCACGCTCGTCGCCGGTGTCGTCCTGGAACGCGCCGGTGACGCGGCCTCCTCCCAGATCGGTCTGTCGGGCGTACTGTTCGGTGCGACGGTGCTGGCCCTGGCGACATCCCTGCCCGAGATCTCGACCGGCCTGCAGGCCATCCGTCAGGGCGACGACAACCTCGCCATCAGCGACATCTTCGGCGGCAACGCCTTCCTGCCCGTGCTGTTCCTGCTGGCCACGGTGATCTCGGGATCGGCGGTGCTCCCGCGCGCGAACGGCGCCGACATCTACCTGACCGCGCTCGCGGCTCTCCTGACGCTCGTGTACGTCGTCGGCCTGATCTTCCGTCCGCAGCGACGGATCATCGGAATGGGCGTCGACTCGTTCGTCGTGCTCGTGCTCTACGCCGTGGGCGTCGGCGGGCTGTTCGCGATCTCCGCCTGAGCCGCAGCCATCACGATCGCGACCCGATCACGCGGAGAGCTCGACGACCACCGCCTGCTGGGGGTTCTGGACGGGCGGCCGCAGGCCCGCGACGGCCAGCTGCCGCCCGGTGAGCACGGTGTCGTGGTGGGCCCAGGGCAGCGGAGACTGCGCCGGCTCCTGCACGAGCCCACCCGGGGTGACGAGCCGCACCCGGTACGGGCGGTCGGGGTCGAGCCCGGGCAGGCGCACGCGGCCCGCCGGGGAGGCGATGAGCGTCTCGGTCTGCGCGATCGTGAAGAAGGCGTGGTCGCGCTCGGGAGACACCACGCCTCGGACGTCGAGCCCGGGGTCGGTCGTGTCGACGTTCACCAGGCGCCCGGTCGCCACGAGCGGCCGCACCCGACGGGCGAGCGCCACCCACTCGGCCACGAGCGCCCGGTCGTCGCCGGAGAGGGCCGTGAGATCCCATTCGATGCCGAAATGGCCGAGCAGGGCCACGGCGCCGCTGAACGCGAGCGACACGGTGCGCCCCGTCGAATGCACGTGCGGGGTGGTCAGGTGCATGCCCATCATCTCGGGCGGAACGACGAGCGCGGTGTGACGCTGCGTCTCGAGCCGCTCGACCGGGTCGAGGCAGTCGCTCGTCCAGATGCGGTCGGTGCGGTCCAGGATGCCGAGATCCACCCGCGCTCCCCCCGAGGCGCAGCTCTCGATCTCGAGTCCGGGGAACGCGGCCTTGAGCTCGTCGATGAGGCGGTACACGGCGAGCGTGTGGGCGTGCACGGCCGAGCCTCCGCCGGGCCCGGTCGCGGCATCCACGAGGTCGCGGTTGTGATCCCACTTCACGTACGCGATCGGGTAGGCCCGCAGGACCGTCGTCATGCGCTCGAGCAGGTAGGCGTAGGCGTCGGGGCGGGCGAGGTTCAGCACCTGCTGCTGGCGGGCGGAGGGCGGCAGCTCGTCGCGCCCGCGCAGGATCCATTCGGGGTGCGCGCGGGCGACGTCGCTGTCGGGGTTGACCATCTCGGGTTCGAACCACAGACCGAATTCCATGCCCCGGTCGATCACGTAATCGGCCAGCGGGCTCAGACCGTCGGGCCACACGCCTTCGTCGACGAACCAGTCGCCCAGGCCCGCGGTGTCGTCGCGGCGGTGGCGGAACCACCCGTCGTCGAGCACGTAGCGCTCCACGCCGATCTCGGCGGCGACGTCGGCGAGCTCGAGCAGCTTCGGCAGACGATGGTCGAAGTACACCGCCTCCCAGGTGTTCAGGGTGATCGGGCGCGGGCGTCGCGGGTGCTGCGGACGCGCGCGCCACGTGGCGTGGAAGCGCGACGCGAGCTGATCGAGCCCCTCGCCCCACGAGCCGTACACGATCGGCGACGACACCTCGGCGCCGGGGGCGACGACGATCTCGCCCCACGCGAGCAGTTCGCCTCCCGCGAGCAGCGCCTCGCCGAGCGGCAGCCGCTCGGCGAACACGCGCTGATCGCCGCTCCACCCCACGTGGATGCCGTGCACGAGCCCGCTCTCGAACCCGAAGCCCGGCCGTCCGACGGCCAGGAGCAGCGTGGCGTCCGCACCCGGTCGGCCCCGACGACTCTCGCGCAGATGCGTGCCGAAGGTGAAGGCGTGACGCTGCGCCGAGCGCTCGCGCAGATGACGCCCGGTCGTGTCGAGGATCTCGGTCGCCTCCCACGGCACCGGGAAGGTCGGCTGCAGCGCCTGCACGACGAGGTCGTCGGCGCCGTCGTTGACCAGCGTGAGCCGCTGCGTGAACACTCCCGCGGCGTCCACCCGCAGCTCCGCGCGAAGGCGCAGGGAGCGCTGCGCGTCGACGAGATGCAGCGTCACGGCGTCGACGGTCGGATCGACGGATGCCAGGGAGAAGACCGTTCCCTGCACCACGCCGCCGCGCCCTCCCACGAACCCGGGGGCGCCGGGCCACCCGGCCGCCGCGGTCGGCACGATCGCGAGGCGGGGCGTCTGGTCGATGCCGCCCGAGACGCGCTGCGGCTGCGCGGCGACGACCAGCGACGACAGGGCCTCCGCGCCGAGCTCGCCGAGGTCGGCGCCCCAGTGGATGATCGCGGGCGCCGGGTGCGCGGTGAGGTCGACGACGACGCTCGTCCCGCCGTTGCGGAGATGAACGGCGGTCTCGGCGGCGGTGACGGGATGCGACATGGCATTATTTTTATCACGGAAGTTATTCGCGCTTGATCGACGAGGAGGCCGCCATGCTCACCGACAGCGAAGCCGCCGTCGCGCGCGAGGTGCTCATCCACGGGCCGCTCTCTCGCAGCGCCCTCGCGACGCGCCTGCACCTGTCACCGGCGAGCCTGACCCGTCTCACGCGTCCGCTGCTCGACGCGGGGCTGCTCGTCGAGCGCGACGACGACGGCGGCGGTCCGGGATCGGTCGGCCGCCCATCGCGTCCTCTCGACCTCTCCCCCACCGCCGGGACCTTCGTGGGAGTGAAGCTGACCGGTGAGCGTCTGTACCTGGTCATCACCGACATGCGCGCCCAGGTGATCGCCGCGCACGAGAGCGCCCTCGCCGACACCTCCCCCGACGCGGTCGCCACGACGATCGCGGGCCTCGTGGAGGCCGTGAGCGGGGTACGCGGCGTCGGCGTCGCACTCGGGGGGCACGTGCAGGGCGGTGTCGCCCTGGACGCCCCGTTCCTCGAGTGGCGGAACGTGCCGTTCGCCGAGATGCTCGCCGAGCGGCTCGGAATCCCGGTCGCGCTCGAGAACGACGTCGTAGCCCTCACCGACGCCGAGCGCTGGTTCGGCGTCGGACGGGGCATCCCCGGATTCGCCGTCGTGACGATCGGCGCCGGTGTCGGTCTCGGCCTCGTCGTGGAGGGGCGCACCGTCCGCTCCCCCGACGCGGCCCACGGCACCGTCGGTCACCTCCCCCTCCTCGCCGACGGCCCCTCCTGCCCGCAGGGACATCGCGGCTGCGCCGACGCCCTGCTGACCACCGGCGCGCTGACCGCGCGGGTGTCGCGGGACCTCGGACGCACGGTGGGCGCGGACGACGTGTTCTCGCTCGCCCGCGACGGGGAACCGACGGCCCGGGCCGCGATCGACGACGCCGGCGAGGCCCTCGGCATCCTGTGCGCTCTGGCCGCGAACCTGTCGCTGCAGGCCGACATCGTGCTCGCCGGCGAGGCGACCGCGATCGTCGACCTCGCGCGGGACCGCGTCGACGAGGCCCTCGCGCGCGTCCGTCCCAGCGGCTCGACACCGGTGCGGGTGCACGTCGACCGTGCCGGCTTCTCGGCGTGGGCGCGGGGAGCTGCAGCCGTGGCGATCCAGGCCGAGATGGGGCGCATCCCGCAGACACGCTGACGGCCCCGTCCGGCGCGGGACGGGGCCGTCAGCGAGACGTCAGAGCACCGGCCCCACGATCGCACTCGCCCCCGCCGGCACGCTCAGGGCAGTGCCGTCGAGCATCACGCCCTCCGCGGTGGCGAGCAGCACGCGCGCACCGGAGGCGACGGATGCCGAGGCTTCGGCATTCGAGAGGTTGACCACGACCACGAGGTCACGGCGACGCAGCTCGTACACGCGCCCACCCTCGGCCTCGCGGGCCGCTGCCGACAACCCGTCGCGAGACGGGTCGGTCAGCTCGGGGCGCTCGCGCCGGAGCTTCGCCAGCTCCCGGTAGAGACCGAGCAGCTGCGCATGGTCGCCCTCGCCGACCTCGTCCCAGTCGAGCTTCGAGTTCTCGAAGGTCGACGGGTCCTGCGGGTCGGGGACGGTGGACTCGTCCCAGCCCATCTTCGCGAACTCGGCGATGCGCCCCTCGGCGGTGGCCTTCCCGAGCTCGGGCTCAGGGTGCGAGGTGAAGAACTGCCAGGGCGTGGTGGCGCCCCACTCCTCGCCCATGAAGAGCATCGGCGTCCCGGGAGCGGTGAGCGTCAGCACGGCTGCCGCGGCGAGGTGGTCGTAATCGAGGGACTGCGAGAGGCGGTCGCCCGCCGCGCGGTTGCCGATCTGGTCGTGGTCCTGGGCGAAGGTCACCAGGCGCCAGTTCGGCACGTCCTCCGGGATCGGTTTGCCGTGCTTCTCCTCGCGGAACGACGAGTACGTGCCGTCGTGGAAGAAGCCGCCCTCGCTCACCTTGCGGAACGCATCCCGATCGGCGAAGTCCTCGTAGTAGCCGATCGTCTCGCCGGTGAGGGCGACGTGCGCGGTGTGGTGCCAGTCGTCCGACCACTGCGCGGTGAGCCCGTACCCGCCCGCCTCGCGAGGCAGGATGAGCTTCGGGTCGTTCATGTCGCTCTCGGCGATGGTCGTGAGCGGGATGCCGCGGTGCGCCGACAGGGCGTCGGTGCGCTCCGCGATCTCCTGCAGCACGTGCGGGTCGCGGTGGTCGAGCAGCGCGTGCACGGCATCCAAGCGAAGCCCGTCGACGTGGTAGTCGCTCATCCACATCAGGGCGTTCTCGACGATGTAAGCGCGCACGGCATCCTCGTCGAGGTTGACCGAGTCGCCCCACGTGTTGCGGCTGCCCTCGCGGAGGTACTCGCCGAACTCCGGCAGGTAGTTGCCCGAGGGTCCGAGGTGGTTGTAGACGACGTCCTGGATGACGGCCAGGCCCGCGGCGTGCGCCGCGTCGACGAAGCGCTGGTAGGCCTCGGGTCCGCCGTACGCCTCGTGCACCGTGTACCAGAGCACGCCGTCGTAGCCCCAGTTCCACGTGCCGTTGAACCCGTTCACCGGCAGCAGCTCCACGTGGGTGACGCCGAGGTCGACGAGGTGGTCGAGGCGCCCGATCGCGGCATCCAGGGTCCCCTCGGGCGTGAAGGTGCCGAGGTGCAGCTCGTAGATCAGCCCGCCCGCGAGCTGCTTGCCCGTCCAGGCACTGTCGTTCCACGCGTACACCGAGGGGTCGAACCACGCCGACGCCTCGTGCACGCCGCCGGGCTGGCGCCGCGACCGCGGATCGGGACGCAGGTCGTCGCCGTCGCCGAGGACGAAGCCGTAGCGCTCGCCGTCGGCGAGGTCGATCGGCGCGGTCCACCAGCCGTCCGATGCCGACGTCATCTCGATGTCCTCCACGACGGTGTCGCCGCTGTCGTCCAGCCGGCGCAGCCGCACCCGCGTGCTCTTGGGTGCCCAAACGTCGATGCTCATGAGATGTCCTTACGCGTGAGGTGCCAGAAATTGTCGCTGCGGGAGCGCGTGAGGCGACGAATCTCGGCGCCTCACGCGCTCAGGTCAGAAGATCAGCAGGGCGACCGGGAGGAACGCCAGCAGGTCGGCGAGGGGGGTCGGGCCACCGGCGAACGAGCGACCGGTCAGCACGTCGACGACCGGCACGTCCGGCAGCAGCACGACCGTGTCGCGCCACCCTCCCGCGGCCTGCAGCCCGTGGGGCAGGCGCGTCGCGACGGTGAAGACACCGCCGCGATCGAACGCCACGACGTGATCGGATGCCACCCCGGCAGCCTCCAGCGGACGGTAGATCTCCAGCGGGTGCTCCCGACGCAGCCGCAGCGCACGCGAGGTGACGAGCAGCTTCGCCGCCCCCGTGGCATCCACGACCGGGGGGCGGGCCCCCGGGGCGTCGATCTCGGCGAGCATCCGACGCCGCTCGGCGAAGTCGACAGCACGACGGTTGTCGGGGTCGACGAGCGACTGCTCCCACAGCTCCGAGCCCTGGTAGACGTCGGGGACGCCGGGGCCCATGATCTGCAGCAGCTTCGCCGAGAGACCGTTCGACCAGCCTGCGGGCGAGATCTCGTCGACGAAGGCGCGGACGCGCTCGGCGGCGGGACCGGTGGCCGCGTCGACGACCGCGTGCATGCGCTCCTCGAAGGCCTCGTCCTGCTCCCACCATCCGGTGACCTCGCTCGCCTCGCGTGCCGCCTTCTCGGCGTAGGCGTGCAGGCGTTCGCGGTAGATCTTCAGCCCCTCAGGAGTGGATGCCGAAGCCGGCCAGGCACCGATGATGGCCTGCCACAGCAGCGCGTCGAAGGGGCCGTGCCCGGTGGAGGCGATACCCCGGAACTCCGCCAGCACCTCGGCCCAGCGCTCCGGGATCTCCGCGAGCACCGCGATGCGGGCGCGCGTGTCCTCGCCGCGCTTGGTGTCGTGCGTCGACAGGGTCGTCATGGCGGTGGGCCATGACGCGTGCCGCAGCGCCTGCGCGGTGTGGAAGCCCGCGACGCCGAGCGAGAACTCGCCGGGGTCGCCGCCGACCTCGGTCAGCGAGCCCAGCCGCGTGTAGCGGTAGAACGCCGTGTCCTCGACGCCCTTGGCCATGACGGGCCCGGTCGTCTGCTGGAACCGCCACGCGACCTCGAGGCTGGTGTCGGCGAGCACCGGGACGAGCTTCTCGATCACGTCGCCGAGCTCCGGCCGGCGCACCTCGGCCTCGCCCGCGGCGGCGTCGAGGTGCGCACGACCGGCGGGAAGGTAGGAGCGGTAGACGGGGAAGCACGCGAGGATCTCGGCGAGGGCGTCCTGGAGGACGTCGGCCTCGAACTCCTCGCGGAGGGCCGTCGGGAGGCCGCGCACGAGCCGGCGGATCTCCGAGACCTGTATCGAATCGGCGATCTTGCGCTTGGTGTCGTGAATCAGGTCGTGCCAACCGGTGAGCGGCGCGAGGTCGCTGTCGGCGCGCAGGCGCGCATCGAGGCCGTCGAGCGCCGCCTCGCCCGCGGGGTCGGTGAGCACGCGGTCGATCTCGGCGAGGGCGTCGTAGCCGGTCGTGCCGGCGGTCTTCCACCAGGAGGGAAGCGCCTCGCCGTGCTCGAGGATCTTCTCGCCCAGCACGTAGCCGACCTCGCCGTCACCGGCCTCCTCGAGCGCGACCGCGAGCTGGTCGAGGTAGCCGCCCGGGTCGACGAGACCGTCGGGGTGGTCGACCCGGAGGCCGTCGGCGAGCCCCTCGCGCACCCAGCGGAGGATCTCGACGTGCGTGGCGTCGAACACCTCGGGCACCTCGACGCGCACACCCGCGAGGGTCGTGACGGCGAAGAAGCGCCGATAGTTGAGGTCGTCCGCCTCGTCCTGCCAGAACCGCAGCTCGAAGTTCTGGGCGTCGAGGAGGGCTTCGATCGCGTCGCGCGAGCCCGAGGCCGCGGCATCCGTCCCCGTTCCCGGCGCGACCGGGAAAGCGTGGTCGTAGTAGCGGATCAGACCGTCGGGTGCGTCGTCGGCGGGCGCCGGGTCGTACGAGATCTCGTCGACCACCGCGTCCAGGTGATCGCCGAGCACCGGCACGCGCACCTTGCCGCCGCCGAAGTCCCAGTCGATGTCGAACGCGTCCGCGTGCGTCGACGCGCGGCCCTGGCGCAGCACGTCCCACCACCACGCGTTGCTGCGCGGCTCCGAGACGCCCATGTGATTGGGCACGATGTCGATCAGGATGCCGAGCTCGTCGGCGCGCGCGGAACGCACGAAACGGTCGAGACCCTCCGCACCCCCGCGCGCGGGATCGACGCGCGAAACATCGACGACGTCGTAGCCGTGGTCGGAGCCGGGCGTGGCTTCGAGGATCGGCGACAGGTACGCCCACGAGACCCCGAGGTCACGGAGGTATCCCGTGACCTCGGCGGCGTCGTCGAGGGTGAACGATTCGCGGATCTGCAGGCGGTAGGTCGAGAGCGGAGTCCGCATGTCGCTCACAGCTCCGGCTTGGGCGCCTGGCCGGGCAGGTCGTCGGTGCCGACCACCGGGATCTGCGCCGTGAGCGAGGCGGCGACCGAGTGGTCGACCTCGGGCTCGGGCAGGTGGTGCTCGCGCAGCACGATGAGCGACTTCGGCTCGAGCGGCAGCGTCTCGCCGGGCCCGAGCGGCTCGGTGTTCGCCCGCTCCCCCGCGGTGTCGACATACGCGTCCCACTTGGGGGCGTAGTCGAAGTCGGGGAGCTGGAAGTCGACCTTGTCGTCGCCGGCGTTGAACAGCACGAGGAAGTGGTCGTCGCTGATCGACTCGCCGCGGCGGTCACGCTCGCGGATGCCCTGGCCGTTGAGGAAGACGCCCACGGCGAGACCGAAGCCGTTGTCCCAGTCCTCCGGCTGCATGAGCGAGCCGTCGGGGCGCAGCCAGACCACGTCGGGAACCGGCGCACCCTCCTCCATCTTCACGGGGCGGCCGTCGAAGAACCGGCTGCGGCGGAAGGTGGGGTGCTGCTTGCGCAGGCGGGCGAGGGCAGCCGTGAACTCGATGAGCGGGGCGTCGATGTTCGACCAGTCCACCCACGTGATCTCGTTGTCCTGGGCGTAGCCGTTGTTGTTGCCGCCCTGCGTGCGGCCGAGCTCATCGCCGTGCAGCAGCATCGGCACGCCCTGGCTGAGCAGAAGCGTCGCGATGAAGTTGCGCTGCTGCTGCGCCCGGCGCTTCAGCACCTCGGGGTCGTCGGTGGGACCCTCGACGCCCATGTTGCTGGAGCGGTTGTGCGATTCGCCGTCGTTGTTGTCCTCGCCGTTGGCGTCGTTGTGCTTGTCGTTGTACGACACGAGGTCGCGCAGCGTGAAGCCGTCGTGAGCGGTGACGAAGTTGATGGATGCCACCGGGAACCGGCCCGAGTGCTCGTAGAGGTCGGCCGAACCGGTCAGGCGCGAGGCGAATTCACCCAGGGCCTGCGGCTCACCGCGCCAGAAGTCGCGCACCGTGTCGCGGTACTTGCCGTTCCACTCGGTCCACTGGGGCGGGAAGTTGCCGACCTGGTAGCCCCCGGGGCCGACGTCCCACGGCTCGGCGATGAGCTTGACCTGCGAGACGATCGGATCCTGCTGCACGAGCTCGAAGAACGCCGCGAGGCGGTCGACCTCGTAGAACTCGCGCGCGAGGGTGGAGGCGAGGTCGAAGCGGAAGCCGTCGACGTGCATCTCGAGCACCCAGTAGCGCAGCGAGTCCATGATCAGCTGCAGCGTGTGGGGGTTGCCCACATTCATGCTGTTGCCGGTGCCGGTGTAGTCGGTGTAGTAGCGCTTGTCGTCGTCTTCGAGGCGATAGTAGGCCTCGTTGTCGATGCCGCGCATCGACAACGTCGGGCCCATGTGGTTGCCCTCGGCCGTGTGGTTGTAGACCACGTCGAGGATGACCTCGATGCCGGCCGCGTGCAGCGCCTTGACCATGGCCTTGAACTCCTGCACCTGCTGACCGTGGTCGCCGGTGGAGGAGTAGGTGTTCTGGGGGGCGAGGAACGCGATGGTGTTGTAGCCCCAGTAGTTCGACAGCCCCTTCTCCTCGAGCGTGGAGTCGTTGACGAACTGGTGCACCGGCATGAGCTCGATCGCCGTGACGCCGAGCTTCCTGAGATGGTCGATAACGGCCGGGTGCGCGATGCCGGCGTACGTGCCGCGCAGCTCCTCGGGGACGTCGGGGTGCAGCTGGGTGAGGCCCTTCACGTGCGCCTCGTAGATGAAGCTCTCGGCGTAGGGGATCTTCGGCTGGCGGTCGCCCGACCAGTCGAAGAACGGGTTCACGACCACGCCCTTCATCATGTGCGGGGCGGAGTCCTCGTCGTTGAACGAGTCGGGGTCGCCGAACTCGTAGCTGAAGACCGCCTGGCCCCAGTCGACCTGTCCCTCGACGGCCTTCGCGTACGGGTCGAGCAGGAGCTTCGCGGGGTTGAAGCGCTTGCCGTTCGCCGGGTCGTACTCGCCGTGGACGCGATAGCCGTACCGCTGCCCGGGGAGGATGTTGGGGAGGTAGGCGTGCCAGACGAACGCGTCGACGTCGATCAGCTCGAAGCACGTCTCCGTTCCGTCCTCATCGAAGAGGCAGAGCTCTACCTTCTCTGCCCCCTCACTGAACAGGGCGAAATTCGTCCCGTTACCGTCGTAAGTGGCCCCGAGGGGATAACTGGATCCTGGCCATACCTGCTGCACGTCGCTCACGATAGACCAGCGTCGTTTCCGCGAACGGGCGGGGTCACGGCTGTTGACACCCGGGGCGCCCCCGACTATGCGCGCGGGTCTTTGTGCACGGGGGATCTCACGCGCGCTCGGGCGGATGCCGCAGCAGCTCGACGCGCTCGTCGAGGTACCTCGCCAGCGGCATCCAGCCGCCCGCGACGCTCCACCGCACGAGCGTCTCTCCCTCTCGCACCGCGAGCGGCCGCGAGGCCGCCTCGAGCCGGGACGGATCCACCGGATGCCACCCGATGTGCACCGTCTCGCCCTCGGGAACACCGCCGCGAGCGGCGGCGGCGGCGAGCTCGGCGCGGCGCCGTTGCGACTCCGCCGCGAAACCACGACGCACCTCGGCGCGGGCTCGGACGATGTCGCCGGTCGCGAGCACCTCGTCATCGGTCACGAGCAGCACCCCGAGGTGCCACGCCGTTCCACGCGGCACGATGCGGGGAGCACGCCGGATGCCGAGCAGCCGCCGCCCCTCCTGCAGCTCGCCGATCCGCTCGCGCGGGGCGTCGACGAGACGGGCCCGGGCGGCATCGAACAGGGTCGCGGCGTCGGTCATGCGTCCGCTCCCGCGTCTCGCGCGGCCTCCGCGCGTTCGCGTGCGCGCGCCGCGTCGCGGGCGGCCACCGCGGCGTCGCGCTGCGTCTTCTCGTGTTCGGCCACCGTCCCCTCGGCCTCTGTCGCCTCGGCCTCGGCACGGCGCAGGTCGGCGCGGAGCCCGTCGACCCGCTCGCGCAGTCGATCTGCACGCTCACGGGCCGTGGCGAGACGCTTGTCGGCCGCGGCCTTCTCGCGTTCGGCGTCCGCCTGCGCGCGCTCCGCTTCGCGCACCGCGCGCTCCGCGGCCTTGCGCGCGCGACGCGCCGCCAGGTCGTCGGGCGGAGCGGGGGCAGGGGCGGCGGCGGGGACCGAGCCCGCCACAGCGGCGCCCAGGGCGGAGGCGTCGAGATCGGCCAGGTCGATCGCGGCGACGAGTCTGCCGGTGAGCACCACCGCCGCCACGGTCGCATCGACCACCGCGGCGTTGACGGTCTTCTCGACCGCGTCCGTGACGGCCGCACTGAGCGGGGTGCCCGCCTCGGCCGCCAGGTCGGCCGCGCGGCGCGCGAGGGCGGCGACGAGCTGGCGGCGCTGGCGCCCCAGACGCGCCAGCTCCGCGGCGTCCAGGTCGTCCTGGGCCTCGTGCAGGGCGCGCGACAGCTCCACGGCCTCCCCCAGCTGCCCGTCGACGACGAGGAGGTTCACGGCCCACGCCGCCACCGTCGGCTTCCGCAGCTTCGCGATACCGCGCCCGAGGGCACCGCCCGCGGCGGCAGCGCGTTCGTTCCGGGCGGCGGTGAACCGTGCGGGAGGCAGGGCGAGCAGCTCGGCGGCGGCTTCGTCCAGGCGGGCGGCGTCGTCGCTCATCCCCTCATTGTCGTCGCCCTCGGCCGCCTCGACCACCTGCGGATCAGAGCGAGACAACGCCCGGGCGCGGACCGCGGATCTCACGGTGCAGACGTTCCATCCGGGTGTCGAGCTCGGCGGCCGTGTCGGCGGCGTTCTTCAACTCGGCCAGCAGGTCCGCCGGCACGAGACGGTCGTACTTGTAGTAGATCTTGTGCTCGAGGCTCGCCCAGAAGTCCATCGCGATGGTGCGGAACTGCACCTCGACCGGGACGTCGACCCGCCCCGTCGAGAGATACACCGGCACCTCGACGATGACGTGCAGGCTCTTGTACCCGTTCGCCTTCGGCTCGGCGATGTAGTCCTTGACGTCGCGGACGGTGATGTCGTCCTGCCGGGTGAGCAGATCGGAGAGCCGGTAGGCGTCGTCGATGAAGCTGCAGGTGACCCGGATGCCGGCGATGTCGGTGATGGCGGAGCGGATGGAGTCGAAGTCGGCGTCGATGCCCTTCCGCCGCACCTTGTCGACCAGGCTGTCCGGCGACTTGACCCGGCTCGAGACGTGCTCGAGGGGGTTGTAGGCGTGCATCTCCTGGAACTCTTCGCGCAGGATCGAGATCTTGGTCTCGACCTCCGCGAGCCCGAAACGGTACTCCATGAGGAAACGCTGGAACTCGTCGCGAAGAGCCCGCAACGCCGCCCCGGAAACGGTGATCTGCTGATCGTCCAGCGGGTCCGACATGCCTCCGACGGTAGCCGCGGCGGCTACGAGGTCGCTGGGAGCATCATGCGGGCGGAGCTGCGCGCGGCGGCTCCGTCGCGCGCGGAACCAGTTCACCGTCCACGACGTCGATGCCGATCAGTCCGCGGAAGACCTCTGGCAGGTCGTCGGGGTCGCCCGCCGGTTCGGGATGCCGAGGGGTGGGGGGATGTGTCACGGCGCCTCCTTCCGTGCAGTGCCTCCACTGTGACAGGCCCTCGGGACGCGAGTGGTGGTCTTGACACCCGTCGATCGCGGGCGTATCCGCGCGGCCCCTGGCGTATCGTGAGGGCATGGGGACCATCCACTACGGCGGAAGCGGCACCACGGTGCACATCGAGGACCGCGCTCTGGCCCACCTGAAAGTCGTGATCTCGACGAAGCTCCGCCGCGGCGAGAGCTTCACGCTCTCGTGGCGGCACCGCGACGACGAGGAGCGCGGTCGCAGCACGCTGTGGCTGCACCCGGCGATCCCCCTGCGGTTCGTCTTCGACGATGCCGAACCCACGACCCTCAGCAGGGAATGGATCGAGCGGCTCGCCGACTCGGCGAACTCCTCGGGCGGCATCATGCTCGTCCCCGAGGACGTCGCTCCCGCGCAGGACGCCGAGAAGCGCTAGAGGTCAGCCCTCTTCGACGTGGGCGTCCTCGCTCGGCTCCGGCGTGATGGCCAGGCCGTTGGGGCCGGATGCCGCGAGCATGAGGTCTTCGACCCACACGCGGTTGATGCGCGGCTGACGGCTGCCGTAGAAGTGGAACTGGATCGGCACCGACGGGTGCATCCAGAAGCTGCGGCGACCGCTGCCGTCGCCGACCTCGACATCGAACATGAACGACTCGGAGCGGCGCAGCTTGTTCATCACCACGATGCGAAGGTGCGCCAGCGTGCGGTCATCGATGTCGACGGCGTTCGCGACGGTGTCGTAGATGAATCGGCCCATGCGGAAAATCCTAGTCGAGGAACGCAGCTTCGTCCGGGAACCGCGATCCGGCCGGTCGGGTGCCACGCGCACCGCCCGTGGGGCAACCCCCGGGAGCCGTTGGTCTCTCGGCGAGTAGCGTTCGGGTGTGGGAACGCTGTACTACGGCGACGTTGCGACGCCGATCGAGATCGAGGACCGCGCCCTCGCGCACGTCAAGGTGGTCATCGCGACCAAGCTGCGTCGTGGCGAGAGCTTCACCCTGTCGTGGACGCACGGCCCCGGGCAGGAGGTGGGGCGCAGCACCGTCTGGCTGCACCCGTCGATTCCGCTGCGGTTCGTGTTCGACGAGCCCGAGCCCGCCCTCCTCAGTCGCGCCTGGATCGAGGCCCTCGCGACGTCCGCGAACTCCTCCGGCGGTCTGCTGCTCGTCCCGGAACCGGATCGACCCGGAGCCTGAGCCGGACGCGGCGCTCGTGTACGCCCTCGCCTGCTGTCCCGCTCAGGCCGGCGGCTGGCCCAGGATCTCGCGAGCTCCCTCTTCGACGGCGGTCGGCACGACCAGCGGCCGGCCAGCGGAGAACGCCTCCCATTCGCGGAGGACGATCGCCTCGATGCGGGCGGGATCTTCGCCGGGATAGTCTTCGCGCAGACGCAAGAGGACGCCGCGGAAAGAGGCGACCTGCACGCCGTCGACCGACGGCAGGGCATCGGACGCACGAGCGGTCTCGGTCACATCCACCGCCTTGTCATCCATGACTTCATGGTTTCACGGCTCCGCCGGGGCGCCTAATGCTACGGAGGAAGGAAGGTCGCCTACCTTCTTAGCGCCCGTGCGACCGGCATCCGCTCACTGCGCGGCGTCCACCGTCACGGGGTGGGGGTCGACCTGATCGACCGCATCCTGCAGACGACCGAGACACGCGACGACGGCCGAGCTCTCCTCGGGCGTCATGTCGACGACGGCCGCCATCATGCGGGAGTGCATCGACCCGAGGGTGGCGCGCACCTCCTCGTCGCTCGCCGCGGTGGCCACGATGAAGATGCTGCGACGGTCGGTGGGGTGCGGCACGCGCGTGACATGGCCGGTCTTCTCGAGACGGTCGACGATCGCGGTGGTCGAAGCCGTGGAGACGCCGAGGTAGCGCGTGAGCTCGCTGGGCGAGACCTGGCGGTCCTGCCCGGCCGCCTTGAGCAGGTATCGCAGAACGAGGAGCTCGTTCTCGCCCATCGACATCGATTCGCGCGTGCGACGCCGCATCGCGACCTCGGCCGCACGGTACACGCGGAAGGCCTGCAGGACGTCGACGGCGCGGCGGCGGCGATCTTCTTCGCTCGCGCCGTACCAGTAACGCGACGACTCGGACCCGTTTTCCACCAGGGCAGCTTACGTCAGGGGAGCTCGTCCAGCCCCCTGCCGGTGCGCGTGGTGCACAGGTACGATGGTAAGTAGATCAGCTATCTACTCGACACACGCGTAGATCGACATCGGAGACTCTAGCGCAGCGAGACACAGGGGGAGGCGAAATGAGTGGCACGGCGAGCACGGACGACGTGGTGAAGGCCCTCAACGACCTCACCGACTCGGGCATCGCCTCCGAGCGTGCGGCTCTGTCCACATTGGGGATCGGCCCGAACGACGCGAAGGTGCTGCGCTTCCTGCTGCAGCGGCTGCCCGACGACGAGCCGGTCACGCCGCGGATGCTCGCCGCCATGCTGGGGATCTCCTCGGCGGCGACCACGGCGCTCATCGACCGCCTGGCCGAAGCCGGGTGGGTCGAGCGCGAGCCCTACCCCGGCGACCGACGGTCCATCGTCGTGCGCGAGACGATTGCCGATTCCTCCCCCGCCCGCCGCATCCTGTCGGTACGGCGCGCGTCGGCCACCGCGGCCGCGGCGAAGCTCGGGCCCGCGGAGCGCCGCATCGTCGCCGACTTCCTCGACGACATCGCGCGGGGCGAGCGAGCGGACACGGACGCCATGGCCGCGGACGACGAAGCGTCCCGCACGGCCTGATCGGCACGTACGGGACGCTCGGCGACGCCGGTCACTCGGTGGCGCGACCGGTCTCGTTCTGCAGGCGGTCGATCTGCTCCGAGGCCTCGGCCTTCGTGAGGTCGGCCGGGATCTCCTCGCCCGCCTCGCGAGCGAGGGTGTCGAGGTAGCTGCGCTGGGGAGCGGTCATCGGCTCATCACCGGTGACCCAGTCGGACGGGTCCTTCTCGGCGGGGTTCTCACCCTCGCGGACGGCACCCAGGGTCTCTTCTTCGCGGGAGGTATCGCTCATTCCGGCAGGCTAGGCGGCGCACTCCGGCACACCCCCCGGGATTGACAGGTCGCCCCACCGGGTGCGGCATCCTTGAAGGATGGCCTCCGACCACCGTTCGATCGACGTGCAGGTCGAGTCGTACCGTTCCTCCCGTGCCCGCACGCGCATCACGCGCCTGTCGACCGGCGCGACCGAGGGGCGCTCCTTCGTGCTGATCGCGGGCATCGGGGTGGCGTCGACCTACTTCGAATTCCTCGCGCCGCTACTGGCCGAGAGGGGCGAGGTCTACGCCCTCGACCTCCCCGGGTTCGCCGGGGTGCCGGCATCCGGTGCACAGCCCACCGCCTCCTTCTTCGCCGACCAGGTGGAGGGCGTGCTCGACCACTACGGCCTGACCGACCCCGTGCTCATCGGGCATTCGATGGGGACCCAGGTCGTGACGGAGGTGCTCTCGCGCCGGCCCGAGCTGTCGCACGCCGCGCTCGTGAGCCCGGTCGTCGACGAGGAGGAGTCGGGAGCCGTGGTGCAGGCGGTGCGCTTCGTGCAGTCGACCGCCCGCGAATCCCTGCACGTCGCACTGCTCGCAGTCTCGGCGTACCTGCTGTGCGGCCTGGTCTACTTCCTCGAGACGCTCCCCTACATGCTGCGGTACCGCATCTCCGACCGCATCGGGGCGGGTCACGCGAAGCTGCTGCTGCTGCGCGGCGAGTTCGACCGCCCCTCGCCACGGCGACTGCACTCGCGCCTGGTCACGCGCGCCCGCGATGCGCGACGGTGGGAGATCGAGGGGGCGGCGCACTGCGTCGTCAACAGCCACGCGGTGGGGGTCGCCCGGCTCGTGCTGCGCCACATCGACGACGACCTCCCCCGGAAGGGGCGGATGCCGGCGGCAGAGGCCGCGGTCCCGCCGGCGCGGCACGCCGAGGTGCGCATGGTGCTCGGGGCCGTGGGCAGCCGGCTCGCGGAGTGGTTCAGCGCGGCGCGCGACGACGACGACGGGGTGGAGAAGGCGAAGGCCCGGCACGCGCACGTGCTGTGGAACGCGTACCGTCCCGGGCGCTGACGTACCTCGACTGCTCCGGCGCGGCAACCCCCGCGACGACCGTGCGCCCGACGTTCAGCATGGGAACGTGCCGACTCGCCCCCGCACTCCGCGCCCATGACCGTTCCCCCCGCCCTCGATCCCCGTCGCTGGTGGGCCGACGCCGTCTCCGCCGATCGGCTGCTGCTGGCGGCCAAGACCGCTGTGGCCGCCGCCCTCGCCTGGTACCTCGCGCCGTTCGTTCCCTTCGCCCAGAGCGAGTACTCGTACTACGCCCCGCTCGGCGTGCTCGTGAGCATGTACCCCACGGTCGCGCGCTCGGCGTCCAGCGGCGTCCAGGCGCTGGTGGGACTCGCCCTCGGTATCGGGTTGGGACTCGGATCGCTCGCGGTGGTGGGAACGGGCCTCCCCCGCATCGTCGCGGTCGCGGTCGTGATCCTGATCGGCGTGCTGCTGGCCGGGGTGCGTGCCCTCGGCGTCGGCCGCGACTGGGTGGCGATCGCGGCGCTGTTCGTGCTGCTCCTGGGCGGCGCGGACCCCGACGGCTATTCGTCGTCGTACCTCATGACGATGGCCTTCGGCGTGCTGGTGGGCGTGGTGGTGAACCTCGTCGTCGTGCCTCCGCTGCGCGTCGGGCGGGCCGACGATCGTCTGACGCGGCTGCGCGATGCGCTGGGCGCCGCCCTGGACCGCATGGGGGACGCTTTGGCCGGTCACGCCTTCGACCCCGAGGCCGCGGAGGCCGCGACGGAGGGGCTCATGGCGACGCTGGCCGACGTGCGCGAGGAGGTGGATCTGGCCGACGAGAGCCGTCGGTACAACCCCCGCGGGCGCCGCCTCCACGCGCCTCGCGACCTCGGCCGGCGACGTCTCGACGCGCTGACCGGCACCGCGGACGCGACCCGCGAGCTCGTCGCCGCCCTCACCCGGCTCACGGCGGGACCCGACGCCGACACGCGGCTTCCCGACGATGCGCGCCGCACCCTCGCCGCGGCCGTTCGCGCGGTGTCGCGCCTGGTGACCACACCGCCCGAGCCGGAGGGCACCGCCGTGCAGCTCCACGAGGCCGACACCGCGCTCACCGCCTACACGCAGCGCCTTCGACGGCTGGATGCCGATGACGAGCCTCTCGACGGGTGGGAGGCCGCCGTGGCGCTGCGCCGGGTCATCGCGGCGTGTGGGCCGTTCTCCGACCCGGATGCCGACACCGGGGCGCGGTGAGCCGAGCGATCGCGATCAGCGCGCGATCATCGCCGCCGCGTCGAGGGCCCGTCCGAGGGCCGCGGCGGTCGCGATCCGCGCCGCCGCCGGAACGGCCGCGAGGAACCCTCCGACGAAGGTGTCGCCGAGACCGATGGTGGTGGGGTGCGGGGTGTCGACCACGAACGCGGCGACCCCGGCGGCGGACAGAACCCGCTCCGCCTCCGCGACGACCGCCGCTCCCCCGGCGTGACGGGGCAGACGCGCCGTCTCGTCGAGGTCGGCGGCGGTGCAGGCATCGCCGAGGCGGTAGCGCGTCGCCGCCGTGCGCACCGCGCTCTCGAGCCCGGGCCGGTGGGCCGCGGCGCGGGGCCCCACCGCGATCGCCCAGTACTTCGTGTGCACGACGAGCGCGCGGGCCGGGATGAGGGCGTGAGCCTCGGCGAGCGCCGCGACGACGTCGTCGGGGGAGAGGAGGTCGACGGGCCGGGCGAGGTACTCCTGGAGCTCGTCCTCGTTCATCCCGTAGACGTCGATGCGGTCGAGCAGGCGCGCGCGAACGACCGCCGACAGCTCGCGCTGATAGAACCCCGCGTCCTCGTAGTACACGAGGGCGTCCGCGGGAAGACGCCGCATCGCCGCGACGAGGTCGTCGAGCCGGCGCGCCAGCAGGTCGGCATCCTGCATCGTGTTGAAGCCCGAGACGAGGAACGCGGCGGCGTCGGCGAGGGCGTCTGCGAGCTCGGCGGCGATCGCCATCTCGCGGTTCGGGGCGTCATTGGCGAAGATGAGGCGGTTCGACGAGGGAGCGGTCACCTCCGCGTCGACCAGGCGCACGGTCGTCCCCGCGGGGTACTGCACGATGAGGTGCGGATCGAGCGTGTCGCGCGTGGCCGAGGACACCACCCGCATCGACCGCGGGAGCAGCCTGCGCACGTTGTCGTCGATGCTCACGAGGTGCTGCACGGTCGGGACGCCGATGCGGTCGAGGGCGATCCCCGCCCGTACTCCGGTCCCGCCGAGGGTGATCTCGACGTCGAAGTGCGCCGCGAATCGCTCCACGATGTCGGAGGAGAGGACGAAGCGCTCGCCTCCCCCGCCCGTGGCGAGGAAGGCGAGCACCGTCACGACGAGCGCCCGCTCGTCGATGATCGGCGTCGTGGTGGTCAGCTCGTCGGAACGGATGCCGTACCCCTCCGCGAGTGCGGACAGGACGGCGGCATCCCACCGGATCTCGTAGTCGACGGTTCCGCCGAGCCCGAGCACGAGGTCTTCTGCCATGGCGCCGATCATCCTCCGATCAGTACAGGTCGGCCTTGCCGGCGGCGCCGAACAGGTCGATCTTCTCGGCCGCCGTCACCTTCATCGCCGCGATCGGCTCGGGCTGGATGGCGTTGGGCTCACGCAGACGACGGTCGGTGCCGAGCACCTCGCGCATGCGGTCGTGGTACGCGACCTTGATGTCGCTGGAGATGTTGATCTTGTTGATGCCGAGCGACACGGCGCGGGCGAGTTCGGCATCCGGGTTGCTGGAGCCGCCGTGCAGCACGAGCGGGATGCCGACGGCCGCCTTGATCTGCTCGAGCAGGTCGTGGCGCAGCTCGGGGTTCTTGTCGGAGGGGTAGAGCCCGTGCGAGGTGCCGATGGCGATCGCGAGGCTGTCGACGCCCGTCTGCTCGACGAAGCGCACGGCGTCGTCGACGTTGGTGTAGATGATCTCGGCCGCACCCGACTCGCCGTAGCTGTCGTTCGCCCCGATCGTGCCGAGCTCGCCCTCGACCTGCACGCCGACCGCGTGCGCGGCCTCGACGACCTTGCGGGTCAGGGCGACGTTCTGCTCGAAGGGCTCGAGCGAGGCGTCGATCATGACCGAGGTGAACCCGGCCTGGATCGCGGTGATGATCTGCTCGTAGGTTCCGCCGTGGTCCCAGTGGATGGCCACGGGCACGCTCGACCGGTGGGCGCGGGCGTGCATGGCGGGGATGAGGTCGGTCGTGATGTGCGACACCTCGTCGGGGTGGATGGCGATGATGACCGGAGCGTTCTTCTCCTCGCTGATGTCCATGATCCCGGTGAACATCGCCCAGTCGCTGATGTTGAAGGCCGGGATGGCGAAGCTGTGGGCGTTCGCCACGTCGAGGATGGACTTGCCGGTGTAGAGCACGGATTTCTCCTTGTTCGGGGTGGTTGGTCGGGATCAGCTCTTCACCGAGCCGGCCGTGAGGCCGCTGATGAAGAAGCGTTGGAAGAAGAGGAAGAGCACCAGCACCGGGATCGAGCCGAGGATGCTCATCGCCATGATCTGGTTCCACTCGTAGGAGTGCTGGCCCATGAGCAGCTGGATGCCGATCGGCACCGTGCGCATGTCGATCGTCCGCGTGAGGGTCAGGGCGAAGAGGAACTCGTTCCACGCGATCATGAACGTGTAGATGCCGACCGACACGATCCCGGGGATCGAGATCGGCACGAGCACGCGCCACAGGGCCGTGAAGGAGCCGGCGCCGTCGACGCGGACGGCCTCGTCGAGTTCCTTCGGCAGGGTGTTGAAATACCCGGTCATCATGATGATCGCGTAGGGCAGCGTGAACACCATGTAGGTAAAGATCAGCCCGGGGTAGGTGTTGTACAGCCCCAGCCCGACCATGAGACCGAAGTACGGGATCAGCAGTGTGATGGGCGGCACCGCCTGCACGCTGACGATGATGACGTTGACGATGCGCTTGCCGCGGAACTCGAAGCGGCTGAAGGCGTAGGCGGCCTGGATGGCCACGAGGAGCGTCAGGATCGTGACCGCTCCCGCCACGACGTAGCTGTTGATGAAGAACCGCACGGTCTCGGGGTTGGTGAAGATCGACACGTAGGCGTCGAACGAGAAGGTGTCGGTGATCAGACGCGGCGGCAGCTCGAAGATCTGCGTGTTCGATTTGAACGAGCTCGACAGCATCCACAGCACGGGACCGGCGGCGAAGACGGCGCCGAGGATCAGACCGACCATGACGGCGGTCTTGGCGAGGCGTCGTCGGGCGACGGTGCTCGACGGGCGCCGGCGTGCCGGCGCGGTCGACACGCGCGGGCGCGCGGGGGTGGTCAGGGCCATGTCAGTCCCTCGCCTTCTGGTGGCGGACGTAGAGCACCGCGATGATCATCGACATCGCCAGCACCAGCACCGCTGAGGTGGAGGCCATGGAGAAGTCGTACTTGGCGAATGCGAGCTTGTAGGTGAAGGTGCTGAGCATCTCGGTGACGTCGATCGGCCCGCCGCCCGTGGTCAGCCAGATGAGGGCGAACTGCTGCGAGGTCCAGATGAGATCGAGCAGGACGAGGCTGACGATGATCGGACGCAGCTGAGGGATGGTGACGTTCCAGAAGCGCTGCGCGGGGCTGGCGCCGTCGACGGTCGCCGCCTCGTAGAGGTCGCTCGGGATGCCCTGGAGCCCTGCGAGCAGGCTCACCATGAAGAACGGGTAGCCGGCCCAGATGTTGATGAAAGTCACCGTGCCCAGCGCGAGCTGCGGCGACGCGAGCCACTCGATGTTCGTGTTGAGCAGGAAGTTGACGATGCCGTTGGGGGCGAGCAGCATCCGCCACAGCACCGCGATGACGGCGACGGTGAACAGCCACGGCAGCACGTACAGGCCGCGGAAGATCGCCCGGGGGACGGCGCCGATGAGGCGGGAGTTCAGCATCATCGCGAACGACAGCCCGAGGACGAGGTGGGCGGCGACGCTGGTGAGCGTGAAGAAGAGGGTGTTGCCGGTGGCCTTCCAGAAACCGGGGTCGGTGAGGATCGCGACGTAGTTGTCGGCACCGACGACCTCGGGGCTCTTGTTCAGGATGACGTTGTCTTGGAACGAGTAGCCGATCACCATGACGATCGGGACGATCATCAGGACGAACAGCAGGATCAGCGTGGGCGAGAGGAAGACGTAGGCCTCGCCTGCCTTGCGGAGCTGCCGGGTGCGGCGCGAGACCGGTCGTCCGGTGACGATGACCTCGGTGTCGGGGGGAGTCAGGGTGCGCATGGTCATGGTGTGCGGCTTTCGATGGGCGGGATGCCGCACCACCCGCGAAGGCGGTGCGGCATCCCGGATCGGGGTCGGATCAGAACTCCGACGTCCATTCGTCCTGCGTCTTCTTCAGCGCGTCGCTCATCGACTGCTGACCGTCGAGCGCGGACTGGAACTGCTCGCCGAACTGGCGCATGAGTTCCTCGGCGACGGGGAGACCGGTGAACTCGTTCGCCGGGTAGCCCTCCTTGTAGATGTCGAACGCCGTCTTGAACAGCTCGTCGTCCTCCACGAACGTGGGCACGCTCTCGGTGTTGCCGGGGAAGGCCTTCGCCATGGTCGACAGCTCGCTGTTGACGTCCTTGCTCATCAGGAACTGCACGAGCTTGAAGGCGGCGTCCTTGTGCTCGGAGTTCTCGGCGACACCGATGCCCCACGAGGCGTAGGGGATGCCGCGTTCGCCCGAGAAACCGTCTTCGGCGGGGATGGCCGAGATCGAGAAGGTCAGGTCGGGGTTGGACTCGCGGATGAGGTTGATGTGCGCGAGCGAGTCGATCATCATCCCCACGCGACCGTTGGTGAACTCCTCCACCTTGTCCTGCTCCTTCATGGTGAAGGACCCCGGAGCGATGACGCCGTCATCCCACAGCTGCTGGATGTAGTCGGTCGCCGACGACACGTCGGAGTTGGTGAGGTCGGGCTGCCCGTCCTTCAACATGGAGCCTCCGGAGGCCCAGACCCACGACATGACGTCGTTCTGCACGCCGTTGGGGGCCTCGAGCGAGAGCGGGAGCACCCAGCCCGAGACGTCGCCGCCGAGGGCCTTGATCTTCTTCGCCGCGTCGGCGAACTCGGTGCGCGTCGACGGCGGGGCCGAGACGCCCGCCTGCGAGAGCAGACCGTCGTTGGTGAACATCGGGTAGACGAAGTTCACCACCGGGATCATGTAGGTGCTGCCGTCGACCTTGATCTGGCTGGCGAGCTGGGTGTCGTCGTAGCCGGAGTCGCTCATGAGCTGCGACAGGTCGGCGATGACGCCCTGCTTGGCGAAGTCGCTCACCCACGCACCGTCGAGACCGACGACGTCGGGCATGGTGCCGGAGGCCGCACCGGCGAAGAGCTGCTCCTTCGTCGAGGCGTAGGGGCCGCTCACCAGGTCGACCTTGATGCCGGGGTTCTCCTGCTCGAACTGGTCCATGAGACCGCGGAACTGGCCGTCGCCGAGCTCCGGCTCCCACCACTGCGCGAACTCGATCGTGACGTCTCCGTCGGCCGAGGTGGCCGAGGTGTTCGACGAGCACCCCGCCATGGCCAGGAGGGTCGTGGCCGCTGCCGCGACTCCGACGAGCTTGATGGCGTTCCGACGCCGGCGCCCGCTGTTGTCCATCGTTTCTCCTCGTTGAGATCTGCTGCATTTCGCGCTGTTCTGCGCGTTCTTGCGTCTTTCAGCACGAGTATGCGCCGGTCTGCCGGGCGGGTCAAGGGACTGATGCAGATTCGTGACAATTCCGGCAAACAAATGCGGGCAATCGGGGCACATTCACGCACGGAAGCGCACTTCCGTGCTGTTTTGCCGCGAATTCTGCCGCTGTTCGTGCGGTCCTGTGCTAGACACGACCGCATGGACGCATCCACAGCCACGACGAAGCGGCGACTGCCGGCGGGGCGCAAAGCGGAGTTGGCCGCCTACGTCGCCGATTCGGGCCAGGTCACCGTGGTCGACCTCGCCTCGCACTTCGGCGTCTCCATCGACACCGTGCGCCGCGACCTCGACCAGCTCGACCGCGAGGGCATCGTCGTGCGCACGCACGGCGGAGCCGTCAGCGCCATGTCGGTTCCCGGTCGCGATCGCGGCCTCGACGTGCGCTCGCAGATGCAGATCGCCGAGAAGGAACGCATCGCGGCCCTCGCCGTCGAGCTGATCGAAGACGGTTCCGTACTGATGCTCAACGCCGGCACCACGACGCTCGCCGTCGCCCGCGCCCTGCGCAACCACCGCGACCTGACGATCGCGACCAACAATCTGCGCATCCCGGCGGAGATCTCGCCCTCGGCGTTCCGCGACCTCTTCATCTTCGGCGGCGCGGTGCGCACGATCACGCAGGCGACGACGGGGCCCGTCACGCTCGCGATGAACTCGCACTCCCCCGAGGTCGACATCCGGTGCGACTACGCGCTCATCGCGGTCGGCGCGGTCGACGGCTCGGGCTTTTCGACGAGCAACCTCGGCGACGCCACGATGATGACCGAGATGATCCAGAAAGCCGATCGCACGGCGATCCTGGCCGATTCCTCGAAGCTCGATCGCCGCCTGTTCGCGCAGATCGCGCCGCTCGAGAAGGCGGACTACCTCATCACCGACGCGCCGCCGTCGCCCGACCTCGCCGCGGCCCTCGCCGAGGCGGGCGTCACCGTCCTCACGCCCTGAGCGCCCTCAGTCGCGAACGAGCGGCACCCGGAGGATGGCGTCGGTGTCGCCTCCGCCGCGGTCGGTGTTGCTCGTGACCACCCACACGGCCCCGTCGGGCGCGGCGACCACATCGCGCAGGCGGCCGTAGTCGCCCACGAGATACTCCTCGGCCGACGCCAGGTCGGACGTCGGCACGACGCGGACCCGCTGGCCACGGAGGTTCGCGATCACGACCGCGCCGTCCACGACCGCGAGGCCGCTCGGGCTCGCCTCGGCGGGAGCCCACTGCTGCACCGGATCGACGAACCCGTCCCGCCCGCCGATGCCCTCGACCTCGGGCCAGCCGTAGTTCGCGCCCGGCTCGATGACGTTCAGCTCGTCCCACGTGTTCTGACCGAATTCCGACGCGTACATGGTGCCCTCGGCATCCCACCCGATCCCCTGCGGGTTGCGGTGGCCGAGGCTCCAGACGGGCGAGCCGGGGAAGGGGTTGTCGGCGGGAATCGAGCCGTCGGCGGCCACGCGCAGGATCTTGCCGCCGAGCGCCTCCGGGTCCTGGGCGGCTCGCGGTTCCGACGCGTCGCCCGCGGTGACGTAGAGCATCCCGTCGGGCCCGAAGGCGATGCGCCCGCCGTTGTGGATGTTCGCGGACGGGATTGCGTCGAGCACCGTCTGCGCGGCGCCCAGGCGCAGTGCCCCGGGCTCGCCCTCGAGCGGCGACCGCAGCACGCGGTTGTCGTCCGCGGTGGTCGCGTACGCGTAGAGGAAGCCGTCGCGGACGGCGATGCCGAGGAGTCCGCCCTCCCCGCCGGGCGCGACGCCCGGGATCGCCCCGACCAGGCGCGCGTCGCCGTCGACGACCTCGAGGATCTCGCCGGTGTCGCGCTGGCTGAGCAGGATCACGCCGCCGGAGGACGCCACCGACCACGGCGTCGTCAGTCCGTCGACCACGACCGCGGGGTCGCCGAGGGCGGGCGCGGAGCCGGGCGCCGACACGCGGGGAGAGGTGGACGGTGACGCCGTGGGGACGGCATCCGTCCGCCCCTCGGGCGCACACCCGGCGAGCGCCGTCAGCCCGAGGGCGATGAAACCGGCGACACCCGCGCGTCGACGGGGAAAAGCGGCTGGAGCGGTCATGGGTCTCCTCGTCGGCGTGGTCCTCCTGGGATATCCGACCCGCCTGGGTGGCGGGTGGGGGTTGCCCGGACGCCCGCTGCGATCCCCGGCGATCGCACCCCGCGCGGGCGGATGCCTCAGCGTCCCGCGCAGCCGCGCACGGCCCGCGCCACGCGCATCGCGTACCGTGGTCGGACACCACCGAAAGGCCCCGCCGTGCCCCGGCCGACCCAGCCCAAGCTCTCGCGCGACGCGATCGCCCGCGCCGCCCTCGCCCTCGTCGACCGTGACGGCAGCGAGGGCGCGAGCATCCGCCGCGTCGCCGACCGCCTCAAGGTGCACCCCACCTCGCTCTACAACCACGTGCCCAATCTGGCCGCGCTGGTCGAGGACGTGCGCGCGCTCGTGTCGTCGCGCATCGACTCGTCGTTCCTGCGGGACCGGGAGTGGGAGGAGGGGCTCCTGCTCTGGGCCCGCTCGTACCGCGACGCCTTCCGCCGGCATCCGAGGACGATCCCCCTCCTCATGTCGCACCGCTCGTCGGCGCCGCTGTTGATGTCGCAGTACGAGGACTTCGCCGTCGCGGCCGAGGGCGTCGGCTGGACGAGCGAGGACATCCTGCCGCTGCTGACGGCGTTCGAGTCGTTCATCCTCGGCAGCGTGCTCGACATGAGCGGACCGGCGGTGATGTTCGACCCGACCGGGCAGGAGGCGGCCGTGCCGCGCTTCGCCGCCGCTTACGCCACGCTCTCCGCCCACGACCCGGTGGATCCGGTCGCCACGCGCGCGTTCGAACTCGGCCTGTCGCTGCTCATCGCCGGAGCTCGGCCCCGCGCCGCCTGAGCGACGCTCGTCACATGCGGGCGTAGCGCGCGCGGGCGAAGCAGAACAGGCCGTACACGACGAGTCCCGCGCCCACGAGCCACAGCACGAACTGTCCGAAGGGGAGCCCGGCGAGAGCGCGCAGCGCCGCGTCGAGTCCGCCCGCGGCGTTCGGATCGTGCGCGAAGGCGGCGACGAGGAACAGGATGCCGGCGACGCCGACCGCGATGCCCTTGGCGATGTAGCCGACCATCCCGAAGATGCGGATTCCGCGGCCGATCTCCCCGCCCGGGCTCGACAGTCGCTTCATGAAGGCCTTCGTGATGCCGCGCACCACGAACGCGACGCCCACCGCCGCCACGACGAGCCCGATGAGGACGAGCACGAAGACGCCGCCGGGCATCGCCATGAGCTGGGCGCTCAGCGTGCGGGAGGAGTCGGCCGACTCGGAACGGCCTCCGAGCACCGCCGTGAGGGCCGTGGCGCCGATCGCCCCGTAGGCGACGGCGGTTCCGACGTACTTCGCGCGGTGCGCCCAGCGCTTCTTCGTATCCGGATCGCGCTCGGCGACGGCATCCGCGATCTGCCACACGGCCAGAGCGGCGAGACCGATGACGATGACCCAGAGCAGCAGCATTCCCGCCGGCGCCGCCGCCACCTGCTGGATTGCACCGCTCTGATCGGCGCTCTCGCCCCCGCCGCCGGTCGCGATCGAGATGGCGATCGCCCCGATGAGCAGGTGCAGCAGCCCGAGGACGACGTAGCCGATCCGCGCCGCGACGCGGAAGGCGGTGGAGTCCTGTGCCTTATCGGCCGCGGAGGAAGCGGAGGCGGAAGTCATCCGTGCACGCTAGCGCTCAGGAGTCGACCTCGGCCACCCGTTGCGCGCGACGCACGCGCCACACTTCCACCAGCGCCCACACGAGCGTCGACACCGCGACGCCCTCGAGGAAGCCGGCGACGACGTCCGACAGCCAGTGCGCGTGGAGGTAGGTGCGGCTCCACATCATGAGCAGCACCCAGACCGTCCCCGCGACCCAGATCCATCCGCGGCGGAGGATGAGCGCGAGCGTGATCGCGATCGTCGTGGCCACCGCCGTGTGACCGGAGGGGAACGAGGTCGCCTGCGTCTCGGCCAGCGAGTCGGTGGGCCGCGCGCGGGCGATGACGGCCGCCAGAGGGGCGCCGATCAGCACGACCAGGGCGATGGCCCCCGCCACGTTCAGGGCGTCCCACGGGCGCTTGACCAGCAGGAACACGATGGTGGTGGAGATGCCGATCACGATCATGCCGATGGTGCCGCCCACCGTGGCGGGGATCCAGGCGATGATCACCACGACGGGGTTCGCGAGCGCGGCCATGGTGTCGTCCCACCACTGGTCGAAGGCGAGCGGCGCACCCCCGTCGAGGTCGACCGCGAGCCGCAGCGCCACGAAGAGCACGGTCGCGACGACGCCCACGATCAGCGCGACGGGTCGGCGTGAATCGGTGCGTGGGCGGTCGGGCAGGAGTGCGGGTTCGTCGGTCGTGGCATCCATCCTCGAATCGTGCCAGGACGGCGCCGCCCAGGGGTAGCTCTTGCCGAGTGGGGAGGGAACGCTCGTGGGACGGAAATCCCTCTCGAACTCACAAAACAAACGGTGTAGGTTTTCTGCCATGACCACCGAGGCCTTCACCGTCGTCGAAGCCGACATCGACCGGCTGCGCGCCGCCCTCGACGCCGGCGATGTCACGAGCGTCGAGCTCGTCGCCCGGTACCTCAACCGCATCGCCGCGTACGACCGCACCGGCATCCGGCTCACCAGCGTCCCCGTGCTCGATCCCCGGGCCTTCGCGCACGCGCGGGCGAGTGATCGGCGTCGCGCCCGAGGCGAGACGATCGGCCCCCTCGACGGCATCCCTTTCACGGCCAAGGACAGCTACCGCGTCGAGGGTCTGCCCGTGGCATCCGGCTCCCCGGCGTTCCGCGACCTCATCGCCGGCGACGACGCCTTCGCGATCGAGCGCCTGCGCGCGGCCGGGGCGGTGTTCCTCGGACTGACCACGATGCCCCCGATGGCGGCCGGCGGCATGCAGCGCGGCGTCCACGGACGCGCCGAATCCCCGTACAACGGCGAATACCTCACCTCGGCGTTCGGCTCGGGTTCGTCCAACGGCTCGGGAACCGCCACAGCCGCCAGCTTCTGCGCCTTCGGCCTGGGCGAGGAGACCTGGTCGTCGGGTCGCGCGCCGGCCTCGCACAATGCCCTCGTCGCGTACACGCCCTCGCGCGGCGTCATCTCGGTGCGCGGCAACTGGCCGCTCGTGCCGACGATGGACGTCGTCGTGCCGCACACCCGCACGATCGGCGATCTGCAGCACGTGCTGGACGCCGTCGTCGCCGACGACCCGCAGACCGAAGGCGACCTGTGGCGCACCCAGCCGTGGATCCCGCTCCCCCGCCCGTCCGAGGTGCGCCCCGACTCCTTCACCCGGTTGGAGCCCCTGCCGCTCGCGGGCCTTCGCCTCGCGGTGCCCCGCATCTACGTCAACGGCGATCCCGACAACGCCTCGCCCATCCTCACGCGCGACAGCGTGATGCGACTGTGGGAAGACCTGCGCGGCGACCTCGAGGCCGCGGGCGCCGAGGTGGTCGAGACCGCTTTCCCCGTCGTCGACCGCTACGAGAAGCTGCACGACGGCGACGAGGACTTCCTCGACCGCGGGTTCATCACGCGGGAGTTCCTCGACGACGAGGTGGGCGACCTCGCGGTGTGGGCGATGGACAGGTTCCTCCGCACCAACGGCGACCCGGCGCTGCCCCGGCTGTCCGACGCCGACCCCGCGCTGATCTTCCCCCACCCGCCCGGCGCCCTGCCCGACCGTTACGGCATCTGGCACTACGACATCTCGTACGACATCGGCGAGTACGTCGCCCGCGCCGCGCAGTGGGAGCCGGATTGGCGCGACGTCGCGAGCCTCGAAGACGGCCTCCGCGGCCTCGAGCACACCCGCCGCGTCGACGTCGAGCAGTGGATGGACGCCGAGGGTATCGACGCCGTGATCTTCCCCACGCAGTCCGATGTCGGCCCCGCCGACGCCGACGTGAACCCCGCCTCGGCCGACATCGCCTGGCGCAACGGCGTCTGGGTCTCGAACGGCAACCTCGTACCCCGCCACCTCGGCATCCCGACCGTCACCGTGCCGATGGGCACCATGGACGACACCGGGATGCCGGTGGGCCTCACCATCGCCGGGCCCGCCTACAGCGACGTCCGCCTCGTGCAGCTCGGAGCCGCGATCGCCGGCCTCGGGCAGCGCCGCACCGCCCCTGCGCGCACGCCCGCCCTGCCCGACGAGGCGCTGTTCGCCGCCCCCCGGCCGACGGGCGAGGGAGAGCTCGCGGTCGTCGTCGACGAGGTACGCCGCGACGGCGGACTCGTGCGCTTCCGCGCGACGATCACCGGCGGCACGGCCCGCGACCACGCCGCCTACGTCGACGGCCTGCGGGTCGACGTGGAGGTCGAGGGCGACCACCTCCGCGGGATGGCCCGCGTCGCGCCCGACGCGTACGGTGAGCCCGTGAGCGAGTGGGTCGCCCCCTTCGGTCCGCTCGTCGTCGTCGCCGTGCGCGACGCCGGCGGAGCCGTCGCCGGCGCCGTCGGCACGGCATCCGACTCTCCCCTGTGACACCCGCATCACCCGAGGAACAGCCCGTGAACGACACGACCCCCGTCCCGGTGTTCGACTACTTCCGCCAGGTCGACCTGCCTACCCCGACGCTCCGCGACGACGAGGTGCAGTCCCTCTTCGCCGAGACGTTCGGCGTGGAGATCGACGTGCAGGCGCTCGGCAGTCAGCAGGACCAGAATTTCCGTGTGTTCCCTCGCGGATCGGCTGAGCCCCTCGGCGTGCTGAAGCTCAGCAATCCCGTCTTCAGCGAGGCTGAGATCGACATGCAGGATGCCGCGGCGTCCCGCGTGGCCGAACGGAGCCCGCACGTGCGCATCCCCCGCATCGTCGACGGCCCTCACGGGCCGATGTCGACCTGGTGGGGCTCCAGCCAGGGGCGCATCCACGCGCGCGTGATCGAGAACATCGCGGGGCGCACGCTCACCGGCTCGAGCTACCTCGCGCCCGCGGTCGTGGAGGGACTCGGCGCCCTTGCCGGTGCGGTGAGCCTCGCGCTCGCCGACTTCACGCACCCCGCGAGCGGCCGCGTGCTGCAGTGGGACCTCCGCCACGCCGCGCGCGTGATCGACACCCTGCTCCCCCTCGATCCGGACGCCGAGGTGCGCGGCACCGTGCAGCGCGCCGCCGACGCGGCCCGGGCCGCCCTCGCGCCCGTCGCCGACGCCCTCCCGCTGCAGGCCGGGCACTTCGACGTCACCGACGACAACGTCCTGCGCGCCCCCGGCGCGACAGTGCCCGACGCCGTCATCGACTTCGGCGACGTGTGCGCGTCGTGGCGGGTGGGCGAGATCGCCGTCACCGTCTCCTCCGTGCTGCACCACGACGGCGCCACCCCCGAGAGCGCCTTCCCCGCGATCCGCGCCTTCGACCGGGCGCGCGACCTCGGCGACGACGAGATCACGGCGCTCTGGCCCCTCGTCGTCCTCCGCGGAGCCGTCCTCGTGCTCAGCGGGCGCGCGCAGGTGCGCCTCGACGACGCCAACGACTACGCCTCGGGGGCGCTCGAGCGGGAGTTCCGCATCCTCGAGCAGGCGGCATCCGTGCCCCTCCCCGTCCTCACCGCGGCGACGCGTGCGGCCCTCGGTCGCCCGCGGCGGAGCGAGCCCGGCTGGACCGGGACGCCGCTGCTGCCGCCCGGGCGCCGCGTCGAGCTGGACGCCTCGACCGAGTCTCCGCTCAACGACGCGGGAGCCTGGCTCGACGCCGCGACCCTCGACGACGCGGCCCTCGCCGCACTCGACGCCGGCGCCGAGATCGCGACCGTCCCCGCGTGGCGCGCGCGCCTCACCGGAACGACCGACCCGCTCCCCTCGACCGCCGAGACCGTGCCCACCGACGTGCTCGTGTGGCTCGCGGAACCGCTGCTCCTCGACGGCGACACCCGCGTCGACGGCGATGCGCTCATCGTGACGGAGGATGCCGAGGCCCTGACGATCAGCGGAGCCGCCGCCGCTGCGGCATCCGGAACCCTCCCCGCGCGGACGCGATTGTCGGTGCGGCGGAGCGTCGACGGGCTCGTCCCTCCCCCGCGCACCACGCGTGCCCTCGCCGACGCGTGGCGCGAGGTCGCCGGCGATCCCGGAGCCGCCCTCGGCCTCCCTCCCACCGCACCGGCGCACGATGACTCCCTGCAACGGCGCCACGAGGTGCTCGCCGAGGTGCAGGAGCACTACTACGGGGCGCCGCCGCGCATCGAACGCGGGTGGCGCGAGCTGCTCATCGACGTCGAGGGCCGCGTCTACCTCGACATGGTCAACAACGTCGCCTCGGTCGGTCACGCCCACCCGCACGTCGTGGCGGCGGGATCGCGCCAGATGCACCTGCTCAACACCAACTCGCGCTTCCATTACCGCGCGATCGCCGACTACGCCGACCGCATCGCCGCGACCCTCCCCGACGGCTTCGACACGGTCTTCTTCGTCAACTCCGGGTCGGAGGCGACCGACCTCGCGATCCGCCTGGCGATGGCGGCGACCGGACGCCCCGACATCGTCGCGATGCGCGAGGCGTACCACGGCTGGACCTACGCCAGCGATGCGGTGTCGACCTCCATCGCCGACAACCCCTTCGCCCTCGAGACGCGGCCCGAGTGGGTGCACACCGTCGACGCGGCGAACTCCTACCGCGGAAGACACCGGGGAGCGGATGCCGTGCGGTACGCCCCCGAGGCGGTCGCGGTGATCGACGGGCTCGCGGCATCCGGTCGGCGACCCGCCGGGATGATCGCCGAGACGTACTTCGGCAACGCGGGCGGCGTCGCGCTCCCCGACGGATACCTGCGCGAGGTGTACGCGGCCGTCCGCCGCCACGGCGGTCTCGCGATCGCCGATGAGGTGCAGGTTGGCTACGGACGGCTCGGCGAGTGGTTCTGGGGTTTCCAACAGCAGGATGCCGTTCCCGACATCGTCGCGGTCGCCAAGTCCATCGGCGGCGGGCACCCGCTCGGAGCCGTCATCACGCGCCGGGAGATCGCCGACCGCTACCGTACGCAGGGTTACTTCTTCTCCTCCACCGGCGGATCGCCGGTGTCGTCGGCCATCGGCATGGCCGTGCTCGACGTGATCGAGCAAGAGGGCCTGCAGGAGAACGCGCGGGTCGTCGGCGGACACCTGCAGCGCCGCCTCGAAGAGCTCGGCGAGCGGCACGACCTCGTCGGCGCCGTGCACGGATCGGGGCTCTACCTGGGGCTCGAGTTCGTGCGCGACCGCGAGACCCTCGAACCCGCCACGACCGAGACCGCGGCGATCTGCGACCGTCTGCTCGAGCGGGGCGTCATCATGCAGCCGACCGGCGACTTCCAGAACGTGCTGAAGATCAAGCCTCCGCTGGTGATCACGCGGGCCTCGGTCGACGTCTTCGTCGATGCGCTGGACCGTGTGCTGAGCACCGGCTTCTGACCCCGCGCGGCATCCCCCGCCGCTGAATCCGCCCCCGTACCGAACCCCAGGAGCCCGCCATGTGGCGCATGCCCATCGAATCCGCCCCGCACGAGCGCACGTGGATGGCCTTCCCGCGCGAGGGCGTCACCCTCGGCGAGGGTGCCGAGACCCGCGACGAGGGCTATCGCGCGTGGACCGAGGTCGCGCACGCCGTGGCGCAGTTCGAGCCCGTGACGATGGTCGTCGATCCGACCGAGATCGCGCGCGCCCGGCGCATGCTGTCGACCGACGTCGAGATCGTCGAAGCACCCCTCGACGAGTTCTGGATGCGCGACGTGGGCCCGACCTTCGTCGTCGACCCCGACCGCCCGGGCGTGCTCGGAGCCGTCGACTGGATCTTCAACGGCTGGGGCGCCCCCGACTGGGCCGAGTGGCAGAAGTCGGCGCTGCTCGCGCGCGTGGTCGCCGCGCACGCCGGCGCCGAGCGCATCGACTCGCTGCTCGTGGCCGAGGGCGGCGGCCTGCACGTCGACGGTCGAGGCACCGTGCTGCTCACCGACACGGTGCAGCTCGACCCGCGGCGCAACCCCTTCGCCGACCGCGCGCGGGTGGAGGCCGAGATGGCGCGCACGATCGGCGCGACCGACGCCATCTGGCTCTCGCGCGGCCTCACCCGCGACTACGACGACCTCGGCACGAACGGCCACGTCGACATCGTCGCGACCTTCGCCTCGCCCGACCACGTCCTCGTGCACGAGCAGACGGATGCCGCGCACCCCGACGCCGAGGTCTCGGTCCTCGTTCGACGGGAGCTCACCGACGCCTTCGCCGCCCTCGGTCGGTCGGTGACGATCACCGGCGTCCCCGCCCCCTCCACCCTGCGCGACGAGCACGGCTGGGTCGACTGGAGCTACATCAACCACCTCGTCACCAACGACGGCGTCGTGCTGTGCGGCTTCGGCGACGACGCCGCCGACGCGCGCGCCGCGGAGATCATCGCCGACGCCTATCCCGGCCGACGCGTGGTGACGATCGACTCGCGTCCGATCTTCGATCGCGGCGGCGGCATCCACTGCATCACGCAGCAGCAGCCGAAGGTGGGCTGAGCGGGGGCGGGCGCCGGCGGGCCGTGATCCGAGGCTCTGGCACCGATCTGCCGTGAACCGCGTGATCCTGCTCGCCGCGGAATCGACGGTCATTCCCTCGAGCGCTCGTAGAGTCATCAGCGTGAACTCCCCCGCCGCCCCACACCGCTGGGGTTCGCTCCGACGGACCGGGGGCCTGTGGCTGCGGCGCCTCGGGAGGGTGGCCTCTACGCCTTCGGAGGGCTTCTCGCGGCGGTGCTGCTTCTTCTGCTGATCGCCACCGTGATCGACCTCGGGCAGCCGCGGATGTGGGGGACGTTCACTCAGACGGATTGCGAACAGAGGCCTCGCGGAGGGTGCCGTCCGATCGGCATGTGGGTCAGCGATGATGGGCGCACGATACTCCACGATGTCTTCCTGGACGGGTGGCCGGGCGACGGTGGCATCACACGAGCCAGCTATCAGCCCACCGCGCTCCTCGGCACCGACGTGGTGCACGTACCCACCCTCAGCGGCATCGGGCCATGGGTCATCGGCGGCTTCCTGCTGTGGTGGGTGGGGTATGTCCTCGTCAAGGCTGCGGCGTGGGGCGACCTCACCGTGCCGCGCAGCTGGGTGCTCCCCGGCCGCCGTCGGCCACGCGGTCCGGCCGGAGTATCGCCTCGACGCGCGTACCGGGAGGCACTCGCCGAGCGGTCGAGGGAGGGACATACCGGCGAGTCGGGGACCATCCCTGAGGCACAGCCGAAGGTGGGCTGAGCGGGGGCGCGCCCTCAGCGATTCAGATCGCGCAGCGCGGCGTCGACGGCGTCGACCACCGCCGGCGGCGCGGCCACGGCGGCGAGTTCGGCACGCAGGAGGCGGCCGGGCACCCAGCGGATGTAGGCGTCGAACTCGACCTGCATGTCGACGTCGTGCGCGCCCAGGGCGGCCGACACGACCGCGCACGCGCCGGGTGTGTCGGCGACGACGGCGAGGTCGCTGTCGACGCCGACCGGCTCTCGCGGCGGCGCGAGCGGTGCGTCGACCATCCACCGATGCTCCCCCGCCGTGACCTCGAACACCGGCCGGTCGCCCAGCTCGACCCGCGCGAGCATGCCGTGCGGGACCGTCGCCGTCACGGCGATCGCCTCCCCCGCGCGCCGCCACCGCACCCGGGCGCGACCGAAGGGGGTGTCGTGCACCGCCTCCGCCCACGTGAGGGCCTCGACGAACCACGGCCGCACGTGCACGCGCGCCCTCTCGACCCCCAGGCCCGCCACCCGGCGGTGCAGCACGTCGCCGACGGCACCGAGCGCGTAGTGGTTGAGCGACGTCATCCCCGAGGGATGCACCGTCCCGTCGGGGCGCACGGCATCCCAGCGCTCCCACATCGTCGTCGCGCCCATCGACAGCGGGTAGAGCCACGAGGGACACATCGTCTGCAGCAGCAGGCTCTCGGCTGCGGCCTCATGGCCGTTGTCGAGGAGCGCGTCGAGCACGACGGGAGTGCCGAGGAACCCCGTCGCCATCCGGTATCCGCCGGCGCGCAGGAGGAAGGCGAGACGATCGGCCGCGGCCTGTCGGCGCTCGGCCGGGACGAGCCCGAAGGCGAGCGCGAGAGCGTAGGCGGCGGGGGCATCGGATGCCAGACGCCCGGCCGGGGTGAGGTACGCCTCGCAGAACGCGGCGCGCACCTCCTCCGCCAGCCGCGCGTAGGCCTCCCCGCCGCCGGCGCGCGCGACCAGGTCGGCGGAGCGGAAGAAGTACGCCGTCGCGACGAGTCCCGGGTCGGCCTTGGCCTTGTCGGGGCGCGAGACGGTGGGGTCCAGCCAGTCGCCGTATTGGAAGCCGGTCTCCCACAGCCGCCCGGGTCCCGCCGCCTCGGCGACGGCGTCGACCCACGCCCGCATCGAGGGCAGCAGCTCCGCGACGATCGCCTCGTCACCGAGACGAGCGGCCATCACCGACGGCACGATCGTCACGGCATCCCCCCATCCCGCGGCCATCACGTCGCCGAGCGCCGGCAGCGGGTCGGGCACGACGGTGGGGACCCGTCCCCCGCGCGGTTCCTGTTCGGCGCGCAGGTCGCGCAGCCAGGACGCGTAGAAGGCGCCGGCGTCGAACAGCGTCATCGCCGTCGCGGCGAACACCTGCGCGTCACCCGTCCACCCCAGACGCTCGTCGCGCTGCGGGCAGTCGGTCGGCAGCGCGAGCGCGTTGCCCTCGAAGCTGCGCACGATGTTGGCGTGCAGTCGGTCGAGCCGATCGTCGGAGCACGAGAACCACCCGGTGCGCCGGAGGTCGGTGCGCAGGACGTCGATCACCACGCTCGCAGGATCGACCGCACCGCCGGTGATCTCGACGTAGCGGAACCCGTGGAACGTGAAGGCCGGTCCGCACGCGCGGGGCCCGGTCCCGTCGAGCACGAACTCATCGACCGCCGCCGCCGCACGGAGGGGCCGGACGTTCAGGGCGCCGTCCTCGAGCACCTCGGCGTGCCGCACGGTCACGCGCGAGCCGGCGACCCCGTCGGCGACGAGCCGCACCCGCCCGACGACGTTCTCGCCCACGTCGAGCAGAAGGGTGCCGGCGGCGCTCGGTAGCACCCGCGACCCGCGGAGGGTGCGCACGCGGCGCACCGGCTCCACGTCGATCACCGCCGGGAGGCTCATCGGCGCGATGCACGCGGGGGTCTCCCACCCGGACGCATCGAAACCGGGCTCGCGCCACCCGCCCTGCGCGCGGCGGAAGTCGACGCGCTCGCCCGCGTACAGCCCGCTGGAGACGATCTCGGTGCGCCGCGTCAGCCGCCACCGCTCGTCGGAGCCGATCTCCTCGACGCGCCCGTCGCGGTGCGTCAGCCGCAGCACGGCTCCCACGGCGGCCTGGTCGCCGTAGAAGCGCTCGGCGGTGTCGCCGAACCCGTACCGTTCGGTGAACCACCCGCCCGCGGCGCGGACGGACAGCACCTGGGTCGCACCGGGGCGCAGCAGCGCGGTCACGTCGGTCGTGGCGAGACCCAGCCGTTTCCGGTAGGCCGTCCACCCCGGCGCGAACAGCGCGTCGTCGACCGGGATGCCGTCGATCGCCGCGTCGAAGACACCGTGGGCCGTGACCCACAGGCGCGCGGCGATCACGGTGTCGGCCACGGAGATCTCGCGCCGCACGGCGAACGGCGCGGCTTCCGTGTCGGGGCCGTCGATGGCGAGCAGCGGCGCCGTCCAGGGCCCGGGGAAGACCACCGCCTCGATCTCGGCGGGCCCGCTCCACGGCATCCATTCGTCGTCGACGCCTCGCACGCGCACGCGCAGAGTGTGGCGGGCGCCGGCGGCCAGGTCGGCGAAGGGCCACGGCACGAGCACCCCGTGGGCGGGCACCGCGACCGGTTCGGCGTCGTCGAGACGCAGCTCGGCGCTCTCGGCCCGCCATCCCGTCGGCGCGTCGACGGTCCACGACACGGGAGGGCGGGGCTCCGCGGCGACGGAGACGTCGCGGCGGCGGCCGATGCGCGGGCCGATCAGCCGCACGGACGGAGGGATCACACGGGTCCTTTCGGTCGCGATGCCGCCGCCGGACACGACGGCGGCATCGCGAGAGCGGTCAGCGCCGGGCGAGTCGCCGGCGGACGATCAGCGCTCCCGCGCCGAGGAGGAGCGCGCCGAGGGCGGGGAACAGGATGCCGAGCACCGCGGGAGTCCCCGTGCTCGCGAGCGCCCCCGAGCCGGTGGCACCCCCGGCATCGGGCGCGGGGTCCGCCGACCCCCGGCCGCCACCCGGCTGCGCCGGGGTGCCCGGGTGGGTCGGAGTCCCCGGGTCGGTCGGAGTCCCCGGATCGGTCGGAGTGCCCGGGTCGGTCGGGGTGCCCGGTTCCGACTCGACCGCGGGGAGCAGACGCACGGCGTGGAACTGCGCCGAGTCCTTCTCGGCGGCGATGCCTCCGCCCCAGGCCAGGTAGCCGTCACGGCCCTGGCCGTCGGCCTCGTTCACGATGATCGCGCTCGACAGCAGCGCGGCGTCGCGATCGACTCCGGCGAGCGCCGTCCAGGGCACCGACACCTCGTACACGGTGCGGTGGGTGTCCTCATCGCGGGAGATCGCGACCTCGGTGCCGGGCACGACGCCCGCACCCTGACCGACCGAGAGCCAGCGGTACAGCTGCGGCCCCTCCGAGGTGAGCGCCATGCCGAACTCGTGCCACACGCTCGCCGCCCCCGGCGCGCCACCGGCGACGGTGAACTGCACGGAGTCGCCCTGCCAGATGTTCGCGCCCGTCGCCGGCTGGTCGTGCACGTCGTCGACGACCTCGGCCGAGATGTACAACGCGTCGTCGTCCCAGGTGAGCCACGCGCGCGCCGACTGGTCGTCGACGGCGGGCGGAGTGTCCGTCCCCTCCGGGGTGAACGTCGCCGGTGTGAGGCCGGTCAGGTCGTCGAGCGTGCCGTCGACCGAGACGCGGTGGCGGGCCGCACCATAGGCAGCGGCGACGTCGAGGGGCGCCACGGCGCCCTCGACCCGTACCGCGGCGCCGTCGACGATCGCCTCCGCGGAGAACGTCGTGCGCGCGTCGAGCTCGCCGAGGGGGACGTCGACGGTCACGGCGTCGCTCGCGGGCAGGACGGCGGGCACGTCGGCCGCGGCATCCATTCCGCCCAGGGTGTACGTCAGGGACTGGAGGGGAAGGTCGGATGCCGAGGCGTTGCTCAGGCGCAGCCGGAGCACGTCCGTGCCGTCCGCCGAGATCGCCTGCGTTCCGGTCAGGGCGACCGGCTCCGCGATCGTCGTGCGCGCCCGCAGCACGCCGGCGGCGCGGTCGCCGTCGAACAGCCGCGCCACGGTCTCGTACGATCCCGTCGACGTGGGTGCGGGCGCGGAGATGGCGGTGGTCGCGGGTGCGGTGCCGTCGGTGCTCTGTGTGAACGCACGCCCGTCCGGAAGGTTCAGACGCCACGTGGTCGCCGCGCCGTCCGAGCGGCCCGCGACGCTCCAGCGACCGGTCACCTCCGCTCCCACCACACCGGCGTCCAACGAGACCGACGTCTCCGATGCTGCGGCGCCGGTCACGTCGCCGCGCACGTAGAGCGGGTCGTCGTCGACCGTGACGACGACGTCGCCGCCGTCGGCATCCAGGGTGTCGGCTCGGCCGTAGGCGTCGGTCACCGTCACGGCGCCGGTGCCGCTCAGCCGCAGGGTCTGCGCGGTATCCGCCCAGAGCACGCGCAGCGGGCCCTCCGCCGTGTCGAAGAGGTATTGCCGCACCCCCGCGACGGCGTCGTCGCGACCGGCGGAGGTCGCTCCCTCGAGCTGCGCGGCGGCGACGGAGTACGACGCGAAAGCGGGCTTCGGCGTGTAGGCCCCGCGCGTGTCGTCGGCGGCGCGCAGCAGACCGAAGTTCTGCTCGGTCTCGGCCGGGTCGACGCCGTCGGAGACGAGGTCGTACACGTAGTAGCGCGCGGCGTCGTGCGCCGCGGCGATCACGGCGGAACGGGCGATGTCGGACGCCTGTTCGCGCTCCGAGACGGCGCGGGCGTTGGTGCCGGTGGGCCAGCCGTGCTCGGTGATCCACAGCGGCTTGCTCACCCCGCCGTTGTATTGCCGCACGAGCGCGTCGATGCGCGTGAGGGTGTCGTCGAGGGCGTCGGCCGAGACCGGGTAGCTGTAGGGGTGCAGCACGATCCCGTCGACGTACTGCAGCGCCCCGAGGCGGAACGTCTGCTCGAGCCAATCGGTGTTGAGGTTCGCCACCGCCGGCCCGATGACGGGCAGGTCGGGCGCCGCCGCCTTGACGGCCGGGGAGGCCGCGGCGAGAAGGTTCACGTAGTCCTCGGGCGAGGTGCGGGTGTTGCCCCCGAGCCCCAGGTCCCACTCGTTCCACAGCTCGATCCCCGTGGCCTGGTCGCCGAACTCGGTCGCCATGGCGGCGGCGTAGGCCGCGTAGGCGGAGACGGCTTCGTCGCTCGTGGGCCCGTCGCCCCCGTCGTAGAGCGGGTTGCCGTAGCCGGCGAGAAGGAGCGGACGGACGCCGGCCTCCCGCGCCGCGTCGAGGAACTCCGCGCGCGGGCGGTCCCAGTCGTACACGCCCTTCTGCGTCTCGACCTCGCTCCAGTACACCTCGTCGCGCAGCTGGGCGAAGCCGCCCGTGGCCAGCGTGGGCAGGGAGTCGACGCTCCACGACTGCCCGTAATGCGTCGCCGCTCCGAAACGTGCGGTCGCCGAGTCGGCGGCATCGCGATCGGGCAGCACGGCGAAGCTCGTCTCGGCCCGCGCGGCGTCGTCGTCGACCGAGACGGCGAGCGCGTACCAGCCGAGGCCGGATGCCGGCAGCTCGAGCGTGCCGTCGGCATCCTCGGCGCCGTCGGCGACGACCGCGCCGGTCTGGTCGGTGACCGTCCACGCCACCCGGGCGGCGTCGGTGGCATAGGCGATCCGCGGAGTCTCCCCCTGGCGGAAGAGGTTGCCGGTGACCAGCGGTGTGAGCGCGACGCTCGGAGCGGCGGCGAGGGCGGGGGATGCCGGGACCAGGAGCGCTGCGCACAGCAACCCCGTCCCGATGAGGCCGCCGCGAACGCGCGGGGGACGGTTTCCAGCAGTGGCGGACACGAATTCTCCTCGTCGAGCGGATTCGGAATCTAGGCAAGCGTTTGCCCTCCAGCAGTGTGGGAGAGGCTGATCGATCTGTCAACACCGGAATGCGCGACGGCGCGCCGAAGCGAATCACACTTTGACGCTCAGCCCATGAGGTGCTAGACATCTCAGGGCAAGCGATTTCCCTCTTGCTTCCGCTCTTCGCCAAGGAGTTTCAATGACGAAACGTGTCCGTTCCGTCGCCGCCGTGATCGCACTCGGCGGCCTGTCGGTCGCAGCCCTCGCCGGCTGCAGCTCCCCCTCCACGGGGACCACCGACGGCAAGGTCTCGATTCAGATCGGCGACCGGCCCAGCGCCGACCGACCCGAAGACCGCGCCTACTTCGACAAGCGTGTCGAAGCCTTCCAGCAGGCCAACCCCGACATCACTCTCGAGCCGGTCGAGACGAGCTACGACGCGTCGACCTTCCAGGCACTCTCGGCCGGTGGCAGCCTGCCCACCGTCATGAGTGTGCCGCTGACCGAACCCGCCGGTCTCATCAAGCGGGGCCAGGCCGCCGACCTCACCGACGTCCTGAAGGACGAGGGCCTCCTCGACAGCCTCAACCCCACGGTGCTCAAGCTCGCCGAGAACAGCGAGGGGCGCGCCTACGCCATTCCCACCAACGCCTACTCCTTCGGCCTCGTCTACAACCGCGAGCTGTTCACCAAGGCCGGTCTCGACCCCGACTCCCCGCCCGCCACCTGGGACGAGGTGCGCGCCGCCGCGAAGAAGATCCACGACGCCACGGGCGCCGCCGGCTTCTCCGTCCTCACCACCGCGAACACCGGCGGGTGGCAGTTCTCGGGCATGACCTACTCGTTCGGCGGCACCGTCGAGAACGAGGACGGCTCGCAGGCCACCTTCGACGACAAGCCCTCCACGCAGGCGCTGCAGCTGATCAGCGACATGCGGTGGAAGGACGGCACCATGCCTGAGAACACCCTCTACGACATCCCCACCCAGGGGCAGGACTTCGCCGCCGGCAAGATCGGAATGATCATCGGCGCGAGCGACTCGTACTACAACATCGTGCAGAACCTGAAGCTGCCCGCGGACAGCTTCGGCATCGGCGGGATGCCGCAGGCCAAGGCCGATGAGGGGACCCTCGGCGGCGGCACGGTGCAGATCGTCGACCCGAAGGCGAGCGCCGAGCAGCAGGCCGCCGCGGTCAAGTGGGTGAAGTTCTTCTACCTGCAGCGCTACCTCGACGAGACCACCGCCGTCGACGATGCGAAGGCGTCGAACGAGGCCGGCTCCGTCACGGGCCTCCCGGGGCTTCCCGTCGTCAACAGCGACCAGTACTCCACGTACTTCGACTGGATCGCGGACTACATCAACGTCCCGAGCGCGAACTTCACCCCGTACCTCGACGCGTCGGCATCCATCCCCGTCGTCGCCGAGCCGGTCAACAACGCGCAAGAGGTGTACGGCGCCCTCGACACGGTCGTCCAGACGGTCCTGACCGATCAGGACGCCGACATCCCCTCCCTGCTCAGCACCGCTCAGACCGACGTGCAGTCGCGCCTCAGCCGCTGATCACCCCACCCGGGGCGGGTCGCCGCGCGGCCCGCCCCTCCCTCCCCCGGAGACGTCCATGACCGATCTCGACGAGCGTCCGCGCACCGCCGCGCGAACCACCGCCACTCCCGCGCGCACCGCCCGCCGGCGACGCCCCTGGCGCCCCGGCCTGACCGCGCTGCTCATCGCCGCCCCGGCGATCCTCGTCTACGCCTACTTCTCGTGGGGACCCATCCTCAGCTCGCTCGTGATGAGCGTGCAGCGCGTCGTGTTGACCGGGCAGAGCGACTTCGTCGGTCTCGACAACTTCGTCTACGTCCTGAGCGATCCGGGTCTGCCGCAGGCCGCGGGCAACACGGTGCTGTACACGGTGCTCGCCATCGTCTTCGGCTTCCCGGTGCCGCTCGCCCTCGCGGTGTTCATCTCCGAGATGCGCTCGCGCGCCTGGTACTTCAGCGCCCTCGCCTACCTGCCCGTCATGGTGCCGCCGGTCGTGGCGATCCTCCTGTGGAAGTTCTTCTACGCCCCCGACGCGGATGGCCTGTTCAACACCGTCCTCGGGTGGGTCGGCATCGGTCCCCTGCCCTGGCTCAACTCGCCCGCGAGCGCCATGCCCTCGATCGTCCTGGAGACCACCTGGGCGGGAGCCGGAACCGCGGTCATCATCTACATCGCGGCGCTGACGAGCATCCCCGGCGAGCTGTACGAGGCCGCCGAGCTCGACGGCGCCGGGATCTGGCGCCGCGTCTGGCACGTCGCCCTCCCGCAGATGCGCGGGATCATCGGCACGATGCTGCTGCTGCAGATCATCGGCACGATGCAGGTCTTCACCGAGCCGTTCCTGTTCACCGGCGGGGGTCCGCAGGGAGCGACGAAGACGCTGCTCATGACGATCTACGACTACGCCTTCACCCGCGTCGATTACGGGGCGGCGACCGCGCTCAGCGTGCTTCTCGCCCTCGTCCTCGGCCTGTTCTCCCTGGCCTACTTCCGCCTCACGCGCAGCTGGAGCCGCTCATGAGCCTGCTCTCCCTCGGTCGCCGCCGCCCCGCCGCCACCCCCGAGCCCCTCACCCGCACCAACATCTCGGATGCCGACCGCTCGCGCCCCTCCGTGCGGATCAGCCTCGGCGTCGGTCACGTCCTCGTGCTCGCGGCGCTGATCATCGCCGGCCTCGGGCCGATCGTCTGGCTCGCCCTCGCGGCGGTCTCGCCGACGCAGGACCTCATCCGCGGCCCGTTCTCCTTCTTCTCCAGCGGCGTCGTGCAGTGGGAGAACCTCGGCATCGCGTGGGAACGCGGCCGCATCGGTCACTACCTCACCAACACCGCGATCCTCGCGGCCGGCTCGGTCGTGACCACGCTGCTCGTCTCGACGACCGCCGCCTTCGTCATCACGGTGCTGCGCCCGCGTTGGGGCAAGGTGCTCTCCGGCGCGATCCTCGCCACCCTCTTCATCCCGGGCATCGTCTCGCTCGTGCCGCTGTACCTCACGGTGCGCGAACTGCCGGTCCTCGGCATCTCGCTCATCGACACGTGGTGGGCGGTCTGGCTCCCCGCGGGCGCGACGGCCTTCAACGTGCTGATCATCTCGCGCTTCCTCGAGGCGATCCCCGCCGACCTGTACGAGGCGGCGCGCATCGACGGCGCCGGCCCGCTTCGCATCCTGTGGAGCATCGTCCTGCCCCTGGCGCGACCGATCCTCGGCGTCGTCGGCCTGCTGACCGTGGTGGCGTCGTGGAAGGACTACCTGTGGCCGCTGCTGGTGCTGCCCACCCCCGACAACCAGCCGGTCTCGGTGGCGCTGCCGCGCCTGGCCGACCAGACCGAGCTCAGCGTGCAGATGGCCGCGCTGTTCCTCTCGCTCGTCATCCCGGTGGCGCTGTTCCTCGTCTTCCAGCGCCAGTTCCTGCGGGGCGCGAGCATGGCGGGCGGGGTGAAGGGATGAGCCGCATCCTCGTCACGGGGGCCGACGGAGAGATCGGCCGCGCCGTCAGCGAGAGCCTCGTCGCCGCCGGTCACTCCGTCACCGCCCTGTCGCTGTCGTTCTCGTCGCACCACCCGGCCGACCGCCTCGTCGAGGGGGACGCGACCTCGCCCGACGTGGTCGACCGCGCGATGGACGACGTCGACGCCGTCGCCCACTTCGCCGCGATCCCGCACCCCACCCTCGGCACCCCCATCGACGTGTTCCGCGTGAACACCGCCGCGACCTTCACCGTGCTCACCCGCGCCGGCGAGCGAGGGGTGCGTCGGGCCGTGATCGCCAGCAGCATCAATGCCATCGGATACCCGAACAACCCCCACGGCGCGTTCCCCCCGGCCTTCCCGCTCGACGCGCACACGCAGCCCGACATCGCCGATGCGTACTCGCTGTCCAAGCTCGTCGACGAGCGCACTGCGGCCTACGCCCACCGCCGCTACGGTCTCGACGTCGTCGCGCTGCGCTTCCCCCTGGTGAAGTGGCCCGACGTGCTGCGCGACGTCGCCCTCGAGTTCGAGGCCGACCCGGGTCGGCTCGCCCGCGAGGGCTGGGCGTACCTCACGATGCACGACGCCACCCGCGCGGTGCAGCGCGCGCTCGAAGCCGACGTCGTCGGCGCGCCCGTGATCCCCCTCAGTGCCGCCGACACCCTGCTGCCGATCGACTCGGCCGAGCTGGTGGCGCGATACGCCCCCGGCACCGTCCTCGCGCACCCGGTCGTCGGGCGCGCCGCCCTCGTCGACACGAGCGCGGCCCGCGACCTGCTCGGCTTCGCGCCGAGCGAATCCATCCACGACGGCACCGCCACCGAACGGGCGTCCCTGATCAGGAGCGAACGATGACCCTCGCCGAGACCGACACGGCCTTCCCACAGCCCTGGTTACCGCGCGAGGACGTCCGCATCACCGACCTCCGCGCGATCGTCACCGCCCCCGAGGCGATCCCGCTCGTCGTGGTGCGCGTCGACACCGACCAGCCGGGCCTCTACGGCTACGGCTGTGCGACGTTCACGCAGCGCTGGAAGGCGGTCGTGGCGTTCCTCGAGCACGTGCGCCCGCTCGTCATCGGCCGCTACCCCGGCGACATCGACGACCTCACGCGCCTCGTGCGCTTCACCGGGTACTGGCGCGAGGGACCGGTCGGCAACAACGCGCTGTCGGGGCTCGACATGGCGCTGTGGGACATCGCCGGCAAGAGAGCCGGGATGCCGGTGTACGAGTTGTTCGGTGGGCGGGTCCGCGCCGCCGCCGACACGTACCTGCACGCCGAGGGCGCGGATGCCGCGGCGACCACCGACCACGTGCGGGAGCTCATGGCGGCCGGACAGCGTCACGTGCGCATCCAGTCCGGCCAGCAGGGCGCGGGCCACTACGGGGCGCCCCCGCTCGTCGGCGAGTTCGCCTGGGCGAAGCACGCCGCGGGGTGGCGGGTCGAGGACTACCTCGTCGCCACGCCGCGCCTCTTCGCGCACGTGCGCGAAGAGCTCGGCGACGGTGTCGAACTGCTGCACGACGTGCACTCGCGCTTGAGCCCGAGCCAGGCCATCACGCTGACGCGCAGTCTCGAGCCCTACCGCCCCTTCTTCGTCGAGGACGTGCTCGCCCCCGAGCACTGGCACCGTCTCGGCGAGGTGCGTCAGGCCTCCCCCGTGCCGATCGCGGTCGGCGAACTGGCGACCTCGTTCACCGATGCCGCCCGGCTCGTGCGCGAGCACCAGGTCGACTACCTGCGCGCGCACCTTTCCGACGTCGGCGGGGTGAGCGCGGCCCGGCGCCTCGCGGTCCTCGCCGACATCGAGGGCGTGCGCACCGCCTGGCACTCCCCCGGCGACGCCTCGCCGTTCGCGGTCGCCGCCGCCGTCGCCCTCGACGTCACCTCGCCCGCCTTCGGCATCCAAGAGGGGCACGTCTACAACGAGGCGGCCCACGAGGTGTTCCCCGGCATGATCGACATCGTCGACGGCTGGCTGACCCCCAACGACGCCCCCGGGTGGGGCATCGAGGTCGACGAGAAGGCCGCCGCCCGCTTCCCCGCGGGGCTGTCCGGCCACGACGCGTGGGCCGCGAAGGTGCGCGCGCCCGACGGCGCGTTGATCGCCCCCTGACCCTTCCGCCCCCTCCGAAGAGAGAGATCCCGCATGACCTGGTCCCTCGCGCCCTCGCGGCGCTGGCTGCTCCGCGACGGCGAGCCCGCCTTCCTCCTGGCCGACACCGTCTGGGCCGCCTTCGGCGGCGCCCGCCCCGACGAGTGGCTCGATCACCTCCAGCGCCGGCGTCGTCAGGGCTTCAACGCGCTGCTGTTCAGCATCCTGCCGATCGAGCACGATCGCTCCAGCGGCACGCTCTCGCCCTACGCGATCCGCGACGGGCGGCTCGACTTCGCCGCCGGCGACCCCGCCTACTGGGACGACGCCGAGCGCGTGCTCGCCGCCGCCCGCGCGCACGGCTTCACGCCGATGCTCGTGCTGCTGTGGAACAACTTCGTGCCCGGCACGTGGGGGGCCGGTCTCACCCCGGATCACGTGATGGATGCCGAGCAGACGGCGTCGTACGTGGCCGACGCCGTCGCCCGCTTCGCGCGCTTCGACCCGATCTGGATCGTCTCGGGCGACGACGACCTCAACGACGACATTGCTCTCGCGCGCTACAGCGCGGTCGCGGCGCAGGTGCGCGAACTCGCGCCCGACCAGCTGATCACCTGGCACGACACTCCCACGGCCCGGATGCCGGCATCCCTCGCCGACGGCGGACTGCTCGACTTCCACGGCCTGCAGTCCGGTCACAACGAGGCCTGGGACACCCTCCCCGCCGAGCTGGCCCGGTACTACCGCGCGATGGACGTCGACCGCCCGATCATCAACCTCGAGCCCTGCTACGAGGGGCTCGGGCGCTTCGCCGGGCGCGCACGGCACTCCGCCGCCGACGTCCGCCGGGCGAGCTGGACGGGTGTCGTCGCGGGCGCCGCGGCCGGCCTCGGCTACGGCGCGCACGGCGTGTGGTCGTGGCACCGGCGGGGCGAGGGCTTCGCCGCGGCCGACGTGCACGGCGATCCCTTCCCGTTCGCGGTGGCCGCGGCCTTCCCCGGCGCCGACGACGTCGCCCTCGTGCGGCGCATCGTGGATGCCGAGCGGCTGTGGGGCCTCGACGGCGACGACGATCTGCTGGTCGACGAACCCTCCGGCGCCGTCGCGGGCCGCACGCCCGACGGCGTCGTCGCGGTGTACGCGCCCGAGGCGTTCGCCCTGACCCTGCGCGGGCGCGCCGACGCGGATCTCGAGGTGAGCGTGTACGACCTCGCCGCGCGCCGCCCCGACGCCGCGCGCTGGAGTCTCGTCGACGGCGGCGTGCGGCTCGCGCAGCCGGAGTTCCCCGGCGACGCCCTCTACGTCATCCGCGGACTCGCACCGATCGGCCGCTGATGGCGCACGTGTTCACCCTCGGCGAGGCGCTCGCGACCTTCTTCGTCGATGCCGGCGGGGAGCCGTCGACGGTCGCCGTCGCCGGAGCCGAGCTGAACACCGCCGTGGGCGTGGCTCGTCTCGGCCACCGTTCGTCGTGGATGTCGCGCCTCGGCGACGACGCCTTCGCCGGCCTCGTGCGCGCGACGCTGGCGGCCGAGGGGATCGACGACCGCTTCGTGCGCGCGGCGCCCGGGGAGAAGACCGGTCTCATCGTCAAGCAGCGCCTGAGCGACGACCTGGTGCGCAGCGAGCACTACCGCGTCGGCTCGGCGGCCTCCGGACTCACCGCCGCCGACTTCACGGCCGACGATCTCGCGGACGTCGACCTGGTGCACGTCTCCTGCATCACGGCCTCCCTCGGCGAGGGGCCGCGTGCGCTCTTCGAACGCGTGGTGCACGAGGCGGCGGGTCGCGGCATCCCGGTCTCGCTCGACACGAACCATCGGCCGCAGCTCATCGACGACGCCGGGCTGCGTGACGCCGTCGACGACGTGATCGAGCACGTGGACACCCTGCTGTGCAACGAAGACGAGGCGCGGGTGCTCACGGGCCTCGACGATGCGGAGGAGGCCGTCGCGACCCTCCTGGCCCGCGGACCGCGCACGGTGGTGGTCAAGCTCGGCCGCCACGGAGCCGTCGCGGGCGACGCCGCGGGCGTGCGACGCTCGCCCGCCGTGGAGATCCCCCCGCCGCACCACCCGGTCGGCGCGGGCGATGCGTTCGCCGCCGGGTGGATCACCGCGGTCCTCGAGGGGCTCCCCGTCGACGGAGCCCTGCGCCGTGCCGCGTGGTGCGCCGCCCGCGTCGTCGCCGACCCGGGCGACCACACCGGCTTCCCCTCCCGCGACCGCCTCGCCGAGGTCGCCGCGTGAGCGCCGGGCCGGCGCGCGTCGCGCTGCGATCGGACGACCTGCTCGTCGAGGTCGACGCCGAGGGGGCGCGCATCGCCCGCCTGACCCATGTGCCGACCGGCCGGGAGATCCTCGCGACCACCCCCTGGGCGGACGAGGCGCGCGACGCGTTCTCGCTCCCCGACTCCAGCGGCGAGTGGCACCGCCGTTACCCGGGCGGGTGGCACGTCCTGCTCCCGCGCGCGGGTGACGCCCCCGCCGGCGTCGCGCCGACGCAGCCGTTCCACGGCGAGGCGGCCTGGCGCACGTGGACGCTGTCGCAGGAGGGCGGCTCGTGTCGCGCCCGCGTGTACCTGCGCACGGTCCCCCTCGAGGTCGACCGCGTCGTCTCGCTCGTCGAGAGCGGGCTGCGCGTCGACACCGCCGTGCACAACCACTCATCCGAGACCGTCCGCATCGGGTGGGCGGAGCACCCGGCCTTCGCGGGCGATCTGTTCGATGACGCCGCGGTCTCGACCGGCGGCGGCCTCGCGGTCGCCCCGCCGCCGTCGGCGGGTTTCGACGACGTCTCGGGGGCCGCGGGCTCGCTCACCGTCGAGGGTCGCGAGCTGGCGCTCGCGCTGAGCTGGGACGCGCGGCTCTTCCCCCGCCTGTTCGTCTGGCGCGAGCGCCGCGGATCGACCGGTTTCCCGTGGTGGGCGCAGGTGGATGCCGTGGGACTCGAGCCCTCGTCCGACCCGTACGCCCAGCCGGGCGACGCCCTCGGCTCGATCGAGGTCGCCCCCGGGGCGACGGTGCGCTCGACGGTGACCCTGCACGTCCGCGGCATCGGCGCCGCGACGGCCTAAGATCGATCCGCAATGGCGAAAGACGCGATCTCCCTCCGCGACGTGGCGGCTCTGGCAGGAGTGTCGGTTCCCACGGCGTCGAAGGTGCTGCGCGGACAGGGCAAGGTCTCCGAGACCACGCGCGAACGCATCCTGGCCGTCGCGAAGCGCCTGGACTACCAGCCCAACGCCCTGGGGCAGTTCCTCGCGCAGGGGCGCAGCGCCACCGTCGCGGTGCTGACCGTGAACGCCCCCGGCGCCTTCACGATGCCGGTGCTCACCGGCGCCACCACCGCCTTCGGCGCTCGCGACCTCTCCGTGCTCGTCTCCGACGCCCATCTGGACCGCGCCCTGTTCGCGGCGACGGCCCGCAAGCTCCGCGCCCGCAGCATCGACGGCCTGCTCGTGATCGGTGACGGCTCGAGCTCCGACATCCACTCCATCAGCGCCGGCTTCACGGTGCCCGTGGTCTACGCCTACGGCCACTCCGACGACGCCGAGGACGCGTCGTTCCTCCACGACGGCTACGGGGCCGGTCGCCTCGCCGGCGAGCACCTCGTCTCGATCGGATGCCGTCGCATCGCCCACGTCTCGGCCGCCGACCACGACCGCTCCGCACGCGACCGCTCGACGGGGCTCTCCGACGCGCTGAGCGAGGCGGGACTCGCGCTCGACCCCGCCCTCGTGCTGCGCGGCGACTGGTCGCAGGCGTGGGGCCGCGCGGCCGCCCAGCGCCTCATCGCCTCGGGCGTCGCCTTCGACGGCGTGTGCTGCGGCAACGACACGATCGCCACCGCCGTCGCCGGGGTGCTGGCCGAGGCCGGCATCCGCGTCCCCCACGACGTCGCGATCACCGGAATGGACAACCTCGCCGGCTCCACCGGCCAGGACGACGACAGTCTCACCACGATCGATCTGCGCCTGAGCGCTCTCGGCGACCGTGCCGCGAACTACCTCGCCGACGTCATCGGCGGCACCGAATACGCCCCGGGCCGCCACGTCGAGCCCGCGCAGCTCGTCCTCGGTCGCTCGACCGCCCGCTGAGCGCGAGGCGGTTCCTCGAGCGCGGGCCCGAGTGTCGTTCCTTCGCCGGAATCGGTGACGGGATCGAGAGAAATCGAGCCGCCGCACAACGGGGCTCCCCGTCGCCCTACGCCGGCGACGCGGTCAGCGCACCGCGGCCAGCACGAGCGGGTCGCTGCATCCTCGAGCGAAGCCCCGGATGCGCCGGTCCATGTCGTGCTGCAGCAGCAGCGCGCCGATCCGTTCGGCGAGCGGCGCCAGCCACCGGGGGCGGCACGCGAAGTTGTAGCGCCACACGGCGAGAGTGCTGTGCGGGTCGTGGGCGACGGGGGTGAACTTCCACCCGCCAGCGAGTCGTTCGAAGAACCACGACCCCTTCGTCATCTTCATGCCGACGTTCGACGGCGGGTTGTACGAGACGTACTCGCTCTCCATGCGGAAGCCGAAACGCTGCACGGTGTGGGTCCGCACGCCCTTGCCCGGGGCGGTCGCGCCGTCGACGAAGTACTGGCGTCGGATGAACGGATCCCATCGCTTGCGGATCTCACCGGTGGTCTGCGAGACGGCGAACGCCGTGCTCGAATCGACCGGGACGACGCAGCGGGACTCGATGACGGGCATGCACTCATCGTGGCAGGCCGCCTGTCCGCACATCTCGGGAAGAACATGACGAAGGCCCCGAATCCGTGAGGATTCAGGGCCTTCGTGGTGGCGGTGACGGTGGGATTTGAACCCACGGTAGGGGTGAACCTACACAACATTTCGAGTGTTGCACCTTCGGCCGCTCGGACACGTCACCGCCGACTAGCTTACGACACTCTCCGGGATGCCGCGAATCGGCGCCGGATCGGCATCCGGCATCCGTTCCTCCACCGTCGAAGCACCCCTGTGGAGCCGTTTCGCGCGCGCTGCCAGGATCGAGCCATGAGCGTGATCGAGAACTCGAAGCTGACGGTCGTGGGCGCGGGAAGCGTGGGGGCGAGCGTCGCGTACGCGGCTCTCATCCGCGGGTCGGCCCGCCACGTCGCGCTGTACGACATCGCCGCCGAGAAGGTCGAGGCCGAGGTGCTCGACCTCGCCCACGGCACGCAGTTCACCGGATCGAGCGACATCACCGGCGGCAGCGACGTCGCCGTCGCCGAGGGGTCGCACGTCGTCGTCATCACGGCCGGAGCGAAGCAGAACCCCGGCCAGACCCGCACCGAGCTCGCCGCCACCAACGCCCGCATCATCCGCGACATGATGCCGCAGCTGCTCGAGGTCGCCCCGAACGCGATCTACGTGATCGTCACGAACCCGTGCGACGTGCTCACCGTGCTCGCTCAGGAGGCCACCGGCCTTCCGACGCGGCGCATCTTCGCCTCCGGCACGGTGCTCGACACGTCGCGCCTGCGGTGGAAGATCGCCCAGCGCGCCGGCGTCGCCACCTCGAGCGTCCACGCGTGGATCGTCGGCGAGCACGGCGACACCGAGTTCCCCCTGTGGTCGACCGCGACGATCGGCTCGGTCCCCATCACGCAGTTCGAGCTGCCCGACGGCTCTTACTTCGACCAGGACGAACTGGATGCCATCGCCGTCGACGTCCGTGACGCCGCCTACAAGGTGATCAAAGGCAAGGGCGCCACCAACTACGCCATCGGGCTCTCGAGCGCCCGCATCGTCGAGGCGATCCTGCGCGACGAGCACGCGATCCTCCCCGTGAGCACCGTCCTGTCGAACTTCCACGGCGTCGACGGCATGGCCCTGTCGGTGCCGTCGATCGTGTCGGCACGGGGCGCGGTGCCCATCGCCGCGACACCGTTCTCCGACCACGAGAAGACGCTCCTGCGCCGCTCGGCGGACGCCCTCACGACGGTCGCCGACTCGCTGCGCGGCTGAGGCGCCCTCGCCTCCACCCGCGATGAACGCTCTCCCTGCCGATAGATACGCTCTCGCGCCGTTTTCCCGCACAGGGGGCGTTCATCGGCGCGCTCCCCTGACGTGCCGATTCCGGATGCCGTGGACGAGGCGCGGGCGATGTCGGAGGCCCCGCGTAGCCTGAACCCATGGCATCCCGTCGTCCGGCAACCGCTCCCGCTCCCTACCGGTGCACCGAGTGCGGGTGGACGACACTGAAGTGGGTCGGGCGCTGCGGCGAGTGCCAGTCGTGGGGCACGGTGGTCGAGGCCGCCGAGCAGACCGGCATCGTCCGATCGATCACGCCGGTGGCGCCGGGAGCGGCCCGAGCCGCGCGGCGCATCACCGAGATCGACACGCAAGACGCCCCGCGTCGAACGAGCGGCGTCGGCGAATTCGACCGTGTCCTCGGCGGGGGCATCGTCCCGGGCGCCGCGATCCTGTTGAGCGGCGAGCCCGGCGTCGGCAAGTCGACCCTGCTGCTCGAGGTCGCGGCGCAGAGCGCCCGCGCCGGACGCCGCGTGCTCTACGCCAGCGGCGAAGAGTCCGCCGCGCAGGTGCGCCTGCGCGCCGAGCGCACCGGAGCACTGCACGACGAGCTGTTCCTCGCGGCCGAGACCGATCTCGCCACGATCCTCGGGCACATCGACCAGGTGGAGCCCGGGCTGCTCATCGTCGACTCCGTCCAGACGGTCTCGTCGGCCCACAGCGACGGGGCGGCGGGGCAGCCCGCGCAGGTGCGGGAGGTCGCGTCCGCTCTCATCCGCGTCGCGAAGGAGCGCGGGCTCCCGGTGATCATCGTCGGCCACGTCACCAAAGACGGCTCGATCGCCGGTCCGCGCATCCTCGAGCATCTCGTCGACGTCGTGTGCCACTTCGAGGGCGACCGTCAGACCTCGCTGCGCTTCGTGCGAGCGCTCAAGAACCGCTTCGGCCCCACCGACGAGGTCGGGTGCTTCGACATGACCGGCACCGGTATTGCCGAGGTCGCCGACCCGAGCGCCCTCTTCCTCGGCCACGGCGAGCCCGAGCCCGGAACCTGCGTCACGATCGCGATGGAGGGCCGCCGCGCCCTGCCGGTCGAGATCCAAGCCCTGGCCGTGCGGCAGACGGCTCCCAATCCCCGCCGCATCGTGAACGGCGTCGACTCCTCCCGCGTCGCGATGGTGCTCGCGGTGCTCGAGAGCCGCATGGGTCTCACGCTCTCCGACCGCGACGTGTACGTCTCGACCGTGGGCGGTGTGCGCCTCGTCGAGCCCGCCGCCGACCTGGCGATCGCCATCGCCGTCGCCAACGCGGTGAAGAACCGCAAGGTGTCGAAGCGTCTCGCGGCGATCGGCGAGCTGACACTCACGGGCGAGATCCGCAACGTCACGCAGGCCGCTCAGCGCGCGTCCGAGGCGAAGCGGCTGGGCTATCACACCGTGCTCGACGCCTCGTCGCGCAAGCTCGCGCAGGCGTTGAACGAGCTGCAGGTGCGCGGCGTCCCGCGCGACGACACCGACCCGGGATTCTGACCCTCCCCCGACGTTCGGCGCGACAGCGGTGGTCGCCCCACCGAGGGCGATGCATACCGTGACCGGAACGCCAGCCGTCCCCCCGTTCGCGGCGCCCGGGGCGGGCTGAACGTCCCCGCCGTCAGCGGCCCGGAGGAGCCGACCGGCGACGGCGGTGCGGGGAGGTCATTCCCAGGACGACGGGGATGACAAGTCCGGCGGCGCACACGGCGCCGGCGATCACGTACTCCATGCCGTCGAGTCTCGCACGCGTCCTTCACCCGCGCGACTCGGGTCCTTCACCTTCGACGCATCCCCCGGCCGGAGCACCCGCGACGACCGCCACACTCCACTGCTCGGGCACCGCCCCGCCCGGGCACAGCGGCGGGCCCGCTCGACGACACGCCGCCCCGCACGCACACTCCACCGGCGAGTCGACACCTCCACCCGCCGCTGTGCACACGGACGGCGGCGAGCCGCCGGCAATCGTGCCGCGGCCGCCGCCTCAGGCGTCGAGCGCGGCGATCAGGTCGCCGGGCGACGCCTGGATCGGGTGCGGCCCCGCGATGTCGATGAACACCGTGGTGATGGCATCCTGATGCGCGCCGAGGAACGATCGGAGCCACTGCGGCGACTGCAAGGCGACGTGCGGCGGCAGTGTCTCGGGCTTGTGCGCCGCGTCGCTGAAGAGCAGCAGCGCCAGCTGCCCGGTGTTCGGGTCGCGGTAGGTCCAGACCTCGCCCACGCTGCGCGGGTCGTCGGCGTCTCCCGGGGTCATGAGCGGAACGACCGTGGGTCCGTGCCGGAGAGCGAAGGCGATGGCGGCCATGTCCTGCGTCTGCAGGGCGTCGGTGAGCGCGGTGTTCTTGAAGTCCATGTCGTGCTTCTTTCCCTTGCGCTTCTTGCTCCCGGCCATCCTCCGAGCCTATCCGCGGCATCCATTCCCCGCCCCTCCCGCCCCGGCGTCCGCCCGCTGCCGCAATCCCGGGTTCGGGGCGGAACCTGCGATCCCACGCCCTACGGCGAGGAACGCGTCCCGAACGGGCACGCGAGGCCGCGACGCCGCTGGGCAGCCGACCTACGCCAGGAACCCCCTGAGCAACGCCTCGGATCCGGCGAGGTGATCGCGCATCGCCGCGTGGGCGGCATCCGGTCGGCCCGAGAGGATCGCCGACACGATCGCGGCGTGCTGCGAGGTGGAGTGATCGATGTTGCGGGGCAGCAGCGGGAACGTGTCCAGCCACGCGTTGACCCGCGCGCGGTTGTCGGCGACGAGGGGAACGAGAGAGGGGATGCCGGCGAGCTCCGCGATCGTCAGGTGCAGCAGCGTGTCGAGCCGGCGGTAGTCCACTCCCCCGGCGACGGCGGCGGCCTCGTGCCGGGCCCACAGCACGTCGCGCTCGTCGGCGGAGAGCGAGCGCCCGGCGGCCGCCCACGCGGCCCCGGGCTCGAGGACGCCGCGCAGGGCGACGACGTCGCTGAGCTCGGCGGGCGACACCACGGCCGGCTCCGACGGGCGCGGCACCGGATCGACGACGAACGTCCCGCCGTAGCGACCGCGCCGCGTCTCGAGCCACCCGGCATCGGCGAGCTCTCGAATCGCCTCGCGCACCGTGTCGCGGCTCACGCCGTACAGCGCCGCGAGCTCGCGCTCGGCGGGCAGCGACTCCCCCGGAGCGACCAGGCCCAACCGCACGGTCTGGACGATGCGCGCGGTGGTGTCCTCGAGCGCGTTGCCGCTGCGGACGGGTCGGTAGACGGCCCGGCGCAGATCGTCCAACGGCGCTTCGGTCATCACCTCAGCCTGTCATGCCCCAGGTCACAGGGGCGTCACGTACGCGTTGGTGATCCCGCCGTCGACCACGAAGGCCGTCGCGGTAATGAACGACGCGTCGTCGGATGCCAGGAACGCCACCGCCGCGGCCATCTCGGCGGGGTCCGCGAACCGGCCCATCGGCACGTGCACGAGTCGGCGCTGCGCCCGCTCGGGGTCCTTGGCGAACAGCTCCTGCAGGAGGGGGGTGTTCACCGGTCCCGGGCACAGGGCGTTCACCCGGATCCCCCGCCGGGCGAACTGCACGCCGAGCTCGCGGGTCATCGCGAGGACTCCGCCCTTCGACGCGGTGTACGAGATCTGCGAGGTCGCCGAGCCCAGCAGCGCGACGAACGAGGCGGTGTTGATGATCGAGCCGCGGCCTGCGGGCACCATGTGCCGCAGCGCCGCGCGGGAGCACAGGTACACGCTCTTGAGGTTGACGTCCTGCACGCGATCCCAGGCAGGCAGCTCGGTCGTCTCGATCGAGTCGTCGTCGGCCGGCGAGATGCCGGCGTTGTTGAAGGCGATGTCGACGCTGCCGAGGTCGGCGGCGACGCCGTCGAAGAGGGCGTCGACGGATGCCTCGTCAGCGACGTTCACCTGTCGGAACACCCCGCCCACCTCGGTGGCGGCGGCCGTGCCCGTGGTCTCGTCGAGATCAGCGATGACGACGCGCGCGCCCTCGGCGGCGAAGCGGCGGGCGGTCGCGAGGCCGATGCCGCTGGCCCCGCCGGTGATGATGGCGACGCGGTCGCGCAGACGCTGGGTGAGGTCGATGGTCATGAGCTGTGGTTCCTTATGCGTGGGGGTGGAGAGGGAGGAGGGGTCACTCGGTGGCGTAGAACACGTTCTTCACCTCGGTGAAGTGCTCGGCGGCATCCGGACCGAGCTCCCGGCCGAGGCCGGACGCCTTCATACCGCCGAAGGGGGTCGCGTAGCGCACCGACGAGTGAGAGTTCACCGACAGCACACCGCTGCGCACCCCGCGCGAGACCCGGATGCCACGCCCCAGGTTCTCGGTCCAGATCGAGCCCGCGAGGCCATAGGCGGTGTCGTTCGCGAGGCGGATGGCATCCGCTTCGTCGTCGAACGGCATCACCGCGAGCACGGGCCCGAAGACCTCGTCGCGCGCGATGCGGTCGCCGGGCTGGGCGAGCACGACGGCCGGGGCGAACCAGAAACCGTCACCCTCGGGCGCCGATCCTCGGAAGGCGACATCGACGCCGTCGAGGAATCCCTCGACGGTGGAGCGGTGGGATGCCGAGATGAGCGGGCCCATCTGGGTCGACTCGTCGTGCGGGTCGCCGACCTTCCACGCGGCCACCGCGGGTTCGAGCATCTCGAGGAACCGGTCGAAGACGCTCCGCTCGACGAGCAGGCGGCTGCGGGCGCAGCAGTCCTGGCCGGCGTTGTCGAAGACGGACCCCGGGACCCCCGCCGCGGCCTTCTCGAGATCGGCGTCGGCGAAGACGATGTTCGCGCTCTTTCCGCCGAGCTCGAGGGTGACGGGCTTGAGCATCCGCGCGCACCCGGCAGCGACCTCGGTCCCGACCTCGGTGGACCCCGTGAAGACGACCTTGTGCACGTCGGGGTGCGAGACGAACCGCTGACCGACGACCGAGCCCGACCCCACGATGACCTGGAACAGCCCCTCCGGGAGACCTGCTTCGAGCGCCAGCTCACCGAGGCGGATCGCCGTGAGCGGAGTCAGCTCCGCCGGTTTCAGCACCACGGCGTTGCCCGCGGCGAGCGCGGGCGCGAAGCCCCACGCGGCGATCGTCATGGGGAAGTTCCACGGCACGATGATCCCGACGACCCCGTAGGGCTCGTGGTAGGTCACATCGAGACCGCCGGCGACCGGGATCTGCGATCCGATCAGGCGTTCGGGGGCACCGGCGTAGTAGTTCAGCACCTGGGCGACGTGCTGCGCCTCCCACCGGGCCGACCCGATCGGGTGGCCCGAGTTGCGCACCTCGAGCGCGGCGAGTTCCTCGACGTGCGCCTCGACGACGCGCGCGAACGCCCGCAGCGCGTCGGCGCGGGCGACGGGGGCGAGCCCGGCCCACGCGCGTTGCGCGCGCACGGCGTCGGCGACGGCGGCATCCACCTGCTCGATCTCGGCGCGCGGCAGCGTCGTGATCGGCGATCCGGTCGAGGGGTCGATGACGGTGAAGGTGCTCATGCGGAGACTCCCTGGTGCGCGGAGGAATGCGAGGCGCGGTAGCGTGCCGCGGCGGCCACGAGCCCGAGGAACAACCGCCGGTCCTCGGCGTTCTCCTCCGGATGCCACTGCACGGCGACGAGGTAGTCGTCCCCCTCGGTCTCGACGGCCTGAACCAGACCGTCGTCCGTCCGGGCGGTGACGACGAGACCCTCGGCGACGCGGTCGACTCCCTGATGGTGGTAGCTGTGGACGGTGAGCGCGCCGGCCCCGACGAGGCCGGCGAGGCGGGTGTCGGCATCCACCTCGACGACGTTCTCGGCGAAGACGCCGCCGCCGATGCGGTACCGCTCGGTGCCGAGCGCATCGGGCAGGTGCTGGTGCAGCGTCCCGCCCATCGCGACGTTGATGAGCTGGAGCCCGCGGCAGATGCCGAAGACCGGGATGCCGCGCTCCCGCGCCCCCGCGAGCAGCGCGATCTCCCACGCGTCGCGGTCGGCGCGCGCGGGGTCGGTGGTCGGGTGCCGTTCGGCGCCGTAGAGCTCGGGCTGCACGTCGAGACCACCGGTGAGGATGAGCCCGTCGAGGCCCTCGAGCACGGCGGCGGCGGCCTCGGCGGGTCGGGGCTGCGGCGGGAGCAGCACGGCGGCGGCGCCCGAGGCGGTCACCGCGTCGAAGTACTGCTGCGGCAGGAACGATGCACGCACGTCCCACACGCCCTGCTTCGCTCGTTCGAGATAGGTGGTGAGCCCCACCACGGGGGTCCTGCTCGGATCAGAGGCGCTCGAAACCACGCACCCGCTCCCAATCGGTCACGGCGGCGTCGAAGGCCTCGACCTCGATGCGCGCCTGGTTGAGGTAGTGCTCGACGACGTCGTCGCCGAAGGCGGCGCGGGCGATCGCCGACTCGCTGAAGAGTCGCGCCGCCTCGCGCAGGGTCGTGGGCAGGGTGTCGACGCCCGCCGCGTACGCGTTGCCGGTGAGCGGGGCGGGCAGCTCGAGCTCGTTCTCGACGCCGTAGAGGCCTCCGGCGATGATGGCCGAGATCGCCAGGTAGGGGTTCACGTCTCCCCCGGGCACGCGGTTCTCGACCCGCAGCGATGCCCCGTGGCCGACGACGCGTAGCGCGCACGTGCGGTTGTCGACGCCCCACGCGACGCCGGTCGGCGCGAACGAGCCCTTCGCGTAGCGCTTGTACGAGTTGATCGTGGGGGCGTACAGCAGCGTGAACTCGCGGAGGGTGGCCAGGATGCCGGCGATCCAGTGCTCCATGAGCGGGCTGAAGCCGTGCTCCCCGTCGCCCGCCATGACGGGATCGCCGCCGTCGCCGCGCACCGAGAGGTGGATGTGGCAGCTGTTGCCCTCGCGCTCGTTGAACTTCGCCATGAACGTCAGCGACTTGCCGTGGCGGTCGGCGATCTCCTTGGCGCCGTTCTTGTAGAGCGTGTGATTGTCGGCGGTCTCGAGCGCCTCGGCGTAGCGGAAGGCGATCTCCTGCTGACCGAAGTTGCACTCGCCCTTCACGCCCTCGCAGTACATTCCCGCTCCGTCCATGCCGAGACGGATGTCGCGCAGCAACGGCTCCAGGCGCGTGGTGGCCAGGAGGTTGTAGTCCACGTTGTAGTCGGTCGAGGGGGTGAGCCCGGTGTATCCCTTCGCCCATGCGTCGCGGAACGAGTCGTCGAAGACGATGAACTCCAGTTCCGTCCCCGCGTAGGCGGTGAGACCGCGCTCCGCGAGCCGCTCGCGCTGGGCGTTCAGGATGCCGCGGGGCGACTGCACGACCCGTTCGCGGTCCTCCCACGCCAGGTCCGCGAAGACCAACGCCGTACCCGGCTGCCACGGGATGCGACGGAGGGTGTCGAGGTCGGGGACGAGCAGCATGTCGCCGTAGCCCTTCTCCCAGCTCGACATCGCGTAGCCGTCGACGGTGTTGAGGTCGACGTCGACGGAGAGCAGGTAGTTGCACGCCTCGGCCCCGTGCCCCCGCACCTCGTCGCGCCAGAACCGCGCGGCCACGCGCTTTCCGACCAGCCGGCCCTGCGCGTCGGGGAAGGCGACGACGACGGTGTCGATCTCTCCCGCCTCGATCGCGGCATCCAGGTCGTCGGTGGTGAGATTGCCCGCCATGTGTCGTGTCCCTCTCGCCTCTTCGACGCCCTCCGGTGCGGAGGACGTAACGAGGAACTTACACGCCAAAGGTAGACAGGTCGACCAATAGAGGGCCATGATCTTCCGCAAAGGCGAGCCCGACGCCTGCCCGCATCTTCTTGGAGGTCACATGTCCACCCCGAGCAGTTCCCGCAAAAAGGTCGCCGGAGCCACCTATACGGCAACGGATGCCGGCTACTTCGAGAAACGCACCCTGAAACGCTCGGCGGGCGTGTGGGGCCTGTGGGGTCTCGCGGTCGCCGCGGTCATCTCGGGCGACTTCTCGGGGTGGAACTTCGGCATCGGCTTCGCCGGTTTCGGCGGCATGCTGATCGCCTTCGTCGTCCTCGTCGTCATGTACTACGGCCTCACGTTCTCGATCGGCGAGATGGCAGCCGCCATGCCCCACACCGGCGGCGCGTATTCGTTCGCCCGCTCGGCGATGGGCCCCTGGGGCGGTCTCGCGACGGGCCTGGCCGAAACGATCGAGTACGTCGCGACCACGGCGGTCGTCGTCTACTTCTCGGGCCAGTACGCCGATTCGGCACTCGAACTGCTGACCGGGGTGAGCCTTCCGGCCTTCGTGTGGTGGATCATCCTGTACGCGCTGTTCATCGCTCTGAACGCCGCGGGGGCGAACATCTCGTTCGGTTTCGCCATCGTCGTCTCGATCATCTCGATCGGCATCATCGTCGTCTTCGGCGCGATGGCGCTGATGTCCGGCGCGTTCGACTGGGGCTCGCTGTGGAACATCGCCCCCACCGACGGCAACACCGAGTTCCTGCCCTTCGGCGTGGGCTCGATCCTGCTGGCGCTCCCCTTCGCGATGTGGTTCTTCCTCGGCATCGAGGAGCTCCCTCTCGCCGCCGAGGAGTCGCACGACCCGGCCCGTGACATCCCGCGCGCCGGCCTCTGGGCGCGGGGCACCCTCATCGTGACCGGCCTCATCGTGCTGTTCCTGAACACCGGCGTTCTCGGAGCCGAGGAGACCGGCGGATCGCTCGAGCCCCTGCTCGACGGATTCCGCGCGATGGTCGGCGATCAGGCCGCGGCCCTCCTCTCGCTGCTCGCACTGGTCGGGCTGCTGGCGTCCCTGATGGGCATCATGTTCGCCTATGGCCGCAACATGTACTCGCTCTCGCGCGCCGGCTACTACCCGCGCTGGCTGTCGCTCACCGGGGCGCGCAAGACGCCCTGGGTCGCCCTCGTGTTCGGAGCGGTCCTCGGCTTCCTCGCGCTGGTGATCGTGCAGGCGGCGGGCGGGGACGCGAGCCCCGCCGGAGCGATCGTGCTGAACATCGCCGTGTGGGGCGCGGTGCTGGCGTACTTCCTGCAGATGGTCGCGTTCATCGTCCTGCGGCGGAAGTTCCCGAACGCCGTCCGGCCCTACAAGAGCCCGTGGGGGCTGTTCGGCGCCTACTCGGCCGCGATCATCGCCGCGGTGGTGTTCTTCGGGCTGCTGCTGAACCCCGCGTATCTGCTGGCGATCGTCGCGATCATCGTCGTCTACGCGGTGATCTTCATCGCCTTCGCCGTCTACGGCCGCCACCGCCTGGTCCTCTCCCCCGAGGAGGAGTACGCCCTGTCGGGCGGACTGCACGGCGACCCGCAGAGGGAGGGTTACGACGCGATGGAGGGCGAGGTCTTCGGGGACCGACGCTCCTGAGCGAGAACGGCGGAGGGGCGGATGCCGCGGCATCCGCCCCTCCGCCGCGTTCCCTCGGCAAGGGAGCCCCCGGGTTCGGGGCGCGTTCCGTCGTTCGGGGCGCGAGGATCACGCCCCGAAGGGATGCCGCGACCCGGCGTCACTGCAGGACGAACGACGCCGTCCCCGCGGACGGGATGCCGCCGATCGACACGCTCAGGTGATACGTCGCCCCTCCGCCCGGGGCGTACGGGCGCTCGCTCTCGCACGACCCGACGGACGACCGCGTGCGGTCCCACGTGAGCGGGGCGGAGCTGGTGACGACCTGGCCGGCGGCCAGGGTCACCTCCATGTCGCTCGGCTCGGTCTGGCAATCGGTCGAACGCCACCAGACGTCGGATCCGCTCGTGACGGTGAACGACTGCGCGCTGGTGCCGACGTTCATCGTGCACGGATTCGCCGAGGTGTTGGTGAGCCGGATCGACAGCTGCGGGTTCTCCCCCTGGCCGTACTCGCCCTTGTCGGAGAGCGCCTCGACGGTGATGTCGGCCGCGCTGCACTCGACGGGCCCCGAGGGCGCGCTGGCGGTCGGCGTCGGAGAGGTCGACGGTGCCGCGGGGGCGGACGACGAGGGGGCGACGGCGGGAGTGCTCTCGGCGGGCGCGGGGGCGTCGAGCGCTGTCGGGGCGGAGCGCCACGGCGGAGCCGCGACGAGCCACACGACGAGGCCGATCACGACGAGGGCCAGGAGGCCCGCCGCGAGACGACGACGACGGTAGACCGCCGGGGACTGCCTCCGCCTACGGGGGGCATCGGTCATGGTTCCAGGGTAGGCGCCACGGCCGTGGCCGCATTCCACGGCGCGCACGCAACGGCGCGCTCACAGGCTCTTCCGGGCCTGTCCGCGGAGGCGGGGACGATCAGAGGTGCTTGAGCATCCGGGTGTTGCCGAGCGTGTTGGGCTTCACGTGCGCGAGGTCGAGGAACTCCGCGACGCCCTCGTCAGGGCTCCGCACGAGCTGCGAATAGACGTCGGGGTCCACGACCTGCTCGCCGATCGGCGCGAATCCGCGCCGCGTGAAGAAGTCGACCTCGAAGGTCAGGCAGAACAACCGGGCGACGCCCAGCTCTCGCGCGCGCTGCTCGAGGTCTTCGACGATCGCCCGCCCCACGCCGTGGTGCAGCCAGTCGTCGTGCACGATGAGCGTGCGGATCTCGGCGAGATCGTCCCACATCACGTGCAGCGCACCGCAGCCGATGACGACACCGTCGGCCTCGGCGACGACGAACTGCTGCACCGAACCGTAGAGCACGACGAGGTCCTTGCCCAGCAGGATGCGCTTCTGCACGAACGGCTCGAGCAGTTCGTGGATGCGTCGGACGTCGGCCGTTCCGGCGGGGCGGACGACGAACGGCGCGGATGAGGTCATCGTCCCAGCGTACGCCGCAACGCAGAAGGGACCTGGATGCCGTGGCATCCAGGTCCCTTGTCTGTTACGCGTCAGCTCCCGGCGAGTGTGTCGGGGGTCGCGGCGATCTCGCCGGCCGTCCCGACGCCGATCGCGACCTTTTCTCCGCGCGGGGCGGTGTCGAAGGTGAACTGGCCGTTCTCGACGCCGACCTTCACGTGGTCGCCCGACTCGAGCTCACCGTGCAGGATCTTCTCGCTCAGACGGTCCTCGACCTCGCGCTGCATGGCGCGGCGCAGCGGACGCGCACCGAGCGTGGGGTCGAACCCGATCTCGATGAGCTTGTCCTTCGCGTCGTCCGACAGCTCCACCGTCATGTCGCGGTCGAGCAGACGGTCGGCGAGGCGCTTCACGAACAGGCCGACGATCTGACGGAGCTCGTCCTTGTTCAGCTGCGGGAAGACGATCACGTCGTCGACGCGGTTGAGGAACTCGGGCTTGAAGTGGCGCTTGAGCTCTTCGTCGACCTTGCCCTTCATGCGCTCGTACGAGGTCTGGGCGCTGCCCTCGACCTGGAAGCCCACGGGACCACCGGCGATCGCCGACGAACCGAGGTTCGTCGTCATGATGATCACGGTGTTCTTGAAGTCGATGACGCGACCCTGACCGTCGGTCAGGCGACCCTCTTCGAGGATCTGCAGCAGCGAGTTGAAGATGTCGGGGTGGGCCTTCTCGATCTCGTCGAAGAGCACGACCGAGAACGGCTTGCGGCGCACCTTCTCGGTGAGCTGGCCGCCCTCTTCGAAGCCGACGAACCCGGGAGGGGCACCGAACAGGCGCGAGACGGTGTGCTTCTCGCCGAACTCCGACATGTCGAGGGAGATCAGCGCGCCCTCGTCGTCGAACAGGAACTCGGCGAGCGCCTTGGCGAGCTCGGTCTTTCCGACACCGGTGGGGCCGGCGAAGATGAACGAGCCCGAGGGGCGCTTGGGGTCCTTGAGGCCCGCGCGCTGACGACGGATCGTGCGCGAGAGGGCCGCGATCGCCTCTTCCTGGCCGATGACCCGCTGGTGCAGGGCCTTCTCCATGAACATGAGGCGGCTGGACTCCTCCTCGGTGAGCTTGAACACCGGGATGCCGGTCGCCTGGGCGAGCACCTCGGCGATCAGGCCCTCGTCGACCACCGCGTGGGAGGCGACATCGCCCGAGCGCCACTGCTTCTCGAGGCGCAGACGCTCGGCGAGGAGCGACTTCTCCTCGTCACGCAGCGACGCGGCCTTCTCGAAGTCCTGCTCCTCGGAGGCCTGCTCCTTCTGCTCGCGGACCTTGGCGATCTTCTCGTCGAACTCGCGCAGCTCCGGCGGCGACGACAGGATCGACAGCCGCAGGCGGGCACCGGCCTCGTCGATCAGGTCGATGGCCTTGTCGGGCAGGAAGCGGTCGCTGATGTAGCGGTCGGCGAGGTTGGCCGCCGCGACGATCGCGCCGTCGGTGATCTGCACCTTGTGGTGCGCCTCGTAGCGGTCGCGCAGCCCCTTCAGGATGTTGATCGCGTGGGGCAGGCTCGGCTCGGCCACCTGGATCGGCTGGAAGCGGCGCTCGAGAGCGGCATCCTTCTCGAAGTGCTTGCGGTACTCGTCGAGCGTGGTGGCACCGATGGTCTGGAGCTCACCACGGGCGAGGAGGGGCTTGAGGATGGATGCCGCGTCGATCGCGCCCTCGGCGGCTCCCGCACCCACGAGGGTGTGGATCTCATCGATGAAGACGATGATGTCGCCGCGCGTGCGGATCTCCTTGGTGACCTTCTTCAGGCGCTCTTCGAAGTCGCCGCGGTAGCGGGAACCGGCGATGAGCGAACCGAGGTCGAGCGAGTAGACCTGCTTGTCCTTCAGCGTCTCGGGGACGTCGCCCTTGACGATGGCCTGGGCGAGGCCCTCGACGACGGCGGTCTTTCCGACACCGGGCTCGCCGATGAGGACGGGGTTGTTCTTCGACCGGCGCGACAGGATCTGCATCACGCGCTCGATCTCCTTCTCGCGCCCGATGACGGGGTCGAGCTTGTTGTCGCGCGCGGCCTGGGTGAGGTTTCGTCCGAACTGGTCGAGGACGGCCGAGCCGCCCTGCGCACCCGAGGACTGCTGCTCGCCGGCACCGGTCGCCACTCCCGCGGGCTCCTTGCCCTGGTAGCCCGAGAGCAGCTGGATGACCTGCTGGCGCACCTTGTTGAGGTCGGCGCCGAGCTTGACGAGCACCTGCGCTGCGACGCCCTCGCCCTCGCGGATGAGGCCGAGCAGGATGTGCTCGGTGCCGATGTAGTTGTGGCCGAGCTGCAGCGCCTCGCGCAGCGACAGCTCGAGCACCTTCTTCGCACGCGGCGTGAAGGGGATGTGGCCGGTCGGCTGCTGCTGACCCTGGCCGATGATGTCCTGCACCTGCTCGCGCACGGCGTCGAGCGAGATGCCGAGCGACTCGAGCGCCTTGGCAGCGACACCCTCGCCCTCGTGGATCAGCCCGAGCAGGATGTGCTCGGTGCCGATGTAGTTGTGGTTGAGCATCTTCGCCTCTTCTTGGGCGAGGACGACCACACGACGGGCACGGTCGGTGAATCTCTCGAACATCTCAGTCCCTCCAGAAATGGGCTGACAGGCACGCCTCCGCGCGCCGTACATCGAGAGTAACCAGCGCCCGGATGCCAGAGACGCGTGTTCGCCGTGGGCATACCGCCGTGACACCCGACATTGCGAAACCCATCGATCATCGATACCTTATCGACGATCGATAACAACGAATATCGTTAAGGAGCGACCATGGCATCCCCCCGATCCACCTCGCGCACCCTCTCCCGCGGCGACACCGGCAGCTTCCTGCTCTTCATCGTCGCCGGCGTCGCCATCGCCCTCTGGGCGGTGATCCGCTCCGTGGGAACGATCGTCGCGGCGGCCGGCAACCGTGACGTGCGTGTCCCCGTCGACTTCCTCGACACCATCGCCCAGGCACCGATCGGCCCCGACGGAGCGTCGGTGCCCGTCGAGCTGACCGGCGCGGTCGTCACGGCCCCCTCGCTCCCCCTCGCCTCGCTCTGGGCGCTGTTCCTGGCGGAGGGGACCTTCGCCGCTGCCGTCGTGACGGTGGTGACTCTGCTCCTGATCCTGTGCATCGGCATCCTCCGCGGAGAGATCTTCAGCCGCCGGCACACCCGACTGGTGGTCGCGGTCGGCATGGTCTCGCTCATCGCGGCCTTCGCGGTGCCGTTCTTCCAGAACATGGTCGCGAACGGTGCCCTCGCCTGGCTGTCGGATCGCACCTACGACCGCGGACTGACCCAGCAGATCGATCTCCCGATCCTCATCGTGATCGGCTTCGTCGCGGGACTCTCCAGCACCGTCTTCGCGGTCGGCGACCGCCTGCGTCGCGACACGGAGGGGCTCGTATGAGCCCGGCGGTCGCCGACGAGGGGCCCACCGGCATCCACTGCCGTCTCGATGAGCTGCTGGAAGCACGCGGGATGACGCTGACCCGCCTCAGCGAGCTCGTGGGCGTCTCGGTCGTCAACCTCTCGGTGTTGAAGAACGATCGGGCGCGGGCGATCCGCTACTCGACGCTGTCGGCCATCTGCCGCGTGCTCGAGTGCGAGGTGGGCGACCTGCTGGTCGTCGCCCCATGAGGCCCCTCAGGCGGCGCTCAGCGCGAGCCGAGCACCGGGATGGGGTCCGTCGCGTCGACGCCGTCGCCCGACAGAACCACTGACGCCGCTCCGGCGGGCGCCCCGTCTCCGACGTCGGCAAGGGTGATGCGGGGGGCGAGATCCATCGTGCACACCTGATCGGCGGGCGGGGCGGCGAACTGCACCGCGATCTCCGTTCCGGTCGTGGTGACCGACTCCACCGTGGGCGGGCAGCCCGAACTGCCGTAGGTCACGAGGGCGATCGTGCGGGCGTCGACCCACCCGGCGCTCGGCGCGAACTGCCCCGCGTCGGACGGGGCGGTGGTCAGCGCCGCGAGGGTCGTGCGGCCTTCGGCCGCGCCCTGCACGGTCACCTCGAGCGGTCGAGTCGGATCGACGCCCGCGGGCACGCCCACCAGCGTGGCCCGCGGAGCCATGTCACGCGTGCAGTCCGTACGCGCCGACTCCTCGAGGGTGACGGTGAGGGTGTCTGCGGACGCGCTCGGCTCGCCGCTGACCACGGGCACGCACGTCGAGCTCCCGCGGGTGACGACGGCGATCGCGCGACCCGCGTCGAGCCAGGCGGCGCCGAGTTCCGCGGGCGACGCCGACGCCCCCGAATCCGGACTCGACGTCGCGGTCGAAGGGGCCGCCTCCGGCGACGACGACGCGCCGGTGGCGCAGCCGGTGAGAGCACCGACGGCCAGCAGGCCGGCGCCGAGTGCGGCGACGAGAGTCAGACGGTGACGGGACAGGCGATCACGGGACATGCGAACCTCCGGGGCGAGTTCCGCCCCATGATGGCGGAGATTCCTGGATGCCGGCGGCGAGAACCGCCACGCGCTGACGCCGGGGGATCACTGCAGCGCGGAAGTGAGCCGCGCCAAATTGTCGAGGATCGTGGAGCGGAGGGGCTGACGCTTCCACTCCTCGATGGTGAGCTGGCGGCTGAGGCTGCGGTAGGTGTGCTCGACGGCGCGCATGTCGCGGACGAACTCCTCGCCCCGCACCAGCATCGACACCTCGAGGTTCAGACCGAAGGAACGCATGTCCATGTTGCTCGAGCCGATGACCGCGACCTCGTCGTCGATCGTGACGCTCTTGCTGTGCAGGATGAACGGCTTGCGGTACATCCAGATGACCACTCCCGCGCGCAGGAGCGCCTCGTAGTAGCTGCGCTGGGCGTGGTAGACCATCGCCTGGTCGCCCTCTTCGGAGACGAAGAGTTCGACGTGGACGCCGCGCTGGCACGCCGTCGTGATCGCGAGCAGGAGGGCCTCGTCGGGAACGAAGTAGGGGCTGACGATGATGATGCGCTCGCGTGCGGCGAAGAGCAGCCCGAGGAAGAGCTTGAGGTTGTTCTGGAAATCGAAGCCGGGACCCGAGGGCACGATCTGGCAGTCGAGGTCTCCGGGGCCCGAGCTCACCGAGAACAGGTCGATCTCGTCGGTCAGTGTCTCGTCGGTCTCGCTGTACCAGTCCGAGAGGAAGACGGCGTTGATGCTGGCCACGACCGGACCCTCGACGCGCACCATGAGGTCGACCCAGTGCAGGCCGCGACGGATGTTCTTGCGCAAGTTGTACGACGAATCGGTGACGTTCTGCGAGCCCATGTAGGCGACGTCGCCGTCGATGACGAGGAGCTTGCGGTGGTTGCGCAGGTCGGGCCGCTGGTAGCGCCCGCGCAGCGGCTGCACCGGCAGCATGAGGTGCCAGTGCGCGCCCATCGCCTCGAGGCGCCGGAGGGTCTGCTTGTAGAAGGGCTTGCCACGATTCGCCCAGTGGTCGAGCAGCACGCGGACGACGACGCCGCGCTCGGCCGCCTCCTCGAGCGCCCGGAAGAAGTTGTCGGTCGAGTCGTCGGTCTGCAGGATGTAGAACTCGACGTGCACGTACCGCGTGGCGCGGCGGATGGCCTCGGCCATGGCATCCAGGCTCTGCTGGTAATCGGCGATGAGCGTGGCGGCGTTGTCTCCGGCGATCGGCATCGCCCCGAGGTTGCGGTTGAGGCGAACCAGGGCGCGGAACCAGTCGGGGGCGTTGGGGCGCAGGGTGCCGAACTCCAGCGACGCGCTGGTGTCGTGGATGTACTCGTTGATGGCGGCCTGCTTGCGGCGGCGCGTGCGGGGCAGGCGCGGGTTGCCGATGAGCAGGAAGAGGAACACCCCGAGGAAGGGGATGAAGTAGATCGCCAGAAGCCAGGCCATCGCGGCGGTGGGACGGCGGTTGCGCGGGACGATGATGATCGCGGCGATGCGCACCACGAGATCGACGACGAACAGCGTGATGACGAGCCAGCTCGCGTCGAACGTGGCGTTGATCACGTGTCCTCCTGGGCGGGGTTGTCCACCCAGCGTAGCGACGGGTCCCGACACCCGTCGCGCGTACGTCAGTTCGCGGAGCCGTCGCCGGGGGAGGCGACCGGCGGAAGTCCGCGCTTCGCGCGTTCCTCGGCCTCGATGCGCGAATAGACCTTGCGCTCGGTGCGGTCCATGCGGATCACGTTGCGGAGGATGAAGAAGAACACGACCGAGACGACGATCGTGGGCAGGATCGCCCACAGCATCGCGACCCAGGTGTCATCCATACGGTCCAGGATACCCGCGCACCACTCCTCCCCACGCGCCGGGGGCGCCGGGTTATCCACGATCGAGCTTTCCGATGCCGCGCCGGGATCGCGTCCCCCGGCACCCTCGTGCTCATGATCCCCACCGTCGTCCGCACCGCCTCGTCCGCCTCTTTCCTCGCCCTCGTGCCGCACGTGCTGGAGTGCACACCGCGGCGCAGCCTCGTCGTCGTCCCGTTCGCCGACGGTCGATCGCTCGGGGCCATGCGCGTCGATCTCCCCCGCGGCGGGCCCGCCGAAGCCGAGAGCATCGCGTCGACCGTCATCGGCATGGCATGCAAGGTCGCCTCCACCGATGCCATCGTCCCCGTCGTGTACACCGACGAGGCGGTGGCCGGCGACTCCGGGCTCCCGGAACGTGCGCTGATCGACGAGGTCGTCTCGCGCGCGGGCATCTGCGGCCTGCGGGTGCTCGACGCCCTCGTCGTCGGTCCCGACGCCTGGGCCTGCTATCTCGACCCCGCGGGTGCGCCTCCGGGCCTGCTGTCCGAGATCTCCGACGCAGCGGCTCGGGTGCCCGACGGTCTCCCCCGCACCGATCAGTTCTCCGCCGCAGCGCTGCCCGCGGTCGACGCCGAGGCCGCGGAATCGGTGGCACGACTGCTCGGCGACGTCGACGACGCCCTCGGTCGGCCGAGGGACCGCCGTCGCCTGCCGCTCGCGCGCCGCGCGCAGGCCGACGAGGTCGTGTCGCTGCTGACCGATCCGCCCGCCCTGTTCGAGAGGGCGGTCACCGCGACGGGGGGCATGCGGTCGCCGGTGATCGCAGCCCTGGCGTTCTGCCTCGAACGGCCCTCGTTGCGCGACGTCGCCCTCATGCAGTGGGCCGCCGACGTCGCCACCGGCGATGCGGTGCTGCGCGCGCAGACCGCGTTCAGCGCGGGCACGCCCTTCCCGGAAGACCTCGCGCGCCCGATGTGGGGAGAGGGCGAGCGGCCCGATCCCGAGCGCCTGCGCACCGCGCTGGAGACCTCTCGGCGAGTCGCCGCGGCCGTTCCGCTCGATCGCCGACCCGGGCCCCTGTCGGCCTGCTCGTGGCTGGCGTGGGCCCAGGGGCGCTCGTCGCACGCGGCGACCTACGCCGAAGAGGCGCTCCGCATCGACTCGCAGCATGGTCTGAGCACCATCATGCTGAGCCTGCTCGACGCGGGCCGCCTCCCGGAATGGGTCTTCGAGAGGCCTACTTCACCAGCGGGAAGAGGATCGTCTCGCGGATCCCGAGCCCGGTGATGGCCATCAGCAGACGGTCGATGCCCATGCCCATGCCACCCGTGGGCGGCATGCCGTGCTCGAGGGCCCGGAGGAACTCCTCGTCGATCGGCATCGCCTCGGCGTCGCCGCGCGCGGCGAGCTTCGCCTGCTCGACGAAACGCTGGCGCTGGATCACCGGATCGACCAGCTCGGAATACCCGGTGGCGAGCTCGAACCCGCGCACGTACAGGTCCCACTTCTCCACGACGCCCGCGATGGACCGGTGCTCGCGGACGAGAGGGCTCGTGTCGACGGGGAAGTCCATCACGAAGGTGGGGCGCGTCAGGCCGCCCTTCACGAAGTGCTCCCACAACTCCTCGACCCACTTGCCGTGCGTCTCGTGCGGCGGCGCGTCGACACCGGACTTCTCGCCGAGAGCGCGCAGCTCGTCGAGCGACGTCTCGGGCGTCACCTCATGACCGGATGCCGCCGACAGCGAGTCGTACATCGAGATGCGATCCCACTCGCCGCCGAGGTCGTACTCGGTGCCGTCGGCCCACGTGACGGTGGTCGAACCGGCGACCGCGATCGCGGCATCCTGAATGAGGGTCTGGGTGAGATCGGCGATGCCGTTGTAGTCGGAATAGGCCTGGTAGGCCTCGAGCATCGCGAACTCGGGGCTGTGCGTGGAGTCGGACCCCTCGTTGCGGAAGTTGCGGTTGATCTCGTACACGCGGTCGATGCCGCCGACGACGGCGCGCTTGAGGTAGAGCTCCGGCGCGATGCGCAGGAAGAGTTCGGTGTCGAAGGCGTTCGAGTGCGTCGTGAACGGTCGCGCCGATGCACCACCGTGCTGCACCTGCAGCATCGGGGTCTCGACCTCGACGAAGTCCCGCTCGGTGAAGGTGCGGCGCAGGCTCGCATTGACCTTCGCGCGGGCGAGCACGGTCTCGCGAGCGCGGTCGCGCACGATCAGGTCGAGGAAGCGGCTGCGCACGCGGCTCTCCTCGCTGAGCTCGGTGTGCAGGTTGGGCAGCGGCAGCACGGCCTTGGCCGCGATGCGCCACTCGGCGACCATGATCGACAGTTCGCCGCGGCGGCTCGAGATGACCTCGCCCGACACGAACACGTGATCACCGAGATCGACGAGCTCCTTCCACGCCTGCAGCGACTCCTCGCCGACCGCGCCCTGCGAGACCATCGCCTGGATGCGGCTGCCGTCCCCGGCCTGCAGCGAGGCGAAGCACAGCTTCCCGGTGTTGCGGCTGAACACCACGCGGCCCGCGACGCCGACGGTCTCGCCGGTCTCCGCGCCGGCTTCGAGCTCTCCGAAGCGGGCGCGCACCGCGGTGATGGTGGTGGTGACCGGCACCGACACCGGGTAGGCGCCGCCCGCGGCGTCGTCGCGCTCGGCGAGCAGTCGCTCGCGCTTGGCGAGGCGCACCGCCTTCTGCTCGAAGACCTCGTCTTCGGTGGGTTCGGCGGCGTCGTTCGCGGGCGCGTCGGTCATCGTGGAAGCTCCTCGGGGTCCTCCCCAGTGTATTCGCCCGGCCCGGGCCCCTCGGGGCACCGCGACCCCCGGCCGACACCGGTCGGAAGCCGTCGACCTCGGCGAGCCCACGCCCGCACGGCGCTCCCGCGCCGGTGGCGTCGGGCCTGCGGCGCGTCAGCGCAGCGAGATCTCCGCGTTGTCGATGAATCGATGGCCCCCGACGGTCGCGGCGATGAGCGCGAACGCGCGGCCGCGGTGGCCCTCATCGACCGGCAGGAAGGTCGCCGGGTCGACGACGCTCAAGTACTCCAGGGAGATGCGCTGTTCGCCCATGAGCGCCGACTGGGCCGCCGCGATGCACGCGTCGACGCCCATGTCGGCGTTCGAGGCCGCGGCCTCCAGAGCACGCGGGAGCTTGGCGACCGCGCGACGATCCGCCTCGTCCAACAGGGCGATCCGGCTCGACACCGGCAGGCCGTCGTCGGTGCGCACCGTGGGAACCGTGTCGATCCCGACGCGGAAGTCCAGGTCGCGCACCATCCGCCGCACGAGGAAGACGCGCTGCAGGTCGCGCTCCCCGTAGACGGCGACATCAGGAGCGACCAGGTGGAAGAGCTTCGCCTCGACGGTCAGCACTCCGTCGAAGTAGAAGGGGCGCACCCGCCCTTCGTAACGGAGTCCGATGTCACCCGCCGACACCCGCGTGGTGGCCGTGCCGGCCGGCAGCAGTTCCGCCGCGCTCGGAGCGAACACCACGTCGACCGCGAGGTCGTCGAGCACGCGCGCATCGGCCTCGGGAGAGCGGGGGTAGGCCGCGGTGTCGTCCGCCGTGCGGAACCGCAGCGGGTTGACGAAGGTCGAGACCACGACCACGTCGGCCTGCTCCCGAGCGCGCGTGATGAGGTCGACGTGGCCCTCGTGCAGGGCTCCGAGCGTCGACACGAGGGCGATACGCGGTCCCTGTGCGGCGCGGTCGGTCCCTCGGATCTCGTCGAGTCGGGCGCGCAGATCCTCGAGGGTGGCGATCATCCGTCGATCGTAGCGTCGCCGTCGAGGCGGCCCGCGCCACTGCCCTCGACGAGCGCCTGGTCGACGCTCGAGCGCACCAGGGCCGACAGGTACCCGCCGGGATTGTCGACCCCGACGCGGCTCAGCAGCTCCGACGATTGGCGCACGATCGAGCGGGAGAACTCCGTCGCCGTCGCGATCGCCTCCGCGTACGTCGCCCGATCCGCCTCCGCCACGACCACGGGTTCGCACCCGAGCTCGACGGCGAGCGCCTGGGCGATCGGCAGCACGGGCGCCGGCGCCGTCACCGCGGCGTACGCCTGGGCCAGCTGGCGGAGGTCGATCGACGACGCGCCGGTGAAGACGATCGCGGGGTGGATGGCGAGAGGGATGGCCCCCCGCTGCGCGGCGGGATCGAGCACGCGCGCACCGTGTGCGGCGTCGGTGTGCAGCACGAGCTGTCCGGGCTGCCAGGCACCGAGCTCGGCGAGTCCCGCGACCAGTCCGGGCAGCTGGTCGTGCGGCACCGCGATCACCACGAGTTCGCTGCGGCGCACGACCTCGTCGGCCGTGAGCTGCGGCACCCCGGGGAGGATCGCCTCGACGCGATCGTCATCCGACCCCGAGGTGATCCCCGTCAGGAGGTGTCCCGCGCCCGCAAGAGCCGCCGCGATGACCGGTCCGACACGTCCGGCACCGATCACGCCGACGCCGAGGCGTCCGTCGCGACCGGCGTTCATCCGGCCCACCGGTGCGTGCGGTCACCCGCGGCCGCCGCCACGCCGCCGCGCGCCGTGGCTTCGAACACGCGCAGCGCGTCGTCTCGGTCGATCGCGCCGAGATGGGTCTGCACCGTGCCCGTGATGACGTGACCCGTGAGGGTCGCGGTGCGGGCCGCACGGGCGAGCGGACCCTGGCGCACACCGATCGACTGCAGCCGGGCGAGCGGCAGCACGGTCAGCGAGCGCCACACCCAGCCCCGGCGCAGCAGCAGCGCGTCGGCGGTGAGAAGGACGCCGTTGCGGCGCCACGACAGCGGCCGCAGCCACCGCGCGCGGCGCGGAGTCGTCACGTAGGGGTCGTCATCCACCGGACCCAGGATGCCGTCACGGAACACGAGTGTCCATTCCTCGCTCGACAAGCCGGGCGCGAGGATCCGCAGCACCCGCTCGACGTCTGCGCGTGTGCCGATGGGCAGCACCGCCGCGACCTGATCGGCGCTGGAGTCGGTGGAAGAGCGTCCCGACAGCCGGTTCACCGTCACCGCCCACCAGCCGAACGGACGCCACATGAGCGGTTGACGGACCTCGATCGCGTGCACCCGACCCGGCGGAATCACCTCGCTCACCGTGGTGAAGAGTCCGAACGTCACCCGCACTCCGTCCGAGGTCGGCGCGATCGAGTACCGCAGCCCTCGCGCGATCGAGCGCACGTAGTACGCACCGAACGCGAGGAACATCGGCACGACCGTGAAGAGCAGCCACAGCGTCGACACGGAGGCCGCGACGGCGATGCCGATCACGAAGGCGATCAGCACGAGGGTGGAGCCACTCAGCACACGCGAGGCGACGAGTCGACCCACGGGGATGCGGACGATGCTCTCCGGCTCGGTATCGGAGAAGTCCTCACCGTCGACGATGCCCTGCAGCCCGTCGGCAACGGTGTCGGCGGCCGCCGTGACGCGGGAGCGCTTCCCGCCCGGCCCGGCACCCGCCTCGGCGAGACGCCGACCCGACGCCAGCCGCAGGATGTCGCCGCGGACCGCCTCGGCATCCTTGCCCGAGAGGTACTCGAGCTTGACGTTGGCGTCCAGGCCCGCCCCCACGACCTCGAGCTTCGCCAGCCCGAGAAGGCGCGCGACCATCGGACGGGTCAGGTTCACGCCCTGCACGCGGTCCAGCGGGGCTCGGCGATGGGTGCGGAAGAGCACACCCGAGCGCACCTCGACGTCGTCGTCGCCGATACGCAGGGTGTGGAAGCGCCACGACAGTCGGAAGAGCCCCAGCAGCACCAGGAGGACCACCAGCGCCGCTCCCGCCGCGATGAGGATGAGGTTGTTCGCCAGCAGGAAGTCGACCGGGTCGGGCGGAACGGCCCCGGGCGGCAGGTCGGTGAAGACGGGGAAGAACAGCTCCAGCAGCCGCTCGCGGAGATTCGCGACGATGAGGCCCACGATGACGAGCAGGGACAGGCCGCCGCGCAGCAACGGCGTCAACGGGTGCAGTCGGTGCCATTCACCGTCGCTGTACGGCGAGCGCACGACCGCCCGCGCCCCCGCCCGCCCGCCCGCGCCCGGCGCGATGACGCCCCCGTCACCGGACGGCACGCCCGCACCCGGCACGAGGCCGCTCTCGTCGCCCGCTGACGCGTCCGCGGCGTCGACGGGCGCCCCCGCGGGAGGCCCCGGCGCGTCGCTCGACGGCGGCGGCGTCACCCCTGCGCCGGTCCCGACCGCCTCGCCGCGGTTGCGATCGTCGGTGTCGCTCACAGTCCGGTCCGTCGCGTCTCCGCCACGGCGACGAGCGTGTCGCGCAACTGCTCGGCCGCCTCCTGCGTGAGCCCCGGGATCGTCACACCCGTCGAGGCCGCGGCCGTGACGAGCTTGAGCTGCGCGATACCGAATCCGCGGTCGAGCGGGCCGTGCGTGATGTCGACGAGCTGCATCCGCCCGTACGGCACCGCGACGACGCGCTGCCACAGGATGCCGCGGCGGAAGACGAGATCGTCCTGACGCAGCTGGTACCCGAAGGAGCGCGCCTGCCGCGGCGTGATGAGCAGCCCGATCGCCGTCACGACGAGAACGATGCCGGCGGGGATCCAGGGCCAGGGCACTCCTGTGAAGGCCTGGACGCCGATGGCCACCGCGAGCACGAGGAGGAATACCGCTCCCTGCGAGATGAGCTGCACCCACACGTACGCGCGCGCCAGTTGGTGCCACGTGCCCTCGCCGAGCGGGAGCCGGCCGGCGGCGCGCGGCTCCAGGACGCGCGAGAAGGTCCGGGCGTCGAGCGCATCGGCGCCTGCCCCATCGGCGCCCACCGCGTCGGCGCCTGCCCCATCGGCGCCCACCGCGTCGGCACCCGCCCCATCGGCGCGCACCGCGTCGGCACCTGACACGTCGGCGCCCACCGCCTCAGATGCCGACGGGTCCGGCGGGGGTGTTCCCGGGGGTGTCGTCATCATCGTCCTTCCGGAGGGTGCACAGCTGCTCGGCCACGAGCCCCGCGACGACGAGGACGACCGCGCACACGACCGTCGCGATGATCGATCCCATCGAGCCTAGCGAGGGGGTCGCGGGCCGGCTCAGCAGGAACGCGAGGAGTCCGACGCCGAACCCGAACGCGGCAGCCCCCACCAGGGACGACGCCTTCGCGAGCATCGCGACACGCAGGGCGCGAAAAGGATCGATGCGCCGCTCGCTGCGCCCGCGCGTCGCACGGAACACCGGCACCGCCAGGATGACGATGACCGCACCGACCAGCGCGAGGATCGTGGGCAGGCTCGCCGCGGGGGTGAACGTCGCGCGCCCCATCGCGGTGAGCATAGTGTCGAGGACGAAGCCGACCACGCCGCCGATGATGGCGGCGATGAGCAGGATGCCGGCACCCGTGCGCCTCATCGCGCCCCTCCCCGCAGTTCGGCGAGCAGGGCGTCGACCCGGCCGCGCCCGGGGATCACGGCGTCCGGATCGACGTCGAGCCACGGCACCAGCACGAATTCGCGCTCGTGCGCGCGCGGGTGCGGCACCACGAGGTCGTCGCGGTCGATGATCTCCCCGCCGTAGGCGATGAGATCGAGGTCGAGCGTGCGGTCGCCCCAGCGTTCCCGGCGCACGCGCCCGTGCCGCGCCTCGATGCGGTGCAGGGCGGCGAGCAGCGCCGTCGGGGCGAGTCGCGTGCGCAGCGTCGCGACGGCGTTGAGATAGCGGGGGGCGTCGTCGTCCTCGCCGTCCAGGGTCACGGCGGTCGTCTCGATCGGGGTCGACACCGCGACGTCCGTGGTGAGGGGCAACGCCCGCACCTCCGTCACGGCTGCGGCGAGCGTCTCGGCCCGCTCCCCGAGGTTGGCTCCCAGGGCGATCACCGCGGCGACGGGGGACGTGCGCGGCGCCTCTCCGATGCCGTGGGCCAGCCGCACGCTCACGAGCGCCCGCGCGTGATCGTCACCGACACGTCGGCGAAGGGGACGGGGATGGGCGCCGCAGGCTTGTGCACGGTGATGGTCACGGACTCGACCCGCTCATCGCGGAGCACCTCGTCGGCGATGCGCGCGGCGAGCTTCTCGAGGAGGTCGACCGGCTCGCCCGACACGATCACGGCGATCCGCTCGGCGAGTTCGCCGTAGTGCACCGTGTCGGCGACGTCGTCCGTCACGGCCGCGCGGGCCAGAGGCAGGACCACCGTCGCGTCGACGATGAACTCCTGCCCGTCGCGCTTTTCGTCGGGATAGACCCCGTGGTATCCGAAGGCGCGGACGCCCGTCAGGGTGATGTGGTCGACGGCATCCATCAGGACTCCCAAGCGCGGGCGACGGCGAGCGCGTCGCGGGTGGTCGGCACGTCGTGAACGCGCACGGCCCAGGCGCCGGCCTGGGCGGCGAGGGCGCTCGTGACGGCCGTGGCCAGGTCGCGGCGCGCGAGGTCGGCGTCGTCGCCGAGCGCGTCGGCGAGGAACCTCTTGCGGCTCGTGCCGACGAGCACGCGTCGGCCGCGGGCGACGAGCGCGGGCAGCGCACCCAGAGTCCGCCAGTTCTGCTCGCCGCGCTTGCCGAACCCGATACCGGGGTCGACGACGATGCGCGACGACGGGATCCCGACGGCCTCCGCGGCCGCGACGCGCTCGTCGAGCTCGGCGGTCACCTCCGCGGCGACGTCGACGTACTCCGCTCGCGCGTACATCTCGCTCGACGGCCCGCGCCAGTGGCCGATCGCCATCTCCGCACCGCTCTGCGCCACGGCGTCGAGCATCTCGGGGTCGGCGAGACCTCCTGAGACGTCGTTGACGAGACGGGCTCCGACCGCGACGGCGGCTGCGGCGGTCGAGGCGTTCATGGTGTCGATGCTGACGTACGCCCCCTCGGAGGCCAGGGCGGCGACGACGGGCAGGACGCGCTGCTGCTCGACCCGGGGCGAGACCCGTTCGGCGCCGGGTCGTGTGGACTCCCCGCCGATGTCGAGCAGGTCGGCCCCCTCGGCGCGAAGACGGCGCGCGTGCGCGATCGCCACGTCGGGATCGAGGTACCTCCCGCCGTCGCTGAAGGAGTCGGGGGTGACGTTGACGATCGCCATCACGAGTGTCACGCGCGTGCTCCGATCAGGGCGACGAGCTCGGCACGGGCGACCGGCTCGGCGTACGCACCGCGCGCGGCGATCGTCACGGTCGAAGCGTCGAGCTGTCGTCCGCCGCGCATGGTCACGCACTCGTGGGTGGCATCCAGGACGACGAGCACACCCCGCGCATCGAGGGCGGATGCGATGGCGTCGGCGATCTGCTCCCCGAGACGCTCCTGCACCTGCGGACGGGCGGCCAGGATGTCGATGACCTTCGGCAGCGCCCCGAGGCCCACGACCTCCTCGCCCGGCAGGTACGCCACGTGGGCGCGGCCGCGGAAGGGCAGCAGGTGATGCTCGCACATCGAGCGGAACGCGATGTCGCGCAGCATCACCGCTCCCGAGGGGAGCGTGTCGGGCGCGGGCCCGCGTGACACCGAGATCGTGTGCTTTAGCGGGGCGCCGGCATCCTGGTTCACGCCCGAGAAGAACTCGGCCCAGCTGTCGGCGACCCGGGTCGGGGTCTGCCGCAGCCCGGGGCGATCGGGATCTTCCCCGATCGCCTCCAGCAGCTCACGGACGAGGGCTGCGACCCGCTCTCGATCGACGGCCACGGCGCCTCAGGCGGTCGCCGGGCGCGTCTGTCCGCTCGGACGGGGCTGCGCCTGGGCCTGCGTCTGCGCCTCCGCCTCGGCGGACGCGGCGATGCCGGCCGGAGCCTGGCGACGCGGGACATCGACCGGCGGCTGGTTCGACACGGGACGATCGCCCGACGACAGCCACTGCGGGCGCGGGGTGAGGCGCTTGACGTCCGTGAAGATCTCGGCGAGCTCGATGTGGTCGAGCGTCTCCTTCTCGAGCAGCGCCAGGGCCAGGCGGTCGAGCACGTCGCGGTTGTCGTTGATGACCTGGTACGCCTCGTTGTGCGCCTGCTCGATGAGCGCGCGCACCTGGGCGTCGACCCGCTCGGCGATGCGCTCCGAGAAGTCGCGGCCGTGTCCCATGTCGCGGCCCATGAACACCTCGCCCGACGACGAGCCGAGCTTCACGGGGCCCACCTCGTTGGTCATGCCGTACTCGGTGACCATCTTGCGGGCGATGCTCGTGGCCTTCTCGATGTCGTTCGAGGCGCCGGTGGTGGGGTCGTGGAAGACGATCTCCTCCGCGACACGGCCGCCCATGGCGTACGTCAGCTGGTCCTGCAGCTCGTTGCGGGTGACGGAGTACTTGTCGTCGAGCGGCAGCACCATCGTGTAGCCCAGCGCCTTGCCGCGCGGGAGGATGGTGACCTTCGTCACGGGGTCCGTGTGGTTCATCGCCGCCGCGGCGAGGGCGTGACCGCCCTCGTGGTACGCCGTGATGAGCTTCTCCTTGTCCTTCATCACGCGCGTGCGACGCTGCGGTCCGGCGATCACGCGGTCGATGGCCTCGTCGAGGGCGCGGTTGTCGATGAGCTGCGCGTTCGAGCGCGCGGTCAGCAGGGCCGCCTCGTTCAGCACGTTGGCGAGGTCGGCACCGGTGAACCCGGGCGTCTTGCGCGCGACGACTTCGAGGTCGACCGAGTCCGACAGCGGCTTGCCGCGGCCGTGCACCTCGAGGATGCGCTGGCGGCCCTTGAGGTCGGGGGCATCGACGCCGATCTGACGGTCGAAGCGGCCCGGACGCAGGAGGGCGGGGTCGAGGATGTCGGGGCGGTTGGTCGCAGCGATCACGATGACGTTGACCTTGGGGTCGAAGCCGTCCATCTCGACGAGCATCTGGTTCAGCGTCTGCTCACGCTCGTCGTGACCGCCGCCCATGCCGGCGCCGCGGTGACGGCCGACGGCGTCGATCTCGTCGATGAAGATGATCGCCGGCGAGCTCTCCTTGGCCTGGTTGAACAGGTCGCGGACGCGGCTGGCGCCGACACCGACGAACATCTCGACGAAGTCCGAGCCGGAGATCGAGTAGAACGGCACGCCTGCCTCGCCGGCCACGGCGCGGGCGAGCAGGGTCTTACCGGTTCCGGGAGGGCCGTACAGCAGCACGCCCTTGGGGATGCGCGCACCGACCTCCTCGAACTTCTTGGGGTCCTTCAGGAATTCCTTGATCTCGTCCAGCTCTTCGATCGCCTCGTCGGAGCCCGCGACGTCCTGGAAGGTGACGGTGGGCGTCTCCTTCGTCACGAGCTTCGCGCGCGACTTGCCGAACTGCATGACCTTGCTGCCGCCGCCCTGAGCGCTGGACAGCAGCCACCAGAACAGCAGGCCGAGGAGGATCAGCGGGAGCAGCAAGCCGATCAGGCCGTCGAACCAGCTGGGCTTGGGCACGACGTCGTTGAAGCCGTCGGCGGGGGCCGCGGCGTCGATCGCGCTGGCGACCTCGTCCGCGCGGGCCTGGCTGAAATAGAACTGCACGTCGTTCGCGCCCTCGAAGGGCTGCGACAACGTCAGATCGACGCGCTGATCGGGATCGTTGGTGACGACCTGAGTGACGGTGCCGCCCTTGAGCAGGTCCAGACCCTCCTTGGTGGACACCTGGCGGGCACCACTGAGGTTGGAGATGAGGGAGAAACCGATGACCAGAAGCAGACCGACCAGCAGAACGTAGACGATCGGGTTGCGCGTGATCTTCTTGAAATTCATGGTGGGCGAGCCCAGCCCTTTCGTGATCCTCCGCAGAAACGCGGTCGCATCAGGCTAACGCCCGTGGACTATGCCGGGCCTGTGCGTTCGTCGAGGGCGTACGGAGACTCCGCTCCGAACGCCTCAGGAATACACGTGCGGCGCGAGCACCGCGACGTCGCGCAGGTTGCGGTACTTCTCCGCGTAGTCGAGCCCGTAACCGATCACGAAGTCGTTGGGAATGTCGAAACCGACGTACCGGCAGTCGACCTCGACCTTCATCGCGTCGGGCTTGCGCAGCAGCGCGAGCACCTCGACCGACTCCGCCCCGCGCGAGGCGAAGTTCTCGAGCAGCCAGCTCAGGGTGAGACCGGAGTCGATGATGTCCTCGACGATCAGGACGTGCTTTCCCGTGATGTCGGTGTCGAGGTCCTTCCGGATCTGCACGACGCCGCTCGAGCGGGTGGAGGCGCCGTAGGACGACACGGCCATCCAGTCCATCGACACGTGCATGGGCAGGTGACGGGCGAAATCGGCCATGACCATGACCGCGCCCTTGAGCACGCCCACGAGCACGACGTCGCGGCCCTCGTAGTCCGCGACGACCTGCGTCGCCAATTCGGCGAGCTTGTCGTGGATCTGCTCCTCGGTGAGGAGCACTTCGCTGATGTCGTCGGAGATGTCGGCCGCGCGCATTGGAGAAGTCTACGTCGCTCGATTCCGGATGCCGTGCCCCGGCGATGCGGATCGCCGTCGTGCCGCCCGGAGGGCACCGGGGGCGGGTAGCGTCGCCTTCCGGCCGCCGTTGCTCACTCCGGAAGGGAATCGATGACCTCCACCACGTCATCCCCGCCACGAACGCGCGGCACCGGCGCCGTCATCCTCGCCCAACTCCTGCTGCGGATCGCCTCGGCCGCGGGTGCTCTCGCGCTCGGGTCCTACTTCGTCGACCTCTCCCGACAGGGGACCTCGGTGGGGCCGTTGCTGCTCGGCATCCTGTCGGGAACCGGCTTCCTGGCCGAGCTCGTGCTCGCCCCGCTCGCCGGGTCCGCCAGCGATCGACGCGGGCGGAAGATCTTTCTGGTCACCGCCCCCCTGCTCGCTGCGGCAGGCGTCCTGCTCACGCCCGGAGCCTCGCTGCTCGCGGCCGTGCCGTCGATCGCCCTGGTCGTCGTGATCGTCGGGACATCGCGCCTGCTCGACGGCGCGGGCGCGGCGATCGCGGCTCCGACGACTCTCGGGCTGCTCGCCGACTCCAGCGACGGCGATCCGCGACGCCGCGGGCGGGTCACGAGCCTGTACGAGCTGTCATCGTCGGGCGGGATCGCCCTGGGCGCCGTCGCGGGGCCCCTTCTCTACGGCACGCTCGGGCTCTGGACGTTCGCGGTCCTCGCCGCCGTCTACGTCGTCGCGTCCCTGCTGGTGCTGGTCTTCCTACGGCCGGGGCCGGCATCCATGATCACTCCCGCCCGCGCCTCGCTCGGCGACCGCGTGCGTGTCCTCGTCCAACCGCGCCTGCTGGCGTTCCTCCCGGGGTGGATCGCCGTGAACGCGATCCTGGGCACGTGGGTGACCTCGCAGATCACCTTCGTGCTGGCCGGCGACGGGCGGGCGGACGGTCAGCTGTTCCCCGGGGCGTTCCGCGGCGACGAGGCGGGACTGTCGATCGTCCTCGGTGTCTACGTGCTCTTCTTCAGCCTGTGTATCGTCGCGTGGGCCTTCTTCATCGGGCGCCTTCCGACCATCCCGGTGCTCTTCGTCACGGCGGCAGGTGCGCTGATCGCCTCGGTCGGGCTGATGCTCGCCAACCGCGGGGCGCCCCTGGCGGTCGCGCTGCCGCTGGTGATGATCGGGGTGTTCCTCGAGGCGGGATTCACCCCCGCCGCACTGACCCATCTGAGCGACATCTCGGCGGAGTTCCGCGACGACCGCGGACTCATCATGGGCGCGTACTCGGTCGTGGTCGGCGCCGGATATCTTCTGGGCAACCTGCTCGGCGGTGTCTTCGCCCAGTGGCTCCTGTTCGATGGTCTCGCACTGCTGACGATCGGGCTGGCGGCGATCGCCCTGGTGTCGATCACGACGATGTCGGCGGTCGAGAAGCGTCTCGCACGACAGCGTTCCGTCAGCTGAGCCGACGGCGATCAGGAGCGCTCGCGCGCGACGATCTCGATCCGGTTGCCCACGCGCCGCGCCACGCACGACGGCAGATCGATCGGGCCCTGCCCCCGCCAGTCGACGGCGAGACGGGCGACCTCGAGCGTCTGCGCCCGCGTCAGCGAGACGCCGAACTCGCTCTCCACGACGTACCGGACGATCCGGTTGCGCAGCGCCGCGGGGTTGGCGGCGAGGGCGGCGACCGAGATCGAGATCCCCGCCTCGGCGTGCTCGACGATGTCCTCGATGGTCTCGTCGATCATGTCCTGGAAGGCCGCCGCGTCTTCGCGCAACTGCTCGGCCGTGCGCGCCAGCGCCTCGGCGACACCCGGTCCCAACTCGTCCTCGAGTGCGGGCAGCACCCGCTCGCGCACCCGCACCCGCGTGTAGGCGGGATCGAGGTTGTGGGGATCCGCCCACGGCTCGAGCCCCTCGGCCGCGCACGCCGCTACGGTCGCCGACCGGCGCACGCCCAGCAGCGGTCGCAGCCACGTCGGGCCGGTGGCATCCCGTCGCTCGGCCGGCATGCCGCCCAGGCTCGTCGCCCCGGACCCGCGCGCGAGACCCAGCAGCACGGTCTCCGCCTGGTCGTCCAGGGTGTGCCCGAGCAGCACCACGTCCGCGCCGACCTCCGCCGCTGCGCCGGTGAGGCCCGCGTACCGGGCGGTGCGGGCGTCGGCCTCGGGTCCGTCCGCGGACCCGACCTCGACCGCGACCACGCGCGCGTCGATGCCGAGCCCGCGCGCCGCCTCGGCCGCACGATGCGCCACGGCATCCGATCCCTGTTGCAGCCCGTGATCGATCACGACGGCTTCGACCCGGATGCCGAGCCGCGCCGCCTCGAACGCCGTCGCCGCCGTGAGGGCGAGCGAGTCGGCCCCGCCCGACAGCGCCACGATCACGGCACCCTGGCGACCCTCGAGGGCTGCGCGCACGGCGCGGCGCACCTCGGCGACGGCAGGGTCGAGACCGGGTCGCCGTTCGTGCATGGCGTCCACGCTATCCCTCCCGGCAGAAGGGTCGCCGCGGACACAACGCGGGAAACCTCCCCAGAGCCTCCAGCACGTCCGGGGCGGGTCCGCGGGGTGCCGCACGGATCTCCATCGTTGTGTCGGGGGGCAGGGAACCGGCGGGACAAAGGACGCTCCGGCTAGGCTGGGCCGCGGAAATCCACAGATCTAAGGAGCACGAGTATGGGCGCTTTCGACGCCGTCATCGAGATCCCCCGCGGCAGCCGCGTGAAGTACGAGGTCGACCACGGCACCGGCCGCGTCTACCTCGACCGCATCCTCTACACGGTGTTCGGCTACCCGGCCAACTACGGCTTCTTCGAGAACACCCTCGGCGAAGACGGCGACCCGCTCGACGTGCTCGTGCTGCTCGACCGCGACCTGCACCCCGGCATCCTGGCCAAGGTGCGTCCCGTCGGCGTGCTGAAGATGAGCGACGAGGCCGGTGGAGACGACAAGGTCGTCGCCGTGCTCGCGAAGGACCCGCGATGGGACCACATCCAGGACGTCGACGACATCGACGAGTGGACCAAGAAGGAGATCTCGCACTTCTTCGAGCACTACAAGGACCTCGAGCCCAACAAGTGGGTCAAGGTCGACGAGTGGGCGAACGCCGCCGAGGCCGAGCGTCTCGTGGCCGAGGCCTTCACGCGCTTCGACGAGCACGACGCGCAGACCAAGACGCAGGGTGCGGGCGAGGCTCCCAACACCCTCTGAGTTCGGTGACACGAAGAAACCCCCGGTCGATGGACCGGGGGTTTTCTCGTGCCGGGATCAGACCCAGACGCCGCGATCGCGGAGCCAGGGGGCCGGATCGGTCGTACCGCCCCAGGGCGGGTAGACCTCGAAGTGCAGGTGGCAGCCGAAGGAGTTGCCGGTCTGGCCGGTCGCCGCGATCTGCTCCCCCGCGCCGACGCGCTGGCCGTACGACACGTAGATGCCGCCGTTGACGATGTGCGCGTAGCCGGTCGCCGACCCGTCGTCGTGCTGGATGCGGATGTAGTTGCCGTAGCCGCCGTTGTACCCGGCGTAGGTCACGCGCCCGGCCGACGCCGCGTAGATCGGCGAGTAGCAGCCGGCGCCGAAGTCGAGACCGAGGTGCCACGAGCTCGCGCAGTAGCTGCCGTTGCACTGGCTCGATCGCGGGCCGTAGCCCGAGGTGGTTCCGGCCGACGACGGACGCGCCCAGCCGGAGCCGGTGGCCTGGCCGCCGCCTCCGCCACCCCCGCCGCTGTTGGAGCCGCCGCCCCCACCGCCGCCGCCACCGTTGTTGTTGTTGTTCTGCCGGTCGCGCTCTTCCTGCTCGCGACGCGCGCGCTCGGCGCGGTCCCGCGCCTCGGCCTCTTCCCGAGCCTTCCGCTCGCGCTCTTCGCGGGCCTTGCGCTCGGCCTCGACACCAGCTTGGTAGTCGGCGACGGTCTTGGCCGTGGTGTCCTGGAGAGCAGCCAGCTGGGCCTCGAGGACCACCTGGTTCGCCTGCTGGGCGGCCAGCGCCTCCTGCGCGGCCTGGGCGGCCTGCTGGGCGGCCACCATCTTCTCCTCGGCGATCTTCTGCAGACGATCGCGCTCGGTGCGGGCGTCGTTGGCCTGGTTGCTCAGCTGCGTCGCGGAATCGCGCGCCGTCACGGCCGCCGCGTACACCGAGCGGTTGCGCTCGATGAGCTTGTCCATCGTGCCGAGCTTGGCCAGCAGGTCGTCGGCGCTGGCGGCCGACCCCGAGAAGAAGAGGTCGAGCGAGGTGTCGTCGCCGCCGGAGCGATAGAGCTGCGCGGCGACCTTGCCGGCTTTGGCCGCGGCGTCGGTGGCCTTGGCCGCTTCGGCGTCGGCCTGCGCCTGGATCTGCTGCGCACGGTAATCGGCGTCGAGGTAGGCCTGCTGCGCGGTGTAGTACTCGTCGGAGCGGGCGACGACCTCGGCCTGCGTGCGCGCCACCTCGGACTGCAGGCCCTGGATGAGGCCCTGAATGCGGGCGATCTCGCCGGCTTTCGCCGACTCGTTCGCCCGCGCCGCCTCGACGTCGGCCCACGAGGGGTAGTCGGCGGCGACGGCGGGAGAGGAGAACCCGGATGCCGCAGCGCCGAACGCGCCGAGGGCCGCGGCGCTCAGGGCACCGAACTTCAGCGCGCTGCGTCGATCGAACGTCGGCCACAGGCGCCGCCGCTCGCTCGCGGTGGGCGCGCAGCCGCAATCGTCTGACTCAACGGGGCGCTCGAGCGTCACGGGAATACCTCATCTCACCGGTCGCAACTCGACTCACAGTAGCAACACGAGTCACACACACAACAGGGCGAGTTCCCGTCGGCAGCGCCCATCCTGCGCCCCCGACACGCGCGAGCCGCGTACGCCACGCCCCGAATTGGCAATCTCGCGAGATGTGAAGTAGGCTCGGTCGTCGGCAAGCGAGAAGGAAATCGCAAGGTTTTCGCCTCATCCGGCCCCATCGTTTAGCGGCCTAGGACGCCGCCCTTTCACGGCGGTAGCACGGGTTCGAATCCCGTTGGGGTCACTTTCCGGTGAAGTACAATTGAACATGCATGGCCCTGTAGCGCAGTTGGTTAGCGTGCCGCCCTGTCACGGCGGAGGTCGCGGGTTCAAGTCCCGTCAGGGTCGCTCCACAGCGACGGGCCTTCTTTCGAGGAGGCCTTTCGTTTAGGAAGCGGCAGACATGCCGCTCGGCTCTGTAGCTCAGTTGGTAGAGCGCACGACTGAAAATCGTGAGGTCACGGGATCGACGCCCGTCGGAGCCACACGGACCGTCATTACAACGGCCCCAGAAACCCTCGCCTAGCTTCTACATGGCGGGGGTTTTGCTTTGCCCTGGTGAGAGTCGATTTTCCGCTCACGCGTGAGAGTCCGATTCCCCGGTCGTTGAGCGAGCGAAGCGTGTCGAAACGCCCGGCGAGGATGCTGATTCGCCAGCCGCGTCGAGGTCATGGGCCGGCCTGCAGCCGGTGAGGGCTCAGATACGGTTCGAATGTGCCCGCGCAAACTCTCTCGATCCGACAGCTCGCTGATGAGCTGAAGGTCGACCCAAAGACGATCCGAGCATGGATGCGACGCCAGAACTGGCGAAACCCCGTTGAAGCTGGGAGCGCTTGGGTTTTCAGCGCTGAGCAGGCTGATCTCGTGCGCCAACGTTTCAGCGGTAGCGACCAGATACCTTCCATCCGTCCGGCCGCTTCAGCGGGTGGCGACGATCTCGCTGCTGTATCGGTCGGTCGGTTACTCCAACGCTACGCCGGCATCCTGGCAGAACTGCGGCTTCGGGGATTGGTGCGCACCAATAACGCCCCCATCGGGGACCTCGTCGAGTACTGCGCCGCCATCGTGTACGACGGCCTGCTTGCCCCGAACTCCGAGAAGTCCTACGACCTCGTCGCGCATGATGGCCGTAAGGTGCAGGTCAAGGTTCGCGTGATCAGATCCGACACGAGCCCATCGGCGGTCTTCTCGCCGATCAGGTCGTTCGACTTTGACCTCGGCGTCTTCGTCCTGATCGATGGTGATCGAGGTGGCGTGCTGGTAGCACGCGAGTTGACTGCGGAGCAAATCCAGCACGTTGGCAAGCACCGCGCGCATACGAATGGTGTGGTGGTGCGAGTCGGCCAGGTCAGATCGGCAACCGCTCGGGGAGTCGACCTCACCGACAGGTTCCGGGCAGCGTGGGACGAACTCCTCCAGCAAGTCCGCTGAGCGATAACGGGTACACGTCGACCTCAGCCAGACCTAATGATCGACGACGTACTCGTCAATATCGAACGCCTCGAGCTGAACATCCGCCCTCACATAGAGCGGATGCCGAGGGTGTCCTTCCTTCGTCGGCGCACCCAGGGACACCCAACGGCAGGTGGCGAGCGCAGTCCTCGCGACAATGTCCTGAAGGAGCGGCCGCAGGTACGGTCGCGAAGAAATCAGCCCGCCCCACGCGGCAAGGACCGTGAGCGAGCGCCCGTCGATCACGCGGGCGATGTGAGCCTCGTTCTTGAGCTTCAACTCCTCGCGATGAGTGTGGTCCATCAGCTTCGGATTGGTCGAGATCTGAGGGTAGACGTTCAGCATCGTCCAGCTGTCGAAAGCATTGTCTCGGGCGAATCGCGCGACGCGCTTAACCGTCGGGTCGAGAGCTCCCGGCCTCGCGGTGCTCGGGTTGATCCCGAAGCACACCAAGGGGTTGTCGCCCCGCGTTCCGAGCACGAACCTCGCGCCCCCATCGTCGGACCGTTCGTAGATCCAGTTCTCCCTCATCATGATCGCCCTAGGGCTGCTGCGCCGGGTGCACATCGGGGCACTCAGCGAGGCAGCAACCGCACATATGATGCGCGACGGAGCTAGCATCTGCTTCGCTCTCGCAGACGCAGACGATGCACGAGCACCCCGTGCCGCGTGCGGGCAGATCCAGCTCAGCACGCCGCTCGTCACCAACCTCAGACTCAAAAACGACGTCGTACTCGATACCGCCAAGCACGACCACTCTGTCTGGATCCTGGATTTTCATAACGGATCAGGATAGCTGCACACGCCTGTATCCGCTTCTTGTGTTGCTGGCGCAGAAGATTGCTCGAGCGCGCGTCACTCCTCCTCGTTCGGAAATTGGCGCTGTTCTGGAACGAGGTGCGAATCCAGACGCCAAAGAAGCCCCTGAGAAGCGGCGAGTGGACTGCAGACCTTGTCAAGGCTGACAGCAAGCGCTTTGCATCCCAGATCGCGGAGCTTTGGTATGGAACTGACTGACGCTCAGGCCCACCTAATAGATCACCTCGGCGCACCCCAACTGTCGTCGGAGCATCATCTGAAGGCCCTCAACATCGCTTCATTGGACAACCTCGGTCAGGCAGCCTGCATCGGGCTCGACACCAATGTTTTAGAGGTCCTGCGACGAGAACCGATACTGGCAAACAGCCTGTTCGTGACCGCTCAGTCGAATAGCACAACCTTGATCGCTCCCGGTCAGTGCGTTGTCGAGTATTGGAACAATCACCAAGTCTTTGCGAGCGACGAGTGGAGTACGTTCAAATCGGATCTCGCGAAACTGACTAAGCGAGCTAAGTGAATAGGGATCGCACCGCGCACACGACGATGGGGCAATCCCGAGCTAGAAAGCGCGCTTGAAGACTGCTACCCCTACGGACAACACGAGGGGTCGCCAACGGCGAGGCCTACGCAAGGCACATCAGTCGCGGCGGCGCGTGACACGAACTCGCTTTCCGCGGGCGGTTTCCCGAACGTCCATCCGTGGGATGGTGGTACCTCGTCTCGCACACAGTTTGCTTGTGCCGCACTGGGAAGGAAAATTGTGAACGGCAAACAGATCCGCGTGTTTCTCGTGGACGGTACGCCTGGTGGGCTCTTAACGGCTGAGATCATGAATTGGACCGGACATGTTGTGGCCGCGCCGAGATCCGATATTGCCAGTCTCCTGGCTCGCGATGAAGTACGTCGAACTGGTGTTTATCTCCTGATCGGCGATGACCCTGAATCGCTGTCCCCATCAGGCAAAGCAGTTTACGTCGGCGAGGGCGACGACATTGCCGTGCGGCTACGTCAGCACGCCCGCCCGGAGAACGCCGGCGGAAAAGACTTCTGGGATCGGGTGGTAGTCCTTACCTCCAAGGACGCCAACGTCACCAAGGCTCACGCGCGCTATCTGGAGGCCCGACTCATCCGCGCGGCGAGTTCCGCAAAGCGGGCCACAGTCGTGAATAGCACGGCGCCCGCGCCGATACACCTGCCCGAGGCCGACATCTCTGACATGGAGTACTACCTCAGCCAGGTGCATATTGTCCTTCCGGTTCTCGGCATCACGGAGCTCCGATCGGTGCGATCCGCCGGCGCCACTGAGGTCGTATCGATCAACGACCGAAGCGCTGCCGAGCGCACATCCCCGACATTTCGATTCGACGTCCCTCGGCATGGTGTCACGGCGATGGCGCAAGAGATTGACGGCGAGTTCACTGTGTTCGAGGGCTCGACTGCGCGCGCAGACTGGGTGGGCACGCATCGACACCCCGGTTACCAGCAACAGCACGCGGCGCTGATCGGCGACGGGACACTGCAAATTGACGGCCAGGGACTCGCGCGGTTCACTCAGGACGTCGTCTTTTCTTCCCCCTCTGCTGCTGCTGCTGTTGTGGCTGGCCGATCGGCAAACGGTCGTACGTCGTGGATCGACACCGCATCGGGAATCACCTTCGGTGAGTGGCAGAGCCGTGGCATCGGGGAGTAGGTCGCCGAGCTCCGGCCGGTCCCGGGCCGGGAACTCGGCTGAAACCACCCAAAATCAGCCACCACCAACGAGCGCGACTTCCGCCGAATCACGCGGCAAACGAGCACTCGTGAGCACCCGTAAACCCGGCGCGTACAACTGAGAATCGTGAGGTCACGGGATCGACGCCCGTCGGAGCCGCACGGATCGTCATTACAACGGTCCCAGAAACCCTCGCCTAGCTTCTACATGGCGGGGGTTTTGCTTTGCCCCGGCGCCTGCCTCCGACCGCTCGGTCGTCGAACCGCCGCAGCACGCCGACCCGCCGCGCCGGGCGCCGGCCTCCGCCACGCGCCACGCGCGAGAACAGGCGATGGTTCGAGAACAGGACGATCAGCCCCGACACCGCCCTGTGCTGGCGCGATTTCCTGGTTTCGTGCGAAGCCGCCGCGATCCGCGCCCGCCTCCTGCGTGCGCGGGGACGGCCCACCTGCGCCCCGCCTGCCGACTCGAGGCCCACTCCCCTCACCGGGGTATTTCTGCACGCCGGCTCCGGTGCGGGCCTGCAGGTGGTTCCCACCCCTCCCGGACAGCGCTACTATTTGTTGACTTTTAGCAAACACCTGGCGCCCGGCCCCGCCCGATCGAGCCGCCCGCCACCCCTTCTCGATGAGGACAGATGTCAGACATCACCCGCAGCCGGCGCGCGCACACCGGCACCACCGACACGGTCATGACCCACCGCATGATCATGTTCGTGATCTTCGGCCTCATGGCCGGAATGTTCCTGTCCGCCCTCGACCAGACGATCGTCGGAACCTCGATCCGCACGATCGGCGACGACCTCCAGGGCCTGAGCCTGCAGGCCTGGGTCACGACCGCCTACCTGATCGTCTCGACGATCTCGACGCCCATCTACGGCAAGCTCTCCGACATCTTCGGCCGTCGCCCGCTGTTCCTGCTCGCGATCCTCATCTTCATCGTCGGATCCGTGCTCGCGAGCTTCTCGACCTCGATGGCCGAGCTCGCCGCCTTCCGCGCCATCCAGGGCCTCGGCGCCGGTGGCCTGATGTCGATGCCGCTGGCGATCATGGGCGACATCCTCGCCCCGCGCGAGCGCGCGAAGTACCAGGGCTACTTCCTCGCCGTCTTCGGCATCTCCAGCGTCATCGGCCCGCTCGTCGGCGGTCTGTTCGCCGGCGCCGACCAGATCCTCTTCATCACCGGCTGGCGCTGGGTGTTTCTCATCAACGTGCCGATCGGCATCGCGGCCCTCGCGATCGTGTGGCGGTTCCTGCACATCCCCAAGCAGCCGCGCCATTCGGTGCGCATCGACTGGTGGGGCGCCACGACCGTCATCGTCGCGCTGGTCCCGCTGCTGCTCGTGGCCGAACAGGGGCGCGAGTGGGGCTGGGGCTCGCCCATCGCGATCGCCTGCTATGCGGTCGGGGCCCTCGGCATCCTGGCGTTCGTCATCGCGGAGACGAAGATGAAGGACGACGCGCTCATCCCGCTGAAGCTCTTCCGCTCCCCCACCTTCTCGATGGCGACGATCATCGGCGTGCTCGTCGGCTTCGGCATGTTCGGCGCGATGCTCACGCTGCCGCTCTACCTGCAGCTCGTGCTGGGCTCGACCCCGACCGAGAGCGGCTTCGAGATGCTCCCGATGATCCTGGGCCTCATGATCGCCTCGATCGCGAGCGGTCAGATCATCGCGCGCACCGGTCGCTACCGCATGTTCCCGATCCTCGGCACGGCGCTGATGTCGGTGGGCTTCTTCCTGCTGACCTTCCTCAAGTACGACAGCCCCTACTGGCACGTCGCGCTCGCGATGCTCGTGATCGGCCTGGGCCTCGGCCAGCTCATGCAGACGCTCACGATCGCCAGCCAGAACTCCGTGGGTCTGCGCGACATGGGCGTGGCGACAAGCGGGTCGACGTTCTTCCGCCAGATCGGTGGAACGCTCGGCACGGCCGTCCTGCTCTCGCTGCTGTTCACGCTCATGCCGTCGAACATCATCGGGTCCTTCTCCGACCGCGGCACCCTCACCGACGCCCTCGACGCCGCCTTCGACCCCACGGTCGCCTCGGCACCGGCCAACGAGAAGATCATGTCGGGCATCTACACGCCCATCGTGACCCAGACCACCGATGCCGTGACCCAGCAGGTGCAGCAGGGCGTGCAGCAAGCACAGGATGCCGCGACTCAGGCCGTGGCGGCGCAGGTCGCCGCGGGGCAGATCCCGGCCGCCGCGCAGGCGCAGGCCACGCAAGCGGCGATCGCCCAGGCGACGTCGGCCGCCGCGACGCAGATCCAGCAGCAGATTCCGGTCGCCCGCGTGGGCAGCGACGGATCGGTGAGCCTGGACTTCTCGAACGCCGCCGACCGCGCGGCCTTCGTCGACACCGTCGCGACGACGCTCGAGGAGCGATTCGCGGACGGCGGTGAGAACACCTCGATCGGCGACTCGACCCTGGACGACACCTCCTTCCTCGTGGGTGCCGACGCGCGTCTGACCAAGCCCTTCCTGGTCGGCTTCAACTCGTCGGCGACGAGCGTCTACTGGGTGGCGATGGGCGTGGTGCTGCTCGCGTTCGTGCTGTCGCTGTTCTTCCGCACGCCCCCGCTGCGCGCGAAGTCGGCGCTGCAGGAAGCCGCAGACGAGCGTCGCGGCCGCGACGACGAGGAGAAGCGCGCGGAGGAGTCCGCCGCGCAGACCGGCGCCCTGCTCACGCCGTGACCTGAACGACGAAGGGCGGGGCCGTCGCTAGACGCCCCGCCCTTCGTCGTCGTCACACCGCTTCGCGCGCGCGCAGGTCCTTCCGCAGGATCTTCCCCGACGTCGACTTGGGCACCACGTCGATGAACTCCACCCGCCGCACCTTCTTGTGGGGCGCGACCTGGCCGGCGATGAAGGCCATGACGTCCTCCGCCGTCAGGCCGGCATCCGGTGCCGCCACGACGAACGCCTTGGGGATCTCCTCACCGTCGTCCCCGCGCACGCCGATGACGGCGGCATCCTGGATCTTCGGATGCGACAGCAGCAGCGCCTCGAGCTCGGCGGGGGCGATCTGGTAGCCGTGGTACTTGATGAGCTCCTTCAACCGGTCGACGATCGTGAAGTAGCCGTCGACGTGGTGGACGCCGATGTCACCGGTGTGCAGGAAGCCGTCGGCGTCGAGCGTCTCGGCGGTGGCGTCGGGCCGGTTCAAGTAGCCGAGCATGACGTTGGGGCCGCGCACCCAGATCTCGCCCGGCGCGGTCAGCCCGTCGTCACCGTGCTGCTCGAGCTCCGCGCCGGTCTCGGGGTCGACGAGCTTGGCGTCGCACCCCGGGATGAGCACGCCGACCGAACTGACCGGGAATCCCGAGCCGGCGGGGATGGCGTGCGAGACGGGACTCAGCTCGCTCATGCCGTAGCCCTGGAAGAACCGGGCACCGATGCGCCGGCCGGCTGTCTCGGCGGTCTCGCCGTCGAGCGGGGCCGCACCGGAGAAGACGCTGTGCACGCTGGAGAGGTCGAACTGGTCGACGGCGGGGTGCTTGGCGAGGGCGACCGCGATGGGCGGCGCGATGAAGAGGAACGTGCAGCGGTGCTCCTGCACGACCCGGAGGAACTCCATGAGGTCGAAGCGGGGCATGGTGACCAGCGTCGCCCGCTGACGCAGAGCGAGGTTCAGCAGCACCGTCATCCCGTAGATGTGGAAGAACGGCAGCACGGCGAGAACGCGATCGTCGGGTGAGATCTCGATGACCGATCGGCACTGGTGCACGTTCGCGACGAGGTTGCGGTGCGACAGCATGACCCCCTTCGGCACTCCGGTCGTGCCCGACGAGTACGGCAGCACGGCGACGTGCGTGGCAGCGTCGAACGACACCTCGGGCGGCGTCCGGCCCTCGGTGAGCAGCGAGCGCAGATCGGGGTGCCCGTCCGCACCGTCGAGCACGATCACGTGATCGTCGGCGATGCCCGCTGCGTCGGCCGCGGCCTTCGCCTGCGCGAGCAGCGGTGAGACGGTGACGAGCCAGGTGGCGGAGGCGTCGCGCAGCTGGTTCTCGATCTCGCGGGCCGTGTAGAGGGAGTTCACGGTGGTGATCGCAGCCCCCAGACGCAGGATGCCGTGGAACACCGTCGCGAAAGCCGGCACGTTCGGGCACAGCATCGCCACGACCGTGTCGGTGTCGACCCCGCGTGCGGCGAGCGCCCCGGCGAAGGCGTCGACCTGCGCGCGCAGGGCGCGGTAGGTGGTCTCCGCCCCGCTGGACGGGTCGACCAGGGCCACCCGGTCGAGATCGTCGTCCCCCAGCGAGGCGAACAGGTAGTCGTAGATGCTCTGATCCGGAACGTCGATGCTCGGATAGGGGCTCTGGAACACGGTTCTCTCCCTCGAAAACAGGCGCGGCGGCCGGGGCCGTCCGCTCATCCTGGCATCGGTGGGACGCGGTGTCACCCCGTGCGGAACCGGCTCTCGGCCGCCGCTCAGGTGAGCGACAGGATGACGCCGCCGGCCGCCCCCACGAGCACCACCGCCCACGCCGGCGTCTTGACCGCGACCAGCAGCACGAATCCCCCCACCGCGAGCACGAGGGGCCCCGGCCCCGTGATCGCGGTGGTGAACACGGGAGTGTAGAGAGCAGCGCCCAGGATGCCGACGACGGCGGCGTTCGCCCCGCGCATGGCCGCCCGAACACGCGGCCGCGTGCGCACGGCATCCCAGAACGGGAGGACTCCGAGCAGCACGAGGAACCCGGGGAGGAAGATCGCCACGAGCGCGATCGCGGCGCCCGCGACGCCGCCCGGTCCCACGTCGGAGACGGCGCCGAGATAGGCCGCGAACGTGAAGAGGGGGCCGGGCACGGCCTGCGCCGCGCCGTAGCCGGCGAGGAAGGCCTCGGGCGTGACCCACCCCGTCTGCACGACACCGGCCTGCAGCAGCGGCAGCACGACATGACCGCCGCCGAAGACCAGGGCGCCCGAGCGGAAGAAGGCATCGGCGAGGGCGAGCACCCCCGCCCCGGTACCCGCGGCGAGCAGCGGGAGAGCGACGAGCACGACCGCGAAGAGCACGAGGCACGACACGGCAGCCGCGCGGGGGACGCCGAACGGGGGCAGCTCGACCCCCGGGGGTTCGTCCGCACCGCGCAGCAGGAGCAGCCCCGCGACGACGCCCATCGCCAGCGCGCCGAGCTGCCCCGGAGCGGCGGGGAGCAGCAGCGCGAGGGCCAGGGCGACCACCGCGATCCCGGCTCGGCGGGCATCGGGCGCGAGGGTGCGGGCCATCCCCCACACCGCGTGGGCCACGATCGCCACCGCGACGATCTTGAGCCCGTCCAGGATCCCGTCGCCGATCGGTCCGCCGATCACGGCCGCGCCCGCCGCGAAGGCGACGAGCAGCACCGCCGAGGGGAGGGTGAAGGCCGCGAAGGCCGCGAGCGCGCCCGCGATGCCCGCGCGCTGGAGCCCCATCGCGAACCCGACCTGGCTGGATGCGGGTCCGGGGAGGAATTGGCACAGGGCGACGAGGTCGGCGTACGCCCGATCGTCCATCCAACGGCGGCGGGTCACGAGATCGTCGCGGAAGTACCCCAGGTGGGCGACGGGACCGCCGAAGGAGGTGAGTCCCAGCCTCAGGAACGCGAGGAAGACCTCGCCCACCGATCCCGCCCGCCGCATCCGTCGATCCTCTCGCCGTGGGGGAAACGACAGGTGAACTCGTGGAGCTCCGTCTACGCGAGCGGGACGGCGAGCAGCTCGTCGACGAGGCGCAGCGTCGCCGCGGTGAGGCCCTGGTCCCCGGCGATGTCGGCGCCCTCGATCGCCTGTCGCAGACGCTCGACCTCCCCCACCATCGGGTTGTCGGGGGCGTCGACCTCGATCGCGTACGGGGCCCGACCGCGCGGGGTCACGGTGAGCCGTCGGGGCGCGTCGACGGCATCGATCGCGAGCGAGGCGTCCTCGCCCTGGATCTCGCTCGGCAGGGCCGTGTCGGTGATCTTCGACCAGGCGACGTCGGCGATGAATCCGTCGTAGACGGCGAGGGCGCTGCCGAGACCGTCGGTCCCGGAGGCGATGCCCACGCGCGCGCCCTGGATCGACCTCGGCTCGCCGAACAGGCGGACGAGGGCATGCAGGGGATAGACCCCGAGATCGCGCAGCGCGCTGCCCCCGAGCGCCGGGTCGAAGATGTTCGTCTGCTCTCCCGCGAGGACGTGGTCGTACCGCGCCGATCTCTTCTCGTAGCGCAGAGAGACCCGTCGCACCGCGCCGAGACGCGGAAGGAGGTCGCGCACGGCGGACAGCCCGGGGTCGTAAGCGGTGCGCATGGCCTCGAGAAGCACCACGCCCCGCGCCCGGGCACGTCCCACCGCGGTGTCCCAGTCGGCGGCCGACAGCACGGCCGGCTTCTCGACGAGGGTCGGGATGCCGGCATCCACCGCCTGAGCGATCTGCGCGGCGTGCACGGAGTTGGGGCTCGCGAGGTAGACGGCATCCACGTCGGGGGCGGCGAGGAGGTCGTCGAGCCCGACCGCGACACCGGGGGCGCCGATCACGTCGGCGAAGGCGCGCGCCCGGCCCTCGTCTCGAGAGGCCACTCGCGAGACCACCGTGTTATCCACCGCACCCACCGCCTCGGCGAAACGCTCGGAGATGCTGCTGGTGCCGACGATGCCGATACGGATCATGCGCCCATCCTCTCGCGCCCGCGCATCGCGACGCGAAGGGTCCCGGGCGCGCGCGAAGCGCCCCGCTAGGATCGCGGCGAGCCGCCCCACCCGATCCCGAGGCATCATGACGACCACCCGAGCCGCCCGCCGTCGGCGCGCCAGCCGCCGCGTCCGCGCGCGGCGCACCCTCGTCGCGACCGTCGCCGTCGCCCTGATCGCAGGGGCGGTCGCCGTCTTCGCCCTCACCCGCGCGCCGGTCGCGCCGTCCGAGACGAGCGCCGCGAGCGGAGCGCCGTCGAGCTCCCCGACGCCCACCCCGACGCCGACGCCTCTCTCCCCGGCGCAGCGGTTGCTGTCGACCACCACCGACCCGAACGCCTGCGCGGTCTCGTTCGCGGGCGACGGCATCGCCCTCGACCCGCAGGTGCAGACGCAGGGGGTCCGCTACGAGGCGCTGCCGATCCCGCGCGCGGACGGCCGGGTGTTCGCCGGCTGGTACCCGACCACCTCCGACGCCTCCGCACTGACCGCCTCCACCCGCGTCAACGGCGCCGACCTCGTGACCTGCACCGATCGCGAACGGGTGCTGCACGCCGGGTGGGTCACGCCCCAGGCGAACGCGGCGGAGGATGCCGGCATCCCGATCCTCATGTACCACCAGTTCACGCGGAAGCCCGGGGGAGAAGACGGCTGGCTACGCGGCAATTACGCGTACGTCGGCGACTTCGATGCCCAGATGGCGTACATCAAGGACGCGGACTTCTACCTGCCGACGTGGGACGAGCTGAGCGCCTTCATCGACGGAGCCCTCTTCCTGCCCCGACACTCCGTGATCATCACCGACGACGACGCGGACTCCAGCTGGCTCGAACTCGCCGCTCCCATCGTCGACGGCAAGAACCTGCTGACCACGTCGTTCGTCATCACGTCGTTCCGCACCGAACCGACACCGAACAAGTTCGTGCTGCAGCGTTCGCACACGCACGACATGCATCGCGCCGGCGCCGACGGCAAGGGGCGCATGGTCAACGAGGATGCCGACACGATCGCCGCCGATCTGGAGCAGTCCGCACGGATCCTCGGGGCGAAGGAGGTCGTCGCGTATCCGTTCGGCCACTACAACGACACGACCAAGGAGGGCGTGCGCCGAGCCGGCTTCGAGCTCGGACGCACCATCGAGCCGGGGTATGTCCGCATCGGCACGGATAAGCTGGCCCTGCCTGTCGTCCGTATCAATTACGGAATGACGGTCGACGATCTGAAAGCGAAGATCGGCTGAGCGTCGACGCGATATCGCGCCGGTAACGGGCGGTTTCTGGCCGGACGCTGGGGTGAACACCCGCTAGCTCCCAGGTAACTCCTCCACAATCCCAATTTGGGCACGCGTCGGCCGGTCTACGCTGTGTACTTCTGTCTTACCGAGAAAACGCGAGCACACATGGATATTTCCGTCATCGTTCCGACCTTCAACGAGGGTCCGAACGTCGCCGAGCTCGTTCGTCGCACGACGGACGCCCTGCTCGGTCGTGACGTGGAGATCATCTTCGTCGACGACTCCCGCGACGACACCCCCGACATCATCCGGGCCGTCGCAGCGACCTCCGCCGTTCCGGTTCGCCTCATCCACCGCGACGAGCCCGTCGGCGGGCTCGGTGGCGCCGTCGTCGAGGGCATCAAGGCCGCGGTGTCCGACTACTGCGTCGTCATGGACGGCGATCTGCAGCACCCGCCGGAGGTCATCGCCGAACTGCTCGCGCGCGCCGAGGTGGGCGATGCCGACGTGGTCGTGGCATCCCGCTACATCGCCGGCGGAACCTCCGACGGTCTGGCCAACGCCGTACGCACCACGGTGTCGCGGGCGTCCACGCTTCTCACCAAGGCCATGTTCCCCAAGAAGCTGCACAACTGCTCCGACCCCATGACGGGGTTCTTCCTCGTCGACCGGCGCTCCCTCGAGGTCGAGACCCTGCAGCCGCGCGGCTTCAAGATCCTGCTCGAGATCCTTGCGCGCAAGCAGATGCGCGTCGCCGAGGTGCCTTTCTCGTTCGCTCCCCGCTTCGCCGGCGAGTCGAAGGCGTCGTTCAGCCAGGGCATGCGCTTCCTCACCCAGCTCACGATGCTGCGATTCGGCCGCATGTCCGCGTTCGCCCTCGTCGGCGGTCTCGGGGCCGTCGCGAACCTCGTGATCATGTGGGCGCTTCAGGCCGTCGGCGTTCAGTACCTCATCGCCGCGGTGATCGCGAGCGTCGTGACCATCGTGGCGAACTTCCTCGCCCTCGAGTACCTCGTCTTCGCCGACATGCGCGCGGAGTCCGGGCTCATGCGACACCGGTTCATCAAGTCGTTCACGTTCAACGGCGTCGAAGCCATCGTGCGCATCCCGGTCATCTGGGTCCTGGTCAGCCAGGCGCACATCCAGAGCGTCGTCGCCGCCGCGCTCACGCTCATCGCCGCCTTCATCGTGCGATTCGTCTTCCACGCGCTCGTCGTGTACGCGCCCAAGAAGAGCCGCGTCGGGAAGGTCGTCCACGCCATCGAGCCCCTCGAGGACGAAGTCACCGCCTGAGCCCCGGCCAGCGGTCATGCGCCACCCGTCGGGTGGGGTTCTCAGCGCCCGCTGAGCGCGGGCGGCGTACGCTGGAGCCATGTCTTCCGACGCATCCATCCGTATGTTCGGCGCCGACTGGTGCCGTGATTGCATCCGCACCAAGAAGCAGCTCGACGAGCTCGGCATCGACTACGAGTACGTCGATCTGGTCGCCGATCCCGCCGCCGCCGACGTCGCCAAGGAGATCTCGGGTCGCACGAGCATCCCCGTCGTCGTCTACCCCGACTCCAGCCACCACGTCGAGCCCTCCAACGCCGACGTCGAGGCCAAGCTCCGCGAACTCTCGCTGATCTGACGACCGTGCGGTCGGTCCGACGGGCGTTGACCGGCGAGAGCGGCACGATGCTGCCGGCCTTCGTCGACCACCACGTGCATCTGCACCTCGTCGACTCCTCCGACCTCCCCCGGCGCGGGATCGCCGCCGTCGTCGACCTCGGCGGTGATCCCGTCGCGCTCGCCCGGCGCCCGGACGGGCTCCCCCGCGTCGCCTACGCGGGAGCGTTCCTCACCGTCCCGGGCGGCTACCCCGCCGGGCGGCCATGGGCACCGGAGAGCATCGTGCGCGTCGTGACGGGCAGTTCGCGGCATCCGGGAGTCGACGGAGGAGCGCGCACCGCGGTCGACGCGCAAGCGGATGCCGGCGCGTCGGTCATCAAGGTCGCCCTCCATGCCGACGCGGGCCCCGTCCCCGACGACGACACGCTCGCCGCGATCGTCGAGAGCGCGCGCGAGCGCGGAATCGCGGTCGTCGCGCACGCGCAGGGCGACGGCCAGGTGGAGCGCGCGATCGACGCCGGCGTCTCGGCCCTCGCTCACGCCCCTTTCGACGCTCCACTGTCGCGCCGGGTGATCTCGCGGGCCGTCGCGGCCGGGCAGGCGTGGATCTCGACCCTCGACATCCACCGCGGCGAGGCCCGGCGCCTGGCGATCGCGAACGTCCGCGCCTTCGCCGCGCGCGGAGGGCGGGTGCTGTACGGCACCGACCTCGGCAACGGTCCCCTGCCGGTGGGGCTGAACCGCCGCGAGCTGCTCGCCCTGCACGAGGCGGGCGTCCGCGGCGATGCCCTCGTCGCCACCCTGACCGATCCCTGGCCCGGCTCCACGGCGACGGACGCCGTCTCGACCTTCATCGCCGGTCCGACCCCCACCGACCCCGACGACGTGCCCACCTGGCTGAGCCGGGGGACGGTCGTCCCGACCGAGGAACTCACGCGTGTCGACTGACCCCTCCCCCGCCTTCGGATCCGTCGACCGCATGGAGGTGCCGCACGCCTCCCTGGAGGTCGAGGCGGCGGCCCTCGACGCCGACGATCCGCTCGCGTCGTATCGCGACGCCTTCGTCGGGGCGGAGACCCCGCTGGTGTACTTCGACGGCAACTCGCTCGGCCGACCGCCCCGGGCCACCGCCGAACGACTCTCCCGGTTCGTGACCGAGGAGTGGGGCGGCCGCCTCATCCGCGGCTGGGACGAAGCGTGGATGGAGCTCCCCTTCGCGATCGGCGACCGTATCGGGTCGCTCGCGCTCGGCGCGGCCCCCGGGCAGACGGTGATCGGCGATTCCACCACCGTGCTGCTGTACAAGCTGATCCGCGCCGCGCTCGACGCGCAGAGCACGGCCGACCCCGAGAGGGTCGAGATCGTGGTGGGGCGCGACGACTTCCCCACCGACCGCTACCTCGTCGAGGGCATCGCGGCCGAGCGGGGCGCCCGCGTCGTCTGGGTGGAGGTCGACACGGAGCGGGGCGTGGATGCCGACCTGCTGCGCGCCGCGGTCGGCCCGCGCACCGCGGTGGTGCTGCTCAGCCACGTCTCGTACCGCTCCGGGTACCTCGCCGACGGCCTCGCGCTCACCGCGATCGCGCACGAGGCGGGAGCGCTCGTGCTGTGGGATCTGTGCCACTCCGCCGGATCGGTGCCGATGGAGCTCGACGCGTGGGGCGCCGACCTCGCCGTCGGGTGCACCTACAAGTACCTCAACGGCGGCCCCGGCTCCCCGGCGTTCGCCTATGTCGCCGCACGCCACCAGCGCCGCCTCACCCAGCCGGTGCAGGGGTGGATGGGGGCGGCCGACGTCTTCTCGATGGGGCCGCAGTACCACCCCGCCGACGGCATGCGCCGCTTCCTGTCGGGGACGCCTCCGGTGCTCGCGATGATCGCGATGCAGGACACCCTCGACCTGCTCGCGGAGGCGGGCATCGCGGCGGTTCGACGCAAGTCGATCGCGCTGACCGAGTTCGCGGTGCGCGCGGCGGACGGCATCCTGGCTCCTCTCGGGGTGCGCCTCGCGTCGCCGCGCGATGCCGCCGAGCGCGGAGGGCATCTGACGCTGTCGCACCCCGCGATGCGTGCGGTGACCGCTCGGCTGTGGGAGGACGACGTGATCCCCGACTACCGCGACCCGCACGGTCTGCGCATCGGGCTGTCGCCCTTGTCGACGAGCTTCACCGAGACGCTGACGGGACTGCACGCCGTCGCAAACGCCCTCCGCGCGGAGGGCTGAGACCCCGCGGTCGAGGACGCAAGAGGCGGAGGGCTAGCCTCGGAGGGTGATCGATCCGCTCCTCGTCGTCGTCGCCGGCGTGGTGGTCGTCGCCCTCGCCACGGTCATCGGGCCGCGCTTCAACATCGCCGGACCCCTGGTGCTGCTCGCCATCGGCGCGGGGGTGAGCCTCCTCCCCTTCGTCCCCGCCTTCGCGGTCAACCCCGAGGTCATCCTCATCGGGGTTCTCCCGCCGCTGCTGTACTCGGCGGCGGTGCAGCTTCCCGCCATCGAGTTCCGGCGCGACTTCGCCCCCATCGCCGGGCTCTCGGTGCTGCTCGTCGTCTTCAGTTCGCTCGTGCTCGGCCTCTTCTTCTGGGCCGTCATCCCCGGCCTCGGGCTCGCTCTCGCGATCGCGCTGGGCGCCATCCTCAGCCCCACGGATGCCGTGGCCACCTCGATCGCCAAGCGCCTGGGCATCTCGCCGCGCGTGGTGACGATGCTCGAGGGAGAGAGCCTGCTCAACGACGCCACTGCGCTCGTGCTGCTGCGCACGGCGGTCGCAGCCGTGGCATCCGGCTTCGCCTTCGGCGATGCCCTGGCCTCGTTCGCGTGGGCCGTGGCGATCGCCCTCGCGCTGGGCGCCGTCGTCGGCTGGGTCAACCTCCGCGTGCGCGAGCGTGTGACAAACTCCGCCGCGAACACCGCGTTGAGCTTCACCGTGCCGTTCATCGCCTACCTGCCGACCGAACACCTGGGCGGCTCGGGTCTGGTCGCCGCGGTGGTCGCGGGCATCGTGACCGGACAGGGCGCGGCACGGCGCTTCACCCCGGAGCAGCGCATCAGCGACCGACTCAACTGGCGCACGATCGAGCTGATCCTCGAGGGCGGGGTCTTCCTCGTCTTCGGACTCGAGCTCAAGGACATCGTCACGGCCAACCTCCGCGAGCACGAGGGCCTCTGGCACGGGACGTGGCTGGCGCTCTCGGCGCTCGGCATCACCCTCGCGGCCCGTGCGCTGTACGTGTCGTGGCTCATCTGGATCCAGGGGCGGCGCAGTCGCCGCGCCGACCGTCACCAGGAACGCGTCGACGACGCGCAGCGCCGCCTCGACCGGTTCGAGGAGGCCTACCGCACGGCGCCCGAGCAGTTCGGCATCCGGGCCGAGGACCCCGCTCGCGCCGCGCGGCGCATCGGGTGGATGCGCGCGCGCATCTCGCGCACCCTGGCCGATCTGGACTACTACCGCGACACCCCGTTGGGCGCGCGGCATGGGAGCGTCATCGTCTGGGCGGGGATGCGCGGCGTGGTGACCCTCGCGGCGGCGCAGACCCTCCCCGAGGACACCTCGCAACGCCCGCTGCTGATCTTCGTCGCCTTCCTGGTCGCCCTGTTCAGCCTGGTCCTCCAGGGGCTGACCCTGCCGGCCGTCGTCCGCCGGGTCGGACTCGCGGGCGACGGGGGCGAGGGACCGTCGCGCGAGGAGCAACGCGCCCTCGACGCGGAGCTCCGGGATGCCGCGATCGCGGCCGTGCAGTCGGGCTCGCTCGTCCGGCGGGACGGCGCCGCCTTCCCGGCCGACATGATCGAGCGCGCGGGCGCCCGCCTCGTGCAGCCGCCCGACGAGGAGGCTTCGATGCGCGTGCGCGACTTCCTCGAGTTGCGGCTCGCCTCGATCGAGGCGATGCGCCGCCGTCTGCACGACGTCGGCCGCGACGGCCGCTACAGCACGGCCGCGCTCAGGCATGCCCTCGCCGAACTCGATGCCGACCAGCTCAGCCTCGAGCTGCGCATCGACGACGGCGAGGACGACTGACGCGGAATACCGCGGCCGGCGTCGGGGTTTTCATTCACGCGCATGCGGTCACCGCGAGATCCGCGTTGACTCGACGGCGGGAGAGAAGTGCATCCATGAGCAGGTTCGCCCAGAAGGTCGCCCTCGTCACCGGTGGCGGAAGCGGAATCGGAGCCGCGATCGCGCGGGAGCTGGCCGCAGAAGGCGCGTCGGTCGTCGTGACCGACATCAACGAGGATGCCGCCCAGGGCGTCGTGCAGCAGATCACCGACGCGGGAGGAACCGCTGCGGCCTTCGCGCAGAACACCGCGAAGTGGGAGGACTCCGAGGCGGCCGTCGCCTTCGCCCGCTCGACCTTCGGCGGACTCCACCTGGCCGTGAACAACGCCGGCATCGGCGCCCCGCCCCAGAACATCGGCGACTACGACATCGAGGCCTGGGACCGCGTGCGCGCGGTCGACCTCGACGGCGTCTTCTACGGCCTCAAGTTCCAGTTGCCGGCCATCGTCGCCTCCGGCGGCGGTGCGGTGGTGAACATGGCATCCGTCCTCGGGTCGGTCGGCATCGCGCAGAACGCGGCCTACGTCGCCAGCAAGCACGCGCTGGTCGGTCTGACGAAGGTCGCCGCCCTCGAGTACACGAAGCAGGGCGTGCGCACGAATGCCGTGGGCCCGGGCTTCATCGACACCCCGCTGGTGCGCTCGAGCCTGACCCCCGAGGCCCTGACGCACCTCGAGAACGAGCACGCGACCGGACGCCTCGGCACGGACTCCGAGGTCGCCGCGTTGACGCTGTTCCTGCTCAGCGACGCCGCGTCGTTCATCTCGGGCAGCTACCACCTCGTCGACGGCGGGTACTCGGCCCACTGAGTCCCGACTCCCGGGCCCGTCGCACGTCGCGTGCGGCGGGCCCTTCCATGTGCGGGGGCTGAGGGCGGTGGGTCGGGCCGGTGCGGGGGTCACGTTGGCGTTGGGGGTGGCGTCGGTGTCGGCGTTCGCGGTAGCGAGCGTGTCCCACGTATGCCCGGCGCGGGACTGCGTGAAGGGCACTTCCCGGGCCACTCATCGCCCTCGGCGGGACGAGGGGCCGCGGGCGTGGCCCGGGGGGCGGTTTCGCAGGAGCGTGGGGCACAATGGTCGCGGAGGTTTCCATGAGCGATCCGATCCCGACGATGCCGTCATCCACGGATGCCGCCGGGAGCGCCGCGGTGCCCGTGATGCATACCGCGGCCGAGTGCCCGGAGTGCTTCACCGAGCTGCAGAGCGATCGGGACTGGTGGCGTGCCCGCCCCGCGGGGTCCCGCCTCGTCGGACTGGTCGTGTCGCGTCCCGACATGCCCACCGTCGTGCAGCAGCGTGACGACCTGACGCGCTTCGGGGTTCCCATCGAGGGCTTCCGACACCCGGCTCCCGAGACGCTCGAGGGGTGGGCGAACCGACTCGACCGATTCTTCGGCACGCTGACGCGCGGCGATGTGCTCGTGGTGGCGAGCGTTCACGCGCTCGGTCTGACGCGCGAAGACGAAACGCGCGCGGTGGCCGACCTGCGCCGCCGCGGCGTCATGGTGAAGGTGCTGTCGCACGGCGACCGGCACCTGCACGACGCATCGCTCCCCGCGCGCGGCTGACCGGAGTCCCCCGCGGAGACGGCGGCGCACCGCGAGCTGCGGGACCGGAACCTCGTCGCGTGCCGACGCGACGTGCGCCGGGCCCCGTGCCCGGAGACCGACGACGCGCGCGACCGCCCCGGCGATCAGCCGCCGACGTAGCGTGCGAGGTGCTCTCCCGTGAGCGTCGAGCGCTCGGCGACGAGGTCGGCGGGCGTCCCCTCGAACACGACCGTGCCGCCGTCGCGACCGGCCCCGGGGCCGAGGTCGATGAGCCAGTCGGCGTGCGCCATCACCGCCTGATGGTGTTCGATCACGACGACGGTGTTGCCGGCATCCACGAGCTGATCCAGGAGCCGAAGGAGCGTGTCGACGTCGGCGAGGTGCAGTCCTGTCGTGGGCTCATCGAGGACGTAGACGGCACCGGACTTCGCCATCGAGATCGCGAGCTTGAGGCGCTGGCGTTCTCCGCCCGACAGAGTGCTGAGTGATTGTCCCAGCGTGAGGTAGCCGAGCCCCACATCGCGCAGACGACCGAGGACGGCCACCGCCGGACCGGCGACGAGGAACTCCCCCGCCTCGGCGACCGACATCGCGAGCACTTCGGCGATGTTCTTCCCGTCGAGCGTGTACTCGAGCACGTCGTCGGAGAACCCGGTGCCCTCGCACAGTTCGCAGACGGTCTCGACCGTGGACTGGAACCCCAGCTGCGTCACGATGACGCCGAGGCCCTTGCATGCGGCGCACGCACCCTGACTGTTGGCGCTGAACAGCGCCGGCTTGACCCCGTTCGCCTTGGCGAACGCCGCCCGCACCGCGTCGAGGATGCCGGTGTAGGTCGCGGGGCTGCTGCGCCGCGAGCCCTTGATCGCGGTCTGGTCGACCACGACGACGTCGTCGAACGAGGGGAGGTTGCCGTGGATGAGCGACGACTTGCCGGAGCCGGCGACCCCGGTCACCACCGTGAGCACTCCGCGCGGGATGTCGACGTCGACACCGCGGAGATTGTGCTGGCTCGCCCCACGGATGGGGAGCGCGCCGGTGGCCTCGCGCACACTGTCGTTGAGGTGCGCGCGGTGGTCGAGGAAGCGACCGGTCAGGGTGTCGGAAGCCCGCAGCCCCGCGACATCGCCCTCGAACTGGATCACGCCGCCCTCGCGGCCGGCGCGCGGACCGAGGTCGACCACGTGGTCGGCGATGTCGATGACCTCCGGCTTGTGCTCGACGACGAGCACCGTGTTGCCCTTGTCGCGCAACTGCAGGAGCGTCTCGTTCATGCGCTGGATGTCGTGCGGGTGCAGGCCCGCGGTGGGCTCGTCGAACACGTAGGTGATGTCGCTCAGGCTCGAGCCCAGGTGGCGGATCATCTTGGTGCGCTGCGCCTCCCCGCCCGACAGCGTGCCGCTCGAACGGTCGAGCGAGAGGTAGCCGAGGCCGATGTGGACGAAGGCGTCGAGCGTCTCGCGCAGACCCTGCACGAGCGGTGCCACCGAGGGGTCGTCGATCGTGCCCACCCAGGCGGCGAGGTCGGTGATCTGCATGGCTGCGGCATCCGCGATGTTGACGCCGCCGATGCGCGACGAGCGCGCGCCGTCGTTGAGACGCGTGCCCTCGCACGCCGGGCAGGGGACGACCGTGGCCGCGCGGTCGACGAAGGCGCGGACGTGCGGCTGCAGCGCGTCGCGGTCTTTCTGCAGCATGCTCTTGGTGATCTTGGGGACGAGCCCCTCGTATGTCATGTTGGTGTTCGCGATGCGCACCTTCGTCTGCTCTTTGTAGAAGAAGTCGTCGCGCTCCTGCGGAGTGAAGTCGCGCACGGGCTTGTCGGGGTCGAGGAAGCCCGACTCGCTGAAGACGCGCACCATCCAGCCGTCGGCCGTGTAGCCGGGCACGAGGATGGCCCCCGCGTTCAGCGAGAGCGACGCATCGACGAGCTGGTCGAGGTCGAGGTCGCCGACCTGGCCGAGGCCCTCGCACTCGGGGCACATCCCGCCGGTGATCTCGAAGGATCGGCGCTCCTTCTGCCCCTTCTTCGCACCCGTCGCGATCGTCACCGCGCCCGCTCCGGAGATCGAGGGCACGTTGAACGAGAACGCCTGCGACGACCCGACGTGCGGCTGACCGAGGCGGCTGAAGAGCACGCGCAGCATGGCGTGGACGTCGGTGGCCGTGCCGACGGTGGAGCGGGCGTTCGCGGCCATGCGCTCCTGATCGACGCGGATGGTCGCGCTGAGGTTCTCGAGGGCATCGACGTCGGGCCGCGACAGCTCGCCCATGAACTGCTGCACGAAGGTGGGATAGGTCTCGTTGATGAGCCGCTGCGACTCGGCCGCGATGGTGCCGAACACCAGCGACGACTTTCCCGACCCGCTGACCCCGGTGAACACCGTGAGACGCCGCTTGGGCACGTCGAGGTCGAGGTTTTTGAGGTTGTTCTCTCGCGCGCCCCGCACGCGGATGACGTCGTGGGCGTCGGGACCGGTCATGGGCGCCTCCTCGGGATCGTCCCCAGTGTGGCGCAGACCACCGACATCGGCCAGCGAGGGCGCGGGGTGCGCCGGTCCGGGCGGCATGCCGGGTGCGGCGGGCGGGGGTGCGGCGTGTGCGGCGGGCGGGGGTGTGGCATGCCGGGTGCGGCGGGCGGGGGTGCGGCGGGCGGAAGGCGGCGGGCCGGTCAGGCGCGAGCACAGCGGCGGGTCGGGGCCCCGACACGCCGCGACACCGGCGACCGCCCGCGGCGTGCCGCCCGCGGCATCCGCCATTGCGCACACAGGACGGGCGGAGCCAGAAGGCCCCACCGGCACACGGGACGGGCGGAGCCGGAAGACCCCACCGGAACGCGACGGTGGACGGGGGCTCAGCCCTGCGCGCGGCGATTCGTGCGCGGCGAACGGGCGCCGACGACCATGCCGGTCGTCGGGGCACCGGATGCCGAGCGACCCGCGCCCTGGGCACGGGCGGCGCCGGCGCGCTGGGCGCCGCCGGCCGACTGTCCGCGTCCGGCACCCGAACGCTGGCCCTGGCCGCGCCCGCCCTGGGGCGCGTGACCGGCGGCCGCGGGAGCCTCGGAACCCTGACCGCCACCGCTGCCACCGCGTCCGCGACGACGGCGACCGCCACCGGCGGCCGGGGCTGCGGCATCCTGGCCCGGGGTGCGGGCGGCGCGCTTGCGCTGGGCGTTGGCGCCCTGCGAGCGGCCCCCGCCCTGCGGCTGGGCGACGACCGGCTCGGGCTTGACGTACGGCGCGACCTCGCCGACCAGCGCCACGACCTCGGGCGAGGCGGGGGTGACGGGCTGCGGGGTGGCGGAGATCTTCGCCTTGCGGAGGATGTCGAGGGTGTCGCGACGCTGCTCGGGCAGCATGATCGTCACCACATCGCCGGCGGAGCCCGCGCGGGCGGTGCGGCCGGAGCGGTGCAGGTACGCCTTGTGCTCGACGGGCGGGTCGACGTGCACGACCAGTTCGACGCCGTCGACGTGCACGCCGCGGGCGGCGACGTCGGTGGCCACGAGAACCTTCGCGCGGCCGTCGCCGAAGGCGGCGAGGTTGCGGTCGCGAGCGGGCTGGGACAGGTTGCCGTGCAGGTCGACGGCGGGGATGCCCGAGGCGGTGAGCTGCTTCGCGAGCTTCTTGGCCTGGTGCTTGGTGCGCATGAAGAGGATGCGTCGCGCCGTGCCCGAGGCGAGGGTCTGGACGAGGTCCTTCTTGGCATCCGCGTCGGCCGGGGCGAAGACGTGGTGCGTCATCGCGGCGACGTGCGAGTGCGCCTCGTCGACCGAGTGCAGGACCTCGTTGCGCAGGAAGCGCTTGACGAGCTTGTCCACGCCGTTGTCGAGCGTCGCCGAGAACAGCAGACGCTGACCGTCGGCGGGGGTGCGCGAGAGCAGGCGGGTGACTCCGGGGAGGAAGCCGAGGTCGGCCATGTGGTCGGCCTCGTCGAGGACGGTGATCTCGATGTCGCCGAGGTTCGCGAAGCCCTGGCCGATGAGATCTTCGAGGCGGCCGGGGCACGCGACGAGGATGTCGACGCCGGCGTTCAGCGCGTCGACCTGACGCTTCTGGTTCACGCCGCCGTAGACGGTCGTGGTGACGAGTCCGAAGGGCTGGGCGAGGGGCTTGATGACCTCGTCGATCTGGTTCGCGAGCTCGCGGGTCGGGGCGAGCACGAGCGCGCGGGGCTTGCGTCCGCGACGGCGATCGGTGGACGCGGCGAGACGCGCGACCAACGGCAGCGAGAAGGCGAGGGTCTTGCCCGAGCCGGTCTTGCCGCGGCCGAGCACGTCACGCCCGGCGAGGGTGTCGGGCAGGGTGTCGGCCTGGATCGGGAAGGGCTCGTTCTTGCCCTGGGCGGCGAGAACGTCGATGAGAGGGGCGGGCACGCCGAGGTCGGCGAAAGTCTGGGACGTCATGAATACTCCTGCCGCGGCGCACGCGCGCACGGCGGTTCGGGATGCCGCGATGCTGCGGCCAAGTGGGCGAAGGCGCCGGGTGGCGCATCCGTTCGCCGTGAAGGTCAAAGGCCCGAGAAGAAGGGGCCGGTGCGTTCGACGACGCGCGGAGCGAAAGCTCCTGGGTCCAGTCTACCGGTTTCGGGCCGCGCGGCCGTCAGGCCGCACGCCAGCACCCCGCAACGTGGTCGTCGACCATGCCCGACGACTGCATGAGCGCGTACATGGTGGTCGGTCCGACGAAGCGGAACCCGCGGCGGCGGAGGTCTTTGCTCAACGCGGTCGACTCGGGCGTCACCGCGGGCACCTCGGCGAAGGTCGCCGGGGGCGTGTGGGATGCCGGGGCGAACGACCACATCAGTGCATCGAGCTCGCCCGGGCCCATGGCCGCGACGATCGCCGCGTTGCCGATCGCGGCCTCGATCTTGCCGCGGTGGCGGATGATGCCGGCATCCTGAAGCAGACGCTCGACGTCGTCGGGGCCGAACCGCGCCACGACCGACGGCTCGAAGTCGTGGAACACCTCGCGGAAGCGCGGACGCTTGCGCAGGATCGTGATCCAGGCGAGGCCCGTTTGGAAACCCTCGAGGCTCATCTTCTCGAACAGCGGGCGGTCGCCGTGCAGCGGGGTGCCCCACTCCTCGTCGTGGTAGCGCTGGTACTCCGCGTCGGAACCGGCCCATGCGCAGCGGGTGACACCGTCGGCTCCGGTCACGAGGTCGTTCATGCTCCCAGGCTAGGCCGGGCCGCCGACATCGACCGATCAGGGAGCGCGCTGCACGGACGGCTCGGGCGCGGGTCGTGCGAGGACAGGGGATGACACGAGAACAGGCCGACCCTGCACGGATCGGCCTGTTCTCGTCGCATCCCCTGTCCTGGCGACAGGGATGCCGCTAGCGCGCGGGCTTCTTCTCCGGAACCGGGGCGTCGCCCGAAGCCTTCAGGGCGGCATAGTACGACGCGGCCTCGTTCTGCCGGTCGTCCTCGACGCCGGACGCGATCGACGCGCGGATGTGCTCCGGGCCGTAGCCGAACGCGTCGACGAGGTCCTGCGCGTGCGGACGCAGCCGAGCGCAGAGGCGATCGATGTAGCTGGAGACGGCGGCGGCCCGCTGCGTCGAGAGCCGACCGTGGATCAGGTACCACGCGAGGTGCTTCTCGATCAGCTGCAGTCCGAACAGGTCGCGCAGCCAGGTCAGCACCTTCAGGGTGTCGCGGTCGTCGACGCGGTTGATGGCGTCGGTGAACGCCTCCCACTGCAGCAGCTCGCCGTGCGCGCGCGCGGCCTCGATGAGCTCGGCCTGGTTCTCGTTGAACAGTGCCGCCGCGTCGTCGCGGGAGAGCTTGGATGCCGGACGGAGGCGCCCCGCGATGTCGGCGATCATCTGCTGGACACGGCCGGCCAGGAGCTCGTGCTGCTGTTCGGCGCGCAGACCCTTCTCCACCGATCGGGCGGTCGAGCCGAAGTCGCTGACGGCCTGACCCAACTGACGCATGCCCGCTCCGTGGAAAAGCTTGCCGGCGGTCTGGCCGACGGCGAAGGCGGCGAGCTGCTTGGCATCCTTGCCCTTGAACTGCTTCGCGTAGTCGGCGAGGAGGCGCTTGCCGACGAGCTGCAGGAGGATGTTGTTGTCGCCCTCGAAGGTGACGTAGATGTCGAGGTCGGCGCGCAGACCCACCAGGCGGTTCTCGAACAGGAAGCCCTGTCCTCCGCACGCCTCGCGCGCCTCCTGCAACGTGTCGAGCGCGTGCCAGGTCGACAGGGGCTTGAGGGCGGCGGCGAGGGTCTCGAGGTCTTCGCGGTCGGCGTCGGTGTCGGCCTTTCCGCTGAAGACGCCGTCGAACTTCTGAAGGAACTCGTCGTGCGCGAAGATCTCGGCGTAGGTCGTGGCCAGGCGCGGCAGGAGGCGCCGCTGGTGCTTGCCGTAGTCGAGCAGGGTCACCTCGGGGGTGCCGCTGCCCGAGTCGAACTGGCGGCGCTGGTTGCCGTAGGTGATCGCGATCGTCAGACCGATGGCCGATGCCCAGGCGGCCGCGCCGTCGAGCGAGACGCGTCCCTGGACGAGGGTGCCGAGCATTGTGAAGAACCGGCGCCCCGGGCTCGCGATCTCGCTCGAGTACGTGCCGTCGGCCGCGACGTCGCCGTAGCGGTTGAGGAGGTTCGTGCGAGGGACGCGCACCTGGTCGAAGTGCAGACGACCGTTGTCGATGCCGTTCAGACCGCCCTTCAGACCGTCGTCTTCTCCGCCGATGCCGGGGAGGAAGCTCCCCTCCTCGTCGCGCAGCGGCACGTAGAAGCAGTGCACGCCGTGGTTGACGCCCTTCGTGATGAGCTGGGCGAACACCGTCGCGGCCTTGCCGTGCAGGGCGGCGTTGCCGAGGTAGTCCTTCCACGCGCCGCGGAAGGGCGTGTGGATGACGAACTCCTCGGTCTCGGGGTCGTAGGTCGCGGTGGTCCCGATCGCCGAGACGTCGGACCCGTGTCCGGTCTCGGTCATGGCGAAGGCGCCAGGGATCTCGAGGCTCATGATGCCGGGGAGCCACTTGTCGTGATGCTCGCGCGTGCCCAGCTGCAGCACGGCCGAGCCGAACAGGCCCCACTGCACGCCCGACTTGATCTGCAGGCTGGGGTCGGCCGCGACGAGCTCTTCGAAGCCGGCGATGTTGGCGCCGTTGTTCTCCTCACCGCCGAGGCGCTTCGGGAACGCGCGGTGCACGGCCTTGTTCTGCACGAGGAGGTGGAGCTGGCTGAGGGTGCGCTCGCGGTGCGCATCCATGCCGAGGCTGTCGTCGCGCCAGAGCGCGGGGTCTTTGATCATCTCGCGCGCCTCGCGGCGGGTCTCGGCCCACGTGCCGAGCAGCAGATCGGTGACCCGCTCGGTGTCGATGCGGGCTTCGGCGGCCTCGGCCGCGGTGTGCGCGGCGGTGGGCGCTCCGCCCACGGGCGTGCGCGTGCTCGTGGCGGGCGTGGTGGGACGGACGGCGGCGTCGGTCATTTCGGCACCTTTCGACGTTGCAAAGGGATGACTCCACGGTAGGTGTCCCACAACGACCACTCAAACCTCCTGTCGGTTCACCACAACGGACGCGCATCCGTCCGCGCTGGGTCGTTGTGGGGGGTCAACATTCCCGAACAGCGGCTGAACGGCCGCCCGCACGCCGGAGTGACGGGGGTCAGTTCGCCGCGACCACCGTCAGGATGCCGTCGCCGTACGCCTCGCGCTTCTTGGCGCCGATGCCGGTGATGCCGTCGAGGTCGCCGATCGCGCCGGGGCGGGCGGCGGCGATCGCGCGCAGGGTGGCATCGCCGAACACGATGTAGGCCGGAACACCCTGCTCTCGCGCCTTCTCGGCCCGCCACGCGCGCAACGCCTCGAACAGCTCGCGATCGTCGGGGGCGACGTCGTCGGCGCTCGACTTGCGCTGACGACTCCCCCCGCCGCCACCCGTGCGGCCGAGGGCGTCGCGACGCAGAGGGACGGGTGTCTCGCCGCGCAGCACTCCGGCCGACGCCTCGCTCAGCGCGAGCGTGCCGTAGTCGCCCTGGGCCACGATGATGCCGCGCGCGAGCAGCTGGCGGATCACGCTGCGCCAGTCCTGGTCGGACAGATCGGCACCCAGACCGTAGGTGCTCAGGCGATCGTGCCCTTGCTGCGCGATGCGCTCGGTCTTCGCCCCGCGCAGGATGTCGATGAGGTGACCGGCGCCGAACGCCTGCCCGCGCTCGCGCTGCAGGCGCACGATCGTCGACAGCAGCTTCTGAGAGGCGATGAGGCCGTCCCAGGTGTCGGGCGGGGTGAGGCACGTGTCGCAGTTGCCGCAAGGCTCGGAGCGTTGACCGAAGTAGTCGAGAAGGTTCTGCCGGCGGCATCCGACCGTCTCGCACAGCGCGAGCATCGCGTCGAGATGCTGACCGAGGCGCATCTTGTAGGAACGATCACCCGGCGACTGATCGATCATGCGGCGCTGCTGCACGACGTCGCCCAGTCCGTAGGCCATCCACACCACCGACGGGTCGCCGTCGCGGCCTGCACGACCGGTCTCCTGGTAGTAGCCCTCGACCGACTTCGGCAGGTCGATGTGGGCGACGAAGCGCACGTCGGGTTTGTCGATGCCCATGCCGAACGCGATCGTGGCCACCATCACCACCCCGTCGTCGCGGAGGAAACGCGACTGATGCGCCGCGCGCACCGAGGCGTCGAGACCCGCGTGATAGGGCAGGGCGTCGAGGCCCTGCGATGCCAGATAGGCGGCGGTCTGCTCGACGGTCTTGCGGCTCAGGGCGTAGACGATGCCGGCGGAGCCCTCGGGCTGCGAGCGGATGAACTGCACCAGCTGCCGACGCGGGTCGACCTTCGCGTCGATGCGGTACTGGATGTTGGGACGGTCGAAGCTCGCGACGAAGCCGCGGGCGTCGCGCAGGCGCAGGCGCTCGACGATCTCCTGCGCGGTCTCGGGCGTCGCCGTGGCGGTGAGCGCCATGCGCGGCACGCCGGGGAACCGGTCGGCGAGGTCGCCGAGCGCGAGGTAGTCGGGGCGGAAGTCGTGACCCCACTGCGACACGCAGTGCGCCTCGTCGATCGCGATGACGCTGAGGCGACCGCGGGAGAGCAGCCCGAGGGTCTGCGCGCCGTTCAACCGCTCGGGCGCGACGTACAGGAGGTCGAGCTCGCCGGCGAGGTATGCCTGCTCGACGGCCTGGCGCTCGGCGGGCGCCTGCGTGGAGTTGAGGTACCCGGCCCGCACACCGTTGGCGATGAGCGCCTCGACCTGGTCGTGCATGAGGGCGATCAGGGGGCTGACGACCAGCCCCGTACCGGGACGCACGAGCGCCGGCACTTGATACGTGACGCTCTTTCCGCCGCCGGTCGGCATGAGCACGACCGCGTCGCCGCCGTCGACGACGTGCTGGACGATGTCGGCCTGGTCGCCGCGGAACGCGTCGTAGCCGTACACCTCGTGCAGAACGGCGCGCGGGTCGTGGCCGGTGAAGTCGCGCACCGCCGGCAGCTCGCGGGCCGTCCCCGTCGCGGCGGCCGCGCGGGCGAAGGCCGACGCGGGGTCGACCGGCGGCGGTGGCGCATCGAAATCGTCGGGCGGCGCGAACTGGTCGGGGTCCCACCGCGCGCCGGCGTACGGGTCGTCGGGGACGTCGTACGACTCGGGCGGAGCGTCGGCGTACGACTCGGGGGCGGCGCCGGGATATGTCACCCCACCACGGTAACCCGGGCCGCCGACACCGACACCGCCCCGTCATCCGATGGGGAGGACGGGGCGGCTGGGGAGGAGGCACGCGGCACGCCGCGGCACAGGAGCACTCAGTGCGTCGGTGGCGAGAACGCGAGCTGGGATGCCACGAGCCCGTGCTCCCGGCTGACGATCTGCGCGCGGCCGGGAGCGGCGCGCTCCGGCTTGACGCGGCCGATGAGCGCCCCCTCCTCGGGGTTGCCGCCGAGCAGGATGCCGGTCACTCCGAGATCGGTGAACCGCTGGATGATCGGGTCGTAGGCCGCGCGGCTGGCGCCGCCCGAGCGCCGGGTGAGCACCACGTGCAGGCCCAGGTCGCCCGCCTGCGCCAGCAGCGGCTGCAGGACGGCGAGGGGGTTGCCCTGGCTCGTCGCGACGAGGTCGTAGTCGTCGACGAGGATGAAGCCCTCGGCTCCCTTCCACCAACTGCGCTCGCGCAGCTGCGTCGGGGTGACGTCGGGCCCGGGGACGCGCGTCGAGAAATACTGCGCGAGGTCGTTCATGCCCCCGGTCGCGAGGTCGTGCGACGTCAGGTAGGCGCCGAGGTAGTCGTCGGGGATCTCCCCGAGGAGCGCACGGCGGTAGTCGACGACGAAGATCTTCGCCTCGGCAGGGGTGTACAGGCGCTGGATCTCCTTCGCCACCGCGCGCAGGAACGACGACTTGCCCATTCCGGAGTCGCCGTACACGAACAGATGCGGCTCGACGCGGGGGTCGACGCCGAAGGGCGCGAGCTGCGCCTCCTCGATGCCGAGCAGCATGCGGCCGTCGCCGGGCTCGGTGAGCGCGCGCACCTCGTCGAGGGTGATGTTCTCCGGCAGCAGGCGCAATTTCGGGCCGGGCTCACCGTGCCACGCCGCCGCCACGCGGCCGATCATGTCGGCGACGCCGTCGGCGATCGTGGCCGGGTCGTCGGATCCGTCGACGCGCGGCACGGCCGTGAGCATCTGCAGCTTCGACGCGCTGAGACCGCGGCCGGGCTGCCCGACGGGCACGTTCGCCGCCTGCTTGCGGTCGACGTCGGAGTCGGTCGGGTCGCCCAGGCGCAGTTCGAGGCGGGTCTGGATGAGGTCCTTGAGGTTCGCCCGGATCTCGAGCCACCGGTTCGCGGTGACGACGACGTGCACGCCGAAGCTGAGACCGCGGGCGGCGATGGTCTGCACCCGGGCTTCGAGCGGCTCGAACTCCGAGCGAAGGGTCGACCAGCCGTCGATGACGAGGAAGACGTCGCCGAAGCCGTCGTCGAGGCGCCCCTCGCGGCGACGCGAACGGTACGTCTCGATGGAGTCGACGGCGTTGCGGCGGAAATACTGCTCGCGCGCGTCGAGCACGGCCTCCACCTCGGCGACGGCCCGACGCACCGCCTCGGGCTCCGTGCGCGTCGCGACGCCCGACACGTGCGGGTGCTGCTGCATCGCGGTGAAGCCGCCCCCGCCGAAGTCGAGCACGAAGAACTGGAACTCCCGCGGGGTCCCGGTCAACGACAGGGCCGAGACGAGGGTCCGCGCGAGCGTGGACTTTCCGCTGAGGGGCGAGCCGACGATCGCCACGTGACCCGCGGCGCCACCGAGCGACACGGTCAAGTGGTCGCGGCGCTGCTCGAGCGGGATGTCGACGAGCCCGATCGGCACCGTGAGGGCGCCGGCGCTGCGCCAGCGGTGCGACACGAGTCCGAGCTCGGGATCCTCGGCCAGATCCGGCATGAGGGCATCGAGGGGCGACGGTTCCGCGAGCGGAGGCAACCACACCTGGTGCGCCTCGGGGCCGCGGTCCTTCATGCGGTCGACCGCGATCTGGAACGTCGAGCGCTTCTCCGCCACGGGGGCCGCGATGGCCGCGGGCGCGGCATCCATCTCCTCCGGGGACCCGTCGTCGTCGGGCTGGGCGAGGGCCGTGAACACCTCGACGCGGGCGGGACCGCCCGAGACGGACGCGGGGTCGGCGACATCGACGCCGGCCGTGCCGCGCGGGCGCCCGGAGACGTAGGCCGCGCGGAATTGCACGAGGTTCTCGGTGTCGCTCTTGAGGAAGCCGACGCCGGGCTCCTGCGGAAGCGTGTAGGCGTCGGGCGTGCCGATGATGGTGCGCGACTCGGATGCCGAGAACGTGCGCAGACCGATCCGGTACGACAGGTAGGTGTCGAGGCCGCGGAGCTTGCCCTCTTCGAGGCGCTGGGATGCCAGGAGCAGGTGCACGTGCAACGAGCGGCCGACGCGGCCGATGTTGAGGAAGCTGTCGACGAACTCGGGCTTGGCGGTCAGCAGCTCGGAGAACTCGTCGACGACGATCAGCAGTGCCGGAAGGGGCGCCAGGTCGGTGCGTCCTCCGCGCCGCGCCGCCTCGTACTCGCCGACGTTGGCGAAGTTGCCCGCGGCGCGCAGGAGCTCCTGGCGGCGCACGACCTCGCCCTGCAGGGCGTCCTGGAAGCGGTCGACGAGGGCGAGCTCGCTGCCGAGGTTCGTGATGACCGCCGACACGTGCGGCATCTCGGCCATCCCCGCGAACGTCGCTCCACCCTTGAAGTCGACGAGGACGAAGTTGAGCTGCTCGGGCGAGTGGGTCATCGCGAGGGCGAGCACGAGGGTGCGCAGCACCTCGGACTTGCCCGATCCGGTCGCACCGACCATCACGCCGTGCGGGCCCATGCCCTGCGAGGCGGACTCCTTGAGGTCGAGCACGAGCGGCGCGCCCGAGGGCTCCTGACCGATGGGCACGCGCAGGCGATCGCGCTCCAGGCGCGGCGTCCACGCCTGATCGAAGTCGACCGCGCGCACGTCGGGCAGACCGAGCAGCTCGGTCAGCTCCGCCTGGCCCTGCGTCGTGGGGGCGTCGACGACGACCATCGGGGCGGGGCGCAGCGGCATGAGGCGGCGCGCGGTCGCCTCCGCTTCGGCGACGGTCATGGCATCCGGGACGAAGGACTGCGCGCGTCCGGCGCCGTCGATGAACTCCGCCGGCGCGGTGGCGGGGGCGGCCTCGCCGCGCCGCGTACGGACGGCGACCGGGGCGTCCGCGAGGGCCACGCGAGCGACCGTCGGGTCGTCGAGTTCGTCCCAGCGGGTGGGGAGGTCGATGACGGTGACGCCCTGCGCGCCCTCCAGCCCGGTCAGCGGGGCGTTCGACGACGACTCGACCCCGTCGATCACCAGCACGACGTGCGGGGTGACGCCGCCGCCGGGAGTGAAGCGGGCGCGCGAGGCGAGCTGGGCCGGCAGCATTTCCATCAGCTCGTCGGGGGATGCCGCGATCATGCGCGCGGGTCCGAGTCGGTCCTGCACGCGCGACGACATCGCGTGCGGCAGCCACTTCACCCAGTCCCATGCGCCGATCTGCGCGGGTCCGGCGAGGACGGCGATGATGACGTCCTCCGGGTCGTGGAGCGTGGCCGCCGAGGCCACGAGCGAGCGGGCGAGGCTGCGGACGGCCTCCTCGTCGGGGCCGACGAGTTCGATACGCGCGTACTCGCCGAGGGGGAAGCCCAGCGGCAGATCGCGCTGGATCTCGTGCGTGAGCATGAAGCGGTGCGCCGCCGAGGCGGCCACCGGGTCGAGCTGGGCCAGGGGCGGCAGCTCGGGGGCCTCGAGGGTGAGGCTCAGGGGCTGATCGGCCACGCCGATGCGGGCGAGCAGGAACGTCTCGTCGCCGGGCTGGCGCTCCCACACGCGCGAGCGCTCCTCGGCGATGAAGGGCAGGGCCGAGGGGGCGGGCATGATCCACCCGCCGTGGCGGCGCTGCTTGCGTGCGGCCACGCGCACGGTCTCGCGCAGCTCGGACAGATAGGCGAGGTACTCGCGCCGGTTGCCGAGCACCTCGGCATTGCGCTGCGCACGCTGGCGCCAGCCGTTCACCGCCACGAAGCCCAGCGACGACAGCAGGAACATGCCGCCGATGAGGAAGCCCGTCGGTCCGCTGTTGGAGATCGTCACCATCACGATCGCGCCGACACTGCCGAGCATCGGCAGGAGGGAGGTCAGGATGCCGCTGCCGCCCTCGTTCGGGACGAGCTCGGGCGGCGGCTGCAGCACGACCCGCCCGTTGGGCAGGGACGGCGGGGCGATACGCGGGCCCGTGCTCACACCGGACCTCCGATCAGTCGGCTCAGGGTGAACACGCGCTCGCTCAGACGCACCCGGGTGCCGTCTTCGAGCAGGGTGCGCGCACCGGGCTGCAGGGGGTGGACGGCTCCGTCGTCGTCGATGAGCTCCGAGCCGTTCGTGGAACCGGCGTCGATGACCCACGCGGTCTCGCCGTCGTGCTCGAGGCGCAGGTGCGTCTTGGAGATGAGACGGTCGGGGTCGTCGACGGCGATCAGCACGTCTGCGGGCTCCGTCGCGACCGGGGCGCGCCCGAAGTTGACCGCGGCGGGCAGGTCGATCTGCGCGCGCTGTCCGGTGTCGAAGACCACGAGCAGCTGCGCGCGTCCGACGGCACCCGTGACCACCGGCTCCTCGGCCGCCCGCGCGGGCGGTGCGGCCGCGGGGGTGCGCCCGCCCGCGGCGGCGGGGGCGTCGACGGCGGCCGGGGCATCGGTCGCGGCCGGAGCATCGACGGCCAGCAGCGGGGTGTCCCACGCCGGCGCGGTCGGCAGCGCCGCGGCGGCGGCGGACACGCGGAGCGGCTCGCGGCCGGCCGAGGAGCGCGCGTGGACGGTGGGTTCGGCGAGGGCGGAGGAGCCGTCGGCATCCTGATCCTGCCGATCCCGGGGAGCGACGACGAGGACGGTACCGGCCGCGCGGTCGGCCCAGGAACGCCGCAGGCCCGAGCGGTCGAACCCGGCCGAGGCGACGACGACCCAGGCTCCGGCGACGAGGACGAGACCCCCGAGCAGCACCAGCGACCCGCGGACGAAGGCCCTTCCCGCACCGGGCACGAGCGGCGCCTCCGCACGCGAGGTGCGCAGGCCGAACAACAACGCACCCGGACCGAAGCCGCGGCGCGCCTGGAGGATCCACAGGCCCAGCAGGGCTTCCGCGGCGACCGCGGCACCGAGGACGGGCGAGGCGAGGAGGGATGCCGCGCCGGCGGCGATGACCACGAGGGCGGCGTCGACGCTGAAGGCGCCGATGCGCACCCCCACCGTCGCGGGCACGCCGAACGGCGGCGACTGCGTCATGTCGCCATCATCGCACGCGCGACCTCGATCGCTCCGGCGGCCAGCATGCCCGCCGGAAGCGACAGGGCCGTCGCGAGCGCCTCGAACACGTCACCCGTGCGCGACCATCCCAGCGACCGCAGGCCGCGTCCCACCGGGACCACCAGGAGCGCGACGGCGAGGGCCGCGAGCAGGATGACCCCCGCGACGACGACGAGCATGTCCGACGGGATCGTGGGCACGAGCGCCGTCAAGACGGCCGCCAGGACCACGGCGGCGCCGAATCGGGCCACCCACCTGAGAAAGGGCACCGTGCTCTTGCGCGAGCCGAGCAGCAGGGCGAGCACCACCGTGACGGCGAGGGCGATGCGCCCGCCGAGCACCACGGGATCGGCGACCGAGAAGGTCGGCAGGGCGGTGAACGCGCTGGCGGCTCCCGCCGCGACCAGGAGCACGACGCCGACGGTCAGCCGGGCGGTCGAGCGTTCGACGAGGGCGTCGGCGTCATCGGCCTCGATCGTGCGCACCTCGTCGGGCAGACTCTGCCGCACCGTCCATCGGGTGCTCTGGAAGCGTCCGTAGTCGATGAACGTGCCGGGTTCGACGTCGACGAGGCTCGACTGCAGGATGCGCTGGGCGACGGGGACGAGCCCGAGGGTCACGGCGGCCGGGGCCGAGGGGTCGAGGTGCAGCAGGAGCGCGAGCGCCCACACGGCCGCGAGCATGGCGGAGACGATCGTCGCGGTGCGGCTCTGCGCGCGCAGGGTCTGCGTCGCCCCCATCACTCCGCCGACTCCGGTCGTCACGGCCGCAGCGAGGAGACCCGTGAACACCGCCACCTGCGCCGACGAGGCCGGAAGGTCGGGCACGATCGCCACTCCCCCGCCGAAGGCAAGGGCCGCGACGGCGACGACGGGAGCGAGCGTCGGCGTGCGCGGCCGCGCGCGCAGCGAGAAGACCGTGGCCGCGGCGAGGGCGGCGAGCAAGGACGCGGCGGCGACGGGAGTGCGCACCTCGGCAGGAAGGGCGACGGCGTCGAGCAGACGGAGGAAGGCCAGGATGCCGCCCGCCGCAGCGAGCACCATCCATACGGCCGTCGCCCGCGCGGCGATCGGCGCCCGCGTCGAGCGGCGTTCAGCCGACTCGATCGTGGCGGCGGGATCGACCAGCACGAGGACGACTCCGTCTTCGAGCGCGGTCATCGCCGTCGAGCGGTCGATCTCGCGACCCGAGAGCCCCACCACGCGCACATCCCGCTCGGTCGCCGTGCCCGCGGCGCGCAGGACGTCTCCGACCTCGGCACGCAGAGGCACCACGAGGTCGAATCTCGACGCGCCGTCGATGAGGGCGACGCGTCGCCCCTGCATCACTTCCGCGCTCAACGGTCCCCCTCGTTCTCGCGCCACCGACCCGAGGGCCGGCTCAACCGCACCAGCGTATCCGCCCGCACGGAGGCGGGTCTCACGTTTCCACTCATCACCGGGACTAAACATGAGAGTTTTGTCATCTTTCAAAATGCGCAAGAGGGTTGTCGCGTCGCAGAGCATTACGTATGTTCGAAGGCCGGTGGGGGGCTCCGGCCACTCCATCGATCCCGCGCTCGGGGCCGAATCCCGTGCGTGCAGACATGATCCGCAACGCCCGGGCGCGCCCCGGAGGAACATCGAGGAGACAACGTGGCAGATCTCATCGCAGCCCAGGAGGGTGCGCTTCGTCGCGGGGCCGAGGCGGTCAACACCGCGAAGTCGGGCATCGACGAGCAGGTGCGCAAGGTCCGCACCGAACTCGACCAGGTGGCCGGCTTCTGGACGGGAGCTGCGGCCGGCTCGTACACGCAGCTCATGCAGCGCTGGAACGAGGAGACCACCAAGCTCAACAACGTGCTCGTCACGCTCGAAGACGCCCTTCGCGGCACCGAGCGCGACCAGGCGGCTTCGGAAGAGTCGCACCAGCAGACCATCGGCAACCTGGGCTCGCTGCTCGGCTGACCCGCTCGATACGAAAGAAGGAACTCTCATGCAGTCCATGTCCGTTCGTCCCGAGCAGGTCATCGCCCTCTCCGGTCAGATCCGCAACGGCGCCTCCGGCATCCGCACCCGTCTCGACGAGCTCGAGTCGCAGGTCAACGCCCTGCGCTCCTCCTGGGACGGTGAGGCGCAGACCGCCTACGACCAGGCGCAGGCCCAGTGGACGCAGTCCATCACCCGCCTGAACGAGCTGCTCCAGCAGATCGCCGGCAAGACCGACGAGATCGCCCAGGGCTACACCTCGACCGACAAGTCGGCCGCAGGCCGCTTCGCCTGAGCCACCCCGGACCGGCGGTCGCTGCGGCGGCCGCCGGTTCTCTGGGCTCGCGCGCTCGTCACGCGCGGATTCCCCCTTCGCATCCCGATCACAGAGAAACGAGTGATCCCCCATGGCCGACTCGATCTTCCTCAACCTCGACCTCGCCATCCAGCGCGTTCTGCAGCTGACGCAGGTGCCGGAGGAGATCCCCTCTTCGGGCACCATCGAGATCGTCGACGGCAACGGCACGGAGCCCGCGGCGGCAGCGTTGACACAGCGCGTGCGCCAGTGCGCGCAGGAAGTGGCCGCCGAGGTCGAGAAGCTGCGTCAGACCATCGCGGGAAGTGCCGACGCCCTCTCGCAGGCCGCGCAATCACTTCAGGAGACCGACACGTCGGGCTCGGCGATGGCGCAGAACGCGCTCTCGCTCGTCGAGTCGGCGTCGCAGCCCGAGTCGGCACCCGCTCAGCCGGCACCCACCGGCGGCGCGGCCGGCGTCCGTTCGGCTCTCGGCGGAGCACCCCAGTGACACGACGCCGCCTTCGAACCCTGCGCACGGCGGGTGGGGCGCTGGCGATCAGCGTCCTCGCCGTCGCGGGGGTCGCACCGACCGCCCAGGCCGCAGCCGGCGGCGACTACGACTGGTGGTACGACACGTATCAGGTGCAGGCCGCGCACGATGCCGGCATCACGGGGTCGGGCGTCAAGATCGCCGTCATCGACGCACAGATCGATCCGGGCCAGCCGATCTTCGAGGGCCGCAACCTCACCGTCAGCGACACCCAGCTCTGCGAGTCCCGCACCGAACCGGTGTCGGAGACGGCGACCGAACCCTCCATTCACGGCACCACGATGGCCGCCCTGCTCATCGGCAACGGCGCCGGCGCGAGCGGCATTCGCGGTATCGCCCCCGACGCCGACGTGACCTTCTACGGATACGGCACCCTCGACCTTCGGGAAGAGGACTATTGCCGCCCGAACACGGACGACGACGTCTCGATGTTCGGCTACGCGGTGAAGAAGGCCGTGGACGACGGCGCCGAGATCATCACGACGTCGGTTCAGAGGAGAGCGTACGAGAACGACGCACCGGCCATCGCTTACGCCCTCGCGCGCGGGGCGACGATCGTCGTGGGCACACCCAACGCGGACACTGCGGTAGACAGCGGTACGGACGTGGCGAGCTTCAACGGTGTCGTCGCCGCCACCGCCATCGACCGTGAGGGCGCCGTGCAGACCGACGGGGCCGGCAAGCCCTTCGTCGTGCCCAAGACCGATGTCGTCGCTGCGGGCGTCAATCTGCCGACCGTCGGGGTCGACGGCGACTGGAACTCGTCGCGCGCAGCCGTGGGTTCGTCGTTCGCCGCGCCCATGGTGGCGGGCATGCTCGCCCTCGCCGCGCAGAAATACCCCGACGCCACCGGCGATCAGCTCGTGCACTCTTTGATCGCGACCACGAACGCTACGCAGCACGAACCGGCCCGCACCGAAGACGGCTACGGGTACGGGGCCGCGTGGCTCCCGACCCTGCTGAGCGTCGATCCGACCACCTTCCCCGACGAGTCGCCCCTCATGAGCAAGCCCGTGGGTGCACCGACGCAGGAGCAGATCGACACGGCCAAGACCGATGGCTTCGTCCCGGTGACCGTACCCCGCAGCGCGGACCAGTACGAAGACGCCGCACCACCGTCATCCGGTTTCGATATCGCATCACTCGTCATCTGGGCCGTCATCGGCATCGGCATCCTCCTCGTGGTGGCCGCCGTCGTGATCGTGCTCATCGTCATCACCCGACGCCGCAAGGCCGGAAAGGGGAACACGCCGTGACAGGTACGTGGGAGCAGCGCCTTCAGAACCTCGCGGAGGGTGGCGTTCCGTGGGACATGCCCACCCGTTTCGAGCTCGCCAATGCCCTCGAATCTCTGAGGCAGGTCCTCGATGCGGCGTCGAAGGACACCGGCATCGACGGAGATGCCGGAAACGCGGCGCGTGAGAGGTTCGCGACGTCAGCCGCCGAGATCGGCGAGCACATCACGTATCTGCGTGAGCACGTCAACGGTCGTCTGATCGACGCGAATGAGGTGCGTCGCCGGGCGCGGGACTCGGCGGCGTCATTGCCACCGGGCGAGATGAACGGCAACCAGGAAGCGATGGTCCGCGGGGCGGCCGCCGGCGCGTCGATCGTGTTCGGGCCGGTCGCGTTCCTGGCCGGCGAAGGAGCCAGCCGCGCGATCAACGGTTACATGGCATCGCAGCGCGAGGAGGCCGCACGCACCGCGGTCGAGACGCACTCCGGTGAGATGGATGCCGTGAAGCTGGACCCGCCGCCGACCTTCTCGTCGGTGGTGATCTCGGGTACCGCCCTCCCGCCGACCAAGACAGAGGTACCGGAAGGCGGGTACGGATCGCAGCAACGGAGTTTCGAGTCGTACCCCGACTGGAACGTGTCCGGCGGTGGCCCGGGCGGCGGAAACGGCGGCGGCGAGATCGCTCTGCCTCCCGGCGGCGGCGGCGGTGGCGGTGGCGGCGGCATCCAGCCTCCCCCGAGCGAGTACGGGCCGTTCCCGAACTCTCCCGGCCAGACGCCGGGAGGGCAGCCGCCGATCGACATCGGCAACGTCCCGCCCGACCCCACCCCGGACGGCCCCATCAGCGGCAGCCCCACCCTCCCGGGTGGGATCCCGACGGCGCCCGGCGGCGGCGGCGGGCTCGTCGGCTCCCCCGGCGGCCCCGGGGCGGGGCTCGGATCGGGTCTCGGCGCGGGCGTGATCGCCGGTGGCGGAGGAGCGCTCGCGCTCGGACGCATCGGTGGCGGCGCGGGTGCTCCCGGCGTACCCGGCGGCCGTCTCTTCGGCGGCCCCGCGGGCGGATCGGTCGGCGCGGGTGGCGCCGGCGGTGCGCGTTCCGGCGGTCTGCTCGGACGCCCCGGCGCCGGCGGCGGTCTGGGAACACGTGGCGTCGGCGGGCTCGGCGCGGCGGGAACGGGCTCGGCGAACTCCACCGCGCGCGGCGCGGGTGCACGAGCCAGCGGCCTCGGTGCTGCGGGCACGCGCGCCGGTGGCATCGGTGGGGCGGGCGGCTCGACCACAGGCGCGTCCGGCGGGCGCGCGGGCGCGGCGAACGGTCGCCCGGGCACCGGCGCGGCCGGTGCCGGTCGGTCCGGTGCCGCCGCAGCATCCGGCCGCACCGCGGGTGCCGGTACGCGCGGGGTGGGCGGTATGGGCGGCCCCGGCTCGCGCTCCGAGCGCAAGAAGGACGAGGCACGCGGTCTCGCCGGTCCGATCGCTCCGCGCATGGAGGACGACGAAGAGATCGGTCCCCGGTCCGAGAACGCCCAGGCCGGCGGCCGCGACGAGTGACCCTCGCCGCCCGATGACCCTCACCGACAGGAAAGAAGACGATGTCTGATCGCATCTCCGCCCAAGAGGGCGCGCTCGTCCGTGGCGCCGAAGTGGTGATGGGCGCGCACGCCGACATCAGCGACAGCGCCCGCCGCGTGCTCGCCGAGCTCGACGAACTCGCCGCCAACTGGTCGGGCGACGCGGCGAGCTCCTACAACGCGCTCGTGAACGAGTGGACGGCCGGGGCCACCCGCCTGAACGACGTGCTCGTGACCCTCAGCGCCGCCCTGCGGGCGACCGCGAGCGACCAGGAGGCGGTCGAGGAGCAGCACCGCACCACCATCCAGGGCCTCGGCTCGCTGCTCGGAGGAGAGTGACATGGGCGATCTCCGCGTCACCCCCGAAGCACTGCACGCCGCCGCCGCGCGGCTGCGTTCCGAGAGCGCCCGCATCGACGCCGCCCTCGGCGGACTGGATGCCGAGGTCGCCCGCCTGCGCGGGGGGTGGGAGGGCACCGCGCAGGTGGCCTACAACAACGCCCAGCAGCAGTGGAGCGCCACGCTCGAGCAGATGCGCGACGCCCTGTCGCGCATCTCGAACGCCACCGACTCGATCGCCGACGACTACGTCTCGGCCGACCGGGCCTCGGCCGCGCGTTTCCAGTGAGCGCTGAGCGCCGGGCGGTGAACGATCACCGCTCGGCGCTCGATCGACGCCGTGATCGACGGCGATAGGCTTTCGAAGTCTGACCGCAGGGGGCTTCGGTCCGGAAAGAGGGGGCCGCGGATGGCTGACGTCATGAACGCGACACGAGCGCTGCTGCGACTGTCGGTGCAGAGCGAGGGGCGGCGGCTCGACATCGCGATCCCCGCCCAGGTACCCGTGATCGAGTTCCTGCCCGGGTTCGCCCGCTCGCTCGGCGTTCTCGACGCCTCGATGACGTCCGCGGGGTACGCCCTGCAGCGCGCCGACGGGTCCACCGTCGATCCCTCGCTCGGTGCATCGGCGCAGGGCATCGTCGACGGCGAAGTGCTCACGCTCGTCCGCGGCGGTCTCGTCGCGCAGCCGCGCGTCTACGACGACATCGTCGAGGCGGTCATCGACGCCACCGCCCAGCAGAACCGTCCGTGGACCACGCGCGACAACGCCCGCACCGCGCTGGCGGTCAGCCTGGCCCTCCTCGGCGTGTGCGCCGTCCTGCTGCTGGCGGCCGGACGCGCCCTGCCCTTCGGGGCGCTCGTGGCCGGCGGAGGCGCCGCCGTGCTGCTCGTCGTCTCGGCCGTGGTCGCCCGGCTCGGTCAGCGCGAGGCGGGCCAGGGGCTCGGGATGGCGGCATCCGTCTTCGCCGCCGTCGCGGGGTTCCTCGCGATCCCCGCCTCGTTCGACATGTGGGGCTGGCCGCTCGCCGCCGCCGGCGGAGGGGCGTTCGTGATCGCCGGGGTCGCTCTGGCGCTCACCCGCGACCGCGCCGAGTTGCAGCTCACCCCGCTCGTCGCCGGAGGTGCGCTCGGGGTCACCGGCACACTCGCCGCGTTCTTCCCGGCCGCGACGGTGTGGACGCTCATGGTCGGGATCGTCGCGACGCTCGCCGGCGCCCTCCCGTGGCTCGCGATGAGCACGACCCGCCTGCGCGTGGCCTCCCCGCAGAACGACGTCGAGATCTTCGCCGATCCGCAGCCGATCGACGCCGACGACATCGCCGCCCGTGTCGCGCAGGGCAAGCGCATCCTCATCGCGCTGCGCCTGGCTCTCGCGGTGGCGATCATCGTGGCCACGCCCCTCGTCGCGGCGCAGAACGCCACCGGCGCACTCGTGTGCGCCCTCGCCTTCGCCGGCATGATGTTCCCCTCGCGGCAGACCTACGCGCGTTCGGGTGTGCTGACGGTCATGGCCACCGGCATCCTGGGGCTCGTCGTCGCCGGCGTCGTGGCCTCGCTCGCCCAGCCGGGTCTGCGCGTCGGCATCCTCGTCGTCCTGCTCGTCGCGACGGTCAGCGTCGTGACGATCACCCTGCTCGCGCCGAAGACCCGCCTGCGCCTCATCCGCGTGGCCGACACCGCGGAGCTGCTCGTGCTCGCGGCGCTGCTGCCGCTCGCGGTGATCTCGTCCGGGCTGGCCTGACGCGATGGCCACCAAGGGCGATCTCATCGAGGCGCAGAACTTCTCGCGCCGCCGCCTTCTCACCGCCTTCGTCAGCGGCGCCCCGGGCGGCAAGGAACTGCAGCCGACCGCTCCCCTGCGTGCCGTCATCGCCGCGATCGCGCTGACGGTCATCGTCGTCCTCGTCGGGGTCTTCTACGGACTCATCCGGCCGGGCCTGCCCACCGGGTGGGAGAACGGCAAGCTCGTGCTGGTCTCCGACACCGGCGCGCGCTTCGTGACCGTCGACGGCACCCTTCACCCCGTCATCAACACCGCCAGCGCGCGTCTGCTGCTGCCGGCGAACGAGTACGGCGTGATCTCGACCGACCAGGCCACCCTCGCGGGCACCCCCGTCGGCGACACCCTCGGCATCACGGGCGCACCCGACGACCTTCCGCCGGCATCCGGCCTCGTCAACACGGGGTGGAGCGCCTGCGTGTCCGACGACGCGGCGCTGGACGTGCGCGTCTCGACCTCCACCGGCCCCACTCCCGCACCTGATCGGGCCGTGGTCGTCTCAGTCGACGGCATCCTCCACGTGATCCAGGGCGAGCGGAGCTTCGCCGTGTCGAGTGAGGACCCCGACGCCGTGCTGCGCGCCGCGGGGATCTCGGCGCTCGACCCCGTCACCGTTCCGGCGTCGTGGCTCGACCTGTTCACCGCGGGCACGGCGCTCACCCCGATCACCCTGAAGAACTACGGCGAGAGCGTCTCGGGAACCTCGCTGCGCGTCGGTCAGGTGGTCCGCCAGGCGGGCGCCCCCGAGGACGAGCGCTTCCTCGTGCAGACCGGAGGGGTGCTCGAGACCCTGTCTCCGCTCGCGTGGCAGCTGTACCAGCTCGGCAGTGGCAGCGCGCTGAAGGGCGAGGTCACGGAAGTGACCGGAAGCGAGATCCGCGGTCTCGCGACGGCCTCGAAGGGCATCGGCGACCAGTGGCCGTCGACGGGCTTCGAGACGGTCCCGAGCGGTCAGCGTCCCTGCGCCGTGCTCGAGGGCGCCGAGGGCGCCGAGAGCCAGGCGGTCTCGACCCTGGCCACGCAGCCGACCTCGACCGCCGTCTCGCCAGGCGTGCGGGTCGACCCGAGCCACGGCGCGCTCGTCCGCGCCGGCGGGCGCGGCGACCAGAACACCAGCGTGCTGACCCTGGTGGATGCCACGGGCACCGCCTACCCGCTCCCGAATGCGAACGACGAGACCATCGCCCGCCTGGGCTACTCGTCCGACGACATCGGTTCGATCCCCGACGGCTGGACGGCCCTGATGGCGACGGGTCCGTCGTTGAGCGAGAGCGCGGCGCAGCGCACCCCGGAGGCGAAGTGATCCGTCGCGCCGGGGCCGCGCGTCTCGGCGCGGTCGCGCTCGTCGCGGGCCTCCTGGCGGCCGCGGTGCCCATGACCGCCCACGCCGCGCCGCTCGCGCCGCGTCCGGTGCTCTCGGCCTCGGAGGACACGTGCCTCGCCTCGACGCGCGTTCCCGACACACCCCCCGCCCTGGGCGAACTGCAGAGCGCGGCCGCGTGGGAGATCACCAAGGGCGCGGGGGTGGTGGTCGCCGTCGTCGACTCCGGCGTGGCGCCCAACCCGCACCTCGACGCCTCCGTGCTCCCCGGGATCAACCTCGTGCCCGACGGCACGGACTCCACCGCCCGCACCGACGTCTACGGCCACGGCACGGTGATCGCCGGCCAGATCGCGGCACAGGTCATCTCCAAGTCGGGGGTCCAGGGTCTCGCCCCGGATGCCAAGATCCTCCCCATCCGCGTCTTCGCCGGCACGTCGGACCAGCTGAAGGACGCGGGGTTCGGTCCCAACACCGCGCGCATGGCCGACGGCATCCGGATCGCCGCGGACCTCGGCGCGCAGATCATCAATGTCTCGATGAGCACGACCGCCGAGGACGGCGGTCTCTCCTCCGCCGTCGCCTACGCGCGCGAGAAGGGGAGCCTCGTCGTGGCGAGCGCCGGCAACCGCGACTCGGAGGCCGCGGTCGAGGAGGACGACAAGGACGGCGTGCGCTACCCGGCCGGCTTCCCCGGCGCGATCGGCGTCGCCGCGACCAATACGTCGGGCGCGGTGACCAGTGCGAGCATCCGCGGATCGCACGTCAAGCTCTCGGCGCCCGGCCAGGCGATCGCCTCGTCGTGGCCGCAGGGCGGCGACTGCGTGGTGGCCGGCGACGCCCCCGCGACCAGCTACGCGGCCGCATACGTCTCGGCCGCCGCCGCGCTCGTCGCGTCCGCGCATCCCGACGAGACGCCCGACCAGTGGGCGTACCGCCTCGAGGTGACCGCCGTGCGCGGGCAGCCCGACGCGCGGTCCAACACCTCGGGATGGGGCGTGGTGCAGCCCTACGACGCCCTCGTGCTCGTCCCGGGATCGGGCCTGCGCGGACCCTCGAACCCCTTCGTGCGGTCGTCCGCCTCACCCGACCCGACGGCGACGCCCGCCCCGGTGAGCATTACGGTGGGCCCGGGTCCGGATGCCGCGGCCATCACGATGGCGACCGGCATCGGTGCGGGGGCGCTGGTGCTGCTGGGCGCGATCGGCGCGATGGCGGTCTTCGTCAGTCGTCGCCGCGATGACACGGGCGCGCGCCGTCCGGCGCCGACCGGGCGCGGACTCTACGGCGACGACACCGCCACGGACTGAGGACGACGGCGCGATCGCGCCAGCGGGTGACGGCGCGATCGCGTCAGCGGGCGACGGCGCGATCGCACAGCGGCGCAGACACGCGACGGCGCGGTCGCGCAGCGGCGCGCACGCGACGGCTCGGCCGCACAGCGGCGCGCACGCGACGGCTCGGCCGCGCGCCTCCGCAAACGCGAGCATCGACCCGCGGCCGTTGTCGCGCCGGGTTCAGCCCGCCGCCGGTCGCACTTCGAGACCGGCGTCGCCGAGACGGAAGCGGGTCGGCACCGGAGCCGTGGCGCCGCCCGACAGCCGCTCGACGCGTCCGTCATCGTGGACGAGCGTCACGCCGTTCGTCGAGTCGAGGTCGGTGATCGTCCAGCCGGTGACGGTCCAGTCGAGGCGGGCGTGCTCCTTCGACATCGTGCGACTGTCGTCGTGCACGGCCACGTACTGCACCGACTCATCGGCGTTCGAGGGTTTGCGTCCCAGCACCACCGTGCGACCCGTGAGGGCCACCGCTGCACCGTCGGGGAGCGCGACGGTCCACTCCCCCCGCCGGCGCGAACGCGGACGGGCGGTCTGCGTCGACTCGTCGACGGGAGCGGCGACGTCAGTGCGTCCGGCCGAGCGTTCGGCCGTGGAATCCGTGGTCTCCGACACGCGGTCGCCGGTCGAGTGGCCGAGGTGCGCGTCGACCGCCTCCGCCTGAGCTGCGGTGGAGGCGTCCGATGGCGTCGACCCGGCATCCGGAGTCCGCGTCACGGGAGCGGCGGTGACCGGCGCGGCGGGTGCAGGCGCCGCGGTCGCCGGAGCCGCTGTCGCTGCCACCTCGCCGTCGAGGGCCGTCGACGCGGTCTGCTCGACGTCGGCCGCCGGCCCGTCCGCACCGATCTCGCGGGGCCCCGGCAGCACGGGGAGCGCGTACGGCTCATCGTGCTCAGGGGCGGTGCGTCGCGCTCCGGCTCCGGCGGCGGGAGGCATCGGAGGCGCCGTGGTCGCTGCGGCGGTCGGCATGCCCGGCACCGCCGCGATGGGCCCGTCGGCCTCGTCGGCACGGGCCGACTCGGCAACGGTGATCTGCGCGGGAGCCGACGCCTCGGCATCCGCCGTCTGCGGGGTCCGCGCGAGGAGCATGGCCCACGCGGGCGGCAGGACCACCGCGAGCGCCGTCGCTCCGGCCCCGCGACCGCTGCCCTCGCCGATCCGGTTCGCCGCGGTCGCTTTGAGCACGAGCCCGTAGACGTTCACGAACGGCACGATCAGCAGCACGGCACGCACCGGGTCGAGCCGGCCCAGACGGAAGACCTCCGCCTCGTTCACGAGCGGCACCCAGGCACGCCACGGCTCGCCGCCGTGCGCGGCGATCACGCGCGACAGGCCGATCGCGTACCAGACGTGCAGCACGAGCGCGATCGCCAGCACCGCTCCCGCGATCGTGGCGATCAGGGTCAGGGCATCCATGCGTCCTCCGTCGACGGTCTTCATCGACGCTACCGTGCGGACGGCGCCGACGGGTGGCGCCGCACAGCGCCGCGGGACGTCCGACGCCGCGACGGCGCACGCCGGCCCCGTGCGCCTCACACGACGACACGCGAGACGGCGGCGGGCGGCGCCGCCATCGCCGCATCGGCATCCACGCGCCACGCGCCGCACCCCGCGCAGCGCACGTAGCGCACGCGACCGACGCTCGTGGCGTGCACCGACGCGGTGACCCAGCCGTGTTCATGGACGGATGCCGCAGCGGCGGCCGATCGGGTTCGGGAGGCGGTCATGGACCCAGCGTGATGTAATGCCCTTATGCACCTCAACCCTTACGGGGAGTACGCGGTCCTGCTCGCCGCTTCGCTCGCGAACGACTGGCCGGACGACCGCGCGGGGATCGAGGAGCGGACGATCGAGAGGGGGATGACGATGCGCTTCCCCGTGGTATCCGACGACCATGCGCAGACGCGGGTGGTCATCGACGACTGGCTGCGCGTCGTGGACGAGTCCGACCCGGCGGCCCGCGCCGCGATGTTGAACGCGCAGATGGCGGCCGTCGCGGCCTTCCCGCGCCTGACCGACCACGACGGCGAGGGGTGGCACCTGCACTACCGCGACAGCGACGAGGCGCTCCCGCGCGTGCTCGCGGCCGTCATCTCGGTCGGCACCTCACTGCACCTGGTCACCCGCGGAATGGACCGCCTCGGTCGGTGCGCCTCGGAGCCCTGCGATCGGGTCGTCGTCGATGTCACGCGGAACGGCCGTCAGCGCTACTGCTCGGTGCGCTGCGCGAACCGCGCCGCCGTCCGGCGCCACCGCGCCCGCGGCTGAGGAGCGCCGCGGTCCCGACCCGCGGCATCCGCCCTGGGCCTCACGCATCGGGCGTGTGCAACCGGGCGAGGTAGCGCTCCACGCGCACCGGCACGCCCCCGCGGTCGCTCAGCGACACGCCGACGATGACCGCGGTGGTGAGCGGGATCGCCCACGCCGCGGGCTGCGCGAACACCACCGCCCACCCGCCCGCGCCGCGGAGCATCCCGCCCGCCACCAGAGCCGCGCCGCACGACACGGCCCCCACGATCATGCCCGCGACCGCCCCGCGCGCGGTCAGACGCGACCACCACACCCCGAGCAGCAGCACCGGCGACAACGTCGACGCCGCGAAGACGAACACGAGACCGACGCTCGCGACCAGGCCGGCCGGCTCGGTCAGCAGCGCGACGGCGAGCGGCACCAGGGTGCACAGCACCGCCGACAGACGGAACGACCTCACCCCGCCGCCGAAGAGATCCTGGCTCACCACCCCGGCGAGCGAGACGACGATCCCCGACGAGGTCGCCAGGAACGCCGCGAACGCGCCCGCGACGAGCAGGGCCGTGAGCAGCTCCCCGACGAGCCCCGGGAACAGGCGCGAGGGCAGGGCGAGCACGACCGTGTCCGCCAGCCCGGGGAGCGCGAGATCGGGGGCGACGACGCGAGCGATGAGCCCCATGGTCGACGACACCGCGTAGAACGCCCCGATGAGCACGATGACGACCACCGTCGTGCGCCGCGCCGACGCCCCGTCGGGGCTGGTGTAGAACCGCACGAGCACATGCGGCAGGCCGATCGTGCCCAACAGCAGGGCCAGCAGCAGCGACGCGGTGGCGTACACGTCGAGCGCCCCCGGTCCACTCTCGACGGGGAAGACCTGCACCGGGTCGATGTCGCGGCCGCCGCCCGACAGGGCCGCGAGCAGGAACACCGCGGGTACGAGCAGCGCCGTGAGTTTGAGCCAGTACTGAAACGCCTGCACCGCGGTGATCGCCCGCATCCCTCCCGCGGCGACGATCGCCGCCACCAGCACCGCGACGACGACCCCGCCGGTCCACGGGGGGACGTCGGCCACGACGCCCAGCGCGAGCGCCGCCCCATGCAGCTGCGGCACGATGTAGAGCCACCCGATCACGAGGACGACGATGCTGGTGACCCGTCTGACGGTGCGGGACTCCAGGCGCGCCTCGACGAAGTCGGGGATCGTGTAGGCGCCGCTGCGGCGGAGGGGAGCCGCGACGAACAGCAGCACCAGCAGATAACCGGCGGCGTAGCCGATGGGGAACCAGAAGCCCTCCGCCCCCGAGAGCAGCACGAGCCCCGCGAGTCCCAGGAACGTGCCCGCCGACAGGTACTCGCCGCTGATGGCCGACGCGTTCCACACGCTCCCGACGCTGCGCGAGGCGACGAAGAAGTCGCTGCGGGTGCGCGAGGTGCGGATTCCGGCGAACCCGAGGACCGCGGTGATCACGACGAGCAGACCGACCGCCGTCAGATCGAACACCGGGTTCATCCGGCCTCCCCGGGGTCGGCGAGCTGCCGATAACGCCGTTCGTTGCGCGCTGCGGCTCGCGCATAGATGACGGCGAACACCAGGATCAGCGGATAGAAGCCGTAGGCGTGCAGCAGCCACGACAGGGGGACCGCCCACAGCACCGGGTCTCCGAGCGCGGGCAGGGCCGCGATGACCCCCGTCAGCGCCGCGGCCATCACCACGAACGACGTCGCGCACGCGAGAGCGAGGCGGAGCTGCGCGCGCACGAGACCGCGCGAGAACACCGCGTCGGCCTCGTCGGCCACGCGCCCCGGGAGCGCGAACCCGCGCGTGAGCGGCCGGGCGACACGACCGGCGGTGGATGCCGTGACCCGCACGCGCGGCAACGGACGGGGGTCGGGACTCATGGCATCCGCCGTTCCCGTCGCTCCTCCGCGACCGGTTGCGCCCTCATCGCCGCATCGCCTCCCGCACGGCCGCGACGAGGCGGCGGCTGACGGGGAGCTCGATGTCGCCCAGCAGGACCGTCGGGGCCGTTCCCGACAGACGTACCTCCCGCACCGCGTCGCGATGGACGAGGTACGACCGGTGCACGCGCACGAAACCCGCGTCGGCCCAGCGGTCGGCGAGCTCCGAGAGGGTCACGCGCACCAGGTGATCGCCGGTCGGGGTGTACAGCCGCGAGTAATCGCCGTTGGCCTGCACCCAGCGCACCTCGGCCCGTCGCACCCACCGCGTCGCAGAGCCCACCGTGACGGGGATCGTCTCGTCGTCCGCCGCATCGGCGCCCACCCCGGTCGCGAGGGCTCGCCCGAGCGCGCGGGACAGCCGTTCCACGCGGACGGGCTTGAGCACGTAATCCACCGCTTCGAGGTCGAAGGCCCGCACCGCTCCGGAGTCGTCGGCTGTGACGAACACCACCGCCGGGCGCACGCGCAGCCCCGCGAGGGCTCGCGCGAGGTCGAATCCGGAGATCCCGGGCATGTGGATGTCGAGGAAGGCCACCGCCACTCCTCCCCGCTCGAGCACCTGCAGCGCCTCCGCGCCGCCGCTCGCCGTGTGCACCACGTCGACGCGGGGGTCGGCTGACAGCAGCGCCGCGAGCTCGCGCAGCGCCGGAGCCTCGTCGTCGGCGACGAGCACCTCGACGCTCACGCGTGCGCCGTCTCGTGCAGCGGCTGCGATTTGGGCACGCGCAGACGCACCGAGGTGCCCGAGCCGACGTTCGTCTCGACCACGAGGCCGCCCGCGGGCCCGTACAGCTGGCGCAGACGCGCGTCGACGTTGCGCAGCCCCACGTGCGTCGACGGCGCGTCGAGGTCGAGCAGCGCCGCCAGCTCGTGCGGATCCATCCCCACCCCGTCGTCGTCGACGATCACCTCGGTGTGCGTGCCGTCGTCGATCGAGGTCACGGTGAGCACTCCTCCGCCCTCACCGGGTTCGAGCCCGTGCCGAACGGCGTTCTCGACGAGGGGCTGCACGGAGAGGAACGGGATGACGGTCGCCAGGGTCTCGGGGGCGATGCGCAGCCGCACGGTGAGCCGCTCGCCGAAGCGCGCCCGTTCCAGTTCCAGGTAGGAGTGGATGCTGCGCAGTTCCTCCGACAGCGTCGTGAACTCCCCCTGCCGACGGAACGAGTACCGCGTGAAGTCGGCGAACTCGAGCACGAGATCGCGCGCCCGCGGCGGGTCGGTCGAGATGAACGACGCGATCGCGGTCAGGGCGTTGTAGATGAAGTGCGGGCTGATCTGCGCGCGCAGCGCCCGCAGTTCCGCCTCGGCCAACGCCGCCCGCGACGCATCGAGGCCGGCGAGCTCGATCTGGGCCGCGCACCAGTCGGCGACGTCACCGGTCGCGCGCACGAGCGGGCCTCGCGCCTGGTCGGCGAACGCGACGACCGCTCCCCACACCCGTCCGTCGACGACGATGGGCGCGCCCACCGCCGACCCGCCCTCCTCGGAGAACACCTGCCGACGTCCCGTGTCGTACACCCGTGCGGCGATGCGGCGCGCGGAGGTCGCCAGCGCCTCGGATCCGTCGAGCGCCACCCGGTCGGCCCCCGATTCGACGATCGCCACGGCATCCGCTCCGAGCAGCGCGCGCAGGTGCGTGGCCGCACGCTCGGCGTCGGGCTCGTCGCGGCCGCCGCGCAGCGCCGCCGCGGCGGCTGCAGCGACGTGCAGGGTGCGGTGCGTGGCGCGGTCGACGTCGCTGCCGAGATCGCGTGAGCCGCGCGCGAAGCGCCGGGCCGACACGAGGGCCAGGGTCAGGACCGCGCCGACCACGACACCCACGGCGCCCGCGAGCAACGGTGCGTCGAGCATCCTGGCAGCCTACTCAGCAGCAGCGGGCGCCGGGGTTGCGGTCCTGCTCGTCGGATCGCTGACGCCAGAACTGCCTCTCCGTGAGCGGCTGCGCCTGAGGGTGGTGCGCTCGGAGGTGACGCACGTAGACGTCGTAGGCGCGATCGCCCATGAGGGTCGTCACGTACCACCGGATGCCACGGCCCACCCGCGCGAAGCGGGTGCCCATGCTCTCGCGGGGGCCGGGGGCCGTGGCATCCGTGCGGTCCATGATCGACGGCCTCAGTGGTGCGACGACGCGGTCGGACGGTCGGGGTGGTCGGCCGGGAGGGCCTCCCACTGCTTCTCGATGGCGCGCTCCTCCTTCGTGGCGAGGAAGCCCGCCGCGGCGAAGCGGCGCGACGGAACCGGCGCGTCTTCGAGGTTCTCCCCTCCCCCGGCGCGCAGAGCCTTCGCCGTCACGATCACGGCCATGACGATCACGACGATCGCGAGCGTGACGAAGATCACCGACAGCACGCCCTGCACGAAGGTGTTGCGGACGACGGCCTCCATGGCGGCGACGCTCTTGGCGGTGCCGAACTCGGTCTTGCCCTCGGCCAGCGCCCCGCGGAACGCGAAGTGGTTGGCCCAGTACCCGACCGCCGGGACCGGCGAGAAGATCTTGTACATGGATGCCGTGATCGTCACGACCGCGGCGAACGCCAGCGGCACGGCCACGATCCACAACCAGCGGAAGTACGAGCGCCCGCGCTTGGCGACGATCGCGAGCACCACGGCGAGCGCGATCGCGGCGAGCAACTGGTTGGCGATGCCGAACAGCGGGAAGAACGTGTTGATGCCGCCGAGCGGATCGGTCACGCCGAGGATGAGGATCGAGCCCCAGCCCGCGACCATGATCGCGGTGCAGATCCAGGCTCCGGGCCGCCACGAGAGGTCCTTGAACTTCGGGATGACGGTGCCGATCGAGTCCTGGAGCATGAAGCGGGCCACGCGGGTTCCGGCATCCACCGCCGTGAGGATGAACAGCGCCTCGAACATGATGGCGAAGTGGTACCAGAACGCCATCATCGCCTGACCGCCGAGGGCCTGCTGCATGATGTGCGCGAGGCCGAGCGCGAGGGTCGGGGCGCCGCCCGTGCGCGAGACGATCGAGGTCTCGCCCACCGCTGCGGCGGTGGAGGTGAGCATGTCGGGCGTGAGGTTCACCCCGGCCAGGCCCAGTCCGTTCACGAAGGCGACGGCGCCCTCGACGGTGCCGAGGGTGGCGGCAGGCGAGGAGTTCATGGCGAAGTAGATGCCGCGGTCGATCGAGAGGGCGGCGACGAGCGCCATGATCGCGACGAACGACTCCATGAGCATTCCGCCGTAGCCGATGAAGCGCGTCTGGCGCTCCTTCTCGACGAGCTTCGGGGTCGTTCCCGAAGCGATGAGGGCGTGGAAACCGCTCAGCGCGCCGCAGGCGATCGTGACGAAGAGGAAAGGGAAGATCGGGCCGCTGAACACCGGGCCCGTCTGGCCACCGGCGAACTCGCTGAACGCGGGGACCGAGATCTCGGGGCGCACGAGCACGATGGCGCCGGCGAGCATCACGATCACGCCGACCTTCATGAAGGTGGAGAGGTAGTCGCGGGGAGCGAGCAGCAGCCAGACCGGCAGCACCGCGGCGACGAAGCCGTAGATGATGATGCCCCACGCGATGACGGAGCGGTCGAGGTGGAAGGCCGCGTAGCCCCACTCGGTCGAGGCCACCCAGCCGCCGGCGACGATCGCCCCGATGAGGAGCACGAAGCCGATGATCGAGATCTCGGTGATGCGGCCCGGGCGGATGTAGCGCAGGTACAGGCCCATGAACAGCGCGATCGGGATCGTCATCGACACGCTGAACACGCCCCACGGGCTCTCGCCGAGGGCGTTCACGACGACGAGGGCGAGGATCGCGACGATGATCAGCATGATGAGCAGGCTCGCGAGGATCGCGGCGGTCCCGCCGATCTTCCCGAGCTCGTCGCGGGCCATCTGGCCGATCGTGCGGCCGCCCCGGCGCATCGAGAAGAACAGCACGAGGTAGTCCTGCACCGCACCGGCGAGGATCACGCCGACGATGATCCAGATCGTGCCCGGGAGATAGCCCATCTGGGCCGCGAGCACGGGGCCGACGAGGGGACCGGCGCCCGCGATGGCGGCGAAGTGGTGGCCGTAGAGCACGCGACGGTCGGTGGGGACGAAGTCCTTGCCGTCGGCCTTCCGCTCGGCGGGGGTCGCGCGGCGGTCGTCGGGGCGCGTGATGTAGCGCTCGATGACCTTCGAGTAGAAGCGGTAGCCGATGAGGTACGTGCAGACGGCGGCGAACACGAACCAGATCGCATTGACGGTCTCCCCGCGCACGATCGCGAGCATCGTCCAGCCGAGGCCGCCCAGCAGGGCGATCCCGATCCACAGGGCGATCTTCGCCGGGGTCCACCGGCTCTCGAGCTTGGCGGGCGGGACCGCGACGGGCGGAAGATTCGGGTCGGTGACGACGTCGTCGTCGACGGATGCGCTCATGATGCCTCCTGTTCGCGGCGCTGCGGACTCGCCGACACTAAGCGGATGCCGTGCCCCGCCGCCCGCGGCATCCGTCGATCGTGCGGTGAGCGGCGCGAACGGTGCGACGAGCGGCGCGGCGTGTCCAGGGATGGCGGAACATCCATGCCAGCGCATACGTTGCTGTGAGCACCGACGACAGGAGACCCCATGGCCGACGAACTGACCGTGACCCGCAACGACGAGGCGCACCGCTACGAGATCCACGTCGGAGACGAGCTCGGGGGGTTCCTGGAGTTCGAGCCCGCCGGTGACCGCGTCGAACTCCCCCACACCGAGATCGACCCGGCCTTCAAGGGGAAGGGTCTCGGCACGAAGCTCGCCGGCGAGGCACTGTCCGACCTCGCGCGCCGCGGCGACACCGTCATCCCCTCGTGCCCGTTCGTCGCGCACTACCTCGGCGAGCACGACGTCGACGGCCTCTCGGTCGAGTGGCCCGAGGGCGCCGACGAGGCGTCGTGACCCGCCTCGACGTCGCCCCGCCCGAGGCGGAGGGCCCGGTCGAGTGCGACGGGCCGCGCGCGCTCGTGGTCGAGGCGCGCGAGGTGCCGCTGGGCGGCGTGCGCGGCATGGAGGTGCATCGCACCCTCCCGCACCGCTCGCTGCCGATGGTCGGCGCGTGGTGCTTCCTCGACCGATTCGGTCCGCAGCAGACCTTGATGCGCGTCGAACCGCACCCCCACATCGGCCTGCAGACGGTCACCTGGCCGATCGTGGGCGAGGTGCGGCACCGGGATGCCGTGGGCAGCGACGTCGTCGTGCGGCCCGGCGCCCTGAACCTCATGACCAGCGGCGCGGGCATCGCGCACTCGGAGTACTCGGTGGGCGAGGGACCGATCCCTCTCGACGCGCTGCAGCTGTGGGTGGCCCTGCCCGAGTCGCGTCGGCACGGCGCCCCCGCCTTCGAGCGCCACGAAGACCTGCCCGTGCTCGACCTGGGCGACGGATCCGACGCGGTCGTCGTGATGGGCGAACTGGGCGGAGTCTCGTCGCCGGCGACCGTGCACACGCCGATCGTCGGCGCGGAGCTGCGCCTGGCCGCCGGTGCCACCGTGCGGATTCCCCTGGACCCCACGTGGGAGTACGCCGTCTCCGGCATGGTCGGCGCCGCCGAAGCGACGACGGGGGTGGATGCCGTCGACGCCGACGCCTCGAGACGACCGGCGCCCGCGATCGAGCCCGGGTCGACGGCATCCGTCGATCACACGCGGCTGGTCTACCTCGGCACCGGACGCGACCACCTGGAGCTGCGCAGCGACGAGGGCGCCCGGGTCTTCCTGCTGGGCGGGGAGCCCTTCGAGGCCGACATCGTGATGTGGTGGAACTTCGTCGGCCGCTCGCACGACGAGATCGCCGAGGCACGCGAGGCGTGGGAGGCCCGCTCTTCCCGGTTCGGCGAGGTCGTCGACCACGGACCCGAGCGCATCCCCGCGCCGCCCCTGCCCGGGGTGCGCCTCACCGCGCGACGACGCCGGGTCTGACGGCCCGCTCGACGGAGGCCGTGCGCAGGGGGCGGGACGGCGGAGCCGCGTGCATCTTCGCAGCGTCGGGACGCCGCTTGCCCGACGCTCAGTACGTCGGCGCCGCCGGGAGCCCGAAGAACTCCTCGAGGGTGGTGTATCCGCCGTCGTGGTACGCCTGGGCGAGCTCCGGCCCGATGAAACGCAGGTGCCAGGCCTCGGGCTCGTAGCCGCTGACATCCTCGCGTCCCTCGGCATAGCGCGTGATGAAGCCGAACTCCCAGGCATGCTCCCGCACCCAGGCGCCCTGCGCCGACGCCGCCACGTCGTCGAGCGTCGCGCAAGAGCCGTTGCACGGCACGATGTCGACGGCCTTTCCGGTCTGGTGCTCGCTGAACCCCGGGCGTGCGCTCTCGCGATCGGCCTCGGCCACGCCGCCCACGGCGACGCGACCGGCATACGTGGACTGCTGCGTGGAGTAGGAGCGGAAGGCGCTCAGATAGCCGATCTCACCCACCCCCGCGTCGGAGGCCGCGCGGACCATCGCGCTGAGGGCTTCGGCGGGAGCGGCGCGCAGGGCCGATTGCTCCAGAGCGCGCACGTTCGACGGCATGACGAGGTCGCCCGGGTAGTAGTCGAGCGGATCGAGCGGGCGCTGCTTGTTGACGACGAGCCACTCACGATCCGGGTCGCTGAGCGAGACGCAGGGGGCGAGTCCGGATGCCACCGCGGAGCGGAACGCCGCCCCACCGCCCGCAGCGGCGATCGCGGCGGTGTCGTCGCCCTGCGAGAGGGCAGTGGTGAAGGCCGGGTCGTCGCACGGGGTGGCGGTCGCGGCGACGGCGGCGACCTGCGGAACCGGCAGCCCGTCGTCGGGGACGGCGGGGGGACCGGCGACCGCAGCCGACACGACGGAGGCGTCCGCCGCGGCCGAGCCCTCGGCATCCGCGCTGCGCCCGAGCGTCGCGGCCCCCACCACCACGGCACCCACCAGCACCGCGACCGCCGCCCCGGCGACGAGCGCGAGGCGCCGCCGGCGCCGGAGCGGCAGGGCGGCGAAGAGGTCGGGGAGCCGACCTCTCGTCGCGCCCCGCGGCGTCGCGGCCGGTTCGTCGGGCCGCGCCGGGAGCGCGAGGGCACCGGTCGCCGCTTCCCGCAACTGGCGTCGGGTGATGGGTGCCGGGGCCACCGATACAGCCGCCGTCGCGAGTCGCTCGGCCTCCGCGCGCGCGGCGCGGCGGGGAGAGAGCTCGGGATCGGGGGACATCACTGCGTCCATTGTCTCCCGGACGCCCGCTGCGGTCGACCCGTGGCAGGCCGGAGGTTGCCCGACCCGCGTCGGCCCGGCAGTCTGGGGACACCGTGAGCCGACCGGGGGGACCATGCTCGACGACGACGACCGCGCACTCATGCGCGCCATGAGCCGCTACTTCGAGACCGTGAACCGCGTCGTCGCCGACGACAGAGCAGGTGAGCGCACCCCGCTCGGCGAGGAGCTGAGCGCTCATCTCGGCGTGGACGTCACCACACTCCCGGTCACCACCGAGACCCTGTCGGCGCACCGCTACGTCGACGCCGACATCGCCCTGGATGAGCTCACCGAACGCGGCGGCGGACGCCTCATCGGCGTGACCGGGGGCGAGCAGCGGTTGCACGCGTCGGCATCCGAGCTGTTCGCGGGCCCCTACTCGCACTTCGCTCCCGGACCGGTGTCGTACGAGTCGCGCGACGTGAGCGCCACCGCCCAGCGGCGGGTCGTCTCGTTCGGCGTGCGGCTGCTCGCCTTCGACGGTCACCCGCTCGCGATCGTGCAGCGCTCGGCGAACCCGCGGTCGATGCCGTCGCAGCCCCAGCTCGAAGTGATCGGCGCGGACCCGGATGCCACGGCGGCGGCGCTCGCGGAGATCCGACGACTGATGATCGAGCGCAGCGTGCTGCGCGGCCACGTGCTGTCGTTCGTGCCGACCGAGTACGGGCACGAGGCCGGGGCCACCTTCCTGCCCCGCCCCGAGGTCGGCGCCGACGACATCGTGCTCGGCGAGGGGGTTCTGCAGCGGATCGTCGATCACGTCGTGGGTATCGGCGACCACCGCGAGGCCCTGCGCTCCGCCGGACAGCACCTCAAGCGCGGCGTCCTGCTCTACGGTCCTCCCGGCACCGGCAAGACGCTCACGGTGCGCCACCTGCTCGCCCGCACGCCGGAGACGACGGCCGTCGTGCTCACCGGATCGAGCATCCGCTTCATCACTGCGGCGGCCGAGATCGCGCGCACCTTCGCCCCCGCCCTCGTCGTGCTCGAAGACATCGACCTGGTGGCGGCCGATCGCGGCTTCTCTCCCGAGCCCGTGCTCTTCGACGTGCTCGACGCCCTGGACGGGTTGGAACCGGATGCCGACATCGCCTTCGTCATGACCACCAATCACGTGCAGATCCTCGAGGAGGCTCTCGCCGCCCGACCGGGTCGCGTCGACCTCGGCGTCGAGATCCCGCTCCCCGACGACGCCGACCGACGCCGACTGTTCCGTCGCTACGCCCAGGGCCTGCCGCTGTCGGCGGAGGCGATCGAGGCCGCAGCCGACCGCGCGCAGGGCACGACGGGCTCGTTCGCGAAGGAGCTGCTGCGCGGCACCGTCCTCCGCGCCGCCGTCCGGGGCGAGGAGGCACCGACCGATGACGACCTGACGGCGGCCCTCGACGAACTCCTCGACTCGGGAGCCGCTCTGACGCGCGTGCTCCTGGGGGCACGGCCCGAAACCCCTTCGCCGTCCCCCTCTGCCTACATCGCCACCGAGACCCCCTTCGTTCCGCGCGCCGGCGGCCCCTCGATGCAGGTGTCGCCCTCGGGGGAGATCGGCTACCACGACGAGACCGACGGCCACTGGGTCGCCCTCGACACCGTCGGCGACGACACGGTCGGTTCGATCGCGTTCGACCAGGATGTCGAAGACCCGCTCGTCGACACCTCGGAGCCGACCCACGAGCTGAGCTTCCCGATGACCGTCTGGCACACCGTCTACGCCGAGCTCGGCAACACCGGCTCCGTCGAACGCGTCGGCGGCGACCCGGTCATCGCGGCCCGCACGGAACGGCTTCAGGCTGCCGGCAGCGCGGCGGCCGCGCGGCATCCCGGCCCCCTCGCTCCCAGCGGGTGGCCGCTCGACGACGCAGAGCTGCCGGTGTCGCTGGCGGATGGGGACGAGGAGTTCTTGGTGGAGATCCTCGCGGGCGGGCAGCGCGTGACGCGCGGGATCCTGGCGGAGCCCGACCTGCCCGACCATGTACGACGCGAACAAGAGGAGTCCTTCACGGCGGGCGCAGAGGCCCTGCGGTTCATCGCGGGCCGTCTGCCCGACTGAGGTGGTCGCGACCGCTCGTCCCGCCGCGACACTGGCGCGCCGCGCGTCAGGCGATGCCGCTGGATGCGACCTCGGCCGCCGCGAAGAGGGCGACCACGATGCTCAGCACTCCCGCGACCAACAGGAGCGAGGGGTGCGCGAGCCCGATGACGACGCGCCGGGTGTGCGGCAGCTCGGTGAGGAACTCGTCGGGGATCCGATGGCGCTCGGGTACGCCCGCCCACCCGCGCAGGCGCGCGATGTAACCGACGCAGCGGAAGACGAGCACGGCCCAGAGCATCGCGACGATGAACGGCACGACCGCACCGAAGATCTCGAAGGCCTCGACCCACGCTTTCTCGGGATCGGCCCCGGTGTCCTCGGCCAGCTGCACCGCGACCGCCGCGCCGAGGACGACGGAGCCGACCCACAGGATCAGCGCGCCGAGGACCGCGAAGAACCGCGCGAAGAAGTGACCGAGGATGGACTCCTCGTACGCGAGATGCGTGCGCGGCGTCTGCGCGAGCACCAGCAGCGTCGCGCCGAGCGACGGCAGGGCGCCGAGCAGCGAGAGGACGACGCCGGCGGTCTCGTCTTCCACCCAGATCTCGCAGACCACGAGCAGCACCACCGCGACGCCGAGCCAGATCCATCCCGACAGGGTGGGATGCCGCACCACGAAGGAGGGATGCAGCGACTCCACCCGGCGTGCGGACCCGTTCACGAGCGTGTGCCCCCACACGTGCCGGTCCGCATCCATGTCCGCCCCCTGTCCACCCGCGCGGGGCGGGCTTCGCAGCCACAGTAGCGGTTCGTGGTTCGTGCATGCGGACGCATGTGGAGAGGTCGGCCTTGCTTCTGGGTAGAACATGTGTTCGACTGTCCGCATGAGGTGGCAGGGTCAGCAGTTGGGCGTCGACGACACGGCGGCGCTGCCCGGCATGGAGCGCATCGACGGTCTCGTCCGGTCGGTCACGACCCCCGAGTTCGCGGGGATGACGTTCCACGAGGTGCTGTGCAAGACCGCCCTGAACCGCGTGCCCGGCGCGTCGGCCATGCCGTTCGACTGGACGGTGAATCTGTACCGCGGCTGCAGCCATGCGTGCTCGTACTGCTTCGCCCGCAAGACGCACGAGTATCTCGACCTCGACTCCGGCGCCGATTTCGACTCGCAGATCGTGGTGAAGGTCAACGTCGCGGACGTTCTGCGGACCGAGCTGCAGCGCGGATCCTGGGCGCGCGAACCGGTCATGCTCGGCACGAACACCGACCCCTATCAGCGGGCCGAGGGGCGTTACCGCCTGATGCCCGACATCGTCGGTGCCCTCACCGACACCGGAACACCCTTCTCGATCCTCACGAAGGGCACGCTTCTGCGGCGCGACCTGCCGCTGCTGGCGGACGCCGCCCAGCAGGTGAAGGTGTCGCTCGCGATGTCGATCGCCGTCTTCGACGACGCTCTTCAGCACTCGATCGAGCCGGGGACCCCCAGCGCCGAGGCGCGCCTCGAGACGGTGCGCGCCGCGACGGCGGCGGGATTCCGCGTGACGGTGTTCCTCATGCCGATCCTCCCCCACCTCACCGACTCGATCCCGGCGCTCGACGACGCCCTCGCCCGCCTGCGTGCGGCCGGCGCCGCAAGGGTGGTCTACGGCGCACTGCACCTGCGCCCGGGCGCCAAGCAGTGGTTCTTCGAGTGGCTCGAACGCGAGCACCCGCACCTCGTGTCGTCCTACCGCGGCCTCTATCCCGGCGTCTCGGTCACCGCACCCAAGGCGTACCGCACGTGGCTCGGCAAGCGCCTCCGCCCACTGTTGCGCCTGCACCGACTCGACGGGTGGGACGAAGACGACCACCCACGTGGTCGCCCACAACCGGGACTCGCGGCCCGCACCCCGGCCACCAGCAGCCTGGGGCCGGTTCGCGCGACCCGGGGCCCGGCATCCCCTCGCCCCCGGGTCGCGCCGGCGAGCGAGCCGAGGCTGTTCTGACGGCGAAGGCCGGGACGTCGCGGCCACCGACGGCAACGGGAAAGCCCCCGCCGCGCGAACGCGAACGGGGGCTTACCGGTGTGACGGATTACGACGTGACGTCGGAGAGCTGACGACCCGAGATCTCCTCGAGCACGTCGTCGCCCAGCTGCGTCGGCTCGAACGGCGCCTCGATCTCCGCACGGTCGAGCAGCTCGGTCATCCGGCGCTGACGCTGACGCGTGATGAGCGTCACCACCGTGCCGCTGCGACCGGCGCGGCCGGTGCGGCCCGAGCGGTGCAGGTACGTCTTGTACTCGTCGGGGGCATCGGCCTGGATGACCAGATCGATGTCGTCGACGTGGATGCCGCGAGCGGCGACGTCGGTGGCCACGAGCACGTTGACGCGACCCGAGGTGAGCTTCTCGAGGTTGCGCGTGCGCTTCTGCTGGTTCAGGTCGCCGTGCAGCGCGACGGCGGCGATACCGGCGTCGTCGAACTGCTCGGCGAGCATCTCGGCGTAGGCCCGGGTGCGGGCGAAGACGAGCGTCTTGCCCTCGCGATCGACGAGCGAGTCGAGGATCTGCGCCTTGTCGCGGTGCTCGATCACGAGCACGCGGTGCTCGATCGTGCTCGAGTCCTGGTCTTCACCGGCGACCTCGTAGACGGCCGGCTCGACGAGGAACTCGTCGACCAGGGCCGCGACCTCGCGGTCGAGCGTGGCCGAGAACAGCAGCTTCTGGCTGCCCTTCGCGGTGGCGCGCAGAATGCGCTGCACGGGCTCGAGGAAGCCGAGCTCGCACATGTGATCGGCCTCGTCGAGCACGGCGACCTGCACCTGCGAGAGATCGAGCTTGCCCTGGTTGAGCAGGTCTTCGATGCGACCCGGGGTGCCGATGATGATGTCGACGCCCTTCTTCAGCGCACCGACCTGACGCGCCTGAGGGACGCCGCCGTAGATCTGCGTGGTGAAGAGCCCCACGCTGCGGGCGATGACCTGCACCGTGCGGTCGATCTGCAGGGCGAGCTCGCGGGTCGGCGCGAGGATGAGCGCCTTCGGCGCGCGACCGAACTCACGACGCTGACCGGCCTGGGCGCGCAGGATGCTCTCGACGAGCGGCGCGCCGAAGGCGATGGTCTTGCCCGAGCCGGTGCGGCCACGGGCCAGAACGTCGCGTCCCTCGAGGATCGGCGCCACGGTCGCGGCCTGGATCGGGAACGGCTTGTCGGCACCGAGGCCCGCGAGAGCGCGGACGATGTTGTCGCCGAGACCCAGCTCGGCGAAGCCGGCGCCGGTCACGGTCGCGGCATCCACCGCTTCGGCCTGCAGTCGCTCGTGCACGACGTCGACGCGCTGCTCGTGCTCGGCCGAGCGCTTCGGGCTGGCGTTCCAATCCGAGCGGCTCGGGCCGTCGGCGCGACGCGGACGCTCGTCGAACGAACGGGCGGGGCGGTCGCCGAAGTCGCGACGGGGGCGCTCGTCACGGTCGAACGACCGCGCGGGACGATCGTTGCGGTCGAAGGAACGCGCCGGACGCTCACCGGCGTCACGACGGGGACGGTCGTCCCGGTCGAACGAACGCGCCGGGCGATCGTTGCGGTCGAACGAACGCGCGGGACGGTCGTCGAAGGAACGCGCCGGACGGTCGTTCCGGTCGAAGGACCGGGCGGGACGGTCGTTCCGGTCGAACGACCGCGCGGGACGATCGTTCCGGTCGAACGAACGCGCGGGACGGTCGTTGCGATCGAAGGACCGCGCCGGACGGTCGTCACGGTCGAACGAACGCGCGGGACGCTCGTTCCGATCGAAGGAACGGGCCGGGCGCTCACCCGCGTCACGACGCGGACGCTCGTCACGATCGAACGAACGCGCCGGACGGTCATTGCGATCGAACGAACGCGCCGGACGGTCGTTCCGGTCGAAGGAACGGGCCGGGCGCTCACCCGCGTCACGACGCGGACGCTCGTCACCATCGAACGAACGCGCCGGGCGCTCGTTCCGGTCGAAGGACCGGGCGGGACGCTCGTTCCGATCGAAGGACCGGGCAGGGCGGTCGTTCCGGTCGAACGAACGCGCGGGACGGTCGTCGAACGAACGGGCGGGACGGTCGTCGCGAGCGGACTGGCGGATGCCACGGGCCTCGTCGCGGCCGGCACGATCCGATGCGCTCCACCGGCGCTTGTCGGGGGCGGCCTCGGTCTCGGCGCGGTAGCCGCGGTGGTTGGGGCTCTTGCTGCCGGGCTTGACGGGGCCCTCGGCACCGGGACGACGCTTGCGGTCCTGGAACGAGGTCTTGGCGCCGTAGCGCGGCTCGAAGTTCTTCGCGGCGCGACCGCCGGCGGGCTTCTTGTTCTTGGGCATGGGGGACTTCCTGGGTTCTGTTCGCGCGAAACAGCGACACCGCTCGTGGCGGTGAGATACCCGGACTGTCGTCGGCCGGGGGCCATTCACTGATGATGGTCGAGGCCGCGATCGCGTCCTGTCCATCGGCCCCTTGGACTCACAAACCCATCCGCGCATCACACGCGGTGTCCAGAGCCGACCGCCCCACGTTACAGCCCGCGCCTGGGAATGGCATCCACGCCCCGGGTCGCCGCGTGCGACGAGAACAGGGGATGCCACCGGAACAGGCCGATTCGGCGGAGAGCCCCCTGTTCTCGCGACATCGCCTGTTCTCGTCACGGCCGGTGCCGACGGAAGCGCCGACAGGACCGAAGATGGACGCATGGCAGACACCGACGCCCACCCCATCACGGTGGCGATCGAGCGGCGCATCGACCCGACGCGCACCGCCGAAGCGACCTCCTGGATGCAGGCCGGCACCGACCTCGCGACCGCGTTCCCGGGCTTCCTCGGCTCGGGCTGGGTGCGCGCGGGCGAGGACAGCGACCTCTGGTACATGCTGTACCGCTTCCGCGACATCACCACGCTCGAGCAGTGGGAGACCTCCTCGCAGCGTGAATGGTGGCTCGACTCCGGGCGCCCGTTCGCGCGCGAGGAGCGCACCGAGCGGCGCACCGGCATCGAGGGGTGGTTCGACGCCGCGTTCGGCTCGGTCCTCGCCCCGACGGATGCCACGACCTCCCCCGTGCAGCAGCCGGTGCCCCCCGCTCCCCCTCGGTGGAAGCAGGCCGTGACGATCTGGGTCGGATTCTTCCCCACGAACCTCCTCGCGTCGTGGTTGCTGGGCTTCGTCCCGGGGTTCGCCGAGATCCCCCTGCCCCTGCGCGTGCTCGCCACCACCCTCATGCTCACCCCCGTCATGACCTACGCCGTCTTGCCGTGGGTCACCCGGCTGCTCCGTCCGTGGTTGCAGCGTCCGCCCCGCTCCCGAAAGGCCTCGTCATGACCGCTGATCCCACCGGCCGGCGCTTCCACCTGCGCGGCGCGCACTCCTCCGCCGAGATCGCCCAGGTCGGCGCCGCTCTGCGCGCGCTCACCGTCGACGGCGTCGACCTCGTGCCCCGCTACCCCGATGACGTGCCGACGCCCGCGGCATCCGGGGTGGTCCTCGTCCCGTGGCCGAACCGCATCCGCGACGGCCGGTACTCCTTCGACGGCGCCGACCTGCAGCTGGCGATCAGCGAGCCGAAGTTCGGCAACGCGAGCCACGGCCTGCTGCGCTTCGGCGCGTACGAGCCGATCGAGCAGTCCGACGAACGACTCGTGCTCGGAGCCGACGTCGTCCCGCAGACCGGCTATCCGTTCCACCTGCGCACCCGTGTGACCTTCTCCCTCCGGAACGACGGACTCCACGTCGCCCACGACATCGAGAACGTCGGAGCGACGGCCGCTCCCGTCGCGCTGGGCGTGCACCCCTACCTGCAGATCGGCGGGGTTCCCACCGCCGACCTCGTGGTCCGTTCGACCGGCACGACGACGCTCGTCCTCGACGACCGCAACATCCCCGTCGACGAGGTCCCCGTGGGCGCGGGCACCGATTTGCGCGCGGGCGTGCGCCTGGGCGACGCCGCTCTCGACAACGGCTATCGAGGCCTGGACAGGGATGCCGAGGGCCTCGCGCACCACACCCTGACCGCCCCCGACGGGGCTCGCGTCGAGCTCTGGCAGGACGAGGGGTTCCGCTGGGCGCAGGTGTTCACGACCGACCGCTACCCCGGCCACTCCCTCGCCGTCGCGATCGAGCCGATGACGGCGCCCGCGAACGCTTTCGCCACGGGGGACGATCTCGAACGGCTCGAACCGGGAGACATTCTCCACCGGGAATGGGGAGTTCGCTTCTCGGCATAGGTGTCCTTGTCCCCCATTTGGGGGACATGAAATCTCGCATATGACCTGGGGAAAGCTGGGACAACCCCGTACCTATTTGGGCGACGCGAACGATACCATTCGTCGTGACGGATTTCCGTCAAGGCCGGGGGCGGCAAAGGGTCAAGGTTCGCCCCGGTTCATACCCGAATGAGCCGACGGGGGCCGAGGGTCTCGCGATGTGGGGGGATCCTCGTTCCGTCACGAGGAAAGATCCCCCATCATGAGCAGCGCGCTCCGCTCCGCCGTCCCCTTCTCCCTGTCGACGTCGCACCTGACCGGCCTCACCCGCCGTCTGCGCTCTCTCCCGTCGCTGCACGTCGGGGCCGCCGCACTGACCGTGCTCGTGACGGGCCTGCTGCTGGCGATCGCGACGACGAGCGACCCGCTGTGGTGGCAGCTGCATTTCAGCCAGCTGGGAATCTTCGGCGACCTCTCGAGCGCGTTCTTCAACACCACGCTCAAGGTCAGCGGGGTCATCGTCGTGGTCTTCGCGTTCTGCGTGCGCCGCGACGTCCGTCGGCTCGGCCGGGGACCGGTGCGCCGAGGGGCTGCGACCGTGGCATTCATCTGCCTGAATGTCGTCGGCGTCAATCTCGCTCTCGTCGGCTGCATTCCGCTGAACACCGACAAAGACCTCCACGATCGCGTCGCGGGCTCGATGGTCCTCGGTTTCCTCGCCCTCCTGATCAGCGCGCCGATCATGTTCAACCGCCTCGGCAAGCGGATGGCGGTGAGCACCGTGATCGCCACCGTGTGGCTGGTCGTCTCGATCGCCCTCTTCGTCTCGGCGACGATCAATCTCGCTCTGTTCGAGACCATCTCGTGCACCGCGATGTTCGCCTGGTCGGGAATGTTCACGCATGTACTGGCCGGCGCCGCCTCACGGGCCGTGACTCCCGCGCACGCGGACTCCTCGCGCTCCGGCGCCCACCTCGCGGGTCGCCGCGCGCGCAGCCGCCGTCTGGCCGGCTCCCTCGGCGTCGTCTCCTCGACGACCGCCGCCGCGTCCGTGTCGCGCACCCGCTCCCCGCGCGTCAGCGGCCCGGGTCGTACCGCTCGTCGCATGAGCGTCCTCGCCCTCCTCGCCGGCCGCCCCGCCTCATCGCTCGCGGCCCGCGCCGAAGGACGCATCGACCGCGGCTCGTCGATGCGCTCGGTCGGCGCAGACCGGCTCCGCTCCGCTGCGGCGTCCTCGGCACGCGGCCCTCGCGCGGGAGCGACCACGACCGACCCCCACTCGACGCGGTCGCTCGCAACCGCCACTCGGGCGAACGCCCGCGACGACGCCGCGACGACCTCGGCTCCCCTCGAGGCGCGGGGCCCCGCGGCATCCGCCGCCCGCCCCGCGATCGTCGCTCAGGCGGGCGGGTGCGGACCGCGCCGCGGACGCACCGCCGTGACGAGCGGAGCGAGCCCCGCCGCGGGCCCGCGCGCCGTCAGTGCTTCTCGCGCAGCTCGCGTCGGCTCAGCGGGTGCCCGTCGTCCGCGATCGGCGCAGCGCCCACCGACGGCGACGACGCCTCGTCGCGCGCGGCACGCCGCGCCCGTCGACGTTCGCTCGCTCCTTCGATGAGGTTGTAGAGGGTCGGCAGTACGAGCAGCGTCAGGAACGTCGACGACACGAGGCCGCCGATCACGACGACCGCGAGCGGCTGCGAGATGAACCCACCGTGGCCCGTGATGCCGAGGGCCATCGGCACCAGGGCGAAGATGGCGGCGAGCGCCGTCATGAGGATCGGCCGGAGACGTCGCGCCCCACCGACGATCGTGGCGTCGTGGACGCTCAGCCCGCGCGCACGGTACTGGTTGACGAGGTCGATCAGCACGATGGCATTCGTCACGACGATGCCCACGAGCATGAGCGCCCCGATCATCCCGGCGACGCCGAGCGGCACGCCCGTCACCAGCAGCAGCAGGATGGCGCCGGTGGCGGCGAACGGGACCGACACGAGCAGTTCGAGGGGCTGGCGCAGCGACTTGAACGTCGCGACCATCACGACGTACACGATGAGGATCGCCGCGAGCAGCGCGAGACCGAGCTGACCGAAGGCGTCCTGCTGGTCGGTGACGGCCCCGCCGACCTTCGCGGTGGCTCCCTCGGGCAGCTGCACGTCGGCGAGGGCCGCGTTCACGCTCGCGGAGGAGCTGCCGAGGTCGTCGGTCGTGGGGGTGACCGTCACGGATGCCGTGCGGAGTCCCCGCGCGGTGGTGATCGAGGGCGGAGTCTGGCTCTGCTCGACGGTGGCGATCTCGTCGAGGCGCACGGCGCCCCGGGCGCTGGGGATCTCGAGGGCGCGTAGATCGTCGATGGTCTGGGGCGGGTTGGCCGTCGCGAGGTAGACCGTCACGCCCCGACCGTCGAGCTCGACCGTTCCCGCCTGGCGCGGCTGCTGGGCGCCCGACACGAGGGCGCCGACGGTCTGCTCCGAGAGGCCGCGCTCGGCGGCCGCGTCGCGGTCGACGCGCACCGACACGAACGGCAGCGAGGCCGACAGGCTGCTGGTGACCTGGCCGATGCCGTCGCGTCCGTCGAGACCGGCGACGACCGCGTCGTTCGCCTGCTGCAGCGTCGTCGCGTCGGGCGCGGTCACGTCGACCGTGATGTCGGTCGAGCCGAACCCGCTCCCCTGCGCGGAGACCTCGATCTCACCGGCATCCGTCAGCTTCTCGAGTTCGGTGCGCACGCGCTCGCGCAGCTCCACCTGGTCGGTACCCGACTGCGAGGTGATCGAGTAGGTGATGCCCGAACCGCCTCCCGAGAAGGCGTCGCGCAGCGCCGAACCACTGGAGCCGATCGAGGTCTGCACCGTCTGCACGCCCTCGGTGTCGAGCAGCACCGCCTCGACCTTCTGCGCCGCCGCGTCCTCGGCATCCAGGCTCGGGGCGGATCCGATCTTCTGCGTCACGGTGAAGGTGTTCTGGCCGGAGTCGCCCAGGAAGTCCGTCTTGAGGAGCGGCACCGAGGCGAGCGTGCCACCGAGCACCAGCACGGCAAGGCCCAGGGTCACCCACGAGTGCTTCAGCGTCCAGCTGAGCACGGGAACGTAGGCCTTCTGCAGACGCGAGGGGGGCGCGTCGGCCGCTTCGGGGTCGATGGCGTTGCCCTCGGCATCCCGCACGACCTTCCCCGGCTTGAGGAACCACGACGCCAGCACGGGCACGATCGTCAGCGAGACCAGCAGCGACGCCGCCATCGCGATCGTCACCGTGAGCGAGAACGGGCGGAACAGCTCCCCCGTGACGTCGCCGACGAACGCGATCGGCAGGAACACCGCGACGGAGGTGATCGTGGATGCCGTGATGGCGGCCGCGACCTCGCGCACGGCCCGGATGATGGTGGGGATCTTCTCCGCGTCGCCGACGTAGTGCCGCTTGATGTTCTCGATGACGACGATGGAGTCGTCGACGACGCGGCCGATGGCGATCGTGAGGGCGCCGAGCGTGAGGATGTTCAGCGAGTAGCCGAAGGCCTGGAGCCCGACGAAGGTGATGAGCACACTCGTGGGGATCGAGATCGCGGTGACGAGCGTCGAGCGCACCGACATGAGGAAGATCAGGATCACGACGACCGCGAAGACGAGACCGAGGAGCCCCTCCTGCGCGAGCGCCTCGATCGACTGCGTCACGAACGGCGCCTGGTCGAAGACCACGGTGAAGGTCGCGCCCTGGCCGAGCTGCGACTCGAGACCCGGCAGGGCGGCGAGCACGCCGCGCGAGACGTCGACCGTATTGGCCGCGGGGAGCTTGGTGACGGCGATGGTCAGCGCGGGCTGGCCGTCGACGCGCGAGAGGGTGGTCACGGGGTCCGTCTGCAGCTCGACGGACGCCACGTCGCCGATGGTCGTCTGCCCCGCCTGGAACTGCGCGGCATCCGTCGGCACGAGCGGAAGGGCGGCGATCTCGTCGACGCTGGTGAGCTTGGTGCCCGTCTGGACGGTGAGCGTCTGATCGCCCTCGGTCAGCGAGCCGCCGGGGAAGAGCACGCCGTTCGCGTCGAGGGCGTCGGTGATCGCCTGCTGGCTGAAGCCGCGGTCGCCGAGCTTCGTCGTGTCGGGGGTGATGGTGACGCGCTGGCCGGTGCCGCCGACGATCTGGGCGCCGTTGACGCCGTCGACGTCTTCGAGATCGGGGATGACGCTGCTCTGCAGGATCGACTGCGTGGCTTGCGCGTCGGTGAAGCCGGTGACCGCGAGCTGGATCACGGGGAAGTCGTCGATGCTGGCGGAAGCGACCGTGGTGTCGGCCGACTCGGGCAGCTGATCGTTGATGCGCGCGATCGCGGCCAGGATCTTCTGCTGCGCCGCGGCGAGATCGGTGCCGTAGGTGAACGACGCCGACACGATCGAGGAGTTCGTCGTGCTGGTCGCGGTGGTGGACTCGAGACCCTCGACCCCGCGGATCGCGTTCTCGACGGGCGTCGACACGTCGGCCTCGACCACCTCGGGGGAGGCGCCCGGGTACGTCGTGACGATCGCGAGCTGGGGGAACTCGATCGAGGGGATGAGCTCCTGCTTGAGGCTCGTCAGCGCGAGGCCGCCGAAGATCGCCGCGACGATCGTGACGAGGGCGATGAGGGCACGGTTCTTCAGGCTCAGAACGGCCAGGTACGACACGAAGGACCCTCCGGGATCACGATTCGATACAGGGGTGTATCGAGAGGCCAGTATCCCATGCCCCTCCGCGGCCCGGCGCGGCTCAGAGCAGCGAACCCACCGTGAGGCCGAGGGCGGCGGCGAGCACCGACCCGACGAACGACAGCAGGGCGTACGACACCGCGGCCCGCGTACGCCCCTCTTCGGCGAGCAGGGCGGTGGTCACCGCGACCGCACTGAAGGTCGTGTACCCCCCGAGCAGCCCCGTGCCGAGGATCCAGCGCCACGCCTCGTCCGCCGGGAGCGGACTCAGGATGCCGAGCGCCAGCGCCCCGGTCACATTGACGACCAGGATGCCCCACGGGAACCGCTCGCCCGTGCGGCGGCGGATCGTGACGTCGAGCAGGTATCGCAGCGCCGCGCCGACGCCGCCGGCGAAGGCGACCGCGACGAAGACCAGGGGCGTCATCGTGCGCGCCCCCCGCGCCCGAGCAGCACGCCGCCCCAGGCGGCCGCGGTGCCGACGAGCACCGTCGCCACTCCCCACCACAGCAGCGCGAGGTCGGCCGACTCCACGGCGAGCGCACTGTAGGTGGTGAACCCGCCCAGCACCCCCGTGCCGATGAAGAGCTGCACGCGCTGCGCGCGCGAGGACTCCGGCATCCGGGCCCGCCATCCGAACAGGATGCCGATCGCGAACGCCCCCACGACGTTGATGATCGGCACGAGGGCGGAACCCAGGTCGTCGCCGAGACCGAGGGTGAGTCCCGCGCGCACGGCCGTGCCGATGGCACCGCCCACCGCGACGAGGACCGCGTCACGCCACATGCTCACCGCGCCACCCTACGCCGCCGCCGCGTTCCCCCGGCGCCCGCCGGCGTTCGCTCACGTCCGGCCCGCTCACCGTCGTCGAGCGCCCACGGTACCCGGCCGATCCTCCGCGGCGTCCGGGTGTCCCGGAGACGCTCGACGACCGGTGCGGGCACGCGTGCCGCCGTCACTCCCCGAGGATCAGGCGTCTGATCGCGGCATCCTTCGATCCGCCCAACTCCATCGTGCGGCCCTTGCGGTACAGCGAGAAGACGCGCGGATCGATGTAGCTCGACCGCGCCACGGCGGGGGTGTTGCCGAGCGCCTCCGCCGTCGCGCGGACAGCGGCGACCTCGGCCTTCTTGCGTTCGTTCTTGCCGCCGACGGCTCCCACCTTCGCGAGCGATTCGGCGGCCATGATCGTGCCGCGGAGCGTGCGGAAGTCCTTCGCGCTGAAGGGTCCTCCGGTGAGGGAGCGCACGTACGCGTTGACGTCGCCCGGCGTGAGGGGAACGCGTCGCCGTCCGCGCTTGTAGCTCAGCAGCGCCGCTCGCGGTCGCCCCAGCGCGAGTTCTTCGATGAGGGATGCCAGTTCGGCGTCGTGCACGCGCAGATCGGCGCGCTTGCCGCTCTTCGCCGGGAACGACAGCCGGACGAGATCACCCTCGACCGTGGCGTCCCTGCGCTGGAGGGTGGTGAGCCCTCGGCTACCGTTCGTGACGAAATAGCGCGCGTTGCCGACGCGGGGCGCGACCAGGTCGAGCAGGCGGAACGACACCGCCAGCACGCGCTCCCGGTCGATCTCGCTCCGTCGCAGCGACTGCGTCACGCGAGCGCGAGCGCGCGGGAGGGCTTGAGCGAGTTGCAGGGCACGGGAGAACTTGCCCTTGTCCTGACGCTTCGACCAGTCGGCGTGATACGTGTACTGGCGCCGCCCGGCCTCGTCGGTGCCGACCGCCTGGATGTGGGCGTTGGGCTCTCGCGCGATCCACACCTCGCGCCACGCGGGCGGGATGACGAGACCGCGCGCGCGCTCGGCGTCGCGGTCGGGCACGGCCGCCCCGGTGTGATCGACGAAGCGGAACCCCGACCCCGAGCGCACCCGGCGATACCCCGGATCCTCGTAGGGCCGGACGCGGATCAGTCGCGCCATGCGCGTCAGTGCGAGCGGAGCATGTCGATCAGCTCCGCCTTCTTCTTGCCGGAGTAGCCGGTGATGCCGAGTTCCTTCGCGCGCTTCTTCAGCTCGTCGACGGTGCGGTCCTCGTAGTTCTCGGCGTGGCCGCCCTTTTCACCGATGCTGTCGCGTCCCTGCGCGGCGGCGGCGTTCGAGATGCGGGCCGCCTTCTCCTTCGAGTCGCCCTGCGCGCGCAACTCCTCGTACAGTTCGGGGTCCTTCAGGCTGTTGGATCCTCGCCCCTGGGGCATGGCCGTCTCCTTCCGTCGAGGATCCGACGCTACGGGCGCGCCCGTCGCGGCGTCCGCGGGGTTGACAACCACGCGGCTACCAGCCGGTTTCGCGCAGCGTCAACCCCACCGACAGCGCCCCTCACCGGTGGCACGTTGGATACCGATCATCCGGTGCGTGCGGCGTTCGCGCGGAGCGCAGCGGATCGACCTACTCGCCAGGTCCCGCGCCATCGCGCGGGGAAGAAGGAGCCCCCCATGAACATCTTCCTCATCATCATCATCGTCGCCGCGATCGTCATCGCCATCTTCAGCGGACTGGGCCAGGCGGCCAACTTCCTGCTGTGGATCGCCATCATCGTCGGCCTCATCGCCCTCATCGTGCTGCTGTTCCGTCTCATCAGCGGACGCAAGCCCGTCTGACCTCATCGAGGAGCGACGCGTTTCGGGTGCGCGTCGCCCTCGACTCCCGGCGGGTCTTCCCGCCCCGGATGCCACGTCCTCACCGAGGGCGTGGCATCCGTCGTTTCCGGGGGTCCCAATCCCCTCGACAGGCTCAGGGAACTCCGGAGCGGCGCGGAGCGAATGGCGAGGCCCAGTGCCACGCCCACACAAAGGTGGCTGAGCCCGTCGAAGCCACCGGACGTCACCATCTGCACCGAGAGGTGGCTGAGCGCGTCGAAACCACCGGACGCCGCCACCGGCCACGCGGCAGGGGTTGACTCGAACGCGATATATCGCGATACTCGACTTAACGCGATATATCGCGAGTGAGGAGACCAGACCATGGAGAAATGGATCGTCCATCCGGGCGAGACGCGCGTCATCGACGTCGCGGCCCTGCGCGAACTGAAGATCGGCCTCGTCGGCGGGCAGGTCGACGTGATCGCCCATGACGAGACCGACGCCCGCATCGAGGTGCACGGCGTCACCGTCAAAGACCTCCGCATCGAGATGGTCGACGGCCGTCTCGAGATCGACCACCCCCAGCTGCGGTGGGACAACTTCCTCGAGGTCTTCCGTAATTTCGGTGCCGGCGGCCCCAAGGCCGAGATCAGCGTCGCCGTGCCGCGCACCGTCGCCCTCACGCTCGGCGTCGTCAGCGCGAGCGCCCTGGTCGCGGGCCTGCGCAGCGACGTGCGCCTGAACACCGTCTCGGGCGACATCATCGTCGACGGCATCGAGGGCGACGTCGACCTGAACGCCGTCTCCGGTGACCTGCAGGTGCGCGAGCTCGACGGCGCGCTCAGCGCCAACAGCGTCTCGGGCGACGTCGCCGCCACCGGCCGCATCACGAAGGCCTCGATCGACACCGTCTCGGGGGCGATGCTCGTCGACTCCAGCGGTCACACCCAGTCCATCTCGCTCAACTCCGTCAGCGGCACCGCGACCATCCGGCTCGATCGGTCGCTCCCGGCGAACTACGTCTCGCGCTCGGTGAGCGGCCGCGTGCAGATCGACGGCATCGTGCGCTCGGGCAAGGGCCCCACCACCTATTCGGGATCGACCGGCACCCTCGCGGGGAGCTTCGTCGACGTCCGGGCCAACACCGTCTCAGGCGAGATCACGGTGCTACGCCGCGGCATCTCGGGCCTGCGCCCCGAGGAGCTCGCCGGAGAGGAGGAGTGGTGATGAGCCCCGTCTTCTCCCACGGCGATCTGCGCCTGTACATCCTCAGCCTGCTCGACGAGGCCCCCCGCCACGGTTACGACCTCATGCAGGCCCTGTCCGAGCGCACGGGCGGCACCTACTCCCCCTCCGCCGGCACGATCTACCCGCGCCTGTCGAAGCTCGAGGAAGAGGGGCTGGTGACCAAGACCGTCGACGGCCGCAAGACCGTCTACGAGATCACCGATGCCGGACGCGCCGAGGTCGCCGAGCGCTCCGGCGACCTGGAGGGCATCCAGGCCGGACTCGCCGACAGCGTCCGGCTCATCGCCGACGAGGTGCGCGGAAGCGTCCGCGACGCGATGCGCAGCCTGCGCGCCGACCTCGCCGCCGCCTCCCGCGAGGAACGCGAACAGGCGCAGACGACTCCCGCCGACGACGCCCGCTCGCGCAGCCGTGAGCAGCTGTCGCGCGCCGACGCGGCGATCACGGAGTTCCGCGGACGCGTGCGCTCGGAGCTCCGCGCGCACGTCGCCCGGGGCGGCGAGCTCTCGGCATCCGGGGTCGACGGGATCGAAGAGGCGCTGCAACGGGCGTCGGACGCCGTCGCGCACGCCCTGCGGAGCTAGGGCGTCACTCCCACGGCAGCTGATCGTCGGCGCCGGCCGGCTCGCCCACGGGGACGACGAGCACCGGTCGGCGCTGACGATGCGTGAGCCGAGCCGCGACGGATCCGGTGAGGAACTCCCGCAGCGACTCGCCCAGCCCGCGCTTGCGCGTGCCGACGACGAGGAGAGAGGCCTCGAGCTGGTCGGCGAGATGGATCAGCGCGAGCGCGGGGTCACCGATCTCCTGCTGCACGCTCCAGCTCACGTCATCGCCCGCCAGGGCCTCGGTGGCCGCGCGGCGCACCTCCTCGAGCGCCGCCTTCGACGCCGCACCCGCCACATCGACCGTGGAGGAGTGCACATAGCCGTCGGGGTCTTCGAACGCGACGAACCGGGTCGTGTCGACGTGCACGACCACGAGGGGCGCTCCCGCGAGCGCCGCGTAGCGGGCCGCCTCCCGCACGACCCGCGGCGACTGCCCGGGAACCACTCCGGCGATCACCGCTCCCGCGGCGCCGTGCGAACGGGACTGTTCGGTCATGCCTGCTCCTCTCGCCACACCGGCGCCGAGCCGCCCGCCACCCGCGCCCTCTCGGGCCGGACGGCTGGGCCGGAATGCGCCGTGATATCCTGGCTGTTACTCTTACCGGCTCGGTCCGGAACCGCAATACGCAGGGCCCGCAATGCGGCCCTCGACGTCGATCGTGAGGGGGTCTCGCATGGGGCGTGGCCGTCAGAAGGCGAAGAACACCAAGATCGCCCGTGAGCTGAAGTACGACACCTACTCGGTGAACTACTCGGCGCTCGAGCGCGAGCTCGGCGCACCCGCGGCGGGTGAAGACGCGTACGTCGACAAGTGGGCCGACCAGTACTCCGACGAATACGAAGACGAGAAGGCCTGACGCCTTCCGCTCGTTTCGTTCACGCGCCGACGCCTCAGCATCGGGTGAGCGACAACGCGATTCGCCGACCCTCGACGCTGAACGGCGGTGACGACATCGTCACCGCCGTTCGCACGTGCACCTCTCGATGACCACGCCCGGTGGCGTCCGTCACCAGGTGCGCCCGGTGCGGCGCTCCCACGCGTCCTCGATGCTCTCGCGCCGCGCGACGACGATGCCCGCCGGCACGGCGCACGCGACCGCCAGCCCGAGCAGCACGAGGGCCGCGGTCCACCCGCCGGTGATCTCGTGGGTCAGGCCGATCGCGAGCGGCATCAGCGCCGCCAGGCCGTAGCCGACGCTCTGCACGAGACCGCTCAGGGCGACCGCCGTCTCGTGCGCACGCGTGCGCAGCCCGAAGAGCACGAGCACCATCGGGAAGAGCAGGGGCGGGATGCCGATCAGCACCACCCACAGCACGGTCGCCGCCGTCGGGGCGAGAAGCAGGCCGCCCGCCCCGAGCAGACCCGAGATCACGGCCGCCGCGTAGAACGGCGTCGTCCGACCGATGCGCTGAACGAGCAGGGGAACGACGAGCGACACCGGCAACCCCATGAAGGCGAACAGCGCCAGCAGACCGCCGGCCGTGGCGGCATCCACCCCCGCCACATCGATCAGCAGGGGCGGGAGCCAGGCGAACAGGCCGTAGGCGATCGAGGAGTTCACCGCGAACGTGACGACGAGCGCCCACGTCTGCGGCACGCGCACCACGCGCGACAGCACCGAGGTGCGGGGCTCTTCCACCATGTCGGCGCGGGAGGCCCGCGCCCGCAGGCTCATCGCGATCCAGGGCACCACGGCCGCGAGCGCCACGACGGCCCAGACGGCGAAGGATCCGCGCCACCCGACAGCGTCGGCCAGCGGGACCGCGACCAGCGGTGGCGTGAAGGTCGCGACCGCCATCGTGGTCGTGTACACGGTGGTCATCAGGCCGATGCGCTCGGGGAAGTACTTCTTCACGACCGCGGGGATCAGCACGTTGGCCACGCCGACCGCCGCGAACACCCCCGCCGTGGCGGCGAGGAGCGTCCACGCGTCGACCACGGCCGCCCGGAGGCCGAGCATGACCGCCGCGACGACGGCGGCGATGAGCACGCTGCGCTCGAGACCGAGGCGGCGCTCGATGGCGGGCGCGACCATGCCAGCGAGCGCGAACGCCACGGGAGGGGCCATGCCGATGAGACCGACCACCGCGGCCGGGAGCGCGAAGTCGCGGCCGATGATCAGCAGCAGTGGCGACAACGACGCGACGGCGATGCGCAGCGTCAACGCGAGCAGCACGATGGCCGAAGCGGCCAGTGCGAGCGTTCCCGCCGCTCTCGCCGGGGTCAAGACTCCTGACTGCCCTCGACCCAGGCGAGGTACTCCTCCGACACGGTGCCCGTGACGTAGCGCCCGTCGAAGCAGCTCATGTCGAGGTCGACCAGGTCGGTGCCCTCCATGATGGCGGCCTTCAGGTCCTCGACCTCCTGGTACACCAGGTAGTCGCAGCCGAGCTCCTCGGCGATCTCCGGGATCGTGCGCCCGTGCGCGACGAGCTCGTGACGCGAGGGCATGTTGATGCCGTAGACGTGGGGGTAGCGCACGGGAGGTGCGGCCGAGGCGAACGTGACGCTCTTGGCCCCGGCATCCCGAGCCATCTGGATGATCTCGCGGCTGGTGGTACCGCGCACGATCGAGTCGTCGACGAGGAGGACGTTCTTGCCCTGGAACTCCGTCGACATCGCGTTGAGCTTCTGGCGCACGCTCTTCTTGCGCACCGCCTGCCCGGGCATGATGAACGTGCGGCCGACGTAGCGGTTCTTGTAGAAGCCCTCGCGGTACTCGATCCCGAGCTTTCGGGCCACCTGCATCGCCGCCGGACGCGCCGAATCGGGGATGGGCATGACCACATCGATGGCGCCCGCGGGAGTGTACTTGGCGACCGTGTCGGCGAGCCGCTCCCCCATGCGCAGGCGGGTCTCGTACACCGAGACGCCGTTCATGACCGAGTCGGGGCGCGCGAGGTAGACGTACTCGAACGAGCACGGCGCGAGCATCGTCTTCTCGGCGCACTGCTGGGCGTGCAGGGTGCCGTCGAGGGTGATGAAGACCGCCTCACCCGGCTCGACGTCGCGGACGACCTCGAAGCCGCCGTTCTCGAGCACGAGGGATTCGGATGCCACGATCCATTCGTCGCGCGGCTCACCGCCGGGCACCTGCGCCGCGGGACGCTTGCCGAGGATGAGCGGACGGATGCCGAACGGGTCGCGGAACGCGAGCAGCCCGTAGCCGGCGATGAGCGCGATCGAGGCGTAGGAGCCCTCGACGCGCTCGTGCACGCGACCGACCGCGCGGAAGACCTGCGCGGGGTCGAGGTCGGGTCCGGTGATCTCGGACTGCAGCTCGGAGCCGAGGATGTTGACGAGCAGCTCCGTGTCGCTGCTGGTGTTGAGGTGACGACGGTCCTTGTGGAAGAGCTCGGTCGTCAGCTCGCGCGTGTTCGTCAGGTTGCCGTTGTGCACGAGCACGATGCCGTAGGGGGCGTTGACGTAGAAGGGCTGCGCCTCTTCTTCGTTGGATGCCGTGCCCTTGGTCGCGTAGCGCACGTGCCCGAGGCCGATGTCGCCGAGGAGGGCGCGCATGTCGCGCGTGCGGAACGCTTCGCGCACCTGGCCGCGGGCCTTGTGGATGTGGAACACGCCGCTGGACTCGGCCGTGGCCATGCCCGTGGAGTCCTGTCCCCGGTGCTGGAGGAGGAGGAGCGCGTCGTAGATCTCCTGGTTGACCGGGCCCTGCCCGGCCATGCCGACGATGCCGCACATGGGGTGTTACTTCGCTCCGTTCGCCGGGTGACCGGCATCCGCGTAGGTTCCGACGAGACGGACGGCGCCGCCGTCGACGCCCTTCGCGCCCTGTTCGTAGTCGCCCTCGGGGCGCTGGTCGTCGCGGACGACGCCGACCTGCCAGGTGGCGATGCCGTCGGCCGTGAGCGCCGCGGTCGCGGCATCCGCGATCTCGGGCGCCACGACGGCGAGGAAGCCGATGCCGAGGTTCCAGGTGCCCTCGGTCGCGGTGAGGTCGAGTCCGCCGATGTCGGCGAGCACGCGGAACACCGGCGACGGGCTCCACGTCGAGCGATCCACGTCGACCCACGTGTTCTGCGGCAGCACGCGCGCGAGGTTCGCGGCGATGCCGCCGCCGGTGACGTGGCTGAGCGAGTGGATGCCGGAGCCGACCGCCGCGTCGTCGAGCAGACGCAGCAGCGGCGAGGTGTACAGGCGCGTGGGCTCGAGGAGCGCTTCGCCCCACGTCGCGCCGAGGTCGGCCGATGCGGAGCCGTACGCGATGCCGGCGCCGGTGATGATGTGGCGCACGAGCGAGTAGCCGTTGGAGTGTAGACCGCTGGACGCGAGGGCCAGCACGACGTCGCCGTTCTTCACGCGGTCGGCGCCCAGCACGCGGTCGGCCTCCACGACACCGGTCGCCGCTCCGGCGACGTCGTAGTCGTCGACGCCCAGCAGGCCCGGGTGCTCCGCGGTCTCGCCGCCGACGAGCGCGGTGCCCGTCATGGCGCAGCCGCGCGCGATGCCCGCGACGATGTCGGCGATGCGCTGCGGCACGACCTTGCCGCACGCGATGTAGTCGGTCATGAACAGCGGACGCGCACCGACCACGACGATGTCGTCGACGACCATGCCGACGAGGTCTTCGCCGATCGTGTCGTGCTTGTCGATCGCCTGCGCGATCGCGACCTTGGTACCGACGCCGTCGGTGCTGGTCGCGAGCAGCGGCTTGGCGTAGTCGCGCAGCGCGGAGGCGTCGAAGAGACCGGCGAAGCCGCCCACGCCCCCGAGCACCTCGGGGCCGTGCGTGCGACGCACAGCGGACTTCATCAGTTCGACGGCGAGATCTCCGGCGGCGGTATCGACGCCTGCGGCGGAGTACGGGTTTTCGTGGGGAGCGGAGGCCACCGCAACAGACTACCCGGGGTGACACGCGCGGGTGTTCCGGGCTCGACGCAAGGCCCGCCCCACCCGCCGCCGCGCCTCCCTACAATGGCGCCATGACGGGCGGCCAGCCGGAATGGGTGATCCGCGAAGACGCGGCTCAGCCGGTGCTCGTCGCGCTCTATCTGCGACAGGCGCTCGGCATCCGCTCTCCGGAGGAGCTGCCCGCACTCCGACGCGTTCCCTCGCCGATGATCGACGAGCGGACGGATGCCGCCCAGCAGCAGCTCGAGCGCGAGTGGCGGAGCTATTGGGCGCTGACGGTGGAACCGCAGGCGCACCCCTCGCCGGTGCCGCTCGAACTGGTCGATGGTTTCGACACCCTCGTCGCCCTGCCGGTGGAGGGCGCCGATGTGCTGCGCAGGGCCATCGCCCGGCACGCGGACGACGCCGTCGACTTCGCCCGACTCGCCCACGATCGCTACGCACGGGAATCCGCGGCTCGCCCCGGGGTGTCGTATCGCGCGTACGCGAGCGCGATCGCGGCGCACGAGCGCGTCGTCGGCCGCCGGGCGCACTCGTTCGAGCTGAACGTGCAGGTGCTGCCGCTGGCTCAGCGGGGCGTGTGGTGGATCGGTTCGCTCACCGTCGCGGTGACCGACGGTCTGCGCAGCGACGTGGTCGCGTTCGACACCGCGATCCACCCGATCATCGCCGAACTGGCGTGAGGGTCAGACCTCGAACTGCTCGTGGTCGACGGTCACCTGGCGGGTGCGTGCGCCGAGGGCGCGCTCGAAGACGAGGGCGACGATCGCGGCGACCGCCACTCCCGCCACGACGCAGATGAGCGCCGTGAAGCCGAAGACCTGCATCTCGGAGTACACGACCTGCGTGTAGGGGCTCACGTCGCTGCCGTCGATGGCGACCGTGAGGATGAGGGCGACGAGGATGCCGAGGAAGGCACCCGCGGCCAGGAAGACGCCGTACTTGGGGGCGCGGCGCACCGTGACGGTCTCGATGTCGTCGCGGACGTACACCGGTCGTTCGGGAGCGGGTTGGTCGGACATAGGCACATTCTCCCACCGCTGCGCCGCGAGCGGGTCGGGTTCTTCGGCGTCGAGGCACCGGCGGCGGGCCGGACGGAGAGGGCAGGGATGGAGGCCGAGGGCCTACGGCCGCAGGGGAAGCAGCGCGCTCAGGTCGGCGCGCACCCCGGATGCCACGATGCGGCCGGCGGTGACGGCATCCGTCCAGTGCTCCTCGCCGGTGGCGACGGCGATCCAGGTCGCGGCATCGGTCTCGACGACGTTGGGCGGAGTGCCGCGGGTGTGGCGCGGGCCCTCGATCACCTGCACGGCGCCGAAGGGCGGTACGCGCATCTCGACGGAGTTGCCCGGCGCCTTCTCCGCCAGCAGCTGCAGCAGGTAGCGCACCGCGGTGGCGGTCGCCGGGCGGGGAGCGTCTCCGGCGGCCACGGCGGCGAGCGCGGCGCGTCCGTCTCCGGTCTCGATACGGCGGGGAGGCATGGCATCCACGCTACTCGGGGACGACGGGGGCGGGCCATGGGCGACGCCACGGGCGGAGCGGCGGGACGGCCCAAGGGGCGGGCAGGGGCGCTGCGATCGGGGCGCGGCGGTTCCGGCGCGGCTCCCCGCATGACGTCGGCGATCTGCGCGAACTCAGCTCCCCCGCGCCCTTGCCGACCGAGGTCGCGCGCATCACGCAGTCTGCGCCCGCGAACCCTCGCCGGAGCCGACGCCCGCCGCTCGGTAGGCTGGCCGCGTGAGAATCCTGGTCCTCGGTTCGGGCGCGCGCGAGCACGCCATCATCCTCGCCCTGCGCTCCGAAGAGGCTTCGCACGCGATCTTCGCCGCGCCGGGCAACGCCGGCATCGCGCGCGAAGCGCACCTGGTCGGCCTCGACCCCCTCGACCCCACCGCGGTGCTGACCTTCGCGAAGGACGAGGCCATCGACCTCGTCGTCGTCGGACCCGAGGCCCCGCTCGTCGCGGGCGTGGCGGATCCGCTGCGCGCACACGGCATCCCGGTCTTCGGTCCGGGCAGGGCCGCAGCGCAGCTCGAGGGATCCAAGACCTACGCCAAGCGCATCATGGATGCCGCGGGCGTGCCCACCGGACGCTCGGCGCGCGCGCACGACCTCGCCTCCGTCGAGGCCGCCCTCGACGCGTACGGGGCGCCTTACGTGGTCAAGGCCGACGGCCTCGCCGCGGGCAAGGGCGTGATCGTGACGAGTGACCGCGCCGCCGCGATCGCCCACGCCGAGACGTACCTGCCCACCGGTGCCGTGCTCATCGAGGAGTTCCTCTCCGGGCCCGAGGTCTCGCTCTTCTTCCTCAGCGACGGCGATCACGTCGCCCCCCTCAGCCCCGCGCAGGACTTCAAGCGCCTGCGCGACGGCGATGAGGGCCCGAACACCGGCGGCATGGGCGCGTATTCGCCGCTGCCCTGGTTGTCGGACCGCTTCGGCGACGAGGACTCCTTCGTCGACCACGTCACGCGCGTGATCGCCGAGCCCGTGATCCGGCAGATGGATGCCGAGGGCACCCCGTTCATCGGGCTCCTCTACGCCGGACTCATCCTCACCGAGCAGGGCGTCAAGGTCATCGAGTTCAACGCCCGCTTCGGCGACCCCGAGACGCAGGTCGTGCTGCCGCGCCTTGTCGACCCGCTGTCGCGGCTGCTGCTGGCCGCGGCATCCGGCACGCTCGAGGACGAGCCCCGCCCGGCGTTCGCCGAGGCCACCGCCGTCACCGTCGTGCTCGCGAGCGAGGGCTACCCCGAAGCGCCGATCACCGGCCGCGTGCTGACCGGGATCGACGAGGCCGAGGAAGTCGACGGCGTGCACGTCGCGCACGCGGCCACGGCCGACCGCGACGGCGAACTGATCGCGACGGGCGGACGCGTGCTCTCCGTCGTCGCGACCGGCACGACCTTCTCCGAGGCGCGCGAGGCCGCCTACGCGGGGCTCGAGCGCATCGGCCTGGAGGGCGGGCAGTTCCGCACCGACATCGCGGCGAGGGTCGCTCAGGACTGACAGCGGGCGACGAGGCCACGCCTCCGCCGCCTCGATCGCATCCCGACACGACCGCATCCCCGGCGCCCCGCACCCGCCGCGCACCGATCGGCCGCGGACCGCTCAGTGCGGCGCGACTGTCACGCTCAGCGCCGCACCGGATCCCCACCGCCGACGAGGAAGCGCTCGAGGTCGCGCCGCGTCGGGGCCGCCTCCCAGTCGCCGGGCACGAGACAGGCCATCGCCCCGCAGGCATTGCCCCGGACGAGGGCGTCCGCGCCCGACCGCTCCTCGAGCCAGGCGCTGAGATAGCCGGCCACGAAGGCGTCTCCCGCGCCGACGGTGTCGAGCGGCTCGATCACGAAGCCCGGAGCCTCGGTCACGCCGTCGGGAGTGAAGACGGCGGCCCCCTCGGGGCCGCGCTTGACGACCACCTGTGCGACCCCTTCCGCGAGGAGCGAGGCGGTGGCATCCGGCCCCAGCAGCTCGAGCTCCTCGACGCCGCCGAAGACGAGGGTCGCGTGCTCCGCGATCTCGCGCAGCAGCGGCCCCGCGATCTCGGGGGCGGCGAGCGCCGAACGGTAGTTGATGTCGAAGCTCACCGGCACGCCCGCGTCGCGGGCCCGCTCGACGACCGCGAGCACGGTGGCGCGGGCGGTGTCGGACAGCAACGGCGTGATGCCCGTCACGTGCAGCAGCGCCGCCTCTTCGACCCACCCGTCGGGCACATCGGCGGCACTCACGCGGGACCCCGCCGAGCCACGGCGGTAGTAGTGCACGGCGGTGGATGCCGCGGACGGACGCTCCTTGATCATCAGGCCCGTGGGGGCTCCGGCATCGACGAGAGCGTGGACGTCGACGCCCTCCCCGCGCAGCTCGCGCGCGATCCGCTCGCCCAGGGGGTCGTCACCGACCCGACCGAGCCACGACGCATCGACGCCGAGGCGCCGCAGCCCGACCGCGACGTTGCTCTCGGCCCCACCGATGCCGAGTGCGAGCCCCGACGCGTGCCGGAGCGAGCCGATCTCGGTCGTGCGGGCGAGCGCCATGGTCTCGCCGAGGGTGACGACGCGCGTCACGACGCGCACACCTCCACGAACCGCCTCGCCCGGTCGCGGAGCGCGCCGAGGTCGCCGCCTCGGAACGCATCGCCGAGGAGCGGGCCGCCGACGCTGACGGCCACGGCGCCCGCGGCGAGCCACGCGGCCGCGGAGTCGGCATCCACTCCCCCGGAGGGGACGACGGCGATGTCGGGGAACGGTCCGCGCAGGTCCTTCAGGTACCCCGGGCCGACCTGTCCGGCCGGGAAGACCTTCACCGCCGAGGCGCCCGCCGACCACGAGGCGAACAGCTCGGTGGGAGTGAGACCACCCGGGACGATCGCCATGCCGGCGGCGACCGCGCGCTCGACGAGGGCGGTCGAGGTGATGGGGGTGACGACGTAGTCGGCGCCGACGGCGATCGCGCGCTCGAGCTGATCGAGGTTCGTGACCGTGCCGATGCCGAGGTCGCCGTCGAACGACGAGCGCAGGTCGGCGAAGGCGTCGAAGGTGCCCGGCGTCGTGAGCGTCAGCTCGACGCTCTGCACGCCCGCCTCGGCGAGAGCGGCGAGCACCGGCGCGTAATCCGACGCGGCGGACGCCCGGGCGACGACGACGAGCTTCGAGGCGACGGTGCGGGAGGGGAGCTCACCAGTCATGGACGGTCCCGTCGAGGAGGCGGTTCACGGGCAGGTACGCCTTCGTGTACTCGAACGCGCCGGCGGCCTCTTCGTCGAGCTCGACGCCAAGACCGGGCTGGTCGCCGGGGTGCAGGAAGCCCTTGTCGAAGGTGAACGAGGTCTGGAACACCTCGAGCGTCTGCTCGTTGTGCGGCATGTACTCCTGGATGCCGAAGTTGTGGATCGCCAGATCCAGGTGCAGGGCAGCGGCCATTCCGACCGGCGAGATGTCGGTGGGGCCGTGGATGCCGGAGCGGATGCCGTAGATCGCGGCGAAGTCGAGGAGCTTCTTCATCGCGGTGATGCCGCCGGTGTGGGTCACGGCCGAGCGCACGTAGTCGATCAGGCGCTCGGTGATCAGCGTCTGGTAGTCGTACACGGTGTTGAAGACCTCGCCGATCGCGAGCGGGGTCGTCGAGTGCTGACGGATGAGGCGCAGCGCCGTCTGGTCCTCGCCGGGGGTGGCGTCCTCGAGCCAGAAGAGGTCGTAGGGCTCGACGTCCTTCGCGAAGCGGGCGGCCTCGATCGGCGACATGCGGTGGTGACCGTCGTGGAGGAGGCGCAGGTCGGTGCCGAACTCCTCGCGGATCTTCGCGAACACCCCGGGCATGTGGTTGAGGTACTGGCGGGTGTCCCAGGTCTCCTCGGCGGGGCGGTCGCCTGAGCGCTTGGCCGGCTCGTAGTCGTAGCGCACGCCCGGGCCCGCGGCCGAGACGCCGTAGATCTGGCCGAGGCCGGGGACGCCCGTCTGCACACGCACGGCGGTGAAGCCGAGTTCGCGGTAGCCGGTGATCGCGTTCGAAAGCGCGGCGAAGTCGGTGCCCGAGGCGTGGGCGTAGACGCGCACGCCGTCGCGGCTCGCGCCTCCGAGCAGCTGGTAGAGCGGCATCCCGGCCTTCTTGGCCTTGATGTCCCACAGCGCCATGTCGACCGCGGCGATCGCGGCCATGGTCACGGGTCCGCGGCGCCAGTACGCGCCGCGGTAGAGGTACTGCCAGGTGTCCTCGATGCGGTCCTCGTCGCGGCCGATGAGCATCGAGGCGAGGTGGTCGGAGAGGTACGACGCCACCGACAGCTCGCGGCCGTTGAGGGTGGCATCCCCCCATCCGACGACGCCGTCGCTGGTGGTGACCTTCAGGGTGACGAAGTTGCGGCCGGGGCTGGTGACGATGACGTCGACGGATTCGATGCTCATGCGGGGTCTTTCTCGAGGAGGGAAGAGGGATGCCGGGCGGGCTCGCCGTCACGAGCCCGCCCGGGGTGCGGGGCGTCGCGCCCCGCGGTCACATCGCGGCGCGCGGGTCGGTCAGGTCGCGACCGGTCCACTCGGGGGCGACGATCGCGGCGACCAGGGCCGAGGCGGTGAAGACCCCCATGAGCACCATGATCGGGACGATGCTGCCCGTGGCGGCGGCCACCCACGCGGCGGCGACGACGGGGCCGATACCGGTGGCGATGATGGCGGCGATCTCGCGGACGACGGCGGTGAGGGTGTAGCGGTTGCGGGCGCCGAAGATCTCGGGGATCGAGATGTTCTCCATGGACGCCAGACCCAGCACCGAGATGTTGTGGATCAGCGCGTAGCCGACGAAGATCGCACCCACTTCGCGCGAGTTGATCAGCAGCAGGGTCGGGACGATCAGCAGCAGCGACAGCGCGGACATGACGATGTACATGCGGCGGCGGCCGAACCTGTCGCCGAGGAAGCCGACCACGGGGATGGTGACGAAGCCGATCAGCGACGAGACGATGACGATCTCGGGGCCGACCTCCTTCGAGATGGCGAGGGTGATCGTGATGAATGAGATCAGGTAGGTCTGCACGATGCCGGAGTTGCCGGCCTGGCCGAAGCGGAGGAAGAACGACACGAGCACGGCCTTGAGGGGCTTCTTCTGCAGCGACTCGAGCGTGCGGATGTCGTTGGTCTCGGTGGCGACCTTCTGCAGCTCGGCGCGCGAGAGCGCCTTGCCGTCGACGACATCGGTGCGCTCCTCGAAGACCGGGCTCTCCTTGAGGTTGAAGCGCACCCAGAGGGCGAAGAGCATGATGATCGCGCTGCCGATGAAGGGGATGCGCCACCCCCACGCGATGACGTCGCTCTCCATCATCACGGCGAGCAGGATCGCCCAGATGCCCGAGGCGAACAGCGTGCCGCAGTTCGTGCCCAGGGCGACCAGCGAGGCCACGACGCCGCGACGGTTGTCGGGGGCGTACTCGGCGAGCATGACGCCCGCGCCCGAGATCTCGGCACCCGCGCCGAAGCCCTGGGCCAGGCGGAGGATGACGAGGAGGATCGGGGCGAGGATGCCGACCTGCTCGTACGTGGGTAGCACGCCGATCAGCGTCGTCGCGGCCCCCATGAGCAGGATCGTGTAGAACAGCACCTGCTTGCGACCGATCTTGTCGCCGATGCGGGCGAAGAAGAACGCGCCGACCGGGCGGGCCACGTAGCCCACGCCGTAGGTGGCCATCGCCAGCACGACCGCCATCGCGGCGTCGCCCCCGGCGAAGAAGATCTGGCTGAAGACCAGGGCGGCGGCCAGCGAGTAGAGCTGGAAGTCCATGAACTCCAGCGCGGTGCCGAGCCAGCCCGAGACGGCCGCGCGGGCGAGGTCGCCCACGGACCGCTTGGCGACGGGCGTCGACGACGACGCGTCGACGCCGGGGGCGGAAGAGCTGCTCATCGGATTACTCCTTCGTAGTGATGATGATCGTTCGGTGAAGCGGGTCAGAGGGAGAGGAGGACCTTGGCGGAGGCCGAGGAGTCGCGCGCCGTGGCGAACGCGGCCACCGCGTCGGTCGCGGGGAGGACGTGCGAGACGACCGCGTCGAGCGCATCGGTGGAGGCCAGCAGGGCGATCGCGTCGTCGATCTCGGTCGAGAAGCGGAACGCGCCGCGCAGAGTGACCTCCTTCGCGAGCATCGGGGCGAGGTTCACCCCGATCTCGGCGTCGGGGAGCATGCCGACCTGCACGACGGTGCCGGCGCGGCGGGTCGCGCGAACGGCCTGCGTGAGGGCGACGCCGACTCCCGAGCACTCGAAGACGACGTCGAACGACTCGGGGGCGATCGCGTCGGTGCCCACGAGGAAGGTCTCGGTCGCGCCGAGAGCGCGCGCCCGATCCAGAGGCTCGGGCCGGACATCGCCGGCGCCCACGATCGCGGCGCCCGCGTTCACGGCCGCGGCGACGACGAGCAGGCCGATGGGCCCGGCGCCGATGACGAGAGCGCGCTTACCGGTCAGATCTCCCGTGAGGCCCACGGCGTGGATGGCGACGGCGAGGGGCTCGGCGAGCGCGGCGCGCTCGAGGGACAGCCCCGGGGGGAGGACGCGGATCATGTGCTCCTCGACGAGGAGCATCTCGGCGGCCCCGCCCTGGCGGTGCGGGAACCCCGCGGCGCTGCCGAGGTAGTCGCCGCCCGCGCGCAGGTGCGGGCGGTCCTCGAGGCCGGTGACCTCCGGCCCGAACCGTGCAGGGTGCACGGTGACCGGGGTCCCCGGCGCGAGGCGCCCGGAGGGGTCGAGGTCGACCTCGGCGGAGAGCTCGTGGCCCGGGGTGAGGGGCTCGCGCACGGCGTACTCGCCGTTCTTGCCGTGGAAGTAGTAGTGCAGGTCCGACCCGCAGATGCCGACGTAGCGCACCCGCAGGCGCACTTCACCCTCGCCCGGCTCGGGCGTCGGGCGGTCTTCCCAGCGGATGTCTTCCGCGCCGTGGATCGCGAGGAGCTTCATCGCGTCTCTTTCCTGTCGTCTCGCGCTTCGGGAGCGCCGGGGTGGTGGGGCGCTCGGGGAGCACCGGGGGTGGGGGTCAGGTCGCGGGGTGCGCCAGGCTGCCGGCCGCCGCGAGGCTGTCGGCGATCGCGCTCTCGACGCCGCGCCGCACGATGGTGTCGACGAGGTCGCCGACCCGGTCGACGAAGGCCGTCCGATGGGCGACGTCGTCGCCGAACAGCCGCAGGTCGACGACGGCGCGGTGCGCGAGGTCGCGCCCGTCGCGCGTCGGGACCGCGGTGAGCCGTTCGCGCGCGGGGTCGGTCATCGCCTCGGCGTGCGGGCCGGGGTCGAAGCCGGCCGGCGGGGCGACGCAGGCGAGGTAGGCGGCGACCGTGAGCGCGATGAGGTGCGGGAACTCCCCGCGGTCGAGGGCGTGGGCGATCGGCCCCGGGATGCGCTGCCCGAGCTTCACCGATCCGTCGGAGCCCACCTGACTCGTGCGGTGCCCCAGCGCGCTGTTCCCCCACCGGGCGAACAGGTCGCGCTCGTACTGCTCGATGTCCACCCCGGCCGGAGCGGTGACCGAGGGCTCGTATTCGCCGCGCAGGACCGCCGCGGCGGCGGCTTCGATGTCGGCCAGGGCGATGGCATCCGGGATCGTCGGAACCCCCCGCAGAGCGCCGAGGTAGGCGATGAGCGAGTGCGTGCCGTTGAGCAGGCGCACCTTGAGCTGCTCGTACGCGCCGACCTCGTCGGTGAACACGGCGCCTCCGGCCTCCCAAGCGGGCCGACCGCCGGCGAAGCGGTCCTCGATGGCCCACATGGTGAAAGGCTCGGCCGGGACGGGGACCTCGTCGCGCACACCGAGCAGTCCGGCGACGCGGTCGGTCAGCTCGGCGGTGGTCGAGGGGACGATGCGGTCGACCATGCTCGAGGGGAACGTCACGGCACGGTCGAGGTAGGTCAGGACGTCGCTGCCCTCGGCATCCGGGAGCTCCTGGAGGAACTCGCGGACGAGCTTCTCTGTGTGCGAGCCGTTCGAGAGCAGGTTGTCGCAGCTCAGGATCGAGAGGGGCGCCCCGCCGGCGGAGGCCCGCGCCTGCAGGCCTCGGGCGAGCTGGCCGATGGTGGACATGGGTGCGCCGCCGCGGAGGTCGGCCTGCACGCGCGGATCGGTCACGTCGAGGTGCTGCGTCGAGGGCGAGAAGCTGTAGCCGTTCTCGGTCACCGTCAGCGTCACGATCCGGATGCGGGGGTCGGAGAGGTCGGCGACCACTCGGGCCGGATCGGCGGCGGCGACGTACGAATCGGTGTGGACGCCGGGGATGTCGAGTGTCGTCGCCTCGGGCGAGACCGTGGCGACGGCGTAGAGGTGGTCCTGGGCGTGCAGCGCGTCGACGACCCGGCGCGAGCGGGAGGCCACGCCGACGATGCCCCAGTCCCCGCCCTCGGCGCGGAGGGCCGCAGCGGTGTAGACCGCCTGGTGGGCCCGGTGGAAGCTGCCGAGACCGAGATGCAGGATGCCGGCGGCTTTCGGGGCGGGAGAAGAGGCGACGGACGTCCGCGCGCCGCGGTGCAGGCTCGCGGTCGGTCCCAAGGGATCGTCGATGATCGGCATACAAGTAGTGTGCGTTGTTTGTACAAACTTGTCAACCGTTTTCATAGAACATGCACGATGATGGGAGGACTGCACGAAGGAGCACGGATGGCGGCGAATCTCACCGAGGTGGCGCGGCACGCGGGCGTCTCGATCGCCACGGCCTCCCGCGCGTTCGGCGAACCCGACCGCCTCGCCCCCGCGACGCTCGAGCGGGTGCGCGTCGCCGCCGCCGAGCTGGGCTACGCGGCCCCCCAGGCTCCGGTGGGGACGCGCACGATCGCGGTCGTGGTCCCGGATGCCGCGAACCCGGTCTACGCGACCCTCCTGAAGGCCATCCAGGGCCAGGCGTGGCACGGGCGCCATCGCATCGTGCTCTACGACGCCGACGAAGATCTGCGCCGCGAGCGGGAGTCCATCGAGCTCGCGATGAAGGCCGACGGCCTCGTGCTGTGCTCCCCGCGCCTGCCCGAGGAGGAGGTGCTCTCACTGATCGGCGAGACGCCCCATGTCGTGATCAACCGACTGATCCCCGGCGCCTCGTGCGTGATCATGGACGCCGACCGCGGCCCGAGCCAGGCCGTCGAGCACCTCGCCGCCCTCGGACACGCGCACATCGCCTACGCCTCGGGCCCCCACGGCTCCTGGGCCGACGACCAGCGCGCGAACACCGTCGCGCGCGCCTGCGAGCGCTTCGGCATCCGCCTCACCCGCCTGAGTAATCACGCCGCGTCGATCCAGGGTGGGCGAGCGAACGCCGCCGCGGCCATCGCGAGCGGGGCCACCGCCGTGATCGCCTACAACGATCTCGTCGCGCTCGGCCTGGAGGCCGGCATGGGCGAGCTCGGCCGGGTATGCCCCGACGACGTGAGCATCGTCGGGATCGACGACATCGATCTCGCCGGTGCCGTCACCCCCAGCCTCACCACCGTCCGCATGCCGATCGGCCGGTCCGGCGCCCTCGCCGTCGACCTGCTGCTGCAGTCGATGAGCGGCACCACCCCCGACGCTGCGGCGGTCCTGCCCTCGGAGCTGATCGTCCGCGGGTCGACCGCGCCGCCGCCCGCCTGACGGCGAGGCGTTCCGACGGGGTAACAGGCCTCCCGCGTGCTCGGTGGCCGACCCGATCCCCGCCCTGCATCGTACCCTCGACGGATGAGCGCGATCGCGTACGAGGCCCGAGCCGACGAATACATCACCGCGCTCGGATCGATGGATGCCGTGCACCCGGTCGACCGCGCGATCGTCGACGCGTGGGCCGGGGGGCTCTCGGGCCCGGTCCTCGATGCGGGCTGCGGCCCCGGCCACTGGACGCGACACCTGGCCGACCGCGGCGTGGATGCGCGTGGGGTCGACCTCGCGCCGCGATTCGTGGAGCACGCACGGTCGGCGCATGCCGGTGTCCGATTCGATGTCGGTTCGATCGACGGACTCGACGCGGCGGACGGCGCCTTCGGCGGCATGCTCTCGTGGTTCTCGACCATCCACCACGAGCCCGAGGAGATCTCGACGCCGTTGCGGGAGTTCGCGCGCGTGACCCGCCCGGGTGGTGGTCTGCTCGTCGGCTTCTTCGTCGGGACGTCGCGGGAGCCCTTCGACCACGCCGTCACGCGCGCCTGGCGGTGGCCGGCCGGCGAGCTGGCTCGTCGAGTGGATGCCGTCGGCTTCGACGTGATCGAGACGCACACGCGTGAGGCACGGGGCGAGCGCGCGGTCGGAGCGCTGCGCTGCGAGCGGCGCGCGTGAGGTCGCCGCGCCGACGAACGACGGACGCCGCCACCCGCACGGGGTGACGGCGTCCGACATCCGGGTCCTACTCCCCCGCGGAGGCGGGGGCGGCCTGCGCCGTCTGCTGCGCGGAGCCCGCGTCGCGCGGAGCACCGTGCGGGCGGATCATCGTGGGACGGCGCATGAACAGCACCGCGACGAGGCCGACGGCGATCACGACGATCGGCAGCAGGAGCGACTGACCCATCGCCTGCGAGAATCCGCCGACCACCTGCTCCGGGAGCGGTCCCGATCCGAAGCTGGCCCCGGCATCCGCTGCCCCCGGCAGGTTGGCCTCGAGGCGGGCCTGCATGAAGGCGGCGATGGATGCCGAGCCGATGACCGAGCCGACGGTGCGAGTGGTGTTGTAGATGCCGGCACCCGCACCCGCCTGCCGCGGCGGCAGGTTGCGCGTCGCGGTGGTCGCCAGCGGGCCCCACATCCCGGCGTTGCCGATGCCCATGAACGCCGCGGGGATGAGGAAGGCCCAGATCGGGGCGTCGTTCAGGATGAGCGCCGTGTACAGTCCCAGCGATCCGCCGACCAGCAGCAGACCGGGCACGAGCAGGAAGCGCGGGTCGGTGCGATCGAGCAGCTTGCCGGCGAAGGGGGCCAGCACGCCCGAGAGGATCGCGAGCGGCACCAGCAGCAGCGCCGATTCGGTGGGCGTGAGACCCCGGGCCAGCTGCAGGTAGAACATCTGCGGCAGCGCCATGCTCGTCACCGTGAAACCGACGGCGGCGATGGCCAGGTTGGCGATCGAGAAGTTGCGGTCCCGGAACAGATCGAGCGGCACGAGGGGCTCGCCCGTGCTGCGCGCCTGGGTCCAGATGAACACCGCCATGACGGCGACGCCGGCGATGACCATGCCCCAGATCCAGGCCGCCCACGCGTAGTGCTCGCCCTCCTGCAGCCCGAACACGATGAGGAAGAGCCCGACGGCGCTCAGGACGACACCGAGGATGTCGAACTTGTGCGCGGTGCGCGGGAGCTGCGGGACCAGGATCACGGCGGCGATGAAGCCGATGACGCCGACGGGGATGTTGATGAAGAAGATCCACTCCCAGCCAAGGCCGTCGACCAGCAGGCCCCCGGCGAGGGGACCGACGAGCGTCGCCACACCGGCGGTGGCTCCCCACAGACCCATGGCCGCACCGCGATTCTGGGGCGGGAAGGTGCGGGTGATGACCGCCATCGTCTGCGGCGTCATGAGGGCGGCGCCCAGGCCCTGCACGGCGCGGGCGACGATCAGCACCTCGAGAGTGGGGGCGAGACCGCACGCGAGCGAAGCGAGGGTGAAGATCGCGAGGCCCGCGAGGTAGATGTTCTTGGGGCCGAAGCGGTCGCCGAGGCGGCCGGTGATCAGCAGCGGCACCGCGTACGTGAGCAGGTAGGCGCTGGTGACCCACACGACGTTGTCGAGATTGTTGGTGTCCGGATCGAGGGCCGCCTTGATGGCCGGGTTGGCCACCGAGACGATCGTGGTGTCGACCAGGATCATGAAGAAGCCGATGACCAGGGCCCACAGGGCGGGCCAGGGGCTGCGGGCAGGGGTGCCGTGCGACCCGGTGCGGGTCGATCCGGTGGAAGAGGATGCCGCGGATGCGGCGCGGGAATCGGTCATGGGGTGGTCTCCTTCGAGACGCGTTCTTTCGTGAAGTGTTCCGGGATCTCGTCGGGGCCCCAGGCGAGGGAGCCGTCAGCGAGGCGCGCGCGCAGGGCGTCCTGCCACGCGAGTTCGGCGTCGAGGAGCGCGGCCTGCCGTTGGACCTCGACCATGAACTGTTCGGGGACGCCGCGATGGGCCGCCCCGTCCAGGCCCGTGCGGTGCTCGTGCGCCGAGGCGACGAGCAGGGCACGGCGTCGATCGAGCAGGGCGACCACGTCGTCGCGCTCGAGATTGTGCGCCTCGGAGAGCGCGACGCGGAAGTCGGTCGAGCGCTCGATCTGCGGCAGTTCGGTGCGCACCCACTCCTCGACCGCGCGGCGACCGGCGTCGAGCAGCGTGTAGGTGGTGCGTTCGGGACGGTTCCCCTCGCGGTCGACGCCCGCTTCGGCGAGCAGACCGTCGCGCTCGAGCCGGGCGACCGTGTGGTAGATCGTGCCCTTCTGAAGGGGCACGAGCCGGTCGTCCTTTCGCTCGCGCAACAGGCGCACGAGTTCGTAGGTGTGCATGTCCGCCTCGCGGAGGGTGGCGAGGATCATGACCGCGACGGGCGTGAGGCGAGTGCTTTCCGGCATCCGTCTTCTCCTTCGCTCATGTGGTCCGTCTCGACTAGTCCACATGGACTATACGCCTCACGCGCCCGCCGCGCGAGTCCACGCAAGTGAACGTCGAGTGTCCAGAACACGCCGACCCCGCACGCGCGGTGCGGCGTGTCGGGGACAGTCAACGCCCGGCGGTTGCCGTGGCCGGTGGGCTTGCGCACCGCCCACTCACGACGAAGACGCCGCGCCGGCGGACCGGGGCGGCGTCTTCCTGTCGAACAGTCGACTCAGCCTGACGAGGACGGCCCGGACACCGTCTCGGGGGCGTCCTTGTCGGCGACGGGCGCGCCGGCGGCGCCCTCGCCCGGCGCCGCGGCGGACCGGCGGTGGCGCCAGCGGGCCGGCAGGCCGAAGATGCCCCGCTGGTTGGGCTCCTCGACCTCGAGGCCGTAGTGCTGCCCGATCGCGTCGCGCAACTGCGCACGCTCGGCCCTGTCGTACGCCTTCATCTCGCGGCGGAAGGCGACGACCGTCGCCCAGCAGATCGCGAGGAGCACGACGCTGAAGGGCAGCGCGATGCTGATCGCCGCCGTCTGCAGCGCCTGGAGTCCACCCGCGATGAGGAGGGCGAAGGCGATCACGGCGGTGGCGAGGGCGAAGAACACGCGCACCCATTTCTTGGGCTCCTCCTCGCCGCCGGTGGCGATCATGCTCATCACCAGAGCTCCCGAGTCCGCCGAGGTCACGAAGAACACGGCGATGAGGATGAGGAAGCCGATGATCAGCACGGCCGAACCCGGAACCCCCTCGAGCATCTGGAACAGCGCCGTCGAGACATCGACCGACCCGTCCGCACCGGTGTACGAGGCCGTACCGGTCAGTTCGCCGTAGATCGCGGTCCCGCCGAGCACGGTGAACCACAGGATGCCGACGAGCGTGGGCACGAGGATCACACCGACCACGAACTCGCGTACGGTGCGCCCGCGCGAGATGCGCGCGATGAAGATGCCCACGAAGGGGGCCCACGAGATCCACCAGCCCCAGTAGAACGCCGTCCACGCGCCCTGCCAGGCCACGCCGTCGTCGCCCGCGTAGGCGCTGACGGTGAACGACAGGCCGACGAAGCTCTGGATGTAGTTGCCGATGGACTGCACGACGTCGCGGAGCAGGAACTCGGTGGGGCCGACGAAGAGCAGGAAGAGCATCAGCAGCCCGGCGAGCACGAGGTTGATGTTCGAGAGCCACTTCATGCCCTTGCCGACGCCGGACAGCAGCGAGAACAGGACGAAGCCGGTGATGATGCCGATGATCACGGCCTGGCTGATGATGCTGGGCGGTACGACCCCGAGGAAGTCGAGCCCCGCACTGATCTGGATGACGCCGAGACCGAGGGAGGTCGCCACGCCGAAGAGCGTGCCGACGAGGGCGGCGACGTCGACCGCGTTGCCCCAGCCGCCCTGCACGAGGCGCGCACCGAGGATCGGTTCGAGCGCCCACCGGATGGTGCGGGGACGCTTGCGACGGTGGAAGGCGTAGGCCAGCGCGAGACCCAGCACGACGTAGATCGACCACGCGTGCACGCCCCAGTGCAGGAACGTCTGCGACATGGCCTGCTGCGCGAGTTCGCCGGGGGTACCCGTGACGCCGGGGCGAGGAGAGACGAAGTGACTGAGCGGCTCGCTCACGCCGTAGAAGACGAGGCCGATCCCCATGCCGGCGGCGAAGAGGAGCGCGAACCACGACATCGTCGAGAACTCGGGCTCGTCGTCATCCTGGCCGAGCTTGATGTTGCCGAAGCGGCTGAAGCCCATCGCGAGGGCGAAGACGACGAAGAACGCCGCGATCAGCACGTAGTACCAATTGAACGTCGAGACGATGGCCGTCTGCACACTGGTGAAGGTGGCCTCGGCCGCCGCGGGGAAGAACAGCGCGAAAGCGATGAACGCGAGCGCGATCGCAGCGGCGGGCCAGAACACCCAGCCGCGGATGGTCTTGTGCCGGCTGCCCGCGTGAGGATCGATGGCTACCGCGGGTCCGGAGGTGTCATCGGTCATTCCTCCGAGGGTAGTGAACGCCCCCTCCTCGCCCGGGGGGCAGGCGCCGTGAGAGACGTTGTGCGACAATCCGCGCGAGCGCGCCGTGTGGACGCGAGCGTGCACCCGCGATAATGAGCGGGTGACCTCCGCCTCCCCCCTCGAGCTCGCCGGCTGGCGCCACGTCTACTCCGGCAAGGTGCGCGACCTCTACGTGCCCGCCGAGACGGCTCCCGACGCCACTCCCGCACACCTCCTCGTCGTCGCGAGCGACCGCGTGAGCGCCTTCGACCACGTGCTCGAACCCGGCATCCCCGACAAGGGCGAGCTGTTGACGACCCTCAGCCTGTGGTGGTTCGACCAGCTCGCCGGCGGCGACGGCGGGCCGTCGATTCCGAACCACCTCGTCTCCGACCGCCGCCTCGAAGGCGAAGAGACGGTGAGCCTGATCCCGGATGCCGTACAGGGGCGCGCGATGCTCGTGCGCTCCCTCGACATGCAGCCGATCGAGTGCGTCGTGCGCGGCTACCTCACCGGGTCGGGATGGGCCGAGTACCGCGCGTCGGGCACGGTGTGCGGCATCCCCCTCCCCGAGGGCCTGAACGACGGCGACCGCCTCCCTGAGCCGCTCTACACACCGGCGTGGAAGGCTCCGATGGGCGAGCACGACGAGAACATCACGTTCGAACGCTCCGTCGAGCTCGTCGGCGCCGACACCGCGACCGCCCTGCGTGATCTGTCGCTCGAGATCTACCACCGCGCCTCCGCGACCGCCGAGGCCCACGGGCTGATCCTCGCCGACACGAAGTTCGAATTCGGCTTCGACGCCGACGACGTGCTGACCCTGGCCGACGAGGTTCTGACCTCCGACTCGTCCCGGTACTGGGATGCCGAGGCCTGGCGCACCGGCACCACCCCCACCGAGCGCATGGCGAGCTTCGACAAGCAGATCGTGCGCGACTGGTTGTCGGCGAATTGGGACAAGCAGGGCGAGCCCCCCGTCCTCCCCGCCGAGATCGTCGAGCGCACGCGCGAGCGCTACGCGACCCTCCTGCGCCTGCTCACGGCGTCCTGACCCGCCCGCGGAGGCCTCGACGAGTTCAGCCACCGCCCCTGCCGCACGAGGCCCCCGAGCCCCACCCCACCCGGTCCCTGAGCACCACCACACGAGGTCCCTGAGCCTGTCGAAGGGACCGCCCCTCGCAAGGAGACACATGTTCCGCTGGAAGCTGCACGGCGACGGCCGCACCGTCGCACCCGGAGCCGTCGTCGCCCCGGGCGAACGCCTGAACTGGGGCGCGACGGTCGCGATCGGCCTCCAGCACGTCATCGCGATGTTCGGCGCGACCTTCCTCGTGCCGGTGCTCACCGGGTTCCCGGTGTCGACGACGCTGCTGTTCTCGGGCGTGGGAACCCTGCTGTTCCTGCTCGTGACGAAGAACCGCCTCCCCAGCTACCTGGGGTCGTCGTTCGCGTTCATCGCGCCGATCACCGCCGCCACGGCCACCGCCGGCACGGGTTCCGCCCTCGCGGGCATCGTCGCGGTCGGCGTGCTGCTCACGGCGATCGGCTTCGTCGTGCAGTTCGCGGGCCTCGGGTGGGTCGACAAGGTCATGCCGCCGGTCGTCGCGGGCGCCATCGTCGCCCTCATCGGCTTCAACCTCGCCCCGGTGGCGTGGTCGAACTTCCAGGTGCAGCCCCTGCCCGGCACCATCACGCTCGTCGCCGTCATCCTGTTCAGCGTGCTGTTCCGCGGCTTCCTCGGCCGCATCTCGATCTTCCTCGGCGTGATCGTGGGCTACGTCGCGACCGTCATCATCCAGCTGACGACGGGTGAGGTCCTCATCGACTTCTCCGTCGTGGAGCAGGCCCCCTGGGTCGGGCTCCCGACCTTCGAGATCGCCGACTTCACGAAGCCGGCCACCTGGTCGGTCATCGCGATGTTCCTGCCGGTCGTCCTGGTGCTCGTCGCCGAGAACGTCGGACACGTGCGCGGGGTCGCGGCGATGACGGATGCCACCGCCAACCGCTCCACCGGGCGCGCCCTCATCGCCGACGGCGTCGCCACGACGCTCGCGGGAACCTTCGGCGGCTCGGGCACGACGACGTACGGCGAGAACATCGGGGTGATGGCCGCGACCCGCGTGTACTCGACCGCGGTCTACTGGGTCGCGGGTCTCGCCGCGATCGTGCTGAGCCTCTCGCCCAAGGTGGGCGCGGTGTTCAACACCATCCCGCCGGGCGTCCTCGGCGGCGTGACCACAGCCCTGTACGGGCTCATCGGCATCATCGGCATCAAGATCTGGGTCGACAACCGCGTCGACTTCTCACGTCCGGTCAACCAGTACACCGGCGCGGTGGCCCTGGTGCTCGCGATCGCCGGGTTCACGATGCAGTGGGGCGACTTCCAGCTCGGCGCCATCGTGCTCGGCTCGGTCGCGGCCCTGGTGATCTACCACCTCGGCAACGCGATCGCCCGCGCCCGCAAGACCGGCGCCGACGACGGCGGCCCGATCCCCGCGGTCGGCCCGCTGGGCGGCGACCCGAGCTGAGCCGCCGGGGTCGCGGCATCCGGTGCCGAGATCATCCGATGCGCACGAGCGCACACGTTCCGAACCTGCCGGGGCGTGTGCGTTCGTCCGTGACCTGCGATCTCGCGGATGGTCCGGCCCCAGGCGAATGCCGCCCGCACGGCCGATAGAATGGTCGAGGCGTGTCGGGAAGTCTGGTCGACGATCTGTCGATCGACCCCGGAAGGGACCTCCTCCATGACCGAAACCCACACGCGCGCGCCGAGCTGGCCGGGCTACCGCGAAGTCCACCGCGTCACCACACTGCTCCGTCAGGAGTCCGTGGGCGGAATGCTGCTCGTGGTCGCCGCGATCATCGCGATCATCTGGGCCAACTCCCCCGCCGCCGACGCGTACTTCGCGCTGCGCGACTTCCGCTTCGGCTACGAGCCCTGGCACCTCGAGCTGAGCGTCGGGTCGTGGGCGGCCGACGGCCTGCTCGCCGTCTTCTTCTTCATGGTCGGCCTCGAGCTCAAGCGCGAGATCGTCTCGGGCAGCCTCCGCCGATTCGGCACCGCGATCGTCCCCGTGACGGCGGCCTTCGCCGGTGTCGCCGTGCCCGCCCTCATCTACGTCGCGATCGTGCACACGCAGCCGAGTCTGCTGGCGGGGTGGGCCATCCCCACGGCCACCGACATCGCGTTCGCCGTCGCCGTCCTCGCCCTCGTCGGCTCGCACCTGCCCGGTCCGCTGCGCATCTTCCTGCTGACGCTCGCGGTCGTCGACGACCTGATCGCGATCGCGATCATCGCGATCTTCTACACGACCGACATCCAGCTCCTCCCCCTCGGCGTCTTCGCCGTGCTCGTCGTCGTCTATGGCGTCATCGCCCACCGCGCCCGCGCGTGGTTCTCGCGCAACGCGTGGGGTGCCTGGGTCGTGCTGCTGCCGATCGGCTTCGCCGCGTGGGCGTTCCTGCACGCCTCGGGCGTGCACGCCACGATCGCCGGTGTGGCACTGGCGTTCACCATCCCCGTTGCCGCGTCCAAGCGCCAACCGGAGCACCACGGCATGGACCTCGCCGAGCAGTTCGAGCACCGCTTCCGTCCGCTCTCCAGCGGCATCGCCGTGCCGATCTTCGCGTTCTTCGCCGCGGGTGTCGCCGTGGGCGGCGGCGAGGGGATCGTCCGCGCCCTGATGGACCCCGTGACCATCGGCGTCGTCGCCGGCCTCGTGCTCGGCAAGCCGGTCGGCATCCTGCTCGGCGTGCGCCTGCTCACGCTCGTGACGAAGGTGCGCCTCGACCCGGCCCTGAAGTGGATCGACCTCGCCGGGGTGGGGCTGCTCGCGGGCATCGGCTTCACGGTGTCGCTGCTGATCGCCGAGCTCAGCTTCCCGGCCGGCTCCCCGCACACCGACGACGCGAAGATCGCGATCATGGCGGCCTCGCTGCTCGCATCCGTCCTCGCCGCGGCCGTGCTGCTCGTGCGCAACCGGCGCTACAAGCAGCTCGCCCTCGCCGAAGAGGTGGATGCCGACGGAGACGACGTCCCCGACGTGTACCAGCAGCCGGAGCAGCCGCGACGCTGAGGCGTCACCGTCAGCCGAAGATCTGCGACGAGATCTCCGACAGCCACGCGCGCGCGTCGACGTTGACGGTCTCGAGAGAGATCCACACGCCGTCTCGAGCGACCACGACGTCTTCGGTCTGCGCCGTGCCGCCGGCCTTCACGCAGTACTGGGCGCCGAAGTCCTCCGCGGCCTGGCACTCGTACCCCTAGGCGTCGAGCCCGTCGACCCCGGTGGAGACCTCGGCGGCGGACGCGGTGCTGATGAGGAGCAGAACGCCGGCCGACTCCTCCTGGATCCAGTTGCACGACAGCTCGGTCGTCGCGTTCGCGGGTGCCGGCCGCACGAACCCGTCGGCGTGCTGGGCGGTCAGGCCCCCCACCGTCTGCTGCCGTGTCGCCGCCGCGCCGAGATCGTCGCAGGATTTCGGGATGCCGGTCGGGGCGGTCGGCGCGGCCGTCGGGGTCGGGGTCGGGGTCGATGCGGAGCCCGTCGGCGAGGCGCTCGGGGCGGTCGCCGACGGCGAGTCGACGGTCGCGGTCGACGCCGGCGAGGGGGGCTCGGGGACGCACCCCGTCAGAAGGGCCGCGGCGGCGATCAGCAGCGCGCCCGACACGGCGATGAATGCACGGTTCATGGCGAGACCCCCTCCGCGTGACGGCGCTGTCCCGCACCGACCGCTCTCTGCGCTCACCATAGCCCCGAGAGCAGCGCTGCCTCATCACGCTCTTGACCCTCACGCGGCGTGAGGGCCGACGCTGGTGCCATGGACGAGAATTTCGAGGCCTTCGCGGTCAGCCCCGTGCCCCCTCCCGGACCGGATGCCGTCGCGCCCCCGTTGTACCGCGGCATCTACGGCATGCCCATGTTCGTCACCCTCTCGACCGCCGACCTGCCGGCATCCGTGGACTTCTGGACGCGGGGCCTCGGTTTCTTCGAGCTGTTCGCGATCCCCGGGCAGATGGTCCATCTTCGACGATGGGCCTTCCAGGACGTGCTGCTCGTGGTCGGCGAGAAGAGCTCGAGCGCCCCGCCCGCCAGCGTGAGCTTCGCCTGCGTCCTCGACGAGATCGACACCGTCGTCTCGTCGGTGCGCGCCCTCGGCGCCGTTCCCGAGGTGCGCGAGACCCCGTGGAACACCCGGGACGTCGAGGTGATCACCCCCGAGAAGGCGCGGGTCGTCTTCACCGCGGCCAAGGTGTTCGACCCGGCGACCGTCGAAGGCCGCAACCTGCAGTCGGTGGGGATCGGGCGCGACGACAATGGGTCCCATGAGTGAGCAGGGGATGCCGGTGGGCGAGACGGCCGCTCGGCTCGGTCTCACCGTGCGCACGCTCCATCACTGGGACGAGATCGGTCTCGCGCGCCCGGCCGCACGCTCGAGCGCCGGCTATCGGCTCTACACGGACGAGGACCTCGAGCGCCTCCGCCGCATCGTGGTCTACCGCGAGCTCGGTCTCGACCTGGATGCCATCCGCGCGGTGATCGACGAGCCCGGAGGAGACGTCGCCGCACAGCTCCGGGTCCAGCGGGCCCACGTCGCTCAGCGCATCGCGCAGCTGCAGATCGTCGACGACGACCTCGAGCGCATGATCGCGGCGCAGGAGCGCGGCATCCTCCTCTCCGAAGACGAGCAGCACGAGACGTTCGGGCCCGGCTGGGACACGAGCTGGCCCGCCGAGGCGCGAGACGCCTATGGCGGATCACCGCAATGGCAGCAGTACGCCGAGCGCTCGGCATCCCGTTCCGTCGACGACTGGGCGGAGGTGACGCGGGCGGTCTCCGCCGTCGAGGAGGAGCTCGCGGACGCCGTCGCCTCCGGCGTCGAGCCCGGTGACGCGCTGGCCGACGCGCTCGTCGAGCGGCACCGCACGGTGTTCTCGCAGTACTTCCCCCTCACCCGGCAGATGCAGGTGCACCTCGGCCGCATGTACGCAGCCGACCCGCGCTTCGCCGCGCACTACGACGCGATCCGCCCCGGGCTCGCCACGTGGCTGCGCGACGCGATCGAGGCGAGCGCCCGCGCACACGGCATCGACCCCGACACCGCACGCTGGGAGTGATCAGGCGGAGCCGCGCTCGATGACCTCGGTGGGCAGGATCGTCGCGTGCGCAGCCGGCCGCCCGGCGAGGATGTCGAGCAGCACGGATGCCATGTACCGCCCCTGCGTGAGCGAGGGCTGCCGCACCGTGGTCAGGGCGGGGCTGAGGGCCGTCGACACCGCGGAGTCGTCGAAACCCATCACGGCGACGTCGCGCCCGGGCTCCAGGCCCTTTTCGCGCAGCACCGTGTAGGCACCGCGCGCCATGAGATCGCTCGCCACGAAGACCGCGTCGGGGCGCTCGCCCGCAGCGAGCACGCGGGCCATCGCCAGCGCCCCGCCCACCTCGGTGAAATCGCCGTTCTCGACGGCCACGGGCTGCAGCCCCGCCTCGGCCATCGCGTCGCGGAAGCCCTGCAGACGGTCGATGCCGGCGGGCATGTCGGTCGGACCCGACACCGTGGCGATGCGGCGGTGTCCTCGGGCCAGCAGGTACGAGGTCGCGACCCGGCCGCCCTCGACGTTGTCGACGTCGACGTAGTAGTCGTCGGCGCGCACCCGGGCGGGGCGCCCGCCGTAGACGACGGGCACCACGTCGGCGACGCGGTCGAGGAAGGTGTCGCTGGTGTGGTGCGAGGCCACGATCGCCCCGTCGACGCTGCCGCCGCGCAGATAAGCGAGCGCCTTCGCGCTGGCGTCGTCGCTGGCGATCAGCATGTTCATGATGTAGTCGCTGTCGCCGATCACCTCGCCGATTCCGGCCACGATCGAGGCGAAGAACGGATCGCCGAAGAAGCGGTCGGTCTGCTCGGGGATGACCAGTGCGATCGCCCGCGTCTGCCGGCTGGCCAGGGAGCGCGCCGCGCGATTCGGAACGTATTGCAGTTCGTCGATCGCGCGGCGCACGGCCTCGAGCGCGGCAGGAGAGACGGCCGTGGAACCGTTGACCACGCGTGACACCGTCGAGCGGGAGACACCGGCCCGCGCCGCGACCTCTTCGATCGTGGCGGTACCGCGAACGGGTGCGATCTCCATAGCCCTGCCTCCTGGCGTACCCGGCGAGCGAGCTCTAGACCGCGGGGACCGCGGCCAGAGCACGCTCGGCGATGATGCGAGCGTACTGCCGGCCCGAGTCCTTGAGAACGCGCTCCTGGGTCCGGTAGTCGACGTACACGATGCCGAAACGCTTGGCGTAGCCCCAGGCCCACTCGAAGTTGTCCATGAGCGACCAGTAGAAGTAGCCGCGCACGTCGACGCCGCGCTCGACGGCGTCGAGGACGGCCCCGAGGTGGGCCTCGACGAACTCGACGCGGTCGATGTCGTGGACGCGCTCGTCGCCGTCGTCGGCCACCACCTCGTCGTCGTACGCCGCGCCGTTCTCGGTGACGTACAGAGCCACGTCGGCGGGGGCGGCGTACTCCTCGCTCACCCGCTCCAGCAGGCGCGTCAGGCCCTCGGGCTGCACCTCCCAGCCCATGTTGGTGCGAGGGAGGCCGCGGTCGTGCCAGTAGAGCTTCTCGTGCGCCGGGAACGGCACACCGATCGGACGCGTGGTGGGTGCGTCGCCCGCGGGCGGGTCGACCTCGGGCGGCGTGCCGCCCACGAACTCGCCGTGGTAGTAATTCACGCCCAGCGAGTCGATGGGGGTCGAGATGACCTCGAGGTCGCCCGGGTGGACGGCCTCCTGCCAGCGCGCCACGGCCTCGGCGTCGGTGTCGCGGAAGTCCTTGATGATGTCGGCCGGGTACGAGCCGCGGAAGATCGGGTCGAGGAACCACCGGTTGAACTGCCCGTCCACGCGCCGTGCGGCGTCGAGGTCGGCGGGGTCGGCCGGATTCACGGCATCCGCCACCGTGAGGTTCAGCGTGATGCCGAGGTTGAGCGAGGAGTCGCGCGCCCGCAGCTCGCGCACGGTCTGCCCATGACCGAGGAGCAGGTGGTGGGCTGCGAGCATCCCCTCGGCCTGCGAGTAGTGCCCCGGGGCGTGGATGCCCGCGGTGTAGCTGAGGAACGACGAGCACCAGGGCTCGTTCAGCGTGGTCCACACGTCGACGCGGTCGCCGAGGGCGTCGTGCATGTCGAGCGCGTACTCGGTGAAGCGGTCGCTCGTCTCGCGCACGGTCCACCCGCCCCGCTCCTGCAGGGCCTGCGGGAGGTCCCAGTGGTACAGGGTGAGCCAGGGCAGGATGCCGGCATCGAGCAGTTCGTCGACGAGGCGCTTGTAGAAGTCGACGCCCTTCGCGTTGAGCGCGCCGCCGTCGGGGCGCACGCGCGACCACGAGGTCGAGAAGCGGTACGTCTGCAGGCCGAGCTGCTTCATCAGCTGCACGTCGTCGGCGTAGCGGTGGTAGTGATCGCACGCGACATCGCCGTTGTCGGCGTTGATGACGGCATCGGGGACGCGGCTGAACGCGTCCCAGATCGACGCGGTGCGGCCGTCTTCGAAAGCGGCGCCCTCGATCTGGTAGGCGGCGGTCGCGGCGCCGAAGAGGAAGCCGTCGGGGAACGAACGGGTGGTGGACATGGATCGGGTTCCTTCCGTGGGCGCGAGGGTCATCCCTTGACCGCCCCTTGCATGATGCCACTGACCAGCTGCTTGCCCGCGAAGACGAACAGCAGCAGCAGCGGGATCGTCGACAGGAGCACGCCCGCGAGGACGATCGAGTAGTCGACGAAGTAGTTGGACTGCAGCAGCGACAGGGCCACCGGCAGGGTCGGGTTCTGGCGGTCGAGCACGATGAACGGCCAGAAGAAGTTGTTCCAGGCGCTCACGAACGTGAACAGGCCGAGCATCGCCGCCGCAGGGCGCGCGGCGGGCACGCCCACCGTGAGGAAGGTGCGGAACGAACTCGCCCCGTCGACACGGGCCGCCTCGATGAGCTCGTCGGGCACGGCCTGACGCAGATACTGCGTCATCCAGAACACCCCGAACGCACTCGTGAGGGCGGGGATGATGATCGCGCCGAGCTGCCCGGTCCACCCGAGCTCGCTGAAGAGGATGTAGAGCGGGACCACGCCCAGCTGCATCGGCACCGCCATCGTCCCGACGACGAAGACCAGCAGCCACGGCCCGCCGCGGAAACGCAGCTTCGCGAACGCCCATCCCGCCAGGGTGGAGAAGAAGACGACGGATGCCGCGATCAGGCCGGAGCTGATGATCGAGTTCAGCAGCGCGGGCCAGAAGTTGACCGCGGAGTCGCCGATCACGGCGGCGGCGTTGGTGAAGAAGTTCCCGCCCGGGATCCACGAGCGGTTCGCGTCGCGGATGGTGGAGGAGTCGCCCGAGCCGATCAACAGCGACCAGTAGAAGGGGAAGACACTGGCCAGCAGCACCGCACCGAGGCTCGCGTAGACGATCCAGCCGGGGCGCGATCCGCGCACCGGACGCGGGCGGCGGCGCGAAGGCGACGGGGTGTCGCGTTCCACGATCGGGACGGGTGCGGCGTTCACGGCGGTCATCGACGCGTCTCCTCTCCGCGGATGCCGACCGACGCGGCATCCGCCCTCAATCGTTCTTCGGCGGCCCGGGCCTGCGCCCGCCGCTCGCGGCGGCTGCGGGGATCGCGGCTGCCGTCGTCGCGCACGAGCGAACGCGTGACGACCATGTTGATCGCGCCGATGGCGAGGATGATCAGGAACAGGATCCACGCGAGGGCCGCGGCGCGGCCGAAGTTCCACTCCCCCCAGCCGACGTTGTAGAGCCACAGGGTCACGGTGAGCCACTGGTTGTCGGCTCCGCCCGTGCCGTACTGGTCGTACATGCGCGGCTCGTCGAAGATCTGCAGTCCGCCGATCGTCGCGGTGATGATGACGAAGATCAGGGTGGGCTTGAGGCTGGGCAACGTGATGGAGAAGAACTGGCGGATCTTGCCGGCGCCGTCGACCGTCGCGGCCTCGTAGTACTCGCGCGGGATCGCCTGCATCGCGGCGAGCAGGATGAGGGTGTTGTACCCGGTCCACCGGAAGTTGACCATCGTCGCGATGGCGATGTGGCTCGCGAACGCGTCGGAATGCCACGGCACCGCGGGCAGGCCCAGGTTCTGCAGGGTGGTGTTCACGACGCCGTACTGGTCGCCGAACATGTTGCTGAAGATGAGGGCGACGGCCACCGGCGCCATCACGTAGGGGATCAGCACGCTCATGCGCCAGAAGGTCTTGGCGCGGATGTTCTGGTCGAGCATCGCGGCGATGAAGATGGCGATGATCAGCTGCGGGACGCTGGAGAGCAGGAAGATGCTGAAGGTGTTGCGCAGCGCGATCCAGAACTTGGGCTGCGAGAGCACCCACGCGTACTGGTCGAAGCCGATGAACTCGCCGGAGTTGCGCACCAGGTCCCAGTCCATGAACGAGATCACGGCGGTGTACGCGATGGGGAAGAGCCCCGTGATCGCGAACAGGATGAAGAACGGCGAGATGTAGAGGTAGGGCGAGAGCTTGAGGTCCCACGTGCTGCGGCGCGTGCTGAATCCCACGCGTCGGGGTTCGCGGGCGCGCGTCTGCGGCGCCGCGCCCCCCGTGGGGCGTTCGAGTGTGCTGGTCACGATCTGTGCTCCGTTTCCGTTGCGCGAGGGGCCGGAAGCCGTCGCCCGCGACGATGCGGGAGCGACGGGTCTCGACCCCTCACGCGAGAAGGGGACGGGCGACGGATGCCAGGGGCGCGAGGCCGCGGCCCCTGGCATCCGATCGCGGGGTCAGGACAGGGCGTCGACCTCGGTCGCCCACTGCTTCCACGAGTCGGCGGCGCTCTGCGTTCCGTCCTCGACGCGGGTCAGGGCCTTCTGCATCGCGTCGTTGATCTGGAAGTAGAACTGGCCCTTGAAGGGAGAGACCTTCACGGCCTGGGCGCGCTCGGAGAGCATCTCGCCGACCGGAGCGTCGTTGAAGTACGCGTTGACGCTGCCGGTGAGGGCGTCGGCCTTCAGCGCGTCGGTCTGGCTCGGGAACGTGCCGGCGTTCTCGAACGCCTTCACCTGGGTCTCGGGGTCGGTCAGCCAGTCGGCGAGCTCCTGCGCGGCTTCGACGTTCTTGCCGTTGCCGGGGACGGTCAGGTACGAACCGCCCCAGTTGCCCGCGCCGCCGGGGAAGACGTTCGCGATGTCCCAGCCCTTCACCTCGGGGGCGTTGCCCTCGATCACGCCGAGCATCCAGCCGGGGCAGAGCATCGTGGCGAACGCGCCGTTCGACAGGCCCGCGAACCAGTCGTCGGACCACTGACCGAGGTGGGCGGACTGCGTGGCGCTGGCGGCGAGCACTTGGTCGTAGATCTTCTTGACCTCGGGGTTGCTCGTGGCGGTGATCGACCCGTCATCCGGGTTCTCGTACGCGGCCTCGACCTGGTTGATCGCGCCCTGGTACGTGCCGCCGGCGGAGTCGAAGAAGGCCTTGCCCGTGGCGGCGACGTACGTGTCGCCCGCCGCGAAGTAGGTCGACCAGTCGCCCTCGAGCATCGCGGCGACCTCGGCGCGGTCGGTGGGCAGCCCCGCCGCGGCGAACAGGTCGGAGCGGTAGCAGACGCCCTCGGGACCGATGTCGGTTCCGTAGCCGACGAGCTTGCCGTCCGCGCTGGTGGCGGCCTCGACCTTGTAGTCGAGCCAACGGCTCTTGAGGTCGTCGGGAACGGGCGCGAGCAGGTCGGCGTACTCCATGACCTCGGGCAGCCAGTCGACCTCGATGGCCTCGATGTCGGCGAGGCCGGTCTTGCCGAGCTTCTGGAAGTAGTTCTCGCGGGCCTCGTTGCTGGTGGCCGCCTTGTTGTGCACGATCTTCACGTTCGGATGCGCGTCCATGTACTCCTGCAGGAGCGCGTCGGTGTAGCCGAAGTCGTTGAAGGTGGCGATGGTGAGGGTCACGTCGCCGTCTCCGCCCGAGGCGGAGCCCCCGGCGCCGGAGCAACCGGCGAGGACGAGGGCGGAGGTGGACGCGACCGCGGCGACGAGCGCGGTCCGGCGCAGGGCATGGGTGTTCACAGATCACTCCTTTGTGGTGGGTGTGAAGCGGTGTGAGCAGTCGCTGTGGGAGGGCTCTCACCGATCGGGTCGAGAGTATGGGATCGCTCCCACGGCGTCAAGGGAGCGCTCCCATACCGTTACCGGCCCGAGACCGGGGAGTGTTCGGGTCAGGAAAAGCCCGCCGTCAGGGGAAACCCCCAGGCGCGGCGTTCATCCCTGCTGCGAGCATTCACACCCGGGGGTGGAGCGGCGCGACGCCCCCTCCCGCCGCACTCCACCCGGCGGCGGTCCGCGGGCCCGTGGCGCGCCCCACCACACCCCCACCACCGCAGCGCACCCCGCACCACGAGGCGTCGGCGCGCTCGCGTAAGATGACTTCCACAACGCCACCCGACTTCTGGAGCTGCAGTGCCCACCATCGTCGTCGACGTCATGCCCAAGGCCGAGCTTCTCGACCCGCAGGGGAAGGCCGTCGCCGGCGCCCTCTCGCGGCTCGGCGAGAACCGCTTCTCCGACGTCCGCATCGGCAAGCGTTTCGAGCTCACCGTCGAGGGCGAGGTCGACGAGGCCACGCTCGCCCGGGCCCGCGAGCTCGCCGACGAGATGCTCTCGAACGCCGTCATCGAAGACGTCGTCAACATCGAGGTCATCGAGCGGTGACCGCACGCATCGGGGTCATCACCTTCCCCGGCTCCCTCGACGACCGCGACGCGCAGCGCGCGATCCGCCTCGCCGGTGGCGAGCCCGTCGCGCTCTGGCACGGTGAGCACGACCTGAAGGGCGTCGACGCCCTCGTGCTGCCCGGCGGCTTCAGCTACGGCGACTACCTGCGCGCCGGCGCCATCGCCGCATTCGCGCCGATCATGGCCGAGGTCAAAGACGCGGCAGCCAAGGGCATGCCCGTCCTGGGCATCTGCAACGGCTTCCAGATGCTGGTCGAGGCGCACCTGCTGCCCGGTGGCCTCATCCGCAACGCCCACCAGCAGTTCATCCGTCGCGACCAGCGCCTGCGCGTCGAGAACGCCTCGACGGCGTGGACCAGCGACTTCTCCGAGGGCGACGAGATCGTCATCCCGCTGAAGAACGCCGACGGCGGATACATCGCGGATGCCGAGACCCTGGCCCGCGTGAACGGGGAGGGCCTCGTCGCCTTCCGCTACGTCGGCGTCAACCCGAACGGCTCCCTCGACGACATCGCCGGCCTCACCAACGAGCGCGGCAACGTCGTGGGACTCATGCCCCACCCCGAGCACGCGGTCGAGCCCGGCTTCGGCCCGGGCACCGCCGCAGCGATGCGCTCGGGCGTCGACGGCCTCGGCTTCTTCACGTCGGCCATCGCCGCCGCGGTGAACGCCGCCGCCTGACCCGGCCCCGCCGTGACCGACAAGCGCGCCCCCGATCAGGACGCGCTGATCGATCGCATCCTGCACCTCTGGCGAGCGGATGCCGACACCCTGCCGTCCGAGCCGCGCCTGGCCGAGCTGACCGGCGCGAGTCGCAACTCGGTGCGCGAGGCGCTGATCCGCCTCGAAGAGCGCGGATACGTCCACCGCACGCAAGGGGCGCGCACCTCGCCGAACCGGCGACTGCCGGGCGTCGGGCGCCGCATCGACCAGCAGTTCGACCATCTCCTGTCGATCCGTTCCGCCGGTTACGACGCGGCCCTCGACCTGGTGTCGTCCGAGCGCGTCATGCTGACTCCCGGCATCGATCGATTCGACGATCTCCCCGACGGCACGAGCGTGCTGCGCACGGTGAAGATGTGGCGCGTCGATGGGGAGCCGTACGCCCTCGCCGAGGACCTCGTGCCCATCACGCGCGAGGGGGAGCTCGACCCCCACAGCCCGGTCTTCGCTCTGGCGGAAGCCGCGAACGGCGTGCGCGTGGCATGGGAGACGCTGTGGATCGAGGCGAGCGGCCTGGATGCCGAACGCGCGGCCCTGCTGTCGTCGACACCCGCGACGCCGGTCATCGAGATGACATACTGCGGGTACGGCGCCGACGACGCCATCGGCTACTGGTCGCGCGAGGTTCAGCTCCCCGCACCCCCGGGGCTGCGCAACGCGCTGATCCGGCGCGTGCGGGCGTGAGCGTTTCGGACGCGTAACAGCACGGTGAACTTGTCCGACAAGCGGTTCAGCGCCTTGTTGGACAAGCGTAACGTCAGGGTCACCCGACGAAAGCGAGCCGTCATGACCGACACCCTGACCGTCCACCCCCTGCGATCCGAGGTCGTCTCCGCCGAGGCCTTCGAGGCCTTCGGCGTCGTCCTGATCCCCCTGGAGGACGGCACTCCGTTCACCGCCGAGGAGGCCGTGCTCGACGTGTCGGGCGGTATCCCGCGCTTCTACCTCATGCACCTCGACGACAAGCCCGCCGAATTCGTGCGGGTGACCCGTCACCTCGAGACGACGCAGACGCTGATGGCCGTCGGCGACGTCGAGTGGACCCTCGCCGTCGCCGCCCCCGGCATCGACGAGCCCGCGCTCGGCGACCTGCGGGCCTTCCGCATCCCGCCGCGCACCGCCGTCACGATGCGCAAGGGCACCTGGCACGCAGGCCCGTTCTTCGCCGACCCGAGCATGGACTTCGTCAACCTCGAGCTCGACGACACCAACGTCTCGGACCACCACAACCACCGTCTCGACGACGCCTACGGTGTGCGCGTCGTGATCGACGGGGAGTGAGGGTGCTCACCCCCCTCCCCGACGCCGCCGCACGCCTGGCGTCGCTCGAACGAGACGCCGCGCACCAGGCGGAGCTGAGCGCCGGGGACGGACGCTCGTGGGCCGGCACCCGCGACGGCGTGCGCCCGGTGGTCATCGTCGGCGCCGGTCAAGCCGGTCTGGTCCTCGCCCGGGGCCTGCGGCGCCGCGGCATCGACGACGTCGTCGTGATCGACGCAGCCCCCGCCGACGCGGCCGGCCCGTGGACCACCTACGCGCGCATGCACACGCTGCGCACCCCGAAGGACATCGCGTGGCCGACATGGGGCACCCCCGCGGTGAGCCCGCGGGCGTGGTTCGAGGCCGTCTACGGCGACGCGGCCTGGGAGGCCATCGAGTACTTCCCGACGGTGGCGTGGCAGGGCTTCCTGCATTGGTACCGCGACGCCTCGGCCGTGACCACGGTCGCATCCACCCGTGTGCGCTCCCTCGTCGTCGGGGGCGCCGACGACCCCCTGACCCTGCACCTCGACGGGCCTGACGGAGAGTGGATGCTGCCCGCCCGGCACGTCGTGCTGGCCACGGGCATCGAGGGCGCGGGCGGTCGGCACCTCCCCCCTCTGCTCGACGGCCTGCCTGCCGATCGCGTCCATCACACGCACGACGACATCGACTTCTCCGCCCTCGCGGGCCTGCGCATCGGCATCCTCGGGGCCGGCACCGGGGCGTTCGACAACGCCGCCACCGCCCTCGAGCACGGGGCGGCGAGCGTCGACGTGCACATGCGCCGCCCGTCGATGCCGCAAGTGAGCCCGTATCGCTGGATGGAGTTCGCCGGACTCATCGAGAATTACGGCTCCTTCACCGACGCGCAGAAATGGGCGTTCAACGTGCACCTCTCCGCCGTCGACCAGCCCGCGACGCAGAACGCGCTGTGGCGGGCGCACGCGTTCGACACGTTCCGCTTCCTCACCTCCTCGCCGTGGGAGAGCGTGTCGTGGACGGGCCGCGACATCGCGGTGGCGACGCCGCACGGCATCCATCACTACGACGTCGTGCTCGCGGCGACGGGGATCGTGGCCGACCTGGAACGGCGCCCCGAGCTGGCGGGCGTCGCCGCGGACGCCGCGCGGTGGAGCGATCGCCTGTCGCCCGCGCAGATCGCGCAGAACCCGGGGCTGGCGGCGTTCCCGTACCTCGACGACGGCTTCGGGCTCGTCAGCCGAAGTGCGCCCGGCCGTTCGGCGCTGTCGCGCATCCACATGTTCAACCACGGTGCGCGGATCAGCCAGGGCATGCTGAGCCATCAGATCCCCGGCCTCGTCGGCGGCGCCACGAAGCTCGCCGCCGCCCTCTCGCGTCGCCTGTTCGAGCGCGACTCCGACCGCCTGCTCGCGGAGTACCTCGCCTACGACGTGCCGGTGGGCGTGCACGTCGGCCGCCGCGCGCAAGACTCCTCCCCGCCGCGGGATCCGCGGGTAGCGTCGATCGGGTGACGACCTCCACCCCTCTTCTCGTGTCCGTGCCCACCCCCCAGCTGCGCGACGACCTGGGCGCACTGCCCGACGGCGTCGAGGTGGTCGTGTGGGACATGCAGGATGCCGCTCCCCGAGAACGCTTCGACATGGTGGTGCCGCCGTACATGTCGATGACCGGCGTGATCGAGCGTCTGCGCGAGATCGAGGTGGGGCTCGTGCAGAGCCAGTCGATCGGGTACGACAACGTCGAGGGACGACTGCCCGAGGGACTCGTCTTCGCCAATGCGGCGAGCGTGCACGAGACGGCGACCTCGGAGCTCGCCGTGGCCCTCACCCTCGCCGCTCGACGTCGGCTGCCCGAGTTCGTGCGCGCCCAGGACCGCGGCGAGTGGACCGGCGGCGGGGCGCCCGGCCTCGCCGACGCCCGCGTCACCCTGCTGGGCTTCGGCGGGGTGGGCCGCGCGATCGCCGCGCGCCTGAAGCCCTTCGAGGTGCACCTGCGCGCCGTCGCCTCACACGGCCGGTTGCAGGACGACGTCGAGGTGTTCCCCCTCGGCAAGCTCGCCGAGGTTCTCGCCGACACCGACATCGTCATCGCCTCGCTCCCCGGCGGCGACTCCACGCGCCACATCCTCGACGACGCGGCACTCTCGGCCCTGCCCGACGGCGCGCTCGTCGTGAACGTCGGACGTGGACCGCTGGTCGACACGGACGCTCTGGTCGACCACGTGCGGCGCGGTCGCATCCGTGCGGCGCTCGACGTCACCGACCCCGAGCCGCTGCCCGAGGGCCACCCGTTGTGGAGCCTTCCGGGCGTGCTCATCGCCCCGCACGTGGGAGGGGCGACGGATGCCATGCGCCCGCGCATCGCGCGCCTGGTCCGCCGTCAGATCGAACGCCTCGCCGCGGGCGAGGAGCCGCTGAACGTCGTGCTCGGCGGCTGACGCCCCCGCCCCCTCACCCGTTGAGTGTCCAGGACACGCCGCCGCCGTCCAGCGGATGCGGCGCGTCCTGGACACTCGACGGGGATTCGCCGGGGCGCGGGCGCGGGGGGACGGGGCGCGAGGCCGCGAGGCGACGGCGGGCCACGGCGGTCAGCCGCGGAAGCCCGCCGGGTTCGACAGCAGGTCGGCGAAGGCGAGTTCCGCCGGGCCGATGAGCATGAGCCGCGACCGCAGGTGCGCACGCTCGAGCCGGATGGTGCGACCCTCGGCACCGAGGGGATGCACGCGGACGGCATCGGCGAGACGCTCACGGCTCACCGAGAGCAGCGCCCCGAGGTACCCGGAGAGCACCACGGTCTCGGGGGCGAAGGCGTTGACGAAGTTGGTCAGGGCGAGCGAGAGCATCTCGACCTGACGCGTGACCTCGGTCATCACGCGCGGGTTGCGGGCGACGCCGAGCTCCACGTCGAGTTCGTCTTCGTCGAGCTTGCGACGGCCCAGCAGCGGTTCGAGGATGTCGAGACTGACCTCGGCCTCGAGGCACCCTCGACGTCCGCACACGCACGCGCGACCCCGCGGGTCGACGACGGTGTGCCCGAGCTCCCCGGCATAGCCGGAGGTGCCGCGCAGCAGGGTGCCGTCGATGATGAGGCCGCCGCCGATGCTGTGCATGGCGCCACCGAGGTAGAGCAGGTTGCCGACGCCCACCCCGACCCCGAAACGCGACTCGGCCAGGGCGCCGATGCTGGCGTCGTTGCCCGCGGTCACCGGCATCCCGAGCTCGTCGCTCAGCCGAGCGGACACCGGATCGCGCCGCCAGCCGAGAGTGGGCGAGACGAGCACGGAGCCGTTGGCGTTGACGAGCCCGGGCACGGCGAGACCCGCCCCCACCACGCGGTAGTGCCGGTCGATGTCGGCGCGCATCGCCTCGACCGACGACGCGACGATCTGCACGAAGCGGCGGGGCGAGGGCGCCGAGGCCGTGTCGTGTCGGAGTCGGGCGTGGACCACTCCCCCGAGACCGACGAGCGCGACGGTGACCGCGTGGGGTTCGGCCCGCACACTGAGGGCGGCGACGTGGTCGTCCGGCTCGAGGTCGAGGGTCGGGCGCCCGACCTTGCCGGTGCGCTCCCCGCTCGGCGCCTCGCGCACGAGGCCGAGCTCGGTGAGCTCCATGATGAGCCCGGTGACGGTGGAGCGGTTCAGCCCCGTCATCGCCCCCAGCTGCGCGCGTGAGAGCGCTCCCCGAGAGTGGAGCAGCGCGAGCACCGACGCGAGGTTCTGCTGCCGGATCAGGTCGTTCGTCGTACGACCGGCCGGGGGCGCGAGCGGGGTCGCGGGCTCGAACACGGCAGGGGTCATGAGGGGAGCACCTCCCCCATCATCCCATCGGAGTCACACGGACGAGAAACGCAGCGGAGCACGCGGCGGGTGAAGCGGCGACGCGGATGGGGAGCGGGCCCCGGGGCCGCGCTCCCCATCCGGTCAGACACCGCCGTTGCGGCGCTTGTTGAAGATGTCGAAGGCGACCGCCAGGAGCAGCACGATGCCCTTGATGGCCATCTGCCAGGCGGCGTCCACGCTCAGGATCGACAGGCCCATGTTCAGCACGCCCATGACGAGGCCACCGACGACCGCGCCCACGACCGTTCCGATGCCGCCCTGCACGGCGGCGCCGCCGATGAACACCGCGGCGATGGCATCCAGTTCGTAGTTCTGACCGGCGGATGCCACGGCGCCACCGGCGCGAGCGGTGCTGACCACCGCGGCGAGGCCCGCGAGCACGCCCATGTTCACGAAGATGAAGAAGTTGACCCACTTCGTCTTCACGCCGCTCATCACGGCGGCGAAGAGATTGCCGCCCATCGCGTAGATGTGGCGACCGAACGTGGTGCGGTTAAGCACGAACGTGTATGCCAGCACGAGCACGGCGAGGATGATCAGCACGATCGGGGTGCCGTTGTAGGCGGCGATCGTGAAGGCGACCGCCATGATCGCGACGACCGCGATGGCGTTCTTGAGCCAGAACGACCACGCGAGCTCGCGGGGCAGTTCGAGGCGGCGCAGTGTGGCCCGGGTACGCAGCTGCTGGACGATCAGCAGCACGCACGCGATCGCGCCCAGCACGAGGGTCAGGGAGTCCCAGTTGCCGAGGTAGCCCAGGAACGGCGGCAGCCAGCCGGCGCCGATCGCGGTGAAGCCGTCGGGGAGGCCGCTGATCGTGCCACCGGTGAGGAGCACGAGCGTGAGGCCGCGGAAGAGCAGCATGCCGGCCAGGGTGACGATGAACGCCGGGATGCCGACGAAAGCGACCCAGAAGCCCTGCCACGCACCGACCACGGCACCGACGACGAGCGAGAGCAGTACGGCGACGAACCAGGGCAGACCCCATTGATTCATCGCGATCGCGGCGATGGCGCCGACCATCGCGACGACCGAACCGACCGACAAATCGATGTGGCCGGCGATGATCACCATCACCATGCCGATCGCGAGGATCAGCACATAGGCGTTCTGCTGGATGAGGTTGTTGACGTTGCCCGGCATGAGCAGGCGCCCGCCCGTGAGCACCTGGAACAACACGATGATGATGACGAGAGCGGCGAGGATGCCGAACTGACGGAAGTTGATGCGCGACAGGATGCCGCGGCGGCGCGGACCCGGTTGCGTCGGCGCCTCGACCGTCTGGGTGGATGCGGTGGCCATTGCTGTCAGTTCCTTCCGGCGGTCATGTGCCGCATGAGGGTCTCCTGCGTCGCGTCGTCGCGGCTGACCTCGGCCGTGATGCGTCCCTCGGAGATGGTGTAGATGCGGTCGGAGAGGCCGATGACCTCGGGCAGCTCCGACGAGATGACGATGACGGCCTTGCCCTGGGCCGCGAGCTCGTTGATGATCCCGTAGATCTCGTACTTGGCCCCGACGTCGATGCCGCGGGTGGGCTCGTCGAGGATCAGCACGTCGGGTCCGGTGAACATCCACTTCGACAGGACCACCTTCTGCTGGTTCCCGCCGGAGAGGCGCCCGGTGATCGCGGCGACGCTGGGCGCCTTGATGTTCATCTTGTAGCGGTAGGAGTCGGCGACCTTGTACTCGCGATAGCGGTCGACCACGCCCAGGCGGGCGAGGCGGGCCAGAGCGGATGCCGACACGTTGACCTGGATGTCGCCGATGAGGTTGAGACCGTACTTCTTGCGGTCCTCCGTCGCGTAGGCGATGCCGTGCTTGATCGCCGCGTCGACGGTGCGCACGTCGATCTGCTGACCGTTCTTGTAGACCTCGCCCGAGATGCCGGTGCCGTACATGCGACCGAAGATGCTCATCGCGAGTTCGGTGCGACCGGCGCCCATGAGACCGGCGAAGCCGACGATCTCGCCCGCGCGCACCATGAACGACGCGTCCTGGATGACGACGCGCTCGGTGTCGACGGGGTGGTGCACGGTCCAGTTCTCGACGCGGAACAGCTCTTCGCCGATGTCGGGTTCGCGCGGCGGGAACAGGCTGTTGAGGTCGCGGCCGACCATGGCGCGGATGATGCGCCCCTCGTCGGTGTCGGGGTCGGAGCGGTGCATCGTCTCGATGGTGCGGCCGTCGCGGATGATCGTGATGCGATCCGCGATGCGCAGCACCTCTTTGAGCTTGTGGCTGATGATGATGCACGTGATGCCCTGCGTGCGCAGCTGGTCGATGAGGTCGAGCAGGTGCGCCGAGTCGTCGTCGTTGAGGGCGGCGGTCGGCTCGTCGAGGATGAGGAGCTTGACCTCCTTGGCCAGTGCCTTCGCGATCTCCACCAGCTGCTGCTTGCCGACGCCGAGCTCGTAGATCTTGGTGGCCGGGTTCTCGCGGAGCCCCACGCGCTTGAGCAGGTCGGCGGCGGCGGTGTTGGTGGCGTTCCAATCGATGACGCCGCGCTTGGACTTCTCGTTGCCGAGGAAGATGTTCTCGGCGATCGAGAGGTAGGGGCTCAGCGCCAGCTCCTGGTGGATGATGACGATGCCGGCGGCCTCGCTGTCGTTGATCGAGCGGAACTCCATCCGCTCGCCCTCAAGGGTGATGGTGCCCTCGAAGGAGCCCGCCGGGTAGACGCCGCTGAGCACCTTCATCAGGGTCGACTTGCCGGCGCCGTTCTCGCCGCAGATCGCGTGGACCTCACCGCGGTACACGTCGATCGACACGTCGGCCAGGGCCGGCACGCCGTTGAACGACTTCGAGATCCCCGCCATGCGCAGGATCGGTTCGGTCATGGTGTGTTTCCTCCGTCAGCTCCCTCGCTGCGATGGCGAGGATCGAGCGGCGGAGCGGGCGAACCCGCCCCGCCGCGAGAGGGCCGGGGCGGGCGAGCCCGCCCCGGCCGATGGGGATCAGAGCCCGACGTCGGAGGCCTTCAGGAAGCCCGAGTCGATGAGCTTGGACTGCACGTCGTCCTTGACGACGACCTCGGGGGTCAGCAGGTAGGACGGGACGACCTTCTTGCCGTTGTCGTAGGTCTTGGTGTCGTTGACCTCGACCTCCTTGCCGTCCTTGATCTCCTGGATCATCGTGAAGACGCGGTCGCCGAGGGCACGGGTGTCCTTCCAGACCGTCATCGACTGCGTGCCGTCGAGGATCGCCTTGACGTTGGCCTTGTCGGCATCCTGACCCGTGATGATCGGGTACTCGGCGCCGGCGGTGTAGCCGGCCGACTTCAGCGACGCCTCGATGCCGATGGCGAGGCTGTCGTTGGGCGAGAGCACGACGTTGACCTTCTTGCCGTCGCCGTAGAACGACGAAAGACGGTTGTCCATCTCGGCCTGCGCCTTGTCGGACGCCCAGCCCTGAATGCCGATCGACGCCCATGCGTCGTCGTTGGCGGGCGACTTGCCGCTGGGGACCACCAGCTGGCCCTTCTCGACGTAGGGCTGGAGCACGTCCCAGGCACCGGCGAAGAAGAACTTGGCGTTGTTGTCGTCGGGGCTGCCGGCGAAGGGCTCGAGGTTGAACGGGCCCTTGCCGTCCTTCAGGCCCAGCTGCTCCTCGATGTACTGGCCCTGCAGGGTGCCGACCTTGTAGTTGTCGAAGGTGGCGTAGTAGTCGACGTTCTCGCTGCCGTTGATCAGGCGGTCGTAGGCGATGACGGTGGCATTCTGCGACTTGGCCTCTTCGAGGACCGGGCCGAGCGTCGAACCGTCGATGGCGGCGATGACGAGGATCTTCGCGCCACCCGAGATCTGGTTCTGGATCTGGCTGATCTGCTGGTCGGTCTTGTTGTCGGCGTACTGCAGGTCGACCGTGCACCCGGCATCCTGCAGCTTCTTCTGCAGCTGCTCGCCGTCGTTGATCCAGCGCTCGAGGCTGCGGGTCGGCATCGCGATGCCGACGTTGCAGTCGCCGCTCGCGCCGGCGGCGTCTCCGCCGCCCTCGGCGGGGCGCGTCGAGCTGCAGGCTCCGAGGCCCACCGCGAGTGCGGCGATGGCCGCACCGGTCAGGATTTTCTTCAGCATGTGATCTGCGTTCCTCTCTGAACAGCAGGGACCGTGTGGTCCGTACCCGCGCCCTCCCCGGCGTCGGATCGGGTACGTCATCGTCCCGGCACTCTGGTCCGTCGAATTATGACGGCTCCGAAAAAATATCCACCGCGGGGGGTTTTGTCTATAGGCACGTCAAAATTGCCCACGCCGTGATCAGACCGTGACCGAACGTGCCGGATCCCCGGAAAGACGCGGCCGAGACAGTCCTCAGCGGGTGTCGCGGTCGGCGCCCGACCACAGATCGCCGCACTCGATAAGCGACGCGCCCTGCGCGACGAGGTACGGCCGCGCGCCCACGTCACCCCGGGCGGCGTCCGCGACGGCGGCCCAATGCGATCGGCCGAGCAGCACGGGATGACCCGGGGCCCCGGCGTACGCCGCTTGCGCGAGCGCTTCCCGATCCGCGTGCCGGAGCATGCGCGCCACCGCCGCGGGCGGCATCCCCGGGGTGTCGACGGGGACGACGACAGCGGCGATCCCCGCCCCGGATCCCAGCGCGCCGAGGCCGGCCCGCAGGGAGGCCGCCATCCCCGACTCCCAGTCGGCCACGGTCACGATCGTCGCGACAGGAGGAACGAGAGCGACGGCCTCATCAGCCCCGGCTCCCAGCGCGACCGTGACGTCGCGGCATCCGCCCTCCGTCAGCGCGCGGACGGCGAGGGCGATCCACGGCGTTCCCGCGGGGGTGCGCGCGAGAGCCTTGGGACCGCCGAAACGACGACCCGCACCCGCGGCCAGCACGAGCCCCGAGACGGCGACGGGAGGCGCGGCGGGCATGGTCACGACAGCGTAGCGTGCGCGAAACACGCCCCGATTACCGTCGTCCCATGCTCGATCTGGCCGCCGACCTGGTGCCTCTGATGGATGCCGGGGTGCCGCTCGCGGCCGTCACGGTGACCGCCGTGGTGCGCAGCGCCCCGCGCGGCGTGGGCGCGACCCTCGTCGTCACGCGCGACGCGCGCGTCATCGGATCGATCTCCGGAGGCTGTGTCGAGAACGACGCCGTGATGCTCGGTCTCGACGCCCTGCGCACCGGACACGTGCGTCGCGCGCGCTTCGGGTTCACCGACGACGGCACCGTCACCCCGATCGCGGCGGGCCTCGCGTGCGGGGGTGCGGTCGACGTCGTGGCCTACCCGCTCGACGACAGCGTCCGCCCGGCGCTCGAAGCAGCCCGCGCCGGACGGAAGGCGACCGTGCGCCTCGATCTCGACGGAGGACCGGTCGTGCTCGAGCGGCCCGCGGCCCCGCGCCTGATCGTCCTCGGCGCCGGCGAGCACGCGGCGGCGCTGTGCCGGCTCGGCTCGGCCGCCGGATTCCGGGTCACGGTGTGCGACGACTGGGCGCTCCTGGCCACGCGCGAGCGCTTCCCCGACGCCGCCGAGGTCGTCGTCGCCGCTCCGCACGAGTACCTCGCGACCGTCGACGACGCCGACGAGCGCACCGCGGTGTGCGTCCTGACGCACGACGAGCGGCTCGACATCCCTGCCCTGCGCACGGCACTGCGGATGCCGGTGGGCTTCGTCGGCGCGATGGGCGCGCGGGCGACCGTCGCGCGCCGCGCGCAACTGCTGCGGAACGCGGGAGTGACGGATGCCGAGCTCTCGAGGCTCCACTCCCCTCTCGGCCTCGACCTCGGAGGCGCCTCTGCCGAAGAGACCGCCCTGTCGGTGATCGCCGAGATCGTGGCATCCCGCAACGCGGCGAGCGCACGACCCCTGCGCGAGAAGGCGGGGGCGAGGCTGCACGGACCGGGTGCCGCGGGACACGGCCCCTCCTCGGGAGCGCGCGCCCGGGTCTCGGCCGCGGACGACGCCGGCCTCGCGTGCGGCGTGAGGACCGCATGAGCGCGCTCGTGGTGCGCGGCGCCGTGGCCGTCGTCGAGGCGGCGGGCCGCGTGCGCACGGGCGACGTCGTGATCGCCGACGGGCGGGTCGTCGACGCGGCCGACCTCACCGGAGCGCGGGTCGTCGACGCGAGCGGGTGCGTCGTGACGCCGGGCCTGGTCAACGCCCACCACCACCTGCTGCAGACCGCGTTCCGTACGCTCCCCGGCACCCGCGGCATCCCGATGCGCGAGTGGCTTCCGGCGATGGCATCGGCATACGGCGAAGCGGGCGTCGACCCCGACCTGACGCTGCTCGCCGCGCGTGCCGGCCTCGCCGAAGCGCTGCTGAGCGGGGTGACGACGGTCGCCGATCACCATCTGACCTGGCCGAGCGGTGCCGACACCGTCGGGATGGCGCGGGCCGCGGCCGACGCCTCCGCGCGGCTCGGTGCACGCCTCGCGTTCGTGCGGGGAACCGCGCGCGACGACCCGCAGGAGGCCGCCGCCTCGGCCGAGGCGATCGTCTCGGCGCTCGTGCCCGAGGGCGCCGGCGGCGTCTCGGTCGACGGGATGCTGCAGGTCGCGGTCGGGCCCGCCGGGGTGCACAGCGATCCCCGCGAGACGTTCGAGCTGCTGGGCGAGGTGGCCCGACGCCACGGGCTCCGACGACGCACGCAGGCCAACGAGGTGGTCGACGTCGCGATCGCGCTCGAGCGCTACGGACGACGACCCCTCGATCTGCTCGAGGAGTGGGGCTGGCTCGCTCCCGACGTGACGCTCGCTCACCTCTGCGACGTCGCCCCCGACGAGATCGCCCGCCTCGCGGCATCCGGGGCCACCGCCACCCATGCGCCCGGCTGCGACGTGCCGATGGGCTGGGGAGTCGCCCCGGTTCGGCGTCTCCTCGACGCGGAGATCGCGGTGGGCCTGGGAACCAGCGGCGGCGGCAGCAACGACGCGGGCCATCTCCTCGCGGACGCGCGTCTGGCGATGCAGGTCTCGGCGCTGGTGGGGCCGCAGCTGCCGGCATCCGAGGTGCTGTCGATGGCCACGGAGGGCTCCGCCGACGGTCTCGGTCGCCCCGAACTCGGACGCCTGACGCCGGGCTCGGCCGGCGACCTGTGCCTGTGGGACGTCTCGGGCGTGGCCGATGCGGGCGTCGCGGATCCCGTCGCGGGGCTGCTCTGGGCCTCGCCCGGCCGGCGCCCGCGCACGGTCGTCGTGGGCGGGCGGATCGTGGTCGACGAGGGCCGCCTCGCGACGGCCGACGAGGGCGAGATCGTCGCCCGCCTCTTCGAGAGGGTGGCACGATGACGTCCATGGCTCCACCGGCGGTCCCCCTCTCCGCGCTTCCGACCCCCGACGCGCACACCCCCACGAGCGACGAGCGCCTCGGCGCGCACCTGCGCAGCCTGCGGAAGGCGCGCGGGCTCACGCTCACCCAGCTCGCCGAGGCGGCCGAGCTGTCGCATCCGTTCCTCAGCCAGCTGGAGCGCGGGCTCGCCCGGCCGAGCATGGCGAGTCTCGAGCGGCTCGCACGGGCCCTGGGTACGAGCCGGGTCGAGCTGATCGCGGGCTCCGAGCCCCCGCGTGCCGACGCCGATGCGCAGCCGTCGTTCGTCGCGGCCGGAGAGGGCGTGACCGGTCCGTACGCGGAGGGCACCGCGCGCCTGCTCGCGGAGGGCCCGCGCCGCTTCGAGCCGCTGGAGTTCACGGGGTCCAACCCGCAGCCGGGCGATCACTACGTGCACGACGAGGACGAGTTCCTCACGGTGCTCGAGGGCTCGATCGTGATCTCGTTCGGCGCCTTCGGCGAGCGCACGCTGCACGTCGGCGACTCGGTGTACTGCCGCTCGGGCACGCCGCACCGCTGGCACTCGCCCGACGGCACGCCCTATCGCCTGCTGATCGTCAAGGAGGTCGTCCACGGCGACGGCGCCGACGATCCGACCGACGTCTGACCGAGGAGGAGAACGCGTGAGCGCAGGGGTGAGCTTCGATGCCGTGGTGCGGGAGCGACGGGATGCCGCCGACGGGATCGTCGTGCTGGACCTCGAGCGCGCGACGGGGACGCTGCCGCACTGGTCACCGGGGGCGCACATCGACGTGGTGCTGCCCGACGGACTCGAGCGGCAATACTCGCTGTGCGGCTCGCCGAGCGCGCGCGGCACGTGGCGCATCGGGGTGCTCCGCGAGCGCGAGGGCTCGGTGTGGTTGCACGAGAACGCGCACGTCGGGGCCACGCTGCGGGTCCGGGGCCCCGCGAACCACTTCCTCTTCGCCCCGACCGCGGGGCGCTCGTACGTGTTCGTCGCCGGCGGCATCGGGATCACGCCGATCGTGCCCATGATCGAGGCCGCGGAGGCGGCGGGGGCCGCCTGGACCCTGCTCTACGTCGGACGGTCGCGTGCGACGATGGCCTTCGTCGATGAGCTCGAGCAGCGCCACGGCGACCGCGTCGAGGTGTTCGCCGCAGACGAGGGGCGCCGACTCGACATCCCCCGACGCCTGGGCACGCCCGTCGCCCGCACGGTCGTGTACGCGTGCGGACCCGCGCGTCTGCTCGAGGCCCTCGACGCCACGATGGCGGTCTGGCCGCGCGGGAGCCTGCACGTCGAACGCTTCGAGGCGAAGGTACTGGGTCCGCCGGTGTGGACGGAGCCCTTCGAGGTCGACCTCATGATGTCGGGCCTGACCGTGACCGTTCCGCCGGAGCGGTCGATCCTCGACGTGGTCGAGGAGAACGGCATCGTCGTGCCCTCGAGCTGCCGCGTGGGCACGTGCGGCACCTGCGAGGTCGCGGTCGTCGACGGCGACGTCGAGCACCGCGACTCCGTGCTGTCTCCGGAAGAGCAGGAGGCCAACCGCACGATGATGCCGTGCGTCTCGCGAGCCGCGTGCGATCGGATCACCCTCGAGCTCTAGGGCTTCACCCTCACGATCACCCGCTGGTCGCAGGACCCCTCGCGCACGGCGGCTCAGAACTCGACGCGGCGACCCAAACGGCCGGCCCGCGCATCGGCAGCCGCCCGACGGAGCACGCGCAGCTTCCCGGGACGCCCCGTCAGCACCGTACAGCCGAGGCACAGGGCCCAGAACAGGGCGGCATTCACCGAGCGGGCGGGACTGCGCCGACGACCGGTGCGCAGCTCACGGTGGATGCGATTGCGGACCGAGTAGTACAGCAGGGCGTCGTTCGTGGACCGGAACATCGCCAGGACCTCGAACCCGGGCGGCATCCATCGCTCGCCGCGCGGATCGACCACGACGGCGTCGCGAGACAGACGGATGAGCCCGCCCGCCGCGACGATGCGCGAGGTGTACTCCAGGTCGTCGCCGTAGAGCACGAGAGCGGTGTCGGGGAAGCCGATGCGCCGGATGACGTCCGCCCCCACGAGGAGCCCCCCATACGGGGCGTAGGCCAGATCCGCCCCGCTCGCAGCCGCCGCCGGACGCCGCAGCCCCAGGCGCTCCCCCGCGCGGCGGGCGAAGAGGGTCAGCTCGACGCCGGCGAACGACCGGTCTTCGCGCGGCTGCTCCCGCGCCTGCTCCACCCGGATCGCCTCGGCGACCTCGGCGGGCGCGGCTCCCGGGGCCCGGGTCGGGGCGACCGCGCACAGCCCATGTCCCGCCGCGCGAAGAGCCCGCTCCTCGCGCAGGAGCGCCGCCAGCGCGTCGCCGGCGGGAAGGTTGTCGTCATCGAGCACCCACACATGGTCGGCCCCCGCCTCGACGGCCCGGGCGAGGGCGATCCCGAACGCGAGCGCCGATCCCTCGTTGCGTTCCAGGTGGTGCAGGTGCACCCGCGGAGCGTGCTCGCGCGCATACTCGACAAGCGCCTGCCGGGACGACGGGGTCGAGCCGTTGTCGACCACGACGACCTCCCTCACCCCCGCGGCGAGGAACGCGTCGACGGTCGCCAGACATGACGCCGATCGCGCGCCGTAGGTGACGGTGGCCCCGACCACGCGGGGGAGAGGAGAAGAAGAGGTCACGAGCTCAGCTTTCGTCGGAGGCGGGGGCGTAGACATCGGCCAGCGTGCGCCGGAAGCGCTCCACGGAGAACTCGGCAGCCGCCGCGGGCTGCACCGCGCGAGCCTGGCGGCGCGCGCCGGCAGGCTCGTCGAGCGCAGCGCAGACGCCGTCCGCCAGACCCGCGGCGTCGTCGGCGACGGCGAAGGCCGAGAGGACGTCGTCGACGATGCCCTCGACGCCGATCGAGGTCGACACGACGGGGATGGCGCGCACCATGGCATCCACCGTCTTGAACTTCACGCCGGCACCCGATCGCAGCGGGATGAGGACCAGGGCGGCGTCGGCGTAGTACTCCTCGAGGGAGTCGACGCGACCGGTCACCGTGACGGTGTCGGGCACGAGCTCCGCCTCCCGCCGCATCTCGTCGGTGGGGTTCGCGCCCGCGAAGACGAACCGCGCGCCCGGGTGCCGCCGGTGGACGCGGGGAGCGATCTCGCGCAGGGTCCACAGGGCAGCGTCGGCGTTGACGGAGCGGTCGAACGCCCCCACGAACAGCACCGTTCCCCCACCCGTGGCCGTCGCGACGGCCGACGCGGCACCGGAGGCGGCACCCGGCGCGGCCGGCTCGGCAAGGGGCGGCCGCACGACGCGGACCGGGGCCGCGGAACGCGCCGCGCGGTGCACCACCGCGGCATCCTTCGCGCTGAAGACGAGAACCGTGTCGACGTCGGTGTACACCCGCCGCTCGTCACGGCGCACGGTGGCGAGTCGCACGCGGGCGACGAGGCCCCGGGGAGACCACCGCGATCCGGCCGCGGCGAGGAAGCGTTCCGCGCTCTGCAGCATGACGTCGTGCGCGAAGACGAGGCGTCGGGCCGGAGCCCCCACCCAGCGGGCGAACCACCCCATCTGCGTCCACTGGAACTCCACGGCATCGGCCGCGGCGAAGAGCGCGCGCACCTCGGCCGACTGGGCGAAGGCGCGGCGCACGCGCCTCACCGGGCGGACGGGGAAGAACCGCCGCTGCTGCCGTTCGTCGAGAGCGGTAAGGCGCCGCAGGCCGCGTCGGGGGGCGGGGAGAGGCACGAGGACGATGGTCGCGGTCACCGTGGATCGCGCGCGGGCCGCGCGATTGTCGTCGGAGTCGGGGGCGACGACGGTGACCTCGTGTCCGTCATCGGCGAGCGCCCGCAGGTGGCGGAGGTAGTACTGGCCTCCGGCGTGCGGAATGCCGTCGAACGGCACCACCGGCGCGACACTGACGATCCTCACGTGCTTCCTCCCCGGCGCCGACGGCGCGGCGCTCGAGCCCACTCTGCGGATATCGCTCGCGCACTCCCCCGGCCGCGCTCCCGCACAGGGCGGGTGAAGCAGCCGGTCGCGGCGAGTTCCGCCAGCGGGTGAGAACGGGGACGGTGCGCGCTCACGATGCCGCGCGGCCACGCGAGGCCGGGGGCGTCGACGCTTCCACCGACGCGTAGTGTCCGCCCGGGAAAGGAGCCGAGGTGAGGATCACGCACGTCCAGAGCAGCTTCGTCGCACCGCTGGGCGGGGCCGAGTCGTACGTGCTCGCCCTGGCCTCCGAGCAGGCCCGGCGAGGTGACGAGGTCGAGATCCTCACCGCGTGGACCGACCCCGACACCGTCGAGCGGGCGCGTCGAGCCAGCGTGGCCGTGCGCGTGCGCGCGACCTATCGCCCCTATCGCCCCGACCAGCACGGAGCGGGCACCGCCGCCAAGGTCGCGTTCCACGCGCTCGACGTGCTCGGCACCCTCGGACCGGCGACCTGGATGCCGGAGGAGGCGCGGTCCGACGCAGTGGTGCACGTCCACCGCTTCCAAGGCGTGGGCGCTCAGGTGCTCCGGGCTCGACACGGCGCGGTGGTGCACACCGCGCACGACTACTGCCTCGTCGACACGACGTCCACCTCCATCCGCGACGGACACGAGCCCGCGCGTCTCGGCGGCGTGCAGCGGCTGCGCGCTCGCGCCAACTGGCTCGCGGCCCGACGCGCCAGCATCCTGGTGTTCCCGAGCGAGCGCGCACTGGCCCGTCACCATGCCCTGGGCATGCCCGCCGAGGGTGTCGAGCAGCGGGTCGTTCCGCACGGGTGGCCGGCACCCGCCGTCTCACCCGCCCGCATCGAGACCGAGGGACGCACCCGTCCGCGCTTCGTGTTCCTCGGCAGGCTCCAGGCGACCAAGGGCATCGACCTGCTGCTGCGGGCGTGGGAGCAGGCCGACATCGACGCAGAGCTGGTCGTCGCCGGCGACGGCCCCGAGCGGCCGACCATCGAACGCGCGGCGGCGACGGGGCGGATCACCTACGCCGGATGGGTCGACGCCCAGCAGAAGGCCGACCTGATCGCCTCCGCGACGGCGCTGGTGTTCCCCTCGCTCTGGCCCGAGACGTTCGGGCTCGTGATCGCCGAGAGCCTGCTCATGCGGTGCCCGGTGATCGCGACCCCCCAGGCCGCCGGCGCTTTCGTGCGAGACGGCGAGAACGGACTCGTGACGAAGGACGCCACACCGGGGTCGCTGGCCCGCGCCCTGCGTCGCCTCGCGCACGATGCGACGCTGCGGGAGGGCCTGGCCCGGGGGGCCGCCGCGAGCGCCGCGGCGCTCGACTTCGGTCGCCATGTCGACCGTGTGCAGGCGGTTTACGCCGACGCGCGCGGGATCTTCGCTCGGGCGCGCTGAGCCGACGTCGATCACCCTCGCGAGAGGCGGGGGGCGCGCGTCGTCCGCGACGAACGCATGGACGCTGTCGGCATCCCGCGTTCACGCACCGAACCGCAGCCTGTCCGACATGTTTGTCATGAGGGTCACGCGGGAGAAATACGGCGGAAACGCACGCTTCCTAGCATCGGATCACCGCCGGATGTTGCTCACACCAACACTGACGCAGCCGCCCCGAGCGGCTCGCCCCATCGCCGTGGCGCTCGTCTCGACTCCTGCCTTCCCGACTCTCCGGAGGTCTTCGTGTCCGCCGTTCCACCCGTCTCGATCGCCGCTCTGCGGGGTGTGCGACTCGCCTCCGGCGACGTCGTCGACATCGCGCTCGACGGCGACACGGTGCTCGCGGTGGTCCCGGCCGGCACCCCGCTGCCCGAGACCGACGGCGTCGTGCTCGACCTCCCCGGCTACCTCGTCACCGCCGCCGGCGCCGAGCCGCACGCCCACCTCGACAAGTCGCAGTCGTGGGATGCCATCCGGCCCCCGTTCGGCGACCTCGAGCGCGCCATCGATAGCTGGCACGCCTTCGCCCTGACCCTGGACGAGGACGACACGCTGCGCCGGGCCCGTTTTACGGCGCTGCGGATGCTGGCATCCGGGATCACCTCCGTCCGCACCCACGTCGACCTCCTGCGCGGAGAGGACGCCCTCACCGGTGTCCGCGCCCTGGTCCGGTTGCGGGCGGAGCTCGCGGGAGTCATGGACCTCGAGCTCGTGGCCCTCGGCGGCCCCACGGTCGCCGACGAGGTCTTCGAGGCCGCGCTCGACGCGGGCGTCGACCTGGTGGGCGGTGCGCCGCATCTCGCCGACGACCCGGTCGCCGACCTCGAACGCCTCGTCGCCCTCGCCCGGCGCCGCGACGTCGGCCTCGACCTGCACACCGACGAGAGCCTCGCGGGAGCCGACACCCTGGCCGCCTACGCCCGAGCCGTCACCGGCTGGCACCGGCCACGGACCGCGGGCCACTGCGTGCGGCTGAGCATGGTGCCCGCGGCCGACCTCACCGCCCTCGCCGAGCAGGTCCGCACCGCCGACATCGGCGTCATCGCCCTGCCGATCACCAACCTGTACCTGCAGGGATGGGATGCCGAGCACGCCGTGCCCCGCGGGATCGCGCCGATCGGACGGCTCAAGACCGCCGGCGTCCGCGTCGCGGCCGGAGCCGACAACGTGCGCGACCCCTTCAACCCGGTGGGGCGCTGCGACCACCTCGAGACCGCCTCGCTGCTCGTCAGCGCCGGGCACCTCGCCCCGGAGGACGCCCTGGAGGCCGTCACCGTCGGCGCGCGAGACGTGATGGGGCTGCCGTTCGCGGGACCGGTCGCCGGCGCGCGGGCGGAACTGGTGGCGATCCAGGCGGACTCCCTCGGCGAAGCCGTCGCCTTCGCCACTGCCGACCGCGTCGTCATCCATCGGGGACGTCTCGTCAGCCGCACCCGCGTCGCGACCGAGACCGCCGCCCTCTCCTCGTCCGTCCCCACCCGCACCGCCGCACCCGCGACGGCGTCGTAACCCGACCCCACGGAAAGTGAGCGCCCCCGTGACCCTGGCCTCCCCCGCCCCGGCATCCGTCGCGGATCCCACCGCGCCGATCCTGGACTTCCGCAACGTCGCCATGACGTTCCCCAACGGCACCACCGCCCTCTCGGGCGTCGACCTCACTGTCGAGCGCGGCGAGTTCGTCAGCGTCGTCGGCCCCTCGGGCTGCGGTAAATCCACGCTGCTGCGCATCGCCTCGGGTCTCGAATCCGCCAGCGAGGGCACCGCGACCGTCAACACCGACCGCATCGGCTACGTCTTCCAGGACGCGACCCTGCTGCCGTGGCGCGACGTGCAGGCCAACGTCGAGCTGCTCGCCGAGCTCAACTGGCAGCCCAAGCGCGTGCGCACCCCGAAGGCCCAGTGGGCGATCGACCTCGTCGGCCTGAAGGGGTTCGAGAAGCACCTCCCCAAGCAGATGTCGGGCGGCATGAAGATGCGCGCCTCGCTCGCCCGCTCCCTCACGCTCGACCCCGAGCTCTTCCTCTTCGACGAGCCCTTCGGTGCGCTCGACGAGATCACCCGCGAACGCCTGAACGACGAGCTCATCAAGATCTTCGTCGAGCAGAAGTTCGGCGGGCTCTTCATCACCCACTCGGTCTCGGAGGCCATCTACCTCTCCACGAAGGTCGTCGTGATGTCGGGTCGCCCCGGCCACCTCGTCGACACGTTCGAGGTCCCCTTCGACATGCCGCGCGACCCTGAGATCCGCTACACCGCCGAGTTCGCGAAGCTCGTCGGCGAGGTCTCCCACGCCCTCCGGGAAGGACACTCATGAGCACCACCTCCGCTGAGCCCGTCGTCGACGAGGCGGCCGTACCCCCGGCATCCACTCCCCCGGTCGAGCCGCCCCGCACCCGCACGGCACCGCGGCGTCGGGGCTTCGGATCCCGCGCCGCCGTCATCGGTCCCCCGCTCGCGGTCCTCGTCGTGCTGCTCGGCGGCTGGTACGCCGTGTCGATCGCCCTGGCCGCGTCGGGCAAGGGCTTCCTCATGCCGATGCCGCACGAGATGTTCACGCTGGGGTTCTTCGACCCGCAGGTGGGCGCCGACATCTGGATCGCCCTGTTCCGGACGACCGGCGTCGCGCTCACCGGCCTCGCGGTGGCGATGATCCTCGGCATCGGCTGGGCGATCGCGATGTCGCTGGCGCGGTGGGTCGAGCGTTCGACCTACGCCTACGCGGTGATGCTGCAGTGCATCCCGATCCTCGCGCTCGTGCCGCTGGTCGGCTTCTGGTTCGGGTACGAGTTCACCGCCCGCGTGATCGTCTGCGTGCTGATCGCCCTGTTCCCGATGGTCTCGAACACGCTGTTCGGCCTGCAGTCGGTCGACAAGTCGCAGCGCGAGCTGTTCCGCCTGCAGAAGGCGAACAAGTGGACGGTGCTGACCAAGCTCACCCTCCCCGCCGCCCTGCCCTCGATCTTCGTCGGCATGCGCACCTCGGCGGGCCTGTCGGTCATCGGCGCGATCGTCGGTGACTACTTCTTCCGCCGCGGCGAGCCGGGCATCGGCTCACTCATCGCCAACTACCAGTCGCGCCTGCAGAGCGCCGAGCTGTTCGCCGCCATCCTCGCGGCCTGCCTGCTCGGCGTCGCGATCTTCGCGTTCTTCGGCTGGCTGTCGAAGGTGGCCGTCGGCCGCTGGTACGAAAGCGCCCTCTAGACCCCGGATGCCACCGCACCGCCCTCCCGCGCGCAGGCGCCGGAGGCGGCATCCGGCGTACCCGAAATACCGCAGCTCCCCCTCCCGCACCCGAGCACCACCGACGTCACAGAAAGCGAACCAGCATGCAGCGCTCCACCCTTCTCCGCGGCACCGCCGTCACCGGCGCCGTCGCGATCGCCCTGACCCTCACCTCCTGCGCCGGCAGCGCGGCGGAGAGTGCGCCGGCCGCCTCCTCCGACATGGAGATCGGTTCGGTCGACCTCTCGACCGACTGCCCCTCGACGATCGTCGTCCAGACCGACTGGAACCCCGAGGCCGAGCACGGTCACCTCTACGAGATGATCAAGGACGACTACACGATCGACGCCAACACCAAGGCGGTCACGGGTCCCCTCATGTCGGACGGCGAATACACCGGCGTCAACCTCGAGATCCGCGCCGGCGGCCCGGCCATCGGCTTCCAGACGGTCTCGGCGCAGATGTACCAGGACGACGCGATCACCCTCGGCTACATCAGCACCGACGAGGCGATCCAGCTCTCGTCGACCACGCCCACCAAGGCCGTCTTCGCCCCTCTCGACATCAGCCCGACGATGGTCATGTGGGACCCGGAGACCTACCCCGACGTCAAGACGATCGATGACGTCAAGGCCGCCCTCACGGCGAAGGGCGGCGTCTGGCGCTACTTCGACGGCTCCGCCTACATCGAGTACCTCAAGAGCGCCGGTCTCGCCGACTCGGCGATCCTCGACGGCTCGTACGACGGCACGCCCTCGAACTTCGTCGCCGCCGGCGGCAAGGACATGCAGCAGGGCTTCGCCTCGGCCGAGCCGTACGTCTACCAGAACGAGGTGTCGGCCTGGGGCAAGCCGGTCGACTTCGCCCTGATCCACGACGCCGGGTGGCAGACCTACCAGTCGTCGGTCTCGGTCAAGTCCGACTCCTTCAACGAGCTGTCGCCGTGCCTGTCGAAGCTCGTGCCCGTGCTGCAGAAGGCCGGCGTCGCGTACTACAAGGACCCCTCCGCCGCGAACGACCTCATCCTGAAGCTCGTCGACGAGTACGCCACCGGCTGGACCTACACGCAGGGCGTGGCCGACTACTCCGTGAAGACGCAGGTCGACCTCGGCCTCGTGGGCGACGGCCCCGACTCCACCTACGGCAACTTCGACGACGACCGCTTCGCGGACTTCTTCGACAAGGCCGGCAAGGTCTACACCGACCTCGGCACCCCGCCCGCGTCGGGCTACACCCCGGCCGACCTCTACACGAACGAGTTCATCGACACCTCGATCTCGTTCTGACCCGCTCGGCCCGGCCCGCCTCGTGCGGGCCGGGCCGTTCGGCTCCCTCTCGCGCCCCGGGCCCCTGAGCTCGTCGAAGGGACCGGAGCCCCCGACACCCCCGGTGGCTTCGACAGGCTCAGCCACCTCCGCCCCACCGCACCACCGGTGACGACGACGAGCTCGGCCGCACCGCGGCATCCACCCCACCCGCCCCACCCGGAGAAACACCCATGAGCGACACCGCCACCCGCGTCCTCTCCCTCGAGGACGAACTGCTCGACCTGCTCGGCCCCGCCGCCGTCAGCACCGAACCGCGCGTGCGCGAGCGCGCCAGCGTCGACGGCTCCCCGATGTCGCCGATCATCGCCGCGAAGCTCCCCCTGGGCCTCGCCGACCTCGTCGTGTTCGCCGCCGACGCCGAGCAGATCGCCACGGCCGTGGCCGCGGCATCCCGTCACGGGGTACCGATCACCGTGCGCGGCAAGGGCACCGGCAATTACGGTCAGGCCATCCCGATGCAGGGCGGCCTCGTGATCGACACCACGCGCGCCAAGGCCATCGTCGAGGTCGGCGACGGGTACATCACCGCCGAGGCCGGGACTCCGATGGTGCTGCTCGAGCAGGCCGCGTGGGCCGCCGGCCAGGCGCTGTGGATGTACCCGTCGACCGCGCAGTCCACGATCGGCGGTTTCCTCTCGGGCGGCTCCGGGGGCACCGGGTCGATCGCACACGGCTCCAACGACCGGGGCTTCGTCGCCGCCCTCGACGTCGTGCACGCCGACGGCAGCGACCAGATCATCCACGTCGAGGGCGACGAGGCCCAGAAGTACGTGCACAACTACGGCACCGCCGGGGTCATCGTGCGCGCGACGGTCCGCCTCGAACCGCTGCGCGAGTGGCGTGGGCTGTGGGCGAGCTTCCCCGACTTCGCCGGCACCCTCGCCGTGCTGCAGACCATCGGCAATCTCGAGCCCACCCCGCGGCTCGTGTCGGGCGACGGGCCCGAGATCTCGGCATCCCTCCCCTCCGACGAGGCGATCCCCGAGGGCCGATCGAGCCTGCGCGCGATCGTCGACGCGTCGCTGATCGAGGAGATCACCGCGATCGTCGAGGGCGCGGGCGGACGTGTCGAGGCGGTGCGCGAGGGGCCGCAGGCCAGCATCCGCCTGTCGATGCTCAGCTACAACCACCCGATCGAGTGGTACCAGAAGAGCCAGCCGCACGAGGTGTTCCACCTCGAGGTCGCGGGTGCGCCGCTCGCGGACGACATCGAGGCCGTCGAGAGCGTGTTCGCCGGCGGCAAGCTGCACATCGAGTCGACCAAGGCGTTCCCGATCGGCATGCTGGCAGCCCCCTACGTCAGCGAGGACGACGTCTACCGCGGCATCGCCGCGCTCAACGCCATCGGCGTGGGCGTGCACAACCCCCACCAGTGGAACGTCGACTTCAACGTCGAGCAGACGGTCGAGACCGCGCGCCTCACCGACCCGAACGGCCTGCTGAACCCCGGCAAGCTGAACCCCGACTACACCGGCGCGCGCAAGGGAGCGATCATCTCATGACCCGTCTTCTCGCCGAGCTGAGCGGTTCCGCCGCCGCCGAGGCCCTCACCGAGGACTCGATCCTGGTGCTGCCCACCGGGGCGATCGAGCACCACGGACCGCACCTGCCCCTGGCGACGGATGCCATCGTCGCCGAGGCGTCCGCCACGGCCGCCGTCGCGCGCGCCGCCGCCCAGGGGCTCGACGTGTGGCAGCTGCCGACGCTGTCGATCACGAAGTCGGACGAGCACTCGTGGGCCCCCGGGACGCTGTGGCTCACGCCCGAGACCATGCTGCAGACCATCGTCGACATCGGCCGCTCGATCCTCACGACCCGGGCGCGCACGCTCGTGTTCCTCAACGGCCACGGCGGCAACGTCGCGCTGCTGAACGTCGCGAACCGTGAGCTGCGGCGCCGCTTCGGACTGCGCACGTTCTTCATGCCCGCCGCGCGCGTGCCCTCGTTCGACGGCACCGACGGGGGCCCCGACGAGCACGGAACCGGCATCCACGCCGGTCACGGCGAGACGAGCATGATCATGCACCTGCGCCCCGAGCTCGTGGACGCCACGAAATTCGAGGCCACGGTTCCGGCGCACATCGGCGACTTCCGGCACATCGGCTTCAACGGCAAGCCCGTGACCTTCGGGTGGCTCTCGAACGACTTCGGCCCCACCGGCGTGCTCGGCGACCCGACGGGGGCGAACGCCGCCCACGGCGCGGAGCTGTTCGAGGACAGCGTCTCGTTCGTCGTCGAGGCGCTCGAGGAGATCAGCCGATTCGACTACACGGCGTGACGAATCCGGATGCCGGAATCCGAGGGATGACGACGTGAGCGTCACGGCCGCCCCGGCCACCGGCGTCCGCGCCTACGGACAGGTGCTCGGCCTGCCCGGGGCCCGCAGCTTCGTGGCCGCCGGCATCCTCGCGCGCTTCCCGCGCGCGACGCTGTCGCTCGGCATCATCCTGCTCGTGTCGGCCACGACCGGGAGCTTCGCCTCGGCGGGGCTCGTCGTGGCGCCGCTCGTGGGCGGCATGGCCGTGGCCGCACCCCTCTGGTCGTCGCGGATGGACCGGCACGGCCAGGCCCGCGTCATCCTGATCTCGCTCGGATGCCTCGTGCTCGCGGCATCCGGTCTGCTCGCGCTCGTGCTGACGGGCGCGCCGTTCTGGACGTGGCTTGTCGCGGCGTTCGCGACGGGAGCAGCCACCCCTGACCTGACCTCCGCGGTGCGTGCGCGATGGACCGTGCTCGCGCCGGAGTCCCAGCGGACCCCGGCGCTGGCGCTCGAGACGATCGCCGATCAGATGGTGTTCATCGCGGGTCCGCCCGCGATCACGGCGGTGGCCGCCGCCCTGGATCCGGCGGTGGCGATGCTGGGATCGCTCGGGCTCGGAGTGGTCGGCGGCGTATGGCTCGCCGCCCAGCGCGCAACGCAGCCTCCCCCGCAGCCGGGCGGGGCGCGCCGCGGGCTCGTCCTCCCGCCCGCGGGCGTCGTGCCGATCGCCCTGGCCTGCGTCGCGCTCGGCGGCGTCTTCGGGGCGTTCGACGTCAGCCTCGTCGGGTGGGCCGACGTCGGCGACCGTCCCTGGCTCGCCGGGCCCGCCTTCAGCGCCCTCGCGGTGGCCATCGCGATCGGATCGGTCGTGACCGGGGCGCGGACGTGGCGACTGTCCCCCGCCGCGCGGTACATCGGCTTCGCCGCCCTGGCCGCCGTCGTCGCCGCAGGGCTCCCGTTCGCCCAGGGCTCGGTTCCGCTGCTCTTCGGCGTCATCCTGCTGCTCGGTCTCGCGGTGTCGCCGGTGATGGTCTCCGGCATCCTCGTGGCATCCGCCCGCGCCCCCGAGGGCCGCGTGACCGAGACGCTCGCCTACCCGACCGCCGCGATGTCGCTCGGCGTGCCGATCGGCGGCGTGATCGCCGGAGCGGCTCTGGATGCCACGGGGCCCGCGACCGCTCTGATCACCATCGCGGTGTCGCTGGCGCTGGCCGCGGGCATCGCGGCTGCGGGTGAGGCGTTGTTGCGGGTGGCGCGGCGGTGACCACGGGCGCAGCGGCGCTGCACGAGCGAGGTCTTCGAGTCCGTCGAGGGGCCGGGACGCTCGCGCGAGACCCGGCCCTCGAGATCAGATCGCGATCTCCCGGAGCGCTCGCCCCGCCACACTCCGCGGAGTCTCCTCGCCCCCGTGGAGCGCCCACCAGACCACGGACGCATCGACCGCCGCGGCGAGCACGTGCACGCGGACGACGATCGAGAAGTCGTCGGGTCGCGCGTGCGTCCGTTCTGCGGCGAAGAGCGCCGCGGCATCCGTCATCGTCCCGATCGTCGGGGCACCGAGCTGCGCGAGGGACGGGTTCGCACGGATGACGCGAAGCCGGTGGCGCGTGACTTCGATCGACTCGGCGGGGATGGCCGCGCTGGCCTCGAAGGCGCGGCGGATCACCTCCCAGGCCGGGTCTTCCTTCGCGCTCTCGGTCAGAGCGGCCTGAAAGCGCTCGAGCGACTCCTCCAACCCGTCCCAGACGAGAGCGGCCTTGCTCGGGAACAGGCGGAACAGTGACCGCCTGCTCACTCCCGCCGCGGCTGCGACGTCGTCCATCGACACCGCGTCGAACCCCTGCTCATCGAAGAGACGGAGCGCGACGAGGGAGACGCGGCCGGGATCGATCGTGCGCGGTCGCCCCGCGGCACGCTCGTTCGGATGTTCCATGGACACCTTTCGGCACTGAGTGCTAAAACCGGGAGTGGCGCACTCGCGCCCTCACGGAGGAGAAGATCATGACCGCGTCGACCGTCGCACGATTCGCAGACAAGACCATCATCGTCACCGGCGCCGGGTCCGGCATCGGGCGCGCCACGGCGACGCGGATCGCGCACGAAGGCGGCCGCGTCATCGCGACCGACGTCGTCGCCGAGCGGCTGGACGCCCTGCGCGAGGAGCTGAGCAGCCTCGCCGTCGAGACGGTGGTCGGAGACGTCTCGGCACCCGACACCATCGCCGCCCTCATCGAGGCGGCGGGGGATCACGTCGACGGACTGGCGAACGTCGCCGGGATCATGGATGCCTTCCTGCCGCCGAGCGAGGTGGACGACGCCACCTGGGACCGGGTCCTGAGCGTCAACCTGACCGGCCCGATGCGCCTGACGCGCGCCGTGCTCCCCCTCATGATCGCGGCCGGAGGGGGCGCGATCGTCAACGTCGCCTCGGAGGCGGCGCTGCGCGGGTCCGCCGCCGGTGTGGCGTACACCTCGTCGAAGCACGCGATCGCCGGATACACCAAGAGCGTCGCGTTCTTCCACGGACCGCAGGGCATCCGCGCGAACGCCGTCGCCCCGGGAGCGGTCGCGACGAACATCGAGGCTCCGATGGGGAGCGCCTACGCCGCGGGACGCGTCGGCCCTCTCCTGCAGGTCGTCGTCCCGCCCGTCGCCCAGCCCGAACAGCTCGCCGCCGCCATCACCTGGCTGCTGAGCGACGACTCCGCCAACGTCAACGGCGCGCTGCTGCCGAGCGACGGGGGATGGTCGGTGATCTGACGGCCATTCACCGCCGCGCGCTCGGCCGGACGCTCCGGCGAGCTCAAGCGCCTCCGCCGCGCCCGCGAGCGAGGACTCTGAGCTTGTCGAGCGGACGGGAATCCTCTCGGCGGCGATCACGTGACGCGTAGCGTGGTTCTCATGGAGCCCGAGACCGAGGAGCAGCGATCGCGCCTGGCTCACCGGAGCTGGCAGGAACGGTCCCTGCGATCCACCCAGCCGCCGCGGCTCGAGGACGGTCGTCGGCTCATCCGCGTCTTCCCGGAGTGGGTCAGTTGCCTTCCCCTGTGGGAGAGCTGCACCGAGAACTATCCCTTCGAGCGCGACGTCCTGCCGCTCTCGCCCGAGTTGCAGGACGCGCTCGAGGCCTGGAACGAGCACTGGCAGGACCGAGACCTCGACGAGGAGATCCCCGACCGGGATCGATGGGTCGCCGAGGGCGGGGAGCTCGTCGCGCGGCTCCGGGACGAGCTCGGAGACATCGCCGAGGTGCGGGCCGAGTTCGGGGGGTGACGCACGCGTCCCCGTGGTTGAGTGTCCGGAACACCCGGGCGCCTGCCACGGCACGTCCGGGTGTTCTGGACGCTCGGGGCGATAGGAACCGCCGCGCGCGCGAGGCGCGGGGCAGAACGGAGCGGCAGGGCTGGCGGAACCGTCGGACTAGAGGATGACGCCGAACTCGTCCGCCAGGGCGGGCAGCTGCGTGTGCAGCACCTCGGACGCCTCGACCGCGAGCGGGTTCGTCGAGACGCCGTTCTCGTTCACGAGCTTCCCGCCGACGTAGACCTGCGTCAGGTTGCGCAGGCCGCACGCGAGCACGTAGCTGCGCACCGGGTTCCACAGCGGGCCGACGTCGGGCTTGCGCGGATCAACGACCACGAAGTCGGCGAACTTGCCCACCTCGAGGCTGCCGACCCGGTCGTCGACACCCATGATCTCCGCTCCCCCGAGGGTGTGCAGGCGCAGCACGCGCTCGGGCATCATCGACAGCGGGTCGTGGGTGCGGGCGCGCTGCATGAACATGCCCATGCGCATGTTCTGCCACGGGTCCGCGACGTCGGTGCACGCCTGGTCGTCGAGGCCCATGCCGACCTTCATGCCCTGCTCCAGCATCTCGGGCACGTGCGCGATGCCGGACGCCAGACGCCCGTTGGATGCCGGCTGCCACGACATCGATGCGCCGCCCGCGGCGGCATCCGCGATGATCTCCGGCGTCGTCTGGATGAAGTGACCGAACATCATGCCGGGGCGGAGGGCGCCGGCGTTCTTGTACAGCTGGAACTTCGTCTGCTGGTGCTCGATCGCCTCGTACGTCTCGAGGAAGTGCGCCTGGTTGGTGACGCCGAAGCGGTCCATGACGGCGACCTCGATCTCGGCGGCGTCGGGGCGGGTCGACCACTGCACCTGGCCCATGATCGAGGCACCGAGCGCGATGTCGGGGTCCATGGCCAGGACGTGATCGAGGGAGGCCTCGAACCGGGCGAAGATCTCGTCGTCGGTGCCGACGGTCGCGTCGAGCGCGATGGAGTCGACGAAGCGGAGCCCGGCGTCATGGCATCCGTCGGCCTGTCGGGTGTGCCAGGCGTGATCGCGCAGGATGCCGCCGCCGTCGGCGCGCTTGCCCTCGACCATCGGCTCCCACGGCAGGAGCGGGTCGGTGAAGTTGTAGGCGGTCGTCACGCCGTTGGCGAGGAAGTCGAGCGAACCGTGCAGCGTCGCCCAATAGATCTGGTCGGGCGAGGCGTTGTTGAGCACGCTGAACATGGAGGTGCACCAGCCGTACAGCGTCTGGTCGACGCCGAGTCCGCGCGAACCGCTCGTGAAGAGGTGGCTGTGGCTCGAGACGAAGCCGGGGGCGACGAACTTGCCGTCGACGTCGAGGACCTCGTCGGCGGTGAGTCCCGGATCGGGGTCGCCCGCGCCGATCGCGGCGATACGGCCGTCCCGCACCAGCATGTACCCGCGCTCGATGTAGCCGGGGTCGTCGGTGCCCGCGGGGACCGTGATGAGACGTGCGTTCGTGACGAGGAGCGACATGTTGATGACGGTAACAATGGCGTGTTTCCGCGGTGTTCCGGGCCGGTGGCGGGGGTTTTGCAGGGAGCCTCGTCCCACTTATGTCGGTGCATGTCCCAGAAACGGCCGGTGCAGCGCCCCTCAACCCACCACAAGCGGGACAGGGGTGCGCAGCGCAGCGCGAAGGCAGCGCCCCAGCAGAGCCTCGTCCCACTTCTGGCGGTGCGTGTCCCAGAAACGGCCGGTGCAGCGCCCTCAACCCACCACAAGTGGGACGAGGGTCGAGCGGGTCAGGCGAACGCCGCCCGCACCGCCGGTGCGATCTGCGCGAGCACCTCGTCGCGCGCGGGCGTGGACGGGAACACGAGGAACAGGTGCGGCACGCCCTCGCGCCGCACGAATTCGACGGGGGTTCCGGATGCCGCCAACCGCGCGGCGTACTCCTCGGCTTCGTCCGAGAGCGGGTCGACGGCCGCCGCGACGATCACCGCCGGCGCGGAGCCGGCGAGCTCCGGCGCCCGCAGCGGTGCGGCCTCCACGGGAACCTCAGCCGCGCCGCTCCCCGACGTGCCGCCCGGCGCCGCACCGGCCGCATCCGGCCGCGGCAGCGACGCGGCCGGATGCGCCCCGCCGCCGTCATCCTGCAGGTACAGCCCCCAGTACCACTGCATCCCCTTCGCGGTCAGCGGCAGGTTCTCGGTGTGGGCGCGGTAGCTGGGACGGTCGAGATCGGGGGCGTCGAGAACGGGGCACAGCAGCACCTGCACCCGGATGCCGGGAGCGCGGCCGTCCCGCGCACGCAGGGCGAGGGCGGCCGCAAGGTTCCCGCCCGCGCTGTGCCCGGCGACTCCGAGCAGCGCGGGGTCGATCAGCCCCTCCGCTCCGGACGCCGCGAAGCGCAGCGCGCTCTCGATGTCGTCGAGTCCGGCCGGGAAGGGATGCTCGGGCGCCAGTCGATAGTCGACGCTGAGCACCTGCGTCCCGGCGGCGAGCGCCAGCGCGCGGCACAGCGCGTCGTTGTTGTCGAGGTCCCCGGCGACCCATCCCCCGCCGTGAGCGAACACGAGCGTGCCGCGGTGACCGGCGCGTGGCCGGTACAGGCGCAGGGTGAGGCCGTCGGCATCCAGGTCGAACGACTCGAGGTCGTGGTCGTCGGGCAGACGCACCCACGACGGGTTCGCGCGCAACTCGGCGATCCGCGTGGCGTCGTCGCCGTCGGCATCCGTCGCCCCGGACGGGATCGTCCCTGCCTGAGCGGCGAGGCGCGCGAGGTGCGCACGCACGGGCGGATCGGTGATGGCCGGGTGCACGGCGTCGGTCACGGGGGTCCTTCCGGTGGGGTTCGGGATGCCGCTGATCACACGACGCCCCGAGCGTAGACCGCCGGATGCCGCCGTCGCCGCCGTCATGACGAAGCTTCACGCCGCCGAAACATCGGCGCCTCCCCACCCCTCGACGCCTGTTACCGCCGCGAAACAGCGCCGTCTCCGCGGCGTACGGGGCCGGGCGTACCGTGACCGCCAGGGCGACCCGATGCCCGCGGGAGGAACCTCATGTCGCAGCGCGTCATCGTCACGGGAGGCTCGGGCGGCATCGGCGCCGCCATCGTGGCCCGGTTCACCGCCGACGGGGACCGGGTCGCGGTGCTCGATCGCCGCGCCCCGGCCGAGGATGCGGCATCCGCGTTCTTCGCCGTCGACCTGCGGGATCCCCTCGACACGCGACGAGCGGTCGGAGAAGCCGTCGAGGCGCTCGGCGGGATCGACGTGCTCGTGAACTGCGCGGGGGTGTTCCAGCACGCATCGCTGCTCGACATCACCGTCGACGACTGGGATCTCGTCCTCGACATCAACGCCCGAGCGACGCTCGTGACGATGCAGGCCGTCGCCCCCCGGATGCTCGAGGCGCGAGGCGGCACGATCGTCAACATCGCGAGCATGGCCGCCAAACAAGGTGGCGGCGGCGAGGGGCACTACGCCGCCTCGAAGGCGGCGGTCGTCGCCCTCACGCGCGCCGGCGCACAGGAATGGGGATGCCACGGCGTCCGCGTCAACGCCGTGTGCCCCGGCTACGTGCTCACCGACATGGGCGCCGACACGCGTTCGGAGGACGACGTGAGGGCGTGGAGCGCGAAGTCACCGCTCGGCCGACTCGGCGTGCCCGAGGACGTCGCCGGGGTCACGCACTTCCTCGCCTCCCCCGCGGGCGGTTACCTCACGGGGCAGGCGATCAACGTCACCGGCGGGATGATCATGCACTGAGGCGGGGGCGCGGTGAACAGCGGCGTGTGACCGCGCGTGACGGCGGCCCCGCGGCGCGCCGGAGGGCGGTGGTTACGGTGGGGCTCTGGCATCCGTCCCGCCGTTCCCGACCTGGAGAGCACATGTCCGAGTACTTCGACCGCACCGCCGACAAGACCTACACGAAGGTCTACAAGAACGAGACGCCCGACATCCTCGCGGCATTCGCCGCGTTCGATCAGGCGGTCTTCGCTCCCGAGGGGCGCGCGATCCCGCTGAAGTACCGCGAGCTGATCGCCCTCGCCGTCGGCATCACCACGCAGTGCGTCTACTGCATCGACGGGCACTCGCAGAACGCGGTCAAGGCGGGTGCGACCGAGGCCGAGCTGGCCGAGGCCGCCTGGGTCGCCACCGCCATCCGCGCGGGCGGCGGGTACGCGCACGGCCGCCTGGCGTTCAAGCTCGGCGAGGACGCCCGTCCCCACGAGCACTGACGGCTCCTCCCCGTGGACGACGAGACCGGGGCCGGGTCGCCGCAGCCGGGCGGCCCGCAGCCCGACGCCCTCGAGGCGGAGGCGCTGGAGTTCATCCGCGCCCTGATCCGCATCGACAGCGTCAACACCGGCGACCCCGCGACGATCGGCGACGGCGAGACCCGGGCGGCGCGGTTCGTGCAGGCCCAGCTCGAAGACGCCGGGTACGACACGACGCTGGTCGAGCCCGTTCCCGGGCGGGCGAGCGTGATCGCACGCCTGGCCGGGTCGGATCCGGATGCCGGTGCCCTCGTCGCCCACGCGCACCTCGACGTGGTGCCGGTGGATGCCGCCGACTGGACGCATCCGCCGTTCGGCGCCGAGATCCACGACGGCATGCTGTACGGCCGGGGAGCCGTCGACATGAAGGACTTCGCCGGCATGCTGCTGGCGATCGCGCGGACATTCCGGCGCGAGGGGATCGTGCCGCGCCGCGACCTCATCTTCGCGTTCTTCGCCGACGAGGAGGCCGGAGGCGTGTGGGGTGCGCGATGGATCGTGCGGAACCGCCCCGAGCTGTTCGCCGGGGCGACCGAGGCGATCAGCGAGGTGGGCGGGTTCTCGCTGCCACTGCCCGGTGACCGGCGCGCGTACCTCGTCGCCACAGCCGAGAAGGGGGTCTCGACCGCGACCCTCACCGCCCGTGGCCGCGCCGCGCACGGCTCGCGTCCGACCGCCGACAACGCCGTCGTGCGCCTGGCGCAGGCCGTCGCCGCGGTCGGTGCGCACACGTTCCCCGTGGTCCGCACGGCGACGCTCGAACGGTTCGTCGAGACCTGGGAGCGCGCGGGCGGGCGGATCGACGACCTCGGGTTCGCGGCATCCCTCCTCGACGCGGGGCAGCGCAACACCGCGTCGCCCACGGTGCTGACCGCGGGCGGCAAGCCCAACGTCATCCCCGGTTCGGCGAGCGCCGTCCTCGACGTGCGGATCGTCCCCGGGCAGCACGACGCGGTGCGCGCGGCGCTGGCCGCCGTCGTCGGCGACGACGTCGAGGTGACGTGGGCGCGCGACATCGCGGCGATCGAGTCGCCCGTCGACGCACCGCTGGTCGGGGTGCTGCAGCGCGCGATCAGCGCGGAGGATGCCGACGGGGTGGTCGTGCCGTACCTGCTGCCGGCGAGCACCGACAACAAGCACCTGAGCCGGCTCGGCATCCGCGGGTACGGGTTCGTGCCGTTGCGCGTGCCCGCCGATTTCGACGTGTTCGGACAATTCCACGCCGCCGACGAGCGGGTTCCCGTCGAGGCGCTCGCGTTCGGCACGCGGGTGACGGCGCGGATCCTGCGCGAGGCCTGAAACACCGCCCGGGAGCCCGGTCCGCACCGCGAGCCGCGCCGGACTCCGGCGAGGTCGGGTCACCACCGTGGGAAGCCTTCCGGATGCCGGTGTCTCAGCGCGCCTCTCCGGACCGCGGCACCCCGGTCCGCACCGCTAGCGCGCCGCCCTTCTGCCGTCGAGCGCATTACCGCCCGTGACACCGGGTTTCGGCGCGTGGCGGAGCGTTTCGACCCGTGAATCCGCGCCTCGCGGAGCTCTCCGAGGCGGTCGTACCGTGACCCTCACCCACCGACGCCCCCGCGTCGTTCCGGAGTCTCGAGGAGCACGCCATGACCACCACCGCGCCGGCACCCGCCGACCGCACGGCACCGCCTGCCGCGTCGACCGCCGAGGTCGACCTCGGCACGATCGCCGTGGTCCCCACCCGCCACTGGTGGCGCTGGATCTTCAGCGCCCTGCTCTTGTTCGTCGTCGCCCAGTTCGCCTGGAGCCTCGTGACGAACGACCGCTACATGTGGGGCACCTTCGCGCAGTACTTCTTCGCGGAGCCGGTGCTGATCGGCATCGGGTACACGCTCGGGCTCACCGCGATCTCGGCCGTCGTCGGCTTCGCGCTCGGGACCCTGCTGGCCCTCGGCCGCCTGTCGGCCTCCCCTCTGCTGAACGCCGTCGCGTGGGGCTACATCTGGTTCTTCCGGTCGGTGCCGCTCGTGGTGCAGATCATCGTCTGGTACAACCTCGGCTACCTCTACCCGACGCTCGGCCTCGGCACCCCGTTCACGACCGACTTCTGGATCGTCGAGTTCCCCACCGTGCAGCTCGTGAGCGCCTTCGCCGCGGCGATCCTCGGCCTGGGCCTTCACCAGGCGGCGTACTCCGCCGAGATCATCCGCGGAGGGCTCGTCTCGGTCGACCCGGGCCAGCACGAAGCGGCTGCGGCCCTCGGGATCCCGGCATCCCGTCGCCTGTTCCGCATCATCCTCCCGCAGGCGATGCGCTCGATCGTGCCGAACGCCACGAACGAGGTGATCGGGCTCGTGAAGGGCGCGTCGGTGGTGTTCGTCATCGCGATCCCCGAGCTGTTCTACGCCGTGCAGGTCATCTACAACCGCAACAGTCGCGTGATCCCGCTGCTGCTGGTCGCGGTGGTCTGGTACACGCTCATCACCACGATCCTCAGCGTCGCGCAGTACTACATCGAGCGGCACTACGCCCGCGGTTCGGCCCGCGCTCTTCCGCCGACGCCGGTGCAGCGCACCCGCCGCTGGGTCAGCGCGCAATGGGCACGGCTCGGCGACGCCCCTCCCGGCGGAACGGATGCCGACGGCCCCGCCGCCGCGAAGGGGGTGCGCGCATGAGCGCCATCGCCCCCACTCGCGGACTCGTCGAGGTCCGCAACGTCCACAAGGCGTTCCACGGCACCGAGGTGCTGAAAGGCATCGACCTGACGGTGCACCCCGGCGAAGTCGTGGCGCTGCTCGGCCCGAGCGGCTCGGGGAAGTCGACGCTGCTGCGCACGATCAACCACCTCGAGACCGTGGATGCCGGCTCGGTCACCGTCGACGGGGAATTCATCGGCTACGAGCTCCGCCACGGCAGACTGCACGAACTGCGCGAGCGCGAGGTGCTGCGACGTCGCACCCAGGTGGGCATCGTCTTCCAGAACTTCCACCTGTTCCCGCACCTGACCGCGCTCGAGAACGTCACCGAAGCACCCCTGGCCCTGAGACGCCTCGGCAGGGATGACGCCGCCGAGCTCGCGCGCGGATTGCTCGACCGCGTCGGGCTCGCGCACAAGGCCGACGCCTACCCGCGGCAGCTGTCGGGCGGCCAGCAGCAGCGCGTCGCGATCGCCCGCGCCCTGGCACTGCAACCGAAGGTGCTGCTGTTCGACGAACCGACGAGCGCCCTCGACCCGGAGCTCGTGGGCGAGGTGCTCGACGTCATCCGCGACCTGGCGAAGCTCGGGACGACGCTGGTCATCGTCACGCACGAGATCGGCTTCGCCCGCGAGGTCGCCGACCGCGTGGTGTTCCTCGACCAGGGGCGCATCGTCGAGCAGGGCACGCCCGACGACGTGCTCGTGCGCCCGCAGCACCCGCGCACGCGCGAGTTCCTCGCGAAGGTGCTCGGTTGACGCGCACCCCCGACACAGGTCTTCGAGCCCGTCGAAGGGACCGGGACCGGCGAAGCGCCCGGTGCAACCCAGGTCCCTGAGCCCGTCGAAGGGACCGACACCCACGATGCGCCCGGTGGCTTCGACAGGCTCAGCCACCTCCGACCCCGCGCCGCGACCCCGCGCCGCGGCACCCCACCCTCACAAGGAGACACACATCATGGCCCTCAGCAAGAAACAGGGGATCGCCCTCGGCGTGATCGCCGCCGCCCTCGTCGCCGTCGTCGGCGTGGGCGTCACGATCGGCCTCACCCGCCCCGTCGAGGCGGAGGCCGCGGCCGCCCCCACGGCCACCGCCGGCGCGAACCCCGTCACGGGCGACATCCCCCGCATCACGGGCACGGCCGTGCCCGAGGCCGTCGCCGCCCTGAAGGCGAGCGGCTTCACCCCGATCGAACCCGGCAAACTCACCGTGGCGGTCGGCGCCTTCGTCCCGCCGCTCAGCTACCAGCCCGAGGGCACGACAGCCGCGACCGATGTCGCCGGCACGGAGCCGAACATCGGTGAGCTCATCGCCGAGGGTCTCGGCCTGGAGTACAACCCGGTCGTGGTCGCGTGGGCCGACTGGCCGCTCGGCATCCAATCGGGTAAGTACGACCTGATCACCGCGAACGTCACCGTCACCGACGAGCGAAAGGAGCTGTACGACTTCGCCAGCTACCGCCAGGACCTGCTCGGCTTCTACGTGCGCTCCGACAGCGCGATCTCGAAGATCGAGGAGGCCGATGACATCTCGGGCCTGAAGATCGTCGTGGGCTCCGGCACCAACCAGGAGAAGGTGCTGCTGAAGTGGAACGAAGAGCTGACCGCCGCGGGCAAGGCCCCCGCCGAGCTGAACTACTACGACGACACCGCCGCCGCGACCCTCGCGCTGCAGTCGGGCCGCGTCGACGCCACCTTCGGCCCGAACGCGACCGCCGCCTGGGCCGCGCGCGAGACCGGCCAGACGAAGCTCGTCGGCATCATCCCCGGCGGCTGGCCGCTCGCGGCCGACATCGCCGCGGCGACGAAGAAGGGCAACGGCCTCATCGAGCCGGTCGGCATCGTGCTGAACGCCTACATCGCCGACGGCACCTACGCGAAGGTGCTCGACGCCTGGGGCCTGACGTCGGAGGGCGTCGACGAGAGCGAGATCAACCCTCCCGGACTCCCGAAGTCCTGACCCTCCGGCGGGGCCCGGTCGTCCGCGACCGGGCCCCGCTGCCTGTCCTGCGAGAAGAATGGATTCCATGACCCCCACGCCCCCATCGACCGTGACGATCCGTCTCGTCGAAGCGCACGAGTACGCCGAGGCCGGTCGCGTCACCGCCGACGCCTACCGTCACAGCTACGACGGCCTGTCCGAGGCGTATCTCGACTCGCTCGCCGACGTCGCAGGCCGCGTCTCGCAGGGCGAGGTCTGGGTCGCGGTGGACGGCGGCGAGATCCTGGGCACGGTGTGGACGCCCCGACCCGGCGAGCGCCTGTCACCGCTCGCCGAGGACGGCGAACTCGATTTCCGTCAGCTGGCCGTGGCACCGTCGGCGCGCGGTCGTGGCATCGGGGAGCTGCTCACGCGGCACGTGCTGGCGATCGCGCGCGAGCGCGGGGCGGCGCGCGTCGTCATGAACAGCGGGCCCGAGATGCTCGGCGCCCACGCGCTCTACGGCAAGCTGGGGTTCCGCCGGCTCACGGAACGCGAGAACCCCGTCGAGGTGGAACCGGGGCGTTTCCTCGACCTGAAGGCCTTCGGATACGACCTCTGAGACGTTCCGGATCCGCTCAGCGTGGCGACCACGTGACGGCGAGCACCGTGACGTCGTCGTCCTGCTCCTGGGCGCCGGCGCGGGTGATGAGGTCGTCCACGAGGGCGTCGATGTCGTGGTGCGCGGCGACCAGGGCGGCGTAGCGGTCGATCGAGTCGAGGGAGCCCCCGAACAGGTCGAGCACTCCGTCGCTCACGCTGACGAGGCTGTCGCCGGGATGCAGAGCCGCGTCGAAGCTGGACCAGCTGGTGCCGACACCGACGGGCAGGTGACCGGACCGGAGGAACTCGACAGCGCCGTCACTGCGCCGCAGCACGGTCAGACCGTGACCGGCGTCGACCCACCGGATCGTGCCGTCGGGGGCGATGCGCGCATGGAAGCACGTGCTGAACTGCGCGCCGACCATATCGGTCGGCCCTGTGCTCAGGCCGACCGCCGTCCGTTCGAAGGCCACGGCCGGATCCGCATCGTCGCGACCGCTGCGGATGACCGTGCGCACCGCGGCGGCGATCATGCCGGCGCCCGCGCCCTTGCCCATCACATCGCCGAGGGTGACGGCCGCGCCCCCGTCGGGCGTCGGATACCAGTCGAAGAAGTCGCCGCCCACCGTTCGAGCCGGAACGCACGCACCCGCGACCCGGAACGCGTCCGGCAGATCCGAGCCGTCGGCGGGTTGGAGCGAGCGCTGCACGAAAGCGGCTTCCGACACCTCCGCCTCGGCGAGCCGTCGACGGTGCTGCGAAAGCGAGAGCTTGAGCAGGGACCGACGCGACAACTCGTTCACCACCCCGCCGACCGCGGCGTACACGAGCATCGCGATGGAGAGGCGGACGAGCTCGCTGGGTGTCAGGCCGCGCTCCGAAGAGAGCAGCAGCGGCAGCAGGAGCGCCGCGCAGACCCCGAGCAGCGGGACGAGGATCCGCCACCGGCCGCGTCCGGCTGCGATCCAGATGACCGGGAGCACGACGATGACGAAGAAGACCGATTGGCTGTCGCCGGTGCCGTACCGCAGCAACCCGATCGCGAGGAAGTCACCGAGCGGGACCACGATCTCGGCCCGGCGAAGGGCGGGCCATCGCGCCATGAGCAGCGTCACCACGACCAGGGCGAGTGCCACACCCACGCCCTGCCACATGCGCGCGGCATCGGTGACGAGCAGCCAGGGGATCGCCCCGCTCGCGACGCCCGCCACCACGACCAGAGCCGCCACGACGGCTTGCTTCGCGAGAGGTTCCCACGAGGTCTGCACGGCGGGCAGAAGCCTCGCCCCCGCGCTCAACGGCCGGACACGGGTGCGCGGAAGCTCCTGGGTCACCCTCCCAGTCAACAGCGGATGCCGGGATGGCGGCCGATCTGGTCCGGAACCGCACAGAATTCGGCCGCGTCGCGCAAGCGTCGGGTGCCCCGCGCTCGGTCAGCGCAGCGGCTTGGCGAAGCACCTCGACGACGGGAACCGCTGGTACGGCGGGAAGACCTCGACCGCCCGGTACCCGATGCTCTCGTAGAGCGCGATCGCCTCGGGCTGACGATCGCCGGTCTGCAGGATCAGTCTGTCGGCGCCGCGCCCGCGCGCCAGGCGCTCCAGCTCCGCCATCAGCGCGCGACTGGCGCCCCGGCCCCGCGCCCTCGGGTCGACGTACACCCGCTTGACCTCCAGCTCGTCGCCGAGGGCACGAAGCGCCGCATGCCCGACGGGCTCCCCCGACGCGTCGATCACCAGCACCGCGTCGACGATGCTCGCGGGATCGACCGCGAAGTCCTCGGCGAGAAGCGCGGCGACCTCGGCATCGAAGGCGGCGAAGACCTCGGCATAGCGTGGGGAGACCTCGGCATCCATCGCCTCGCGCAGCGCGACCGCGCGGCGGTCGTCCCAGTCGACGCTCTCGAGGACCCATGTCGCGTGCGAAGCCGTCATCTGGTCAGTATCGCCTTCGTCCCGGAGGACGGAACGAGACGGCGAAACGACCGGTAACACGCCTCTCAGCGTCGCTCGGGACACGAAATGGCAGCCCTCCTCGCGGCTCCGGGTTGCGCGTGATGACCGACGAGTTGCACCGCGCCCGCGACCGGCGCAGAGTGTCCCGGTGACCTCCGCCTCGACCCTGCCTCTCCCCCACGCCGACGCCACCGTCCTCGACAACGCCGCGTGGCATTCGCTCGCCGGCCCGCACGCCTCGTTCGCGATCGGGGGCGACCTCGCGCGGCGCTATCCGGCCGACGTCGCACCCTTCGTCGCCGTGCGCTCGTGGGACGAGCCCGGGGTGTGGGACGCCCTGCACGAGCTCGTCGGACCCGGCGCCGAGGTCGGCCTGTCGGGCTACGAGGGCGAGCTCCCGGCGGGCTGGGAGTACCTCGGCGGCGGCGAGGGCGTGCAGCTCGTCGAGACCGACGCCCTGCACACGCGCCCTTTCGAGGAGGCGATCGAGCTCGGGGCCGATGACGCCGCCGACATGATCGCGCTCGTCGAGCGCAACCAGCCGGGCCCGTTCCGACCCCGCACGTACGAGCTCGGCCGGTACATCGGCATCCGTCGGGAGGGTCGTCTCGTCGCCATGGCGGGCGAGCGTCTGCATCCCGCCGGCTGGACCGAGATCAGTGCGGTGGCGGTGGATGCCGACCACCGGCGCCAGGGGTTCGCCTCGCGCCTCGTGCTCGACGTCGCCTTCCACATCCAGCAGCGCGGCGATCGCGCGATGATGCACGCCGCCGCGACGAACGTCAACGCGATCGCCGCGTACGAGAAGCTCGGCTTCGCGCTGCGGCGGCGCAACCGCTTCGCGGCGGTGCGTACGCCGGCGTAGACCGCCCCACGCGGCGGATCCCGCCTGGGGAATCACCCGTTGGAGCGGTCGAATCGCCCGCCCGTCAGGGGCCGATCGTGACGGGAGTGCCGAGCGGGAGGAGCTGCGCGAGCTCGGTGATGTCGGTGAACAGTCATGCGCTCAGCCCGGGCCTGCGCCGTGGACGCGCCAGCCTGCTTTCCTCCGCCGCTCCCGGCGTCGTCTCCTCAGCGCGCGGTGCGACCGGCCGACCCCAGGCTCTCAGCAGCCTCGACCACGCGGCGGGCCATCGCCGACTCTGCGGGCTTGCCCCAGCTTCGCGGGTCGTAGGCCTTCTTGTCGCCGTACCGGCCGTCGATCTTGAGCACCCTGTCGTAGTTGCCGATCATGTGGCCGGCGATCGATCGGGTGAAGGCGTACTGGGTATCGGTGTCGATGTTCATCTTGATCACGCCGTGCGCCACCGCAGCGGCGATGTCCGCTTCGGACGAGCCCGAACCACCGTGAAAGACGAGGTCGAACGGCTTCTCCCGGCCCACCTCGGCACCGATCACCGATTGGATCTCGCCGAGGATCTCCGGCCGCAGGTGCACCGAAGCCGGGTTGTAGACGCCGTGCACATTCCCGAAGGTCAGCGCGGTGAGATAACGACCGGCCTCTCCTGCACCGAGGGCGGCGACCGTTTCGCGCGCATCCTCGACGGTGCTGTAAAGCTTGTCGTCGATCTCGTGCTCGACGCCGTCCTCTTCGCCGCCGACGACGCCGACCTCGATCTCGAGAAGCGTGTCCGCCTTCACCGACTCGTCGAGGAGCTCGCGAGCGACGGCGAGGTTGTGTGCGAGGGGCAGCGCCGAGCCGTCCCACATGTGGGATTGGTAGAGCGGCTCGAGACCGCGGGAGCGCCGCTCGATCGAGTCGCGCAGGAGCGGCCGCACCCAGTCGTCGAGGTTTTCGAAGGCGCAGTGATCGGTGTGCAGGGCGACGTTGACGCCGTAGTCGGCTGCGACCTCGTGCGCGTAGAGAGCGAGCGCCTTCGACCCCCGCGCCCGGTTCTGCACGCGGTTGCCCGACAGATAGAGAGCGGTGCCGACCGACACCTGGATGATCCCGTCGCTCTCCGCCTCGGCGAACCCCTGCAGAGCGGCGTTCAGGGTCTGCGAACTCGTGACGTTGATCGACGGGTACGCGAACCCGCCCTCACGCGCCCGGTCGAGCATGTCGCGGTAGACGTCGGGGGTGGCGATGGGCATCGTGATCTCCTTCGAACTGATGGTGAGGGCGGCAGGATACGCGGACGGCGTCGCCGCAGGACAGGGTGAGTGGGCGACGCGCTAACGACATCCGCAGGAGTGGCGGTGACGGAACGTCGTCGGCACCTGGACGCGCCGCGACGGAGCGTCGTTCCCGGCGATCCGCTGGAAGAGCAGCTCGACGGCTCGCTGGCCCATCTCCTCGACGTTCTGCGCGACCGTGGTCAGCTGCGGTTCGAACAGATCCGCCCACTCGAAGTCGTCGTACCCGCAGAACGCCACGTCGTCGGGGATGGCGAGATGGAGCGAGCGCAGACCGCGGATGGCTCCGATCGACATCGCGTTGTTCATGACGACGAGGGCGGTCGGCCGCCCGTGCGGTTCCTGGAATCTGCGGATGACGGCATCCTGCGCGACCTCCGCCTTGGAGGCTCCGTTGAGCACGAGGGTCTCGTCGACCTCGATCTCGAAGTCGGCCAGGGCGCGGACGTAGCCCTGATACCGCTCCGAGGTCGACCCCAGTCCAGCCAGACCGGTGACGACCGCGACCCGACGGTGCCCTTTTTCAAGGAGGTGGCGGGTGAGCAAGTACGCCGAGTCGATGTTCTCGGGCGTGATCTGGTCGCAGTCGACCGGCGCGTTGCGGTCGATGAGGATCAGCGGCGTCCCGGAGGCGGTGATCTGCGGGATCGTCCGATATTCCGCGCCCACCGACGGGGCCATGATGATGCCGTCGACCCGGCGGTCGAGGAACGATTCGACGACGCGCTTCTCCATGGTTGCGTCATCGTGCGAGTCGCCCGAGACGAGCATGTAGCCGGCCTCGGTCACCTGCTTCTCGATGGCGTGCACAAGGGACCCGAAGTAGGGGTTGGTCAGGGCGGAGATGGACAGCCCGATCGTCTGCGTGCGGCCGGCAGCGAGGGCGCGCGCCGCCATGTTGTGGCGGTATCCGAGTTCGGCGATCGCCGCCTCGACTTTCGCCCGCGTGGCGTCGCTCACGTAGCGCGTGCCGTTCAGGACGTGCGAAACCGTCGTCCCCGAGACGCCGGCACGCGCGGCGACATCGTCCATGGTTGCCATCGGGTAACTCCATCGTCTTGAACCCGCCCGAGCGCCTGACACCGGGTGTGCTGCTCGGCGGGATCCGCCCCACCGTACCCCCACGATAGCGAGGGAGAATTAAATAGCAAGCGCTTGCGCAAGCCCTTGCGTGGCCTTACGGTAAGCGGGCCGGACAAAGTTGCCCGGTTCACAGAGGCCAAGGGAGTCCCCGAGATGTTCAAGCGATCCAAGAGGATGGTGGCGCTCGGAGCCGCCGTCATCGCCGGTTCCATGATCTTCACCGCCTGCAGCGGCGGTTCCGGCAGTGGCGGTTCGGGTGGCGGCGACGCCATCAAGATCGGCGTCGTCACCAAGACCGACTCGAACCCGTTCTTCGTCAAGATCCGCGAGTCGGCGAAGGCCGCCGCGGAGTCCGAGGGTGCCGAACTCATCGCCCTCGCGGGCGCCTTCGACGGCGACAACGAGGGTCAGGTCGCCGCGATCGAGAACCTGGTCGGTCAGGGTGTCAAGGGCATCCTGATCACGCCCAACTCGTCATCCGGCATCCTGAACGCGATCAAGCAGGCGCGTGACGCCGGCGTCATCGTCATCGCCCTCGACACCGCGACCGACCCGGAGGATGCCGTCGACGCGACCTTCGCGACCGACAACAAGCAGGCCGGTGTCCTGCAGGGGAAGTGGGTGCGCGCCGCGCTCGGCGACAAGGCTCCGCAGTTGGCGATGCTCGACGGCACGCCCGGCGGCACCGTCGACACCTTCCGCCACGACGGCTTCCTCGAGGGGGCGGGCATCACCGAGGGATCGAGCGAGATCGTCGGTCAGGCCGACACCAACGGCGACCAGACCAAGGCGCAGACGGCGATGGAGAACCTCCTCCAGCGCGCGCCCGGCATCAACGCCCTCTACACGATCAACGAGCCCGCCGCGGCCGGCGGCTACGAGGCCATCAAGTCGGCCGGGCTCACCGACCAGGTCACGATCGGCTCGATCGACGGCAGCTGCACGGGCATCGAGAACGTCAAGAAGGGCATCATCGGCGCCACGGTCCTGCAGTTCCCGGCCAAGATGGCCGAGCAGGGCGTGCAGGCGGTCGTGCAGTACGCGAAGGACGGCACGAAGCCGTCCGGCTTCAACGACACCGGTTCGCAGCTCGTCACCGACAAGCCGGTCGACGGCGTGGAGTCGAAGGACACCGCCTGGGGAGCCGAGAACTGCTGGGGTTGATCAGCCCCCGCTGACCAGCACACGTGCCGGGGGCGATCGCCTGAGCTGATCGCCCCCGGGCCGCGTCTCCCCTACACAGCCACGTTCGACACGTGAAGGACACCATGAACTCCACCCCGACCTCAGCGGTCATCACCCCGGGGCAGAAGTCACGCTCGATGCTCGAGCGCGTCATCCGCGAACCCCTGCTGGGCCCCATCGGCGCCCTCCTGCTGGCGATCCTCATCTTCAGCATCATCACCCCGACGTTCCTGAACCCGAACAACGTCTCGCTGATCCTTCAGCAGTCGGTGGTCGTCGGCATCCTCGCCGTCGGCCAGACCCTCATCATCCTGACGTCGGGTATCGACCTGTCGATCGGCTCCGTCGCGGTGCTCGGCACGCTCGTCGCGGCACAAGCCCTCGGCACCACCGGCCCCTTCGTCGCCCTCGGAGCCACCCTCCTGGTGTGCATGGCCCTCGGCGCCGTCAACGGCGGGCTGGTCACGGTGCTGCGCCTGCCCCCCTTCATCGTGACGCTCGGCACGTTCACGGCCATCCAGGCGGCGACACGCCTGTTCGCCGGGTCGCAGACGTACCAGGTGCCGGAGGGGCCCCTGACGTTCCTCGGCACCTCCTTCCGCATCGGATCCTTCTCCACCACCTACGGCGTCGTCGCCATGCTGCTGGTCTACGCGGTGGTCTGGTACGCGCTCTCCCAGACCGCGTGGGGGAAGCACGTCTACGCCGTCGGCGGGAACATGACCGCCGCGAAACTCTCGGGCATCAAGTCCGACCGCACGCTCTTCTCGGTCTACCTGGTGACCGGCATCATCGCGATGATCGCGGCGTGGGCGGCGCTCGGACGCATCCCGAACGCCGATCCCAACGCGTACCAGAACGCCAACCTCGAAACGATCACCGCCGTCGTGATCGGCGGCACGAGCCTCTTCGGCGGACGCGGCAGCGTCATCGGCACGCTCATCGGCACGCTCATCGTCGGCGTGCTGCGCAACGGCCTCACTCAGGCGGGCGTCGACAGCCTGTACCAGAACATCGCCACCGGAATCCTGGTCATCATCGCCGTGGCCGTCGACCAGTTCGCTCGTAGGAGGACCTCATGACCGGTTCTGCACAGGGGCAGACCCCCTCGCCGTACGCTCTCGAGGCGCGCGGACTCGTCAAGCGGTACGGCAGCGTCACCGCCATCAACGGAGCGGACTTCGAGCTGCGCCACGGCGAGATCCTCGCCGTGGTCGGCGACAATGGCGCGGGAAAGTCGAGCCTGATCAAGGCCCTCGCGGGTGCCATCGTCCCCGACGCGGGGGAGATCCGCATGAACGGCGAGCGCGTGGTGTTCCACAACACCCGCGACGCCCGCGCCAAGGGCATCGAGACGGTCTATCAGGACCTCGCGGTCATCCCGGCGCTCGACATCGCCTCCAACGTCTTCCTGGGCCGCGAGGTGCGGCGCAAGGGCATCCGGGGCTCGCTGTTCCGCCAGCTCGACATGCCGCGGATGCGCAAGGAGTCGTCGGCGCACCTGGCCGACCTGAAGATCGGCATCAAGTCCGTGAACCAGGCCGTCGAGACCCTGTCCGGAGGACAGCGGCAGGGCGTCGCCGTCGTCCGCGCGGCTGCCTTCGGGCGCGGCGTCATCATCATGGACGAACCGACGGCCGCTCTCGGCGTGAAGGAGTCCGGACAGGTCATCGACCTCATCCGCTCCATCAAGGACCGCGGCATCCCCGTGATCCTCATCAGCCACGACATGCCGCACGTGTTCGAGATCGCGGATCGCATCCACGTCCACCGACTCGGCCAGCGCGCGGGCGTGGTCGATCCGAAGCAGCGCAGCATGTCGGAGGTCGTGGCCCTCATGACCGGTGCCGAGCGGCCCACCGACGACGAGCGCGCGGGACGTGTCTGAACCGCGAGGCGTCTTCGTCGGGCTGACGACGCTGGACGTGGTCCATGTCGTGGACCGCGCTCCGGCGCCGAACGAGAAGGTCACCGCCACGGCGCAGTTCCTCGCGGCGGGAGGACCCGCGGCGAACGCGGCGGTGACCTTCGCCGCGCTGGGTGGAGAGGCGACGCTGGTCACGGCCATCGGGCGCGGCTCCGTCGCAGAGGTCATCGTCGCGGACCTCGAACGACACGGCGTGCGCATCGTCGACCTCACGCCCGACGACCAGGATCGGGCGCCGGTGTCGGCCGTCAGCGTGAACCCCGCGGAGGCCCAGCGCAGCGTCGTCTCGATCGACGCGACCGGCGCGTCCGTGTCCGCACCGACCGACGCCCGAGCTCTCGTCGGCGACGCCGCCGTCGTGCTGATCGACGGCCATCATCCCGCCCTCGCCGTGGCCGTCGCCGAGGCCGCGCGGCAAGCCGGGCGGCCCGTCGTCGTCGACGCCGGGCGATGGAAGCCGGTGATGGCCGATCTGATCGATCTCGACCCGCACATGCTCTGCTCGGACGACTTCCGCCTGCCGGGCACGGACACCGCCGACGACAGCGCGCGGGAGCTGCGCGGCCGCGTCGGCACCGTCGTGACGACGCACGGCGGGGCCCCCGTCGACTACGCGGAGCGGGGCAGCCCGGAGGGCCGGATCAAGGTGCCGCCTGTGAAGGCGGTCGATACGCTCGGAGCCGGCGACGTCTTCCACGGCGCCTACGCGTTCGCGCTCGCCGCAGCGGAGGCGGACATCCGGAAGCGCATCGCCTTCGCCGCCCGCATCGCCGGTCGGCGGGTGGCGACGATGGGGCCGCGGGAGTGGCTCTCCACCCTCGACACCCCGCCCTCCCCCTCCCCGTCCGTCCCCTCGAAGTCCGGCCCGTCCTCCTCAGGCGCCGAGAAACAGGTTCGACCATGACCACGTCCTTCCACCCGACCGTCGAGGAGCTCACCCTCGCCGACGTCGTCGACCGGGCCCGCTCGCTCGCCGTGCCCGGGACGCGCCGCATCCTCGGCCTCACCGGAGCCCCGGGAGCAGGGAAGTCGACGGTGGCGGCGCACATCGTCGACGCCCTGGGTCCGGAGAGCGCCGTCCTCGTCCCGATGGACGGCTTCCATCTCGCGAACGAGGTCCTGCTCTCCCTCGAACGCCGCGATCGCAAGGGAGCCCACGACACGTTCGACGATGACGGGTACGCCCACCTGATCGAGCGCATCCACGCGCAGAGGCCGACGGATGCCGTGATCTACGCACCGGTCTTCCGGCGCGAGATCGAGGAACCGATCGGCTCGAGCATCGGCATCCATCCCGAGACGCCGCTGGTCGTCACGGAGGGCAACTACCTCCTGCTCGACGAGGACGCGTGGCCGAAGGCGCGGGCGGCCGTCGATGCCGTGTGGTTCCTCGCCCCGGCGGAGGACCTGCGCCACGAGCGCCTCATCCGACGCCATCAGGCCTTCGGGAAGTCCATCGACGACGCGCGGTTCTGGACCCTCGGTTCCGACCAGGTGAACGCCGACCTCATCCACTCGACCGCGCGCCACGCCGATCGGGTGATCCGGATCATCGACTGACCGAGCACGCAAGCCCCGGGCCTCGCGGAACACCCGTTCCGCACGGTCCGGGGCTTCGTCGTTCCACCGACTCCTCGACGGGGGTGAGCGCGGCGGCGCGGCTCCCCTCGCGAGCGGAGGGACGAGGGATGCCGGGAGCCTCATGGCACGGCTCGAGCCGGGGCCCGCGGGTGCGCACGCCGCTGTATGGATGCGGACGCGGGGGATCCCGGCCCCGCGGCTCAGACGGACGGGCCGGAAGGTCGCTTCGCCGGGGCGGCCGGCACGACGACCACCTCGGCGCCGGCATCTTGCTCGAAGGGACGCAGCTGCTCGGCCGTGGCGCCGTCGTCGGTGATGAGCGTGTAGCCCCCGGACAGCACAGCCCACGCGGTGAAGGGAGCGCTGCCGAGTTTGGACGAGTCGGCGAGCACGTGCGTGCGCAGGGCGTTGCGCGACATCGTCTCCTTGATGATGGTCTGCGTGAGGTCGGCCTCGCAGATGCCTCGGCCCGCCACGATGCCGTCGGCCCCGAGGAAGGCGTGATCGGCGCTGAGCCGACGCAGCGCCTCTTCGGAGAGCGGACCCACCGTGCTCTGGCTCGGTCGGCGCAGTTCTCCGCCGAGGAAGATCACCGTGAACGGCGCCTGCATGAGCGTCGGCAGCTCAGTGAGCGAGTTCGTGATGACCGTCAGGTTGCGGAACGACGTCAGACCGGGCACCAGCTGACCGACCGTGGTCCCGCCGTCGAGGAAGACCGTGTCTCCATCGGCGACGAGCTCGAGGGCACGCCGCGCGATGGCGTGCTTCTGTTCCCAGGCCTGACCGTCGCGTTCGTCGACCGTCGACTCGTACCCGTGTCCAGTGAGGAGGGCTCCGCCGTAGGTACGGGTGATGCGACCGTCTCGCCGAAGCTCGGCCAGGTCGCGCCGGATGGTCGACGGCGAGACGGCGAGCACCGCACTGAGGCTCTCGACCGCCGTCTCCCCCGACTGCACCATGGTGACGATGCGTTCGCGGCGAGCCCGGGTGGCGCCGCGGGCCCCCGGCGAGGCCGGGGCGGCGTCCGCGGACGACGGTGACGCGCTGTGTGGCATGAGAACGTGTCTATCGCACGCGGGCCAGCAGCACAGCCTGGCGGAGCGCTTCGGTCATGCCCGCCCCGTCGGCGATCCCCTTGCCCGCGATGTCGAAAGCCGTCCCGTGGTCGACCGAGGTGCGCACGACGGGGAGCCCCACCGTGATGTTGACGCCGGCGTCGATGCCGAGCACCTTCACGGGGCAGTGTCCCTGATCGTGGTACATCGCGACGACGATGTCGAAGTCGCCGCGCACCGCGCGGAAGAACGCGGTGTCGGCGGGCACGGGGCCCTGCGCGTCGATGCCCTGCTCGCGCGCCTTCTCGATCCCTGGCGTGATCTTGAGCTCTTCCTCGGCGTAGCCGAAGAGGCCGTTCTCACCCCCGTGCGGGTTGATCGCGCAGACCGCGATGCGGGGCTCGTCGACGCCCGCGTCGACGAGGGTCCGGTGGGCGCGTTCGATGGTGCGGGTCACCAGGCCCGGCTCGATGCGGTCGATCGCGTCGATGAGCCCGAGGTGGGTCGTCACATGGATGACGCGCAACGACCGCGCGCTGAGCATCATCGACACCTCCTCGGTCCCGGTCAGGTCGGCGAGCAGTTCGGTGTGCCCCGGGTAGATGTGCCCCGCCAGGTGCAGCGCCTGCTTGTTCAAAGGCGCCGTGCAGATGGCATCCACGGATCCATCGACCGCCAGGTCGACCGCGCGCGCGATGTATCGATACGCGGCGTCGCCCGCGGCGGCGGAGAGCTGACCGAAGGCGACCTCGGGGGTGACGTTGGCGAGGTCGATCACGGGCACGGCCGAGCCGTCGAAGTCCGCCTCGTCGGGGTGCGCGACCGGGGTGAACTCCACGTCCGAGCCGAGGGCGGAGGCGACGTCGCGCAGCCACGCGAGGTCTCCGACGACGACGGCGCGCGTGCTCTCGCGCACGGTCGGGTCCGCGAGGGCCTTCACGATGATCTCGGGGCCGACGCCCGCGGGGTCTCCCATGGTGATGGCGATGCGTGGACTGGTCATTGTGCTCCTTCGAGTTGCCGCTGCAGATGGATGACGGCGCGGATCAGGGCTTCGTCGTCGCCGAACGATCCGGCTTTCGAGACGAAGGGGAATGCCGCCTGGGGAGCGTTCAGCCCGGGCTCGGCGAGTCCTGCGGCCATGCCGCCGTCGAGGGACGCTGTCACGTGCAACGTGAGGACGCCGAGTTGTTTGAAGCTCTGGCGAGAGGTCTCGCCACCGACGACCACGATCCCGTCGACGTAGCCGCGGAGTTCCGAGACCACGGCGGCGATGACGCGGGCGTGCTTCGGGTCGAGCGGGAGCGTCTCGTCGACGGGACGCCGCACCCCGATCGCCGCGACGGCGCCGGTGGCGAGGGCCGCGCGCAGCTCTCGAATGAGGCGCGAGACGTCGCTGGGGTCTTCGGCATAACAGGCGACCGCTCCGTCTGCGACGAGCGCCTCGAGCTGGGCCGACGAGCGCGCGGACGCGCTCCCGGACACGACAAGGATGCGCGGATCGCGCTGCGTCGTGAGCGTGGGGAGGGCGGGCGCCGACCGGTCATCCTCCCCCGTCCCGTGCTGCGAAGACAGCTCGAGCGCGAGCTGGTGGAACAGACCGGCCGAACCGACCCAGAGAGCGACGGAGGACGCCACTCCGATCTCGACGATGCGGCGGAGGTCGGCATCCGTCTCCGCGTCGAAGACGTAGATGACCGGCCGCGGGTGCGGTGTCCCGACGACCTGGCCGCCGAAACCGTCGGAGCGGAGCTCGTCGAGGCCCACCACGCGAACGGCGAATCCCGTCTGCTCGGCCAGCGCGCGCACGGTCGGCGCCGCGAACCGCACGTAGCTCTCCGTGTCGTCGAGATCCACCCCATCCACGACGACCCGCGAATCCCGGGTGATCCTGCCCTGTTCCGGTAGCGCCGGGGCGAGGAAGATCGGACCGGCCTGCTCGAGCCGCGCGACGACCGCTCGGATGTCGGCAGCGACGGAGCCGCGAAGGAGCGAGTCGATCTTCAGGCCCAGGCGCATCGCCGGGGTCTCGAGGACGAGATCGATGCAGCGGTCCCTCTTGTCCGCCGCGGCGAACGGCGAGAGGTCGCGGGTGTCGGAGCACAGGATGCGGACGTCTGCCCCGTGACCGGAGCGGGCATCGATCGCGGACGACGGGATGACCTGGGTCGTGAAGCCGTGTGCGGAGAAGGGGGCGGCCGCGTCGAGAGCCCCGGTGAGGTCGTCGGCGATCACCGCCACCCCTCGCCGTGTCTCCGGCTCGCCGTCGATGAGCGCCGGCATCAGGGTCGTTGCGAGGTGTGTCGGACGTAGGTGGTCTGACGGCGGAAGAACTGGTCGAACCCGTGCGGGCCGTCGTCGCCGCCCAGCCCGCTCTCGCGGAAGCCGGTGTGGAATCCGTTCATCTCCTCGGGACCCGTGCGATTGACGTACACCTCACCGAAGCTGAGGTCGTCGCTCGCACGGAACGCGGTGTCGAGGCTCGCGGTGAACACGTAGGCCGACAGTCCGTAGTTCGTGTCGTTCGCCCGCGCCACGACCTCGTCCCATGTGTCGAACGAGCTGATCGCGGAGACCGGCCCGAACACCTCGTGCGTGAACACCGCCATCTCGTCGGTGACGTCGGCGAGCACGACCGGGTTCATCCAGTACCCGGCTCGGAACGCCTCGGCATCCGGAAGGTCCGCGCCGAGAACGACGCGAGCGCCCTGCGCGATGGACTCCGCGACCAGAGCCTGCGTCTTCTCGAGTTCGGCACGACTGACCTTGGGACCGAGCTGAGTGGCCTCCGACAGGGGATCGCCCACCACCAGCTCGCCCACGGCCGCGACGTAGCGCCCGACGAAGTCGTCGTACACGTCGCGATGCACGTAGATCCGCTCGGCGCAGATGCAGACCTGGCCGTTGTTCGCGTGTCGCGACGCGACCGTCTCGGCCACGGCGTGATCGAGGTCGGCGTCGGGCATGACGATCAGCGGGGCGTTGCCGCCCAGCTCGAGCGAGACGGGCTTCACCTGAGATGCCGCCGCGGCGAGGATCGCTTTGCCGGCGAACGTGCTGCCGGTCATCGAGATCATCTGCGTGGTCCGGCTCGTGACGAGAGCGGATCCGATGATCTCGCCCGGTCCCGTCACAACGTTGACGAGGCCGGGAGGCAGCAGGCCGCTGTCGTGGATGATGCGTGCGACGGCGAGCGCCGACAGCGGCGTCTTCTCGTCGGGCTTGACCACGATCGCGTTGCCCGCGGCGACCGCGGGAGCGACCTTGCGCGAGGTCAGCGCGGAGGGGTAGTTCCACGGGATGATCGCTCCGACCACGCCGTGCGGCCGGCGGCGGACCCACAGGCTCTCGCCCTTGTTGGGGGTGTAGCCCATCTCGTCCGTGAGCGTCTCCAGCAACGAGGCCGTGTAGCGGAAGTATCCCGACGTGGCGCCCGTCTCACCCCGCGCCTCCGAGATGGGCTTGCCGACCTCGGCGACCAGCAGCTGCGCGAGTTCCTCGGCGTGCTCGTCCAGCAGATCGGCGATGCGGCGCAGGATCGCGGCGCGCTCCCCCGGTGGCGTCGCGGCCCAGGGCTCCCATGCCCGCTCGGCGGCGGCCAGCGCACGCTCGAGATCGTCGACGCTGCCGTCGCGGACGACGGCGACGACCTCTTCCGTCGCGGGGTTGCGCACGTCGCGCGGAGCGCCGCGACCGGCGGCGAACTCGCCGGCGATGAGCAGATCGGTGGTGATGGCGTTCGACATGGTGACCTCTTTGCGTTCTTCTTCGGACGTCGTCGGATCAGACGCGTGCAGCCTCGGCGTGGTACGTCTCGTACCATCCGCTGGAGACGCTCTCCGCGGAGAGCGACGGGCGGTAGGGGCGCGCGTGGGTGCGGGTGATGTCGGTCAGGTCCCGCAGCCGCTGCCGCGCCAGCTCGATGCCGATGTTCCAGGCTTCGTCGGTCGTCGCCGTGCCGGCTTCGCGCCAGATGGACCGCCCCGCGAGCCAGCCGCTGGAGCCCGCCTTCGACGAGAGCTCGACCTGGTCGGCGAATTCGGCGAAGTCGACGCCCGCCGAGAGGATGACCCACGGCACGTCGATAGCGGCATCCAGCCGCGCGAGGGCGTCCTCGGCGCGCGCCACGTCGCCCCCGGCGCCGAGGTAGCCCGGGAACTCGGTCTTGAGAACGTCGGCTCCGAGCTCCACGGCGAGCCTGCCCGACTCGACGATCCCGTCGATGCGCGCCTGCTTCCAGTCCGACGAACGCGGGTCCTCTCCGGCGAGCGGATGCCAGATGGGCTCGACAACGAGGGGCATCGCCCAGTCGGCGGCCTCTTTCGCCAGCGCGGAGACCAGGTCGCGCTGCTGCGCGGCGTACGGGGACTCCGGGCGGTAGAACCACAGGAGCTTCGCGACGTCGGCCCCGGCGAGCTTCGCCTGCCGGACGCTCCAGGTCTCGCGCATCCGCGTGGCGCGCTCCGTGGCGTCGCCGAGGTACCCGTCGTCCTCAAGGCTGACCATGACGCCGATGTCGCTGCCGATGGCATCCGACAGCACCGACTGGGCGTACGAGTACTGCGGATCGACGAGGAAGCCGCTCACCGACTCGCGCAGGCCGTCGATGACCCGGTGCTTGCCCGCGACCGTCTGCTCGAAGGTGACCGCGGAGGGGTCGTCGTCGATCAGGATCTGGAAATCGGAGAGGTGGTCGATCGCGCACAGCGTGAAGAAGCCGTCGGCGGTGGTCGAGCGACGCAGCGATCGGACCTTGCCCACGTCGTGGGGCAGCGGAGCGGAGGTGGAGTGAGACACGGAGGGACCTTCTTGTCGTGGGTGGTCTGTCGAGGTCGGGAGCGGGATCAGCGGGGCGCGAGGGCGAGCAGCATGCCGGCGACGAACGTGTCGCCGAGGCCGAGTGTCACGCGGGGCGACGGCGTGTACGGGGAGGGCACCGCCACGAGGCGGTAGCGCGGATCCGGCGACTCCCGGCGCAGCGACGCGGGCAGGGGGCTGAGAGTGGTTCCGGCAGGCATCTCGCGCGGGAGGACGGGCGCGCCGGTCACCGCCCGGGAGGCGGCGAGCAGACAACCGGCCAGCAGGGCCTCCTCCTCGAGCGCCGGGTCGCCGGTCGTCACGACGAACGCGAAATCGTCGGCGTGCACGCTCACACGGTCCAACCCCAGCTCGTTCGCGATGGCGATCGCCGCCTCGACCGGGTCGGACACGGATGACAGCTGTCCGAGCTCGGAGAGCGACATACCGAGGCTGTTGGCGAATCCGGTCAGCCCGGCGACCGCGGAGCGGGCGTGCTCGTGGCTCTCGTACTCGGCGATCTCGAAGTGGACGAGGCGGGGGCGGTCCGCGAGCCAGGCGAAGCGCTGGAGGAACCAGGCCCGAGTGGGCTCGACCGCGGCGGGCTCGGCCGTCTGGAAGCCGGACAGCAGCACCGTCGTGAGCCGGTGGTCTTCCACGTACGCCGCGAACGCGTCGTCGAGGTCGAGGGGGCGAGCCGGGGCCCGCAGGATGATGCGGGTCGAGCGGCGGGTGACGATCGCTTCGGCGTCGGCATCGGCATCGGCTCCGCGCAGCGGCACACCCTGCGTGAACTGGAAGACAAAGATCGGGTCGTTCGGGCGGACGGGCGACGGTGTGATCTCTCGCGGCGAATGCAGACGACCGTCGTCTCCGACCACCAGGAGGCCGTCGTCCATGGTGTCGAGTTGCGCGGCGGTGCGATCCGACAGAGCCAGTACGCTCTGCACACCGACGGATGCCAGCACGCGCGACACCTGAGCGCCGGTCCCTCCCATGGTGGGCGTGCCCCGGAAGGTGCGCACGATCCAGTCGAACCCACCGCGCGCGGCCAGGACCTCGCCGCCGCGACCCTGCAGGATGCGATCGTGCAACCACCGGGCGAGCTCGCGGACCTGCAGATCGTCGTCATCCTGCGCGTCGACGATCGCAGCGAACTCAGCCTCCCCGATGGAGCAGATGTGGTCGTTGCACACCGAGAACCCGGTCGCGATGAGCGGCGCGGTCCGAACGAGCCCGTCGAGTCCTTCGAGAACCGCGGCGTACTTCGCGCGCGCCTCGTCGACCTCGCGGAGGTCGTCGCCCGACAGCGTCTTGCTCATCCCTGTGCCACTCCCTCGCGACCTCGTCGTCGATGCCGCTTCGCACCACATGCCGCTTCGCCGCGGGAGAGTGGGTCGGGTGACCTCGTGGTTCGACACTAAGTGAGTCGCGCACATTGCGCAACTAAAAAAGCAAGTCGCGCGATACGCGCATATTGCTCAGGGTGTCGACGTGTGGCCCGCCCCGAACGCACCACCCTTTATCGTCGATGCGTGACCCGCCGCCTGCGCTCCCTCGGCTTCCTCACCATCGGCCTGTTCGACCGCGACGATCCGCGGGCCGGACACGAGACGACGCTGTCGATCATCGAGCGGGGCGAGGACCTCGGCTTCGACAGCGCATGGCTGCGCGATCGCCACGTGCAGTACGGCATCTCGTCTCCCGTCGCGGTGCTCGCCGCGGCGACTCAGCGCACGAGCCGCATCCGTCTGGGAACCGCGGTCATCCCGCTCGGGTGGGAGAACCCGCTGCGGCTGGCCGAGGACCTCGCCACCGTCGACGTCCTCTCCGGCGGTCGCCTGGAGCCGGGTTTCTCGGTGGGCCCTCCCCCGCGTCTCGACGATGTCGCCGCCGCCCTGTACCCCGACACCGTCGAGCACGAGGAGTTCGGGTACGAACGCCTCGCGCGGTTGCGCCGCTTCATCTCCGGCGAACCCGTGAGCACCCGCGCCGGCATCGAGGGGATCGAGGAGTTCTCCGAGCGCGTCGAGCCGCACTCCCCCGGCCTGGCCGAACGCCTCTGGTACGGGGCGGGAAGCGCCCGGTCGGCGGCCTGGGCGGCCGAGAACGACTTCCACCTGCTGACCAGCAGCGTCGTGCAGGCGGGCGAGAGCACCGACTTCGACCAGGAGCAGCACGCGCAGATCCGGCTGTACCGCGAGTCGCATCCCGCGGGCGAGCACGCCCGCGTCTCGCAGGGACTCGTCGTCATCCCCACCGACTCGGCGACTCCCGAACAGCGCCGGCGCTACGAGGCCTATGCCGATGCGCGGCGTGGGCGGGTCGGCATCCCCCAGGGCCCGCGCGGGCTGCTCTTCGCCGAAGACCTCGTCGGCACCGCGGAGCAGATCGCGGAGCAGCTGCTGTCGTCGCGGGCGTTCCCGGAGGTCGACGAGGTGGCCTTCGCGCTGCCGTTCGACTTCGCGGCCGATGACTACGCGCAGATCCTGGACGACATCGCGGGGCGTCTCGGGCCGCTGCTGGGATGGGCGCCTGCCACCTGACGCCCGTCGCGGCGTGAGACCGGCGATCACTGACCGGGCGCCGCTCACCGCAACCGCGCAGAACGCGGGGTCGCGCGGCTCGCGAGAGCCGCGAACCGCCCAGCCTGCGCGAGTGCGGTCGGTCCCGCCGTGCGATTCAGCGCTGCCGCGCCACCGCCCGCTCCAACCGCGCCGCCGCCTCGCGCAGACGCTCCTCGTCGACGTCGCCGTAAGCGAGGCGCAGGTGCCGGTCGGCATCCGTCCCCGGCCCCGAGGGGAAGAACGAGCCGCGCTGGTACTCCACGCCCTCGGCGCTCGCGTCGGCGGCGAGGCGATCGGCATCCACCCGGTCGTCGACGAGTCGCGGCCAGAGGAACAGTCCGCCGTCGGGCACCGTGACGTCGAAGGAACCGGATGCTGAGAGCACCTCGGCCAGGGCGTGCGCCCGCGACCGGTACAGCTCCCGCGCGCCCGTGAGGACCCGGTCGAACAGCCCCGCGTCGCTCGTCAGCAGCTCGGCGACCACGGCCTGCACGAGGGTCGACGAGTGCGAGTCCTGGCGGCTGCGCAGGGCCACGGCATCCCGGACCAGGCGTTCGGGAAGCACGACCCAGCCCAGGCGCAGACCCGGGCCGAGGGTCTTGGTGAAGGTGTTGACGTGGATGACGTGGTCGGAGTCGTGGAACGGGGCGAGCGACTCGGGCTCGCCGTGGAAACGCAGTTCGCGGTAGGGGTCGTCGGCGAAGACGATGAAGCCGTACTTCTCGGCCAAGTCGACGAGCTCGCGGCGGCGAGCCGTGGGCAGCGACGACTGCGACGGGTTGTGGAACTCGGGCACCGTGTAGACCGCGGCGGGCCGGGCTCCGGCGCGCAACTCCGCGGCGAGCGCATCGACATCGAGTCCCTCGGCCCCCACGCGGATGGGCAGCGCGCGCGCGTCGACGAGCTCGAGCCCGCGCAGGAACAGCGGGAACACCGGGTTGTCGACCGCGACGAGGTCGCCGCGCTCCAGCACCGTCTGCACCGCGATGGCGAGCCCGTGGAATCCGCCGTTGGTGACGAGCACCCGCTCCACGGCCACGCCCTCGTGGGCGGCGATCCACTCGCGCAGCGCCGGGATGCCCTCGGTCCGCGAGTACTGCAGCGACGGCGCGCCGGGCCGGGCGAGCACGCGGGCCGTGGCCTCGGTGAGTTCGGCGGTCGGCAGCACGGACGGATCCGGGATGCCGCCGAGCAGCTCGATCGCGTCCGGACGGCGATCGCGCAGGGTCTGATCGCCGAACCCCTTCGGCGCGCTGAAGGCCCGGACGAGCGCGGGACGGGAGGGGGCGAGAACGGTCATCGGGAGCTCCGGAGATCGGGGGACGGGATCGCGTCGACGAGGGCGCGCGTGTACTCCTCGCGCGGGTGCGAGAGCACGTCGGCCACGCGTCCGGCCTCGACCACGCGTCCGCCCTGGAGCACGGAGACGGTGTCGGCGATCTGCCGCACGAGCGCCAGGTCGTGCGAGACGAACAGGTAAGTGAGGCCGCGCTCGCGCTGCAGGCGGCGGAGGACGTCGAACACCCCCGCCTGCACGGTGACGTCGAGGGCCGAGGTCGGCTCGTCGAGCACGATGACGTCGGGCTCGAGCACCAGGGCCCGGGCGATCGCGACGCGCTGACGCTGGCCGCCCGACAGCGCGTCGGGGCGGCGGCGAGCGAGCTGCGGCGGCAGGCCCACGGCATCCAGGGCTTCGGCGACCTTGGCGGACCTCTCGGCGCGCGTGCCGACGCGATACCGGTCGAGCGGTTCGCGGATGATCCGCCCGACGCTCCACGTGGGATCGAGGGAGGTGAAGGGGTTCTGGTACACGAGCTGGAGGTGACGACGGATGCCGCGGAGCTCCGCCTCGGTGCGCCCGGTCACCGCCGCGCCGTCGACGAGGATCTCGCCGGCGTCGGGGGTCTCGAGCCCCAGCAGCAGGCGCACGGTGGTGGTCTTCCCCGAGCCCGACTCGCCCACGAGCGCGTGGGTCGTGCCCGGCGGGACGCGGAAGGAGACCCCGGCCACGGCGGCGCGAGCGGTGCCGTCGACGACGAAGCTCTTCGAGATCTCGCGCACCTCGATGCGGGCGGCGGTGGTGTCGGTGGTCCACGCGTCGACCCCGCGCCCGTCGGCGTGACGGTAGCGGTCGGGGTTGAGGGCCGGGGCGTCGGCCTGCAGCTGCCGGGTGTAATCCGACGTCGGCGCGGCGAAGACGTCTCCGGTGGCGCCCGCCTCCTGGACCCGCCCGTCCTTGAGCACCACGATCTCGTCGGTGCGCTCGGCGGCGATCGCGAGATCGTGGGTGATCAGCAGCAGACCGATTCCGAGCTCGCCGCGCAGCTCGTCGAGGAGGTCGAGGATGCGCTTCTGGATCGTGACGTCGAGGGCGCTCGTGGGCTCGTCGGCCACGAGCAGATCGGGCCGCGGCAGCACCGCGAGGCCGATCAGCACGCGTTGCAGCATGCCGCCGGAGAGCTGGTGCGGGTAGGAGTCGTAGACGCGGGCCGGGTCGGGCAGACCCACCCGGGCGAAGATGTCGAGGACGGCCGCGCGGCGGCCGGGGGCGTCGGTCAGCGCCGCCGCCTCGAGCGCCTGCGCGCCGACCGTGCGCACGGGGTTGAGCGCGTGCGAGGGGTCCTGCGGGACGAAACCGATGCGGCGGCCGCGGAACGGCCGGAACCGCGTCTCGGAAAGCCCCAGCACCTCGTCGCCGGCGAACTCCACGCGCCCGCTCGCCCGACCGGTGTCGCGCGGCAGAAGCCGCAGCACCGACCGTGCGATCGTCGACTTCCCCGACCCGGATTCGCCGATGAGCGCGAGGCTGCCGCCGCGCGGGATCGAGAACGACACGTCGTGCACCACGGGGGTGCGCCCGTAAGCGACCGAGAGGTTCTGCACGTGCAGCAGGGGCGCGGGCGTCGCGCCCGCCTCCTCGCGGAGGGGAAGGGTGACGGTCATGACGTCCTCCTCAGCCACCGGCTGATGCGGTTGATCGAGAGCACGGTGGCCACGGTCACCAGGGCCGGCCACACGACGAGCCACGGCGCGCGCGGGTAGTCCTTACCCGCCGAGATGAGCAGACCCCAGTCGGATGCCGGGGGCGGATCGCCGTAGCCGAGGAAGGCGAGCCCCGCGATGACGAGGATCGACAGCCCGAACTGCAGCACGGCGAGCGGGATGAGCGAGCGCGAGGCGTTGGGGAGCACGTGCCGGAACAGCACGTGCAGGGTCGATCCGCCCTGCAACCGCGCCGCCTCCACGAACACCGACGAGCGCACGCGCAGCACCTCGGACCGCATGACCCGCGCGAAGACCGCCACGGCCGAGACGCCCGTCGCGATCGCGGCGTTGATCGTCTGGAAGCCGAGCGAGCTGACGATCACGACGGCGAGCAGGAACGCCGGGATCGCCAACAGCACGTCGACGAAGCGTGCGAGCACGGTGTCGGTCCACGAGCCGAGGAACCCGGCGAGCAGGCCGATGAGGCCCCCGACGACGACCCCGATCGCAACGGCGACCAGGGCGCTCGTCACCGACGACTGCGCGCCGAAGACGATGCGGGCGAACAGGTCGCGACCGAGGTGGTCGGTGCCCAGCAGATGCGCCGCGCTCGGCGGCTGCAGCTTGTCGGCGGGCACGCCCTGCGCCGGATTCTGCGCGGTGAAGAGCCACGGCGCGAGCGAGAACGCCACGACCACGGCGACGACCCCGAACGAGACGATCACGTCGATCGGAACGGACAGACGGATGCCACGGTTGCGGGCGAGCGGCCCGCCCGGGGCGGATCCCGACACCGATCCCGGCGACGGGTCGGCCGCGGGCGGCACCGGGGCCGCGACCGGGGACAGGGGTGCGGCGGTCATACGATGCTCACCTCTTCACGCAGCGCCGGTGCGGGTGCATCGGCCGCGGGGGTGGCGACGGTGCGCCCGCGCGAGCCGATCGACACCCGCGGGTCGAGGAGCGGGTAGGCCAGGTCGGCGACGAGGTTGACCACGACGAACACGATCGCCGCGAGAGAGACCACCGCCTGCAGCACCGGAAGGTCCTGGCTCGCGACGGCCTGCTCCACGAGGGTCCCGATGCCCACGCGACCGAAGATCGCCTCCGTGATGAGCGCGCCGCCCAGCAGCTCGCCGACGATCAGCGCGAGCACGGTCACCGTCGGCAGCGCGGAGGGCTTCACGAGGTGACGCAGGAACAGCGCGCCTTGACCGAGGCCGCGTGAGCGCGCCACCGCGACGTACTCCTGCCGCGACTCGTGGTCGAGCGAGGCGATGAGCACCTCGGCGAGCTGCGCCGAGACCGGGATGCCGAGGGCCACCGCCGCGAAGAACGTTCCCCAGGGCGTCTCGGTGTCGATCATGCTGAACAGCCCGAGCCCGAGGGCGAACGCGTGGATCAGCAGCAGGCCGATCACGAAGTTCGGCACGGACAGGAAGAGCGACGGCAGCGAGCGCAGCACTCCCTGACCGAACCGGGGCGGGAGGAACTGCGTGCCGTACGCGATCGCGACGGCCAGCACCACGGCGACCAGCAGGGCGGCCCCCGCGAGACTGAGCGTCGAGCCGAGCGCGTCGAGCACGAGGGTTCCGACCGGCAGGTTCGAGCGCAGGGAGACGCCGAGGTCACCGACGACGAAGCGGCCGAGCGACGACCCCAGCTGCACCCACCACGGCTGGTCGAGGCCGTAGTACGACACGATGCGGGCGATGTCGTCTTCGGTGAAGCCGTTGTCGGGGTTGCGCAGGGTGCTCGTGATCGGGTCGCCGGGCAGGATGCTGATCACGAAGAACGTGAACAGGTACGCCAGCAGCACGACGACGAGCGCCTGGCCCGTGCGCCGCAGCGCGAAGCGGCCGTAGGTGCCGAGCATGCTCTCTCCTTTCGTTCGCGAAGGTCGGGAGGACGTCAGCGGGTGAGCCAGGCGTCCAGGTAGTACGCGTAGGCGAGGCCGTTGTACGAGACGCCGTTCACCTCGGGCGCCTGAACGTAGACGCGCTGCACGATCTGGGTGAGCGGCACGAAGTAGCCCTGCTGAAGGATGTAGCCCTGCAGCTCGTCGGCCACCTTCGCGCGGGCGTCGCGGTCGGTGGCCGTGGCGATGCGCGTCGACAGGTCGTTCAGCGTGGCATCCGAGGTGCCGACCTTGAACCAGTCCTCGTCGCCCTTCTTCTGCGAGGTCAGGACGCCGGCCACGGTCCCGACGTCGACGAAGCTGCGGGTGATCTCGTTCGCGGGGACCGCGGCGTTGCCGATGACCTTCTGCCCGTAGGTCGGAACGTCGTAGGTCTCGAGGTTCACCTCGAAGCCGAGGTTCGTCAGCTGCTGGTCGACGAGCTCATCGACGGACTGCGACGCCTGGAGGTAGGGGTTGGGGTAGAGCGTGAACGACAGCTTCTGGCCGTTCTTCGTGCGGACGCCGTCGGCGCCCTTCGTCCAGCCCGCCTCGTCGAGCAGGGCCGCGGCCTTGTCGGGGTCGTACGCGAAGTCGGCCGTGTGGTCGGTGGCCTCGGGCACCGTGCTCTGGAACAGCGACTCGGCCGCGAACCAGTCGGGGGTGTAGACCGTCGAGAGGATCTCGTCACGGTCGATGCCGTGCTGCACGGCCTGGCGCACCGTGATGTCGTCGAAGGGAGCCACCGAGGTGTTCAGGGCGTACCCGTTGACGAACCCGAGGTAGCGGGGCGTCTCGACGGTCAGTCCCTCGCCCTTGAGCGCCTCGAGATCTTGAGGGCTGGCGTTGTACGCCACCTGCGCCTGGCCCGACTCGACCGAGGCGGTGCGCAGGGTGGGCTCGGCGACCTGCTTGTAGGTGATCGTGTCGAGGTAGGCCGGGCCCTCGTGGCCGACGGCCTCGGGGCCCCAGTCGTAGTCGTCGCGCTTCTTCAGCACGACGCTGTCGCCCTCGGCGACCTTCTCGACGACGAACGGGCCGCTGCCGATGTCTTTCGTGAGGTCGGCCTGCTGCGCGGCGGGGAGGGCGAGGGTCGCCGGCGAGATGAGGATCGAGCCGTGGTAGGCCAGGGTCGGGAGGAAGCTCAGGGTCGGAGCCGAGAACGACACCGTCACCGTCGTGGCATCCACCGCTTCGGCGCCCACGTAGTTCGCCGAGGGGAACAGGCCGATGCGGTTGATGCCGTCGTCGGGGCGCCCCTTGGCCCAGATGTCGATGTTCGCGACGACCGCGGCGGCATCCAGGGGCGTGCCGTCCGAGAAGGTGACGCCATCCTTGAGGTGCAGGGTGAACTGCGTCTTGTCGGCGTTCTCGTCCCAGCTCTCGGCGATCCACGGGCTGAGGGTGCCCTCGGCGTCGACGTAGATCAGCTTGTCGGTGAGGTTGCCCCAGATCTGGCCCTGGTAGCTCGAGATCGCGCTGTTGTTCGGGATCCAGGTCGCGCCGAGCGAGTCGATGAGGAAGACGAGGTCGCCGCCGGGCTTCGGCGTGGAGCCTTCGGCCGGGCCGGCTGCGGTACCGGCGCCGCATCCGCTGAGCAGGACGGCCCCGACGGTGAGGGCGGAGGCGACGCCGAGGAGGCGTCGGAAGCGAGTGATCATGAGGGTCCTTGTGCTGTGGGGAGGTGCTGTGGGGAACGGGTTTCAGAGGGCTTTTCCGGGGTTGAAGAGTCCGGTCGGATCGAGCGCGTCCTTGATCGCGAGCTGGGCCACGCGCACGCGTTCCGCGAGCTCTGCAGCCGCGAGCTCGCGCTTGACTGTGCCGATGCCGTGCTCTCCGCTGACCGTGCCGCCGACGGCGAGGGCCGCGCGAACGAGGTCGTCGGCCGCGTCGTGCAGGACCGCGGGAGAGGCGGCGGGATCGGCGCCGGCGGGGATGGGCAGGGTGATCACGGGGTGCAGGTTGCCGTCTCCGGCGTGAGCGACGGCGCTCACGGCGACGCCATAGCGCTCCTCGAGGGCGGGGAAGCCCGCGAAGACCTCGGCGATGCGCGACTTCGGCACGGCGACATCTCCACCGACGAACCACGAGTCGTCGTCGAACCGGCGCCCGGACCGTCGCAGCTCCCACAGCGTCTCGGCATCCGCGTCGCTCTCGACGCGCACGCGAGCGCCGGCGCTCTCGAGGGCGACGGTGAGCTCGGCGGTCTGCTCGTCGATACCGAAGCCGTCGAGTTCGATGAGCAGCAGGGCCGCGCCCCGGGCACGGAGTCCCGACTCCTGCGCGGCGTCGATGCCGACGAGGGTGGGCTCGTCGAGGAACTCGATGACGCTCGGGCGCACGCGCGACGCGGTGATGGCGCCGATGCCGGCGGCCCCCGCCGCGGTGGAGTCGAAGAACGCCGTCACCGTGCGGCGGGCGACGGGGAGGGGTCGGATGCGGACGGTCGCCCCGACGACGATGCCGAGCACCCCCTCGGATCCGACGAAGAGCGAGACGAGGTCGAGGCCGGTGACGCCCTTGATCGAGCGGTGGCCGATCGAGACGAGACTCCCGTCGGCGAGGACGACGTCGAGGGCGAGCACCGACTCGCGGGTGACGCCGTACTTGGCGCAGCGCAGGCCCCCGGCGTTGGTGGCGATGTTGCCGCCGATGGTCGAGATGCGCCAGCTCGCGGGGTCGGGGGCGTAGAACAGGCCGAGGGGCGCGAGCCTCTCGTTGAGGGCGGCGTTGAGGACGCCGGGTTCGACGACCGCGACCTCGTCGGCGGGCGAGACCTCGACGATGCGGTCGAGACGGTCCGTCGACACCACGAGCTGATGACGGGTCGCCGAGGCGCCTCCCGACAACCCGCTGCCGGCACCGCGCGCAACGATGCTCACCCCGTGCCGCCCGGCGAGGCGCACGAGCTGCTGCACCTCGGAGACGGTGGAGGGGAAGGCGACCGCGGGCCCGTCCTCGTCCGCCTCCCCGTGACGGGGAGCGGTTCCGGCGTCGAAGGCAAAGGGGGCCGTCGCGGCCGAGGGCGCGCGCACGTCGAGGTGCGGGGCGACCTCGCGCACGGCGTCGAGCAGGGCGGGCAGACCGGTGAGCGGGGCGACGACGGCGGAAGTGCTCATGGGCGAACCTCTTTCCGGGATGCGATGGGCGACGGGACTCCGGCCGAAGGTAGGCCCCGGTGCCGCCGCCCTCACCTCGGCCGACACGGGCCGTAGCGCCCCGTCACCGTCGGAAACGCCGCGTCGCGCGGCGTCACAGACCGCTCCGAGGAGTGCGTCGTCCGGCGGGAAGCGCTAAGTTCCGCGGCCTCGTCGGCGAACGTGTCGCTGCGAGGCGTTGCGTTACGTCACCGATTGAGGCCCGCGCCACCCTCGCGCGACAGTGAAGACGATCCGCCGCCCGCTGATCCGCCGCCCGCAGAACAAGGAGCCTCGATGCCGGACCGCATCCACCTCGCCGTCGCCCTGGACGGGGCCGGCTGGCATCCCGCCGCCTGGCGCGAGCCCGGCGCCCACCCCACCGCACTGACATCGGCCGCGTACTGGCGCGATCTGATCCGCACCGCCGAAGGCGCCGGGGTGCTCTTCGCCACGATCGAGGATGCGCTCAGCCTCGGCGGCCGTTCGAGCGAACCGGATGCCGAGACGCGGCGCGACCGCGTCCGCGGGCGCCTCGACGCGGTGCTGCTGGCGTCGTTCCTGGCCCCGGTCACGGGCCGGATCGGCCTCGTGCCCACGGTGACGACGGCGCACCCGGAGCCCTTCCACGTCGCGACCGGGCTGCAGACGCTCGATCACGCGAGCCGCGGACGCGGGGGCGTGCGGCTCGTGGCCGGATCGACGGAGCAGGAGCGAGCCAACTTCGGACGCCGCACCGGCGGCCCTGCGGGCCTGCCCGCGTCGGGTCGGGTCGAGGACGATCCGGCGCTGCTCGCTGCGTTCCGCGAGGCGGGCGAGGTCGCCGAGGTGATCCGCCGGCTCGCCGACTCGTGGGAGGACGAGGCGATCGTGCGCGACCTCGAGACGGGCAGATTCCTCGACCGCGACCGCGTGCACAACATCGACTACGCGGGAGAGTTCTTCTCGATCACCGGCGCCTCGATCGTGCCGCGCTCCCCGCAGGGCCAGCCGCTGATCACCGCCCTCGCGCACCAGAGCGTGCCCTACCGCTTCGCCGCGGAGCACGCCGACCTGGTGTTCATCACCCCCTCCGACGCGGCGTCGGCGACCGGCATCCTCAATGAGCTGCGGGATGCCGCGGACGCGGTGCGCACGCTCGACGAGCCGCTGCGCGTGTTCGCCGATGTGCTCGTGCTCGTCGAGGAGACGCGCGAGGCCGCCTCCGCCGTGTGGGACCGCCTGCAGGATCGGGCGACGCTCACCACCGACGCCCGCGTGGTCGTCGGCACCGCCGACGATGTCGTGGACGAGCTGCGGGCCCTGGCCGCGGCCGGGGTCGACGGCATCCGCCTGCGTCCGGCCCGCCTGCCCGCCGACCTCGAGGCCATCGCCGCGAGCGTCGTCCCGCGGGCGGCGGAGGCCGGCATCCTGCGGCCCGACGACGCAGCGGCGACGCTGCGCGAACGTCTCGGACTCCCCCGCCCCGCCAGTCGCTACGCCCGTCAGGAGGTCGGCGCATGACCCGTCGGCAGATCCACCTCGCCGCCCATTTCCCCGGTGTGAACAACACCACGGTGTGGACCGACCCGGCCGCGGGCAGCCAGATCGATTTCTCGTCGTTCGAGTACTTCGCCCGCACCGCCGAGCGCGGCCTGTTCGACTATCTCTTCCTCGCCGAGGGGCTCCGCCTGCGCGAGCACCGCGGGCAGCTGCACGACCTCGACGTCGCCGGGCGCCCGAACACCCTCGCGATCCTCACGGCGCTGGCCGCGGTCACCGAGCACATCGGGCTCGTCGGCACGCTCAACACCACCTTCAACGAACCGTACGAGCTCGCGCGTCAGCTCGGCACCCTCGACCTGTTGTCGAACGGCCGTGCCGGATGGAACGCCGTGACCAGCTCCGACGCCTTCCACGGCGCCAACTTCCGCCGCGGCGGATACCTCGACCACGCCGACCGCTACGTGCGGGCCTCGGAGTTCGCCGAGCTGTCGAAGTCGCTGTGGTCTTCGTGGCGCGACGACGCGATCGAGGCGGATGCCGAGACCGGAACGTTCCTGCGGGCCGGGGCGATCGCGCGGGTGCGGCACGCGTCGCGCCTGTTCGACGTGGACGCCGTTTTCGACGTGCCCCGCTCGCCGCAGGGGCGGTCGGTCATCGTGCAGGCGGGCGACTCGGCCGACGGTCGCGACTTCGCCACCGCGCACGCGGACGTGATCTTCTCGCTGCACACGGAGTTCGCCGACGCGCAGCAGTTCTACCGAGACGTGAAGGGGCGGCTGACCGCGCACGGCCGCGACGAGGACTCCCTGAAGATCCTGCCCGCCGCGACCTTCGTGCTCGGCGACACCGCCGCGGAAGCCCGCGAGCGCTCGCGCGAGATCGCCCTCGCCCAAGTGCGCCCGCAGACGGCGATCACGTATCTCGAGCAGATCTGGAACCGCGACCTCAGCGACTACGACGCCGACGGGCCTCTCCCCGACGTCGAGCCCGACACGGGCGTCGAGACCGCACAGGGCTTCGCGGGTCGGCACGCCGCGATCCGTGCCCGGGTCGGGCAGCTGCGCGACCAGGCCGCGGCCGAGAACCTCAGCATCCGCGAGCTCGTCATCCGCCTGACGGCGAACCACACCTTCGTCGGGACGCCGGAGCACGTGGCATCCGAGATCGACCGCTACGTGCAGGAGCGGGCGACCGACGGGTTCACCGTGGTCGGTCACGTCACCCCGCACGGTCTCGACGAGTTCGCCGACCGGGTCGTGCCGCTGCTGCAGGAGCGGGGCTCGTACCGCCGCTCGTACGACGAGGGGGCGACGCTGCACGACCTGCTGGGGCTGCCGGCGGTTCGCGAACGGGTCACCGCGCCGTGAGCGACGTCGTGATCGTGGGGGCGGGACCTCGGGCGGTGATGCTCGTGGAGCGCCTGCTCGCACGGCGCACGCGCGCCACGGCCGCGCCCCTGCGCATCACGCTCGTCGACCCGTTCCCGCCCGGGGGCGGCCGCATCTGGCGGTACGAACAGTCACCGCTGCTGAAACTCAACTCCATGGCGCGCGACGTGACGGTCTTCACCGACGACAGCTGTGTGATCTCCGGTCCGGTGCGCTCGGGCCCCTCCCTCATCGAGTGGGCGGAGCGCGTGCGCGACGGGCGCCTGCCCGATGTGCGGATCGACGATCCCGCGCTGACCGACGAGGTGCACGGTCTGCGCGGCGACAGCTTTCCGACACGCCGCCTGCAGAGCCTGTACCTCGACTGGTTTTGGCGTCGCACGGTCGCCATCGCCCCGCCCGGCGTCGAGGTGCGATGGCATCCGGGCAGCGTGCAGTGGGTCGACGACACCCCCGAAGGGTGGGAGGTCGCACTCGCCGACGGCACGCGCCTGAGCGCCGACGTCGTCGTCTACGCGGTCGGACACAACGGACGCGAGCCCGAGGGCACCGCCCTCGACGTGAGCGCCGCAGCCGCCGCCGCCGGTTTCGTCTACCTCGAGCCGGCCTTCACCGCCGACGCCGACCTGTCGCGCCTCGCACCCGGCGCCGACGTCATCGTGCGGGGGATGGGACTGGCGTCGGTGGATGCCGTCGTGCTCCTGACCCAGGGACGCGGGGGCCGCTTCTCGCGCCGCGCCGACGGCAAGCTCGCCTACACCGCCTCGGGGCGCGAGCCGCGTCTGCACCTCGGGTCGCGGCGCGGTGTGCCGTACCGGTCGAAGGTGGCGTCCCAGGTGCAGGGCGATGCACCCGAGCGCGAAGTGCTCACGCCCGCGGCCATCGCCGAGCTGCTGGATCGACCGGGCAGCATCGACTTCGTCGACGACGTGTGGCCGCTCATCGCGCGGGAGCTCGTGTGGGCGCACTATCGCGAGCTCTTCACCGGGCATCCCGAACGGGTCGGCACCACGTGGGAGGCGTTCCGCGCGACGCTGCGGGCCGTCGACGGCGACACGGCGGCGCTGCGTCGCGCCGTCGCCGAGGTGGTGCCGGGTCCCCTCGACCGTTTCGACGTGCGCACCCTCGACGTCCCGCTGGGCGAGGACACCTTCCTCGATGAGCGGGCGGTGCACGCGCGTGTCCGCCGGCACATCGCCGACGATTTGCTGCTGCGCACCTCGGCGGAGCACAGCACGACGCAGGCACTCTTCCTCACGATCCTCGGGTCGTTCCTCGCGCTCGGCGACATCCCGGTCGATCGATGGAGCGCACGCTCGCGCGCGGTCGACCTGCCCGTCACCTGGCACACCTTCTTCAGCTACGTCGCGTCGGGACCGCCGCCGCACCGGTTGGAGGAGCTGCTCGCGCTCGCCGACGCGGGCGTCGTGCGCTTCCTCGGCCCCGACCTGGCGGTGCACCTCGACCCGCCCCGGGGCTTCGTCGCGACCTCCCCCCGCCGCGGGGGCGAGGTCGTCGCCGCCGCTCTCGTCGACGCGTGGCTGCCCGCACCCGCCGCGGCAGCGAGCGACAACCCGGCCCTGCGCGAGCTCGCGACCCGGCACGGGCGGGAGGTGCACGTGGCCGACGAGCAGTTCGCCGGCTCCCTCGGCCGCATCGACGTCGACCCCGACGGGCGGGTGGTCTCGCGCGACGGCATCGCGCAGGAGACGCTCTTCGCGCTGGGTCCTTTCACCGCGGGGCTCGAGGCCGGGGCCTTCACCCGACCGAACTCCAACGCCCTTTCGCTCCGCCACACCGACCGCGTCGCGGGGGCGGTCACGGCCGCCGTCACGACACGTCGGGTCGCCGGCATCCGCTGATTCGATCGGGAACCCGCGCGGAGGCCCGGAGGCCACTGTGCGTCCCGACCTCCGGCAGGACCGCATCCACGGGATTCTTCGGCGCCGATCAGCCCCGGCGCGCCGCATCGACGCCGCGTGGGGGCAGGATGGAGCCCTGCGCAATCCGAACCCGGGCGCGCGGCGAAGACTTCTCGTAGTGCGACGACGCCACGAAAGGACGACATGCGACTGGCGACGACCCTCCGGCGGTTCGAACTCGACACCCGCCCCATCCACCCCGAGACGCGCCGCGCCCTCGACCGGCGGTGGGCGGAACTGCCTGAACACGCCAAGACGCCGAGTCAATTGCTCGGGCGCAGCGCCGTCGGGTGCGAGGGGACGCACGGCGTCTTCCCCAAGTGCAACCTCACATGTTCGCCCTGCTACCACTCGGCGGACGCCAACAAGGTGCGCATCGACGGCGACCACACCGTCGACAACGTCACCCGCCAGATGGACTATCTGCGCGAGGTGCGCGGACCACGCGCCCACGCCCAGCTCATCGGCGGCGAGGTGAGCCTGCTCAGCGCCGAGGACCACGCCCGCTCCCTGCTCGCCATGCGCGCCGTCGGCCGTGAGCCCATGTCGATGACGCACGGCGACTTCGACTACGACTACCTGCTCGACGTCGTCCTCGACGAGGACGGCAAGCCGCGCTTCGACAAGGTGTCGTTCGCGGCGCACTTCGACTCGCTCATGCGCGGCCGTCGCGGTGCCGTGCGCCCCCGCGGCGAGGCGGAGCTCAACCCGTTCCGCGAGAAGTTCGCCCGCATGTTCGTCGACCTCAAGCGCGACCACGGCGTGAGCAGCTACCTCGCGCACAACATGACGGTCACCCCCTCGAACGTCGCGGAGGTCGAGCAGGTCACGCGCGACGTGCTCGAGATGCCGTTCGACATGATGTCGTTCCAGCCGGCGGCGTTCATCGGCGACGACCGCCGCTGGCGCGAGGACTTCGGCGAGGTCACGATCGACGCGGTGTGGGAGAAGATCGAGGCCGGCGCGGGGCAGAAGCTGCCGTGGCAGGCGACGCAGTTCGGCGACCCGCGCTGCAACCGCTCGACCGTGGGTGTGCGCGTCGGAAAGACCTTCGCCCCCGTGCTCGACCCCGAGGACCCGAAGGACATCGCGGCCCGCGACAGGTTCCTGTCGCACTTCGGCGGCATGATCTTCGGCGGCATCCCCCGTCACGTGTTGGCCGTCAAGGTCGTGCGCGCTCTCGCGTCGCATCCGCGCGACATCCCTCCGCTGATCGGCCTGATGGCGCGCGTGCTGCGCCGCGCGGGTGGGCTGCGACAGGTCGTGTCGGCGGCCCGCCGCGGCAAGGTGTCGTTCAAGACCTTCGTGATCCACAACTTCATGGATGCCGAGCAGGTCGCGCCCGCGTGGAAGCTCATGGAAGAGGGCGTCGTCGCCGACGACCCGCTGCTGCGCGAGACGCAGGAGCGCCTGGGCGCGTGCATGTACGCGATGGCGCACCCCGAGGACGGCCGTCTGGTGCCCGCGTGCGTGCAGCACTCCGTGCTCGACCCGGGAGAGAACGAGGAGCTCCGCCGCATCCTGCCGTTGCCGACGGTGCGTCCGGGCGCCACGGTGACCGCGCGCCCCTCGGGTCTGACCGCGGTGCGCGAGACGGGCGCGCGTACGGCCTGAGCCGCGTGCGGGAAGCCGCGGGTCGGAGGATCCCGGCTCGCGGCGCATGCTGCCGGCACGGGCTGATCAGGTGCGCTCTGCGCGCCCCGTCGGCCGGGCCGCCCCGCTCGACGTCAGCCCGCGACGACGTGCGCGAGCTCGGCCGCGATCGACACGGCGACCTCATCGCCGGGCCGCAGGCCCGACACCGATGGCACCTCCGCGTGCAGCGTCAGCGCGCCCGCGCGCACCGTCACCTCGCTGCGCGCACCCACCGGCCGCCGCGCCCCGACCGTTCCGACGACGCCGAGGGAGGCGGCATCCGGTCGGTCGCCCACCCGCACGTCCTCCTGGCGGAAGACGAGGGTCGCCGCTCCGTCGGCGAGGCCCGTCGCGGCGAGCTCACCGAGCGCACTGCGATGGATGCCGCGGCGCACCTCGCCGGGGACGGCGTTGCGCGTGCCCATGAGCTCGGCCGCGCGCAGACTCCCCGGGCGGCGGTAGGCCTCGACGACCGTGCCCTCGTGCAGCAGCCGGCCGTGCTCGACGAGCGCGATGCGGTCGGCGACCCGTGCGGCTTCGTCGCGGTCGTGCGTGACGAGCAGGATCGTCGGGGCGACGTCGGCGCGCACCGCTTCGAGCAGGTCGTGCATGTCGGCCCGCAGCGCCGAGTCGAGCGCGCTGAACGGTTCGTCCAGCAGCAGCACGGCGGGCTCGGCGGCGAGGGCGCGCGCGATCGCGACGCGCTGCTCCTGCCCGCCCGACAGCTCCCCGACCCGGCGTCGGCCGTAGCCGGCGAGGCGCACGGTGTCGAGGTACCGCTCTGCGCGCTCGCGGGCGCGGGCACGCGGCATCCCGGACACCCGGTCCGAGAATGCGACGTTGTCGAGCACCGACAGGTGCGGGAACAGCAGCGACCGTTGAAAGACCATGCCGACGCCGCGCTGCTCGGCGGGGATGGGGGCGACGTCCCGATCGGCGATGGCGACCGTCCCTCGATCCGGGGTCTCGAGGCCGGCGATCACGCGCAGCAGGGTCGATTTACCCGAGCCGCTGGGTCCGAGCACCGCGGTGCAGCTTCCCGCGGCGACCGTCAGCGACAGGTCGTCGAGAGCGGGGGCCGTCGAGGCGGGGAAGGTCTTGGTCAGGCCCGTCAGGACCAGGTCGGCGCTCACGCGACCACCTCTTTCCGGGTGCGGGGGTGCCGACGATGCCCCAGAGCGAGGACGCCGACGAGCAGGATCACGGGGGGCACGATCGCCGACAGCGACATCAGCGCCACGGCGGCGTCGTTACCGAGGCCCGCGGCCGCCGACGCCACGACGAGAGGCAGGGTGACCACCTCTCCCCCGCCGACGATGAGCGTGACGATGTAGTCGCTCCACGCCACGAGGAAGGCGAGGAACGCGGCGCGCGCGAGCGCCGGCGCGATCAGCGGCAGCTGCACGCGCCGCAGCACCTGCAGGCGCCCGGCACCGAGCAGACGCGCCTCCTCTTCGTACGAGCGGTCGTAGGCGCCGTAGGCGGTGCGCATCACGAACGCCGTGTAGGGGAGCGCCATGACCGTCAGCACCATCGCCACCCCGACGAGCGAGGGCACGTGCGCGCGCAGCAGCACGACGTTGACGCCGAGCACCGCGGCGAAGGGCGGGAGCGCGATCGGCGCGAGCAGCAGCACCGAGACGAACCGCGCCCCGGGCACGGCCCCGAAGGTGAGCGCGCGGGCGGCCAGCGCACCCAGCAGCGTCGCCGTGATCGCGACGACGATCCCGAGCACGAGCGAGCGGCCCAGCGCCGGCACCGCGCCGAACGCGATCGCCTGGTCGATCGAGCGGATGCCGAGGGCGGTGGGGAGCACGGACGGGAAGCTCCAGCGGTCGGCGAACGACCACAGCACGAGCGGCAGCAGGGGCAGAGCGAACCACACCGCGAGGACGACGGCGAGCAGTCGCCGCAGAGCCTTGCCGGCGCCGCGCGAGCGGGTGAGGGGGCTGTCGACGGCGGTCATCGCCACGCCGCCGTCCGCCGGAGCGCGGCGAAGGTCAGGGCCACCGCGGCCAGGGCGAGCGCGCTCGTCACCAGCGCCACTGCGGCCGCCTCGGGTCGCGAGTCGAGCGACACACCCTGGAACAGGCGCACCGCGAGCACGGGCAGCGGCTCGGGCGAGGTGCGTCCCAGCAACCACAGCACCTCGTAGGAGCCGAGAGCGTAGACGAAACTGATCGCCGCTCCGATGAGGATCGTCGGCGCCGTCAACGGCAGCAGCACGTGGCGGAAGCGCTGCGCGCGGCCCGCGCCGAGCAGCGCCGCGGTCTCGTCGTAGGTCTGGATGCGGGTCGCAAGCGTGCCCGTGACGATGAGGGCGATGAACGCCGACTCCTTCCACGCCAGTTCGACGATCGCGGCGCCCCACAGCGGGCCGCCGACCCACGGCGCCCACGATTCGGGAGGGATGCCGAGCAGGCGTGGCAGCACGCCGGCGTCCGACAGCAGCAGCCCCACGGTGGCCGCGGCGATGAGGTGCGGGATGGTGACGGTGAGGGTGCCGAGGGCGGCCACCGCGCGGCTGCTGCGCGTGCGCGAGACGATCACGATCGCCGCGAGCGTGCCGATGATCACCGCCAGCACGGTGCTGACCGCGGCCACGCTGAGCGAGACGCCGACGGCGGCGAACAGCTCGCCCGGACGCGCGGTGAAGGCCGCGACCCCCGGGGTGGGCCGCCCCACCACCGGCAGCAGCCCGAACGCCTGCAGCGCCGTCGCCCCGATGCCGCCGCCCAGCACCACGAGCGAGAGCACGGCGGCGGGCAGCACCAGCAGCGCCCCGCGCAGCTTCTCGCGGGGCGAGCCGGCGCGCCGGGCGACGGGCGCCCAGGTCACCGCGACAGCACGTTCTGCCGCCAGCCGTCGTCGAGCGCGGGGACCCATTCGGCGGCGAGCTCGCCGTGCGCGTTGCGCGAGATCTCGTCGTACGGCGGCACCACGGGAGAGGCCGGCAGGGCGTCGAAGAGGGCGCGGTCCTCGGCCGACAGGGCGTTCAGGTCGAGCACGGGGAACTGCCCCCACACGTCGGGCTCGGCCTTCTTCGCCTGCTGCTCGGCCGAGAGGGCCACGTTCGCGACGACCATCGCGCCCGCTGCGGCGTCGGAGTTGACGGGCAGGCCGAGGAAGCTGGCGTTGCCGACCGTTCCGTCCTCGAGCGTCAGCACCTTCGTCTGCGCGGGGTAGGTGCCGTCAGCCACGAGGCCCGTGAGTGTCGCCGGGCCGTAGGTCATGGTCATGTCGACCTGACGATCGGCGAACAGCTGGCCGAGCTCGGTCTCGTTGGCGGGGTACGTGTCGCCGCCGCGCCAGAGGTTCGGCGCGAGCGTATCGAGCCGGCTCCACAGGGCCGGTGCGAGCTCGTCGAAGGCGTCTTCGGAGAAAGCCGTGGGCACCTCGTCGGCTCCGCCCGACACGCTCGCCAGGGCTTCGCGCACGAACACCGAGCCGGTGAAATCCGGCGGCGCGGGATACGTGAACCGGCCGGGGTGGGCGTCGGCCCAGTCGAGCACCCCGGCGAGGGTGGTCGGCGGGTCGGGGATCGCCTCGGCGTTGTACGCCAGGGTGAACTGCGCCTTGTGCCACGGCGCCTCGCACCCGTCGACGGGGGTGCCGAAGTCGGACTGCAGCAGCGGGTCGTCGGCCGAGGTGTTCGCCATCGAGGGCAGCATCCCGGTCCAGCCGCAGCGCCACGCCCCGGCATCCTTGCCCGTGCGGAAGTTGTCGCCGTTGACCCACACCAGGTCGACGCTGCCGTCGTCGCGGCCGGCCTGCAGCTCGGTGAAGACGCGGTTCAGCGCGTCACGGGTGTCGGTGACGGGAACGCGCTCGAGCGTCACGCCGTACTCCGCGACCGCGGGCGCGAGCACGTCGTCGATGTAGGCGTTGCCCTGGTCGTCGCCGCCGTACATCCACAGCTGCACGGTCTGACCCTTCGCGGCCGACAGCACGGCATCCCAGTCGGCGAACTCCGCCGTGTCGGGGGCCGCGGGCGCGGCGCAGCCGGTGAGGGCGAACAGGGCGGATGCCGCGGCCACGGTGATCGCGGCGAGACGACGTCGGTGTCGAAGGGGGGTCATGGGGCTCCTCGGTCGGGACCGGCGACCGCAGGTCGCGTGCGGACTTAGGGTATGGGGAAGCGGAGGGTGATCGATGGAACCGAACCGAACCGACGCACCCGCGGGCGGTGCGATGCGCCGACCCCTTCTCCGCCTGGTGCTTCTCGGTGTCTTCGTCGCCGTCGTCGCAACGGTTGGTTTCGTCTTCGTCCCGCACGACGTCGAACAGATCCGCGCGTGGTCGACCCAAGTCGGCTGGACGGGCGTCGTGCTCTTCACGCTGCTGTACGCGGCGCTGACGTTGAGCCCCGCCCCCAAGAACGTGCTGGGGATCGCCGCCGGTCTGGTGTGGGGCTTTCCGGTGGCGTTCGCGATGGTCTACGTCGGCGCCCTGCTCGGGGCCGCGGCATCCTTCCTGATCGGTCGCGCCCTCGGCCGCGAGGCCGTCGAACGCTTCACGGGGGCGCGGGTGGCCCGCCTGGATGCCGCGCTCGGACGCCGCGGTCTCCTCGCGGTGCTGAGCGCCCGGCTCATCCCCGTCATCCCGTTCACGCTGATCAACTACGGCGCCGGCCTGACCTCGGTGCGGCGCTGCGACTACGCCATCGGCACCGCGGTGGGCGTCCTCCCGGGGTCGGCCGCGTACGTGGCCCTCGGCGCGTTCGGGTGGGAGCTGGGCCCCGGCTTCTGGACCGCGTTGGCCGCGATCGGCGTGCTCGTGATCGGCGGACTCGTCGCCGGGGCGATCGTGCGCCGCCGCCGGGATCAGCGGGGAGCCCCCGGTGCTTGACCGCACGATGCGCGCGGCGCTCTCGGGCCCCCTGGATGCCGCGGCCGCGGCCCTCGACCGTCCCGGGATCACGCCCGACCGGCTCACCGTCGCCGGCCTCGTGCTCGCCCTGGCCTCGGCCGGTGCGGCCGCTGCGCAATGGTGGGTCGTCGCCGCCGTGCTGTGGCTGCTGTCGCGGGTGGCCGACGGGCTCGACGGCACGCTCGCGCGGCGGCGCCGGGCGGAAGGCGACGGCGGGGAGAGCGAGGCGGGCGGCTTCCTCGACATCGCGGCCGACTTCATCGCCTACGGCGCCGGCGTCTTCGGCGTCGCGTGGGGCGCGACGGCGGCGTTCGGCATCCCGTGGTGGCCCTTCCTGCTCGTGCTGCTGACCTATTACGTCAACGGCACGGCCTTCCTGGCGTTCTCGTCGATCGCCGAACGCACCGGGCGCCGCATCGACGACGGGCGATCGCTGTCGTTCCTGGGGCGCATCGCCGAGGGCACCGAGACGATCATCGTGCACGCGCTCTGGCTGCTGCTGCCGTTCTGGGCGGGGTGGATCGCGCTGGCGTGGGCGCTCTTCGTCGGGGTGAGCGCCGTGCAGCGCGTCGTGGTCGGGTACCGCCTGCTGCGGTGACCGCCGGGGAGCGGCGACCCCGGGAGGCGCCGCGCGGGTCCGGGCCGCGAGTCAGCCCCGGCGCCGCCGCACGCGCCGCAGCAGCCGGATCACCGCCGCGACCGCGCCCGTGCGCAGGGCGCCCTGGGCGTCGCGCACGGCGGCGTTCCAGCCGGCATCCGAGTACGTCGGGTAGGCGTGCAGCACGCCGGCCAGGTCGCGCACCGAGAGCCCGCGCGACACCGCCGTCGAGAGCTCCCCGAGCGACTCCCCGGCGCGCGGACCCACGATCGTCGCGCCCACCACACGTCCCTTCCGGTCGACCGCGAGCCGCGTGAACCCCGCGGTGCGGCCCTCGGCGATCGCGCGGTCGAGGTCGTGGTGCGGGGTCTCGACGATGCGCACGTCCGAGTCCGCCGTATCCACCGTCGACGTCCCCACCGCCGCCACCTCGGGAGAGGTGAACGTCACGCGCGGAACGTCGTCGAGACGCACGCGACGCGACAGGCCGAGCACCGCGTTGGTGGCGGCGATGCTGCCGAACATCCCCGCGGTGTGGGTGAAGTGCGGCAGCGGCGTCGCGTCGCCGGCGGCGCGGATGCGCGGGTTGCTCGTGGCGAGGGTGCGGTCCACCGCGATCGCGCCCGAGCGGTCGAGGTCGACGCCCGCGGCCTCCACCCCCAGTCCCGTCGTGTCGACACGGCGGCCGAGGGCAGCGAGCACGCGGTCGACGACCACCGTCGTGCCGTCAGCGAGCCGCGCGGTCGTGCCCCCCACGCCGCGGGAGGCCTCGGCGAGCGTCATCCCCAGGCGCACGTCGACGCCGTCGGCGCGCAGGGCCGACAGCACCAGGGCGCTCGCGGCGGGATCCTCCTTCGGCAGCAGCCGGTCACCGCGGTGCACGAGGGTCACGCGCGAGCCGAGGCGGACGAAGGCCTGGGCCATCTCGCATCCGATCGCTCCCCCGCCCAGCACGAGCAGGGTCGCGGGCAGCTCGTCGAGGTCCCACAGCGTCTCGTTCGTGAGCACGTCGACGCCCTCCGGCACGATCGGCGTGCTGCCGGTCGCGACGAGGGCATCGCGGAAGCGGATGCCGACTCCCTCGACGACCAGCGAGCGGGGACCGTCGAACCGCGCACGGCCGCGCAGCGTGTACACGCCGGTCTCGGCGAGCGTCTCGGGCGAATCGACGGGTTCGATCGCGGCGATCGCGCCCTTCACGTGGGCCATCACGGCGGCGAAGTCCACTCGCACCCCGTCGACGTGGATGCCCATCCGCGCCGCGACGCGTGCGTCGTGCGCGGCGTCGGCCGCGGCGATGAGCGCTTTCGACGGGACGCAGCCGGTGAACAGGCACTCCCCGCCGAACCCGTTCGCCTCGACGAGCAGCACCCTCGCCCCGAGCACGGCCGCGGTGCGGGCTCCGACCAGTCCCGCGCTCCCGGCCCCGACCACGACGAGGTCCCACTCCGCCCGACCCGCTTCGACGGCGGTCAGCGGACGGGCGCGGCGACGCGAGACGGAGGTCATCCCCGAAGCCTAGGGTGGTCGGAAGAGGGGGTGGCGCGATGACGACACCGATGCGCCGCTACGGCGTCGGCGCACGCTGGTACGACGTGCTCTCGGGCGAACGCTGGGTGTACCGGGCGGGCCGAGAGGCCGGCATCCGCCTTCTCGACCCGAGACCCGGCGACACCGTGATCGACCTCGGCTGCGGCACCGGTCTGAACTTCGCCGGGCTCGTCGCGGCCGTGGGACCGACGGGACGCGTGGTCGGTGTCGACCGCAGCTCCGACATGCTCGCCGTGGCCCGTCGTCGGGTCGCCGCGTCGGGGTGGAACGATTCGGTGACCCTGGTGTCGGCGGATGCCGCGACCCTCGACCCCTCCACGATCGTCGCGGCGAACGGGGGGCGCGCGGCGGATGCCGTGTTCTCGACCTACGCGCTGAGCGTGATCCCCGCGCGCGACGAGGCCTGGCGCCGTGCGTGCGCCGCGGTGCGCCCGGGCGGTCGCGCGGGCATCGTCGACATGCAGCGCCCGCGGGGCCGCTGGCGCGTGCTCGAGCCCCTCGCCCTGCTGGCGTGCGCGACCGGGGGCGCCGACATCGACGCGCACCCGTGGCGGCTGCTCGAGCGCGACGCCGCGGACTCCCGCGGCATCGCCCGCGCCGAGCGCAAGGGCGGCCATCTCGTCGCGGTGGCGGCCGACCTCTCCCCCGCCGTCACGCGCTGACACGGCGCTGCCCCGCGTCGCCGGACACCGCGCCCCGCGACATCGCCCCACCCGCATCGCCGCGGCGCCGCGCCCCCGGCACCGCCCAGTCGTCGAGCGCCCCGGACACGTCGCATCCCCGCGACGCGCGCGGCGCCCCCGGACACCCGCCGGGGGCCGCGGCCTCCCCCGCGCGCTCAGCGCAGGCGCCGCCCGATCTCGGCGAGAGCCTCGGCGAACGACTCCTCCGCACCCTCGCGTCCGCCCGACAGGTTGACGCCGACGACGCCGGGGAGCGCGAGCATCTCCTGCGCCATCGCCACCGCGAGGGCGATCCCCTCGGCGCGGGGGTCGCGAGCACGCCGCACGCGCGCGAGGAAGTCCTCGGGCAGCACGAGCGTCGTGAACGACTCCAGCAGATCGGCCGACGCGTGGTCGACCACCACCGGCACGCAGGGGAGGAATCGGATGCCGTCCCCGACCTCGTCGATGAAACGGCGCACGGGTTCCGCCCCACCGGCGTGGTTGACGAAGCACACGTCGGCGCCGGCGCGGAGCTTCTCGCGCAGCCGCGCCGCGCGCCGGTCGACGGGAGGGGCGGCCGGAGAGGCGGCGACCGAAACGACGTGCCCGGCGGCGCGGGCCAGGGCGGCGGCCTCGGTGGAGTCGAGGTCGAACACGGGTGCGGCGTCGGGGCGGTGCCCCGTCTGCGTGTGATCGCCCGTCACGCAGTGCACCCCGGCGACGCCCTCGACCGCGAGGGCGGCGAGCTCGCCCTCGATCGCCACCCGGTTGCGGTCGCGCATGTTGAGCCCCGTCCACACGCGCAGGCCGCGCCGCTGCAGCAGGTGCGCGCGGTACGCGGGAGGGAACTGCACCCGGGCGCTTCCCGCGTCGCCGGCCAGGACGGCATCCACTTCTCCCGTGAGGATTCCGGCGCACGCGTCGATGGATGCCACGCTCAGCGCCCGCGCCGGCAGATCGGCCACGATCCAGGGGCGTGTGCCGAGCGCGTCGAGGGTCGCGGTCGCGGCGGCGGTGCGCGGTGCGGGCCGTACCGCCGTGGTGCGGTCCAGGCCCGTCCACGGCACGGTCGGACGGTGGACGAACGCGCACCGGTGCGCCGCGTCGACCTCGCAGGAGCCATCGAAGCCGACCCCGCCGCACGGGCCGTACTCCATGCGCTTGGGACACGAGTCGATGAGGGGCAGCACGCTCATGCGGGGAGTGTACGAACGCCGTGTTTCGACGAATGTTCATGGCGGCAACATCGCCGAAACGCGCGCTGCCTACGCTCGTCGGTACCCGCAGCATCCTCGGAGGTCGCCATGATCACGGCCGGCACCACGTTCGGTTCCGACGTCGACGACGTCGACACGCTCGTCGACGATCCGCTGACGCTGCTCGTGCGCTGGCTGCCGCCGCACGACAGCGAGCTCCGCCCCCTCGCCGCGCTGGCGACGATGGGCCGCGACGGCCTGCCCTCGCTGCGGCACGTGCTGGTCAGCGATCGCGACCTCACCGGGCTGTACTTCCACACCGATGCCGCGAGCGCGAAGGTGGCGCAGATCGCGGCGAACCCGGTCGCGGCCATGTCGGTCGCCTGGCCTGACGTGGGGCGCCAGCTCGTCGTGCGGGGGATCGTCGAGCGGGTCGGCACCGCCGACGCCGCCGAGGTGTACCGCCGGCGCTCGCGCTACCTGCAGCTGCTCGCGTGGCTGAACACCGACGAGAACGCCCACCTGCACGTGCTCGAACGCCGGCACCTGTGGGCGGAGTTCGACGCCGCGCATCCCGAGCTCGACCCGCCGGAGCGATGGGTGGGCTTCCGCGTGCGCCCCGTGACGCTCACGTTCTGGAGGGGCGACGCCCTCGGGCAGAGCACGCGCCAGCACTACGCGCTCGCCGACGGGCGCTGGACCGGCCGGATCCTGGCGGGCTGAGCATGGACATCACCAGCGTCACCTCGTACCGCGTCGCCCGGACGCGCGCCGACCTCGCGCTGCGCGACGGCGAGGTCGTCATCGCCGGCGGAACCTGGCTCATGAGCGAGCCGCAGCCGGGCACGACCGGCTTCGTCGACCTGACCGGCCTCGACTGGCCCGACCTCGAAGTGACCGACGAGGGCCTGCGGATCGGTGCGACCTGCACCATCGCGCGCCTGCTGGCGTGGGTCGAGCACGAGGCCCCGCTCGCGTGGACCTCCCTCGCCCTCGCCCGCCCCGCCGCCGACGCCCTGCTGGCGTCGTTCAAGATCTGGAACACCGCGACCGTCGGCGGCAACGTCTGCCAGGCGTTCGCGGCCGGCGCGATGATCGCGCTGCTGTCGACCCTGGATGCCACGGCACTGGTGTGGACGCCCGACGGCGGCGAGCGCCGCATCGCTGTGGCCGACCTCGTCGTCGACAACGCCGCGACCTCGCTCGCGCCGGGAGAGGTCGTGCGCGCGCTCGACATCCCGCTGCGTGCCCTCACCGCCCAGGTCGGCCTGCGCAAGATCGCCCTCGCCGAGCTCGGCCGCTCCGGTGCGGTGGTCACCGCGCGAGTCGACCCCGACGGATCGAGCGTGTTCGTCGTGACGGCGGCGGTGCGCCGCCCGCGCGTGCTGCGCTTCGCACGGGTGCCGGGAGCCGGGGAACTGCGGGATGCCGTGGCCGGCGCCACCGACTTCTACACCGACCCGCTCGGCAGCGCCGACTGGCGCCGCGGAGTGAGCATCGTGCTCGCCGAGCGCCTGCGCGCGGAGTTCCAGCGCGAGCCGCAGCGGGGTGCGGCATGACGGCGGCATCCCTCCCGGGCCGAGGGGGAGCGCACCCGTCCGCCTCGCCGAGGGGCCGGGCGACGACCGCCGGGGAGGCAGCCGGATGAGGTTCCACGTCAACGGCTCCCCCGTCGAGGTGGAGCCGCGGGCCGGTCAGTGCGCCCGAACGCTGCTGCGCGAGACGGGGCACGTCGAGGTGAAGAAGGGGTGCGACGCCGGAGACTGCGGCGCCTGTTCCGTGCTGCTCGACGGCACGCCCACCCACTCGTGCATCGTGCCCGCCGTGCGCCTCGAGGGGCGCGCGGTCACCACGGCCGCGGGCCTCGCCCCCGGCGACGACCTGCACCCCGTGCAGGAGGCGCTCGCGAGCGGCTTCGGGTTCCAGTGCGGCTTCTGCTCCCCCGGCATGAGCGTCACGGCATCCACCCTCACCGCCGACGACCTCGACGACCTCGACCGCCGCATGAAGGGCAACCTGTGCCGGTGCACCGGGTACCGACCGATCCGCGAAGCGATCCGGGCCTCGGTGCTCGGTCCGGTGCGCGAGACCGGAAGCGGGGCGGATGCGGGCGGCGCGGACACCGACACTGCCGCGTGCGGCGCCGGCTGCGGCGGCCATCACCGCACTCCGGGCGACGCGGGGCACGCCCTGATCGCGCGCACTCCTCCTGCGGAGCGGTTCGACCGACCTTCGTCCGCCCTCGCAGGAACCGATCTGCAGGAGTCGTACGCGCCCGCCGCCTCCCCCACCGCGGGCGTCGGCACCTCGGTCATCCCCGAGGCGGCGCGCCGCATCGTGCAGGGACGCGAACCGTTCACCCTCGACGAGCCCGTGCCCGGCGGCCCCGCCCTCGTGCTGCGGGTCGTGACCTCGCCGCACGCCCACGCCCGCGTGCGCGCGATCGACACGTCCGAGGCGCTTGCGGTACCGGGGGTCGTCGCCGTGCTCACCCACGCCGACGTGCCCGACGTGCGCTACTCCACGGGCCGGCACGAGCACCGCACCGACGACCCCGACGACACCCGCATGCTCGACGACGTCGTGCGACACGTCGGCCAGCGCGTGGTCGCTGTCGTCGCCGAGACGGCGGAGGCGGCGGATGCCGGCTGCCGCGCGGTGCGCATCGACTACGACGTGCTGCCCGCCGTCTACGATCCCGAGCAGGCCCGGCGCCCCGGGGCGCCCCTCCTGCACCCCGACCGCACCCCCGCGGACCGCGTGATGGATGCGGGACGCAACGTCGTGGCCGGGTTCCACACCGGGCACGGCGGCGACATCGACGCGGCCCTCGCGACCAGTCACGCGACGGTGACCGGCGAGTGGCGCTCCTCGCGCGTCACGCACGCGGCGCTCGAGACGCATGCGGCCGTGGGATGGCTCGACGACGACGGGCGCCTCGTCATCCGCTCATCGACGCAGGTGCCGTTCCTCGCCCGCAACGAACTCGCGCACGTCTTCGGCCTCGAGCGCGACCGCGTGCGCGTCTACGCCACGCGGGTCGGCGGCGGCTTCGGCGGCAAGCAGGAGCTCTTCACCGAAGACCTCACGGCCCTGGCCGTGCTGAAGCTCGGGCGCCCGGTGGCGTACGAGTTCTCGCGCACCGACCAGTTCGTGCGGGCCTCGCTGCGGCATCCGATGCGCGTGCGCGCGACGCTGGGGGCGGATGCCGCGGGGCGGCTGACCGCGATGAAGATCGACGTGCTGAGCGACACCGGCGCCTACGGCAACCACGCGATCGGTGTGCTGTTCCACTCGTGCGCGGAGTCGACGACCCTCTACCGGGTTCCGACAAAGTGGATCGACGCCGAAGCGGTCTATACCAACAACCCGCCGTCGGGGGCGTTCCGCGGATACGGCCTCGGACAGGTGGTGTTCGCCGTCGAATCGGCGATGGACGCCCTCGCCCAGGAACTCGACATCGACCCCTTCGACCTGCGTCGCATCAACGCCGTGCGCGAGGGCGATCCGCTGCACCCCGACGACGGCGAGACGCACGAGGAAGACCTGATCTGGGGCAGTTACGGCCTCGACCAGTGCCTCGACCTGGCTCAGGACGCGCTGCGCCGCGGCAACGGCGTCGAGGCCCCCGAGGGATGGCTCGTCGGCGAGGGCATGGCGACGGCGATGATCGCCACGATGGCACCGCGCGGCCACATCGCCCACACCACCGCCACCCTGCGCGGCGACGGCACGTACCTGCTGCGCGTGGGCACGGCCGAGTTCGGCAACGGCACCTCGACCGTGCACCGGCAGATCGCCGCGACCGTACTCGACGCCGCTCCCGAGCGCCTCGAGCTGTGGGCCGCCGACACCGACGCCGTCCGCCACGACACCGGGGCCTTCGCCTCGGCCGGCACCGTGGTCGCGGGCAAGGCCCTCTTCGGCGCCTGCACGGCGCTGCGGCGGCGGATGGTCGACATCGCCCGGGAACTCGCGACCGGAGATGCCGCTGAACTCGCGGTCGCGGCATCCGCCGTCGGGTCGAGGACGCCGATCGGACGCCCCGCGGCGGCGTACGGGGATGACGCGCCCCTCGCGGACTCGGCATCCGGGAGGGACGACATGGAGTTCACGGCATCCGGGATCCGGGTGGGCCGAGAGGTCGTCTCGTGGGGACGGATCGTCGCGGCCGGGGGCGGGGACGAGCTCACCGCGGACGGCGCGGAGTTCGGCGACCTGCGCTCTCTCGCCTTCAACGTGCACGCGGCCCGGGTCGCGGTGGACCCCGAGACGGGGACCGTGAAGGTGCTGCAGTCGATCCAGTCGGCCGACGCCGGGGTCGTCATCAACCCTGCGCAGTGCCGCGGGCAGATCGAGGGCGGGGCCGCGCAGGCGCTCGGCGGAGCACTGTACGAGGAGGTGCTCCTCGAGGACGGCGTGGTGCAGAACCCGGTGTTCCGCACCTACCGGGTTCCGCAGTTCGCCGACGTGCCCGACACCGAGGTGTACTTCGCCGAGACCGACGACAGCCTCGGCCCCTTCGGCGCGAAGTCGATGAGCGAATCGCCGTACAACCCGGTGGGCGCGGCGATCGGCAACGCCGTCTCGCGCGCGCTCGGTCGTCGCGGCTACGAGCTGCCGTTCTCGCGCGATCGGGTGTGGAGGCTGGCGGGCGGGGCCGACTGACCGCGCTCTCCGTGAAGGCGGGAACGCTCGTCCCACACACGGCTGGTGCATGTCCCAAAAATGGCCACTCCACAAGGGCTGAACCCACCACAAGTGGGACATGGGGCTGATGTGCCAGGCGCGAGAGGCGAAAGGCGAGGCAGGAACGCTCGTCCCACTCATGGCTGGTGCATGTCCCACAAATGGCCACTCCGCGACCGCTCGACCGGCCAGAGGGGGGACATGCTCCCGGCGACAGGCTCAGCGCTCCAGCGGCACCGCCGTTCCCGACACCTGGATGCCACCGGATGCCGGCACCTCGACCTCGATCACGCTCGGCCGGCCGATGTGTCGCCCCTGCCGGACGGTGAAGGCGAACGGTGCGGGCAGACCGACCCGCTCGCGCAGGTAGGCGCCGAGCGAGGCGGCGGCGGAGCCGGTGGCGGGGTCTTCGGTGATCTCGCCGACCGGGAAGAGGTTGCGGGCTTCGACGACGAGTCCGTCGGCGAGCTCGCCGTCGACGTGCACGACGATCACGGTGCCCTTCCAGCCCCGCTCGTCCATGAGCTCGCGCACAGAAGCGGGGTGGAACGCGAAAGCGTCGAATCTCTCGCGCGCGGCGACCGCGACCACCGGGTGCAGGTTGCCGGCGAAGGCCTGGGCGAGGGGCATCCGTTCGTCGAGGTCGGCGCGGGTGAGGCCCAGGAGCGCGATCAGGCGGTCGGCGACCGCGGGCTCCAGCTCGCCGACGGACGGTTCCACGCTCCGGAAACCCGCGACCGTGCGACCGTGGTCGACACGCGTGTCCACCTCGATCGCCCCCGCGGGGGTGTCGAAGACGAAGGGGCCGGCGCCCTCCGCGTCGGCGAGAGCGACCGCCGTGGCGATCGTGGCGTGTCCGCAGAACGGCACCTCGGCCCCGGGCGAGAAATAGCGCACGGATACGCGGCGCCCCTCACGGCCGACGACGAAGGCCGTCTCGGGGTGGCCGAGGTCGGTCGCGATGCGCTGCATGCGCGCGTCGTCGAGGGCCGTGGCATCCAGCACGACCCCCGCCGGGTTGCCGCCGCCGGGTTCGGCGGCGAAGGCGAGCAGCTGCAGGATGCCGGGAGTCGCGGTCATGCAGCGATTCTCGCTCAGGTCAACGCGCGGCGCCGGTGGCCGGTCGATGGTGCGTGGACCGCTGGGCGCGCCGCCGTTCGAGGTTCGGGTTCCGGGCGGGCTACCGCGCCGATCGAACCCTCGAGCCGCGCAGGGGTTCACTTCTCGAGATGCTGACCACGCAGTCCGGCGATCACGCCCCAGACCATGAGGCCCGGCCCCATGATGAGGCAAGCGAATCTCCATCGGTCCGCCTGGTAGCCGTCGACCGTCAGTAGCAGCAGGCCCACCCCGAGCACGAGCACGCCGACCGGCACCAGCCACCAGGCCGAAGGCGCCGAGCGGTCGCGTTTGATGAAGACCACCCACTGACCGTACCGGTGTCACATCGCAGGGCAGACCGTCTTGACGGCGCTCCGTCGCCCACCTCCGTTCGTCGTCGAACGAGCAGGGTCGGCGAGGGCGCTCGTCACCGCGGCTCCGCTCCCAGGTGCAGCACCGCCTCGGCGAGCGCCCGGAGTCCGGCCGCGACGTCGGCCCCGGTGACCGCCTCATCGGGGTGGTGGCTGATGCCGTCGGGGTTGCGCAGGAACAGCATTCCGACCCCGGTGATCGCGCCGATCGACATGGCGTCGTGACCGGCGCGACTGAAGAGGGTCGGGGCATCGGCCCCGATACCCGCGCGGACGACGTCTTGCAGCAGCGGTGCGCAGAACACCGCGGGAGCGCTGTGCACCTCTCGGGCGCGCCACCGCAGGCCCCGACGTCCCATGATCGCGTCGAGCTCGCTCGAGATCTCCGCCCACGTGTGATCGCGCGTGTCGTCGAACTCCCCGCGCAGGTCGAGGGAGAAGTGCGCCTCCCCGGGCACGACGTTCACGGCGCCCGGGAAGGCCTCGAGCTGCCCGACCGTCCCGATGATGTGATGCTCGCCCCGGCAGATGCGTTCGACCGCGAGGGCGGCCTCGCTCGCCCCGAGCAGAGCGTCGCGCCGCATGTCGTAGGGCGTGCCGCCGGCGTGCCGGGCCTCGCCCTCGACGACGAGCTGGAACCTCCGGGCCGAGGCGATCGACGACACCGCGGCGAGCGCCTGCCCGCTGCGGTGCAGCTCGGGTCCCTGTTCGATGTGCGCCTCGAGGTAGGCGACGAGCTCGTCAGGTCGCCGCGCGGCCTCGCCCACGCGGCCCGGGTCGAGCCCGAAGTCGCGGAACGCTTCGCGCAGCGTGATGCCATCGGCGTCGGCGAGGTCCCACCACGCGGCATCCCATCGCCCGGCGACCGCTGACGAGCCCAGCAGGGCCTTGCCGAAGCGCGTCCCCTCTTCGTCGCTGAAAGCGATGACCTCGAGGGCGAAGGGGAAGGGACTGGATGCCGCGCCGTCATCGTCGACACGGCGCAGAAGCCGCACGACCTCCAGCGCCATCAGCACCCCGACGATGCCGTCGAAGCGTCCGGCGTCCGGGACGGTGTCCAGGTGCGACCCGAGCAGGAGAGCGGGGGCGTCGGGGGATCCCGCGGGGGCGAGGCGCCCCACCTGATTGCCGGCGGCGTCCTGGCGAGTCGTCATGCCGAGCTCGCGCATCCACTCCGCCGCGAGGCGGTTGACGCGTGCATGCTCGGGCGAGAGGTAGACGCGCGTGATGCTCCCGGGCGTCGCCGTGACCCGCGCGAGCTCCTCGCAGCGGCCCATGACACGGCGCGATGCCGCCGCGATGCGTTCGGGGGCGACCTGCAGGCGTGTGGCGGCGGTCATGCGCGGCGTCCCGTCGACGTCTCTCGGTGGGCGACGCTGCGCATCACGCGCCCGCCCCCGCGTACACGCCCTGCGCCGCCTCGACACCTCCACCTGCCGACACCGTCGCCCCGTGACGGCGCAGCACCGCCTCGAGGGCGGCCAGCGTCGTCAGCACGGCGTCCTTCCGAGCGTTGTACCCCATCGTCCCGATACGCCAGACGCGTCCGTGCAACGGACCGAACGAGGTGCCGATCTCGATGCCGAAGTCGCTCAGCAGCTCGCTCCGCACGGCGTCTCCGACCACGGCATCCGGGATCTCGACCGCGACGACGTTCGTCATCTTGTGCGCGACGTCGCCGAAGACGGTGAGCCCGAGCCCCTCGACACCCGCGAGCATGGCGTCGCCGTGCAGCCGGTGCCGCGCGATGACCTCGTCGCGGCCCTCGAGCAGCAGCACGCGCGCGCACTCCCGCGCGCCGTAGAGCATGGTGGTCGCCTCGGTGTGGTGGTTGAGGCGGCGCGGTCCCCAGTAGTCGAGGATCATCGCGAGGTCGAAGTAGTTCGAGCGGATGAAGTCGGATGCCACGGCATCGCCCTCCTCGCGGATGCCGGCCTCGACGCGGGCACGCGAGCGGACGACCTCGACCGCGCGCGCGGACAGGCTGATCGGCGCCGATCCGGAGGGGCCGCCGAGGCATTTCTGCAGTCCCGCGGTCGCGGCATCCAGGCCCCAGGCATCCATCTCGAAGGGGTTGCCGCCGAGCGAGGCCGTGGCGTCGGTGTAGAACAGCGCGCCGTGCGCACGGCAGATCTCGCCGATCTCGTCGAGCGGCTGGAGCATCGTGGTGGAGGTGTCGCCCTGCACGCACGCCACGAGGTGCGGCTGCACCCGCTCGATCGCCTCGCGGATCGTCGACACCGGGAACACCTGCCCCCACGGCACCTCGATCGTGTGCACCTCGGCGAGGGCCCGCTCGGCGATCTCGGCGAGCAGGTGGCCGAACCGCCCGAAGACGGGCACCAGCACGCGGTCCCCGGGGCGGATGAGCGAGACCATGGCCGCCTCGATACCGGCACGGCTCGTGCCGTCGATGAGCAGCGTGGCGTCGTTGTCGGTGCCCCAGACCCGCCGATAGAGCTCCTGCGTCTCGGTCATCGTCGCCGTCATGAACGGGTCGTACTGGCCGACGAGCGGGGCGCCCATCGCGCGCAGCACGCTCGGGTACGCCGAGATGGGGCCAGGGCCCATGAGCAGGCGGGCGGGCGGGTCGATCGGGCCGGGGAGGTGGGTCATCGGGACTCCATGGTGCGGGTGGGGCGGGAGGCGGGGTGGAGCGACGCGGGGCGGGCTGCGACGCGGATCGGCACGGGGCGAGCGGTGCCGCGGGTCGGCACGACATCGGCAATCCGGGCGATCGAGGCGTCGGATGCCGCCGAACGGCGCAACTGCAGGGGTTGTGTCGGCGCAGAGCGAGGCGCCGTTGGAACGGAGCGGGCCGCCGACCGAGTCGGGGCCGGCCGGCGGCTCATCGCCCGTCCCCCGCCCCGATCAGCGCAGCCAGCCGACGGGCGAGGCGGACGAGCGCGATGTCGGTGCCGGCGCGCGACACCAGGCACACGCCCACCGGCGCACCCCCGACCGTCAGGAGCGGCACCGAGATCGCGGGCAGGCCCGCCGCCGCCGCGGGGGCGGTCATGCGCAGGGTCGCCGCGCGGACGGCATCCACGTCGGCGGTGCGCAACGGCGCGGGGCCGGGGACGGTCGGGAAGATCAGCACGGCGCCGTCGACGAGCTCCGCCAGGTGCGCGGCGATCGGTTCGAGGTCGGCGCGGGCGCGGGACTCCTCGGCGGCGGTGATCTGCGACGCGGCGCGGAAGCGCTCGGCCACCGCCTCCCCCACGGCCCCGGGGTGCGCGCGCAGCCACTCGCCGTCGTTGCGCCAGGCCTCGGCGCCTTGCACGGTGCGGAACGCGGTGAAGGCGGCATCCACCTCGCCCGTGTGCACGGCGCGGAACGACGGCGGATCGTCGGATGCCGCGAGCGCCGCCAGCAACCGCGAGAAGGCCTCGCGCGTGTCGGGGTCGGCGCAGTCGAGGATCTCTTCCGGCACGAGGAAGCGCCACGGCAGGTCATCGCCCGAGGCTCCGTAGACGCTCTCGGTCGAGGCCGAGCCGTCGTAGCTGAGGCACCAGTCGGCCACGCGCTGCAGCGTGTCGCCGTCGCGGGTGAGCCAGCCGATCGTGTCGAACGACTGCGCGAGGGGCAGCATGCCCTGGCGCGGAACGAGGTCGTGGGTCGTTCTCAGCCCCCACAGACCCTGGTACGACGCGGGCACGCGGATGGAACCGGCCGTGTCGGTCGCGAGGCCGATGTCGGCGTGGCCCAGGGCGACGGCCGACGCCGGTCCACTCGAGGACCCGCCGGGGAGGGCTCCGACGACGGCACCGTTGGGCGGGGTGCCGTAGTGCACGTTGTCGCCCGCGATCGAGTAGGCGAACTCGTCGGTGCGCGCGATGCCGCGCAGTGAGGCACCCCCTCTCAGCAGATCCGCGACGGCGGGGGCCGTGGCCTTCTCGGGGCGTGCCTCTTCGAGATAGGCGGGATTGCCGGCCCCGATGCGGAAGCCCGCGATCGCGAACAGGTCTTTCACCGCGACCGTGAGGCCCGCGAGCGGTCCCTCCCACGCGCCCTGCAGGAACGGGTCGCCGACGCTGCGCCAGATCGTGCGGTCGAGCGCGGGAGTCCGCGGGGTGACGTGGGCGGCCGTGATGAGCCATCGCCCGTCGATGCGCTGCCAGATCTGCGTCTGCAGACCGCGCCCACCGCCTCGGAACGCCGAGACCGAGACGAGAAGGGCCACATCGCCGTCGCCGCCGCCTGCCGGGGTGCCCGGGGCGCCGGCATCGTCACGGACGTCGTCCGAGGCGACGGGTGCGGCCCGGCGTCCCGAGGAGAGAGGGCGGTAGTGGATTTCGGCGATCTCGCGCGGCGGAACGCCGCCGCGCAGAGCCCGGAAACCGCTGATCGCGTCGTGCCCGACCAGCAGACCCGCGGTGTCGCCTCGGAGGGTCCGCGTCCCGGGCGCGAAGAAGGCGTCGAGAGCGTCGAGGTCGTTCGCGACGATCGCGCTCTCGTAGGCGTCGAAGGCTGCGCGCAGGTCGTCCGGCATCGCCGCGTCGTCTGCGGGAACGGCCACGGCCGGTCCCTGTTCGGCATCCGTCACGAGCGTCGCCCGCCTTTCTGCTGCGTCGGGTGTCCGCGGAAGACCGACAGCCGAGGGATTCGTCCGGGACTCCCGGACACGCGATTCGCGGGCGGCAGCGGCGCGGCGACGTCGGTCGCCGACTCGACGCACACGTCAGCCGCTTCGGCGCGGGCCAGGGCTGCGGCCAGGATCGGGCTCACGCGACGCCTCCCTCGTGAGCGGATGCGAGCGGCACGGGCTCCACGGACGGGATCTCGGCGAAATCCACCTCGCGGATCCGCGCGTGCACGCCCGAGACGATGTCGACCACCTGCGAGATGTCGAAGTCGGTGGCGGCGCTCAGATAGGCGTAGGCGAGGTGCTCGTCCATGCCCCACCGTCCCCCGATGAGCGCCAGCGATGCACGGACGCACGCGCGCATCGCGGCGTCGAGGTCGGGGTCCATGCCGGTGGGAACGAGGTATTCGGGCGTTCGCACGAGCGGGCCGGTCACCTCGCCGAACGCCGCGCGGGCGGCATCCGCGGGGATCACCTCGAAGCGCAGCGTCGCGCGCAACGAGGCCTCGAGCGCGGTGAGCGCGACCTCGCCGTCGCCCTGGGCGAAGTGGGGATCGCCGACATACGCGAGGGCCCCGTCGACCTGCACCGGCAGGAACAGCGTGGTGCCCTCGACGAGGAGGTTGATGTCGATGTTGCCGCCGTGCGTGCCCGGCGGCACCGAGTGCGGTCGCTCGTCGGCCGCGACGGCCACGCCCATCGTGCCGAGGAACGGGGCGAGCGGGAAAGCGACGATCGGGTCTCCGCCCTCGACGATCGGCAGGGTGCCGTGCAGCACGCCCTCGCGCTCGGCGACGGCGGCGAAGACGCTGACGTTGTGCTCGCCGCGCGGCAGCTCGCCCACCAGCGCCCCCTTGCCGTGGCGGTTCGAGATCACGCCGTACGGGACGCGCGGGGTCAGGGTCTCGACGGTGATCTTCAACAGATCGCCGGGGCGGGCCCCGCGCACGTGCACGGGCCCCACCACGACGTGCGGTCCGTCGGCGAAGGGATCCCGAGCGACGGATGCCGCGATCTCGATCGCGTCGTCGAGCACGTGATCGGCGGGCACGCCGTGGGCCGCGAAGAAGGCGAGGGGGTCTTTGCCCTGGTCGTCGAGGATGCCCTCGTGACTGACGGTGTCGAACGTCACGCTCTCGCCCGAGCCGATCTCGAGCGCGGGCGCATCGGCCGCGCACGGAAGGCGCCCCCACATCACGGTGGCGGGTGTGGCGGGAAGGTAGTGGTCGCCGGGGACGAACCCGACGCCCGGCTGGAGGATGGGGACGGGTGTCGACGTGCGGGCGTGAGAGCCGGTCCCTTCGACGGGCTCAGGGACCTCCGTTCCGGCGGAGGCGACGGGCTCGTGGGCCTCGGGCGCGGGAGTCACGCCTGCACCGCCGCGGCCTCGCGCAGGAGCTCGCGCCCCTCCCGCTCGCTGACGGGCGCCCCTCGGCGATAGACCGACGAACCGCGCACCCAGGTCTCGCGTACGACGCCGGTCAGCGTCTTGCCGTGCCACGGCGACACCGGATTGCGGTACTCGAGACTCGCCGCGTCGACCACGACCTGCTCGTCGGGGGCGAAGGCCACGAGGTGCGCCGGAGCGCCGGGCTCGATCACTCCGAGGCCTGCGAGACCGGCGATGCGCGCGGGCCCCGTGGTCATGAGCGGCAGGAGGGTCTCGAACGCGAGCCCCCGCTCGCGCGCGGTCGTGTGGATGGCCGAGAGACCGGTCTGCAGGCCCGCGATGCCGCCCCAGGCGAGGCCGAAGTCGGGGTTGCTCTTCAGCTCGACCGTCGCGGGCGAGTGATCGCTCACGATGGCGTCGATCGTCCCGTCGACGACTCCGGCCCACAGGAGATCGCGGTTGCCCGCGCCGCGGATGGGCGGGCAGCACTTGAACGCCCCCGCGCCGTCGGGCACCTCCTCGGCATCGAGCGTGAGGTAGTGCGGGCACGTCTCGACCGTGAGGCGCACGCCCTCGGCCTTGGCCGCCCGCACCGCGTCGAGCGCGCCGCCGTCGGAGACGTGGACGATGTGCGCGCGGGCGCCCGTTCGGCGGGCGGCACCGATCACGCGCTCGATCGCCGCGCGCTCGCTCAGAGGCGGGCGGCTGACCTCGAAGTCGCGGTACCGGGGTCCGAGCGCGCCGTGCGCGGGCAGATGAGCGGGGTCTTCGGCGTGCACGATGAGGAGGCCGTCGAAGACCGCGAGCTCCGCGAGGCACTGCTCGAGCTGAACAGCGTCGAGGTGGCCGAACTCGTCGATGCCGCTCGGCGAGAGGAAGCACTTGAAACCGACGACGCCGGCGTCGGAGAGGGCGCGCAACGACCCGAGGTTCTCGGGCACCGCGCCGCCCCAGTACGCCACGTCGACGGCGAGCTTGCCGCGCGCGGCCGCTCGCTTGGCATCCAACGCCTCCACCGAGGTCGTCACGGGGACGCTGTTCAGCGGCATGTCGACCACCGTCGTGACGCCGCCCGCTGCCGCGGCCGCCGTTCCCGTCGCGAAGCCCTCCCACTCGGTGCGGCCGGGCTCGTCGAAGTGCACGTGCGAGTCGACCAGGCCCGGCAGCAGCGTCGCGTCCTGCGGGAGGACCGTGTCGGCGGTGGCGTCGAAGGACTCGAGCGCCGCGATGTGACCGTCGTCGATCACGAGGGTGGCGGGCGCGAAGGCGCCGTCGAGGAAGACCCGACGCGCGGCGATCCGTGTGCTCATGCCGTTCACGCTAAGCGCCCTGCGTTTCACGAATGTAACCGTCATCAACATCTGTGGGAACACCCGGAATTGCGCCACCTGGGGAGGAGTCGCGCCGGTGTCCGGAGCCCCCGCGCGGGATCTCGCAGCCGGATGCCGCCGGTGGCCCCGGGGCGTGCGCAGTGGCCCCGGGGCCACCCGCGAACGCCGCACCCCCGACACCGGGCACGACCGACGCCCCGGGGCCACCCGCGAACGCCGCCTCCCGACGCTCCGGCCCCACCGTCGCCGCGAAGCCGCTCCCCGCGCGCACCGGCTCGCGAACCGGCGGCGCCGCATACTCGTCGCGCTTGCTCGTCCCCAAGCCCATCCGCACCATCCCGGATGCCATCCCCACCGCCGCCGCCACCCCGTCGACGACCGGTACCCCGACGCGGGCCGTGAGCTCGGCGCACAGATCCGCCATTCCCGCGCAGCCGAGCACGATCACGTCGGCGCCGGAGGCCGCGGCATCCGCGCTGTAGCGGGCGATGGTCTCCACCGCCACGGAGCCCGTGTCCTCGAGATCGAGCACCGGGATGCCGGTGGCCGCGAGCGAGGCGCAGGCACGATCCATGCCGTACCGCGCGACGAGGTCGCGAGCCCGGCCGAGGGTGCGGCTCAGCGTCGTCACGACGCCGAAGTGCCGCCCCGACACCGCAGCCAGATGCATGGCTGCTTCGGCGATCCCGATCACGGGTACCTCGACCAGCTCGCGCGCCGCGTCGAGCCCCGGGTCGCCGAAGCACGCGATCACATAGGCGTCCGCCGGGTCGACGCCGTCGCGATCGGCCACGATCAGCTCCACGACCGCCGCCGCCGCCGCGATCTCGTCGACGTGGCTCTCGATGGCCGGCGCTCCGGTCGCCGGGCATACGGCGTCGATGACCACGTCGGGCCCCGCCACCCCCCGAGCGGCATCCGCGATCTTCGCGGTCATCGCCCGGGAGGTGTTGGGGTTCAGGAGCAGGATCCTCACGCGAGCGCCTCACGCCCACCGGCGACGCCCGGCGCCCGCTGCGGCGACGGCGCGCCCGAGGGGGCGTCGGTGGCGTCCGCAGCCGTCCGCGCGAGCACGAGGGCATCGGCCTCGGCGGGGGCCTCGACGGCATCCGTCGTCCCGTCGGAGATCCCCTCGGTCTCGCCGTCGAAGGTCGGGACGCGGGGATCGAGCCGCTCGAAGAGGAGGAAGAGCACCAGGCCCAACGCGCAACCGATGAACCAGCTGTAGTCGCTGACCGCCGAGACGTCGAACATCCCCAGGTCGGCGAAGAGCTTCGGGAAGATCGCGATCGCCACCGTCGGCACGCCCGCGGCGATGACGGCCTTCACCGCGTTCGGGTTGAATCCGTTGCGGTACCAGTAGGGGCCCGCGGCATCCATCGTGAACATCGCGTCGACGTTCACGCGCTGACGCGCCGCGAAGTAGTAGCCGGCGATCAGGATGCCGAAGAGCGGGCCGATCAGCGCACCCAGCACGCCGAGCGAGTAGTGGATGGCGTCGCTGTTGGAGTACCAGTTCCAGGGCATGAGGAACGTGGAGCCGACCGCCGCGATCATGCCGCCCGCGCGCCACGAGATCTTCTTCGGGGCGACGTTGGAGAAATCGAACGCGGGGGAGATGAAGTTGGCGACGATGTTGATGCCGACCGTGGCGGTGACGAAGGTGAGTCCGCCCAGCAGGATCGCGAACGGGGTGTCGATGCGTTCGACGGTCGCGATCGGGTCGGTGATGAGGTCGCCGAACACCGGCACCGTGGCCGACGCCGTGATGACGGTCAGCAGAGAGAAGAAGAGGAAGTTGATCGGCAGACCCCAGAAGTTGCCCTTCTTCACCGCGGCGAAGCTCTTGCCGTAGCGGGCGAAGTCACCGAAGTTGAGCATCGGGCCCGAGAAGTACGACACGACCAGCGCGATCGCGGCGAACATCACCGGGATCGAGGCCCAGAAGTCGAGCTGGGTGGTCGAGAGGGTGAACGAGATGTTCTCGATGCCGGCCTGCGACACGAGGTAGACGGCGAGCACGATCATCACCAGGTAGACCGCCGGACCCGCCCAGTCGATGAAGCGGCGGATGACCTCCATGCCGTTCCAGAACAGCAGGAACTGCGCGGTCCACAGGATCGCGTACGAGATCCAGCCGAGCGCCGACAGGCCCGCGAACGACACGTCGAGCAGGGCCGCCGAACCCGGGATGAACTTCAGGAACACGATGTTCAGCGACTCGGCCGCGAGGAACGTCTGCACCCCGTACCAGGCGATCGCGATGAGACCGCGGATGATCGCGGGGATGTTCGCACCCCGGATGCCGAACACGACGCGGTTGATCACCGGGTAGGGGACGCCGGTCTTCTGGCTCGGCTTGGCGACGAGGTTCGCGAACACCTGCACGATGACGATTCCGGCGATCAGCGCCACGAGCACCTGCCACGACTGCAGGCCGAGGGCGAAGAGCGAGCCGGCGGTGACGTAGCCGCCGACGGAGTGCACGTCGCTCATCCAGAACGCGAAGATGTTGTAGCTCGACCACTTCTGCTTCCGCAGCGGAGCGAGGTCTTCGTTGGCGAGCCGGTCGTCGTAGTGCGGCTTCATGTTGCCGCCCCCGTGGGGGTGGCCGGCGGCCTCCACGAGATCGTGGGGGCCGGTGAGCGGGGTGGATGTCATGTCATTCCTCTCAGGACGGATGAATGCCACGACGTGGAGTCCGCGGCCGGAGTGGAGCTCTGATGTGAAGTTATGGGTTCACACGACCGTGACGGTTTCGCTCATGTAACGAGCATGTGAAGTCGCTCCTTCACACTCGGCGGCTGCCTAGACTCGGGGCATGACGCAGCCGCCCCTCGCCGACGCCGTCGAACACGACGCGGCCGTGGCGGCCGAGCCGTCGGCATCCGTCGGGGCGCGCATCCGCGACCTCCGTCAGGCCCGCGGCATCTCCGCACGCGCGCTGGCCGCGACCCTCGGCATCTCCCCCAGCGCCGTCTCGCAGATCGAGCGCGGCGTGATGCAGCCGAGCGTCTCGCGGCTCATCGCCATCACCGACGCCCTCGGCGTGCCGCTCGTCGCGGCGTTCGATCCGGCATCCGATCGTCCCGTCGATCCCGTCGGGCCCTCGGGCTTCACCCTGCAGCGCGCGGGGCAATCGCCCGACATCGTGCTCGACAGCGGCGTCTCGTTCCGTCGCCTGACCCCGGGCTCCTCCCCCGGCGTCGACTACTTCGAGTCGATCTACCCGCCCGGGGCCTCCGCGCACGGCGCCGACGGTCTCTTCCACCACGAGGGATACGAGGTCGGCACCGTCGTCGCAGGCGAGCTCACCATCGATTTCGAGGCCGAGCGCGTCATCCTGCGCGCCGGCGACGCGATCAGCTATCCCTGTTCGGTCCCCCACCGTCTGCACAACACCGGCGGGACGGATGCCGTGGCGCACTGGCTGATCGTGCACGCCTGACGCGCGCGATCGTCACCGGCGGTTCCCGCCGCGCACCCGCCACGTCATGAGAACAGGCGCCGGCACGAGAACAGGCCGGACTCCGCCGAATTGGTCTGTTCCGGTGGCATCCCCTGTTCTCGTGACGCCGCACACGCCCGAAATGTTCCCCACAGCAACATCGCCGACACATCGCGCCACAGCCCCGTAACGCGGCCCGCCTAGCCTGGCCCGCATGCTCCTGCGCCACTTCCACGCCCTCGACGACGCGGAGGCCTCGGCCGTGGTCCGCGTGTGGGCCGACGTCCCCGGATGGGTCGACGCCATCGTCGACGGCCGGCCGTACGCCGACGTCGACGCCCTCGCGGCCTACGCCGGGGACCTCGCGTCGGCGTGGTCGTCCGACGACCTCGCCACCGCCCTGCACGCGCACCCCCGCATCGGCGCGAAGGTGTCGGGCGAGGGGGCCGAGGCCGCGGCATCCCGTCGCGAGCAGGGATCCATGGCATCCGCCGCCGACGACGACGTGGCGGCCATCGCCGCCGGCAACGCCGCGTACGAGGAGCGTTTCGGCCGTGTCTTCCTCATCCGCGCCGCCGGACGCACGCCGGGCGAGATGCGGGCCGAGCTCGAGCGTCGGCTGACGAACGACCCGGCGGCCGAGACGATCGAGGCGACGCGACAGCTCGCCGAGATCGCCCTGCTGCGCCTGCGAACCACGTTCGCCGACGACGCGCCCGCCGAACCGGAGGACGCGGAGTGACCCGCAGCGCCCTCACCCCCGCACGAGCCGCCCGAGGAGTCTTGCGATGACGCACCTGACCACCCACATCCTGGATGCCACGGCCGGCACCCCCGCGGCCGGCGTCACCGTCACGCTGGCCCACCTCGACGGCGCGACGATCGACTCCGCGACCACCGACGCCGACGGTCGCCTCGCCCTCGGCCCCGACGTGCTCGGCGACGGCGACTACGCCCTCACCTTCGGTACGGGGGCCTACTTCCGCGGGCGCGGCGTCGCGTCGTTCCACCCCGTGGCGGTGGTCGCGTTCACCGTCGCCGGTGAGGCTCATCTGCACGTGCCGTTGCTGCTGAGCCCGTTCGCCTACTCGACCTACCGCGGCAGCTGAGGAGAGTCATGAAGGTCATCGTCATCGGCGCGGGTGTCGGCGGAACCTCGGCCGCCCTCGCCCTGCAGAAGCTCGGCCACGAGGTCGTGGTCTACGACCGCATGCGCGAGAACCGCCCGGTGGGAGCCGCCCTGTCGCTGTGGTCGAACGGCGTGAAGGTGCTCAACTGGCTCGGCCTCGGTCCGCAGGTCGCCGCCCTCGGCGGGCGGATGGACGACATGGCCTACTACGACGGCCACACCGGCGACGAGCTCTGCCGCTTCAGCCTCGCTCCCGTGACCGCGCAGACGGGCCAGCGCCCCTATCCCGTCGCCCGCGCCGACCTGCAGGCCCTGATGATGGATGCCGTCGGCCCGGCGAACATCCGCCTCGGGATGCAGCTGGTCGCCGTGGCCGACGACGGCGAGACCGTCACCGCGACCTTCGCCGACGGGTCGACCGACACCGCCGACCTGCTCATCGGCGCCGACGGGGCGCGCTCGATCGTGCGGGACTACGTGACGGAGCCCACCGGCATCCGTCCGGAGCGGTCCTACTCCGGATACGTCAACTACAACGGTCTTGTCGCCGCGGACGAGCGCATCGGACCGCTCGACCAGTGGACGACGTACGTGGGCGACGGAAAACGGTGCGCGGTGATGCCCGTCGCGGGCGACCGCTTCTACTTCTTCGTCGACGTGCCGGGGCCCTCGGGGGTGCTCGAGGACCGCATGGCCGCGCTCGAGGAGGCGTTCGGCGCGTGGGGCGCCCCCGGTGTGCGGGCCCTGCTCGACGGCATCGACCCCGACGAGTCGCTCAACCGCGTGGAGATCTGGGACATCGACCCCTTCGACACCTGGGTGCGCGGGAGGGTCGCGATCCTCGGCGACGCCGCGCACAACACCGCGCCCGACATCGGCCAGGGCGCCTGCTCGGCCCTGGAGGACAGCTTCGCCCTCGGCATCGTCTTTGCCACCTCGACCCTGGGCGTCGAGGACTCGCTGAAGCGCTATGAGCGCATCCGCACCGAGCGCGCGGGCGACCTCGTGCTGCGCGCCCGGAAGCGGGCGTTCGAGACCCACGCCTTCGACGTCGACGCGACGCAGGCCTGGTACGAGGGCCTGCGCCGCGAGGACGGGACGGGTGTCATCCGGGGGATCGTCGGCAACATCGAGGGCAGCCCGGTGGAGCTGGGCGCGAGCGTCCTGGGCTGAGGGCGCCGATACCGGACGACCGTCGCGGCCGCGCCTGCCCGCGTTCAGTACGCCCGAAGGCGCTGCGGCGGGATCCAATCGACGGTCGCGCCGAGTTCACGCGCCCAGCGCAGGGGCGTGCTCGGGTCGCGCAGGGCCGCGCGCCCGATACGCACCGCGGCGACGCCGCGCTGCACGACCTCTTCCGCCTGCTGCGCCGTCTCGATCAGACCGACGGCCGAGGCGACGACGCCCTCCCGGGCGATGCGCTCGGCGAGGTGCGCCTGATAGCCCGGCCCGACGGGGATGTCGGCGAGCACGAGCCCTCCGGATGAGGCGTCCACGGCATCCGCTCCCGCCTCGACCGCCCACCCCGCGACGGTGGCGGCATCGTCGGGGGTGAGACCCCCCTCGACCCAGTCGGTCGCCGACAACCGCACGATGATCGGCACCGTCGGCAGCTCCGCTCGGATGCGACGGACGATGTCGAGCAACAGGGTCGCCCGGCCGGCGAGGTCGCCTCCGTAGCGATCGTCGCGGCGGTTCGACAGCGGCGACAGCAGCTGGTGAAGCAGATAGCCGTGGGCCGCGTGCACCTCGACCACGTCGAAGCCCGCGTCGTCCGCACGGCGCGCGGCGGCCACGAACGCCTCGGCGACGGCTTCGAGCTCGGCGGTCGTGGCCGGGCGCGGCGCCGCCAGACCCATGACCGGCGCGTCCGATGCCGACACCGTCTGCCAGCCACCCTGCTCGACGGGGACGGAGCCCCGCTCGTCGCCGTCGCGGCCGAAGCCTGCGAAGGTGCTCGCCTTGGCGCCGGCGTGGTTCAGCTGCACGCCGATCGCCGCGCCCTGCGCGTGGGCGAACGCGACGATGCCGCGCCACGCCTCGACCTGCGCCTCGTTCCACAGCCCGGTGTCCTGGCGGGTGATGCGCCCCTCGGGGACGACCGCCGTCGCTTCGACCACGAGCAGACCGGTGCCGCCCGCGGCGAGCGCGCCGTAGTGCACCCGGTGCCACTCGGTGGGGATGCCGTCGTACGCATCGACCGAGTACTGGCACATCGGGGCGATCCAGATGCGGTTGCGCAGCGTCAGCTCGCGCAGCCTCATCGGCTCGACGATGCCGGTCACGCGGCATCCCCTCCGCCCAGGCGCACGAGGATGCCGGCCGCGAGCGCCGTGCGCTGCACCATGCCGTCGATGGAGATCCACTCGTGACGCGCGTGCGCGCCGTCGCCGACGGCGCCGAGGCCGTCGAGCACCGGCAGCCCCAGAGCGGCGGCGAAGTTGCCGTCGCTGGCGCCGCCGACCGAGATCTCCTCGACCGCCCATCCCTGCTCCGCCGAGACCGCCTCCGCGATGCGGAACAGCGCCACCGTCGATGCGCTCCGCGGCATGACCGGTCGGTTCCACCCGCCGGCGATGTCCAACGTCGCCTCCGCGCGGTGGGGCTCGAGGGCGGCGAGCGCGGCGTCGATCCGCTCGCTCTCGGCCACGTCGGTCACGCGCACATCGACGAGGGCGTCGGCGCGACCGGCGGTGACGTTGGAGCGGGACCCACCCGCGACGGTGCCGACATTGACGCTCGTCCCGGCACCGAGGTCCGCGAGCGCGTGCAAGGCGAGCACGACGCGGGCCATCTCGTCGATGGCGCTGACCCCCCGCTCCGGGTCGAGCCCCGCGTGGCCCTCGACGCCGTGCGTCGTGACGCGGAAGATCCCCACGCCCTTGCGCGCCGTCTTGAGCGCGCCGCGGGCGCTCGCCTCGAAGACCAGCACGGCGTCGCGGCCCGTGACGGCCTCCTCGATGTGCGGGCGGGAGCCGAGCGAACCGATCTCCTCGTCGCCGTTGAGCACGAGACGGATGGCGGGCAGCGGCAGTCCCTGAGCGCGGGCGATCGCGATCGCGTGCGTCGCCTGGACGAGACCCGCCTTCATGTCGAAGACGCCGGGGCCGGTGAGCCGGTCGCCGTACACCGTGACGGGCCACTCGGCGAGGGTGCCGAGGGGCCACACGGTGTCGTAGTGGCAGAGGATCGCGACGGACCCCGCGCCGCCGCCCGTCGCCGCCCAGTCGAGCACGGCGACATCGCCGTGGGGAGCGGCGTCGATCACGCGCTCCGCGTCGGGGGCGCCGAGGTGGCGCGTCACGAAGGCGCGCACCCACGCGAGTCCCCCCGCGAGGGCGTCGAGGTCGTCCGAGGGGGTCTCCTGCTGCGTGTACGTCGTCAGGTCGGCGACGAGCGCCTCGCGCGCGGCCTCGGCGGCCGTGACCAGCGCGCTCATGCCGTCACCATCCGGTCGAGCTCGTCGAGGTGCGCCTCGTCCATCGCGATGGCGTGCGTCTCGAGCTGCTCGATGCGCGACACCAGCCACCGTGTGAGCGGGGCCGGGATCCCCCGGCCTTCGGCTGCTTCCAGCACCGGCGCGTACTGCGTCGGAACCTCGGTGCGCCGACCGCGCACGGCGATGTCGCGCCAGATCCCCGAGCGCTTCTTCGTCTGGCGGGCGAGCCAGGCCACGAGCCCGTCGGTCGCGGCGTCGGCGGCGCTCGCCTCGCCGAGGTAGTCGTAGGGGACGAAGGCGTCGAACCCCTCGAGGTGGATCCCCTCGGCGACCGCGACCTCCAGCACTTCCCGCACGAGGGCGTGCAGGCCCGCGCGGTGGCGGTCGATCAGGTCCCCCATGTCGTCGTCGGCGAGGGCGGATGCCACGAGCATCGCGCCGAATCCCAGCTTCGACCACAGGAATCCGGGCACGTTGTCGGAGACGATCGGCGTGCCCCACTCGCGCAGATCGTGGGCGAGTGCGCGGACGCGGTCACTGGACCCGCCGGCGTGCTCGCCCAGCGCGATGTCGCCGATGCCGCCGTCGCGCACCACACCGGGCTCGACGACGTCGGCGAACAGGTCGACGAAGGCGGCGACCGTGCGGTCGACGCCGATGTGCCGGGCGATGGTGGCCTCGTTCAGACCGTTCTGCATCGACGCGACCCACCCGTCGGGGGCGAGACGCGGCGCGATCCACTCGGCGACGGCGCCGGTGGCCTGCGCCTTGACGGCGAGGAGCACCGCGCCGAGCTCGTCGGGAGCCTCCTCGGGGGTCGAGATCGGCAGGCGCGCCGTGAACGCCCCACCGGGGTGCTCGATGCGCAGGCCCCGCTCGCGCACGGCGGCGATGTGCTCGGCATCCGTGTCGATCAGGCGTACCTCCGCCCCGGCCCGATGCAGGTGCACCGCGAGGGTGCCGCCGATGGCTCCCGCGCCGATGATCGTGTAATTCGAGGTCATTCGTGCTCTCCCTGGCCGGTGGCGGCCCAGTGTTGCGGGAGGTGCCACGCACCGGTCGACGATCCGCCGTCGACGCGCAGCACCTCCCCGGTGATCCATTCGGCTTCTCCACCCGCGAGCCAGACGACGGCGCGGGCGATGTCGGCGGGCGTCCCCCGGCGACCGAGAGGCGTGTCGCCGACAGCGGCGGCGTACTCGTCTGTGACGGGATTCACGCGCGAATCGACGGTGACGAACCCCGGCGAGACGGCGTTGACCCGGATGCCATGGGGCCCGAGTTCGAGGGCCGAGGCCCGGGTCGCGGCCTCCAGCGCCGCCTTCGACGTCGAGTACGGCGCCGCTCCCGGTCGAGCGCGCAGCGCCGCTCCGGAAGAGATGTTGACGACGGATGCCGGACGCCCGGCCTCGATGGCGCGGCGCGCGAGAGCCACGGTGAGCAGCACGGGCGCCCGCGTGTTCACGTCGAGCACGCGGTCCCAGGTGTGCGCGTCGAGGTCGAGGAAGGGCGTCGCGGGGTACACGCCCGCGCTGGAGACGAGCACGTCGACGGGCGCGGTCGACCACGCCGTGCGCATCAGGTCGGCGGGGGCGTCGTCCTCGCGGAGGTCGACCGTCGTCGTGGCGCAGCTCGGCGCGCCCGCGTCGAGGGCCAGGGCGGCCGTTTCGGCGAGGGGCTCGGCGTGCAGGTCGGCGACGGTGAGCGCCTCTCCGCGTCGTGCGAAGGCGAGGGCGATCTCGCGGCCGATCCCCGACCCCGCCCCGGTCACGAGGACGTGACGCATCAGTCCAGCTCCTTGCCCTTGGTCTCGGGCATGGTGAGGTACACCGCGAGGCCGATCGCCGCGGCGATGGACGCGTAGAGCCAGACCCATCCGCCGTAGCCGTTCGTGTTCATCCACGTGGTGATGTACGGCGCGGTGCCGCCGAAGCAGGCGACCGCGAGGGCGTACGGGAGGCCGATGCCCGTCGCGCGCACCTCGGGCGGGAACTGCTCCGCCATGATCACCGCGCAGTTCGCCGAGTAGCCGACCAGCAGCACGATGCCGATGATCTCCACGGCCAGCAGCGCCCAGAATCCGCCGCCGATCAGCTGGAAGGCGGGCCACGCGAAGATGAGGAAGCCGCCCGCGAAGGCCGCCATGGTGGGCTTGCGACCGATCTTGTCGGAGAGCAGACCCCCGAAGGGCAGCAGCACGATGAAGATGATCATCGCGATGACGTTCGCCAGCAGTGCCTGGTTCAGCGGGATGCCCGTGGTGACCGCCGCGTAGGTGGGCATGAAGTTGACCCACATGTAGTAGAGCAGGGTGCCGGCGATGGTGATGCCGAAGACGCGCAGCGTGGCCTTGGGGTGGTCGCGGAACATGCGCACGAAGGCGTTGTGGCGGGCGGGCTTCGCGGAGCCGTCGACGCGCTCCCGGCCGGTCGCGAACGACTGCGTCTCCTCGATGCCCCGCCGCAGCCACAGCCCGACGAATCCGAGCGAGGCGGCGAAGATGAAGGCGGCGCGCCAGCCCCAGCTGTCGACCGCTTCCGGCGGCAGCGCGGTCGTGATCGTGAAACCGAGCGCCGACGCGATGAGTACTCCCGCGGCGACCGAGACCTGCTGCCACGATCCGGCGAATCCACGCCGTTGGGGAGCAGCGGATTCGACGAGGAACGCCGACGCCGAGCCGAACTCCCCGCCCGCGGCGAAGCCCTGGGCGAGGCGGGCGAGCACGAGCAGCAGCGGCGCGAAGATGCCGACCTGTTCGTAGGTCGGAGCGAGGCCGATCACGAGGGTGGCGACCGCCATCAGGGTGATGGTGAAGAGCAGGCCCTTCTTGCGGCCGAAACGGTCGGCGTACGTGCCCATGACCGCGGCGCCGATGGGACGCATGATGAAGCCGACGGCGAAGATGGCGAGCGTCGACAGCAGGGCCGCGACGTCGTTGCCCGCGGGGAAGAAGTGGTGGGCGAAGATCGACGAGAACGTCGAGTAGACGGCCCAGTCGACGAACTCGACGGCGTTGCCGATCGAGCCGGCGACGATCGCCTTCTTGCCCTTCTTGCTGAGCTTCGTCGCGTGGACGGTCTCGGGTGCGGTGGAGGTCATCTGCATTCTCTCTCGAGGCGGTGCGGGTCAGAGGAGGGGGCGCACGTGGGCGGCCAGGTCGGCGTGGGTGCCGATCCACACGTCGTCGAACGAGCGGATGTGACGGAGCAGCTCATCGAGGATCCGCAGGCGCGAGCGGTGCCCGATGATGTGCGGGTGCATGGTCAGCTGGAAGACCCCGCCCTCCTCGCGCGCCGCGTCGAACTCGTCGATCCAGATCTGCAGGAGGCTGCGGGGCGGCATGTGGGGACGGAGGCCGCCGAATCGGTCCATCATCAAGTACGGGGCGTCGTCACGGATCCACTCGACCGGGATCTCGACGACCCCGGTGCGCTCGCCGTGCTCCAGCAGCTCGTAGGGGTCGGCATCCGCCATCAGCGAGGAGTCGTACACGAACCCGAGCTCGCGGATGACGGCGAGCGTCGACCCCGAGAAGTCCCACGACGGGGTCCGGATGCCGGTCGGGCGATGTCCGATCTGCCGCTCGAAGACATCGAGGCACCGGCTGACGAGCTCGAGCTCGTCGTCGTGGCCGAGTGCGGTGTTGCGCTCGTGGATCCAGCCGTGCACGGCGACTTCGTGACCGCCCGCGACGTAGGACGGCGCCTCGTCCGGCCGCAGCAGAGCGCAGACCGCGGGCATGTAGAACGACGAGGGCGCCTCGTACCGGGCGAGCAGGTCGAGGATCCGGGGCACCGCGAACCGTGCGCCGAACTCGCCCTGCGCCATCCGACCCGGTGACGTCTCCCCGTCGCGGAGGGGGATCGACTCGTGGTCGGAGTCGAACGACAGCAGCACGGCGACCCGCGCGCCCGACGGCCATCGCTGTGCGGGGTCGTCGTGCACGAGCCGGCGCCCCGCCCGGACGTGCTCCACGTGGCCGCGCCACACGCTCTCGTCCCACTGCCACGGTTGCTGCTCGTCCATGCGATCCTCCTGGCCTTCGACGACACCTGCGTCATCGATGCAGGCAACTGTAGGAATAAACAAACTTGGAGGCAAGCATGATGGGCAAATGTGTCGTTCGTGTTTCCTCGAATGGGATATTCGCGTTCCGGCCAGCGAGAAGCGGCTGAGATAGGTTGAGACCGTGCACCGATCAGACCCGCGCGCGGTCCGACCCCAGCTCGACGAGACCGATCTCGACATCGTCGCGGCCCTGCACATCGCCCCCCGCGTCCCCACGGCCGCACTGGCCGACATCCTCGGCATCCCCACCAGTACCGCGTCCCGGCGCCTCGCGCGCCTGCAGGACGAACGCCTTCTCCGGGTCGTCGGTCGGTTCGCCTGGGAGCTGATCACCTCGAGCAACCCGTTCGAGCTGTGGGTCACCTCCACCCCCGGGCACTCCGAGGCCGTCGTGAGCGAGCTCTTGCGCATTCCGGACGTGCAGTTCGTGCTGCGCACCAGCGGCGCGGCCGACATCTACGCCAACCTGTTCCCGCTGCGCGGGTCGGACCCCCACGATCTGCTGACCTCGACGATCCCCTCCATCCCCGGGGTGCGCGCCATCGACAGCCGGATGATCCTGGAGCCCGCGAAGGTCGGACAATCGTGGCGGTACCGCCGACTCGACGCTGCGCGCACCGCGGAGCTCGAGAAGCACTCCTCCGTGGCCGACGGCGAACCGCTCCGCGACCTCGAACAGCTGTCGGACCTCGAGTTCGAGACCATGCGGATGCTCGGCGCGAACGGCCGCGTCACCGCCGCCGAGGTGGGGCGCACGCTCGGCGTCTCGCCCACGACCGCCGCCCGCGCGATGCGGCTCCTCATCCACTCCGGGGCCATCTCCCCCCGCATCGAGATCCAGCCCGACCTCATGGGCTTCCCCCTCAACGCGGTCGTCACCATCGACGTCCGGCCGCGCGACATCCGCGGCGCGCTCGACACCCTCGCCGCGCACCCCAGCGTGCGCCTGCTGTCGACCGTCACCGGCTCGGCGCCGGTCAGCCTCGCGGGCGTCTTCGCCGGGCCCGTCGATCTCGCCCGCTTCGTGCGCGACGACCTCGGCACCCTCGCCGGCGTCAGATCGGTGCAGTCGGTCGCGGGCCTGCGGCTCGAACGCCGGTACTGGGTCGATCGCGACGGCCTGCGCCTCGGCGACTCCGTCGAGGGCGTGCTGCGCCGCTGAGCACCCCCCGACATCGCCGTGCTGCGGGCGACCGGACAGGCAGCCCCGGATGGCGGCCGTGAGGCGGCACCCGAGCCTCACCGATCGGGGGCGCGGCCCCTCGTCGAGGGCGCCCGACCGCGGGCCCCTCGGCAGGACGCCTCAGACGCGGAAGACCGCGTGCACGTCGTCGCCGAGCACATCGCGGCCACCGAGGCCGTCGATCTCGAGCAGCGTCGCGATCCCGACGACCTCGCTGCCCACCGCCTCGAGCAGGTCGCGCCCGGCGCGCAGGGTTCCGCCGGTCGCGAGCACGTCGTCGAGAAGCAGCACGCGCGCGCCGGCGGCGTTGTCGTCGTGCATCTCGATCTGCGCCGAGCCGTACTCGAGGTCGTACGACATCGTCGCCGCGGGGCGCGGCAGCTTGCCCGCCTTGCGGATCGGCATGAGACCCACGTCCGCGGCGATCGCGGCGGCGCCGGCGAGCAGGAACCCGCGCGCCTCGACCCCCGCGACAGCGTCGAAGCGGCCCGCGAAGGGCTCGATGAGCGCCTCGACGACGGTCCGCAGGGCGGCGGCATCCGTCAGCAGCGGGGTGATGTCGCGGAAGACGATGCCCGGCTTCGGGTAGTCGGGGATGCTGGTGATCAGCGATTCAGCGCGGGAGAGGGCGGAGGCGTCGGGCACCGCCCCAGCCTAATCGCGGCTCTCCCCTGCCGCCCCCGCACTCTCCCCCGTCGAGTGTCCAGAACACGCCGCAGCAGCCCGCGCGATCACGGCGTGTTCTGGACACTCGACGCGACGGAGGGGGGTGGGCGTACGCGGCGACGAGGGAGCGGTTGACGTGACTGTAAGCGCTTGCAGTAACGTGGGGCGCATGACTTTCACGCAGGAGGGCGCGCGCGCCGATCTCGTCTCGGCCCCGGGCTCCGAGTGGTGGCGCACTGCCGTCATCTACCAGATCTACCCCCGCTCCTTCGCCGACGCCTCGGGCGACGGCCTGGGCGACCTGCCCGGTGTCACCGCGCACCTCGACGACCTGCGCGATCTGGGAGTGGATGCCATCTGGCTCAGCCCCTTCCAGACCTCACCGCAGAAGGACGCGGGCTACGACGTCGCCGATTACCGCGATGTCGACCCGATCTTCGGCACCCTGGCCGACTTCGACGCGATGCTCGCCGGGGCCCACGAGCGTGGCATCCGGGTCATCGTCGACCTCGTCCCCAACCACTCCAGCGATCAGCACGTGTGGTTCCAGCAGGCGCTCGAGGCTGCGCCCGGCAGCCCGGAGCGCGCGCGGTACATCTTCCGCGACGGCAAGGGTGAGAACGGCGAGCTGCCCCCCAACAACTGGGAGAGCGTGTTCGGCGGCGGCATGTGGAAGCGCGTGACCGAGGCCGACGGCACGCCCGGCCAGTGGTACCTGCACATCTTCGACGAGAGCCAGCCCGACTTCGACTGGACCAACGAGGAGGTACGCGCGGAGTTCCGCGACGTGCTGCGGTTCTGGCTCGACCGCGGGGTCGACGGCTTCCGCGTCGACGTGGCGCACGGCCTCATCAAGGCCGAGGGCCTGCCCGACTACAGCCCCGACCCCGAGGCGGGTTCCATGGGCGGCGACGCCGAGGAGGTCCCCTACTGGGGCCAGCCCGGTGTGCACGACGTCTGGCGGGAGTGGCACGAGGTGCTCGACGAGTACGACGGCGACCGTGCCCTCTGCGCCGAAGCCTGGTTGCCGACGGTGAAGCAGACCGCCCTGTGGGTGCGCCCCGACGAGATGCACCAGGCGTTCAACTTCCACTACCTCGAGACGAAGTGGGATGCCGCCGCCCTCCGCGACGTCATCACGGAGTCGCTCGACGAGTACGGCGCCGTCGGCGCCCCGAGCACGTGGGTGCTGTCGAACCACGACGTCGTGCGTCACGCCTCGCGCCTGGCACTGACGGCCGAGAACCCGCAGGGCGCCGGCATCGGCCCGGCCTCCCCCGGCCAGCCCGACCCGGTGAAGGGCCTGCGTCGCGCCCGCGCCGCCACGTCGCTCATGCTCGCACTGCCCGGCTCGTCGTACCTCTACCAGGGCGAGGAGCTCGGCCTGCCCGAGGTCATCGATCTGCCCGACGACGCCCGCCAGGACCCCACCTGGTTCCGCACGAACGGCGAGCGCTACGGCCGCGACGGATGCCGCGTGCCGCTGCCCTGGACGGCCGATGCGCCGGCATACGGGTTCAACGACACCGGTGCGTCGTGGCTGCCCCAGCCGGCCGAGTGGGCGGACCTCGCGTTCGACCAGCAGGTCGACGACCCATCGTCGACGCTCACGCTCTACCGCTCGCTTCTCGCCGAGCGCCGCGCCCGCAACCTCGGCGCCGGCGACCTCGAGTGGGTCGACGGTCTCGGGGACGCCGTCGTGGCGTTCCGCAACGGGTCGCTGCTCGTCGTCGCGAACCTGGGCGATGCCGCCGTCGAGCTGCCCGCCGGAGAGGTGCTGATCGCGAGCGGCCCCCTCGACGGCGACCGCCTGCCCGCCGACACGACCGTCTGGATCGCGGCGGCCTGAGCCGCGGCATCCACCGTTTCGGACGACGCACGAGACCGTGGTCGGCATCGACGACGTCGCCCGCGCGGCGGGAGTGTCGACGGCCACGGTCTCGCGCGCGTTGAGCGGGCGCGGCCCCGTTTCGGCCGCGGCGCGCGATCGCGTGGTCGCCGCGGCCGAGAGGCTCGGGTACGTGGCGTCGGCCGCCGCATCGAGCCTCGCCTCGGGGCGCACGCGAGCGGTCGGAGTGGTCGTGCCCTTCCTCGACCGGTGGTTCTTCAGCACCGTGCTGGCGGGCATCTCCGACGCCCTCGTGCGCCAGGGCTACGACATCACGCTCTACAGCGTCAGCGCCGACCCCGCCGAACGCCGCCGCGTCTTCGACGACCACCTGCGCCGCCGCCGGATCGACGCGGTCATCACGATCGCCCTCGAGCTGGATGCCGAGGAGTCGGCGTCGCTGCGCGGCCTCGGCGTCCCGATCGTCGCGATCGCCGGACCCAACCCCCTGCTGACCACCCTGACCGTCGACGACCTGGCCGTCGGTCGCCTCGCGACCACGCACCTGCTCGAGTTGGGGCACCACCGCCTCGCGCACATCGGCGCGGATGCCGTCATCGACGCCGGATCCACCGTGCCGTCGTTGCGTCGACGCGGCTTCGAGGAGGTGCTCGCCGAGGCCGGGATCACCGACGCCCGCGTCGAGCCGGCCGACTTCACCATCGAGGGCGGGTCGGCGGCAGCAGCGCGCGCCCTCGAGGCCGCCGATGCACCGACCGCGGTGTTCGCGGCATCCGACGAGATGGCCATCGGCGCGATCCTTGCCGCGCGCGAACGCGGGCTGCGCGTGCCCGAGGACGTCTCGATCATCGGCGTCGACGGACATGAGCTCGGCCGCTGGTTCGGGTTGACCACGGTCGACCAGTTCGCGCGGGGCCAGGGCGAACGCGCCGCGGACGCCGTGCTCGCCGAGCTCGAGGGCGCCGAGCCGGCCCGCGGTCGCGGAACGCTGCCGTTCGAGCTGGTCGACCGCGGCTCGACCGCCGCGCCGTCTCGGTGACGCAGCGGCCGGGCCGCGGACGACGTGTTCAGCGAGCGGAGCCCCGCAGCGATCCGGTGGTCTGATCCGCCTCGGGGTCGTAGAGCATGCAGGAGATCTCGCGGTCGCCCTCGGCCCAGGTCTCCGCGGTCGGCGAGACGTACGTGTAGGCGAGCGTCGACTGCTCCCACGGAACACCGACGTAGTCGGGGTAGGCGGCGTCGCAGCCCTCGTAAGCCGACGACGCGATCGCGTCGTCACCGGGGAAGGCGCCGTCGGCGAGGAAGAAGCCGCCGAAGACCTCGTAGGTGTGCGGCTGGGCGCAGTCGACCAGGTTGGAGGGCGAGATGAAGCCGCTGGGGATGTCGTCGAGGCACGCCCCCACGGGCAGCGTGTACGCACCGCCGGGCGCCTGCTCGCTCGGGCCGATCGTCACCCCTCCATCGCCCGGTTCGGCGGGCAGCTCGAAGGGATCGCTCGAGGAGGTCGCGACGCCGGCACCGAAGATCGCGATGAGCACGAGCGCGAAGATCGCGACGATCGAGAGCACCGTGATGACGCCGCCCGCGATGATCCCGCCGATCGCGAGGCCACGGCCTTTCTCGCCGGTGCGCTTGATCTGGGCGAGGGCGACGGCCCCGGCGATGATCCCGCCGATCGGCAGCACGAAGCCCATGATGATCGCGGCGATCGCCACGCCGTTCGTGCGTTCGGAGGTCCCGGATGCCGCGCCGGGGGCGTATGGCGACGTTCCGGCCCCGGAGGGCGAGGCTCCGGGCGCGTACGGCGTATCCGACGGCGCGGCCGCTCCCGGATAGCCGGGGTACCCGGAGGAACCGGGATATCCGCTCGGCGGTACCGGGGGCGCTCCGACGTACGGCGGGGCGGGGGCCGCGGGCTCTCCCTCGGCGGCCGGCGGCGCCGGAGCGACCGGCGCGGGCCACGCGGCCGGGGCATCACCGGGCGAAGGAGCCGCGGCATCCCCCGATCCGGTGGGGGCAGCCTCCGCAGCATCGACGAGAAGCCCCTGAGACGCGAGGCGCCGGCCCGCGAGATGCGCGGCTTCGCGAACGACGTCGCCCGCCTTGGCGGCGCCGATCGCCCCACCCTTGAGGAACCCGCCGGCGGTCGAGTGCTCGAACGACGCGAGCGCACCCTCGGCTATCTCCGCGAGGTGCACGTCGAACCGGACGTGCATGTCCTGCCCGGCGAACGCGCCCGCGACGAGCGTCGTGCCCAGGCTGCCGCGCGAGACGTCGAGCGATCCGCCCGGGGTCGGCTGCACCGTGAAGCCCTGCTCGGTGAGAGCCGCCGCGACGGCGTCGCGGGCACGGTCGACGGGCAGGGTGAGACGAAGCTCGGCGGTGGCCATGGGTGCTCCCGGGTGTCGCGCGCCGCGAGACTCACAGCGCGCGTCCAGGTTAGACCCGTCGCCTGTCGTGGCGACACCGCTCGTCAGCAGCGGCCGCGGTCGGGCCGGTGGCGTCGCGGATCACCGGCCCTCGACCGACGCCACTCGACCCGGGACGCGTCAGCGGATGCGGCCCACCAGGTCGTCGCGCGTCAGGGTGTCGGCCTCCGCCAGCACCGCGCGGGCGGCATCCCGGGCCTCTTCGACGTTCCAGAGGAGCACGCCCACGACACGGTCGTCGTCGAGGTAGTAGACGACCCCGTGGTCGGTGTCGATCCAGTCCTCCACCGTCTCGAGCGACGAGTCCAGGGTTCCGACCGCCTCGTACCGGATGCCGAACACCGCCGAGTAGTAGTAGGGGGTGTGCGTGTACGGCTCGGCGGCGCCCGCCAGGTTGCGGCCTGCGGCCTTGCCCTGCTCGTTGGCGTTGTCGACGTGCTCGACCCGGCGACGCCCGAGCAGGCGGTCGGGGTAGCTCGCCACGTCGCCGGCGGCGTAGACGTCGTCGACCGAGGCGCGCAGTTGCGCATCCACGTGCACGCCGTCGTCGACCGCGAGGCCGGCCTTCTCGGCGAGGTCGGTGGCCACCTCGATGCCCAGACCGCTCACGACGGCGTCGGCGCGCACCTCGTCGCCGTTCTCGAGCCCGAGCGTGACGCCGTCGGCATCCGCCGATCCGCCCTCGACCTTGGATCCCGCGACGATCTCGACGCCCGCATCGCGGAACAGCGTCTCGAAACGCTCGGCGAGCGCCGCGGGGAAGACCGCGTCGCCCAGCACCGCACCCGTGTGGATGAGGACGGTGTCGACACCGTTCTGCACGAGGGCCGCCGCGAGCTCGGACCCGATGTACCCGCCGCCGACGACCGCGATGCGGTCGACGTCCTCGGCCAGGGCGCGAAGGCGCCGGTAGTCCTCCGCGGTGCGGAACGACAGCACCCGCTCGCCGTTCGATGCGTCGTCGACGGGGAGGGCGACGGGCTTCCCTCCCGTCGCGAGAAGGAGCTTGCCGTACGAGAAGGTCTCGCCGTCGGCATCCACCTCGTGCTCCTCGGGGCGGACCGCCGTGGCGCGCGTGCGCAGCCGGATGTCGGCGCCGGTGTCGGCGGCGGTGCCCAGCGGGACCTTGTCCCACGTGAACTCGTCATCGGTCCACAGCTTCTTGCTGAGGGCGGGGCGCGTGTACGGCTCGTCGATGTCGTCGCTCAGGATGCCGATCGATCCCTCGGCGTCGATCTCGCGGATGCCGCGCGCGGCGGTGTCGGCGACCATCCCGCCGCCGACGATGAGGTAGTCGAAGTGTGTCGTGGTCATGCGCTCAGCGTCCCCGCCCGACCTGACCGCACCGGACGGCTTGCGGGCGCGCGCGGCATCCGGTAGCGCCCGCCCCGGTCCGGCAGGAAGCAGGTCGAGTGTCCAGGACACGCCGCGTCTCGGACGCGCCTCGCGGCATGTCTCGGACACTCGATAGAAAGGGCGGCCGGGCGGGCGCGGGCGAGTGGTCGCGAACTAGGCTCGATCCATGAGCGTCGACCTCGAAAGCCTCTACACCGATCTGCACGCCCACCCGGAGCTGTCGTTCCAGGAGACGCGGACGGCGGGCGTCATCGCCCGCCACCTCGCCGACCTCGGCCTCGAGGTCGAAGAGGGCGTCGGGCGCACCGGTGTGGTCACCCGGATCGACAACGGCCCGGGCCCCGTCGTCTGGCTGCGCGCCGACATGGACGGTCTCCCCGTCGAGGAGCAGACCGGTCTCGCCTACGCCAGCACCGCCCGCGGCACCGATCCGGCGGGCAACGCCGTTCCGGTCATGCACGCGTGCGGTCACGACATGCACGTGACCGCCCTCATCGGGGCGCTCGAGCGGCTCGTCGCGACGACCGACGAGTGGTCGGGCACCGTCGTGGCGGTGTTCCAGCCCGCCGAGGAGTACGGCGCGGGCTCGCAGGCGATGATCGCCGACGGCGTGCTCGAGCGCTACCCGAAGCCCGACATCGTGCTCGGCCAACACGTCACGCCGCTGCCCGCGGGCGTCATCGGCGTGCGCCCGGGCACCCAGATGGCGGCATCCGACGGTCTCACCGTGGTGCTCCACGGCCGCGGTGGTCACGGCTCGCGCCCGCACTCCACGATCGACCCGGTCGTCATGGCCGCCGCCACCGTGATGCGCCTGCAGACCGTGGTCTCGCGCGAAGTCGACCCGCGCGACGTCGCCGTCGTGACGGTCGGTTCGATCCACGCGGGCCTGAAGAACAACATCATCCCGGCGGAGGCGAAGCTCGAGCTGAGCCTGCGCTACCCCGACGACGCGTCGCGCGAGCGCGTGATGGGCAAGGTCGAGCGGATCGTCCGCGCCGAGGCGGCGGCATCCGGAGCCGAGAAGGAACCCACCATCACCACCGACCACTCCCTGCCGCCCACCATCAACGACCCCGATGCCACCTCCCGCCTGACGGCCGCGTTCCGTCGGGCGTTCGGCGAGGCCGGCGTCGTCGACCCGGGTATGTTCACCGGGAGCGAGGACGTGTCATGGTTCGCCCGCGACTCGGGCGCGCCGCTGGTGTTCTGGTTCTGGGGCGGGGTGGACCCGCAGAAATTCGCGGATGCCGTGGCCGGCGGCACGATCGAGCGCGACATCCCGACGAACCACTCGCCTTTCTTCGCTCCGGTCATGCAGCCGACGATCGATCGCGGTGTCGAGAACCTCGTCGTCGCGGCGCGGGAGTTCCTGGACTGACGCGGGGCGCCGTGCGCGGGAGGGACCGACCCCGCGAGCGTCTCAGCCCCGGACGACCGCGTCCCGACCCGGCGTGCGGATACGCGACGGGTCGGGGAGCGGCCGTCCGCCCCGTCCTCACTCCGCGTACGTCGCCAGGCGCATGGTCGCCGTCGCGCTGTGCGCAGCCATGCCCTCGGAGTCGGAGATCGTCTGCACCGCTTCGGCGAGGGCGGGCGTGGCGGCCCGGCTGATCCGCTGGTAGGTGAGCGGTTTGACGAACCGCGACACCGACAGGCCGGCGCTGTGCTTGGCGCCGCCCGCGGTGGGAAGGACGTGGTTGGTCCCCGCCATGCCCTTGTCGGAGTAGGCGACCGTGCTCCAGGGCCCGAGGAAGATCGACCCGTAGTTGCGGAGGTGGTCGTGGTACCAGTCGTCGTCGGTCGTGATCACCTCGAGGTGCTCGGGCGCCAGGTCGTCCATGAGGGCGACCGCCGTCTCGCGGTCGGCCGCGACCGTCACGGTGCCGTAGTCGCGCCACGCGGGACCCGCGATCGGCTCCGTGGCGAGCGTCTCGAGCTGACGTTCGACGGCGGCGATCACGGCCTGCCCGTGCTCGTGCGACGTGGTCACCAGCGCCGCGGGAGAGTTGGGGCCGTGCTCGGCCTGCCCGAGAAGGTCGGCCGCGACGATCTCGGGGTCGGCACTGTCGTCGGAGAGCACGGCGACTTCGGAGGGCCCCGCGAGGAGGTCGATGGCGACGGTGCCGAACAACTGACGCTTCGCCTCGGCGACATAGGCGTTGCCGGCGCCCACCAACATGTCGACGGGGAGGTCGCCGAGCAGGCCGTAGGCCATCGCGGCGAGCGCCTGCACACCGCCGAGCACGAACACGCGGTCGACCCCCGAGAGGTGGGCGGCGTAGACGACGGCGTCGTTCGCGCCGCCATCGGGCTGCGGGGGCGTGCAGGCGATCACCGTCGGCACACCGGCCGCCTTCGCGACCCCGACCGTCATGAACGCGCTCGCGGTGAGAGGGAAGCGCCCCGCGGGCAGGTAGGCGCCGACACGCGACACGGGGACGTAGCGCACGCCCGTGGCGAGTCCCGGGACCAGCTCGGTCTCGAAGTCGGTCAGACGACCGCGCTGCTCGGCGGCGAACGCCTTCGTCCGCTCGGACCCCAGCTCGATCGCCGCGCGGAGATCGGGCGCGAGGCGGTCGCCGCTCGAGGCGATCTGCGCGGTGGTGAGCTCGATGTCGCCGCCCTCGTAGCGGTCGAGTCGACGCGCGTAATCGAGCACGGCATCCATCCCCCGACGACCGATGTCGCTGAGCATGGCCGAGACGGTCTCGATGACGGCCGGGTCGCGCTGAGCAGCGGGGGCGTCGATGAGCGGCGTCTTGAGGTGGTGGAAGGAGCCGTCGAAGCGCTCGAGGAGCGCGGGAGTGAATCGCATGAGTCGACGCTAGATCTCCCGATCCACCCCCACAAGAACGATGGATGCGATGCAAACCATCGGGTTTACCATTAGCTCGTGACCATCACCCAGCTGCGCGCCTTCCTGACCGCACTGGAACGGGGGTCGTTCACCGCCGCCGCGGTCGAACTCGACTCGACGCAGGCCTCGGTCTCAGAGCTCGTGGCCCGCCTCGAACGTGAGCTCGGCGTGCGGCTGTTCCAACGCGGAGGGCGGCGCCTCGTACCGACCGAGTCGGCCCTCGCGTTGCGGGCGCATGCGGAGCGCGCGGTGGGCGCGATCCATCACGGGGTCGAGGCGATGCGTGCACTCACCGCGCTCGAGTCCGGCACCTGCACCTTCGGCGTGCTGCGCAACGCCGCCTATTACGAGCTGTCGGATCTGCTGCAACGGTTCCACGAGCAGTATCCCGGGGTGCGGGTGCGGCTCGTGGGCATCAACTCCGCCCTGGTCGCGCGATCCATCGCCGCGGGCGAGATCGAGGCGGGACTCCTCGTGCTCCCCGTCGACGACGCGGGCCTGTCGATCACCCCGCTCATCCGCGACGAGGTCGTCTACGCCTCGGCTCGCCCCGACGCACCGGCGCACCCGGTGACCCTGGCCGAGGTCGCCGCCGCGAAACTCGTGCTGTACGACGCCTACGCCGGCTGGGACGATCCCACCCGGCGCCAGCTGCGTGAGCGCGCGAGCGCCCAGGGGCTGCTCCTCGAGCCCGCGATCGAAGTCGAGAACGTCGAGACGGCGTTGGGCCTGGTGGCCTCCGGGACCGCCGACACGATCGTCTCGCGCTCGATCGCCGAATCGCCGGCGTTCCCCGCCGGCATCCGGATCGCTCCCTTCACCGAACCCCTCTACGACACGATCGCGCTCGCGCGGCGAGAGGGGACGGAACTGTCACCGGCGGCGCGCCGCCTGGCCGACATGGCGCAGGACATGCTGCGCGCGCGTGCGGGACGCAGCGCGGTCGCCTGACGCACCCGCGGGTCCGCGGCTGACGCGCGCCGGCGCGTCCCGCTCCGCGCGGCGGCCTCAGCCGTACAGCTCGGGGCGCCGGTCGGCGAACAGGTCGTTGAACGGCGGGAGCGACTTGTCGGACGGATGCCGCACACGCAGCGTCGCCACGGCCGAGCCGCCGCCGCCCTCCGGCGCCGCCGCGATCCACCCGTCGTCGTCGATGATCGCCGTGCCCCCGGTCCACGCGACGCCGCGCTCGACCCCGTGGCGGTCGGCGATCACGGTCGCCAGGCGCGAGGAGCGGGCGGCGGCCATCGCCTGGATCGTCTCGGGGGCGCGCTCCCCCGCGGGCCGGTCGACCAGGGGCCAGTTCACCGGGAGCGCGAGCACCTCCGCCCCGGCGAGGGCGAGGCGCCGCGGAACCTCGGGGAACTCGTTGTCGTAGCAGATGGCCACCCCGATCCGACCGACGGGCGTCTCCACGACGGCGCCGGCGGTGTCCCCCGGCGCGAAGAACATCGACTCCTCGCCCCAGAGGTGCGATTTGCGATAGTCCCCCAGCCGGGCGTCGCGCGAGAGCAGCGCCGCGGTGTTGAACAGCCGGGGTCCGGCATCCTCCGCGTAGCCGATGACCGCGACCGCCCCCTCGGGCAGCTCCCGCGCGATCGCCTCCCAGCGGGGATCGTCGCGGGCGACGGCCGCGGACCGGGCCTCCGCGACGTCGGCGAAGACGTACCCGCTGAGGGCGAGCTCGGGCACGACGATCAGTCGCGCACCGGCATGAGCTGCGTCGGCGACGGCGGCGCGCACCGCCTCGAGGTTGGCCGCGACCTCCCCCACGACGATGCGGGGGGAGGTCGCGGCGACGACGAGCTCCCGAGGGGAGATCAGTCGTCCTCGGTCGCGGTCACCATCACGCCGACGGGCGCGAGGTAGCCGTTGGGGTCGAGCATCCAGTCGGCGTCGCGGGCTGCGTCCACGACCTCGGGGGCCCATTCGAGGTACACCCGGTCGTCTCCCGAGTTGACCACGAGCAGCTCTCCGGCGCCGCTGTCGCCGGCTTCGATGCACCGGAAGGCGCGCCAGGCGCCCGCGGGCACCGAGAACGAGTCCGAGGGGTCCAGCTCGACCGTCGTGGAGGGGTCGCCGTTCAGCGTGACCGCCCAGCGTCCGCTCTTGACCAGCAGCGCCTGGTTCTTGTCGTGACGGTGGCGCAGGATGCCTTCGTCCTCGGCGGCACGGACCCAGGCCATGTTGAAGGAGTGGGGTTCGTGGATGCGGGGGACCTGACGGCGGTCCTCGGTCATGCCGTAGCCGATGGCGAGGCTCAGTTCTGCGGCACCGCCCGGCAGGCTCGCGCACAGGAGGGCGTTGGCGCTGTAGACGCGGTCGCCGGGCTGGACGACCCGCTCACGCATCTGCTCGACCGAGAACGGGGTCAGCTCGTCGATGTACCGCTGCTGAATGGGCTTGATGAGCGCCACGTCCTGGGGCAGTTCGTCACCGGCGACGGTGTCGATGAGCTGGTTGTCGGCGGTGAGATAGAGACCGTACGACTCCGCCTCCTTCAGTACGGACGGCCCCCAGATGATGCCCCCCGTCACGTCGCGCCCGAGGACGGTCCACAGGATGCCGTCGTCCGGCCCCTCGTTCGTGAAACCGCGGAAGATCCAGGTCGGGATCGAGATGATGTCACCGTCGGTGCTGACGTACTCGCCCTGCTTGCCGTCGATCCCCCAGCGCAGGCGGAATTCGCCGCCGAGGTTGACGAACACCTCCGCCGTGAAGTGAAGGTGCAGGTTGTTCGAGATGCCGTTCGGCATCCCCGCGGCTCCGGTGTTGAAGCCGTGCTCCTCGGTGAGGTTGATGACCTGCCCCGCGTTCTGCGAGACGCCGCCGCCGATGAAGGCGTAGTTCGACTTGCGGTCGGACCCGGGGGTGCGACAGTCGATGAAGGCCGCGTTGTGCGGGGCCCAGTCGCTCTTGCGGATCGTTCGCCGCTGGATCTCGGCCCCGTCGACGTCTGTGGAGGGGCTCGCGTGGTCGGTGCTCATGATGTGTTCCTTCGTTGGATCAGTAGATGTTGCCGAGGACGACGGGCTCGTCGCCTCGCATTCCGGCGATCTGCGCGCGCAGCGCGATGTCGTCCCACAGCCGCACTTCCTTCACCAGCGCCCCCTGGTGGAAGGTGAACTGCGAGATCCCCAGTACGTCGACGGGGCGACCGGTGAGGGGGCCGTAGTTCGCGACGCCGTTGTAGTCGCCGACGAACTTCCACGTGACCGCGACGCGCAGACCCGCGTATCGCACGTCGTAGTTGGTCTGGATGTCGCGGATCTCGAACCGCCCGGCCGGGAACGACTCGAGGAACCGCAGCAGCGCGCGGCGGTACCCCTCGGGACGGATGACGAGGCGGTTGCCGACGGTCAGCAGCACCAGGTCACGATGGAAGAATTTCTCGACCTTCTGCAGGTCACGGTCGTTCCACACCGTCTGGATCATCTCGACGACGCGCTCGACCTCGGGGCGGTAGTCGTCGGGACGGGGGCCCGAGTCGCCCACCGCGGTGGGGTCGGCCGGAGCCGGCTCGGTCCAGGTGCCGGTGTAGCCGCGGAACGCCTGCGCACGGGCGAGCTCGTCGAGATCGCTCTGCAGCACGAGGGCGCCGGCGAGGGTGTCGCGAACGACCCACTCCTCGACCATGCGGCCGCGGCGGTACAGGCAGTTGGCGATCGTGCGGCTGTAGTCGGACGACTGCAGGTGCCCCGACAGCACCAGGTGCGAGCTGAGGAACGCATCGTCTCCGCGCGCCTCCCAGATGACGTCCTCCGCCTGTCCGGTGCGGTCGGGGGTCGCCGAGATGCGCATGAGGGTGCCCTCGATGACCTCGTCGCGGGTGGTCGAGGTGCCGTACGCCCCGTGGACGATCGAGTCGGGTTCGTAGTTGTCTCGGATGAAGCTGATGGAACGGTCCACCCAGATCAGATCGGTGACCTCGCGGATGAAGTCATCGGGATCCGCGTACGGCTGGTAGGCGACCGGGTCGAGAGGCACTCGGGGCTCCTTCGTGTGTGGCGCCAGGTCGGCGCGGGCGATGTCGGCAGTGTATGCGTATGCACAACCGCCACGCAAGAGTCCTGCGCACGCCGGACATCTCCCGCTCGAGTCCGCGCCGGAGGGTCAGCGCGTGACGGCGGCGGCGAGCGTGCGGCGCTCGATGAAGGTCGTCGCGAACTCCACGTGGGCGTACTCCTGCGGGCGCTCCTCGATGCGGCGCACCATGAGGCGTCCCGCCTCGCGCGCCATCTGCACGTAGTCGTAGGCGATGGTTGAGAGCTCGATGATGGGCCAGGATGCCGGGGGCAGGTCGTCGAAACCGATGATCGAGACGCCGTCGGGCACCGGCACACCCGCCCGCCGGGCGGCGTTGAGCGCCCCGTAGGCCATGACGTCGTTGCCGCAGAAGATGAGGGTGGGAGCACCCTCGAGCGCCAGCAGCTCCGCGGTCGCGGCGTCGCCCGCGTCGGTGTCGAACGGTCCGTGGCGCACGAGATCGGCGTCCAGTGAGACTCCGCGGTCGGCGAGGGCTGCGCGCAAGGCGCGCTCGCGGGAACGGCCCGTGCTGGTGTTCTGCGGCCCCAGCACCGCCCCGATGCGCCGATGCCCGAGGGCGAGGCCGCGATCGACGGCATCCTGCAATCCGACGGAGGGGGCGACGACCGTGGCATCCGCGTCGACGAGCGCCGCCGTGCGGTTGAAGTACACGAAGGGCAGACCCCTGTCGCGCAGGCGCAGCGGCACGACCGATTCCACCGTGGTCGTGGCGAGGATGACGCCGTCCAGGCCGTTGGCGATGAGACGCTCCGCCACCGACTCGTCGGTGGTCTCGGTGTGCAGCACCAGTTGATAGCCGTGGGTCTCGAGCTCGCGGTGGAGGGGGGCGATGATGTGCGAATAGAACTGGTTGTCGAGGTCGGTCACGAGCAGGCCGATGCGGCGCGTCCGCCCCGACGACAGCGCGCGCCCCGCCTCGCTGGGCACGTATCCCAGGAGCGCGGCGGCGTCGCGGACGCGCTTCTTGGTGTCTTCCGACACGCGGGGGTCGTCGCGCAGAGCGCGGGAGACGGTGGGCTGCGAGACGCCGGCCAGTCGAGCGACGTCTCTGCTCGTGATGGCCATGGATCCCCCCTGGCGGCTCAGTGCTGAGGGTCGAAGTCTAGCGAAAGGTTGACCCCGCGTGCATACGCAGTCATGATGTGAGCATACGTATGCAACGAGAGGATGCGAAGATGCCCCTTTACCTGAAGAAGGCGCCCACGAAGTCGTTCACCGACACCGCGCAGAGCGACGTCGCCGCCCGGGTGGGAACGATCATCGACGACATCCGCACGCAGGGAGACGACGCGGTGCGCCGGTACGCGGCGCAGTTCGATCGGTGGGAGCAGCCCTTCCGCCTCGACGACGCGCGCGTCGCGGAGATCATGGCCACCCTCGACCCCCAGGTGATCGAGGACATCCGCTTCGTCCAGGAGCAGGTGCGCACGTTCGCGCAGGCACAGCGCGACTCGCTCGTCGACATCGAGGTCGAGACCCTGCCCGGCGTGCACCTCGGGCAGAAGCACGTTCCCGTGCGGGCCGCCGGCGCCTACATCCCGGGCGGCAAATATCCCCTCACGGCATCCGCGCACATGACGATCATCACGGCCAAGGTGGCCGGCGTCCCGCGCGTCGTCGCGTGCACCCCGCCGATCCGCGGCGAGATCCCCGCGGCGACGGTCGCGGCGATGAAGCTCGCCGGAGCCGACGAGATCTACATCCTCGGCGGGGTCCAGGCCGTCACGGCCATGGCGGTGGGCACCGAGACGATCGCCCCCGTCAACCTGATCGCCGGACCCGGCAACGCCTACGTCGCCGAGGCGAAGCGGCAGCTGTTCGGCGAGGTGGGCATCGACCTCTTCGCGGGCCCGACCGAGATCCTCATCGTCGCCGACGACGACGCCGATCCGTTCCTGACCGCCGTCGACCTGCTCTCGCAAGCGGAGCACGGGCCCGAATCGCCGGCCGTGCTCATCACGACCTCGCGGGCCCTCGGCGAACGCGTGATGGAGCTGGTGGAGGAGATCCTGCCCGGCATGTCCACGCGCGACTACGCCGAGCCCGCGTGGCGCGACTGGGGCCAGGTGATCGTGGTCGACGATCTCGAGGAGGCATACGCCCTCGCCGACTCGTTCGCCTTCGAGCACGTGCAGATCTTCACGCGCGAGCCCCGCGCCGCGCTCGAGAAGATGCACGACTACGGGGCGCTGTTCCTCGGCGAGAACACCTGCGTCTCGTACGGCGACAAGGTCATCGGCACCAATCACGTGCTTCCGACGCTCGGCGCCGCCCGCTACACCGGCGGCCTCTGGGTGGGCAAGTACCTGCGCACGATCACGTACCAGGAGATCACCGACCCCGCGTCCTCCGCGATGCTCGGCGAGGTCTGCGGCCGCGCTGCGCGCGTCGAGCTCTTCGAGGGTCACGCCCGCTCCGGCGACGCGCGCGCCTGGCGCCACGGCGACGCGACCTTCCCCTGGATCGAGCAGAGCACGGCGGGAGCGCGATGACCGATCTGACCGGACGCACCGCGCTGGTCACGGGAGGAGGCAGCGGTCTCGGAGCGGCGATCGCCCACGCCCTGTCGACCGCCGGGGCCGACCTCGTCGTCGTGGGGCGCCGGCGCGACGCGCTCGACGCCGTCGCGGATCGGCTGCCGGGATCGGCGCGCGCGCTCGTCTGCGACGTCGCCGACGAGCACTCCGTGGCTCTTCTGAGCGAGGCGCTCGCCGGCACCGAGGTCTCGATCCTCGTCAACAACGCCGGCATCGCGGGCCCGGTGGCCGCCCTCACCGACATCGGCGTCGACGAATGGGACGAGGTCTTCGCGGTCAACGTGCGCGGGACCTTTCTCATGTGCCGCGCGTTCCTGCCCGCGATGGTCGCGCGAGGAGCCGGCGACGTCGTCAATCTCGCCTCCGTCTCGGGCAAGAGGCCCCTCGCGCACCGCACGCCCTACACCGCGTCGAAGATGGCGGTCCTCGGCCTCACGGCCACGCTGGCCTTCGAGGTCGGCCCCGCGGGGGTCAGCGTCAACACGCTGTCGCCGGGGCCGGTCGAGGGGGAGCGCATGGCCCGCAACTTCCGACGCGAAGCCGAGCGCTCGGGCGGCACCGCCGCCGAAGCCGAGGCCGCGTTCGTCTCGCGCGCAGCACTCGGGCGCATGGTGACGGAGGCCGAGGTCGGAGCGGCGGTCGTGGCCATGCTGGCGATGCCGGGCATGTGCGGCGCCGACGTCGATCTCTCCGCGGGGATGATCGCGTGAACCCGCCGAGCCGACCGGTCTCGCTCCGCGCGCGTGCCGAGTCCGGGGAACGGCTCATCGGTGCACTGCTGCGCATGCCCGCCGAAGAGTTGACCGAGATGCTCGCCGTCGCCGGGTTCGACTTCGTTCTGATCGACGCGGAGCACGGCCCCGCCGACGTCATCGCGCTGCGTCAGCACATCGCGGTCGCGACGATGCACGGCGTGCCCGTGATCGTCCGCGTCGGCGAGGACGACCCCGGCGCGATCCTGCGCGTGCTCGACCAAGGCGCACAAGGCGTGCTGGTGCCGCACATCGACGACGCGGCCGCGGCGGCAGCCGTGGTCGCGGCCGCTCACTACCCGCCCGTCGGCACGCGCGGCTTCGCGACCTACAGCCGGGCCGGACGCTTCGGCGAAACGGCGCCCGAAGACCACCGCGACTGGTACCTGCGCAACACCCTCGTGCTCGGGATGATCGAGTCGCCCGCAGGGGTCTCCGCTGCCGCCGCCATCGCCGCCGCGCCCGGCCTCGACGGGATCATGATCGGGCCGGCCGACCTCGCGGCATCCACGGGCCCGGACGACCTCCCCCTCCCCGAGGCGACCGCAGTCGTGAACCGCGCGGTGGCGGCGGCGGGCAAGATGCGCATGGACATCGTCGGCACCCCCGCCGCCGCGGCGGCGGCCTTCGACGACGGAGCGAGGCTCGTGGTCTACAACCTCGCGTCATCGCTCATGACGCACCTCCGCGGCCTTCGGGCGGCTGTCGATTGAGTTCGCCTGAGCCCCCGGCCCGCCCCTCTCACCCCTGACCATCTGCGGCGAACGCGCCTCCCGCGGCCAGTTGCCCCGGGTTGTCGCCCCGCACGCCGGGAGAGACCATCTGCGGCGAACGCGCCTCCCGCGCCCGGCGTCAGTTGCCCCGCGTGGTCGCCCCGCGCGCCGGGGAGAGACCATCTGCGGCGAACGCGCCCATCGCGGCCAGTTGCCCCGGGTTGTCGCCCCGCACAGCCGGGAGAGACCATCTGCGGCAAACGCGCCTCCCGCGCCCGGCGTCAGTTGCCCCGCGTGGTCGCCCCGCGCGCCGGGGAGAGACCATCTGCGGCAAAGGAACCCTCCCCCAGGGCGGGGCTCATCGACGAGACGCGCCCGGGTCGGATCGATGATGGCGAGGAGCCCGCGCGACATCCGAGACGGTACCTGAGCGCCCGGCCGCGCGCCGCCGGCTGCCGGCGTCAGAGCGGACCGTGGCTCGCTCCGGTGCGACCCGAGCGTGCCGATGCACCGCGCGGCACGGCATCCGTCCCGGCCCGCCACGCGCGCACGAGGGCGCCGAATTCGGACGGTCGCTCGAGCGGCACGAGGTGCCCCGCCTCGAGCCGCTTCTGACGCGCACCCGTCAGCGCCGCGGCGATCTCGTCGTGGAAATCCGGTGGGCACAGCGCGTCGTCCGCCCCCGCGACGACGAGCGTCGGCACGGCGGTGGAACGCAGATGCGGCAGGAGGTCCACGCGGCTCCCCTGCAGGCGCAGCTGCGCTTCGAGCACCCGGGACGGAGTCTCCTCCCCCATGCGTATCGTCCGCTCGACGAGGTCGGGGCGGGTCTCGCGCGCACTCGCCGACAGCAGGACGGGCAGGATGCCGGCTTGCAGTGCGGCGGGCGACTCCCCCGCGGACAGCCGGTCGAGCCACACCGCCCATCCCTCGCGCTGCCGCGGGGTGGGCGCCTTCGCGTTGGCCGCCGTGACGCACAGGCCGACGACGCGCTCGGGCGCGCGCACCGCCAGCGCCATCGCGACGATCGCGCCGAGCGAGAGGCCGCCGATCACGAACCGTCCGGGCAGCGTCCGCAGAAGCCGGTCGACCTGGGCGTCGAGGTCGTCGGCATCCACCGCCGGGGTGAGGGCGTCGTCAAGACCGCACCCCGTCCACAGGTCGGTCGTGCAGTTCATCCCCGCCAGCAGGACGAGGGGCGCAGCCGACACCCTCAGCCCTTGACGGCGCCGTCGCTCAGACCCGCCACGAGGTACTTCTGCGCGATGAAGGCGATGACGACGACGGGGATCGTCAGCAGCATCGACGCCGCGCCCGCCTGCTGGAGCATCGGCAGCGTCTGACCGAGCTGCGTGGCGATGAAGACGGGGACCGTCTTCGATGAGGTGTCGGTGAGCACCAGCGCCGTCAGATACTCCTGGAACGCGAAGAGGAAGACGAAGATGCCGGCAGTCAGGATGCCGGGTCCCATCAGCGGGATCATGACCCGGCGCAGCATGCCGATGCGGGTGCAGCCGTCGATCATGGCCGCCTCGTCCAGCTCACGGGGGATCTCGGCGAAGAAGTTGCGCAGCAGCCAGATCGTGAACGGTTGATTGATCGCGACGAGGGCGATGGCCAGCGCGAAGGTGGTGTCGTAGATCCCGAGCGCACGGCTGATGTCGTACATCGGCAGCACCACGGCGAAGCGCGGCAGGGCCCGGAAGATCAGGGCCAGCACGAGCAGGAGGGCCGAGATGTAGCTGGGGAACCGCGAGAGCGCATACGCAGCGGGGATGCCGATGACGAGGGCGATCAACGTGGAGATCACCGCCACCGAGAGGGTGTTGACGAGATAGTCGGCGAAATAGGTGGTCTCCCAGAGGTCGACGAACGCCTTCAGCGTCGGCTCGTAGCCCGACAGGACGGGCGGGTTGGCGAAGGCGACGTCGGTCGGCTTCGTCACCGACAGCGTCATCCAGATGAACGGGCTGAGCATGAGGAAGCACAGGATGCCGAGCAGCAACCCCGTGACACCTCGGATGCGGCGCCGCGGCCGCGGCCGTCGGTTCTTGCCCTCGATGTCGCCGGTGGTGATCGCGCGCGTGGAGAGCGCTTCGGTGCGGAGGGTCATCGGGCCGCCTTCGCTTCCTTGAAGATGCCCCGGATGAAGGGGATGAGCATGACCAGGATCAGCAGGATGGTCAGGACGTTGATGGCGCTGCCGAGACCGAGCTCCTGTGCGCCGTTGGCGAAGGCCACGGAATAGACGTAGAGCATGATCGACTCGTTGCCGATCGTCTCCGCCTGCGGCGACAAGGGGATCAGGGCGTCGAAGATGCGCAGCACATCCATGATCGTGATGAGGCAGACGAAGCCCAGCACTCCGCGGATGGTGGGGATGATGACCTGCAGGTGCGTCTGGAACGCGTTCGCCCCGTCGATCCGGGCGGCCTCCCGCAACTCGACCGGCACTCCCTGCAGACCGGCGAGGATGATGAGCATCGCGAACGGCAGCATCTGCCACACGGTGTTCAGAATGACGAGCAGGGCGTTGGGCACCTGATCGGTGAACCAGAGCACCTGCGTTCCGCCGAGGAAGCCGATCAATCGATTGACCACGCCTCCGAAGTTGTCGTCGAACAGCCACGAGAAGGCGACGGCGCCGACGAGATTGGGCAGCACGTACGACACGAGCATGATGCCGAGGACCAGCGGTCGCGACAGGCGGAGGGTGTTGACCGCGATGGCGATCAGATACCCGAAGACGAGCAGGATGGCGGTGGTGACCACCGTCACGGCGATGGTGAAGACGACGGCCCGATGGAATCGCGGATCGCTCAGGGCGTCGGTGAAGTTCGCGAGACCGACGAAGGTCCCCGGGACGCCGTACCGGACGTTCTCGAAGCTCCACTGCACGGTACGCAGAAGGGGGAACACGAGCAGAGCGCTCATGATGGCCAGGCTGGGGGCGAACAACACCCAGAACTCGCGTGCTTTCACGGGACGACTCCTCTCAGTGGGGCGCCGGCCCGGTCGTCGTCGACCGGGCCGGGCCCACCTGTTCACCGGTGGATGCGGGCGATGGCGGGCGTCAGCCCGCGATCTTCTCCCCCGCTGCCTGCATCTGCGCCGTCGCCTCGTCGACCGACAGGCCGCCGGCGAGGAACTGCGCCACGATCGGCGTGATCTCGTTGCTGATCGGGGCCAGCACCGGCGAGACCACGGGCGGCATGGCACCCGCGATGGAGTCGTTGGCAGCCTGCCCGTAGGGCGAGTTGTCGGCGGTGACCATGCCCTCGCGAGCGGGGTAGGCCGCCGGGACCGAGGCCTTCGACGCGTCCTCGCTGACGGCGGAGGCCATCATCTCGAACAGCATCTTGTGGTCGAGCTTGGTGTTGAACGGGATCGACCATCCGTCGATCGAGAGGCGGTCGTACAGGTACGGCGCCGACGTCGAGACCTTCGGCGGTGCCGCGAAGCCGAAGTTCTCGGACAGCTTGCTGTTCTCCGACTTGGTCAGATCGCTCATGCGCCCCGAGAACATGATCGACATCGCCGCGGTGTCGTTGTACATCTGCTGCTGCACCTTCGGCTGGTCGAAGGTGGTCACCTGCGGGTCCATGTAGGGCTGCAGGCTCTGCATGGCCTGGAGCGCCTCCTTGGCCTCCGGGGTGTCGAGGGTGACCGTGCCGTTCGCGTCGACGAAGTCGCCGCCGAGCGAGTTCATGACGGCTTGGAAGCTCGTCGTCACGTCGGCGGTGGCGAGCCACGGCAGCGCGATCGGGTACTGCATCTTGCCCGAGGCCTTGATGGCCTCGGCAGCGCTGATCATGTCATCGAAGGTCTGGGGGACCTCGAGGCCGAGCTCGTCGAAGACGTCGGTGCGGTAGGCCATGACGAACATCTGCGCCTGCATGGGCAGGGCGTAGAGCTTGCCGTCGTACGACATGCCCTGACGCATCGACTCGCTGATCGCGTTCAGGTCGTACTTGTCGGCGAATTCGGCGAACAGATCGTCGAGGGGGACGAGCTTGTCGTCGACGGCGAGGCTCGGGATGACGAAGCCGTAGGTCTCGACGATGTCGTAGCTGCCGGTGTCCCCCGACAGGGTGGCCGTGGTCTTCGTGACCTGGCCGCCGAAGTCGATCGGGTCGTGCTTGACCGTGACATCATCTTTCGTGCAGCTGGAGACCATCGTGTCGGTGAACGGATCGATGGCGGAGGAGTTGTAGGCGAGCACGTTGACCGTGGTCGCGGATTCGGGGGCGGTGTAGTCGCAGGTGACCTCGGTGGCATTCGCGTTCCCCGTGCGGCTACCCGCGCCGCATCCGGAGAGGGCGAGTGCACCCACGGCCGCGACGGCGGCGAGGGCGATAGCGCGCTTCTTGGTGGATGACATGGCCAAACCGTATACGTATGCATAGCGCTTAGGGAAGCCTAAGCGTTCACATCGGACGGTAACGATCGTGTTTCGTGAATACGTATGAGCATGGGCGGCGGCGCGGCCCGGGGCGCAAGACAAGAAGATGGGGCATCCGGTCTCATCGACACGTTGGGCACGCCAGGTCGGCGCCCGGCGCCGGGGCGCTCACGGAGGTGTGCTCCCACTCGGCGGTGAGAAGTCCAGCCCCGTGTTCGCGGCTGTCGGCGCGCGTACCGTGAACGCCGTGACGTTCAACGACAATGCCCGCGTCGGCGGGAACTCGGCCAAGCGGCGCGGCGGAACGGTCGCGGCCGTCGGCGGCGGCGCGGTGGGACTCGGTGCGATCGTGGTGTTCCTGATCTCGGCGTTCACCGGCACCGACCTGTCGGGGCTCCTCGGCGGCGGCGCCCCCGTCGCGCCCCAGGGCGGCGGTGAGGCGATCGCCAACTGTTCGACGGGACAGGATGCCAACAACGACGACACGTGCCGCCTCGCGGCGGCGACCCTCAGCATCGATCAGTTCTGGCAGGAGCGCCTCGACGGGTACCGGGAGCCGCAGCTGATCATCGTCGACCGGGCGACGTCGAGCTCGTGCGGGACGGCGTCGAACGCGACGGGACCGTTCTACTGCCCGCCGGATGAGACCGTGTACGTCGATCCGACGTTCTTCTCCATCCTGCGGGAGCAGTACGACACCACCGCCGGTCCCCTCGCCCAGCTCTACGTGCTCGCCCACGAATACGGCCACCACGTGCAGAACCTCACCGGGGTGATGCAGGAGTACCCGAACAACGGCACGGGCCCCGACAGCAACGGCGTGCGCACCGAACTGCAGGCCGACTGCTACGCCGGCGCCTGGGTCGCCGCGGCCGGCGAGCAGGTCGATGAGAACGGCACGCCGTATCTGCAGCCCCCGACCGAGCAGCAGATCACCGATGCGCTCTCGGCGGCGGCCGCGGTGGGCGACGATCACATCCAGGCCGAGGCGGGCCAGGTCACCAACCCCGAGAGCTTCACGCACGGCTCCAGCGAGCAGCGGACGCGGTGGTTCGACGCGGGCCGCCGGGGCGGTGTGAACGCCTGCGACACCTTCTCGGTGGCGGGCTCGAGCCTGTAGTCCGGGCCCCGGCGTCCGGCGTCGGGCGCCACGGAGCCGCCGTCCCGGCATCCGGATGCCGTCGTCCGCAGGACTTCACCCCGGCACGAGCCGCCCGCCGCGGACGTGGACGTCCGACGGCGGGCGGTCCGAGGACTCAGTCCTCGCGGCTGCGGGTGCGGAGGATGATGACGATGAGGATGCCGACGACCACCACGGCACCGCCGCCCGCGAGCAGTCCGATGGTGAGGCCGGACATCCCTGCCGGCGACGCCGCATCCGTCTCCGGTGCGGCCTCCCCCGCGCCGACGGCGGCGGCGCAGGGCGACTGCTCCGAGCCGTCGGACGCGCTCTCGCCCGTCCAGGTGAACGGGATGACGCCCGACACCGGATGACCGTCGGACGACACCGCGCGCCACTCGACCTGATAGTCGCCGGGTGCCCCGAGCGCGACGGCGGTCGTCAGTGTGGGACCGGCGAGAGCAGCGCACTCGCTCTCGTAGTGCCGGCCGTCGGGTCCCACCACGATGACGAGGTTCCCCCCGTCGGCGCCGAGCAGGTTGGCACTGAAGTCGAGGGTGACCTCCGACAGGCTCGAGACGCTGTCGCCCTCCGCGGGAGACGACGAGACGAGGCTGTCGTGCGCGGATGCGGCCGTGGCCCCGCCGAAGGCGGCGGTCATCGCCGCAGCGATCACCGCCGCCCCGGCGAGTGCGCGGCGAAGCGCGGTGCGGGAGCGCATGCTCACGCGCGCTTCGGACGACGCGCGAAGGCGAGGGCGCCGAGAACGGCACCGGCCGCGGCGACCACGAGGGCCGCGATGCTGAGCCCCAGCGCGACGCCCGACGAGGAGTCGCTCGTCGTGGCGCTCGCCTCGCTGGAGTGGTCGTCCGTGGCGGAGGCCGCCGTCGTCGACGTCCCGTGGCTGTGCTCCCCGGTCGGCGGAGCGTCGTTGATGTAGAGCACCGGCGCGGGCTCGAGCGTGTCGTCGGCTGCGACCTGGTCGGGCGTCGCCGCCCACTCCACGACCTCCCCGTCGGAGTAGGTCTGCGTCGCCGGCAGCAGCAGGTGCCCGGTGTCGGGCACCGGCCCGAGCACGGCCGAGAAGATCTGGAACTGGTCCTGGCCGATGCCGACGCCCGGGTCGGCCTGCCAGACGATCTTCAGTGCGGCATCCGAGATGGTGTTGCCGTCGACCTCGACGGGGGCGGGGAGGGCGCCCTTCTCGACCGTGGCGGTCCACCCGGTCACCGGCTCGACGAGCACGGAACTGAGCGGGGTGTCGGTGGGCAGGGCGACCTCGACCTTGACGGTGGATGCCGTCTCGGACTCGGTCGGGACGCGGAAGTTCACCGTGGCGTAGCTGCCCGGCGTCGCGGTGTTCGGGTTGACGGTGACGTGCGCGGACGCCGCGAGCGGTGCGCCGATGGCGAGGACGGCGCCGGCGGCGAGGCCCGCGAGGGTACGACGAAGGATGGTCTTGCGAGACATGGGTGCTGCTTTCTGCGAATGGGCGCGCCGATCAGACGGACGCGCCGCGAAGGAGGGTGTCGGAGGTCACGCCGCGCGCGGCGGACCCCGATGCCTCATCGGCGACAGCACCGTCATCGCCGTCGTCAGCAGCAGTGGTTCGGGTGCCGTGCGGACGGCATCCGTGCGCGCCGCCGGCCCGCGGAACGGGCGCAGCCGCAGAAGCACCGCGACGAAGAAGCGCGCGATCGCCCGCACCGCCCGCTCGCCGCGACCGAGGGCCAGGATCGTGACCGCCGCCGCGAACGCGTGCGCGACCCACATCCAGGGCGAATGCGCGGCGTGCGCAGGCCCCGTGGCGGCAGCATCCAGCAGAAGCGGCGCGGCACCGTGGTGCGACATCGGCCCCGCGCCGCTCCCGCTCAGATCGAGCGCCAGGATGCCGTGGAACAGCGCCTGGCTCAGCACGACCGCGAGCGAGAGGCGCCACCACGACGCCGTGCGCCCCGCCAGCAGCACGCAGACGGGGGCGGCGAGGCACAGCGCGAGGACGGCGTTGAGCGTGGGAGGGAGCTCCGCCCCGACGGAGGCGTGCGAGACGGTCGCGATGAAGGTCGCGACGGCCGCCGCGGCGACACCGCGGCCCACGCGTTGCGCGCGCCCTGCTCTCGACGACATCCGACCCTCCGCGTCCAGCCTAGGCGGCGCGGCCGGTGCCGGCGCGTGCGGTGTCACGGCATCGAAACGGGTGCCGTCCCGGCATCGAGCGGGGCCGGGACGCGACACGTGAACGCCGGATGGCGGGGCGGGGTCGCGACCGCGACCGATTCACTCGGTCCCGGCGCGCAGCGCCTCCCACGCGTCGTGCGCGGCGTCCGCGAGCTCGTCGACGTCGGGCACCGCGGCGGGGTCGACGCAGAAGCCGACGCCCAGCCAGCGGTCGTTGGAGATCGCCGCGACGCGCAGCGCGTGGCGGGGGCCCGGCTCCGACGACGTGTAGACGTGTCCGACGCGGCGCCCGGCGACGGCCACCGCGACGCGGGGACCGGGCACGTTCGAGATGGCGAGCGCGAATTCGCGTGGGTCGTCGGCGAGGCCGCGCACGTACGTTCCGAGGGGCCCCGCCGACGCGAGCGCGTGGAACAGTTCGTCGAGCGCCCGGGCATCGCGTCCGTTCTTGCGTGCGCGCATCTGCGCGCTCAGCAGGTCGAGTCGGCGCAGGTCGTCGGGCTCGTGCAGGTGCAGGCCCACGTCGACGAAGGAGTCGCGATTGCCGGATGCCGCGGCATCCTCCCCCTTCTCGTGCAGGCTCACGGGCACCTGGGCGTTCACGCGCGGCGTGTGGCCGTGGTGGAGGAGCCGTCGGCGCAGCGCCCCCGCGATCACGGCGAGGAGTACGTCGTTGACGGTCGCGTGCGCGGCGCGAGACGCACCGACCGCCCGCGCCTCGGCGAGGGGCACGTCGACGAACGCCAGGGCACGGCGTGCGGTGAGAGGGCGGTCGAACGGCGAATGCGATCCCGGGTGGCCGAGCTCGCGGGCGACGGTCAGCGGCATCCGCTCCCATTCGCTCCAGCGCGTCGGGCGCGCCGCGGGATCGCGGATGCCGACCTCGTGGGCCGGGGCGTCGTGCGGCTCGAAGACCACCGCCTCGAGGAAGCGCACGGCCGTCAGTCCGTCGGCGAGCGCGTGATGCAGGCGCACGGCCACGGCCTCGCGCCCGTCGGCGAGCGGCCCGATGAGGTCGATCGTCCACAACGGCCGCGACCGGTCGAGGGGTTCCGACATGAGCCGCCCGACGACCGCGCGCAGGCCCGCCGGGTCGCCCGCGGCAAAGCGGCGGACGTGGTGCGCGACCTCGACCTCGGCCGCGTCGACCCACGCGGGTCCTTCGCCGTCGTCGACCACGACCTGACGGCCGCGCGGGAAGGCACCCAGGCGTTCGGCGACGCTCGCGCGCACGGCCTCGAGGTCGAGGGACGGGCCCGGCTCGAGCACGAGCAGCTTCAGGGCGTGCCCGCGCACCACGTCGGACTCCAGCGCCAGGATGCGCGCGTCCGCCGGCGACAGCGGCTCTCTCATGGGGTCACGGTAGCGCGGCGGGTGGCGCAGCGCGGTTCTTCTCCCGACCGAGACGCCTCGGGGGTGGCGACACGCATCCCTCCGGTCGTCGCCAGGCAGGGGACACCGCCTCTGCGAGGGTGCGGCCCGCGTCCGCAGAATCGCCGGCATCCGCGAAGGCACCCCCGTAGGGTGAGCGCATGAAGAAGGCAGCAGCGATCGCGAGCGGGGTGTCGATCGTCGTCGTCGGCGGGCTCTTCGCGCTCGCCGCTCCCGCCGTGTCGGCCGCTTTCACGCACGTGACGTCGATCGGTGCGGCCGTGCCCGCTCCCTCCCCGACCGAGACCGCGGCATCCGGCGCGGGAGAGACGGACGCGACCGGGCTCGGCGAGGGCTACGTGGACGTCGGCAACGGCCTCATGATCCGGCGGAACGACCCCGAAGGGTGCGATATCCCGCGGTGGATCCATTTCGGCAGGATGAGCGCGAGCCTGAACGACGACCTGATCGACCGAGGCCCGCGCGAGCTCGCCGCCGGTCCGGTGGGGGTGGACGACGACGGTGTCGTCATGACCTACACCGTCGAACCGGGCAACTCGCTCTACGCGATCGGCGATCGTTTCTGCATCGCCAACCCGCTGAGCATCGCCGACCTCAACCACACGCGCGTGATCCAGCCCGGAGACGTGCTGCTCCTGCATCCCGATGGATCGCTTCCGTGGATCCCGTACTTCAGTCCCCCCGATGCCCCCGGGGGCTACCAGCAGATCCCCTATCAGCGCGCCATCGAGGCGATGCGTGTCGCCGCCCATGCCGATGATCTCGACGAAATGCGCTCGATCTTCCGGGACGATTTGGCGGGCCTGTTCCCCTCGGCCGACGACGCGGACGTGATCGCCCGCGCTCTCGACGCCGGAGATCTCGCCGCGCTGCGGCAGATGTTCGCCTGAGGCCCTTTCCTCTGGGTCTGTTGGCGACGCCCCGTTACGGTCGATGGATGGACGACCTCCGCGACACCTCCTCCGCGCTCGCCTACGGTGCCGACCTGCTCCGTGGCGAATGCGTCCGCCTGCGGGCGACCACCGACGCCGATCTCGACGCCCTCGTGGACTGGTGGCGCCGCGACGACGCGGCGGTCCTGCAGCAGGGCGGCGTGCAGCATCGGCCCGTCGCATCCGTGCGGGAGATGTTCCAGGCATGGAGCCGCAATGACTCCCCCGGCGGCGCGGGTTACAGCATCGACGACGAGGAGGGGCGCCTCATCGGCCACGCGACGCTGTGGGGAGGAAACCTGCCCGCGCGTGTCGCGACGTTCGCGATCATCATCGGCCCCGACGCGGTCGGCCGCGGCTACGGCACGGATGCCACCCGCACGATGCTCCGCTACGGCTTCGACGAGCTGGGCCTGCACAAGGTTGAACTGCGGGTCTGGGCCTTCAACACGCGAGCCCTTCGCGCCTACGAGAAGGCCGGATTCGTGCGTGAGGGCGTGCGCCGCGCCGTGGCGTTCCACGGGGGTCGCTTCCACGACGAGGTGCTCATGGGCGTGCTGGCCGAGGAGTTCGCCGCGAACCGGTGACGTCCACCCGGGCCGTCAGATCCGGGGCTGGAACGCGCTATGACGGATGGCGATCTTCGCCGTCACTCGAGGGTGCCACGGGCCGACGACGACGCGTCGACCGACGGACTCACCACTCCCGCCCGGTCGTCGACCAGGCGGCGGCGCCCGATCCACCCGGTGAGACCCCGCCCGTCACGCCAGACGACGAGGAGCGCCCCGGTCGCGAGCGCGAGCACGAAGGCCGTCAGCGACCACGGCGCGGGCAGCCCCGCGAGCACGGCGTACGCTCCAGCCCCGGTGAGGAAGCGCAGCGGTCGCGCCACCCACGCCGGCAGCACACCGTTCGTGAACCGCACGCGCGTGGCGAGGTCGCCGATCGACCTCCCCGTCGTCAGGACCACGACCAGCCACAGGCCGGCCGAGGCCAGCGTCCCCGCGAGCGAGGCCACCTCGTCGGTCGAGAAGGTCGCGGCATCCCCCAGGGTGAGGGCGATCACCGCCTGCACGGCCACCGAGACGGCGAAGCCCACGAGCCACACGCCCACCACGTCGCACACGATGCCGAGCAACCGACGGCGACGTGTGACCGGGCGGGGCTGCTCGACATCCGGGCTCTTCTGCACTCCCCGGTGCTGCGCGGGCACCGCGAACGCGAGCACCGACCCGAGGAGCGCTCCCGAGGTGTTGGCGATCAGATCGTCGACGTCGAAGACGCGGTAGGCGCACGGGAAGATCCCCCAGACGCCGGTGAGCTGCGTGGTCTCGATGACCCCCGAGACGACCAGGCCCGCGACTCCGGCGATCAGGATGCCGCGTCCGCCGAGCACCCGCAGGAAGAAGCCGAGCGGGAGGAAGAGCAGCACGTTCAACGCCACCTGCAGCACGACGGGGTCGGTGAGGTAGCGGCCCGAGACGGCGACCGCCGCGCGGATCTCGTCGACGAATTCGAAGGGGCGGAGGTTCACCCCCGCGCAGCGGTAGGCGTCGCCGTCGGGCAGGGGGATGAGCGTGTACGTCCAGATCGCCCAGAAGTACACGGCGGCGCCCGCCCACAGCAGGGTGCGCCACAGCGTCAATCCCCCGCGACGGCGATAGCTGACCGCGACGAACGGCACGAACGCCAGCACCGCGACCACCGCACCCGCGAAGACGGCGAGCAGCCCCGATCCGACGATGTTGTGCACCCCGCGAGCTTAGGGGGAGGTCGGTCGGGCCTCCGTAGCCTTGTGCACATGTGCCGCGCCACCCGCCTCCGCGACGAGCTCGTCGCCCGCATCGACGACACGGGCTTCCGCGCCCACGGACTGCACGTGCGGGTCGGCGACGCCGTCGCGGAACACCGCTGGGCGCCCGACGAGCGCGAGGAGATCCACTCGGTCGCCAAGGCCGTCGCGGTGCTCGCTGCGGGGATCGCGGCCGACGAGGGTCTCGCGGCGCTGGACGCCCCGGTGGGCGAGCTGCTGCCCGCCGCAACCGACGTGACCCTCCGCCACCTCCTGTCGATGTCGAGCGGCATCGACTTCCCCTACTCCGAGACGATGATGACCGACTGGCCCGACGTCGCCGCCGAGTTCCTCTCCCGCCCCACGCGGGGGCGCGTCTTCCAGTACTCCAACGCGAGCACGTACACCGCGATGCACGCGCTGTCGCAGCGCACGGGCGACGTCGAGGAGTTCCTGCGACCGCGGTTGTTCACCCCGCTGGGTCTCGACGACGTCGCATGGCGACGCTGCCCGCTCGGGCGGGTGCTCGGTGGCGAGGGACTCTCCCTCCGCACGGAGGAGATGGCCCGTCTCGGAAAGCTCATCCGCGACCGCGGCATGTGGGACGGGCGCCGCCTCGTCTCGGCGCAGACGGTGGATGCGCTGCACACGGCGTGGATCGGAACGGGGAGCGCGGGAGAGGGCTATCGCCGCTACGCGCTCGCGGGATGGGACGGCCCCGGTGCCGCGTGGCGGCTGCATGGCGCGCACGGCCAACTGCTCGTCTTCGTCGCCGACACCGTCGTCACGATCACCGCGCACGACCACGTCGGCGCCGACGCGATCGCCGCATACATCGCCGAGCGCTGCGCCGCCTGACCCCGTCGAGACCGCTCCCGCGTCGAGGCCCATCCTTCGACGGGGCCGCATCTCGTGCCCGGCGTCGTGGCGCCGCGACACCCGGCACAGCAGGCCGACCGACGACGGTCAACCCTCCGGTGACGACCGAGGTGGCGGCATACCGTCGCTCGCGACCAGCACGGTCGATTCAGGCACCGGTGGCGTGCAGAAAAGGTGAGATCCCATGACTCGTGAGCAGAACATCGCATCCCAGCAGGCATTCGGCGAGGCGGTGAACGCGGGCGACTTCGCCGCGTTCGACGACCTCGTCGCTCCCGATTCGGTCGACCACGACCCGGCGCCCGGTCAGGAGCAAGGTCCGCGCGGGTACGCCGCGTTCTTCGGCGAGCTGCGGACGGCGTTCCCCGACATGGCACTCGCGGTGGAGAAGCTCGTCGCGGATGACGACAGCGTCGCGTTCGCGTACACGCTGACCGGGACGCAGACCGGCGAGTTCCGCGGCCACGCTCCGACAGGCCGGCCGGTGAAGATCCGCGGCGTGCAGATCAGCACCTTCGTCGACGGCAAGCTCGCCGAGCGCTGGGGAAGCAGCGACGAGCTGGGCATCCTCACCCAGCTGGGCCTCGCGCCCGACGCGTGACGGACAGATCGCACCCGCGAGAACACCCTTCGGCACTCCCGGACGACGTCCTTCACCCGATGGAGGTCGTCCGGGAGGATCCGTGGAGGTCGACCATCCGGTGAACGACGTGCGCGTCGGATTGCGCAGCGCCCGGAGTGCGCGTAATGTCGCGCGCCGTGACTGACGAAAGTCGCGTTGACGGCGAAGAGACGCCGATCGCGAAACGCATTCTGATCGGCGAGCCTCTCACCTCCGAGAAACTCGACGAGCAGCTCCTCCCCAAGAAGATGGCACTGCCCATCTTCGCCTCCGACGCCCTTTCCTCGGTGGCATACGCCCCGCAGGAGCTGCTGATGATCCTGCTCATCGGCGGAACGGCTCTGTTGACCCTCAGCCCGTGGGTCGCGGTGGCCGTCGTGGTGCTGCTGGTCGTGGTGGTGCTCAGCTACCGTCAGCTCATCAAGGCCTACCCCTCGGGCGGCGGCGACTACGAAGTAGCCAGCAAGAACCTGGGCGAAGTGCCGGGGGTCGTCGTCGCAGCGGCCCTGCTCGTGGACTACGTGCTCACGGTGGCCGTGTCGGTGGCATCCGGTGTCGACAACATCATCTCGGCGCTCCCGGAACTCAACCCGTTCCGCGTCGAAATCGCGGTCGGGTTCGTCATCCTCATCGTCATCGTCAACCTCCGCGGCGTGCGCGAGGCCTCGAGCGTCTTCGCGATCCCCACCTACCTGTTCATCGGGTCGGTCGGCGTGATGATCGTCGTCGGCCTGGGTCGTACCCTCTTCGGTTTCGCCCCCGTCGCCTCGAGCGCGCAGTACGCGGTGCAGGCGGAGTCGCTGACGCAGGCGGCGCTGATCCTGCTCGTCTTGCGCGCGTTCTCGAGCGGCTGTTCCGCTCTCACGGGCGTCGAGGCCGTGTCGAACGGCGTGCCCGCGTTCCGGATGCCGAAGATCCGCAACGCCCAGACGACGCTGACGATGATGGGCGGCATCGCGATCATCCTGTTCGTGGGCCTCACCGCGCTTGCGCTGATCTCGGGCGTGCACTACGCCGAGAACCCCTGCCACCTCATCGGGTTCGACTGCGCGAACAACCCGCAGCCGAGCCTCATGGCCCAGGTCGCCGCGGCGACCTTCGGCATGGGCAGCATCCCGTTCTTCATCATCCAGGCCGCGACCGCGTGCGTGCTGCTGCTCGCGGCCAACACCGCGTTCAACGGCTTCCCGCTGCTCGGGTCGGTGCTCGCGCGCGACGGCTACGCCCCGAAGGCGCTCAACACCCGCGGCGACCGGCTCGTGTACTCGAACGGCATGATCATCCTCGGCATCGTCGCCATCGGTGTGCTGATCGTCTACCAGGCCAACCTCACCACGCTGATCCAGCTGTACATCATCGGCGTCTTCGTGTCGTTCTCGCTCGGTCAGATCGGCATGGTCAAGCACTGGCGCCGCACGCTGCGCGGATTGAAGGACCTGCCCCCCGAGGCGGCGAAGCAGCAGTCGGCGGCGATCGAACGCCGCTCGGCCATCGCAGGCCTGTGGATCAACTCCGTCGGCGCGGCCATGACCGTGCTCGTGCTGCTCATCGTGACCATCACGAAGTTCACGCACGGCGCGTGGCTGGTGTTCATCGCCATCCCGATCCTGGCGGTGCTCATGATCGGCGTGAACCGGTACTACCGCGACGTCGAGCACGAGATCCGCATGGACGACGACGTGCACTTCGGCTCGTCGGGCGACGTCGCCATCGTCCTCGTCAACCGCCTGCAGAAGCCCGTGATGAAGGCGATCGACTACGCCCTCGCCGCCAACCACGACAAGACCCTCGCCGTGCACGTCGCCATCACCGACGAAGACGCGGCGAAGCTGCAGAGGGAGTGGGCGGAGCACAACATGCCCCTGCCCCTCGTCATCATCGACTCGCCGTACCGCACCTACAGCTCGCCCGTGTCGACGTTCATCAAGAAGTACCGCGCGAACAACGGCTCCGCCGTCGTCACCGTGTACCTGCCGCAGTTCATCGTGGGGCACTGGTGGGAGTCGATCCTCCACAACCGCCGCTCGCGCCGCCTGGCCCAGCAGCTCATGCTCGTGCACGGCGTCTCGATCACGCTCGTGCCGTGGCTGCTCGACTCGTCGGAGCTCATCTACGGACGCCGGTCGCGCCCCCTGCCCGGCCAATCGCGCAGCGGCCGTCCGATCGCCGAGGTCCCGGCGCAGCGCGTGAAGAAGACGCCGTCGAATCCGGCATCCTGATCCAATCCGGACGCCCTCGCCACGCGGCGGGGGCGTTCGGCGTTTCGCGCGGCAGGCCGCCCGGGCGCCGACCGGACCGGTCTACGGGACCGTGAGACTGCGCGGCCCTGACGAATCGGCGGCATGCTGCGGCCGAGATGTCAGCCGCATGCCGTCTCGTCGAGCGCCGAGCGATCGAACGGCATCGTCACGTTCGGGTCGCTCCGAACATCCCCTGGTTGGATGGAGGGTCACGAGGAGGATCGAGAACAGTGGACGCCCTGTCGCGCGCCCGGGCGATGCAGCTGCTCGGCGCGTTCAACGACCAGATGACCCGTGTCATCGACGGCGTCTTCGGAACGCAGTGGGCGGAGATCGAGGAGATGTCCGCCCTGGTCGCGCTCGCGTCGGAGCGCTCGTTGACCACCCGCCGTCTGGCCGAGGTCAGCGGGCTCGGACGTCGGGCGATCTCCCGATTGGTGGTTCGCCTGCGGGCCGAGGGGGTCGTGACGACGCGTGCCTCCGGCACCGACGGGCGGGCCGTGGAGGTCGCGCTCACCCCCGACGGCGAGCGGCTCGCGGAGGGCCTGCGCACAGCCATCACCGCCTTCCTGCGTCACAGCGCCGAGATCGCCGCCGAGATCAGCCTCGGCCTGGGCGACCCCGCGACCACCGAGCTCCCCGCCATCCCCGCGGACGCCCTGGAGCTTCTCGGCCGCGTCTGCGCCTCGGGGGCGGCGCTCGTGGGCTACATGCCGGCCGCGGCTCGCGAGGGGAAACGCGCCGCGCGGCAGCGCGCGGCACTGGTCGCCATCGCGATGCAGGACGGCGTGCGCCCCTCCGCCCTCTCCGCCCCGCTCGAGGTCTCACCCGCGGGCGTGGCGTACATCGTCGACCAGTTGTGCGCGAAGGGGTTCGTGGAACGTCGGCGCGGCGAGGTCGCCGGCGATGCGCGCGCCGTACTGCTGCGCGTCACCGACGAGGGGATGCGGGCCGTGGCGTCCGTGTCCGCCGGGATCGAGAGCGAGAGCGCACGCCTGACCGCACTGTTCGCCGAGATAGCCGTCTGGCGGCCTCCCGCGGGCGCGGTGCCTGTCGGCGGCGATCACACGCGCGCGCGATGACGACGCCCGCCGTCGGTCGGCGCTCGGGTCGCTCGCGCGATGACCACGCTCTCGGCCGGCCTTCGGGTCGCTCGCACGATGACGACGCCCGCCGCACTCTCCGGACCGCCCCATCGCATCTTGCGTTGTTCGGAGATGTCCTGAACACTTCATTAAGAAGTGTCCTGAACGCGGAGGGGGCGACATGTCGAGAGAAGACCACGCACGAGAAGGCGCGCAGGCGGCCGTGGGAGACGACGAGGTCATCGACGTGGCGGTGGTCATGCCGCGCGGGTCGACGAAGTCGGGCATCCTGGGCGCCGCGGTGGGCGCGGGCTTCGGCGGCGACAACGCGATGGCCTGGGGCGTCACCGGGGGCATGCTCGCGCAGCGGGCGGCGAGCGCATCGAAGGGGAGCTATCCCTCGATCGTGCTGGCCCTGTCCGCGACGCGACTGTATGTTCTGGGTCGCTCCTCGACCGGGATCGTCGGGGGATGGAAAGACCTCCACCCCGTCGCGCACATCGACCGCGCGAACCTCACGGTCCACCGTCGCCACAGCGGAACGGTGCGGGTGCTCGAACTCACGGACACGACCACCGGGAGCACCCTTGAGTTCGAGGCGATGCACGTCGGCGGCCTGGGCCTCGACGACCTGCTCGCTGAGTTGAGCGACTGACGAGACGGTGGCTTACAACGACCGACCCCCCGGGGTCACGTTCGTCGCCGTGCTCGCCTGGCTCTCGGCCGCGCTGCAGATCCTCCTCGGCATCCTGCTACTGACCGGCACCCTGGCTGCCGACGGGGTGTCCGTTCCCTCGACGTGGTTCTCGATCGCGATCGGGGTCATCACCTTGCTGGTGAGCTTCGGACTGTTCAGCGGAAACCGGCTCGCGCGCGCGATCGTCACGGCATCCCTCGTCCTGTCGATCCTCAGCGCGGCGCTGCAGGCGGTTGTTCACCGTGACGCCGACGTACTCGTCGGCTCGATCGTCACCATCCTGCTCGCGGTGTTCGGCATCGCCCTGCTCTTCACGACTCGCGCTCGACGCTTCTTCGCCTGATACGAAAGGTCCCCTCATGTCTCGCACTGAGAAACTCGCCCCGGTCGAGACCGGCGCGAACGCCTGGCAACGGTTCTGGAACCGCGGCGGATGGTGGCGCGCCGTGCTGATGGCCGTCATCTACCTCGCCCTTTACAACGGCATGGGTCTCGCCCTCGCGCCGGTGCTGAGCGGCCTCGTGAACGTCGAGAACCTGTTCGGTGATCCGCTCTCCGCCTTCCTCGCAATCGGCCTTCAGCCGCTGCTCGGCAGCATCGTGCTCGTGATCATCGCCGCGAGCATCGGGTGGCTCCCCCGCCCCCTGTTCGGGCGCCAGCCGGTGCTCCCGCGCAGGTGGTGGTTCTGGCTCGGGCCGATCTTCGTGCTCGTCCCGATCGTCGGCCACTTCTTCGGCATCGACTACGCCCGATACGGCACCGGAGTGGTACTGGCCGTGCTCGCGGCGGGCCTGTTCGTGGGCTTCTCCGAGGACTTCCTCACCCGAGGCATGGCGGTGGTGATGCTGCGCCGCCACGGCTATCGCGAGTGGGCGGTGATGGCGCTGTCGTCGCTGATCTTCGCCTCGCTGCACTTCTCCAACTTCTTCACCGGACAGCCGGTGTCGACCGTATTGCCGACCGTGATCTACGCCTTCGCGTTCGGAGTCTGCATGTACGCCACCCTCCGCGCCGGTGGCTCGCTGATCTGGCCGATCCTGCTGCACATCTTCACCGATCCCACGACGATCCTGTCGTCAGGCGGGATCGACGACGGCACGCACGCCGCCCTGAACACGGGTAACACCATTGCGATCGCCGGGACCTTCGCCTACCTCACGTGGGCCGTCGTGCTGCTCGTCGTCACCCGTGGCGATGCCGAGGGCCGCGCCGACGCCGACGAGCAGCCGCGGCGACGCGCGACGCACGCCGAGCCCGCGGCATCCTGATCCGATCCGGACGCCCTCGCCACGCGGCGGGGGCGTTCGGCGTTTCGCAACGCGGCCAGAAGGTGGACGCCGCGCGGAGTGCTCCGCCAGGGTGGGGGCCATGCCGATCCTCGCTCTGCTGACCCTCGTCGTGATGGTGATCGCGCTGATCGATGCCATCACGCGCCGCGACGACCAGGTCAAGCACATGCCGAAGTTCGTGTGGGTGTTCTTCATCGTGCTGCTGCCGCTGATCGGGTCGATCCTGTGGTTCACGATCGGGCGCGAGTACGAGCAGCGCACGGCTCCCCTGACTTTCGGTGACCCGCGGCGGTGGCAGAGGCAGCCCGACCCGTCGCCCGCCCCGGCCCCGCGCGACGCACGCACCACGGAGCAGCAGATCGCCGACCTCGAGCGCGAGATGCACCTCGCCGACCTCGAGGAGCAGGTGCGTCGCCGCCGCGCCGAGGGCGGCGCCTGACGCGCCCGACCAGGGTCGAGTGTCCACGACACCCGGACCGATCTCCGGAGCGTCCGGGTGTCCTGGACACTCGGCGGGGATGGCTGGGCCGACGCGGGCGCGCGCCCGTCAGTCCGTCGGGCGCTGCCGCATCCGCTTGACGTCGGTGCGACGCTGCTTGGCCTGCAGGCGGCGCTCCTTCGACCCGCGGGTCGGCTTCGTCGCCCGGCGCGGCGGAGCCGGGGGCCGCACCGCCTCGGCCACGAGGGCGGCGAGCCGGGCGCGGGCCGCGTCGCGGTTGCGCAGCTGCGCCCGATGCTCGGAAGCCGCGATCGTCAGCACCCCGTCGACCAGCCGGTCGCCGAGCCGCTCGAGCACGCGCTCGCGCTGCACGGTCGAGAGAACGGCGGATGCCGTGGCATCCCACATCAGCTCCGCGCGCGAATCGGCGGTGTTCACCCCCTGACCGCCCGGGCCCGACGAGCGCGAGAACCGCCACGACAGCTCGGACGCGGGGATCACCAGCCCCGCGCTCACGCGCACGTCGTTCTCGGCCATGTCTCCATCATGCGCGGTCGGCGCACATCTCCTGCAGAATCCGCGCCCCCGTAAGCACTCCGTATGGGTCCGTGAGCGACCCGTAGGGAAAGCGTTAGGGCCCGAGGATGCCGCGGCCCGGCGGAGTTGTATCGACAGACGTGCCGCCCCGCGGCGCCCGCGGCTCGCCCGCGGTTCCGTCCCGAACCTGGAGTCGTCGTGCTCGATGTCGTCTTCCTCGCCGTGACCGCCGCGCTGTTCGCGCTGGTCGCGCTCGTCGCCAAGGGGGTCGAGAAGTTGGGCCCCGAGGCTCGTTCCTCGTCCGCCCGCCCCGTAGGACGCGGAGGCGACCGGTCATGACCTTCTTCTCGATCCTCGCCGCGGTGCTCGCGGTCGCCGCCGTCGTCTACCTCGTGGTCGCCCTCGTCCGACCGGAGAAGTTCTGACCATGGACGGTGGAAGCATCTGGTCGATCGTCCTGACCGGCCTCACCCTCGTCGTCGCGCTGGGCCTGGCCTATCGCCCGCTCGGCGACCACATCGCCCGCATCTACACCGGCGAGCGCGACCTCGCCGTCGAGCGCGGCACCTACCGTCTGATCGGCGTCGACGCCCGCAGCGCACAGACGTGGCAGGCCTACCTGCGGTCGGTGCTGCTGTTCTCGTTCGTGAGCGTCGTCTTCGTCTACACCCTCATGCGCCTGCAGCCGCTGCTGCCGTTCGCCCTGGGGCTCGAGGCGCCGGGCGAGGCCCTCTCGTTCAACACCGCGGTCTCGTTCGTGACCAACACGAACTGGCAGTCGTACTCCGGCGAGACCACGCTCGGGTACACCGTGCAGTTCGCCGCCCTCACCGTGCAGAACTTCGTCTCGGCCGCCGTGGGCATCGCGATCGCGATCGCCCTGGTGCGCGGCTTCGCGTACCGCCGCAGCGGCGTGATCGGAAACTTCTGGGTCGACCTCGTGCGCGGCACCTACCGGCTGCTGCTGCCCTTCTCGATCGTCGCCGCACTCGTGCTGCTCGCCGGCGGTGTCATCCAGAACCTCAACGGCTTCACGGATGCCACGACCCTGGCCGGGGCGGCGCAGTCGATCCCGGGTGGGCCGGTGGCATCCCAGGAGGCCATCAAGCTGCTCGGGACCAACGGCGGCGGCTTCTTCAACGTCAACTCCGCCCATCCGTTCGAGAACCCGACGCCGTGGACCAACCTCTTCGAGATCTTCCTGATGCTGGTCATCCCGTTCTCGCTGCCCCGCGCCTTCGGCCGCATCGTGGGCGATGACCGCCAGGGCTACACGATCCTCGGGGTGATGGCCGCGATCTTCGTGGCATCCACGGCTCTGCTCACGTGGGCCGAGACGGTGGGGGCGGGTACCGCCCCGGGCCTCGCCGGCGGCGCGATGGAGGGCAAGGAGGTGCGGTTCGGCATCTTCGGCTCGACGCTGTTCGGCTCGACGAGCACCCTCACCTCGACCGGTGCGGTGAACTCGATGCACGACAGCTACACGGCGCTGGGCGGCATGATGCCGATGATCAACATGATGCTCGGTGAGGTCGCCCCCGGCGGTGTCGGCTCGGGCCTGTACGGCATGCTGATCCTCGCCGTGATCGCGGTGTTCGTCGGCGGCCTGCTGATCGGCCGCACGCCCGAGTACCTCGGGAAGAAGATCGGGCCGCGCGAGATCAAGCTCGCGAGCCTCTACATCCTCGTCACCCCCACCCTCGTGCTCGCCGGGACCGCCCTGAGCTTCGGGGTTCCGGCCATCCGCTCCGACGTCGAGACCACGTCGATCTGGAACCCGGGCGTGCACGGCCTCAGCGAGGTGCTCTACGCGTTCACGTCGGCGGCGAACAACAACGGCTCGGCTTTCGCGGGCCTCACCGCCAACACCCCGTGGTTCACCACCGCGCTCGGTGTGGCGATGCTGCTCGGCCGCTTCCTGCCGATCGTGTTCGTGCTGGCCCTCGCCGGCGCCCTCGCGGCCCAGGATGCCGTGCCGGCGACGGTCGGAACCCTGCCCACGCACCGCCCGCAGTTCGCGGGCCTGCTGGCCGGTGTCGCCGTGATCGTCACCGCCCTCACCTATTTCCCCGTCCTCACCCTCGGACCCCTCGCTGAAGGACTGACCCGCTGATGTCCACCCTCACCCACGCCCCGGCGCCCGAAGCGTCGGCCCCCACCTCCGATGCCCCGCGCCGAGCCTTCAGCACCGCGCAGATCGTCGCCGCCCTCCCCGGCGCGGCGAAGAAACTGAACCCGGCCGCGCAGTGGCGCAACCCGGTGATGTTCCTCGTCTGGGTCGGCGCCGCGCTGACCACCTTCATCGCGGTCGCCGAGCCGTTCCTCGGGGCTGCCGACGGCTCCCTGCCCTTCGGCTTCACCTGGGGCATCGCGATCTGGCTGTGGCTCACGGTGTTCTTCGCGAACATCGCCGAGTCGGTCGCCGAGGGCCGCGGCAAGGCGCAGGCGGCGACTCTGCGCAAGACGCGCACGACGACCTCGGCGCGGCGGGTCGTCGCGTACTCCCCCACGGACCCCGGGGCGGTGAACGCGGCCACCGAAGACGTCCCCTCGGGCGACCTGCGCGTCGGCGACATCGTGCTGGTGGAGACCGGGGAGCTGATCCCCGGCGACGGCGACATCGTGCACGGCATCGCGACCGTCGACGAATCGGCCATCACGGGCGAATCGGCACCGGTGGTGCGCGAGTCGGGCGGCGACCGCAGCGCCGTCACCGGCGGTACGCGCGTGCTCAGCGACCGCATCGTCGTGACGATCACGTCGAAGCCCGGTGAGACGTTCGTCGACCGCATGATCGCGCTCGTCGAGGGCGCGTCGCGCCAGCGCACGCCCAACGAGATCGCGCTCAACATCCTGCTGGCGAGCCTGTCGATCGTGTTCGTCGTCGTCGTGCTCGTGCTGAACCCGATCGCCTCGTACGCGGCATCCCCCGTGTCGATCCCCGTGCTCGTGGCCCTGCTCGTCTGCCTGATCCCGACGACCATCGGGGCGCTGCTCAGCGCCATCGGCATCGCGGGCATGGACCGCCTGGTGCAGCGAAACGTCCTGGCCATGTCGGGACGCGCGGTCGAGGCCGCGGGCGACGTCACCACCCTGCTGCTCGATAAGACCGGCACGATCACCTACGGGAACCGTCGCGCGTCGGCCTTCGTGCCTCTCGACGGCGTCGGCGGGCCGATGCTCGCCGAGTTCGCCTCGCTGTCGTCGCAGGCCGACCCCACGCCCGAGGGCGTCTCGGTGGTCGAGCTCGCAGCGGCCCAGGGGATCGTCGCCGAGATGCCCCGCGGCGCGGAGCCCGTTCCCTTCACGGCCCAGACCCGCATGAGCGGCCTCGACCTCGTCGACGGCACGCAGGTGCGCAAGGGCGCCGCCTCGGCCGTGGTGGCCTGGCTGGCGGCATCCGGCTCCCCCGTTCCCGAGGCGCTGCGCGCGCAGCTGCAGAACGCGACGGATGCCATTTCGCAGTCGGGCGGCACGCCGCTGGTCGTCGCGACGTGGACGCCGGCGCGGGGCCCGGTGGCTTCGACGGGCTCAGCCACCTCTGAAACCGAGGTCGCGGAGCACGCGACCGAGGTCCCTGAGCCTGTTGAAGGGACCGGAACCGGCGTCGGCCGCGTGCTCGGCGTCATCCACCTCAAGGACGTCGTCAAGGACGGCCTGCGCGAGCGCTTCGGCGAGCTGCGCGCGATGGGCATCCGCACCGTGATGATCACGGGCGACAACCCCCTCACGGCCAAGGCGATCGCCGCCGAGGCGGGCGTCGACGACTTCCTCGCCGAGGCCACCCCCGAAGACAAGCTCGCCCTCATCCAGCGCGAGCAGGAGGGCGGCAACCTCGTCGCGATGACCGGCGACGGCACGAACGACGCCCCCGCGCTCGCTCAGGCCGACGTGGGTGTCGCGATGAACACGGGCACCTCGGCCGCGAAAGAGGCCGGCAACATGGTCGACCTCGATTCCGACCCGACCAAGCTCATCGACATCGTGCGCATCGGCAAGCAGCTGCTCATCACGCGCGGTGCGCTCACCACGTTCTCGCTCGCCAACGACATCGCGAAGTACTTCGCGATCATCCCGGCGATGTTCATGGGGGTGTTCCCCGGGCTCGCGGTGCTCAACATCATGCAGCTGTCGTCGCCGGCATCCGCGGTGCTCAGCGCCATCATCTTCAACGCGATCGTCATCATCGTGCTCATCCCGCTGGCCCTGCGCGGTGTGAAGTACCGCGCGGCGAGCGCCTCGAGCATCCTCAGCCGCAACCTGCTCGTGTACGGGCTCGGCGGCGTCCTCGTCCCCTTCATCGGTATCAAGCTCATCGACCTCGTCGTGAGCCTGCTCCCCGGCTTCTGAAAGGCCCCCCTGATGCGCACCACCCTGCGTACCGCCGGCGTCGCCGTCCGCGCGATGCTCGTCTTCACCCTGCTCCTCGGCGTCGGCTACATGCTGCTGATCACCGCCGTCGGCCAGATCGCCCTGCCGTTCGCGGCGAACGGTTCGCTCATCAGAACGGCCGACGGGCAGGTCGCGGGTTCGCAGCTGATCGGGCAGTCCTTCACGGATGCCGACGGCAACGCCCTCCCGCAGTACTTCCAGTCCCGTCCCTCGGCCGCGGGCGACGGCTACGACTCCGCGGCATCGAGCGGGTCGAACCTCGGCCCCGAGAATGACGACCTGATCTCCTCGATCGAGGAGCGCACGGCCGCCGCGGTCGAGCTCGACGGATCGGGTCGGATCCCCGCCGATGCCCTGACCGCCTCGGCATCCGGGCTCGACCCCGACATCTCGGTCGCCAACGCCGAACGACAGGTCGCCCGCGTCGCCGAGGCCCGTGGCCTCTCGGCATCCGAGGTCGAATCCCTCGTCGACGCGCACACGATCCCGCGCGACCTGGGGTACCTCGGCGATCCCCGCGTGAACGTCGTCGCGCTCAATCGCGCGCTCGACGCGCTCTGAGAGACGAGAATCAGGGACATGCGTCTGTCACCCGCCGCCGTCGCGCCTCCCGCGCGGCGGCGGCGTGCGCTCGGAGCACCCCTGCCGAGTGTCCAGGACACGCCGCGCGCCCGCCGCGGAACCGGCGTGTCCTGGACACTCGACGGGCTTCCGGCGCGGCCGAAACCGGGGAGCCTCGCGTGAAGCGCGGGCGGCTGCGCGTGCTGCTCGGTATGGCGCCGGGCGTCGGCAAGACGTACGAGATGCTCGAAGAGGGGCGCCGCCTGCGCGACGAGGGGCGCGACGTCGTCATCGCGATCGTCGAGACCCACGGTCGTCTCGCGACGGCCGCCCAGGCCGAGGGCCTCGAGGTCGTTCCGCGCCGCAGCGTCGCGCATCGCGGCGTCGCGCTCGACGAGATGGACCTGGATGCCGTGCTCGAGCGGCACCCGCACATCGCGCTGGTCGACGAGCTCGCGCACACCAACGCGCCCGGCTCGCGTCACGATAAACGCTGGAACGACGTCGAGAAGCTGCTCGACGCGGGCATCGACGTCATCACGACCGTGAACGTGCAGCACATCGACTCCCTCAACGCCGTCGTCGAGAAGATCACCGGCGTGACCCAGCGCGAGACGGTCCCGGATGCCGTGGTGCGCGCCGCCGACCAGATCGAGGTCGTCGACCTCGCGCCGCAGTCCTTGCGCGACCGCCTCGCGGCCGGCTCGGTGTATCCGGCCGAGCGCATCGACGCGGCCCTGTCGAACTACTTCCGCCTCGGCAACCTGACGGCGCTGCGGGAGCTCGCGCTGCTGTGGCTCGCCGACGAGGTCGACTCGGCGCTCCAGCGCTACCGCTCCGAGCACGGCATCGAGGGGTCGTGGCAGGCGCGCGAGCGCGTGGTCGTGGCCCTCACCGGCGGCCCCGAGGGCGAGACCCTGCTGCGCCGCGGCGCGCGCATCGCCGCCCGATCGGCGGGCGGCGAGCTTCTCGCCGTGCACGTGTCGACGCAGGACGGCCTGCGCGCCAGCGCCCCCGGTGCCCTCGCCGAGCAGCGCGCGCTCGTCGAGACCCTCGGCGGCAGCTACCACCAGGTGGTGGGCGACGACCCCGCCACCGCGCTCGTCGACTTCGCGCGATCGGTGAACGCCTCGCAGCTCGTCATCGGCGTGAGCCGCCGCGGACGCCTGGCCACCGCCCTCACCGGTCCCGGCATCGGCGCGACCGTCATCCGCCTCTCGGGCGACATCGACGTGCACATCGTCAACCACGCGCGCGCGGGCGGGCGCTTCGCCCTCCCCCGCCTGACCGGCCCCGCGCTCAGCGCGAAGCGTCGCATCCTGGGCTTCGTGGCCGCCCTCGCGGGCGGACCGCTCATCTCGCTGCTGCTGCTGTCGACGGGATCCGACGACTCCATCACGACCGACGTGCTGGCCTACCAGCTGCTCGTGGTGATCGTCGCGCTCATCGGCGGCATCTGGCCGGCGGTCTTCGCGGCGGTGCTGTCGGGGGTGACGCTGGACTTCCTCTTCATCCAGCCGCTGTACACGGTCACGATCTCCGACCCCGTGCACGCGATCGCGCTGGGGCTGTACGTGATCATCGCGATGCTCGTGAGCATCGTCGTCGATCAGGCCGCCCGACGCGCCCGCGCGGCCCGCCGCGCCGCGGCGGAGGCCGAGCTGCTGGCGACCGTCGCCGGCAGCGTGCTGCGCGGCGAGAGCGCCGTTCCCGCGCTGGTCAGCCGTGCCCGCGAGGCGTTCGGACTCGCCGGCGTGCGACTCGTGGCATCCGACGGATCGACCCTGGCCACCGACGGCGAGCCCGTTCGCGACGGACGCTCGACCACCGTGCCCGTGGGCGACGACCGCGCGCGCCTCGAGCTGCACGGGCGCGACCTGGATGCCGGAGAGCGGCGCCTGCTCGACGTCGTCGTCGCGCAGCTCGCCGCCGCCCTCGAACGCACCGACCTGGCCGAGACCGCGGCCGAGGCGGGGGCGCTGGCCGAGACCGACCAGGTGCGCAGCGCCCTGCTGTCGGCCGTGAGCCACGATCTGCGTCGCCCGCTCGCCGCCGCCGTCGCCTCCCTCGGGGGCCTGCGGGCGGCCGGCGACAACCTCTCCGACGACGATCGCCGCGAACTGCTCGAGACCGCCGACGAGAGCCTCGCGACGCTGTCGGTGCTGGTCACCGACCTGCTCGACGTGAGTCGCGTGCAGGCCGGGGTGCTCGCCGTGTCGCTCACCGAGGTGGATGCCGCCGGCGTCGTGCTCGCGGCCCTCGACGAGCTCGATCTGGGCCCGGATGACGTCGAGCTGGCCCTCGACGCCGATCTGCCGCCGCTGCGGGCCGACCCCGTGCTGCTGCAGCGCGTGCTCGTGAACGTGCTCGCCAACGCCGACCGCTACACGCCCGCGGGCCGGCGCGTGCGTATCGCGACGAGCCGCTTGGGCGGCACGGCCGAGATCCGCGTGATCGATCACGGTCCCGGCATCGCCGCCGACCGCCGCGAAGACATGTTCTCGCCGTTCCAGCGCCTCGGCGACACCGACAACACCGCGGGCCTCGGCCTCGGACTCGCGCTGTCGCGCGGCTTCGCCGAGGGCATGGGCGGAACCTTGACCCCCGAGGACACCCCCGGCGGGGGCCTGACGATGGTCGTGGCGCTGCCGGTGGCCCCGGACAGGCCGGTCGACGACCCGTACACGAGCCGTGCCGCAGCGGGTCTCGGCGCCCAGGCCGCGGCATCCGGATCCCGAGAGGACGCAGCGTGAAGGTACTGATCGCCGACGACGATCCCCAGCTCGTCCGCGCCCTGCGCATCACCCTCGCCGCGCACGGCTACGACGTCGTCGCCGCGGCCGACGGCGCCGCGGCCATCACGCTCGCCGCGCAGGCGCATCCCGACATCGTGCTGCTCGACCTCGGGATGCCGCACCTCGACGGCGTGCAGGTGATCCAGGCGCTGCGCGGGTGGACGACGGCCCCGATCATCGTCGTGTCGGGCCGCACGGGCTCGGCCGACAAGGTCGAGGCGCTCGACGCCGGCGCCGACGACTACGTGACCAAGCCGTTCCAGATCGACGAGCTCCTCGCACGACTGCGCGTGCACGCGCGGCGCACGGCGCCCTCGACCGGGGAGTCGATCGTGCGCTTCGGCGACGTCGAGGTCGACCTCGCGGCGAAGGCGGTGCTGCGGGCGCAGACCCGCGTGCACCTCACCCCGACGGAGTGGCGGATGCTGGAGTTCCTGGCCCGCAACCCCGGCTCCCTCGTCACGCGACAGACCCTGCTGAAGGAGATCTGGGCCAGCGAGCAGGTCGCCGACAGCGGCTATCTGCGGCTGTACATGTCGCAGCTGCGCAAGAAGCTCGAAGCCGACCCCTCGAACCCGGTTCACCTGCTGACGGAGCAGGGGATGGGGTACCGGCTGGTGGTGTGACACCGGCGGAAGCCGTCCCGTCCCGCCACCGCCGGTGTCGCGTCCGCACCGCGAGGCCGGTCCTCAGGAGCGCGGCTCGACCTCGACCGCATCCGGGGCCTGCGCAGCCTCGAACTCCGCCTGCACGCGTGCGCAGCGGCAGGCGAAGACGATCGAGTGCAGCAGCATCAGCGCACCTCGCCGACCGTGTGGCATCCGGGGCAGGGGAAGGCGATGCGGTCGCCCACGCGCACGTCGCCGGGCAGGACGACGGTGCCGCACGAGTCCTCCCCGTGCGCATCGAGCACGGTGAAGGGCTCGTCGTACGCGTACGACACCCGCCCGAGCAGCCGGGCCTCGCGCCAGACCGCCTCGAGGCCCGCGACGCATGCGTCCAGGCGCAGCGTCGCGGGCGTGGCATCCACCACCGTCGCGACCACGACGGTCGTCGACAGCACGGCGGATGCCACCCCGCCCGACGCCGGGATCACCGCCGGGCCCGTGCACACGCACGGCGTGCCGCAGATCTCGGCGTATCGGGCTACCGACATCGCCCGCACGGTCACGTCGTCGAGCGTGGGGGCGGAGCCGGCGGGCCAGGCCGCCGCGTCGAAGGGCGCCGGGATGCTGGCGCGGAGGGTGGGGAGCAGGGCCGTGAGGGTCATGGCATCCGGTCTACGCCGCGAACGGGCGCCGATCCGCCGCCCTCATGGTTTCCGAACGACCGCCGCGGCGGTTCTCACTGTTCGCCTACGGCAGGCTCAGTTCAAGACGGACGGTACCTCGGCCCAGACCGCGCGATCCGCGACCGAGGGAGCCGCCGGGATGCGCCCCTCACCGTCCGGCTCGGGGATCGCCGACAGCAGGGCGCGCGTGTAGGGATGCCGCGGCTGCGCCCACAGGTCGGAGGTCGGCCCCGATTCCAGGACGCGCCCGCCGAACATGACGTGCGTGCGATCGGCGATGCGCCGGACGACCGCGAGGTCGTGCGAGATGAACAGCATCCCGGCGCCCGCCTCGGCGACCAGGTCGCGCATGAGCGCGGCCACGCTCGTCTGCGTCGACGCGTCGAGGGCCGAGATCGGCTCGTCGGCGACGAGCAGCGACGGACGCGCGGCGAGGGCGCGTGCGATCGCGAGGCGCTGCTTCTGACCGCCCGAGAACTGATGCGGAAAACGAGTGGCGACGGCGGCCGGCAGCCCCACGCGCTCGAGCCATTCCTCGACGCTCGATCCGGCCGCCCCGCGCGCGCGAGCGGTCGCGATGCCGTCGGCGATCTGATCGCCGACCCGTCGGCGCGGGTTCAGCGAGGTCGACGGGTCTTGGAACACCATCTGGATGCGGGTGAGCGCCCTCGCGCGTCGGCGCAGCCCGAGCGGGGCGACGGGCTCACCCTGGAACAGCACGGTGCCACCGGCGGTCTTCTCGATGCCGACCACGGCACGCGCGAAGCTCGACTTGCCGCTGCCCGACTCCCCCACCAGCGCCACGGTCTCGCCCGGGGCGACCCGCAGCGACACCTGGTCGACGGCGACCACGGGAGGAGTCCCCGGGTAGCGCACCGTGACGCTCTGCGCGTCGAGGACGGCGGTGTCAGTCATCGATCTCGCCCTTCGTCGCGGCATCCGGAATCTCGATCTTCGACCCCGGCAGCGCCGCCAGCAGTGCACGCGTGTAGGCATGCCGGGGGTCGCGGAAGAGGGTCTCACGGTCGGCGCGCTCGACGATGAGCCCGTCCTTCATCACGGCCACCTCGTCGGCGATCGCGCTCATCACGCCGAGGTCGTGCGTGACGAGCAGGACCGCGAGGCGGCGCTCGGTCGCCAGATCGCGCAGCAGCTGCAGGATGCCGGCCTGCACGGTCACATCGAGGGCGGTGGTCGGCTCGTCGGCCAGCAGCACCTCCGGGTCGCACGCGAGGGCGCACGCGATCGCGATGCGCTGGCGCTGACCGCCGGAGAACTGGTGCGGGTAGCGTCCCAGGGCTTCCGCGGGGCGCGGCACCTGCACGGTCTGCAGCAGCTCCTCGGCCCGCGCGCGAGCGGCCTTGCCCTTCAGCCCGAGGTGCACGCGCAGGTGGTCGGTGAGCTGGCGACCGACCGTCAGCTGCGGGTGCAGCGACGACGACGGGTCCTGGAAGACCATCGCGATGCGTTTCCCGCGGATGCGGTTGAGCGCGCGCCGACCGAGCCCGAGGATCTCGTCGCCGGCGAGCAGGATCGACCCCCCGGTACGCGCCTGCCGCGGCAGCAGCCCGAGCACGGCGAGGGAGGTGAGCGTCTTGCCCGACCCCGACTCTCCGGCGAGGCCGTGGATGCGACCCGCCTCGAGCTCGAGGGAGACGCCGCGCACCAGCGGGCGGCCGATGTCGATCGTCAGGTCGCGGATGGAGAGGGCGCTCACGCGGCCACCCCCGTCGCCGAGGCCTGGTGGTCGGCCTGGCGCTCGTGCGTGATCTCCGCCGTCGGGTCGAGCACGTCGCGCATCGCATCGCCGAGGAAGTTGAATGCCAGCACGACCGTGAGGATGGCCAGGCCCGGGAACACTCCCAGCCACCAGGCGTCGAAGTTCTGCATCGCACCCGAGATCATCGACCCCCATTCGGCCGTCGGCGGCTGCGCGCCCAGGCCCAGGAACGACAGACCCGACAGCAGGAGGATCGCCGCGCCGATGTCGAGGGTCGCGAGCACGAGCACGGGGCCGGCGATGTTCGGGAGGATGTCGACGAAGAGCGTCCGCAGCGGCGAGTGGCCGAGCAGGCGCCCCGCGATGACGTAGTTCTGTCCGCGGAGTCCGAGCACGATGCTGCGGGTCACGCGCGAGTACTGCGGCCACGACACCACGATCGCCGCGATCACGGCGTTGAAGAGCGAAGGCCCCAGCGAGGCGGTGACGACCATGGCCAGGATGACGGTGGGGAAGGCCATGAAGAGGTCGGTGATGCGCATGAGGGTCTCATCGACCCACCCGCCGAAGTAGCCGGCGACCGAGCCGACGACCGTGCCGATGATCATCGCCGCGATCACGAGCATGAGAGCCAGCGGGAGGCTGACGGTGGCGCCGGTCATCAGTCGCGAGAAGATGTCGCGTCCGTTGCCGTCGGTGCCCAGCAGCGTGTCGACGCCGGGCTCCTGCAGGCGCGGCAGCACCTGCGCGTTCGGACCGAACGGCACCCACCACTGCGCGGTGAAGGCCACCACGATCCAGGCGCCGGCGATGATCGAGCCGATGATCCCGAGAGGCGTGCGCCAGGCGCGGGGCCAGCGGAAGCGGAGTCGTCCGCGCCTCGACGCGGCGGCGAGGTGGCTCATGCGATCCTCACTCTCGGGTCGAGCACGCCGTAGAGCAGGTCGACCACGAAGTTGATGAGCAGGTAGATCAGGCCCACGACGAGACCGACGCCCATGATCCCGGGCAGATCGAGATTGGCGGCGGAGTTGTAGGCGTAGGTGCCCAGCCCCGGCCAGGCGAAGACCGATTCGACCAGGACGGTGCCCGACAGCAGCGCGCCGAACGCGACGCCGACGACGGTGAGGATGGGCAGTGACGCCCCGCGCAGCACGTAGTCGAGGATGATCCGCATCGCGGGGAGCCCCTTCGCGCGGGCGGCGCGGACGTAGTCGCTGCCGAGCACCTCCAGCACCGAGGTGCGGATGAAGCGGGTGAGCAGACCGATCGTCACGAGGGAGAGCACCATGACCGGCAGGGCGAGGTGCGCGAGGGCATCGAAGAAGCCGACACCGTCGCCGTTGAGGAGGTAGTCGACCGTGTACAGCCCGGTGACCCGCGGGGGCGGGGTGATGGCGGGCGAGATGCGGCCCGAGCCGGGCGCGATGCGCAGCTCGAGGAAGAACACGTAGAAGCTGACCAGTGCCAGCCAGAACGTGGGCACGCTGAGGCCGATGAGCGTGACGACGCGGATCACCTGATCGGACACGAGCCCGCGGCGGTAGGCCGCGAGGGTGCCGAGCACGATGCTGACGACGAGGCTCAGGACGATCGCGCCGATGGCGATCTCGATCGTGGCGGGGACCGCCGTGGCGAGATCGCTGGTGACCGGTCGACCGGTCACCAGCGAGGTGCCGAGATCTCCGCGCAGCAGGTTCCCCATGTAGATGACGTACTGCACGACCGCGGGCTGATCGAGCCCCTGCTCGCGGATGAAGGCCTCGCGGGTCGCCGGGTTCTGCGAGGCGCCCTCGCCGAGGGCGGCCGAGACCGGGTCGCCGGGGACCAGGTTGGTGAGCGCGAACGTCACCACGGTCACGCCCACCAGCAGGATGAGGGAGGTCCCCGCGCGGCGCAGCAGGTAGCCGATCAGGGGCGATCGGCGACGCGCCCGCCGCTGCGCCGGCTGTGTCGTCATGAGGGTCCCGCTCAGCCGGCCGGCGTGATCTCGGCGATGTCCATCTCCCAGACCGAGTTGTACACGGCACCCGTGACGGTGTTCGCGGTCGCGATGTTGCGGCCGGGGATGATGAGCGGCACGAACGGCCCCTCGGCCTGCATGGCCTCGGCGAAGTCGGTGAAGGCCGCGGTGCGCGCGGACGCATCGGTGGCCGAGGCGGCGTCTGCGGCGATCTTCGCGATGGTCGGGTTCGCCTCCGCGGTCCAGCCGGAGCGCAGGCCCACCTTCAGGCCGGGGCCGAAGGGGAGGAAGTTCGCGGAGTCGGCGTAGTCCGGACCCCAGAACCACAGGCCGAAGCCCTCGGTGCCGCCGACGTAGGCGTCGAGCTCGGTCGCGAAGGGAGCGGGAGCGAGCTCCACCGCGATGCCCGCATCCTTCAGCTGCGACTGCACCCGCTCGGCGAGAGGGGTGAACTCGACGCCGCCGACCGGGTAGTCGTTCGGGAACTGCAGGCGCAGCGTCTGTCCCGCGTAGCCGGCCTCGGCCAGCGCCGCCTTGCTCTTGGCGAGGTCCTGGGTGACGCCGGAATCCAGCGCCCCCTCGAAGCCCAGCGGAATCACTCCAGTGGCCTGCGCGGCGCCCGCGCCGGCCAGCTCCAGCAGTGCGTCGTAGTCGAGGGCGTAGCGGATGGCCTCGGCCATCTTGACGTTTGCGAGGTCGCCGGCGACCGCGGGCGACTGGTTGAGCAGCAGGAAGATCGTCTGACCCGAGGGCACCGAGTCGACCGTCAGCGAGTCGCCGAGGCCCGACACCTGGTCGCCGTTGAGGTCCATGGCGACCATGGAGTCGCCGCCCTTGAGGTTCGCCAGCTGCGTGGCGCTCTCGGTCACGTTGCGCACGACGACACGGGAGAAGTCCGACTTCTCGTCACCGTTGTAGGCGTCGTTGCGCGTCAGCACGACCTGCGACGAGAGGTCGAGGGTGTCGAGCACGAACGGGCCCGAGCCTGCCGAGGCACCGTCGAGGTACTTCTGCGCCGAGTCGGAGCCGTCGGTGCTGCCGCCGTTCTCCTTCACGACGTCGGAATTGACGATGCCGAGCGCGGGGTTGGCGAGGATCGCGGGGAGCTGCAGCAGCGGCGTCTGCGACGTGAACGTGATCGTCTTGTCGTCGACCTCGGCGATGGTGATGCCGCCGAGCAGGAAGTTCGGCTTGGCGTCGGCCATGCCCTGGATGCGCTGCAGGCTGAACACGACGTCCTTCGCCTCGATCGGCGAGCCGTCGGAGAAGACGCGGTCGCCCTCGAGCGTGAAGGTGAACTCCGTCGCGGCATCGTTCTGCGTCCAGGAGGCGAGTCCCGGGACGGGCGTGGAGACATCGGACCCGTCGAAGTCGACGAGGGTCTCGTAGATCGCCTTGGCGATCATGTTGCCGGTCGGGTCGTACGTGTGGCCCGGGTCGGCGGTCTCGATCGAGAATGCGGTGTCGATGACGAGCGACTGGTTGCCTTGGCCGCCGCCGCCGTTGGTGTTCGCCGAGTTGCCCCCGGTGCACCCGGCGAGCGCGAACAGCGCGACCGCTCCGATCGCGAGAACCGACGTGGTGCGACGTGACGACATGGGGGCCTCCGGAGCCGAGGAGTACATTCGGGAAAGTCGTCGGACAAGTGGACGACCGGGTTTAGATTCGCACCTTATGCGACGATGTGTCCAGCGATGTTACACAGAGGCGTCGGTCCGTCCAGATAATGACCATCTTGGAGCAGAATGTCCAGCAATGATGCGGAACCCTCGAGGGATTCTGGACGAAGTGGCACGCCATTGGACGATACGGCGTACAAAATCCTCGCCGTCCTCCGAGATAACGGTCGCATTTCGATAGCCGCTCTCGCCGAGAAGGTCGGGATCTCGCGCGCCAACGCCTACACGAGGGTCGAGGCGCTGGTTCAGGACGGGGTCATCACGGGCTTCAGCGCCCAGGTCGACCACGCCCGGGCGGGACTGTCGATCGGCGCCCTGGTGTTCGTCACGGTCATGCCGCAGGCCTGGGCCTCGTTCCGCGACCGGGTCGTGGAGATGCCCGACGTCGAATGGTGCGCGATCACGACGGGAGAGCACGACGCGATGCTGTTGATCCGCGCCGTCGACGTCAGCGGCGTGCACGAGTTCTCGACCGGCGTCATCGCCCAACTGCCCGAGGTGCGCACCGTCGTGAGCGTCGTGGTGCTGGACGAGGTCATCCGCCGCCCGTACCTTCTGCCGGGCGATCTGCCCGACCGCACGGCGACCAACACCCTGCTCGGGATGACGCGCTGGACCCCCGCGACCCCGGGCCGAGACACCCTGCCGCCGCGCTAGGTCAGGCCGGGATCTCCTCGCAGACGCTCAGCTGCGGGGCGCCGTGCATCTCGTAGTGCTCGACGAGCCGGATGCCGCCGCCTTCGGTGAGCTCGAGGTCGCTCTCGCCGTCTCCGGTGACCACGGTGCCGTCGGCCACGAGCACGTGCACGAACGAGACCCAGATCTTGTCAGCCGTGCGGGTTCCGACGAACTTGCCGAAGGTCACGGTGTCGCCCTCGTAGCCGCCCCAGATCGCTCCGTCCCGTTCGAAGTACTCGAAGACGCTGGGGGCATCGGGGTCGACGACCGAAGTGGTGGAGGACACCATGCGGAATCGGCGGCCGTCGAGAGAGGGGAGCGTCGCAGTCATCTGTCGATTATGGGGGGCACCGCCGACGTCGTCCGCTCGTTCGCGGGCTCCATCCCACCCGGCTCCCACTCACCCCGCGCCGCGTAGCCTGGAAGCGTGACCCTCCCCTTCGACGTCGACGCCGTTCGCGCCGACTTCCCGATCCTCGAGACCGAGGTCGACGGCCACCCGCTCGTCTACCTCGACTCCGCCGCGACGAGCCAGAAGCCGCGCGCGGTGCTCGACGCCGAGCGCGACTTCCTCGAGCGCGCGAACTCCGCCGTGCACCGCGGAGCGCACACGCTGGCCGCCGAGGCGACGGAGCTGTTCGAAGACGCCCGCGTGACGGTCGCCGAGTTCGTCGGCGCCGAGCCCGAGCAGCTGGTCTGGACGAGCGGCGCGACCGCGGGTCTCAACCTCGTCGCCGGCTCCCTCGGCTACACCGGGCGCCTGCGCGAGGGCGACGAGGTCGTCGTCACCGAGGCCGAGCACCACGCCAACCTCATCCCCTGGCAGGAACTCGCCGCCCGCACGGGCGCGCGCCTGCGCCACATCCCGGTCCTCGACGATGGCACGCTCGACATGCGCGCCGCCGCCGACCTGATCGGCGCGCGCACGAAGGTCGTCGCGTTCCCGCACGTGTCCAACGTGCTCGGCATCGTGAATCCGGTCGCGAAGCTCGTCACGCTCGCGCGTGGTGTCGGCGCACTGACGGTGCTCGACGCCTGCCAGTCGGCACCGCACCTCGCGCTCGACCTGCCGGCATCCGGGGTCGACCTCGCCGTGTTCTCGGGGCACAAGATCCACGGACCGTACGGCATCGGCGCCTTGTGGGGCCGCGACGAGGTGCTCGAGTCCCTGCCCCCGTTCACCACGGGCGGTTCGATGATCACCACCGTCACCCTCGACGAGGCCGAATACCTCCCGCCGCCGCAGCGCTTCGAGGCGGGCACGCAGCCCGTGTCGCAGGCCGTGGCCCTCGCCGCCGCGGTGCGATGGCTCGGCGAGCACGACCTCGACGCCGCGCGCGCGCACGAGGCGGAGCTCGAGAAGCGCATGCGCGAGGGGCTGCGCTCCATCGCCGGCATCCGACTGCTCGGAGACACGGATGCCGCCGAGCGCGTCGCCCTGCAGGCCTTCGAGGTCGAGGGGGTGCACGCGCACGACGTGGGCCAGTTCCTCGATGCGCGCGGCGTCGCCGTGCGCGTCGGGCACCACTGCGCGCAGCCCCTGCACCGCCGGTTCGGGATGACCGCCTCGGTGCGCGCGAGCGCGGCGATCCACACGACCGAGGCCGAGGTCGACACCTTCCTCGACGCCGTCGCGGGCGTCCGTGGCTTCTTCGGAGTCGACGCATGAGCGGTCTCGAGTCGCTGTACCAGGAGCTCATCCTCGACCACGCCAAGAACCGCCGCGGGTTCGGCCTCGCCGAACCCGGCGCCCACAGCGCGACCGTGCATCAGCGCAACCCCGTCTGCGGCGACGAGATCACGCTGCGCGTCGACGTCGAGGGCGACCGCGTGGCATCCGTCACCTGGGAGGGGGCGGGCTGCTCGATCTCGCAGGCCTCGGCGTCGATGCTCGTCGCCCTGCTGCGGGAGGACGGCGGAGACGAGGGGATGCCGCGCGCCGACGCCGAGACCCTGATCGCGTCGTTCCGCGAGGCGCTGCGCTCGCGCGGCAAGATCCCCCTCGACGAGGAGACGTTCGCGGATGCCGCCGCGCTGTCGGGGGTGTCGAAGTACACCGCGCGCGTGAAGTGCGCGATGCTCGCGTGGGTCGCGCTGGAAGAGGGGCTGCGGCAGGCCTGACCCGCGGCGCCCCCCGCCGCTGCGCACCCTCAGCGATCCGCGCACCCTCAGCGGCATCCCGGGCTTCCCGACTGACCGGACGCCGGTCGCGCACCGAACGCCGCCCACCGGCCCGTCGCCGCACGCGCACCCTCAGCAATCCGCGCACCCTCAGCGGCAGCCCGCCCCCCGCACCTCACCGAGCGCCGACCTCCCACCCGGCGCGAGGCGGACCCTCCCCCGCCGCCGACTCCTGCGCTACCCTGCCGACTGACCCACGGAAGGACGGAAGCCATGGCCACCGGATTCAGTGCGGAAGAACGCGCGGCGATGAAGCAGCGGGCCGGGGAACTCCAGGCCATGAAGGGCGTGAAGGGCCTCGCGAAGCTGCAGAAGGAGAACGAGGCCTGCCTCGAGGCGATCGAGAAGCTCGAGGGCGTCGACCGCGCGGTCGCCGAGCGCCTGCACGTCATCGTGCTCGAGGAGGCCGCACACCTGAGCCCCAAGACGTACTACGGCTTCCCGGCCTACGCCGAGGACGGCAAGGTCGTGGTGTTCTACCAGCCGGCGTCGAAGTTCAAGACCCGCTACGGCACGGTGAGCTTCGACGACAGCGCCCAGCTCGACGACGGCCCGATGTGGCCGGTGTCGTTCGCGGTGGTCGAGGTGACGACCGAGGTGGAGCAGGAGATCCGCCGGCTCGTGCGCCGCGCAGCACCGGCACCGGCCTGACGAGAAGAGTTCTCAACTGCACGCTCACAGGTGACACGCATTGACGTCACCAGGGCCTGCGAGTTTGGCTGAAGGCATCCGCTCGCGACGAACGTGATCCGAGATCGCCCGTCGCGATCGGACGGGTCTGCGGGCCCCGCCCCGCAGGACACGACCAGGCTGGGCGGGCGCCCGGCCGGAGAGGACGATGATGTCCGGCAACAAGGCAGTGGCGTACAAAGAACCCGGCGTGGTGGAGGTCATCGACACCCCGTATCCGGAGTTCGAGCTCAAGGACGGTCCGGGCGTCAACCCCGCGAACGTCGGCCGAAAGGTCCCCCACGGCGCGATCCTGCGCACCGTCTCCACCAACATCTGCGGCTCCGACCAGCACATGGTGCGCGGTCGCACCACCGCTCCGGCCGGTCTGGTGCTCGGGCACGAGATCACCGGCGAGGTGATCGAGGTCGGTCCCGACGTCGAGTTCGTCAAGGTCGGCGACATCGTCTCGGTGCCGTTCAACATCGCCTGCGGGCGGTGTCGCAACTGCAAGGAGGGCAAGACCGGCATCTGCCTCAACGTGAACCCCGACCGCCCCGGCAGCGCCTACGGCTACGTCGACATGGGCGGCTGGGTGGGCGGGCAGGCGGAGTACGTGCTCGTGCCGTACGCCGACTGGAACCTGCTCGTCTTCCCCGACCGCGAGCAGGCGCTCGAGAAGATCCTCGACCTGACGATGCTGTCCGACATCTTCCCCACCGGCTTCCACGGCGCGTACACCGCGGGCGTGCGTCCGGGTTCGACGGTCTACATCGCCGGCGCGGGTCCGGTCGGCATCGCGGCGGCCGTGGGCGCGCAGCTGCTGGGCGCGGCTGCCGTGCTCGTCGGCGACCTCAACGCCGAGCGCCTCGAACAGGTCCGCTCCCTCGGCTTCGAGAGCGTCGATGTGTCGAAGGGCGATCCGCGCGACCAGATCGAGCAGATCCTCGGCACCCCCGAAGTGGATGCCGCGGTCGACGCGGTCGGCTTCGAAGCCCGCGGCCACGGCTCCGATTCGTCGCACGAGGCCCCGGCGACGGTGCTCAACTCGCTGTTCGACATCACCGCGGCCGGTGGGGCCCTCGGCATCCCGGGTCTGTACGTGACCGGCGACCCGGGCGGCGTCGACGAAGCGGCGAAAGTCGGCTCGCTGTCGCTGCGCCTGGGCCTCGGTTGGGCGAAGTCGCTGTCGTTCACCACGGGTCAGTGCCCGGTGATGAAGTACAACCGGCAACTGATGATGGCGATCCTGCACGACAAGGTGCAGATCGCGAAGGCCGTCAACGCCACGCCCATCAGCCTCGACGACGCCCCGCAGGGTTACGCCGACTTCGACAAGGGCGCCCCGCGCAAGTACGTGCTCAACCCGAACGGGTACATCACGAGCTGATCGCGCGCGCCGGAGTGCAGGATGCCGCGGCCCCGACGCCGCGGCATCCGTGCGCTCACCCCACGACCACGCGCTCCATCCGCTGGAAGCTCTGCTCCATCCCATCGACCATGCCCGTGGCGAGCACGGCGTCGCGAGTGGCGGCATCCGGGTACTCGATCAGCAGGGTGACGAGGGTGGCGCCGTCCTCTTCGTAGAGTGAGAGGTCGTTGGTCGTGGTCGGCAGGTCGGTGCCGGTCATGTGCTCGGTCTGCACCATGCGCCGCGGCTCGTCGAGCAGCAGGATCTCGCCGTCGAAGCCGAACGCCTCGCCTTCCGTACCGGGCTCGGGCTCCCAGGCGATGCGGTAGCGGCCGCCCTCGACGCGGTCGATCTCGCTGACCGACATGCGCCAGCCGTCGGGGCCGAGCATCCAGCGCCGCATGAGGTCGGGATCGAGGTGCGCGCGCCACACGAGTGCGCGCGGTCCCTCGATGAGCCGGATGATGCGCACGTGCTGGTCGTCGAGGATCTCGAGTCGCGTGCCCTTGCCCTGGGCGAACTCCCGCAGCCCCTGCAGCACCGCGTCGAGCTGGTTCATCGCGAGGGTCGCGCCCTCGACGGCGCCCATGTCGATGAGCTGCTCGAGGGCCTCGAGCGAGTCGAAGTACGTGACGTTCGTGAGGCGGGCGCCGGCCTCGGTGGCCTCGAACGCGAAGGTCATGCGCATCGACGGCATCCCGGGGATGGCCTCGCCCTCCTCGTCGACGAAGGAGTCCACGACCTCGAACCCGCGCGGAGCCTCGATGTCGACGAACCGCCAGCTGCCGCGGGCCACCTCTCCGCCGGCGCTGCGCATCTCGTACCGGGCGCGACCACCCGCCTCGAACGCGAACGAGCTGAACGTCGCCGGCCACCCCGGAGGACCCCAGAAGCGCTCGAGCTGGCGCGGGTCGGTGAACGCGGCCCACACCCGCTCGGGGCCGACCGGGAAGTCGGCGACCAGGGTCATGGTGAGCGCTTCGGTGTCGCTCTCGACGGACGTGACGGGCATGGACGTACTCCTTCGTCGGTTCAGGGCGTGGGGGTGTCGGGCGGGGGGCTGGATGCCGCGGGCGCGCACGTCCCGCGATGCGCGGCTGCGTCGCCCGCTCGAGGCGCCCCGACAGCGGACGAGTCGACGGGGGATGCCGTGGCACCCGGGTCCGCGTCGAGCAACGCGTCGAGCCGGTCGATGCGCCCGCGCCACAGGTCTTCGTACGAGCGGAGCAGCCGCTGGGCCCGGGCGATCATGGCGGGGTCGGCACGCACGAGTCGCACCCTCCCCTCCGCGCGCTTGGTGATGAGCCGCGCCTCGGCGAGCACGGCGATGTGCTTCGACACCGCCGCGAACGACATCGCGTACGCCGCGGCAAGCTGCGTCACCGACTGCTCGGCGACGAGCGTGCGCCGCACGATGTCGCGCCGCGTGGCATCGGCGAGGGCGTGGAACACCCGGTCGATGTCGGCGTCGGTCTGTTGTTCAACCATTTGGTTGCACGTTAGCGCGTGCCTGCCCTATAGACAAGAGCCGTCTCGAGGAAAAGGGTCGGGCGGCGCGGTGGGATCATTCACAGCACCGCGTCGCACCGAGGCGGCGGCCGCGCGTCAGCGCGTCGGGGGCACCGCCGCGAACTGCCGCGACAGCACCCCCGCGACGGTGTCGAGCGCGCCGGGGACGAGCCGGTAGTAGGCCCAGGTTCCGCGCTTCGAGCGCGAGAGGAACCCCGCTTCCGTCAGGACCTTCAGATGGTGCGAGACCGTGGGCTGCGAGAGGCCGACCGGATCCGTGAGGTCGCACACGCACGCCTCCTGCTCGGTGGCGCCCGCGACGATCGACAGCAGGCGCAGCCGCGTCGGGTCGCTGAGGGCCTTCAGCCGCCTGGCGAGCCCCTCGGCGTCGTCGACCGACATCGGCGCGCCCCCCGAGGACACGCAGCAGGCGGTGGACTCCACGAGCGGCAGCGAGGTCATGCATCGACAGTAGTCGATATTGACATCCATCGATAGATAGGTGCACGATGGGGCATCGACAGCCATCGATGCACGAGGAGCCCCATGTCGACGCTCACCCTCACGCCGCGACCGCGCGTGACCGACCGCCTCGCGACCCTCCCTGTCGTCATCATCGGGGCGGGTCCGGTGGGCCTGGCCGCCGCCGCCCACCTCGCCGACCGCGGCATCGCCTTCACCGTGCTGGAGGCGGCATCCGGTCCCGCCGCCGCGGTGCAGCAGTGGGGCCACACCCGCCTGTTCTCGGCCTGGCGCGAGGTCGTCGACCCGGTCGCCCGCCGCCTGCTCGAGGCCACGGGCTGGACGATGCCGGCCGCGGGGCGCGCGCCCTCGGGCCGCGAGCTCATCGACGACTACCTCCGGCCCCTCGCCGCGCTGCCCCGGATCGCGGCCCACGTGCGCTACGGCGCCCGCGTGACCGGTGTCGCCCGCCAGGGGATGGATCGCACCCGTTCCGCCGACCGCGAGAACACGCCGTTCCTCGTGCGCACCACCGAGGGGGAGATCCTCGGCCGGGCCGTGCTCGACGCCTCGGGCACGTACGACACGCCCAACTCGCTCCTGTCGACGGGTCTGCCCGCCATCGACGACGCGCGCATCTCGCACGCCCTGCCCGACGTGCTCGGCCGCGAGCGCGAACGCTTCGCCGGTCAGCACACCGTCGTCGTCGGCGCCGGTCACTCCGCCGCGAACACGCTCATCTCGCTCGTCCGCCTCCAGCGCGACGCCCCCGGCACCCGTGTCACCTGGCTCATCCGCAACGCGGGCGCCGTGCGCGTGTCCTCCTCCGTGGACGACGAGCTGATCGGTCGCGCGCAGCTCGGCGCACGCGTCGACCGGTACGTCGAGACCGGCGCCGTCGAGAAGATCGACTCCTTCGAGATCGGCCGCGTCGAGGCGCTGCCGCACGGCATCCGCCTCCTCGGATCGCGCAGCGGAGATCCCGCCGAGGTCACCGCCGACATCGTCGTGAACGCGACGGGGTTCCGCCCCGACCTCGCGCCCCTGCGCGAGATCCGTACCGACCTGGATGCCGTCGTCGAGGCGCCGCGGCTGCTCGCCCCGCTCATCGACCCCAACGTGCACTCGTGCGGCACGGTCGAACCGCACGGCTTCCGCGAGCTGACGCACCCCGAGCACGGCTTCTTCCTCGTCGGGATGAAGTCGTACGGTCGGGCGCCCACGTTCCTCCTCGCCACGGGATACGAACAGGTGCGCTCGATCACGGCCTGGCTCGCCGGCGACCTCGCCTCAGCCTCCCGCGTCGAGCTGACGCTGCCGGCCACGGGCGTGTGCTCGACGGATGCCGGCGGGTGCTGCTGACATGACACTCGTGCGGGCGCTGGAACGCGCGGACTGGGCGGCGGTGGAGGACATCTACCGCGAGGGCATCGCGGGTGGCAACGCGACCTTCGAGAGCGAGACGCCGACGTGGGACGCGTTCGATCAGGCCAAGACGCGGTTCGGACGACTGGTCGCCGTCGACGACACGCACGCCGTCGTCGGATGGGTGGCGGCGTCGCCCGTGTCGACGCGCGCCGCCTATCGGGGTGTCGTCGAGCATTCCGTCTACGTCGCCGGACGCGCACACGGTCGCGGACTCGGCGCCGCTCTGCTGCGCGCGTTCATCGCCACGGCCGAGATGAACGGGGTGTGGACGATCCAGTCGAGCGTGTTCCCCGAGAACGTGGCATCCCTCCGCCTGCACGAGAGCCTCGGTTTCCGCGAGATCGGACGACGCGAGCGCATCGCACGATCGTCGGTGGGCCCGTGGGCCGGGCAGTGGCGCGACACCGTGCTGATCGAACGCCGCAGTGCGATGAACGGGCGCGAGTGACCCTTCCGCCCCGTACGACACCAACCGTTCACCTCGACCGAGAAGGATGACGAGATCATGACCCGCCCCACCGTCCTCTTCGTCTGCGTCCACAACGCCGGCCGCTCGCAGATGGCCGCCGGCTATCTGCAGGAGCTCGCCGGCGACCGCATCGATGTGCTCTCGGCCGGATCCGCGCCGAAGGACTCGATCAATCCGATGGCGATCGCCGCGATGGCCGAAGAGGGCATCGACATCTCGGCCAATCAGCCGAAGATCCTCACCGTCGAAGCGGTCAAGACCTCCGACGCCGTGATCACGATGGGCTGCGGCGACGCGTGCCCGATCTTCCCGGGCAAGCGCTACGAGGACTGGGAGCTCGACGACCCCGCGGGGCAGGACCTGGATGCCGTCCGCCGCATCCGCGACGAGATCAAGGGCCGCGTCGAGGGGCTGATCGCGAACCTGTCCGGGGCCTGACGTCCGGGGACTTCGCCCTCGTAAGCAAAGGCTAGATGTCTAGCCTTTGCTTGAGAGACCGTCGATCAAACCCTCCGGCGGCCCGTCGGGCAGCACGACCCATCCCTCCCGCCGCGCCACGGCGAGCATGTCGGATGCCGGGGGCGAGAACCGCCCGAGCGCCCCGGCGCGGGTCGCGAGGGCGGCGATGACGGCGTCGAAGGCGTCCGCCTTGCGGATCGCCAGCGCGGCGAAATCGCCGATATCGAACCACGGCGCTCGCTCGCGCACCGCATCGAGGAGGATCGCCCGGCGGGCGGCATCCACCCGGTATCCCGCGGTGTCGAAGCCCCACAGCCGCAGCGAGCCGCCGGGGTAGACCTCGAAGAGGCGCCCCTCGGCGGCGCGGTCGACGGGGAATCCCACGGCGGCGAGTCGGCGGAGCAGACCCGCGCCGCGCAGGGCCGTGACGCCGAGCCGGTCGGTCGAGACGCTCAGGGGCCAGCGCCCGATGCGCTCGCGCACGACGTGGTCGGTGTGGCGGTAGACGAGCGGCCGACGCCAGTCGGCGTGGCCCTCGACCGGTCCGAGCAGCGGATCGGTGGCGGCATGGTGCGCACCGATGAAGTCGACGAACGCGTCGGGCCAGCCGAGCGGGCAGTCGACGCCGAGCCACGCCTCGCCGGAGCGGACGGATGCCACGATGTCGGCATCCGTCATCCCGATGTCGAGGCGCTCGAGCACGGCACGATCCCGCGTCCAGGTGATCTCGGCGAGCGCGGTGCCGGGCGCTCCCGCGGCGAGGTCGACTCCGACGGTTCTCATCGGGAGGAGCCTATGCCGGGTCCGACAGGAAGGGGCCCGGACCACCGTGAGGTCATCCGGGCCCTTGCGCGAAAGGTTCTCAGCCGAGGAACGGCAGCACGAACAGAGCGATCGTGATGACGGGTCCGATCACGACCATCGACAGGCCCCAGATGGTGAGGTGCTTGTACAGGCGCGACCGTTCGCTCTCGTGCGCCGAGGCGACGATGGTTGCTCCCGTCGTCCCGAACGGCGCGCAGTCGACGAGGGAGGCCGAGATGGCGAGCGCGTAAATGAAGCCGGTCATCTCGAGGCCCCCGCCGGGCAGCAGCAGCGGCACGGCGAGCGGAACCAACGCGCCGATGATGCCGATCGTCGAAGCGAAGGCCGACACGAGACCGGCGATGATGCACAGCACCAACGCGGCGACGAGCGGCTCATTCACCGAGCGCGCGAACTCGCCGAGCTGATCGATCGCGCCGAGGCGGGTCAGCACACCGACGTACGTGATGATGCCGCCGAGAAGCAGGATCGTGTTCCAGTCGACTTTCGCGAGGCCCTCGCGACCGGCCTTCGGGTTGAGGAAGGCGAGCAGCACGGCGAGGGTCAGCGCGACGGCGCCGAGGTTGAGGTCGATGTCGTTGAGCGTGAGCGTGAAGAACGCGATGACGAGCACGGGGATCGAGATGAGCGTCATCAGCTGGTAGCCGGTGAGCTTCTGCGTCGCGGTCTGCTCGAGCACGGCCGTGCCGCCGCTGCGGGGACGCGTGCTGAAGCCGGTGCCGGCGACGCCCTCGGAGCCCCCGGTGCCGAGCTCTCCGGATGCCGCCTTCGCGGCACGACCGCGTGCGATGAGTTCGCGTCCGCCGAACATGAGGAACGCGACGGCGACGATCACGGTATTGATGCCGACCGAGAGGCCGAACATGAGCGCCGCGTTGTACGGGATGCCCGCGGAGGTGGCGACCGTGAGCACGGTGATGCCGACGATGCTCGTGGGCGCAAGGGCGCCACCGACGATCGCGGAGCTCATCGCGATGCCCATCATCGTGGAGTGGATCCGGTGCTTGTGTGCGAGGCTCATCGCGATCGGCACGAGAGTGAATGCCGCGTGCGAGGTGCCGAGGCACGCGACGAGCGTGCCGACGGCGAACATCGCCCAGGGGATGAGGGCGACGCGGTCGCCGATGAGGCGCACCGACTTGTCGACCAACCAGTCGATCGTGCCGACAGCACGGGCGATTCCGAAGAGATAGGTGATGCCCAGCAGGATCAGCAGCGCATCGACGGGGAAGCCGCCGAGCACATCGTCGAGCGGCTCCCCGACGAGGAGCACGCCGATGACGCAGGCCGCGACGAGGGCGAGGGCGCCCATGTGCACGTTGCGGATCGCGGAGACCGCGAACACCGCGACGAGCACGATGAGGGCGATGATCTCCACGTTCACGAGATCACCTCGCGCGGGGCGAGGGGGATGGTCAGGTCACGGTGCATCGTCGTCGATCTCCTGGTGGTCGAGGATGGGGTCAGATTCCGAGCGCGAGGCCGGAGCGGTAGGCGGATGCCGCGGGCTCGTGCACACCGTCGAGGTCGGCGAAGCGCACGAGCTCCCCAGCGGCGACGTCACGGCTCAGGCGCGCGCCCGAGAGAAGGTAGTACGGGGCGATCTCCCCGCCGTCGGGCGCGACGATCACGGGAGCGACCCCGGAGATCTCGTGGTGGTGCCCCTCGACGCGGAACGCGGTCCCGGCTGCGAGATGGGTGGACGCGCGGGCGGCGAGCACCGTGTGCTGCCGCGGATCGGGAGTCCCGGCGGTGTCGTCGACGGCGGCGGCGATGGTGAGCGGCGTCTCGATGCCCATGAAGTGGTACGGCCAGTAAATGCAGGCGTAGCGCCCGTCACGGCTCACGACGTGTCCCTTGCCACGAAGGATCTCCCAGGTGACGTCGTCGCCCGTACGGACGATCGCGAAGACTCCGCCGGCGAAGCTCGCCTCGCCGGGCAGTCGCAGCATCGAGAAGACGTCGATGACACCGGTCGCGCCCAAGATGCCGCCGTCGGCGCGCTCACGGTAGACGTCGGCGAGCTCGTCCGGTCGAACCACGGGGTAGTGCATCGTCTCGATGTCGGCGCCTGCACCGGTGTAGAGCGACACCACGTTCATCTCGCACGAGTCGGCCGCAGCCGCGCGCTTCAGGCCCGCCACGGCCTCGGCGCGTGCGGCGAGAGTGGTGCGCAGATCATCACCGCGGCCGAGCAGATCGGACAGGGTGGGAGCGTGCTGCTCGACCCCGTTCTGGTTCACGATCCCGGTCTCGGGGTCGAACACGAGGTCGTACTCGCCCGACTTCCCCAGCGCGACGATGTCGAAGCCCATCGCGAGCACCTCGTGGATGAGGCGGAGCAGGTTCGCCGGCTGATCGCCGTCACCGGGGAGGTAACGCAAACCGCGTTCGCGCGCTTTGGCGCTGAGGGCGACGCCCGCGATCGTCTCGACCTCTTTACTGACCATGACGACGTGCGCACCGGCGTTGAGTGCAGTGTCGGCGTACGAGAAGCCGGCGTCGATCCGGCCGGTCGCCTCCACGAGCACGTCGACGCGAGACCAGGCGACGTGCGCCGCGTCGGCCACGACGGCGACACGGCCGGCGTCGACCGCCGCCGCTGCTTCCGCGGCATCCGTCGCCTCCACCACGTCGTCGCCCGCCGTTCCGATCTCGGCGAGCATGCGGCGGACGCCGTCGACGTCGGGGTCGACGAGCTGGGCGGCCGCCATATCGGGGATGCGACGAAGCTGATCGAGCAGAGTTCGGCCATACCCTCCGTTCGCGCCGGTCACCGCGATGCGGATGGGAGCCGGACGGCGCTGTACCGAGCTGTGGATCACCGTTGTTCCTCTTACGTCGTCGAAGTCGGGGATGCGGCGGCGTGCACCGCGTGCTCCGCAACTGTAACGCTGTCTCACAAATTGTCAAACTATCGTCTCAAATATTCACATACACTGGGAGAGGATCGTGATCGCGGTCCGCACTCGACGAAAAGGTTCCCCATGCACTTCGGCGCCATCGCTGACGACTTCACCGGAGCGACCGATCTCGCCACCGCCCTGCGGGAGCGAGGACTGCGCACTGCCGTCGTCATCGGCGGAAACGACATCCCGCGCGGTCACGATGCTGTGGTCGTCGCGCTGAAGTCCCGCACCGCACCCGTCGCCGCCGCCGTCTCCGACTCCCTCGCCGCGGCGCAGCGCCTCGTCGACGCGGGCGCCGAGCGTCTGTACGTGAAGTACTGCTCCACGTTCGACTCCACCGACGAGGGCAACATCGGCCCCGTGCTCGACGCGATCGTCGAGATGGCCGGCGCCGACCGCACCCTCGTCGTCCCCTCCTTCCCCGCCAACGGACGTACCGTGCGCGACGGGACCCTCTTCGTGCACGGCACCGCGCTCGAGCACTCTTCGATGCGCCACCATCCCCTGACCCCGATGACGAAGTCGCGCCTTCGCGACATCCTCGCCCCCCAGACCGCCGCCGACCTGACGGAGATCGCTCTCGACACCGTGCGCGCCGGCGCCGACACGCTCCGCGAAGCCATCGACGAAGCTCCTCCCGGGTACCTGATCGTGGATGCCGAGACCGAGCACGATCTCGCCGTCATCGCCGCCGCATCCGCTCACCTGCGCGTCCTCTCCGGGGGCGCGGCGCTCGCCGCTCACCTCGACGCCCCCGCCGACACCACGCGGCTCGCCCTTCCCCCGGTCGGGCCGAACCGGCTCGTGGTGTGCGGCTCCGCCTCCGCGGCGACGCGAACGCAGATCGCTCACGCGGTCGATCGTGGCGCCACCCTGCGGCGCGTCGATCTGGATGCCGCGGTTTCCGCCCCCGCCGCCGAGATCGCCACCCTGGCCGCCTGGGTGCGGAGTCGGCCGCAGACGGACCTGCCGCTGCTCTCCTCCGTCACCGAGCTCACCGACATCCGCCGCGACACAGCCGCGACCGCAGCCGCCGTCGAGCACGTGCTCTCCGAGGTCGTCGCCGAACTCGTGTCGACGGGCGACCTCCAGCGGGTCGTCGTTGCGGGAGGGGAGACGAGCGGTGCCGTCGTGAAGGCTCTGGGTATCTCCGTCCTCGAGATCGGCACGCAGCTCGCCCCAGGGGTGTGCTGGAGCGCCGGCGAGACGGCATCCGGCGCCACCGTCGCGCTCGTTCTGAAGAGTGGGAACTTCGGCGGCACCGATCTCTTCACCGCAGCCTGGGAGGCTCTCGCATGAGCACCTTCGACGATCTCATCACCGCTGGACGCGCACTGGTCGACGCTGGGCTCAGCCCCGGCTCCTCGGGCAATGTCAGTGTGCGCGACGGCGACCGTCTGCTCATGTCGGGTACGGGAACCCGCTTGGGCACCCTCGCCCCCGAGGACATCGCCGTCCTCACCCTCGACGGGGCGTTCCTCAGCGGCGCACGGCCGTCGAAGGAGGTGCCGCTGCACGTCGCGATGTACGCCCGCAACCCCGAGCACCTCGCCGTCGTGCACGTGCATTCCCCGTCGACGGTGGCCGTGTCATGCCTCGAACCCTGGACACCCCACGCCGCCGTGCCGCCGCTGACGCCGTACTCGCTCATGCGTGTCGGCCAGGTACCGCTGCTGGACTTCGTGGCCCCGGGCGATCCGGCGATGGGGGCCCTCGTCACGGACTGCCCCTTCCCCTTCCACGGCGCACTGCTCGCCAACCACGGTGCCGTCGTGAGCGGACCGGATCTCGCGGCGGCCGTCGACAGCACCGTCGAACTCGAGGAGGCCTGCCGCATCACCCTGCTCACCGACGGCCGACAGCGACGCCTCATCGCGCCGGAGCAGGTGGCCGAGATCACGACCCGCTGGGGCACTCCGTGGACGGAGATCGCTTCAGTAAGCTGATCGGGACCGAAGGACGAGGATGACCGAACCCGCCCCGATGATCCCCGATCAACGTCGGGAGAGGATCGTCCAGGCCCTGCACCGCGAGCGCGTCCTGAGCTTTCGCCAGCTGAGCGACCTGGCGGGCGTGAGCCAGATGACGGTACGCCGCGACATCGCCGTGCTCGAGGAACAGGGCGTCGTGCAGGCGACGACCGGTGGGGCGAAACTGGTCAGCCGTCTCGTGCTCGAACCATCGCGCGCAGAAAAGGCGACGACCGAGATCGCCGAGAAGACGGCTATCGCACGGCTGGCTGCCACGCGCGTACGCGACACCATGACGATCTACCTCGACGCGGGTACCACTGCGCAGGCGATGCGGCCATTCCTCGAGCACGTGCGGGATCTCACCGTCGTGACCAACGACATCGCAACCGTCCAGGCTTTCCTCGATCACCCCTCCGCCGACCTCATCTCGGTCGGCGGGCGAGTGGACCGCACCAACCTCTCCACCATCGGTCGACTGACGCGCCTGACGCTCGCCGAACTCTCCCTCGACCTGGCCTTCATCTCCTCGAGTTCGTGGGACCTCGCTCACGGCGTGACGACACCGGTCGAGGCGAAGATCGAGGCCAAACGCGCCGCCGTCGACGCCGCCGAACGCGCCGTCCTCATCGCCGACAGCTCCAAATACGGGCGCTTCGCGAAGTACCGGGCGCTTCGCCTCAGCGAGGTGGCCGAGGTCATCACCGACGCCGGGGTGCCCGACAGTGCGGCCGAGGCCATCGTCGCTTCCGGCGTCGAGGTCGCCCGGGCCTGAGCACGCCCCGCCAACGGCGCTGCCCCTCGACACCCGTCGGCGAGACGCCGGTCGACGAGGCTTCAGCGGCAGTCGGTCGGCATGTGCATCCGGGAAGGGCCCGTCGATCCCGCAGAGGGACCACCGTCTGGTCAAGGCACACCGATAGCGCTTCCGACCTGGGAGGATCGACGCATGGCAGACGACGATCTCCCCGATTCGCTCGAACCGGCGACCGGCGTCCCGCCACGTGACGAGCCACCCGCGCCCCCGACCCCGAAGGGCGATCTGAGGGCCGTCTCGATCATCGCGATCGTCACGGGGGTGATCGTCATCGCCTGGTACCTGTTCATCGCGACGGCGCGCACGGTCGCCGAGATCGACCAGCTGCCGTGGATCCAGATCGGCATGTGGGTTCTCGCCGCGGTGTCGTTCGTGTGCGGCATCCTGAGCCTCAACGCGCGCATGGCGCGCGAACTGGCCGCCGCCGGCTTCATCGCCGGGGTCGCGGCGGGCCTGCTCTCGATCTCGATCGGGTTCTTCAGCGAACTGCTGACCTGACGCGTCAGCCGGCGCACTCCCGGCTGAGCTCGGTCAGCATCCACGCTCCGCTCGAGCGATCCAGGTGCACCGTCCCGCAGTCGCCGCTGTCGTAAGCCACGTCGAGGACCGCCTCGGTCGCCGTCTGGGAGACGACCTCCACCTCGACGTCGGCCGACATTCCGGTCGCGGCATACATCGCCGAGGTCTGGGTGACCAACGAGGTGCAGTCGGCGATGCCGGCGCCGAGCGCGTCGTTGTACTCCTGGATCAAGCGCTGCTGCAGGGGGTCGGTCAGGGCGCCGCACGCCGCGACCGTGTCGGCCGCCCGCACAGCGCTCCACCACGACCGGAAGGCCTCGACCGGCCCGGTATCGGGCGACGCCGACGCCGTGGCGACCGGGCTCGCGGCGGCCGAGGCGGTCGGAGCGCCGTCGTCGGGAGCGGGCTCGGATGCCGTCGGGCCGGTGCAGGCGGAGAGGACGAGGCCGGCTCCGACGAGCGCGGCGAGAAGCAGCGGGCGGGGGGATCGCATGCCTCCATCCTCGGCCAGGCGGCTCCGTGGTGCCAGTCGGGTGAGGTGGGCGTCACCGTGGAATACCCGGGCCTCGGGGCGGGTTCGACCGTGACATGACACCGTCGCACGCCCTCGAGCGCGCCTTCTCGCGCATCGACGTGTCGCCCGGCCACGCCCGGCGGCAACGTCTGGCGGCCGGTGATCGGCTCACCCTCGCACGCGGTGACGCGGCGCTGGTCTACCTGCTCGCCGGAGAGCTCACCGGCCGCGCCTCGCAGCGATCGGCGTACGCGGTCGACGCCCCGTCCGGCGCCGCGGCGACGATCGCCGGCGACCGCACGCTCCTCGCGGGTGACGCCGTCGTCTCGCTCGGATGCCACGCCCTCACCTTGACGTCGCAGTCCGGCGCCGAGGTCACGGTCGTGCCGCTCGCCCTCACCCCCACGAGCGACACCCGCGCACTGCCGCCGGTCGTGTTCGTCAGCGACTTCGCGCGTGCCGAGCCCGCCGCCGCCGGACTGGCCGCGCACCTCGGCATCCCGGCACCCGAGGTCAAGAGCCCGCGCGGCGGCGACGGCACGATCTGCAAGCTCATGGTCACGACGGTGCTGCTGTCAGCGCTGCGCGCGTGGGCGGCGACCGCGCACGAGCAGGCCTGGCCGCCCCGCACCGACGACCCCTTCCTCGCGCGGGTGGTCTCGGCGGTGATCGACGAGCCCGGTCGCGAGTGGAGCATCGATCAGCTCGCGGCCCTGGGCGCCATGTCGCGGTCGGTGTTCGCGGCGCGGTTCCGGCAGGTGTTCGGCACCTCGCCCGCGTCGTACGTGACCGAGGTGCGCATGCGGCGGGCGAAAGACCTGCTGGATGCCGGAACCGGCGTCTCCGAGACCTCCCGGGCCCTGGGCTACGCCTCCGACGAAGGCTTCCGACGGGCGTTCCGTCGCCACGTCGGCGTCGCGCCGTCGGCATGGCGGGCGGGTCGGCGCGAGCTCGCGGTCTGACCCGGCGGGGTTGCGGGTCGCGGGCCCGGTTCGGGACGCGGTCCCGATGCCCGGCGTTCGGGCCGCGATCCGGCGTTCGGGGCGGAAGAATGCTGCCCCGAACGGAGGGATGCGCCCCGAACCCCGAGCGTCCCGCCCCGTAGCCGCAGCAATGCGCCCCGACCCCCGAGCACCCCGCCTCGCGGTCCCGGCTCCACCGCGGCTCAGGGCCGAGCGGACCGCCGCTCGCGCACCGACACTCCGAACAGCACGGCGCCGATGACGAGGAGCGCGATGCCGATGGCATCCACCGTCTGCACGCTCGTCGCGTCGACGAGGATGCCGCCCACACCTGCAGCGATGGTGATCGCGAGCTGGAACCCCGTGACGACGAGGCTCCCGCCGGCCTCGAGGCGGTCGGGCATTCGGTGGCCGACCCACGTGTTGACGATGATCAGCCACGACGAGAAGAAGAAGCCCCAGACCGCGACGGCGATCGCGACGACCGCGAGCGACCCGGGCATCAGCATGACGGCCGCGATCGCGAGGGCGATGGCGAGGGGTCCGACGACGGCGAGACGCGCGAAGGCGCGGTCGACGACGAGGCCGACGAGGATGTTGCCGACGAATCCGCCCACGCCGAAGAGGGCGAGCAGCAGCACGATCGTGCCCGCGTCGACGTCGGGGATGCGCTCGAGCGAGAGACGCACGTAGGTGTACGCGACGAAGTGCCCCAGCACGACGAGCACGTGCCCGGCCATGCCACCCGTGTTGCCCGGGCGCCGGAGGGTGTCGAACAGGATGCCGAGACTCGACGCCGCGGCCGGCGGCACCGGGGGCAGCGCCACGCGCACCGCGACGCCCACGGCCGCGGTCGCGACGGCGACGAGGAGGAAGGCCAGGCGCCAGTCGAGCGCCTCGCTCAGGGCCACCCCGATCGGGACGCCCGCGACCGTGGCCAGGGAGAGGCCGGCGGAGCCGAACATCATGGCCCGTCCGATGCGGTCGGGGCTCGACAGGCGCGCGGCGACCGTGATCGACATCGACCAGAACGCGCTGATCGCGGCTCCCAGCAGGAAACGGGCGACGAGGATCGCGGGCAGGCTCGGCGCGATCGCCACGACCAGGCTCGAGACGGTGGCCGAGGCGGCCGCGCCGACCAGCAGCGTGCGTCGGTCGAGACGCGGCAGCAGCAGCCCCACGGTGGGGGCGAACAGGAGCCCGGCGAGCGCGGTGACGGTGACCGTCTGACCGGCCTGACCCGCGGTGACGCCGAGCGAGGCAGCCATCTCGGTGAGCACGCCGTTGGGGAGGAACTCGGCGGTGACGAGCAGGAAGCTCAGCAGCATGACGACGATCAGTCCGCCGTAACGCATCGTGGACGGCCCGGCGACGGGCGTGGGAACGGGAGCGGTGGTGGTCATCCTCCGATGCTCGCGGGCGATCGTGGTTCGCGCCGGACCGTTCGTCCGCGGCATCCGACCGATCGTCCGGGGGACCGTGGGCCCCTCCTCAGCGCATCAGCGCCGGCCCCACGTACCGCGCCGAGGGCCGGATGATCTTCGGGTCGCGCGCCTGTTCGAGCACGTGCGCCGTCCAGCCGATCGTCCGGGCGAGGGCGAAGGTCGGCGTGAACATCTCACGGGGGATGCCGCACTGCTCCATCACGACGGCGGCGAAGAACTCGACGTTCGCCCGGAGGGGCCGCTCCGGATGCCGCGCGGCGAGCTGCCGCTCCGCCTCCGCCTGGAACGCCAGCGCCTGCTGCACCCGGTCGCCGCCGAGACCGCGCGCGATCTCGCGCAGGAGCTCCGACCGCGGATCCGCCGCGCGATACACCGCGTGCCCGAAGCCCATGAGTCGTCGTCCGGCCGACAACTCCCCCGCGATCCACGCGCCGGGGTCGGCGCCCGCGGCGTCGAGGCTGTCGAGGGCGCGCGCCGGAGCTCCCCCGTGAAGCGGTCCCGACAGCGCCCCGAGCGCAGCGGTCAGGCACGCCGCCATGTCGGCCCCGGTCGACGCGACGACCCGAGCCGTGAACGTCGAGGCGTTGAAGCCGTGGTCCATCGCCGCGACGAGGTAGGCCGACAGGGCGCGCACGTGCACGTCATCGGGGACGACGCCGGACACACGCTCGAGGTAGTCCGACACGAGGCCGCGGCCCGCCGGCATCCGTTCCGCAGCCGGAGCGAGTGCGAGCGGCGCCATCGCGGCGAAGGCGATCGCCTCGTCGAGCCTCCCGGACTCGTCGAGGTCGTAGAGCGCCGGGGAGCGGCGGAGGGATGCCGCCAGCGTCCACACCGCGCGGAGCACCGCGAGCGGGTGGTCGCTGTGCTCCCGCACGGCGGCGATCAGAGGCGGCATCCGGTCGTCCGCCTGCGCCGCGGCGATCCGCTCGGCGAAGGCGCCCGGGTCATCGGGCAGCCCGCCGACGACGAGGAGGTGCCAGACGTCCTCGAAGGTGCGGGTGCGGGCCAGGTCGACCGCGGAGTGGCCGCGGTACTGGTAGAAGCCGGCCGTGCCGTCGACGTCGCTGATGGCCGTCTCGGCGGCCACGACGCCGTTGAGTCCGCGGGGCACCTCGATCAGATCGCTCATGCGCTCAGTGTGCGAACATGACGTCGACAGCGTCAACGTTGATCGGATCAAGATGCCAGCGCCCCTCCCCCGCCTCACCGCCGCCCAAGCCGCCGCCCGACTCGGCGTCAAGCCCGAGACGGTGTACGCCTACGTCTCCCGCGGGCTGCTCGGCCGCGAGCGCGACGCGCGCGGATCGACCTTCGACGCCCTCGAGGTCGAGGCCTTCGCGACCGGGAGGCGACGCGCCGCCGCACAGGCGCCCTCGCACCCCACCACCGGCATGCCGCTGGGGGTCGTGCACACCGACATCGCCGACATCGAGGACGACGAGCTGCTCTACCGCGGTCGCCGCGCCCGCGATCTCGTCGACCGCCCGTTCGCCGAGGTCGTCGCGTGGCTCTGGGATGCCGAGCGCGTCGATGCCCCCGACCCCGCCATCGGGAGCGCGCGCGAAATGGTGGCGGCGCTGCCGCCGCACGCCGGTGCCATGGACCGCCTGCGCGCCGCCCTCACCGGCTTCGCCGCCGACGATCCCCTGCGGCACGACGCCTCGCCGGCCACGCTGCACCGCATCGGGTGGACGCTGCTGACCGGTCTCCCGGTCGCCCTCGGCGGTGACCCCGACCACGACATCGCGCTGTCGCTGGCCCGGGCGTGGAACGCCCCGGCATCCGTCGGCTCCGCCGTCAACGCGGCTCTCGTGCTGCTCATCGATCACGACCTCGCGGTCTCGACATTCGCCGCCCGTGTGGCCGCGTCGGCGCGCGCCGACGGATACGCCGCCGTCAGCGCCGCCCTCGGGGCGGCGGATTCCCCCCTGCACATCTCCGCCGCCACGCGCACGGCACGGCTGCTCACGCGTGTGCGCCGGGGCCTCGACCCCGAGCGGGCCTTGGCCGAGGCGCTGCAGGACGGCAACGGCATCCCCGGCTTCGGCCACCCGCTCTATCGCGACGTCGACGACCGCGCCGACGCCCTCTTCCCGTTCATCGCCGCTCTCCCCGACGGGGCCGCGACGATGGATGCCGTGCACCGGCTCTCGGAGGTCGTCGCCGCGCGGGCGCGCCTGCGGCCCAACGTGGATCTGGCGCTGGCCGCGTTGGCATCCGCCGCCCGTCTGCCCGAGGACGCCGCGAGCACGATCTTCGTCGTCGGCCGACTCGCGGGGTGGATCGCGCACATCGCCGCGGAGTACGCCGAGCCCGCGATGCGGCTTCGCCCGAGGGGCGAATACGTGGGGCGGTAGAGTCGGTCTAGCCAGGTACATGGCTAGGATGCGGCCATGATGTACAACGTCCTGGAGGCGCGCAACAATCTGTCGCGGCTGATCGCCGACGTCGAATCGGGAGCAGAAGTCACCATCGCGAGACGCGGCGTTCCCGTGGCACGGATCGTTCCGTTCGACGCGGCGGAACCACCTGGGACCGCCGTCGCGACGTGGCTGCGAGAGAATCCGTTGACGCCGGAGCTGGCGCGACCCGTCGAGCAGATCGAGGAGATCATCGCCGAGAACCGGGTCGCCGGAGCGTGATCTACGTCGACAGTTGCCTGGTGATCTATGCGGTCGAGCGCGACGACGAGCTCGGCGACCGGGCCCGCCAGGCGCTGGCCGAGACGGACTCCGCCCTGGCCGCGAGTCCGCTCGTCATGCTCGAAGCCATGGTCGGTCCGATGCGCGACGGGTACGCCGAGCCGCAGCTGCGGATGTGGAGCATCTTCGAGCGCTTCGAGATGTTGTCGGCCGGGCCCGACGCCTATCTGAGCGCGGCGCGCCTGCGGGCGAGGAACCCGGGTCTGCGGACGGCGGACGCTCTGCACCTCGCCATCGCCCAGCACGCGGGGTGTTCGCGCCTGTGGACGAACGACTCGCGTCTCGCCGCGATCGCGCACGACTTCGCCGTCGACGTCCTGACGGCGGCCTGACCCTCACCGCGCGCGCCGACCAGCGTCAGCACGCTTCGCAGCCCCTCCGGCGTCCCCGGCCAGTGCCGCTCGATCGCCGGCATCCCCGCGTGCCGGATCGCGAAGCGCAGAGCGATCACGACCACGATCGCGTCGTCGGCATAGCCGATCACCGGGAGGAAGTCGGGGATGAGGTCGATCGGGAGCAGCAGATACACCAGCAGTCCGCCCAGCCACCACCGCGTCGCCCGCGGCACCGTCGGGTCAGCCGCCACCCGGCGGATCAGTCGCACCATGTCGGGCGCCAGACGCAGCACGGCACGCCAATCGACCGCCCCGCCCGAGCGCTTCTGCTGCACCCACAGCACCGCCACGAGGGCCAGCCACAGGATGACGAGACCGGCGAGCACACCGAGGACGACGGCGAGCCACTCCGGCATCGCGGATCAGCGACTCTCCCAATCGCGCGCCAGCTCGACGACGGCGGCGACGGCGGCCGCGGTGTCGGCGGGCGTCCCGCCGGTGCGGCCCGCGACGAGTCCGGCCACGAAGGCGCTGAGCGGAGCGGCGGGGCGGGCGACGCCGTTCGCGACGTCGCGAGCGAGGTCGAGGATGAGCGAGATGGGGATGTCGCCGTCGGCCAGGCCGAAGCGTTCGGCGAGCGCGGCGCTCCAGTCGTTCAGCGCCTCGGGGGGCAGGGTGCGGTTCTCGGTCATGGCTCCTCCTCGGGCTCTGCGGAGATCGTCCCACGTGTCGATGTCGTGCGTCTCGCTCGCGGGGGCCGGGATCGATGCGATCGCCAGCCCCCCGAGCAACGCGCGCATCGAGGCATCGCGCCCCGCATCGGGAAGAGCGGATGCCGCTGCCCGCAGCGCCGCGGTGCGATACCGGCCGAGGAGCCACTGGCGTCGGCCGTCGTCGAGACATGCCCCGTCGGTTCCGGGCGGCAGCGGGAAAGCGAGCCGCTCGACGGGCGCAGCCGGTGCGGCGAGGTCGCAGGCGATGACGTACACCTCGTCGGCATCCACCGCGTCCAGCGCCGCGACGGCGGCGGCGACCGGACCACCGAAGGGCGGGTCCTCGCGCACCCACTCCACGTCGAGGGAGGCGTCGAGCACCGGTGCGACGACGACGATGCGCCGCGCGCCGCCGGCTCGCACCGCGGCGACCGCGGCGGCGAGCAGCGTCGAGCCCCCGACCTCGAAGAGCGGCTTCACCGCACCTCCGACCCGCGAGCCGCGACCACCGGCGAGCAGGATCGCGTCGACGCTCACCACAGGGCCACCGACACCGTGTCGCCCGCGACGAGATCGGCCGTGGTCGGCGGGATCACCGCGAGCCCCTCGGCGGTGCCGAATCCCCGGGTGCCGCGGGCCGTGGGCGTCGCCCACCACCGCGCGGGATCGCTGCGGTCGATCGTCACGGGGACGTATTGCGTCTTGTCGGCCCTCGCCCGCCACCCGGCGGCGAGCGCGATCCGCACACGCGCACGGCTCGGCTCGACGTCGCCCTCGAGCGCGCGCAGCGCCGGGCGCACGAACAGCTCGAACGACACCGCCGCGCTCACGGGATTACCCGGGAGCCCGAAGAGCAGCAGACCGCCCGGGGCGCGCCCGAAGCCCTGGGGCTTGCCCGGCTGCATGCGCACGCGGTCGAACCGCATGAGGTCGCCGAGGGTGTTCTTCACGACCTCGTACGCGCCCGCGCTCACGCCGCCCGAGAAGACGACGACGTCGGCGCCGGCGGCCTCGGCGGCGGCGATCGCGCGGCGCGGACCGTCGCCGGAGTCGTCGACGCTCGTGCGCAGCACGACCTCGGCCCCGACCTCTTCGGCAAGGCCGGCGAGCAGCACGCTGTTCGACTCCGGGATCCGCCCTCGACGCAGCTCGGCGCCGGGCGCGACGAGCTCCGACCCGGTCGACACCACGGCCACGCGGGCGGCGCGCGAGACCTCGACGACGCCGACACCGGATGCCGCGATCGCGCCGATCCGCGCTGCGGTCAGGCGCACGCCGGCCTCGACGACGAGTTCGCCCGCCCGCACGTCCGAGCCGCGGCGGCGGATGTGCGCGCCCGGCGCCCGCGGGGCGACGACGACGTCGACGGGCTCGAGGCCCCCGTCGAGACCGCGCGCGGTGTCTTCGAACGGGACGACGGCGGTGGCGTCGGTGGGCACGGGCGCCCCGGTCATGATGCGAGCGGCGTCGCCGGCATCCATCCGCGGGTCGAGGTCGGTGCCGGCGGGGAGGTCGGCGACCACGCGCAGGGTCGCCGGGGCGTCGAGGTCGCGCACGGCGAAGCCGTCCATCGCGGAGGAGTCGAAGCCCGGCACGTCGACGGCGGCCGTGACCGGATGCCGGAGCACCCGGCCGCGCGCGGCGGCGACGTCGCGCGGCTCGGGGTCGAGGGGCCGCACCGCCTCGAGGATCGTCGCGAGGTGCTCGGCGACGTCGATCACGCGGCGGATCCGGGGAGGAGGAGGGGCATGTGCTCAGCGTAGGCGCGACGCGGGCGTCGCTGCCCGGCGCCGGCGGAGCCGGGGCCGATGGTCCGTGCCGATGCGCGGGCGCACGCACGGTCGCCGCGGCACGCGTGCACTCGGACGTCTTCGCGCGCCGCGAAGGGGCGCCCGCAACCCGAAGGCGGCGGGCATCCCGCCCCGCTACCGTGGCGGCATGGACGACCTGACCTACACGGAGGTCGGCGCGACCGCCGGCGAGATGCCCGCGGGCTCCCACCACGTACGCGCCCACCGGGTGATCGGCCGCGGGTCGGACGTCTTCGCGCGCGCCGCCGATGCCCTCCTCGCGGGTGAGGCGCAGCGCCGGGCGGGAGCGCGCGTCGTGCTGAGCGAGACGCCGATGCGCGAGGGCACCCGCGTGACGATGCGCCTGGGGGTCGGCATCCTGAGCTTCCGTATCCCGTGCCTCGTGGTGTGGGCCGAACGCACCGACACCGTCGCGGGATTCGCCTACGGCACGCTGCCGGGGCACCCCGAGCGCGGGGAGGAACGGTTCACGCTCACGCTGCGACCGTCGGGCGAGGTGGTGTTCGACATCGCCGCGTTCTCGCGCCCGGGGCGCTGGTTCACGCGGGTCGGTGCGCCGGTCGGTCGCCTCGTGCAGGCGTGGATGACCCGGCGCTACCTCCGCGCACTCTGACGGCGCCGCGGTCCGCCCCGCGCGACGCCCCCGCGAGACGCACGATCCGCGCGGGATCACGCCCGCCGATGGCGTCGGTCGGCGTGCGATGGCGTGCCGATCGTGCGATCTCGCGGAGGGATGCCGCGCCGTCGGCCCGGCCGAGCGCTTATCGCACGTCGCCGACGTCTTGGCAACGCCCTGGACCTTCTCGGAGCACTTCCCGACCCTGGCGAAGCGCTTCTCGATGCCGAGACGGCGCGCGAAAGGAGAAGACAATGCGCGACATCATCCCCGGGTCCTCCGCCGCCGACCGGCCCTGCCGGTGACCGTCTCCTCCACCCCTGCCACCGAGAGCGACACCGCCGGAAAGCACCGCCGACCTCCTCGACAGAGGGTCAAATACAACCGCCGCGAAGCGATCGCGGGCTACCTGTTCATCTCGCCGTGGATCATCGGCTTCCTCGTCTTCACGGCGGGGGCGATGATCTACAGCCTCGTCATCTCGTTCTCGAGCTACAACCTCGCCACCGGCGCCGCACGACCGGTCGGGGCCACCAACTACGCCCAGCTCTTCGAAGACCCGCGGGTGGCCGTGTCACTCGGCAACACCCTGTTCTACGCCGTCATGGCGGTGCCGCTCGAGATCGCCTTCGCTCTCTTCCTGGCGCTGCTGCTGAGCCGCGTCGGTCGCGGTGCGGGCATCTTCCGCACGCTCTACTACCTGCCCAAGATGACGCCGGCCGTGGCGACGGCGGCCGTTTTCTTCCTGCTGCTCAACGGCAACTCCGGCGCGATCAACCAGGCACTCGGGGCCATCGGCATCCAGGGTCCGCAATGGCTCGTCGACCCCGCATGGGTCAAGCCGAGCATCGTCATCATGGCACTGTGGACCGTCAGCGGCACCATGGTGATCTTCCTCGCGGCGATCAAGAACGTGCCCGTCGACCTGTACGAGGTCGCGCAGATCGACGGCGCCGGGCCGGTCCGCCGGTTCTTCTCGATCACCCTGCCGATGATCTCGGGCGCGATGTTCTTCAACGTCATCGTGCTGACGATCGCTGCGTTCCAGGTGTTCGACCAGGCGTACCTGCTGTTCTGGCGCGATCAGAGCAACGCCTCGCCCGAGGCATCCCTGTTCTACGCGATCTACCTCTTCCAGCAGGCGTTCCGGCAGTTCAATTTCGGTTTCGCGGCCGCCATGGCATGGCTGCTGTTCGTGATCATCCTGCTCATCACGCTCGTGCAGGTGCGCCTGGGCAACCGCTTCGTCTACTACGAGGGAGACCGCTGATGGCCACGACCCTGCAGACGCCCGGGGTCGAGCAGGCGCGTCCCGAACTCGTCGTCCCGCCCCGCAGACGCTGGCGCCGGGCGCTCAGCCAGCCGAAGACCCTCGCCGGCCGCGTCGCGCTCGCGGCGGTGCTGGTGCTGTTCGCGCTGCTGTTCCTCTATCCCTTCGCATGGTTGCTCGCGGCGAGCCTCAAGCCGCGCGGCGAGGTGTTCGACAACGCCCTCATCCCGAAGACGTTCCTGCCGGGCAACTACGCCGAGGTGTGGAACCAGCTGCCGCTGCTGAACTGGATGTTCAACAGCGTCGCGATCGCCCTGCTCGCCGCCACCACCGTGGCGGTGATGAGCTCGATCGTCGCCTTCGGCTTCGCCTACTTCCGCTTCCCCGGCCGCGGACTGCTGTTCGGCCTCGTGCTGGCCACGATGATGCTGCCGGGCGCGGTGACGATGATCCCGATCTACCTGATCTGGAAGGAGACGGGCCTGCTCGGCACGTGGGTGCCGCTGTGGGGCATGAACCTGTTCGGCAGCGCCTTCTACATCTTCCTGCAGCGGCAGTTCTTCCTCGGCGTGCCGCGCGAGCTGTTCGAGGCGGCGCGGCTCGACGGCTGCAGCGCCTGGGGACTGTTCTGGCGCATCGCGATGCCGCTGTCGATCCCCTCCTTCATCATCGTGTTCCTCTTCGAGTTCCAGGCCAGTTGGAACAACCTGCAGGCGGCGCTCATCTACCTGAACGCCGGCAGCGTCGAGGATTTCACCGCCCCGCTCGGCATCGCCTACGCGATGACGAAGTACAGCCCGAGTGCGGGCGGTCAGGGCGATTACCAGTACGTGATGGTCGCCTCTCTCCTGGTGACCCTCCCGATGCTCATCATCTTCGCCTTCGGCCAGCGGTACTTCGTCGAAGGCGTCGCCACCCAAGGCCGTAAGGGCTGAGATCCCCCCGTCCCGAAAGGACCCATCATGCGCAAGCGCTCCCTCGCCGGTGTCGCCGCGGTCGCGGCATCCGCCCTCCTCCTGACTTCCTGCAGCGGTGGCGGCGCCGAGGAGCAGGCGGCCGACGTCGACTTCTCCGCCACGCCGAGCGGCGCCCTCGCGGCGTGGGGCTTCGAGAACGCCGACGACGTGGGCCAGTCGCGCCTCGACTATGCCGCGGAGCAGCTCCCCGACGTGCAGGTGACCCTGGATGCCACGGCCTTCGACGCGCAGAAATTCACGACCCGCATCGCCGGCGGCAATGTGCCCGACGTCGTGCAGATGGACCGCCGGTACGTGACGACCTACGCCGCTCAAGGGCTGCTGATGCCGCTCGATGCGTGCTTCGAGGCGAAGGGCGTGACCCCCACCGACCGGTGGTACCAGAACGTCGTGGACGACGTCACGTACGAGGACGCCGTCTACGCGGTGTCGCAGTTCTATCAGCCGCCGGCGATCCTGCTGAACATGAACGTGCTGAACGAGGCGGGCGTGAGCCCCGACGCCTTCGACACCTCCGACATGGACGGCCTCCTCGCCGCGATCGGCAAGATCTATCAGGGCTCGGGCAGCACCCCGACCCGCCTCGGATTCGATCCCGTCGCCACCGGACAGGGCGGCCTGTGGGTGCTGGGAATGGGCGGCCAGCTCACCGACGACACCGGCAAGCCCACCCTCGACGACCCCTCGAACGCCGCGGGCATCGACGCACTGAAGAGGATCACCGACGCGCAAGGCGGGTACGCCGCGGTGAAGAGCTTCACCGACTCGTTCGACACCTTCGGCGACGCGAACCAGTTCGTGTCGAACCAGGTCGGCGCGCAGGTCGCCAACCAGTGGTACCCGAACGTGCTGAGCGCCTACCGCGATCAGATCTCCCTGCAGGCGGTCCCCTTCCGCGATGCCGAGGGCCAGCCGTTCTCCCTCGCCTCCGGCACCGCGTTCGTGATCCCCGCCGGGGCGAAGAACCCCGCCGCGGCGTGCGCGTGGATGACCGATCTGACCTCGACCGAGGCGTGGATGGCGGCCGGCGCCGCGCGCGCCGCGACCATCGAGGGCAAGGGCGGACTCAACACGGGCCTGTTCACCGGGTCGCCCGAGGCCGACGAGAAGATCCGGTCGCAGTACGTCACGCCCACCGGCGACAGCGGGTTCGATCAGGTCATCTCCACCTACTACGACGTCGTCGGCTCCGGCCGGTCGTTCGGTTCGTCTCCCGCCGGCCAGGACATTCAGAACGAGCTGAACAACGCCATCACCGCGGCTCTGCTGGGCGACAAGACGACCGAGCAGGCCCTGGCCGACGCGCAGCAGGCCGCGCAGCGCGCGTACGACAACGCGACGGCGCAGTAGGCCTCGCCTCACGACGAGAGGGCGCCCCCGCCGAAGCCGGGGCGCCCTCTCACGTCTGTGATCTCAGCTCCGCGGTCGCTCGTCCTCCACGACCGACTGCACGCCGTCGACGGCCGGCGTCTCGTCGTCGGCGCGCACCTCGTCGGCCGCGATCGCGATGTCGACCGCGGCGTCTTCGAGCGCCTCGGCGACGACGTCGCGCACGTCGGCGCGCTCCTCGACACCGCGCACGTCGGCGCGCTCGCTCTCGGCGACGGGGTCGGTGCTGTCCAGGGCCGAGCCCTCGTCGGTCGGCTCGAGACCCTCGGTCACGCGGTCGGCGGCGTCGATGTCGGCCTCCGCCTGCTCTCGGCGCGTGGCCTCGGCGTTCTGACGGGCGAACTCTCCGGCCGCAGCGGCCGCTCCGGCGGCGAGGTCGGAGGCGGCGTCCTTCGCGTCGCCGAGCGCCTTCGCGGCGTCATCGGCCTTCTCGCGCACGACGGCAGCAGCGTCGGCCGTCTGCTCGCGCACCGCCGCCGACGCGGCATCCGCCCTCTCCTTCGCCTCACCGGCGATCTCGCGGGCGCGGTCGCCCGCCGCCTCCGCCTTCTCGCGCACGACGGCCGTCGCGGCGTCCGCCTTCTCCTCCGCCTCGGCGACGACGTCGCGGTCGAACGGGCCGAAGACGCCGGTCACGACCACGTCGACGTCGATGCGCCCGCGTCCGAGCGGCTCGAGGGCCGTGCGGACGGCGGTACGCACCGCGTCCGACACCTCGTGGAGCTTGTGCGGATAGTCGACGACCAGCGAGATCGTCGCCGTGACCGAATCGGCGCGGTCGGTGTCGATCTTCACGCCGGGAGCGGTGCTGGCCAGGCCCACGCGCTCACGGACGGCATCCGACGCGCGGCCGAGCAGGCTGCCCAGGGCGTGGACGCCCGGCACGGAGCCGGCAGCCGTGGCGGCGAGGCTCGCCGCGGCATCCAGGTCGGGCGGGTCGATGGTGGCATCGATGGTGGTCATGACGTCTCCTCGTGGGGGGTCAGTGCACGCGGGTGTTGTCGCGAGCGAGCTTCGCACGCAGACCCGAGTGGATGGAGATGTACGCGCGCAGGTTCTGGCCCGTGAGGGTGGCGAGGTTGGTGACGAGCGTGTCGACGTGCTCCGCCACCTGGCGCGGCGAGGTGTTCTGTCGCGGGGTGACCGCGACATGCAGGACCGACTCGTTCTTGATCTCGCCGGCGGTGATGCGCGAGAAGAGGATCTCGTCACGCTCGGCGAGCGCGTTCTTCAGCGCCTCCGAGGCGAAACCGTCGGTGACGGTGATGCGACCGGCGTCGTTCGCGCTGCCGGTGGACTGCAGCGCAGCGTGGCGGCGCCCGCGCACGGCGGCCGACGCGACGACGATGAGGATGATCGCGAGCACCACGAAGGCGGCGACGGCACCCCAGCCCGCCGAGTCACGGCCCAGCGACTCGAGCCAGCCCTGGAATCCGCCCATGACGGAGGTCCAGGTGTCGGCGCCACCGGGCAGCAGTCCGACGACGAGCGCCAGAGCGCCCAGGCCGAGCAGCACGAGGGCGACCAGGAAGAGGATGAAGCGGTTCAGACCGCGACGCGTGGCGTTCATCAGGACTCCTTGGTGTCGGGACGCTCGATGCGCAGGTGAGTGCGCACGGCGGGGGTGAGCTTGTAGGCGGCGACCTCGGCGTCGACGATCCGGCGCAGCTGCGCCTCGTCGACCGGGATGCCGACCGGGGGGCGCACCGTCACGTCGACGGCGCGGTGGGCGACGCCCACGACGATGTCGTCACGGGCGATCCCGGACTCGTTGCTGAGGTGCTGAGCCAGGGCGGATGCCACGACGCCGTTGTCGACGACGACGGCACGCTGGCCCCACTCCATCTCGTGACGCGACAAGCGCCCGGGCTTGAGGGCGATCACGAGGACGATGAGTCCGAGGATCGCGAGCACGACGCCGCCGACGATGAAGGCGACCGGCATGAGAGCGGTCGGGGCCGCGACGACGGCGTTGAGAGCCTCGCCGGGCGAGACCAGCAGCGGCTGGACACCGGTGAGGGCGAGGATGATCTCGACCGCGGCGTACGCCAGGACGAGCAGGAGCAGCACGACCACGACGAGCATGGCCACGGTGCGCGGGGAGTGCGTCTCGCGACGCACGACGGTGCGGAGCACGGCGTCAGTCATCACAGCACTCGCTTTCGCTGGGGGGCGGTGGCGCCCGAGATGGTCAGGTCGACGCGCGAGATCTCGCGGCCGAACAGCCGCGACAGGCGCGTGCGCAGTTCGCTCTGGGCGGCAGCGGCCGCGTCGAGCACGGGGGTGGCGGCCTGGACGGCCGCGGTGTCGTCGAGGCGCGGCACCGGGAACGGCGACGTGACGCGCACGGCGGCGGTGTCGCGGGCCGAGACGATCTCGACGTGGACGCCCTTGGCATCCACCCCGATGATGTCGGCGGCGGCACGCTCTGCCGTCTTCTGCAGCACGCGGTCGGCGATGTTCACCCGGCCGGCCGGGAGGCCGGGGCCGGCAACCGCGCTGCGGCTGCCGACCCCGGGGGAGGCGGTGACGGTGGTCACGATGTGCTCCGACCCTTGAAGGCGTTGACGACGTTGCGGAAGTCGATCTCACCCGCGGTGATGCGGGCGACGACCACACCGATTGCCATGAAGAGGGCGACGAGGATGAATCCCCAGAAGCCGAAGATCAGAGCGCTGAGGGCCAGCACGAGGCCGGCGAGAGCGCCCTTCGTCGTGGCGCTCACTGGACGCGCTTCTCGGACTCGGCGTCGTTGTTGTCGTCGCCCGGGATGTGGACGTCGTTCACATCGACGTTGACCTCGACGACCTCGAGACCGACGAGACGGCTGATCGCACCCGCGACGCGACCGCGGACCTGGTCGGCGACCTCCTGGATCGGGGCGCCGTACTCGACGACGATGGTGACGTCGGCGGCGGCCTGGGTCTCGCCCACCTCGACCTTGACGCCCTGCGTCAGGTCGGTGGCGTTGATGGCGTCGCGGATGGCGCCGAGCGCGCGGGCTCCGCCGCCGCCGAGCGCGAACACGCCGTTGACCTCACGGGCGGCGATGCCGGCGACCTTGGCGACGACGCCCTCGGCGATCGTGGTCTTGCCCTCGGTGTGGGTCTCCTGACCGCGCGCGGCGAGGGGACGGTTCACGCGCGACGCCGACTGGGGGACGTTCTGCGCAGCGGGGGTGGTGGGGGCGTTCTCAGCCATGTCCGTGCCTTTCGATGTCGTGACCCGATGATTCGGGGTGGGCGCTTCGGCCTACACCACTAAGACGTACCGGCTTTCGGAATCGTCACGCCGGGATTGAAATTCCTTTCGCGATGTGTATGTCAGCGAATGCGCTTACGGCGTATATCGCTGTCGTGGCGGGAGGGTCAAGCGCCACCTCCCGTTCGTTTCGTGTCGCCATCATTCGGGGGTTGCGGCGGCTTCCGAGGAAGTCGGGTGTGACACTCGCCCTGCTCGCAACGTCATCCCCCCGACACACCCGTGGGAACGGACAGAACGGAGCATCATGGGCAAGAAGGACAAGAAGCGCAACGAGCCGGTCGACATCGCGGATTCCACCTCGGAGCAGCAGCGGCAGAAGGCGGGCAGCTGGTCGTCGCCCGCGCGGTACGCCGCGGAGCTGTTCGGCACCTTCCTGCTGGTGCTGGCGCGGCGAACTTCCCCAGCGCCGACGACAACCAGGCCGGCGTGGGCTTCCTCGGCGTGGCCCTGGCCTTCGGCCTGACCCTGGTCGCGGGCATCGCGGCGGTCGGCCACATCAGCGGCGGCCACTTCAACCCCGCCGTGACCCTCGGTCTGCTGGCGGCCGGCCGCACGGACGCCCGCCACGTGCCGGGGTACATCCTCGCGCAGCTGATCGGCGGCATCCTGGCCTCCAGCGTCATCGCGCTCGTGCTCGCGGGGCGCCCCGACGGATTCGCCGCTGCGCAGGAGGCGGGCTTCGCCTCGAACGGCTTCGGCGAGGGCAGCCCGGGCGGCTACGGCCTCGCGGCGGTGTTCGTCGCCGAGGCCGTGCTCACCGGCATCTTCCTCGCGGTGATCCTCTCGGTCACCGCCAAGGCCGAGTACCAGGCGTTCGCCCCGATCGGCATCGGCCTCACGGTGACGCTCATCCACCTCATCAGCATCCCGATCAGCAACACGAGCGTGAACCCCGCACGGTCGATCGCCACCGCCGTCTACGGCGGAACCCTGCCGCTGAGCCAGCTGTGGGTCTTCATCGTCGCCCCGATCGCGGGAGCCCTCATCGCCGGCGCCGTGGTGCGCGTGCTGGGTCGTCGCACCGTCACGGCCTGATCGAGGACGCCGTACCACCGGCCCGGGAACGTGGGGTTCCCGGGCCGGTCCCGCGTCGGCCGGGCGTACGCTCGACCCATGTCCCCCCAGCTCCCGTCGGTGCGGTCCTGACATGGGCCGTCTCACCACCTCGCGCCGGGTGACGCGCATCACCCTCGAGGGGGCGAACCGACAGCGACCGGATGCCATCGCGGTCGAGGAGCCGCTCGAGATCCGCGTCGCCGGATCGCCGCTCGCCGTGACGATGCGCACGCCCGGCCACGACGTCGAGCTCGCCGCCGGCTTCCTCGTGTCGGAGGGCGTGATCAGCCGCGGCGACCAGTTCGCCCGCGCGATCCACTGCGGCGGTCCGGGCACGGGAGGCGCCGACGGCAACACCTACAACGTGCTCGACCTCACGCTCGCGCCGGGCGTGGCCCTGCCCTCCCCCGACATCGCCCGCTCCTTCTACACGACGAGCTCGTGCGGGGTGTGCGGCACCGCGTCGATCGAGGCGGTCGAGAAGGTCTCGACCTACGACGTCTCCCGTGACGCGCTGTCGGTGCCGGCACACGATGTCGCGGCCTTCCCCGACCGGCTGCGCGAGCAGCAGAAGACGTTCGACAAGACCGGCGGCCTCCACGGGGCCGCACTCTTCGACGGCACGACGGGCGAGCTCCTCGTCGCCCGCGAAGACGTGGGTCGACACAACGCCGTCGACAAGGTCGTCGGGTGGGCTCTGCTGAACGACCGCCTTCCCCTGCGTGAGACGGTGCTGCAGGTGTCGGGCCGCGTGAGCTTCGAACTCGTGCAGAAGGCCGTGATGGCCGGCATCCCGATGCTCTCGGCCGTGTCGGCGCCGTCGTCGCTCGCCGTCGAACTCGCCGAGCGCGCGGGCCTCACGCTCGCCGCCTTCGTCCGCGGGTCGAGCATGAACCTGTACACCCGCGCGGATCGCATCGTCGTCCCATCCACAACCCCCGTGGCGGAAGAGGTCGCGGGCGTACGCTGACGTTCGTGCGCGCGGTGTGTGGATGCCACCGGCTCGGCGCCGGAAACCACGGAGGGTGAACATGGGTGAGTCGTTCGGGCTGATGACCGAGGAACCGCGCCAGGGAGGCCTCGGGCCGCAGGTCGACGGCGAGTGGTCGAGCACCGGCCCCTACGAGCATCCCGCCGCCGGATGGGGCGCCGCCCTCACCGTGGGCAAGGTGCTCTACGAACAGCGTCAGCCCCTGGCGGGCACCAAGGCGATGTTCACGATGAACCACCCGAAGAGCGGCTTCGACTGCCCGGGATGCGCGTGGCCCGACGACAAGGGCGTCACCCTCGACATCTGCGAGAACGGCATCAAGCACGTCACGTGGGAGATGACCCACAAGCGCGTGGGCAAGGAGTTCTTCGCCGAGCACTCCGTGAGCGAGCTGTCGCAGTGGAGCGACTTCGAACTCGAGGACGCCGGGCGGCTGGTGGGGCCGATGGCGTACGACGCCGCGACCGACCACTACGTGCCGATCTCGTGGAACGACGCGTTCCGCCTGATCGCGCAGCACCTCACGGCCCTGGACTCCCCCGATCAGGCGGCGTTCTACACCTCCGGCCGCCTGAGCAACGAGGCGTCGTTCCTCTACCAGCTGTTCGCGCGCGAGCTCGGGACGAACAACCTCCCCGACTGCTCGAACATGTGCCACGAGGGCTCGGGCCGCGGGCTCACGGCATCCCTCGCCACCGGCAAGGGCACGGCCGACCTCGAGGACTGGGAGGCGTGCGACGCCCTCTTCGTGCTCGGCGTCAACGCCGCCTCGAACGCCCCCCGCATGCTCACGAGCCTCGCCGAGGCCATCGATCGCGGCGCCCAGGTCGTGCACGTCAACCCGCTGCGCGAGGTCGCGGGCACCCGCACGATCGTGCCGCACGAGATCGTCGACATGGCGACGTTCAACAGCACCCCCACGAGCACGATGAACCTGCAGGTGCGCCCGGGCGGCGACCTGGCCCTCGTCCGCGGTATGGCGAAAGTGGTGTTCGAGGCGTCGAAGACCGACCCCACGGCGCTCGACCAGGCCTTCCTCGACCAGTACACGAGCGGCCTCGACGCCTACCGCGCCCTCGTCGAGGCGACGCCGTGGTCGGAGCTCGTCGAGCAGGCGGGACTCACCGAGGCCGAGATCCGCGTGGCCGCCGACATCTATCTCGCCTCGAAGGCGTGCGTGATCAGCTGGTGCCTCGGAGTCAGCCAGCACCAGCACGGCGTCGACACGGTGCGCGAGATCGTCAATCTGCTGCTGCTCCGCGGCAACGTCGGCCGCAAGGGCACCGGTCCCTCCCCCGTGCGCGGCCACAGCAACGTGCAGGGCAACCGCACCTGCGGCATCAACCACAAGCCCACCGAGGAATGGCTGGCGAAGCTCGACGAGGTGTGTGGCATCACCTCGCCGCGCGAGCCCGGCCTCGACACCGTGCACACGGTCGCGGCCCTGCACCGTGGTGACCTCAAGGTGTTCCTCGGCATGGGCGGCAACTTCGTGCGGGCCGCTCCCGACACCAAGCTGACCGCCGAGGGCATGGGCCGCTGCGAGCTGACCGTGCACGTGAGCACCAAGCTCAACCGCAGTCACCTCACCCACGGCAAGGAGGCGCTCATCCTCCCGTGCCTCGGCCGCACCGAGCGCGACATGCAGGAGGCGGGCCCGCAGTCGATCTCGACCGAGGATGCCATGAGCTCCGTCATGCTCTCGCTCGGCTCCCGCAAGCCCGCGTCGCCGCACCTGCTCAGCGAACCCGAGATCATCGCGCGCATCGCGCGGGCGACCATGCCCGGCTCGGCGACCCCGTGGGAGTGGTACGTGGGTGACTACGACCGCATCCGCGACACGATGGCGAAGGCGCTGCCCGGCTTCGAGGGCTTCAACGAGCTGGTGCGCCAGCAGTACGGATTCCGCATCCCTCAGCCCGCGCGCGAGCGCGAGTTCCAGACGCCCTCCGGCAAGGCGGAGTTCTCGGATGCCGAACTGCCGAACGTCATCCCCGAGGAAGCCGACGTGCTGGTGCTGCAGACCATGCGCTCGCACGACCAGTGGAACACGACCATCTACTCGGCCGACGACCGCTACCGCGGCGTCCGCAACATCCGCGAGCTGGTGTTCATGAACCGGCGCGACATGAAGGAACGCGGTCTCGCCGAGGGCGACCTCGTCGACATCGTGGCGACCTCGCGAGACGGGTCGGTGCGCCGTGTGACCGCGTTCCGCGCCCTGGGGTACGACACCCCGCGCGGCAGCGCCGCCGGCTACTTCCCGGAGCTGAACGTGCTGCTCGGCCCCGATGACTACAGCCGCCAGAGCGATCAGCCGCTGATGAAGGACATCCGGGTCAGGATCGCGAAGACGGCGTGACGCCGGGTCACGGCCCGGGCCGTCGTGGCTCGGCTCCGGCCGGTGCCACGCCGGGACCGGGCTGAAGTCCCGTCCATGTACACATCGGCGGGTCGATTGCCCGACCCGTCGATGCGTACCTGCCCGCGGCGGCGTGTCGACCGCGTCTTCCGCCGTTGCGCACGGCGGGACCGGGACAGGGGGAAACACGCGCGTAATGCAGACGCTCTATGTTCAGTGAACCAACAGTCCACTGAATGAACCGAGTGACATGGACACCTTCATTTTGCACGGCGGCACCGTCGTGAGCAGCGAAGGCCGCGTTCGCGCCGACGTGCTCGTCAAAGGGACGCGCATCGCCGCGATCCTGGCCCCGGACGCCACCCCGCCCGCCGACGCTCGGCGGATTGACGTCACGGGTACGTATCTGCTGCCCGGCGGCGTCGACACGCACACCCATCTCGAGCATCGCGTGGCCAGCGGCGCGACCCGCACCGCCGACGACTTCTTCTCCGGCACCGTCGCCGCGGCGTGCGGGGGGACGACGACGATCGTCGACTTCGTCCGCGCTCCCGCCGGCACGGCGATCGATGACGCCTTCCACGCTCGGCGCGCGGCCGCCGAGGCATCCTGCGTCATCGACTTCGGCTTCCACCCGATCGTGCCGGCGACCGCGGGCGAAGACGACACCTTCGAGCGCCTCACCCGGTTGACCCGGGAGCACGGAGCCGCGAGCTGGAAGTTCTTCATGGCGTACCCCGGCTCGATGGTGTCCGATGACGTGCTGATCCGCGGCTTCCGCGCGGCACGGGAGTGCGGCGCGCTCCCGATGGTGCACGCCGAGAACGGCCACATGATCGCCGACGCCGTCGAGCGGCTGACGGATGCCGGCCGCACGGCCGAGCACGAGCACCTGCACGCGCATCCCGCCGACGCCGAGGTCGAGGCCGTACATCGGGCGATCACCCTCGCCGAGCACGTCGACACCCCCCTCTTCATCGTTCACGTTTCCGCCGCGGATGCGGCGCGCGTCGTCCGCACCCGGCGCGACGCGGGAGCGGATGTACGCGCCGAGACGTGCCCGCAGTACCTCGTCACCGCGTACGAGGACTACGCCGATGCGGGCTCACGGGCCGCGGGGTACATCTGCTCTCCGCCCATCCGCGAACAGGCCAATCGCGAGGAACTCTGGGCCGCCGTGTCCAACGGCACGATCGACACGATTGGCACCGATCACGCCGCGTTCGCCCTGCAGACCACCGACCCCGAGATGCCCCAGAAGGACGTCGGCAAGGGCATCTTCTCGGCCACCCCGAACGGCGTCCCCGGTGTGGAGGAACGCCTGATGGTGATGTATTCCGCGGGCGTCGGCACCGGTCGCATCTCGCTCGAACGCTTCGTGGAGCTCACCGCCACGGCGCCGGCGCGGACCTTCGGACTCGCGCCGCGCAAGGGCGCGATCGTCGCGGGCGCCGACGCCGACATCGTCGTCTGGGATCCCGAGGCCGAGCGCACCCTCAGCGCCGAGACCCACCACAGCCTCGCCGACTACAGCGTCTACGAGGGGATGACCGTCCGCGGCGCTCCCGCCGCCGTGTACGCCCGCGGCGAGCTCGTCGCGCGCGACGGCGAACCCACCGAGGCGGCCATCCGCGGGCGCGGTTCGTACCTCGCGCGCACCCTCCCCACCTGCTGACCTCCGACGACAGGACCCTCATCATGCGCATTCCCCTCGGCATCCACCTGGGCGAGCGATTCACCCTCGACGAGACCTGGGCGGCCGCGGAGATGGCCGAGGATTTCGGCTTCGACTCGCTCTGGGTCGCCGAAGGTCGCCTGACCCGCGACGCCGTCTCGCTCATGGCTCTTCTCGCCGCGCGGACGCGCACGGTCCGCATCGGATCCGGCGTGGTCAACAACAAGACGCGCAACGCCGCCCTGATGGCGGTGACCTTCAAGACCCTCGACGAGCTGGCACCTGGGCGCATCATCTGCGGCCTCGGCGCGTGGTGGGAGCCGCTCGCCACGCGCGTCGGGACGCCGCTTCGCAAGCCGGTCACCGCGATGCGCGAGTACGTCGGCGTCCTGCAGTCCTTCTTCCGCAACGAGGAAGTGACGTTCTCGGGGGAGTTCGTGCAGATGGACGGCGTGCGGTTCGACCGGATGTACGCCGAGAACGTCGCCGTCGACATCCCCATCTATGCCGGAGCGGTCGGGCCCCGCATGCTGGAGCTCGCCGGACAGACGATGGACGGCGTCTATCTCGACTTCCTGCTGCCGGTGTCCTACCTCGACTTCGCCGCGACGCACATCGGCGCGGGGCTGGCCAAGCGGACCGACGGCGTCACCGCCCTCGACATGACGCAGGCCATCGCCGTCGCGGTCGACGACGACGACCCCGCGGCCGCCCTCGACGAGTGCCGCGCGTTCCTTACGCTGTACCTCATGCAGCAGCCCCACATCGCCGAGCACTGCGGCGTCGAGCCCGAGCTCGTCACCCGCATCCAGGAGATCGCGGGGTGGCCCGCGCGCCCCGAGGACATCCGCCGCGCCATGCGGCTGGTGCCGGACGAAGCCGTACGACGGGTGTGTGCCGCAGGGTCCACGGCCCAGGCCGCCGACAAGCTGGAGGAGTACGTCGCGGCGGGTGTGCGGGTGCCGGTGCTGAACCCGCTCGGACCGACCAAGATGCAGACCATCGCCGCGCTCGGCAAGGCCTTCTCGTGACCGAGACCACCGAGCCCGCTGTGCGCAGCGGCTCGGATGCCGGCCAGATCCAGAAGACCGTCGCGATCGTGCGGACGGTCGCGGCCCATCCCGAGGGACTCGGACTCTCGGAGCTCGCGCGGGCGTGCGGAGTGGCCAAGGCCACCTGCTATCGCATCCTGACGACCCTCGAACGCGAAGGGTGGATCGTCTCCGACCCGGTGACCAAGCGTTCCCGCCTGTCGCTCGATCTGATCCTGATGACCGAGAGCGTCGTCACCGGGGGGTCTCTCACCCGGTACGTCCGTGACGTGCTGGCCGACATCGCGGCGACCACGGGCGAGACGGCGGGCATCGACACCCTGACGGGGTCGCAGGTCACGGTGCTTATGGAGGCCAGCGGCCCGCACCTCATCGGTCACGCACCCCGGCCGGTGCCGCGCCTGCTGTCGAGCTGGCGGACATCGACGGGACGCGTCCTGCTCGCCTGGAACGATCCGGAGCTGGGTCGCGCCGATTTCGAGAAGGATGCCGCTGCGGGCCGACTGCCCGCGGGTTTCACCACCTACGACGATTTCCTGGCCGAGATCGCCACCGTTCGCGAGCAGGGCTACGCGGTGACCCGCAGCCAGCTCGAAGAGGGGCTGACCGCCATTGCCGCCCCTGTGCTGATCGACGGCGCGGCGAGATACGCCGTGTGGACGAGCGGACCGAACTACCGACTCGACGAGCGGATCGACGGCGCGGTCACCGCCGTGACGGAGCGTGCCGCGAGCTTGGCCCGTCTGCTGCAGCGAGCGGGGACCGATCTGGACGGGCGCACGACGCGTTCTTCGTGACGCGCATCTCCTCGACTGCCCCCGGCGCCTTCGGCGCACCGGGGGCAGTTGCCTTTGCGGGACAACTCGAAACACAGCAGTAACCTCCCCCGCCTCTCGCGGAAATGCCGCTCCTCCATGATGGTCACAAGAGCGAACCGTCGGTTCGCTGGATGAACCACTGGAGAGAGATGACCGCTCACCTCGTGACCCGCCCCCGCGATGCCTCGCCATCGCGTACCGCGGCCACGCCGCCGTCTCGGCGTCGAGCGGCCAGCGTGTTCGCCCCCCTGCGCAGTTTCGCCATCGCGGCGGCCCTGATCGTCTCGGCCGGCCTGGTGTGGGAGGGCTACAAAGCGCTCGGCCGCGCCTTCGGCGACGTCATCCCCGGCCTGAACCTCCCCTTCCCGATCGCGACCACGGACGCGGCGATGCCCCACATCGCCCAGATCGTCGGCGCTCTCGCCTCGCCCGCCAACGTCGCGGGCGGCGGGACACTGCTGTCGTACTACCTCGTCGAGACCAGCGTGACGCTGCGGGAGTCCCTGTACGGCATGCTCATCGGCGCCGTGATCGGCGCCCTCCTCGCGATGCTCCTGCGCGAGATCCCGCTCCTCGGGAAGGCCACGCTCCCGTGGCTGATCGTCAGCCAGACCATCCCCCTCGTCGCCCTCGCCCCGATCATCGTCGTGTGGATCGGCAGCGCCGGTCTTCCCAGTTGGATCGCCGTCACCGTCATCGCGGCCTACCTCTCCTTCTTCCCGGTCACGCTGAACACCTTGACCGGGCTCAACGCGGCCGACCCCCTGCACGTGGAGTTCCTGCGGTCGATCTCGGCATCACGCTGGCGCGTGCTGGTGCACGTGCGCATCCCGACCGCCCTCCCCAGCTTCTTCACCGGCCTGCGACTCGCCGCGACCGCGGCCGTCATCGGCGCGATCGTCGGCGAACTGTCGGCCGGCACCGGCGCCGGCATCGGGCGCGCCATCCTCACCGCCGCCTACTACTACTCCCTCGCCCCGGCGAACCTCTACGCCGCCATCCTGGTCGCCTCACTCGCCGGCATCGTCTTCGTCCAATTCATCGTCCTCGTCGAGTGGCTCACCCTCAGGAAGAGGTCCTCATGACCGCCCCCGCCATCCAGCTGTCCGGCGTCTCGAAGGAGTTCGTCACCTCCTCCGGAAGCACGCTCGCGCTCGACCACATCGACCTGGAGATCCCCTCCGGCGCGTTCGTCTCGCTGCTCGGCCCCTCGGGCTGCGGCAAGAGCACACTGCTTCGCGTGATCGGAGACCTCATCCCGCCCACCTCGGGAACGGTCACCGTCGCCGGGATGACGGCCCGCGAGGCGCGACGTACACGTCAGTACGGCATGGCGTTCCAGGCGCCGGGCCTGATGGACTGGCGCACCGTCCGGCGCAACATCGAGCTTCCGCTGCAGGTGCAGGGCGTGCCGCGCGCCGAACGCCGCGCGCGGGCCGACGAGATGCTCGAGCTCGTCCGCCTCACGGCGTTCGCCGACCACCGACCCCGGCAGCTGTCGGGCGGGATGCAGCAGCGCGTCGCGATCGCCCGCGCCCTGGCCATGCAGCCCCGCGTCCTCCTCATGGACGAGCCGCTCGGCGCGCTCGACGAGATGAACCGCGAGCACATGCAACGCGAACTGCTGCGGATCTGGCGGGCCACCGGCACGACGATCGTCTTCGTCACCCACAGCGTCCCCGAGGCGACCTTCCTTTCGACCGAGGTCGTCGTGATGTCGCCCCGCCCCGGGCGCATCGCCGAGCGTATCGCGATCGACCTGCCCTTCCCCCGCACCGACGACACGCGCGTGGCCCCGGAGTTCTACGCCGCCGAGAGCCGCGTGCGTACGGCCCTGCACGCCGTCCTCGACCCGTACGAGAGCGTGACCCCGTGAGCGCCTTCTCTCCGGCCCGTCCCGTCCGGTTCTCCACCGGCACGGGCGTGATCCGCACACTTGCCCCCGCGGCCGTCCTCGGCGCTGTGGTCCTGGCGCTCTGGCAGGTCGTCGTGAGCCTCGGCGGCATCCAGGCCTACCTTCTTCCGGCCCCCACCACGATCGCCGCCGCCCTCGTGTCCGATGCTCCCCAGTTGCTCGCCGCGGCGGTTCCGACGACGACGGCGATCGTCTCGGCCGTCGTGCTGGGCGGCATCCTGGGCGTCGTCGGCGCCATCGTCATCACCCTGTTCGAGGGCGTCGCGAAGGTGGTGCTCTCGCTCGTCGCCATCGCGAGCTGCGCGCCGATCGTCGCGCTCGCACCGATCTTCAACGCGTGGTTCGGAAGCACCTCGCTCATGTCGAAGATCGCCGTGGCGACGGTCGCGGTGGCCTTCCCCGTCGTCGTCAACACCACGCGCGGCCTGTTGCGCGTCGACCCGCTGCACCGCGAGCTGCTCGACTCGCTGTCGGGAACCCGCGGCCAGCTGCTGTGGTTCGTACGTCTACCGGGCGCCCTCCCGTCGCTCTTCGACGGGCTGCGGATCGGCTCGACGATGTCGGTCATCGCCGTCATCGTCGCCGAGTACTTCGGCGGGACAGCCCAGGCGCTGGGCGTCGTCATCGCGAACAGCGCGGCCGTGTCGCGCTTCGACCTCACCTGGGCCGCCGTCGCCCTCGCCAGCGCCATCGGCCTGGCGCTGTACGCCCTCGTCGCCCTCGTCGAGGCGCTCGTCGTTCCGTGGCGACGCGCCGTGGCATCCTGACCCACCCCCTCACCCGAACGCCCCACCCTCCGTACCACCGCACGCGCACCCGAACGCACCACCCGTACCCGAGAGGACCCGTCATGACCCCCACCCTCCGCCGCGCCGGCGCCGTCACCGCTGCCGCCGGTCTGTTGCTCTCCCTCGCCGGCTGCGCCGGCATGGGCGGCTCCGCCGAAGCCGCCGCCCCGTCCGCGAACGCCGATTGCGCCTCCGTCGACAAGGTGACCGTCGTCCTCCAGTGGGTCACCCAGGCCCAGTTCGCGGGGTACTACGCCGCCAAGGACAAGGGCTTCTACGCCGACCAGTGCCTCGACGTCACCATCCAGGAGGGCGGCACGAACGTCGTCCCCCAGCAGGTGCTCGCCAGCGGCAACGCCGAGTTCGCCGTGAGCCACGTCATCAAGAGCATGGCGTCGCGCGAGCAGGGCGCCGATGTGGTCAACATCTCGCAGACCTTCGAGCGCGGCGCCTACCTCCAGGTGTCGTGGGCCGACAGCGGCATCTCGTCCCTGACCGACCTCAAGGGCACCAAGATGGGCAGCTGGGGCGGCGGAAACGAGCTCACGCTGTACGCGGCGCTCAAGGCGGAGGGCATCGACCCGACGACCGACATCACGGTGCTCCAGCAGCCCTTCGACATGTCGATGCTGCTGAACCGCGAGGCCGACTCGGTCCAGGCCAAGACCTACAACGAGTACGCCCAGCTGCTCGAGACCGTCAACCCCGCGACCGGAAAGCTGTACCAGCCGTCCGACTTCTCGGTGCTGGACTTCCAGAAGCTCGGCTACGGCACGCTCGAAGACGGTGTCTACGCCCGCGGCGACTGGCTCGCCGAGGGCGACAACGCCGACATCGCGACGCGCTTCCTCGCCGGGACGAACGAGGGCTGGGCCTTCTGCCGCGACGACGCCGACGCGTGCGTCGACATGGTCGTCGCCCAGGGCAGCGCGCTCGGCCACACGCACCAGGCCTGGATGATGAACGAGATCAACAAGCTCATGTGGCCGTCGACGGCCGGCATCGGCGCGCTGTCCGAAGAGGACTGGAAGCGCACCGTCCAGGTCGGCATCGAGGGCGGTGTCCTCACGAAGGATCCCGGCACGGACGCCTACCGGACCGACCTCAACGCCGCGGCGCTGAAGCTGCTCGAGGCCAAGGGGGTCGACGTCACGGGCGCCGATTGGACCCCCGCCACCGTAACCCTCACCGAGGGCGGCAAGTAACCCGACCCCGAGCGAGGGCGGGCACGCGCCCGCCCTCGCGAGAGCGAGACACCATGAGCACCGACTTCCTCATCGCCTGCGCGCAGTTCGATCCGCAGATCGGCGACATCCCCGCGAACATCGCGTCGAGCGAGACAGCGATCCGGGATGCCGCCGCCCTCGGCGCCCGCGTCATCGTGCTTCCCGAGTGCGCGAGCGCGGGATGGGCCTTCACCGACTACGCCGAGTCGTACGCCGCTTCGCAGCCGATCCCCGACGGACCGACGATCGTCGCGTGGCACGAGCTCGCTCGGGAGCTGGACGTATGGATCTGCGGCGGGGTCGGCGAACGAGACGGCGACCGGGTCTACAACAGCGCGGTGCTCATCTCGCCCTCCGGTGTGGAGGCGGTGTATCGCAAGGTGCACCTGTGGAACACCGAGAAGGACGTGTTCGACGCCGGAGACGGCTTCCCCGTCGTCGAGACCCCCTTCGGCCGCGTGGGGATGCTCATCTGCTACGACGCGTGGTTCCCCGAGAGCGCGCGCAGCCTCGCCCTGCAGGGCGCCGACCTCGTCCTCGCCCCGAGCGACTGGGTCCCCAATCCGGGGCAGCAGCCGGGCCCGTCGCTGGCGAACATGATGGCGATGGCCAACGCCCACTCGAACCAGGTCTTCGTCGCGGCCTGCAGTCGCGTCGGCATCGAACGCGGCCAGCGCTTCATCGGCGACAGCGTCATCGTCGGACCCGACGGGTGGCTCCTCGCCGGCCCGGCGCCCGACACCCCCGCCATCGTCACCGCGCGCATCGACCCCATCGGGTCGCGCCCCGCCCGCCGGAACGATCCCTTCAACCGCCCCCTCGGAGACCGTCGTCCCGAGGCCTATCACCTCACCCCGAGTTCAGAGAATCGAGCGCCGCAATGACCCTCTCCGTCCGCAAGATCGTCCGTCACCGCGAGGAGACCCTCCGCGAGAACGGGCAGGACCTGCCCTCGACGCACGTCGTCGCCTGGGTGGCCGCCGTCATCGCCAACCCGTACGGCACCGGCGCCTATGTGCAGGACCTGGTCAGCACGGCCGACGAGATCGGCGCCGAGATCGGACGCCTGCTCGGCCCCGCGTGCGTCGACCTGCTCGACGCGGAGGTCGAGGCCTTCGGCAAGGCCGCATTGGTGGGACTCGGCGGAGAGGTCGAGCACGGCTCGGCGCTCATCCACAACCTGCGCTTCGGCAACGAGTTCCGCACGGCCGCGGGAGGCACCGAACTCCTGCCCGCCGCCGAGAAGGTCGGGCTCACCGGTGCCGCGATCGACGTGCCGCTGAAGCACAAGCTGGATGCCAAGACCCGCTCGCACCATCAGACGATCACCCTCGTGATCCCCGACGCCCCGCGCCCCGACGAGATCGTGATCGCGTGCGTCGCCGCGAACACCGGCCGCCCCCTCGCCCGTCTCGCCGCCTTCGGAGCGGAGGTGGCCCCGTGAGCCTGGACACCGCGAGCGACACCTGGACGACCTCGCGCATCCAGGAGGCCGAGCAGCGCTACGTCATCCGCTCCTGGTCCGTGCAGGGAAAGCCCGCACAGGCCGCGATCTCGCACGGCGAGGGCAGCTGGTTCTGGGACACGGAGGGCAACCGCTACCTCGACTTCCAGTCGCAGCTGGTCAACCTGAACCTGGGCCACCAGCACCCGAAGCTCGTCGAGGCCATCGTCGACCAGGTGCGCACCATGGCGTACATGGGCCCGAACTTCGCCGTCCGCGCGCGCGCCGAGCTCGGCGAGCGCATCGCCGAGATCGCCCCGGGCGACCTGGAGATGAGCTTCTTCACCACCGGCGGCGCCGAGGCGAACGAGAACGCCGTGCGTCTGGCGCAGCACATCACCGGGCGCCCGAAGGTGATGGCGCGCTATCGCTCGTACCACGGCGCGACGGCGGGAGCGCTGTCGTTGACCGGCGACCCGCGCCACCACCATGCGGGCGGCCCGGGCGTCCCGGGCGTCGTCCGGTTCCACGACCCGTACGTGTACCGCACCCCGAGCGGCCGTCCTCCCGAGGAGGATCCGGTGTGCCTGGGCGCGCCTCACGTCGAGGAGATCCTGCAGTACGAGGATCCGTCGACCATCGCCGCGATCGTCATCGAGACCGTCACGGGCACCAACGGCATCCTGGTCCCGCCGGACGGCTACCTCGCCTCGCTCCGCGAGGTGTGCGATCGCCACGGCATCTTCCTCATCTGCGATGAGGTCATGGCCGGCTACGGCCGCACGGGCGAGTACTTCGCGGTGCAGAACTGGGACGTCGTGCCCGACATCGTCACGAGCGCCAAAGGTCTGAATTCCGGCTACGTGCCGCTCGGCGCCATGACGGTGGGCGAGCGTTCGCGCGCGTGGCTGAACGAGAACAAGTTCTGGGGCGGACAGACCTACGCGGGTCACCCGCTCGCGGCGGCCAGCGCGCTGGCATCCCTGCGGATCATGGAAGAGGAGAACATCCTCGACAACGTGCGCGCCCGTGGGGCGCAGTTGGATGCCGGCCTCCGCGCGCTGCAGAGCCGGTACCCGGTGATGGGCGACGTCCGCGGCATCGGCCTCTTCTACGGCGTCGAGTTCGTCACCGACCCGGCCACCCGCGAACCTCTCGTTCCGTTCGGTGCGGTCGGGGCGGCCGCCGCCCCGATGCAGAAGCTGGTCGCCTCGGCCTGGCGCCAGGGCCTGTACCTCAGCGCGAACAACAACGTGCTGCGTCTGACACCGCCGCTCATCATCAACGAGGACGAGATCTCGTTCGCCCTCTCGGTGCTCGACGACGTCATCGGCGAGCTGTCGACCGAGATGGGCCTCGCGTGAGCGCCGTCTCGCGGGTCGCCGCCCTGCAGCTGGCCACCGGGCAGGATCGCGACGACGTGCTGGAGGCGACCGATCGCCTGATCGCCGAGGCCGTCGGCGAGGGGGCCGGGCTGATCGTCCTGCCCGAGCTGTTCGCGGCCCCCTTCGTGCAGCCCGAGCCCGACCCCGACTTCTTCGTGCACGCCGAGTCCCTCGACGGCCCCTCGAACGCGATGGTCCGCGACGCGTCGCGCCGTCACGGGGTGAGCATCGTCTCGTCGATCTTCGAGAGCCGCGAGGTACCGGGCGTCTACGCGAACACCGCGTGCACGTTCGTCGACGGCGAGCTGGTGCAGGTATATCGCAAGTCGCACCTGCCGTTCTCTAACGGCTTCCCCGAGAAGTTTTACTTCCGTCCCGGGCAGGAACCGCCGGCGGCGGTCGACACGACGGTCGGTCCGGTCGGCACGATCATCTGCTACGAGCGGCACTTCCCCGAGCTCGGCCGCCTGGTCGCGCTGGACGGCGGGGTGGTCCTGTCGATCCCGGTCGCTTGTGCCAGCGCCCCCATGAAAGAGGTCTTCCAGCTCGAGCTGCGCGCCCAAGCCGTCGCGAACGGCATGTACGTCGTGTGCGCCAACCGGTCCGGCGTCGAGGGCGTGAAGGACTACTTCGGCACGAGCGCGGTCTACGGCCCGAGCGGCGAGATCCTCGCGGTCGTCGACGAGGGCGACGGGGTGGCGGTGGCCGACATGGATGCTGCCCGCGTGGCATCCATCCGCGCGACCCGCCCGTTCCTGCGCGACCGGCGCACCGATCTGTACGGCGGCCTCGCCGTCGCCGAGTGAGGACGACCATGGGCGTACCCCTGCGTTTGGGATACAAGGCCTCGAGCGAGCAGTTCGGGCCCAACGAGCTCCTTGACTTTGGCGTCCTGGCCGAGGAGATGGCCTTCGACTCCGTCTTCCTCTCCGACCACCTGCAGCCGTGGCGACACGACGGCGGCCACGCCCCGAACGCCCTCCCGTGGCTCGGCGCGCTGGGCGCGCGCACCGAACGCGTGATCATCGGCACGAGCGTGCTCACCCCGACCTTCCGCTACCACCCGGGTGTCATCGCCCAGGTGTTCGCGACCTTGGGCGTGATGTTCCCCGGCCGGGTGGCGCTCGGCGTCGGCACGGGCGAGGCGCTCAACGAGGTGACCCTCGGTCTCGACTGGCCCGAGGGTCCTGAGCGCTTCCAGCGACTGAAAGAGGCGATCACCCTCATCGACAGGCTGTGGAGCGAGGACCGCGTCACCTTCGACGGCACGTACTACTCGGTGAAGGATGCCACCATCTACGACCGCCCCGAGCAGAAGGTCCCGATCTACATCGGCGCCTCCGGTCCGGCGGCGACGCGTCTGGCGGGCCGGATCGCCCAGGGCTACATCACCACGAGCGGCAAAGACCCCTCCCTCTACGCGGAGACGCTTCTGCCCGCGCTCGACGACGGCCTGTCGAAGGCGGGCCGCACGCGTGACGACATCGACACCCTGATGGAGGTGAAGGTGTCGTTTCACCCCGACCACGACACCGCACTGGAGAAGACCCGCTTCTGGGCGCCGCTGGCCCTGTCGGCGGAAGAGAAGATGAGCGTTCACGATCCGCTCGAGATGCAGCGCCTGGCCGACGAGCTGCCGATCGAGCGGGCGGCATCCCGCTTCATCGTCTCCACCGACCCCGACGAGCACGTCGACCGCATCGCGCGCTATGTCGACCTCGGCTTCCGCCACCTCGTGTTCCACGACCCCGGACACGACCAGGAGGAGTTCCTGCGCATGTACGGCGAGGAGATCATCCCCCGCCTGCGCGAGCGCTTCGGCTGAGGAGATGCCTCAGGCCGGCAGCACCCCCGTGCGCGCGAGCCCGGCGTACCAGCGCCCGCTGTCCTTCACGGTGCGCTCGAGGGTGTCGAAGTCGACGCGGACGATGCCGAAGCGCTTCGCGTAGCCGTAGCCCCATTCGAAGTTGTCCATCAGCGACCACACGAAGTAGCCGCGCAGATCGACGCCCTGCTCGAGGGCGCGGTGGGCGGCGGTGAAGTGACGGCGCAGGTAGTCGAGCCGTTCCGGGTCGGGGACGGACCCGTCGTCGGCCACGACGTCGTCGAACGCGGCGCCGTTCTCGGTCACCATGAGCGGCTGCTGCGGGAACTGCTCGCGCAGCGAAAGCAGGAGCTCCTCGAGTCCCTCGGGCGCGATGTTCCAGCCCATGGCGGTCGACGGGCCCGGCTGCGGCAGGAACTCGAGCACGTCGTCGCTCCCGGGCCACGCCGTGCCGCCGGCGGCGGCCTTGTGTCCGTCGTTGCTCTGCTTCGGCGACACCCCGTCCCAGATCTGCGCGGTGACGGTGGAGTAGTAGTTCACGCCCAGCACGTCGAGGGGCTGATGGATGGCCTCCAGGTCGCCCTCGTGCACGAACGACCAGTCGGTGACGGATGCCGTGTCGGCCAGCAGGTCGTCGGGATAGGCCCCGCGCAGCATCGGGCCGGTGAAGGCCCGGTTGGCGAGGGCGTCCACGCGTCGCACCGCCTCCGCCGCCTGCTCACCGCGGCCTCGCGGCACGTGGAAGTTCAGCGTCACCGAGTACTCCGGGTCGCCGGTCGAGGTGGCCCGCAGCGCCTGCACCGCGCGGCCGTGCGCGAGGTTCAGGTGGTGCACCGCGGCGAGCGCGGCGGCCGGTTCGTGTCGCCCCGGCGCGTGTCCGCCCTGCCCGTAGCCGAGGTAGGCCGAGCACCAGGGTTCGTTCAGCGTCGTCCAGGTGTGGATGCGATCGCCCAGAGCCGCGCCCATGATCTCGGCGTAGCGCTCGAAGGCGTCGGCCGTCGCGCGCATCGGCCAACCGCCGGCATCCTCCAGGGTCTGCGGCAGATCCCAGTGGTACAGCGTCGCCACCGGCCGGATGCCCCGCTCGAGCAGGCCGTCGACGAGGCGCGAGTAGAAGTCGACGCCCGCCTGGTTGACCGCGCCGGTGCCCTCGGGGACGATGCGCGGCCACGCGATCGAGAACCGGTAGGCGCCGAGGCCCAGCTCCGCCATGAGATCGAGGTCGGCCTCCCAGCGGTGGTAGTGGTCGCAGGCCACGTCGCCGGTGTCGCCGTTCCAGACGCGACCCGGGGTCTTGCTGAAGGTGTCCCAGATCGAGGGGAGCCGGCCGTCCTGCGCCGCGGCTCCCTCCACCTGGTACGACGCCGTGGCCGAGCCGAACGTGAAGCCCTCGGGGAAGACGAGCCCGCTGTCGCGGTAGTCGGTCGAGCCGGCCGTCGGGGGAAGGGTCATCGGGAGGGCTCCTCGAGGTCGACGGTGAGGACGGACGATCGCCCGTCGGGGGTCGTGACGATGATCTCGCGCGTTCCGCTGCCGCCGGGGAAGACGCGCACCTCGAGTCCGTCGAGGTAGTCGTAGTCGGGTCGGTCCCCCCGCGCCCCCCACGGGATGACAGCGCCCGGGCGGGCGTACAGCGGCAGGCTGTCGAAGCCGTGGCGTTCGCGCAGCCACCGTCCGCCCTCGACCGTCTCGCCGCTCAGCAGGTGGGTCCAGCGCCCCTCGGGGAGGTAGAACTCCACATCGCCCTCGGCCGAGAACACCGGCGCGACGAGGAGGTCGGAGCCGAGCATGTACTGCCGATCGAGGTGGGCGACGGCCGGGTCGTCGGGGAACTCCAACGCCATCGGCCGCATGACCGGCACGCCGGTGTCGGCGGCGGTCAGACCGAGTTGGAAGAGGTACGGCATCAGCCGCATCTTGAGGTTCGTGAACAGGCGCGTGATCTCCACCGCCTCGTCGTCGAACTGCCACGGCACGCGGTACGACTCGGATCCGTGGAAGCGACTGTGGGTTCCGAGCAGGCCGAATGCGGTCCAGCGCTTGAACACCGCGGCATCCGGAAGCCCTTCGAAGCCGCCGATGTCGTGACTCCAGTGCGCGAAGCCGCTCATCGCGAGCGACAGGCCTCCGCGCAGGGTCTCGGCCATCGACGCGAACGTCGAGGTGGAGTCCCCTCCCCAGTGCACGGGCATGCTCTGCCCGCCGGCCGTGGCCGACCGCGCGAACAGCACCGCGTCGCCCTCGCCGCGCTCCTGGACGAGCACGTCGTAGACCGCGCGGTTGTACAGCTCGGTGTAGAGGTTGTGCATGCGGTCGGGCGCGATGCCGTCGGCGTAGACGACGTCGAGGGGGATGCGCTCTCCGAAGTCGGTCTTGAAACAGTCCACGCCCTGCCGCACGAGGCGGCGGAGGTGCTCCTGGAACCAGCGGGTGGCATCCGGGTCGGTGAAATCGACCAGGCCCATTCCGGCCTGCCACAGGTCCCACTGCCACACCGATCCGTCGGCTCGGCGCACGAGGTAGCCCGCTTCGGCCGCCTCGGCGAACAGCGGCGAGGCCTGGCCGATGTACGGGTTGATCCACACGCACACGCGCAGGTCACGCTCGTGCAGGCGCCGGAGCATGCCGTCGGGGTCGGGGAAGACGCGGGGATCCCACTCGAAGTCGCACCACTGGAACTCGCGCATCCAGAAGCAGTCGAAGTGGAACACCGACACGGGCAGCTCGCGGCGGGCCATCTCGTCGATGAACGAGGTGACGGTCGCCTCGTCGTAGTCGGTGGTGAAGCTCGTCGACAGCCACAGGCCGTACGACCATGCCGGCACGACCGGGGGCCGTCCGGTGAGAGCCGTGTAGCGCGAGAGCACGTCCTTCGGGGTCGGGCCGTCGAAGACGAAGTACTCCAGAGCCTCGCCCGCGACGGAGAACTGCACGCGCTCGACCGCCTCGGAGGCCACCTCGAAGGACACGTGGCCCGGGTCGTTGACGAGTACGCCGTACCCGCGGTTCGAGACGTACAGGGGCACGTTCTTGTACGCCTGCTCACTGGAGGTGCCGCCGTCGGCGTTCCAGATGTCGACGGACTGGCCGTTCTTCACCAGCGGCCCGAACCTCTCGCCGAGGCCGTAGACGAGCTCGCCGACGCCGAGGTCGAGCTGCTCGTGGACGAACGTGCGCGGCGGGCTCGATCCCGCCGGGTCGACGATCGCCCGGTCGACCTGCGCCCCCTCGTCGAGGGTGACGTAGGCCTGGGCCTTGGCCGCGCTGGCGGTGAGCAGACGGCCGTCCGATCGGAACGACAGCGCCCACGGCGCACCGGCGGTCACCCGCGCCTCGAGGGCCCCACTGCGCAGCACCCCCGCCTCCGCATCGACCGCTCCGGCCCCGCGACCGGCGCCCGGCAGCGGGAAGGAGCAGCCGCGGCCCCGACCGGTGTGATGCTCGATGCGCACGCGCACGACCCCCTCCGCCGGCGACGACAGGGTCGTGGTGAGCACGGGCCGGTTCAGCGTGTCGCCGCGGCGCTCGATCACCTTCGTCGGGGCGAGCACCCGCAGGCCCGGGCCGTCGATCGTCTCGACCTCGCGGATGTCGACCGCCTCCTGCGCGTACAGCGCGCGCACGCCCGGCCGCAGCTGCCAGAACCCGTCGGTGAACTTCATCGCTCCTCCTCCACGACGACGACGGCTCCGGATGCCACCCGCACGGTGCCGTCGTGCCGCTCCCCCGTCACGAGGTCGCGCCCCGACGCCGACGCCGAGCGCTCGGCATCCGTGTGGTTGATCAGGAAGAGGAACGACGAGCCGTCGCCCACCCGTCGGATCACGTCGAGCCCGGGCTCGGACGCGACCACCGGGCCCACCCCGGCGGCGTCGAGCAGATCGGACAGCACCGCGTCGAGACCTTCGGTGTCGGGGCGGGTCGCGAGGTACGACGCGCTCCCGCGTCCGAGCGAACGCCGCGTCCAGGTCGCCGTGCCGGAGCGTTCGCCGCTGGTCACGCGTGCGCGCACCTCGCTGTCGCGGGCATCGACGTTCTCGAGCCACACCGACGCCGTATGGCCGCTGTCGAGCGTCACGCTCTCGCCCGCCATGAGCGGGAAGAACTCGTCGACGCGGATGCCGAGCAGATCGCGGAAGGCGCCCGGATATCCGCCGGCGCGCACGCGGTTCTCGGGGTCGACGATGCCGGAGAGGTACGTCACGAGCACATGGGCGCCGTCGTTCGCGAGCCGCTCGAGGCGCGCGGGCAGCGCGTCATCGGTCAGGTAGAGGGTGGGAACGACGACCGCCGCGTATCCGTCGAGGTCGGCGGAGGACGGCAGCACGTCGACGGCGACGCCGCGCAGCGTGAGGGCGCGGTGGATCGCGATCGGCATGTCCATCGGGTCGACCAGGTCGCTGGGCATGCGGCCGCTGCGCAGGGCCGCGACCGTGTCGTGGTCGAAGAGCAGGGCGACCCGCGCCTTCTCGACCCGCGTCCCCCGCACGGGGGCGAGGGCCTTCAGCGTCGCGCCGAGCCGTTCGACGTCGCGGAAGATCGCGGAGTCCGCCCCGGCATGCGGCAGCATCGCCGAGTGGTACTGCTCGGCTCCCGCCGTCGACGCCCGCCACTGGAAGAACAGGATGCCGTCGGAGCCCCGAGCCACGTGCGCGAGGGAGTCGCGCGCCATCTCGCCGACGGACTTCGCGCGGTTCACGCCCTGCCAGTTCACCGCGGCCGTCGAGTGCTCCATGAGCATCCAGGGGCGCCCGCCGACCAGGCCGCGCACGCGGTCGGCGCTGAAGGCCAGCTCGCTGTGCCGGAACGGGTCGGCCCCGATCGTGTAATGGTCGTTCGCGACGATGTCGACCTCGCGGGCCCACACCTCGTGATCGGTGGCGCCCGGGGTGTTCATCACCATGAAGTTCGTCGTGATCGGGATTCCGGGGGTGATCCGTCGCAGTTCGTCGCGCTCGGCGCGGTAGTGGCCGATCAACGCGTCGGAGGTGAAGCGCTCGAAATCGAGCAGCAGACCGGGGTTGTGCCCCGTGCGTGCGCCGCGCGGCGGCTCGATCTGGTCGAACGAGGTGTAGTGGTGCCCCCAGAACGCGGTGCCCCACGCAGCGTTCAGACGCGAGACCTCGCCGAAGCGCTCGGCGAGCCAGAGGCGGAAGGCCGCGGCCGTCTCCTCGCTGTAGCAGCGCCCGTTCTCATTGCCGATCTCATTGCTGACGTGCCACATGCGCAGCGCCGGATGCGAGCCGTACCGCTCGGCGATCGCGCGCACGACGCGCAGCGCGTAGCGGCGGAACACCGCAGAACTCGGCGACCAGGCGAGGCGCCCTCCCTGCGCGGTGCGGTGGCCGTCGGCATCCACCGTCGCCATCTCGGGGTGCGCCCGCAGGAGCCAGATCGGCGGCGCCGCGGTCGGGGTGGCCAGGTTCACCCCGATTCCGCCGGCGTGCAGCAGGTCCATGATGCGGTCCAGCCACCCCCAGTCCCAGACCCCGTCGGCGGTCTCGAGCAGGCCCCACGAGAAGATGCCGAGCGACACCGAGGTCACTCCCGCGCGCTGCATCAGCGCGATGTCCTCGGGCCACAGCTCCTCGGGCCATTGCTCGGGGTTGTAGTCGGCTCCGAAGGCGATGCCGTCGGCGATCCAATCGAAGCGGGTGGGGGCGGGCAGGTCGGCGGCGTGCGAGGAGAAGTCGTTCATGGTTCTTTCGTGGGGAGGAGGCGCGAGCGGAGGACGTCAGCCCTTGAGGCTGCCGCTGACGAGGTCGAGTCGCCAGAAGCGCTGCAGGAAGATCATCAGGAGCAGGAGCGGCACGATGGCGAGCAGCGCACCGACGATCGCGAGCGAGTAGAGCGCGGGCGTCCCCGTGCCGCGATTGAGCAGCAGGTAGAGACCCGTGGTGAGGGGATAGAGCTGCTCGTTGCTGAGCATGATGAACGGCAGCAGGAAGTTGTTCCAGATGCCGACGAACTGCAGCATGAACACGGTGATCAGGCCGGGGACCATCACGGGCATCGCGATCGACAGGAAGATGCGGAACTCGCTCGCCCCGTCGAGGCGAGCGGCCTCGACGGTCTCCTCCGGCACCGACGACTGCGCGTAGATGGTGGCGAGATAGATGCCGAACGGGTTGATGATGCTCGGCAGCAGCACGGCCCAGTACGTGTTCGCGAGGCCCAGCTCGGCCATGAGGAAGTACTGCGGGATCGCGAGGGTGATCTGCGGCAGCATGACGCCCGCGAGCAGCACGTTGAACACCACGGCGCGCCCCCGGAACCGGTAGCGGGCGAGCGCGTACCCGGCCGCCGCCGACACGAGGGTCGACAGGACGGCTCCGCCCCCGGCGTAGAGCAGGCTGTTGCCCGCCCACTTCCAGTACACGCCGCCGCCGTAGGTGGAGAGGTCGACGAGGTTCTGCCAGAACCCGGTCCCGGGCAGGAACGAGAAGGTGCTGAACAGCTCCCCGCGCGACTTCGTCGAGGCGGTGATCACCCAGACGATCGGGATGAGCGTGTAGATCGCGCCCATCAACAGCACGAGGGTGGGGATGACGCGGCCCCGGGTCACGGGGCGCGGGCGGCGCGCGGGCGGCCGCGGGGCGCGCGTCGTGGGGGCGTCGGCGGTGAGGGTTGCCATCAGTTCTCTCCGAAGGTGCGGCGCTGCAGGAGGCGGAGGAGCCCGAGCGAGATGACGAGGGTTCCCAGGGCCAGCACGACCGAGGCGGCTGCCGCTCCCGAGGTGTTGTCCAGGTTGAACGCGTCGCGGTAGATCTTCATCAGCGGGAAGAAGTTGAACGAGATCGAGTTCGACATCGACCGCAGCGTCGTGGGTTCGCCGTACGCCTGGAGCGTGGCGATGATCGAGAACAGGAACGTCAGCACGAGCGCGGGGGTGAGCAGGGGCACCTTGATCCGCCAGGCGATCTGCCATTCCGAGGCGCCGTCGATCTTGGCCGCCTCGTAGAGCTCGCTGGGGATGGACCGCAACGCGGTGTACATCACGATCATGTTGAAGCCGACACCCGCCCACACGGCGATGTTCGACAGCGACAGGTAGAGCCACGAGCCGTTCAGGAAGTCGACCGACGGCAGCCCCACCGCCTGCAGCACGTAGGTCGCAGGGCTCGTGCGCGGAAGATAGAGGAAGCCCCACAGCAGAGCGCCGATCACCCCGGGCACGGCATACGGCAGGAAGATCGCGAGGCGCGAGAAGCGGGCCAGGCGCACCCCGGGCAGATCCAGCAGCAGCGCGAACGTCAGCGCGAGACCGAGGGTCAGCGGCACCGAGATGAGGGCGAAGATCCCGAGCCGACCCAGGGATGCCACGAGTTCGGGATCGGTGAGCGAGGCGACGTAGTTGTCGAGACCGACGAAGGTCTGCCGACGGATGCCGAAGGCGCCGCCGCTGGAGCGCAGCTGCATGACGCTGAGGTAGATGGCGTACCCGATGGGCACGATGAGGAACATCGTGAACAGCGCGAGCGCGGGCGCGAGGAACGCCCACGGGGCCACGCGGGGCCGGAGGGAGGTGCGCCGGGATGCCGCGCGCGAGACGGTGGTGGTCACAGGTCGTTCTCCTGGGTCGGCGGTGGGAGGGCGCGGGCCCTCCCACCGCGGGGCGATCACTGGACCGTGAATCCGGACTTCTCGAGGTCGGCGACCACGGCATCCTGAGCCGACTTCAAGACGGCGGTGTACGAGCCGCCGCTCTGCGTCGCGGCCTTCACCCCGTCGGACCACGAGTCGAAGGCCACCTGCACGTTCGGACCCCAGGTGAAGGGGGCACTGTTCTCGGCGATGTCGACGGCGAGGTCCCAGAAGTCCGCCTGGTCGCTCACCAGGTCGGGCACGGGCTGACCCGCGAGCTGCGACTGGCCCGCCGAGGAGGCCGGGAACAGACCGATGTCGATGAGCCCCTTGGTGCCCTCGTCGCTCGCATTGAGCCACTGGAGGAACTCGACGGCCTCCTTCGGGTGCTCGGTGTTCTTGGTCACCATGACGGAGGAGCCGCCCATGAAGCCGGTGCCGGTCTCGCCGTCCCACGTGGGCATCTTCGCGGCGGCCCAGAGGCCCGCGGTGTCGGGCGCCACCGAGAACGCGGCGGCGGGTGCCCAGGCCCCCGCGGTCCAGCTGAGGATGCTGCCGTCGTTCATCTTCGTGCCCCACTCCGGGGTGAAGAAGTGCGTGGTGTCGACGAGACCCTGCTCGACCAGCGGCTGCCAGAAGTCCACGACGCGCTGCGTGGGGGCCTCGTCGATGCCGACCTTCCAGGCGTCGCCCTTGGTGGCCCACCACTCGGCGCCGAGGGGCTGCGCGTAGGCGGCCATCGTCGACGCGTCGTCGGGGTAGCCCCCGAGCAGGGTGCCGGGGAGGGTGGTCTTCACCGTCTGCGCCAGTGCCGCGTACTCGTCCCAGGTGGACGGCGCGCTCCATCCGTTCTGATCGAAGACGTCCTTGCGGTACATGAAGATCATGGGGCCGGTGTCCTGGGGCACGGCGTACACGCCGTCTCCGACGGTGACCAGGCTCAGCGCCCCCTCGGAGAAACCGTCGGTGAACGTGTCGGCGTACTCGCTGATGTCGAGAGCCACGTCGCTGACGACCATGTTGGGCAGCTTCTGGTACTCGGCCTGGGCGAGGTCGGGACCCTCGCCCGCGCGCTGTGCCGCGAGCAGCTTGGCGATCATGTCGTCGGCGCCCGCGGCCTCGACCACCTTCACCTGGATGTCGGGATTCTGCTCGTTCCAGACATCGATGACGTCGCCGATGCCGGGCGCCCACGCCCAGTACTCGAGGGTCACCGGACCCGAGGACTGCCCCGCATCGCCGGCGCAGCCGGCGGTGGTCAGGACGGCGGCACTCGCGACGGCGAGGGCCCCCACGCGGAAAAGACTGCTGCGCTTCACGAACTACTCCTTTGTAGGTGCGACCGGCTCCGGGCGAGGGTGCGGCCGATGCTCCCCGGGGCCGACCCCCGGGTGCTCGCGTCCTACCCTCGCCGCCCCGCTCGATTTTGTCAACCTATGAAACAAAAACGATCCGCGCGCACGCGAAGGAAGGCCCCGCGTCGGGGGCGGTGTGCGCCGGGTCAGACCGAGAGCAGCTCGCGGATCGCCGTCGCGGCGGCGCCGCGGGCGTACAGACCGAAGGCGAAAGGCGGTCGGTCGATGCGGACGCTCGTGCGCGGAACCTGCTCCAGGTGCGCGCTGAGGCCGTCGTCGAACGCGGCGGGGTCCAGGTCGAGCATGTCGAGGCCCTCGCCCATGAGAGAGATCAGCTCCGGGTCGAGGAGGTTCACCGTCTCGGCCACCGCCGCCCCCAGGGCGTAGGCCGCCGACGCGAACGCCGCGCGCTCGCGCCCGTCGGCGGCGCGCGCACGCTCGAGGGCGACGGCGTAGTCGCCGGGCACCACGCCGGCGTTCGCTTCGATGGCCGGCATGCTCACGAAGCTGTGCACGCAGTCGGGGTGCCCGTTCGTGCACGGACGCCCCGTCCGGGCGATCCGGGTGTGACCCACCCGGCCGCTGCGCCCGTGAGACCCCTGCACCAACTCGTCGTCGATGACGACGCCGCACCCGATGCCGGCGCCGACCCCGTAGACGACGACGGAGCGGTGGTCGACGCCGCTGCCGAACCAGTGGTGAGCGGCTGTCAACGCGTGCACGTCGTTCGCGATGGTGACGGGCATCCCGACCCGCTCGGCCAGCAGCCGCGCCAGCGGCACCGGGGCGCTCCACCCGAGCAGGGGCGAGCTCGCCACGAGGGGCTCCCCCTCCCGTCGCAGGACGTCGGCCGCGAGCCCGACGCCGAGCGCCGACATCGTCCCGTGCCGGGCTCCCAGCGCCCGGGTCGCGTCGACGATCGCGTCGACGACCTCACCCTCGGCCGGCGAGACGAGGGCGATCTCGAGTTCGTCGACGACGGTCGCAGCGAGGTCGGTGACCACCGCGTACACCCGCTCCGCGGTCACCTTCACCCCGACGAAGTGCGCCGCCTGCGGACGCAGGTGCAGCTCTTCGGCGGGGCGCCCGCGCGAGGCGCTGGCCAGCATGTCGCCCGGCAGGATCAGACCCGCATCGACCAACTCGCGCGCCACTCGCGTGAGGCTCGCACGCGAGAGCCCCAGGCGCTCCGCGATGCGGATGCGAGAGCGCGGCCCGTGCACCAGCAGGTCCAGCAGCACCCGCCGACCCGTCGCGCTCAGCGCCGACCACCGGAGGGGCGGGCCCGAGGCGATCTCGGCGGGGTGCGACGTCACGAGATGAGGCTACGCCCCACCGGCACTCGCAGACCCTCCTCCCGCGGTGCCGGCGGCGCGGCAACCGGCGAACGAGACCGTGGATGCCATCGCCCCGGCGCTCGTGCGGGCGCAGCCCCCACCGCACGGCGCCGTCGAGGTCGAGGCACAGGCACATAGCCTCCCGCCCCTGATCAGGAGGGGATGACGGCGCTCCACCGCTCCAGCGCCGTCGCGGTCGCGATCCGGACGGCGGTGGCGGGTTCCTGACGCGCCCGCCGCTCGCCCACGGTCTCGACGAGCGACATCGCGCGCAGGTCCGCCGCCCCCGCGTCGACGACCCCCGCGACCACGAGGGCGCGCACCCCGTGCGCCGCGGCGAGCGCGAGCACGTGCCCGGGGCCTTTCCCGGCCAGGGAGGTCTCATCGAAGGCCCCCTCGCCGGTGAGCACGAGGTCGGCGCCCGCGATCAGCGTGTCCAGCCCCAGCGCGTCGGAGACGTAGGCGGCCCCGTCGACCAGCTCCGCACCCGCCGCCGACAGCGCGCCCGAGAGCCCACCCGCGGCGCCCGTGCGGGGAACGCGACGCACGTCGCATCCGAAGCGAAGCGCCCACTCCGCGGCATCCGTCTCGAGCCGCTGCGTGAGGCGCCGCACCATGGCGGCATCCGCCCCCTTCTGCGGCGCGAAGACCCGCGCAGCGTCGTCGAACGCGACGGTCGTGTCGGTCAGCACGACGACCCGCCCGGAAGCGAAGGGGACGCGATCACCGAGAGCCTCGAGCGCTCCGCGTCCGCCGTCGGTCATCGCCGAGCCGCCCATGCCGACGACGATGCGCGACGCGCCGCCGTCGAGTGCGAGGGCGACGAGCTCGCCCACGCCCCGGCTCGTGGCGGCCCAGGGATCGTTGCCGCTCGCTCCCCCGGCGAGCACGAGCCCGGATGCAACGGCCGACTCGATGACGGCCCGATCGCCGTCGAGGCGCCACGGCGCACGCACCGGCGCCCCCCGGGGTCCGGTCACCACGTCCTCGCGGTTCGCGCCGCCGAGAGCGTCGAGCGTGCCGTCACCGCCGTCGGCGATGGGCACGCCCACCACCTCCGCGCTGCGTCGCCACGCGTGCACGGCCTCGGCCATGGCATCCGCCGCCGCCCGGGCACTCAGGGTGCCCTTGAACTTGTCGGGGGCGACGATCACGCGCATGCGGCCGCGTCAGACGTCGGCGCTGACGAGCACGCCCTGCCGCTGCAGGTCGGCTTGCACGCGGGAGACGACGTCCTGATACGCCGTGTGCAGCTTCCGCTGCTCCAGACCGTCGTCGCTGCCGCCGGCCGGCTGGAAGATCGGGCGGTGCAGGTCGACGCGGACGGTGCCGTCCAGGTCGGTGAAGCGCACGTCGAGCACCTCGCGCACGTCGGCGTCGTTCGCGCGCAGACCGAGGAACATGGTCGTGGCGACGCTGCCGTGGGTCGCCTTCCAGTGGTCGCGCCCCTCGGTCACGGTGAAGCCGGCCGCCTCGAGCGCGGTCCGCGTGGCCTGCTGGGCGGCGGCGAGGTCGCCCGAGACGACGAGGTGGAAGTTCAGGATGGCCATGGGCGTGCGCCTTTCGCTCGGGTGCGGCCCAGCCTGTCGGTTCCGCCCTCCTCTGCACAACCTCGGTTCGCGCGGCTCGGTGCGGACGGGGGGGGGTGTGCGAATCGTCGCGCGGCGAGGGCGGCGGAACGGATGCCGTCCTCGACCCCTCCTCCCCGCAGCCTCCCCACCCGGAGAGGGGAGATGACCGCCCGGGCATGTCGGCCCGCCCAACTAGACTGGCTCCCGTCCGGCCCCTGCGATTCTTGGAGCTCAGCCGCGTGACCACCCCGAACCCCGCCGCCCGTACCGCCCTCGCCGATACGGTCGAGAACGCGATCGCCACGCCCGAGAAGGACCAGCCCTACGGCGCTCTGGGCCTCAAGAGCGATGAGTACGCGAAGATCCGCGAAATCCTGGGCCGCCGCCCCACCAGCGGCGAGCTGGCGATGTACTCGGTCATGTGGAGCGAGCACTGCTCCTACAAGTCGAGCAAGATCTACCTCCGTCAGTTCGGCCAGAAGGTCAGCGACGAGATGAAGACCCGCCTCATGGTGGGCATGGGCCAGAACGCCGGCGTCGTCGATGTCGGCGAAGGCTGGGCGGTGACCTTCAAGGTCGAGTCGCACAACCACCCGAGCTACATCGAGCCCTTCCAGGGCGCCGCGACCGGCGTCGGCGGCATCGTCCGCGACATCATCTCGATGGGCGCCCGTCCCGTCGCGGTCATGGACCAGCTGCGCTTCGGCGCGATCGACCACCCCGACACCCCCCGCGTCGTGCACGGCGTCACCAGCGGCATCTCGTTCTACGGTAACTGCCTGGGCCTGCCCAACATCGGCGGCGAGACGGTGTTCGACGCCGTCTACCAGGGCAACCCGCTCGTCAACGCCCTCGCGGTCGGCGTCATGCGCCACGAAGACATCAAGCTCGCCAACGCCACGGGCGTGGGCAACAAGGTCGTGCTGTTCGGCGCGCGCACGGGCGGCGACGGCATCGGCGGCGCGAGCATCCTGGCATCCGACACCTTCGCCGACGGCGGACCCACGAAGCGCCCCGCGGTCCAGGTCGGCGACCCGTTCGCCGAGAAGGTGCTCATCGAGTGCTGCCTCGAGCTTTACAAAGACGATCTGGTCGAGGCCATTCAGGACCTCGGAGCCGCGGGCATCTCGTGCGCCACGAGCGAGCTGGCCGCCAACGGCGACAGCGGCATGAAGGTCGAGCTGTCGAAGGTGCTGCTGCGCGACCCGTCGCTCACGCCCGAAGAGATCCTCATGTCGGAGTCGCAGGAGCGCATGATGGCGATCGTCGCGCCCGAGAAGCTCGACGCGTTCCTCGCCGTCGTCGGCAAATGGGACGTCGAGACGAGCGTGCTCGGCGAGGTCACCGGCGACGGACGCCTCGTCATCGACTGGTACGGCGAGCGCATCGTCGACGTCGACCCCTCGACCGTCGCGGTGGACGGCCCCGTCTACGAGCGCCCCGTCGCCTACCCGACGTGGATCGACGCGCTGCAGGCCGACTCCGCCGCATCCCTCCCCCGGGCGACGGATGCCGACGCCCTCCGCGAGCAGTTCACCACGCTGGTGGCGAGCCCCAACCTCGCCGACACCTCGTGGATCACGAACCAGTACGACTACTACGTGCTGGGCAACACCGCGCTGAGCTTCCCCGACGACGCCGGCATGATCCGCGTCGACGAGGAGACCGGCCTCGGCTTCGCCATCGCGACCGACTGCAACGGCCGCTACAACCAGCTCGACCCCTACAACGGCGCGAAGCTCGCCCTCGCCGAGGCGTACCGCAACGTCGCCGTCACCGGTGCCGTGCCCACCGCGGTCACCGACTGCCTCAACTTCGGCAGCCCCGAGAACCCCGAGGTCATGTGGCAGTTCAGCCAGGCCGTCGAGGGTCTGAGCGACGGCTGCCTCGAGCTCGGCATCCCGGTCACGGGCGGCAACGTATCGTTCTACAACCAGACCGGCGACCAGCCGATCCACCCGACCCCGGTGGTCGGCGTGCTCGGCATCATCGACGACGTCGCAGCCCGCATCCCGAGCGGTTGGCAGGATGCCGGCGAGAACCTCTACCTGCTCGGTGTCACCGCCGACGAGCTCGACGGTTCGCAGTGGGCCGGCACCATCCACGACCACCTCGGCGGTCGCCCGCCGAAGGTCGACCTCGCGCAGGAGCGCAAGCTCGCCGAACTGCTGCAGGCCGCGGGTTCGCAGTCGCTCGTCTCGAGCGCTCACGACCTGTCGTCGGGCGGCCTCGCGCAGGCCCTCGCCGAGGGCGTCATGCGCTTCGGCGTCGGCGCGCGCGTCTGGCTCACCGAGCTCATGGAGCGCGACGGACTGGATGCCACCGCCGCCCTGTTCAGCGAGTCGACCGGTCGCGTGCTGGTGAGCGTGCCGCGCGAGGAGGACGTGAAGTTCCGTGGGCTGTGCGACGGTCGCGGCTATCCGGTGCTGCGCATCGGCGTCACCGACATCGAGCCGGGCACCGAGGCATTCCTCGAGATCCAGGACGTGTTCACCGTCCCTCTCGCGGAACTGCGTCGCCTGTCGACCGAGACCCTTCCCGCGGTCTTCGGACCCACCGTCGCGGAGCCGGTGGCGTGAGCCGATCGCCGCGCGGGATTCGCACCCGCGCGGCATCGGCCGCCCCGCTCGACGCCGCCGACACACGGCACGGACCCCAGCCGAGAGGAGATGCGCGATGACCGACGACGACGACATGACCGTCTTCAGTGACAAGCGTCAGAGGCGCGTGAAGATCACCGCCTGGATCGTGATCGGTGCGCTCATCCTCACCGGCGGGGGCGCGACGGTGATCTCGCTCATTCTGGGCTGACGACGCGAGGCGGTTCCGCATGTCCCTGATCGACCCGACTCCTGAGACCGTCGCCGCGCTCGACGCCCTCTCCGATGCGGCACGCGCCCAGCCCTCCAGCTTCGCGGCGATGGATGCCCTCTGGCGCGCCGTCTACGCGCTGCCGCACTGGTCGTTCATCGCGCGCGGACCCGACGACGCCCCGTCGCCGTTCATCGGTCAGCTCGCGAACGGGCCGATGGTCTTCGCCTTCACCACGCGACAGCGCGCGCACGACGGAGCCCTCGCGAACGGACTCGACGAAGAGGCCGCCTCACGCGTGCTGAGCGTTCCGTTCCCCGGGGCGGTCGAGTGGCTCGCCGGGTTCGCGCAGCAGGGCGTCGTAGGCGTCGTGTTCGACATGCCCGCGCAGGGCTACACAGCCCCGCTGCAGAACCTCCTGCCGATGCAAGCGCATATCGCGAGCGCTCCTCCGGCCTGACGCGGGTCACGCCAGGGAGGCGAATCGCTCCGTCTTCTCTACCGGACCGATCACGATCAGCAGATCGCCCTCTCCGACGATGGATGCCGCGCCCGCAGCGTGCCACTGCCCGTCGGCCTGCCGGATCTTGACGATCGTCACACCGTGGCGCCGGCGCACGGCCGCCTGCTCGAGGGTCTGACCGACGAGCTCGCGCGGGGCCACGGTCTTCGCGACGACGAGGTCGCGGTCGAATTCGACGTAATCGAGCATCGACCCCCGCACGAGGTGCGCGACGCGGCGGCCCATGTCGGCCTCGGGGTAGACGACGTGCTCGATTCCGAGCTGCTCGAGGATGAGCCCGTGCTGCTCGTTGATCGCCTTCGCCCAGATCGAGCGGGTGCCCATGCGCTTCAACAGCGACGTCGTCAGGATGCTCGCTTGGATGTCCGATCCGATCCCGACGACGACGCGGTCGAACTCGGCGATCCCGAGCTGCTCCAGGGCCGCCTGCTTCGTCGAGTCGGCCCGCACGACGTGCGTGAGCACGCCGTTGAGCGACTGGACGATGTCTTCGTCGGTGTCGACGCCGAGCACCTCGCTGCCGCTGCGCGCGAGTTCGGTGGCGAGCGCCCCGCCGAAGCGCCCGAGACCGATCACCGCGATCGACGTCGCCGCGCTCCCGCGCATCCGGCGCCGGCTGAAGAACGTGTTGCTATCCAATGATCGGACGCTCCTTCGGGAGTTCGTACATGCGCTTCTCCCGCGTCAGCGCCAGGGCGGCGCCGAGCAGGACGGGACCGAGTCGTCCGATGAACATCAGCACGATGAGGATCAGCTGGGCCAGCGTCGGCAGATCCGCCGTGATGCCGGTCGAGAGGCCGACGGTGGCGAACGCCGAGATGACCTCGAAGAAGACCCGGTCGAAGCCGAACGGGCTCAGCACCATGATCGCCAGGGTCGATCCGACCACGAGAGCGACCGAGAGCAGTGCGACCGTGAGCGCCTCGCGGTGAGTCGATCGGGGAAGACGTTTGCCGAACATGTTGACCGCGGTGTCGCCACGCAGTTCAGCCAGCACGATGAACAGCAGCACCGCGAATGTCGTGATCTTCACGCCTCCGGCCGTACCGGCGGGGCCGCCGCCGATGAACATGAGGATGTCGGTGACGAACCAGCTCTCGGGGAACATCTGCGACACGTCGATCGAGTTGAAGCCGGCGGTGCGCGGCATCACCGACATCGTGAACCCGGCGAGCAGACGGCCGGCAGGATCCATCGCCCCCAGGGTCGCCGGATTCGACCATTCCAACGCCGTGAGGACGACCGTCCCCGCGACCAGCAGCACGGCGCTTCCGACGAGCACGGTGACGGTGTTGAGCGTCCATCGCCGGGGGAAGCGGTACTGACGCCAGAGCTCCATGATGACCGGAAAACCAAGGCCGCCGAGGATGATGGCCGCGCAGATCGGCAGGCAGATCAGCGGGTCGGTCGCGAACGACATGAGACTGTCGCTGAAGAGCGCGAAGCCCGCGTTGTTGAACGACGACACCGCGTGGAACACGCCCAGCCAGAGGGAGTGCCCGAAGGACTCGCCGTAGCCGAGCCAGAAGCGTCCGGTGAGCACCAGCGCCACCACGGCCTCGGTGATCAGGGCGATCAGGGCTACCCCGAGGAGCACGCGGCGCACATCGCCGACCGCGACGGTGTGCGTCTCGCTCACGGCCGTGAGGCGGGTGCGCAGCCCGAGTCGTCGCGCGACGAGCAGACCGAGCAGCGTCGCGAGCGACATGACGCCGAATCCGCCGATCTGTATGAGCACCATGATCACGACCTGGCCGAACGGCGACCAGAAGGTCGGGGTGTCGACGATGATGTGCCCCGTCACGCACACGGCACTCGTCGCGGTGAAGAGTGCCTCCATGAAGGTGGCCGGCCGCCCCTGAGTCGCGATGGGCAGCGAGAGCAGCGCCGTGCCGATGGCGAGGACTCCCCCGAACGCGAGGGCGATGGCCCGGCCGGGTGTGAGGGAGACGCGCCTCCGGGCTGACCCTGCGAAGAGGGCCGCGCGCGTTCGCCGAGTCACCGGCCTACGATCTCACATCCCGCGGCTCACCCCGTGCGCATTCCGGCCCACCGCCCAGCCCGCTGTCGGGAGCCCGGCATAGCATGGGCATGTGGAACCGCTGTTGGTCTTTCTGGCCGAGTGGTGGTGGATCGGCCCCGCGGCGGCCGGTGCGGGCACCGTCGGCTGGATCGGCGTGCGTCGATCCCGACACCGCGCGCTGCTGGCCGGAGCGACGACCACCGGCGATCGCGCCGCTCGCGCGTGGGCGTCACGCCCCCTGGGCAAGGCGGCGGCGCGGCGCCTCGAACTCGACGCGGCTCTGCTCGATCTGCAGACCGCGCGGCACGCCGTCACCCGCGGACGCGCCGACGTCAAGGTCGCCGACGCCGAGGTGGTGCGCGCTCAGGCCGAGCGGGCGGCATCCCGTGTCTCGTCCGACGTCGTCTCCGCCGCACGCGGACGCCTCACCGACGCGCAACGCGACCTGCGCGCCGCGCTGGCCGAGGTGCGCGCCCGCCGCGCGGGGGTGAGGGCCGCGAAAGCGATGCTCCCCGCGATCCGCGCGGGCAGCGCCCCTCTGCCGGTGGCGCGCTTGCTCTCGGAGCACGACGCGATCCTGGCGCGCTGGATGGCCTACGAGACGGACCCCGGTCTCACGATCGACTACCCGCAGATGAGCGACTCGCGCTCCCCGCTCCTCGCGGACTTCCTGCGCGCGCACGAGAGGGCGCAGTGGCTGCGGCCCGCGTCGGTGCAGACGCGCCTGGAGCCCGCCGACTACCTCGCCTACCGCGATGCCGTGCGCCGCACCGCGCACGCGTTCGACCGCGCCGAGCGCGCAGCCCGCCAGGGTGCGGACCAGCCCGGCGTGGAGGGCTCCGATGCGTGGAGCCGCGTGGCATCCGATCTGGCCGAGACCGCCCAGCGCGCCCTCGCCCGGTCCATGGAGTCGATGGGCCGCGCCGCCGCCCGCAGCTGGGAGGAGCGCGGCGCCCGACGCGCTCAGAAGCGGACCCCGGATGCCGCGGGCCCCCGGCCGCAGAACGGTCCCGTCTGGCCGCCTCCCGCACGCGATCGGCCGCGACCTCCGGCATCCTGATGACGGCGAAGCCGGGCGGCGTAGCATGGCGCAGGTGCAGGACTTCTGGAACTTCGCCGGCCACTACTGGTGGCTCGTCTTCCCCCTCTTCGGAATGACGATGGGGGCGGTCAACGCGAGGGTGAAGCACCGCGAGGTCACCGCCCGCCGCCGCCACAAAGAGCAGCTGGAGCTGCTGCGGGCGAAGGGTCTGGCCGCGGGGGGCGAGCCTCCTGCCGCGCTCGCCCCGGCGACCGACGACGCCCGCGCCCGTCTCACGTCCGCGCACGACGCGGTCACCCATCGCTGGCTCGAATACGAGCTCGACGCCACCAAACTCATCTCCTACCCCGCGATGAGCGATGGCCGACAGCCGCTGACGGCGGCGTTCCTGCGCGCGAAGAAGGTCGCCGACAATCTGCGACCGGCCGCCGACGAGACGCTCTCGCCCGAGCGCCTGCGCGAATACCGCGAGGCCGTCACCGACTACGAGGTCGCGTTCGACGTCGCCGAGCGCGAGGCGCGCCGCGTCAAGGATGCGGCGTTCACCGCCGACGAACGCAAGCGCCTCGACACGGCCAAGCAGCTGCTCACCGTCGCGACCGATCAGGCGGCGACGTCGAACGAGCGTCAGCTCGCGTACAAGCGCGTGCGCGAGGAGCTCGACGGCCTCATCTGGCTGAGCGACGAGGCGGTCGACGAGCTCGAGAAGAAGGTCGCGCTCGAGCTCCCCCGCGGCTCCACGCAGCCGCGTCCCTCGACGACCCCGCCCGAGCCCGCGGTCTGAGGCGCGCTCCGCCGCAGCGCGCGGCCCGCGCCGAACCCCGCGGATTCCGCGGCGCCTTCTCGTCAGCCTGTGCGACGAATGCGCACGGGACCCCGCGCGGTGGTCACATCGACGACCTCGCCCTTCTGCGTGACCTCGACCTCGCCCAGGTCGACCAACTCTCGCGCGGCGTCGCGCGCCGGCTGCATGAGGTCGCGCCACTTCTCGCCGCCGACCGCGCGGGCGGCCTCAGACGGACAGATCGTCTTGCCGGCATCCCTCGCCGCGAGGAGTTCGCGAATGGATGCCACGAGCCGAGGATCCGCACCAGACGACGGGGTCATCTGTCCAGTCTCCCTCCGCTGCGGGGAGTCGGGGCCAGAATGACCCGGTGATCACCGAGCGCCACGCCCCCGACCTCCCCGGTCGCGCCGTCATCGCCCAGCGGTGGAACCGCGCGGTCTTCGTGCACTGGCGGATCGACCCGGGGGAGGTCGCGCCGCTCCTGCCGCCCGGAACCCGTCCCGACATGCACGACGGGTCGGCCTGGGTGGGGCTCGTGCCGTTCGTGCTGAGCGAGTTCCGCTTCCTGCCCCTGCCCCCGGTGCCCTTCGTGGGCACCTTCACCGAGATCAACGTCCGCACCTACGCCGTCGACGACGCCGGGCGTCGCGGCGTGGTCTTCCGCACGCTCGAGGCGGAGCATCTCGCGCCGGTCCTCGCGGCTCGGGCCCTCTTCGGCCTGCCCTACCGCTGGGCGCGCGCCGGCGTGCGCACCGAGGGCGAGCGCATCGAGTACCGCTCGCGACGCCACGGGGGCCGGCAGCCGGGCACGCGGATCCGGGCCCGGCTGGGCACGGAGACGGTCGACGACGACCTCTCGCGCTTCCTGACCGCGCGCTGGGGCTTCCACGAGCGCCACCTGGGCCGCACGATCTGGGCCGCGAACAGCCACGAGCCGTGGCCCCTCGTCACCGCCGAGCTCGAGGCGATCGACGACGAGCTCGTGGCGGATGCCGGTTTCCCGCAGCTGGCGGGACGCGCCCCCGACTCGGTGCTCGCGATGCCCGCCGGCCACCCCGGCTTCATCACGCGCTTCACCGCGGCCCGCGCCATCGCCTGACGGCGCCACGGCCCGGAACGCCGGACGGCCCCCTTCACCCGAGAGCGAAGGGGGCCGTCACTGCGCGCGGGGTCAGTCGCGCTGCGTCGAGAACGCGTCGGGGTTCTGCTCGAGCCACGCGTCGATCGCGTCGGCTTCCTTGCCCTCGCCGTACTCGTTGACGACGAGGTCCTCCAGCGAGCCGTACTGCGCGTCGTCGAGCTGGATGCCGGCGATGAGCTCAGCGGCATCCGGGTAGGTCGAGGCGAAGCCGCTGGTGCCGAGGAAGTGCAGCGCCTCGGGGTCGCCCATCAGGCCCTGGGGGTCTTCGAGGTCTTTCACGTCGTAGGCGTCGTTCGCCCAGAAGGGGCGCCACAGCGTGACGGCGATGTCCTTCTGCGCGGCGATGGCGTTGTCGAGCTCGGTGAGCATCGCCGCGGTCGACGAGGTCACGAGCTCGAGGCCGTCGAGGCCGTACCCGGGCATGGCGACTTCCTGCGTCTGCTTGGTCAGACCCGCGCCGGGCTCGATGCCGTAGATCTTGCCGTCGAAACGCGCGGCGTTCGCCTGGAGCTGGTCGATCGAGTCGATGTCGACGTAGCTCGGCACCGCGATCGTGAGCTTGGCGTCGTCGTAGTAGGCGCCCAGGTCTTCGATCGAGTCGCCGTACGTCTTCATGTAGTCGGCGTGCGTGAGCTCCGGCCAGGCCGAGGGGTAGATGTCGACGTCGCCCTGGGCGAGGCCGGCGTAGAGCGGTCCCGCCTCGGTGAGCGTCTGCATCTCGACGGTGTAGCCGAGCTTGCCGAGCTGGTCCTCGAGCAGGTACGCCGTGCTCAGGCCGTCGGTCCACGAGGGGAGGAAGCCGAGCGTGATGGTGCCCTTGTCGCCACCGTCGCCCGAGCCGCCTTCGGCCTGGTTGCCGCTCGCGCAGCCGGCGAGCGCGAGCGCCGCCACGCTGCCGAGGGCGAGGGTTGCGGTGAGGTGTCGTGTCTTCATTGCTGTGTTCTCTTCCTTTTCGTATGTGATTTCCGTAGGCCCCCGCGCGAGGTGCCAGGATTCGTCGCTTCAGCACGTGCCGAGGCGATGAATGTTGGCGACTCACGCGAAGGGGAGGGAGGGTCAGCGGCCCGTCGAGATCGGCGCGCGGCGCGGAGACGCTTCCGCGCGCTCGGCCTCGCGTGCGGCATCCGCCGAGGTGTCGACGGGCCCGGCCGCGGGGGCGCCGGCCGTGGCCGCCGCCGTGGAGCGGGCGGCACGACGACGCGCGAGCATTCCGAGCAGCGAGCCGGTGTTGTCGGCGCGATTGCCGAAAGCCGCGGTGAGGCGGTCGAGGTAGACCGCGAGGATGACGACGCTGAGGCCCGCCTCGACACCCTTGGGCAGATTGACGGTCGAGATCGACTGCACGACCTCCTTGCCGAGGCCGTCGGCGCCGACGATGCCGGCCACCACCGCCATCGACAGCGCGAGCATGATGACCTGGTTGACGCCGGCCATGATCGTGGGCGTCGCCAACGGCAGCTGGATGCCGCGCAGGATCTGCCACGGGGTGGCACCGAACGCCTGACCCGCCTCGACCGTTTCCGAGTCCACCCCGCGGATGCCGAGCTCGGTCAGTCGCACGCCCGGGGGCAGCGCGAAGATGACGGTCGAGACGACACCGGGCACGACGCCGATGCTGAAGAACGTGATCGCGGGGATGAGGTAGACGAAGGCGGGCATCGTCTGCATGAAGTCGAGGATCGGCTTCAGCACGGCACGCACGGTGCTGTTGCGCGCCGACCAGATGCCGAGCGGCACCGAGATCGCGACGGCGACGATCGTCGCGATGAGCACGAGCGCGAGGGTCTGCATCGCGGTGACCCACTGCCCCATCGCGAGGATGAGGGCGAAGCCCACCACGGTGCCGAGCGCGAGCTTCCACGAGCGCAGCAGCCAGGCCAGGAGCGCAGCGACCACGATGACGACCACGATGGGCGCCGACAGCAGCACGTCGCTGAGCCCGCCGACGAGGAATCGCACGGTCACGGCGATGACGTCGAACAGGCCCGAGAGGTTGTCGCGCAGCCAGTCCACGGCGGAGTCGACCCACGAGCCGACGGGGATGCGGAACCCGTCCATCAGCGCACCCCCTCGGTCTCGGAGGCGACGACCGGCGCGTCGAGCACCGCGTCGATCTCAGCGGAGGGCAGGGGCTGGGGCAGCACGGTGATCTCCTCGGTGGAGCTGGGCCCGGGTCCGAGCGCGGCCAGCAGGGTCACGCGCGGGATGACACCGGTCAGGCGACCGTCGGCATCGAGCACGGCGAGCGGCAGGGGCGACTCGACCGACGGCACGAAGAGGTTCATGAGCACGTCGTCCTCGCGCACCGCCTGGGGCAGGGGCTTGAGCCGGCTGAGCAGGGAATTCTCCCCGGCCCGCACGAGCTTCATGGCATCCCGATCGGTGATGATGCCGAGCGGCTTGCGGTCGCGGTCGGTGACGTAGACGGCCGACATGTAGGCGTCGCGCATCTGGCGCAGGGCCGTCCGGGGACCGGCCGAGGCGTCGACGCGCGGACGCGGACGTTCCATCACGTTGCCGGCGGTGAGCACGCGAGCGCGGTCGACATCCTGCACGAACTGCTCGACGTAGTCGTTCGCCGGGTCGGTGAGGATGTCCTCCGGGGTGCCGATCTGCACGATGCGCCCGTCGCGCATCACGGCGATGCGGTCGCCCAGGAACATCGCCTCGTTGAGGTCGTGGGTGATGAAGACGATGGTCTTCTTCAGCGTCCGCTGCAACTCGATGAGCTGCTCCTGCATCTCGCGGCGGATGAGCGGGTCGAGCGCGCTGAACGCCTCGTCCATCAGCAGGATGTCGGTGTCGGCGGCGAGCGCCCGGGCGATGCCGACGCGCTGCTGCATCCCGCCCGACAGCGCCGAGGGGAGCTTCTCGCCCCAGCCCTCGAGGCCGACGAGGCCGAGGATCTCGTTCGCCTTCGCGAGGCGCTCGGCCTTGCCGACGCCGCGGAGTTCCAGGGGGTAGGCGACGTTGGCCGCGACCGTGCGGTGCGGGAGGAGCGCGAAGTGCTGGAAGACCATCGCGAGGCGATCGCGCCGCAGAGAGCGCAAGCGGGCGGGACCGACACCGGTGAGGGCGTCGCCCTTCACCTCGACGGTGCCGGCGGTCGCCTCGTGCAGGCCGTTCAGCATGCGGATGATCGTCGACTTGCCCGAGCCCGAGAGGCCCATGATGACGAAGATCTCGCCGGGGCGGACGTCGAAGCTCGCGTCGATGACGGCGGCCGTTCCGTGGTCGGCGATCTCGTCGCGCGTCGAACCCGCGCGGAGTTTGTCGACGGCGGCCTGCGGGGCACGGCCGAAGACCTTGAAGAGATTCTTGGCGGCGAGGGCGGGTGTCTCGCTCGCGGGTGCGGACGGAGCGGGCTCCGTCGAAGCAGGCGGATGTGTCACTGGTGCACCTCAGCGGCCTTCGGGTGGCCGCATAGGTCACGCCCGGGTGGCAGCCGTCGGCGCTCTCCGGGGGTGGAGCACGTCGACACCGGACATCGGGTCCGGAGTCCTGGCCGCCGACCGTACGCTCGCGGCATCCCCTCCCCCGAGAAGACACCGACGACCGCGGACTGGTCGGGTGAACGGCCCCTCAAGGGCCTCACCCAACGTTTCACGGTGATGGATCGGCTGGCAAATCGCCCCGCGCCTTGCGGAACCGGATGCCGTGTGGCACGCGCGCGCGCCTGGCCCGACCTCCCGCACGAGGGAGGGATCCATGCACGCGCATGTCACCCCGGGCGTGTCGCAGCGCCCTTGCACCAGGGGGCGGGATGTGCCGAGGTCAGTCGTCCTGCGGCTCGGCCGCGGCCGTGCGGTGGTGGCGGATGACCTCCGCCACGACGAAGTTGAACCACTTCTCCGCGAAGGCCGGATCGAGGTCGGCGTCCTCGGCCAGACGCATCAGCCGCGCGATCTGCTGCTCCTCGCGGGTGGGATCGGATGCCGGCATCCCGTGCTTCGCCTTGAGCACCCCGACCTGCTTGGTGCAGCGGAAGCGCTCGGCCAGCAGGAAGATCAGCGCGGCGTCGATGTTGTCGATGCTGCCGCGCAGCCCTTGAAGGATCGTCGAGGGATCGGCGTCGGTCATGAGTCCTCCCACATCGCTCCGACCCTACCGCGCCGAGCCGTGGGCCGCCGTCGGCGGGAGCCGAGTCCTACAGTGTGACCATGAGCCGATCGACGCGCCCCGACCCGACCGCCGTAGGCGCCGACGCCGGGGCCGCCACGTCGCGCGACAAGCCCGTGTGGTCGGCGATCTCCCGCCCCTACGCGGCGGGGTTCTTCCTCACCCTCGGCGGGCTCACCGCCTTCCTGCTGGCGCTCGCGCTCGGCAAGCTCTCGACGGTGCTCATCTACATCGCGATCGCGCTCTTCGTCGCCCTCGCCCTCGACCCCCTCGTGCGCATGCTCGTGCGCCGCGGACTGTCGCGGGCCTGGGGCATCGTGATCGTCTTCGGCGGCCTCGCCCTCGTGCTCGCCGGGGCGTTGTGGCTGCTCATCCCGCCGGTCGTGCGTCAGGTCGAGCAATTCGTCGGGGACATCCCCTCGTTCGTCAACGACGTCATCGACAGCGACGCGGTGCGGTGGGTGGAGCAGAACTTCGGCGACAGCCTCGGCGATGTGTTGAAAGAGGTGCAGGGCTTCGTCACCAACCCCGCCAACATCGCCGCCATCGGCGGGGGGCTGCTGCAGGTGGGCATCAGCATCGGCGAGTTCATCTCGGGCGCGATCATCGTGCTCGTGCTGAGCCTGTATTTCCTGGCATCCCTGCCGAAGATGAAGAACAGCCTCGTGCGCCTCACCCCCGCGCGCAGCCGCGAGACGGTCTCCGACATGACCGGCCAGATCACCGACTCCGTCGGCGGCTACCTCGCCGGCATGGTCGTGCTCGCGCTGTGCAACGCGGTGTTCGCGTTCATCGTGCTGACGATCCTGCAGCAGCCGTTCGCCGCACTGCTCGCGGCCCTGGCATTCGGCATCACGCTGATCCCCCTCGTCGGGTCGGTGCTGTTCTGGGCCACCGCGACGCTGTTCACGTTGATCGTCAGCCCGACCGCGGGACTCATCTTCGCCATCGTGTACCTCGTCTACATGCAGATCGAGGCATACATCCTCACGCCGCGCGTCATGAACCGCACGATCTCGGTCCCCGGCGCGCTGGTGGTCATCGGCGCGCTCGTCGGCGGCACGCTCCTCGGTCTGCTCGGGGCGCTGGTGGCGATCCCCGTCACGGCGTCGGTGCTGCTGATCATCAAGCAGATCGTCATCCCGCGACAGGATGCCAAGAAGTAGCGTCGGCTGCTTCGCCGCGGCGTGCGGACGGCTCGTCGTCGCCGCGGGCCGACGTGCCCGTGCCGCTCAGCGCATCGCGAGTAGACGCGTCGGGGACGCCGACACGGTGCGATGCCGCACCCGGCCGGGCACGCCCGTGCGCGCGTCGAGCGGGAGCGACACGATCTCGTCGGCGAGCTGACCGGCGACGAGCAGCGTGTCGTCGACCACAAGATGGTGCCGCGGCCAGTGCGTGCCCGTCTCGGCGAGCGCGGTGAGCTGCAGGGCCTCCCCCGCGCCGCGGACCGTGAGGACGCCGACCGTGTCGCTTCCGCGCACGCCGGCGTGCAGCGTCGCCCCGTCGCGACTCATGCTCAGCTCCGCAGCAGTGTCGGTGTCGAGGGTGCCGAGCAGCGGTTCGCCGGAGCGTACGTGCCAGCGGCCCCCGCGGTCGGGGGCGAGCGCGAACACCTCCCGGCTGAGCTCGGTGACGACGTAGAAGTGCCCCGACGGATGCCACACGCCGTGCCGCGGCCCGCTGCCCTTCGGCAGGACGACCTCCTGCACGAGACGGAGTCCGGAGGGCGCGTTGCGCCACAGGCGCACGAGGTCGAGTCCCATGTCGGTCGTCGCGACCAGGCCGCCGGGGAGGAACGTGGCCTGGTGGGCGCGCGAGACGCGCGCGCCCGCCGCCGCCTCCTCCGACTCGGCGTCGGTCTCGGGAACGTCGTCGTACGCGGGCACGAGGTGCGCGTACTCGTCGCCGGCGGCATCTCGCAGAGCGCGGGCCGCGGCGGCGAGGTCGGGGACGACGGCGCCCGACACCCGCGTGCCGGTGGACACCGTGCCCTCCTCCGGTGACGAGCCGTACGGGTCGGCCGCCTCCGCGGCGATCACCGGCCGGGAGGGGCGGCCGGCGGCATCCAGGTCCATGCGCACCACGCGTCCGTCGCCCCAGCAGCTCGCGACGAGGGACGTCGCGTCGGGCGCCACGGCCACGTGACACACGGCCTCACCCGCCTCGATCGGCGCGCCGATGGGGGCCAGCCGCGTGTCGGACACGCGGCGGTAGGCCTGCACGACGCCGTCGCACTCCAGGGCGGCGTACAGCAGGTCGCCCGAGGGGTGCGGCGCGATCCACGAGGGCGATCCCGGCGCGGCGACGGCCGTGCCGACCATGCCGAGAGGACCACTCGCCCCGGGAGCATCGGACTCTCCGGCCTGCAGGATGCCGATCCCCTCAGCGGAGCCGGCATCCGCGGCGTAGGCACCGACCCAGAGGCGCATCAGTCGATGAGGTCGTGGCGCACGATCACCTGGTCGCGGGCGGGACCCACGCCGATGACCGAGATGCGGGTGCCGCTCATCTTCTCGAGGGCGAGCACGTAGTCCTGGGCGGTCTGCGGCAGGTCGTCGAACGTGCGCGCCGACGAGATGTCCTCGCTCCAGCCGGGGTAGTACTCGAGGATCGGCTTCGCGTGGTGGAAGTCGGTCTGGTTGACCGGAAGGTCGTCGAACCGCTCTCCGTCGACGTCGTACGCGACGCACACGGGGATCTGGTCGAGCCCCCCGAGGATGTCGAGCTTGGTCAGCACGAGGTCGGTGATGCCGTTGATGCGCGTGGCGTAGCGCGTGATGGGCGCGTCGTACCAGCCCACGCGGCGCGGGCGGCCGGTCGTGGTGCCGAACTCGAAGCCGCGCGAGCGCAGCCAGTCACCGCTCTCGTCGAACAGCTCGGTCGGGAACGGACCCGACCCGACGCGCGTCGTGTACGCCTTCACGATGCCCACGATGCGGTCGAGGCGGTTCGGACCGACCCCCGAGCCGGTCGCGGCGCCGCCGGCGGTCGCCGACGACGAGGTCACGAACGGGTAGGTGCCGTGGTCGACGTCGAGCATGGTGGCCTGGCCGCCCTCGAAGACGACGACGTCGCCGGCCTCGAGCGCGTCGTTGAGCAGCAGCGAGGTGTCGGCGACCATGGGACGCACGCGGTCGGCGTAGGCCAGCAGGTCGTCGACGATCTCGTCGGCCGTGATCGACCGGCGGTTGAAGATCTTCACCAGCAGGTGGTTCTTCTGATCGAGCGCGCCCTCGACCTTCTGGCGCAGGATGTTCTCGTCGAAGAGGTCTTGCACGCGGATGCCGACGCGGTTGATCTTGTCGGCGTAAGCCGGGCCGATCCCGCGCCCGGTGGTGCCGATCATGCGCTTGCCGAGGAAGCGCTCGGTGACCTTGTCGAGCGTGCGGTGGTACTGCGTGATGATGTGCGCGTTGGCGCTGATCTTGAGCCGGCTGGTGTCGAGACCGCGCGCGTTGAGCGCCTCGAGTTCGTTGAAGAGCACCTCGAGGTCGACCACGACGCCGTTGCCGATCACCGGGGTCACCCCGGGAGACAGGATGCCGCTGGGCAGGAGGTGCAGCGCGTACTTCTCGTCGCCGATGACGACGGTGTGGCCGGCGTTGTTGCCGCCGTTGAACTTCACCACCCAGTCGGTGCGCTCACCGAGCAGATCGGTGGCCTTGCCCTTGCCCTCGTCGCCCCACTGGACGCCGACGATCACGATTCCGGGCATGAGTGCTCCTCGCATGTTGTCCGGCGGTACACCCCATCCTACCGAGAGGGTGCGGCACGCCCGCAGCCTGTCGTCGTGAGCGCCGTCTCACTAGCCTGAGCCCATGACGAGAACGAATGGGTGGGCCACCGGCTGGAACATCGCCCGGGCCGTCGCGGCCGCGGCCATCATCACCGCGGTCGTGGCGCAGTTCGTCTCGACCGTCGCGGGGGCCGTCGACACCGGACGCGACGTCGTCACCACCGTGGCGAACTTCTTCAGCTTCTTCACGATCCTCTCGAACGTGTCGGCGGCGATCGTGCTGCTTCTGCTCGCCGCACGGTTCCTCCGACGGCGGAGCCTCGAGGCCGATCCGCCCGCCCTCGCGACCGCGCTGGCGTGGGTGTCGACCTACATGATCGTCACCGGCATCGTCTACAACCTGCTGCTGCGCGGTCTCCCCCTCCAGCCCGAGACCGTCGGCTGGTCGAACGAGATCCTGCACGTGTGGGGTCCGCTGTTCCTGCTCCTCGACGTGCTCCTCGGGGCGGGTCGCCGACGCCTCGGATGGGGCGCGGCCCTCGGCGCCGCGATCTTCCCGATCGCCTGGATCGTCTACACTCTGGTGCGCGCGCCCCTCATCACCAACCCCACGACGGGGGCACCCTTCTGGTACCCCTACCCGTTCCTCAACCCGAACGAGGGCGGCGGCTGGGGCAGCGTGGTCGTCTACATCGTCATCATCGCGGTCGTGATCGTCGGGCTCGCCTTCGGCGTCGTGGCGATCGGCCGTGCGCGGGGTCGGCGCGCAATCTGACCCGAACGGGGCGCTTTCCCGGCGCAACCGGGCATAATGACTCGTCCCGTCCCTCGACGAAAGCCCGCCGGATGCCGCCGCGTCGCACGTTCCGCACGATCGCCCTCCTCGCGGGCACCCTCGTGGCCCTGATCGCGCCGTTCGCGGTCGCCGGGCCGGCAACCGGCGAGAGCCCCCGTGCGACGCCTCGCGTGGCGACCGCCAACCCGTTGGCATCCGGGCCCGCCTTTCCGACGTACTCGACGGCCGCCGAAGCGCAGAAGGCGGCCGCCGCGGCCGGTCGCACGGAGGTCGCGAAGCAGATCGGCGTCATCGCGCGTCAGCCCACGGCGGTCTGGCTGGGCGAGTGGTACGACCGCTCGGCCCTCGTGCGGGTGCTGCAGGCCGAGACCCGCGCCGCCGCGCAGCAGAAGAAGACGGCCGTCTTCGTGCTCTACGCCATCCCGGCCCGCGACTGCGGCCTGCACTCCGGCGGCGGCCTCGACCCCGCTGCGTATCGCGAGTGGGTCGCCCTCATCGCGCAGACGCTGCGCGGGACCCGCGCGGTCACGATCGTCGAGCCCGACGCCCTCGCGATGCTCGGCGACTGCGCCGGGCAGGGCGATCGCACCGGCCTCATCCGCGACGCCGTCCGTACGCTCGCCTCGGCGGGGGTGGCCTCGTACATCGACGCGGGCAACTCCGGATGGATCCCGGCCGAGACGATGGCCGCACGATTGCGCGACGCCGGCGTCGCCGACGCCCGCGGGTTCGCCACCAACGTCTCGAACTTCTACACGACGGCATCCGAGCAGAAATACGCGGAGCGCGTGCGCGCCCTCCTCGGCGGCAAGACGCGGTACGTCATCGACACCTCGCGCAACGGCCGTGGGTGGACCGGCGACTGGTGCAACCCCTCCGGTGTCGGTCTCGGCAGCACGCCCCGCGCCGTCAGCGGCAGCGGCGGGCTCGACGCCCTGCTGTGGGTCAAGCGCCCGGGCGAGAGCGACGGCACCTGCAACGGGGGCCCTTCGGCGGGGAGCTGGTTCGAGAAGGCCGCGCTCGACCTGGTGACCTCGCGCAAGAGCTGAGCGCCCTACCCTGGGACGCGTGCGTACGCGACTGATGTCCGCGGCCCTGGCCGCCTCCGCCCTGCTCCTGCTCGCCGGCTGCTCCGGCGGCACCTCGGACGAGGCCGCTCCCGCTTCGAGCGCCTCCGCGGCGAGCGCCGGCAGCGCCGAGTGCTCCTACCCCGCCTCCGGGCAGCCCGCCGTCGACGTGACCCCGCCCGCCGCGGGCACCGACCGACCCGCCGGTGACGTCGAGGCGGTGCTGAAGACCTCGGCGGGAGACATCCCCCTCACCCTCACCGGCGACCGCACCCCGTGCACCGTCGAGAGCTTCGTCTCGCTCGCGCAGCAGCAGTACTTCTCGAACACCGAATGCCACCGCCTCACGACCTCGGGCATCTTCGTGCTGCAGTGCGGCGACCCCACCGGCACCGGTCGCGGTGGTCCCGGCTACCGATTCGCCGACGAGCTCGACGGCGCCGAGAAGTACCCGGCGGGCACGGTCGCGATGGCCAACGCCGGCCCCGGGACCAACGGCTCCCAGTTCTTCCTCGTCTACGAGGACACGACGCTGGATCCGAACTTCACCGTGTTCGGCACGATGTCGCCCGAGGGTCTCGCGGTCGTCCAGGGGATCGCGGCAGCCGGCGCGGAGGGCGGCGCCCGCGATGGGCGTCCGGCCACCCCCGTCACGATCACCGACGTCGTGGTCGGCTGAGGCTCCTCCCCAGGCAGCTCGCCGGCCGCACTCCTCCACCGGAGTCGGGCTGCGGCATCCCTCCGCCCTAGAATCGAGGGCATGTCCAAGGTCCTGCAGTCCCTTCCCGTCGGCGAGCGCGTCGGCATCGCCTTCTCGGGTGGTCTCGACACCTCCGTGGCCGTCGCGTGGATGCGCGACAAGGGCGCGGTTCCCTGCACCTACACGGGCGACCTCGGGCAGTACGACGAAGACGACATCGCCTCGATCCCCGGCCGCGCGACGCAGTACGGCGCCGAGGTCTCGCGCCTGGTCGACTGCAAGACGGCGCTGGTCGAAGAGGGCTTCGTCGCGCTCGCCTGCGGCGCGTTCCACATCCGCTCGGGCGGCCGCACCTACTTCAACACCACACCCCTGGGTCGTGCCGTCACCGGCACGCTGCTCGTGCGCGCCATGAAAGAAGACGGCGTCGACATCTGGGGCGACGGCTCCACCTACAAGGGCAACGACATCGAGCGGTTCTACCGCTACGGCCTGCTCGCCAACCCCGCCCTGCGCATCTACAAGCCCTGGCTCGACGCGGACTTCGTCACCGAGCTGGGCGGCCGCAAAGAGATGAGCGAGTGGCTCGTCGCGCATGACTTCCCCTACCGCGACAGCGCCGAGAAGGCCTACTCGACGGATGCCAACATCTGGGGCGCCACGCACGAGGCCAAGACCCTCGAGCACCTCGACGTCTCGCTCGAGATCGTCGAGCCGATCATGGGCGTGCGCTTCTGGGACCCCGCGGTCGAGATCGAGACCGAGGACGTCACCGTCGCCTTCGAGGCAGGTCGTCCGGTCGCGATCAACGGCACGCGCTTCGACGACCCGGTCGCCCTGGTGCGCGAGGCGAACACGATCGGCGGACGCCACGGCCTCGGCATGAGCGACCAGATCGAGAACCGCATCATCGAGGCCAAGTCGCGCGGCATCTACGAGGCCCCGGGCATGGCGCTGCTGTTCCTGACCTACGAGCGCCTCGTCAACAGCATCCTGAACGAAGACACCCTGGCCACCTACCACGAGCAGGGTCGTCGCCTCGGTCGCCTCATGTACGAGGGCCGCTGGCTCGAGCCGCAGTCGCTCATGCTCCGCGAGTCGATCCAGAAGTGGGTCGGATCGACCATCACCGGCTCGGTCACGGTGCGCCTGCGCCGCGGCGAGGACTACACGATCCTCGACACCGTGGCATCCGGCATGTCGTACTCGCCCGAGAAGCTGTCGATGGAGCGCGTCGGCGACGCCGCGTTCGGTCCGGTCGACCGCATCGGTCAGCTCACCATGCGCAACCTCGACATCGCCGACTCGCGCGCCCGTCTCGAGCAGTACGCCTCGCTCGGCCTCATCGGCGGCCCGACCGGCGAGCTCGTCGGCGATGTCGCCGCGGGCGGCGCGCAGGAGATCATCGAGCCCGCCGCTCCCCTCTCTGCCGCCGGCGAGCGCCTGGCCGAGGCGACGGATGCCGCGGGCGAGTCCGCCGCGTTCGACGCCGGCACCGACTGAGGCAGTCACGCACGAGAGCCCGCGGCGCCTGGCGTCGCGGGCTCTCGTGCGTTCTCGACGGCCTGCTCTTCTAGAGGACGCCGCAGGCGGTGAAGACAGTGATCGAGACGTTTCCCTCGGGGCCCTCCGGGGCTTGGAGGAGATCTGACCCGGCGTCATCGCGGATGAGTGTCCACGGCATCTGTGCGATCACGCTCCTGCCCGGCGTCATTTCCACGTCTCCGGGCGCGCCCGTCGTCACCGAGGCATCTGTGGCGTACGCATCCCGGAGTCCCGCGATCGTCGAGGCGGGGGCGGTGGCTTCGAAGACGCGATTCCCGTGCCAGCGACCGATTCCCGCTTCTTCCCCCGCGCAGTCCTCGACGTCGACGTCGACGGGTTGATCGAAGCGGATCTCGCCGAACGCGGCAACCAGATCATCGCTGGTCTCGCGAGCGTCGATACGCAGCTCACTCATCGATTTCGTGAACGTCGGCGTCGCGGCGTCGGTCGGGGCATCCGCCGTGCACCCGGCGAGACTCGTCGCGACGAGGGGAACGGTCAGCAGACAGAGGAGGCGGGATCGGCGCACCGCTCGATCCTTCAGAGGGCGGCGAAACTAAGTTGCACACCACTGTGCACTTTAGGCGTACACTCGACGCGTGAGCATCCCCACCCGCCGCGACGCCGTCGAGAACCGCGCCGGCATCCTCGATGCGGCCACCGCCGCCATCGGGCACGACCCCCGCGCCTCGATCGACACGATCGCCCGCCGCGCCGGCCTGTCGCGCCGCGCCCTCTACGGCCACTTCGACGACCGCAACGCCATCGTGCGCGAGGTCATCGCCGCCGGTGCCGCGCGCTTCAACGCCATCGCCGACGACGTCGACGACGCGGATTCCCGCGTCGCGCTCGCCCGCCTGGCATCCGAGCTCTGGCGCGAAGCCGCCCACGTGCAGGCCGCCGCGGCCCTCGCGCTCGACGACGCGCACCTGCCCGAGACCTCGGCGGCCCTGGCTCCGCTGCGCCGCCGCATCGACGCGATCGTGCGCCGGGGTCAGGAGGCGGAAGAGCTGCGCACCGACCTCCCCGCGCCCACCCTGGCGCGCCTGCTCGAAGAGACCGGCCGCATGGTGGTCTCCCGGGTGGATGCCGAGTCCTCGACCGCCCGCTCCATCGCGGTGTGCGCCGTGCTGGGCATGGCCGGCCTGTCGTGGACCGAGGCGCGCGGCATCCTCGCGCAGCACCCCGAGCTGGAGGCGCAGGCCTGATGAGAATCGTCGTCGACGCCGTCGCCAAAGGACGCAGTGCCCTGCCCGAGACCTCGACGGCCTACGAGACCGGCGCGGCCTCCCTCGTCGTCGCCGAGACCGAGCAGCGGCCCACGGTGCTGGGCCTCGTGGCATCCGGTCGCATGAAGGTCGACGCCGGCACCGTCTTGATCGACGGTCGCGCCGACCGCGGGGCGATCCGCCGTCGCGTCGCGCTCGTCGACGCACCGGTCGTGTCGGAGCCCGAGCCGAACGTCACCGTCACCGGTGTCGTCGCCGAGGAGCTGATGTTCGCCGGGCGCGCGCCGACGCCGTTCGCCGCGGCGCGCTGGCTCGAGCAGATCGGGCTCGAGGCGATAGCCGGACTGCCCATCGGCAACATCGATCCCGCCGTACGCGTGCGGCTGCTGCTCGAGCTCGCCGCCCTGCGTGCGGACGTCGAGGGTCTGGTGCTCGTCGCACCCGACCGCCACGGTGGCGAGCCTCTCGGGTGGTGGCGCATCGCGCGGGAATTCGCCGAACGCGGCTACGCCGTGCTCGTGATCGCGGGCAGCGCTTCGCGCACCGCGATCGATTCGTTCGACGAGGCCGAGGAGGCCACGCGGTGAAGATCCCCCAGATGATCGCGGCCGAGCTGCGCCGCCTCACGTCCACGCGCATGTCGGTGCTGGCGCTGGTCGCGCTGCTGGCGGTCCCGATCCTCTACGGCGGCCTCTACCTGTGGGCGAATCAGGACCCCTACGGCAACCTGTCCGAGGTCCCCGTGGCCCTCGTGGTCGATGACCAGGGCGCCGACGTCAACGGCGAGCAGCGCAACCTCGGCGACGAGGCGGCCGAGCAGCTGCTGGACGACGGCACGTTCGAGTGGCACCGGGTCTCGTCGGATCAGGCCGACGCCGGCCTGCAGGCCGGCGACTTCGACTTCGTCGTGACCCTGCCGACCGACTTCACCGATGCCGTGGCCTCGCTCTCGACGAACACCCCGCGCCAGGCCGACATCGAGCTGCGCACGAACGACGCGAACAACTACCTCGCCTCCACCATCGGCACGCAAGCGGTCGCCAAGATCCAGACCTCCGTCGCGCAGAAGGTGATCGACGAGGCCGGGGGGACCCTGCTCGACGCCCTGCACACCATCCGCGTGAAGCTCGTGGATGCCACCAACGGGGCGACCCAGCTCGTCGACGGTCTCGGCACGGCGAAAGACGGTTCGTCGCAGCTCGCGGGCGGGTCGACGACCCTCGCCGACGGATCGGCGCAGCTGGCCGATGGCACGGCCCAGCTCTCGGCGGGAGCGGGTCAGCTTCGCGACGGCACCGCGCAGCTGCGTGACGGATCGGCGCGCGTCGCCGACGGGGCGGCGCAGGTCGCCGACGGCGTGGACCGCATCGACGCGGCTGCGCGGCAGGTCGGCTCGATCGCCGGCGACGCCGCGGCGCAACTCCCCCAGGCACGCGCCGACATCGCCACGGCCCTCGCGAACGCCGGTCTCGACCAGGCGCGCATCGACGAGATCCTGTCGCGCCTCGACCCCGTGGGCGAACGTCTCACATCGGCGAACGATCGCGTGCAGAGCACGGTCGACCAGATCAATCAGCTCGACGACGGCGCCCGCCAGGTCGCCGACGGCAGCGCCTCGGTGGCGTCCGGCGCGGCGAACGCGGCCGACGGGGCGTCGGCCCTCGCCGACGGCGCCGCCTCGGCGGCATCCGGTGCCGTGCAGCTGCGCGACGGATCCGCCCAGCTGCGCGATGGCGCGGCCCAGCTCGACAGCGGCATCGGCCAGCTCTCCGACGGCGCGACCCAGCTGCGCGACGGTCTCTCGGCGGGCGTCGATCAGATCCCCGACTCCGACGACGCCACGCGGGCGGCCCAGGCCGCGGCCATCAGTGATCCCGTCGCCGTCGGCACGAGCTCGGTCACGAAAGCGCAGAACTACGGTGCGGGCCTCGCGCCCTTCTTCGCCGCCTTGGCCGGCTGGATCGGCATCTACGCGCTGTTCCTCATCGTCAAGCCCGTCTCCAAGCGCGCCATCACGGCCCTGCGCTCCCCCGTGCGGGTGACCCTCGCGGGATGGCTCACGCCGGCGGGCCTCGGTGCCCTGCAGATGGTGGGGCTGTTCACGGTGCTCGCGATCGCCCTGCAGTTCTCGTTCGCGAATCCGTGGGCCGCCCTCGGCATCCTGCTCTTCGCCTCGGCGACGTATGCGGCGATCGTGCTGGCGCTGAACGTGTGGCTCGGCTCGGTGGGGCAGTTCCTCGGCCTCGTGCTGATGGTCCTGCAGCTCGTCACCGCGGGCGGGACGTTCCCGTGGCAGACGCTCCCCGCTCCCCTGGCGGCGCTGCACCACGTGCTGCCGATGGGGTACGTCGTGGATGCGATGCGCCAGGTCATGTACGGCGGAGACGTCTCGCGGGTCGGCCCCGACCTGCTCGTGCTCGGGGCGTGGATGGTCGGCGGCGTGCTGCTCGCGGCGATCGGCGTGACCCGCATGACGCACCACCGCACCTTGCGCGACCTGCAGCCGAGCCTGATCGGCTGACGCGCCCTCCGCACCCCGCGCGAGTCGCCAGAATCTGTCGCTTCCGGTCGTTCCCCGGCGACGATTTCTGGCGACTTACGCGTGAGCGCCGGGTCACACCGGCAGCCGCACCTCGAACACCGTCCGCCCCGGAACGCTCTCGACCGCGATGCTCCCGCCGTGGGCCTCGGTGATCGCCTGGGCGATCGAGAGCCCGAGGCCCGTGCTGCCGGCATCCCGGTTGCGGGAGTCATCGGCCCGGGCGAATCGGTCGAACAGACGCCCGGCGACCCCCGGGTCGATCCCCGGTCCGTCGTCGGCGACGCGCAGCACCGCCCCCGCCCCGTCGCGTGCGAGCGACAGGGTCACCGTCGTCCCCGGAGTGGTGTGCACCTGCGCGTTGCGCAGCAGGTTGGCCACGACCTGGCGCAGGCGGTTCTCATCGCCCGTCACCGAGATGAGGTCGTCGGTGACGTCGAGGCGCCAGGCGTGCGCGGCATCCGCCGCCTGCGCGTCGCTCACGGCGTCGACGGCGAGGAGCGTGAGCTCCACCTCGTCGCGGCGCAGGGGCTGACCGGCATCCAGGCGGGCCAGCAGCAGCAGGTCGTCGACGAGGGATGCCATGCGCGTGGCCTCCGACTCGATCCGGTCGAACGAGCGGGCCTGCGTCGGCGTCATCGGTGCGTCTTCGCCCAGCGACAGCTGCGCGTAGCCGCGGATGCTCGACAGGGGCGTGCGCAGCTCGTGGCTGGCGTCGGCGATGAAACGGCGGAGCTGGTCCTCGCTGTGCTGACGGGCCGCGAGCGAGGACTGCACGTGGCCGAGCAGCCCGTTGAGCGATGCGCCGACCCGGCCCACCTCCGTGACCGGATCGGTGTCGGCGGGGGCGACCCGGTCGGGGATCTCGACGCTGCCGGCCGCGAGGGACAGCGTCGACACCCGCTGAGCGACCGCGGCCACGCGGTCGAGGGGCCGCAGACTCCGGCGCACGAAGAGCGAGAGGCCGACCACGGCGATCAGCAGGGTCGCCGCGCTCACCGCGAGGAGGATCACCGTCAGGGCCGTCGTGGTCGCCGTGACGTCGGCATCCGAGTTGCCGGCGAACACCGTCGTGCCGTCGACCTCGGCCGCGGCGACCCGGAACGAGCCCAGGTCACCGCCCAGGTCGATCGTGGTCGGGATGCGGTCGGTCGGCACGCCCGCCCGCAGCGACGCCACCTGGTCCGCGGTGAGCTGCACTTGCGTGCCGTCGCTGCGGGTGTACTCCGACGCGCGAACGGTGCCGTCGGAGGCGACCGTCACCTGCAGCGAGCCGATCCGCGGCGCCGGGCGGTCGGCATCCTGACCCTGCGTCTGGCTCGGCGGCGGCTGCGATCCGCTCCGGTTCTCGAACGACCCGCGGCCCGCCGCGAACGACAGCCCCTCGGTCACCTGCTGATCGAGCCGGTCGAGGGTGAAGGAACGCAGCGAGACGATCGTCGCGAGACTCATCACCACGAAGGCCAGCGCGACGAGCAGGCTGGTCCCGACGACGAGGGTGCGGCGCAGCGTCCACCGCCGCCGCGACGACGGATGCCGCGACACGACGGACGCGGTCATGACGCCTTGATCGTGTAGCCGACGCCGCGCACCGTGTGGATGAGGGGTTCGCCGAGGGTGTCGATCTTCTTGCGCAGGTACGAGATGTAGATCTCGACGACGCTGCCGTCGCCGCCGAAGTCGTAGCTCCACACCTGGTCGAGGATCTGGGCCTTGCTCAGCACCCGGCGGGGGTTCTGCATGAGGTAGCGCAGCAGCTCGAACTCGCGCGCGGTGAGCTTGATCGGGATGCCACCGCGCTCGACCTCGTAGGCCTCCTCGTCGAGGGTCAGATCGCCCACGCGCAGTCGCGGATCGGCGTCGGCGACGGCGGCGACGTGGCGTCGGGCCATGCCGCGCAGTCGGACGACGACCTCCTCGAGGTTGAACGGCTTGGTGACGTAGTCGTCGGCGCCGGCCGAGATGCCGGCGATGCGGTCTTCCACGGCATCCTTCGCCGTCAAGAAGAGCACGGGGGCGTCGTTCCCGGCCGCGCGGACCCGGGCGAGCAGCCCCATGCCGTCGAGCCCCGGCATCATGATGTCGAGCACCAGCAGGTCGGGGTCGAAGTCGCGGATGACGCCGAGCGCCTCCTGGCCGTCGGCGGCGGTGCGGGCGTCCCACCCCTCGTTCTGCAGTGCCATACGCAGCAGCTCGCTCAGATTGGCCTCGTCGTCGACGACGAGAGCGCGGATCGGCGTGCCGTCGGGACGCAGCAGGGGGGCGGGGCGGGAGGTCATGGATGCCAGCATGCCCGCCCACAGCGGCCGTGTCACCGCGACATACGCGCTTCATAGAAAGCGTGAGGCGGCGGTGAGGGTGCCGTTCCTACGTTCACTGCGACGGCCGCACCCCGCGTCCGGAAGGAGAAGCATGTACGGCACCTACCTGCGGCGCGAACTCGCCGGCCGCACCAAACAGACCGTGATCGTCGCGGTCGGACTCGCGATCGCCATCGCGCTCGTCATCGTGGTCAACGCGCTCTCGGCGGGGGTGCGCGACGCGCAGTCGCAGGCGCTGTCGTCGGTCTACGGAGTCGGCACCGACCTCACCGTCACCGGGGCGCAGACCGAGCCGGGCGAAGGCGGCGGCGGTCCGCGCTTCGACTTCGGCGCCGACGACGGCGCCACCAGCGACGGGACGACCACCCTCAGCCAGTCGCGCCTGATGACCGACATGATGCGCGGCACGCTCGACGCGTCGACCGTGACCACGGTGACGGGTCTCGACGGGGTGACGGCCGCGACCGGCGCCCTCGCCCTCACCAACACGACGTTCTCGGGCGAGATCCCCGACCGCAGCGCCGACACCGGCACCGGCACCGGCACCGAGCAGGGACAGGGCATGGGCCAACCGCCGGCGGGCGGCCCGGGCGGCGACGGCGGCAGCGCCTTCGGCGTGGACTCCTTCAGTGTGCTGGGCGTCGACCCGGCGGCATCCGTCGGCCCCCTCTCCTCCGTCACGGTCAGCGAGGGTCGTGCCCTGGAGGCAGCGGATGCCGGAACGAACGTCGCGGTCATCGACGCGACGTACGCGGCGAGCGCCGGACTGAGCCTCGGCGGCACCGTCGACGTGGGCGGCACCGCGATGCAGATCGTCGGCATCGTCGCCTCGGCTTCGGCCGACGCCGACACCGCCGCGAACGTCTACCTCCCCCTCGACGTGGCCCAGACGCTGGCCGGGGTCGGCGACGTGGTCTCGACCGTGTACGTGCAGGCCGATTCGGCGGATGCCATCGACCAGGTGCAGAGCGAGCTCACCGCCGCGCTGCCCGACGCGACGGTGAGCTCGCAGTCGGAGCTCGCCTCCACCGTCTCGGGGTCGCTCTCGAGCGCCTCGACGATGATCTCGAACCTCGGCACTTGGCTCAGCCTCGTCGTGCTGCTGGTCGCCCTGGCCATCGCGGTGCTCTTCACGATCTCGGGCGTCGCCCGCCGCACGCGCGAATTCGGCACGCTCAAGGCCATCGGGTGGTCGAACGCGCGCATCGTGCGGCAGGTCGCGGGCGAGTCGCTCGTCCAGGGCCTGCTCGGCGGTGTCGCGGGTCTGATCCTCGGGCTCGGCGGCATCCTGCTGGTCAACGTCATCTCGCCGACCGTGTCGGTCGCCGCGAACACCTCCGGCGGCGGACAGGGCGGGCCGGGAGCCGGCGGCCCCGGCGGCGGATTCGGTCAGGCGGCCGCGCAGGCCACCGACATCGTCCTCAGCGCCCCCGTCACCCCGGTCGTCGTGGTGGCCGCGGTCGGCATCGCCGTCCTCGGCGGCGTGCTCGCCGGAGCGTTCGGCGGATGGCGTGCTGCACGCCTCAGCCCCGCCGCCGCCCTCCGTTCGGTCGCGTGAGCGGCATCCCCCGTCTTTCGAAGGAGACATCATGACCCTCACCGTTCCCACCGCCACCGCCACCGCGTACCGCCTCTCGCAGGTGACGCGCACGTACCGTCAGCGGGATCGCACCGTGCAGGCTCTCGCGGGCATCGACCTCGAGATCGCCGCGGGCGACTTCGTGACCATCCAGGGCCCGACCGGCGGCGGCAAGTCGACGCTGCTGCAGATGCTCGGCGCCCTCGACCGGCCCTCGAGCGGGTCGGTGACCCTCGGCGAGGTCGACATCGCACGGGCGTCGAACGCGCAGCTGAGCCGCCTGCGTGCCGAGGAGATCGGCTTCGTGTTCCAAGGCTTCAACCTCATCCCGACCCTGACGGCGGCGGAGAACGTCGACATGGGCCTCGAGCCGCTGCGCCTCGATCGCGGCGAGCGCGACCGACGCGTGACCGAGGCGCTCACGCGCGTGGGTCTCGCCGACCGCGCCGATCACCGCCCGGGAGAGCTCTCGGGCGGGCAGCAGCAGCGCGTCGCCATCGCGCGGGCCGTCGCCAAGCAGCCGCGGGTGCTGCTCGCCGACGAACCGACGGGCAACCTCGACGAGAGCATGCGCGACGAGATCCTCGACGTGCTCGAGACGCTCAACGCCGAGGGGCTGACGCTGGTGGTCGTGACGCACGACTCGGCGGTGGCCCGCCGCGCCCGCCGCCGGCTGCGCCTGGCGAAGGGCGTGGTGACCGACATCACGCGCGGCTGAGGCGGGCGCGGAGGTGCCCGGGGCGCGGAGGTGGTCCTTCGCGCCCCGGGGCCACTCTCCACCCCGGGCCCCGGCGCAGCGCCGGCCCTGCGCAACGCCGAGGCCCCTTCGCGACGCGAGGCCCCTTCGCGACGCGAGGCCCCTTCGCGACGCGAGGCCCCTGAGCCTGTCGAAGGGGCCGGGCCCGCACCAACCCCGGTGGCTTCGACGAGCTCAGCCACCTCCCTGCGCCCCCACTCCCGGTGGCTTCGACGAGCTCAGCCACCTCGACGCCCCCTCCCGACCGAACCGTCAAGTCCCGCCGCGGACGCGGCATCCACCCCTACAGTCGAATCACGCCGACCGGAGGGATGCAGTGCCATGGCCGCCCGCAACACCCGCCTCATGCGGTGCACACCCGACGACCTCTTCGCGGTGCTGTCCGACGGGTGGCTCTACCCCGTGTGGGTCGTCGGCGCCGCCCGCATGCGCGACGTCGACGCGGAGTGGCCCCGCGAGGGCAGCCGCATCCATCACTCCCTCGGCGTCTGGCCCGTGATGATCCACGACGAGACCGAGATCGTCGAGTGGGACCCGCCGCGACGACTCCGGCTGCGGCCGGAGGCAGGTCCCCTCGGTCGCGGAGTGATCCGCATCGATGTGCGCCCGCACGGCGACGGGATCGCCGTGACGATCGTCGAGGAGCCGGTGTCGGGCGCCGCCGCCCTCCTGCCCTCGCTGCTGTGGAAGCCGATGCTGGTGGCCCGCAACCACGAGTGCCTGAACCGCCTCGCGTTCCTCGCCGAGGGTCGCCGCGAGGAGCGGGAGGCCCGAGAACTCGACCACCGCACCGAGACGCCCGACCCCGCGGAGGGGACCCCGTCGCCGCAGGCGGAGGAAGACGTCCGCGAAGCCGGCGTCTGACCCCTCCGGCTCTTCCCGGCAGACGGCGAATCCTCCTGCGCGGTAGGACGAAAGCTCAGTACCCCTCGGGGAGCTTCGCTTCCAGCTCGACGATCCGCGCCAGCAACTGCTGCAGCTGCGCCAGGCGTTCCTCGAACACCGCCGTCAGCAGCGCCGAGTCCGGGTCGCTCTGATCCTCCTGCAGGTGCCGAATCTGCCGCTCGACGTCCTCCCGCCGGGGAAGCTCCCCCAGCTCCTGCGACGCCGCTTCCGTCTCGTCGTACTCCACCTGCTCCGGTGCCAGCCACACGAGGTCCTTCAGCGCGACCTCCTCGGCCTGCTGCCGGATCGCGGTCAACCGCCCCACCTGATCGAGGTAGTTCGGGGACGGCTGGTGCTCCTGCTCCAGGATCGCCGACAGGCTCGCCACCCGCTCCGACACCTGCTGCCCCAGCTCCGTGAAGAATTCGTCCGGATTCTCCAGCTGATTCACCCTGCTCGGCGCGTGCGTCGTCCAGTGCTCGCGCGCCAAGATCCCGTACCGGTTCATCGACAACCTCCATGTACTCGTCGAAGTCGAATGCCAACTGCCCGTCGACGAGCTGCTGCTCGACCGGGCTGAGCGGCGCCGCGCGCGTCTGCGCCACGTTCTCGTCGGCCTGCTGCTCGGAAAGCCCCCACAGATCGAAGACACCCTGACCCTCGTGCGGCTTCCGCGCGCGACGACGTGACGCCACCCCCGCCCCCCTCAGTCCGACCTGAGTTCGACGCTATCCAGCGCGACTTCCGGTCATATTGGACCGCATCGACGGCATCCTCGCGTATGAAGAAGCATCGATCGGAGGCGTTCATCACTCCACCGCCTTGGGAGACTGACGCTTCCTGTATCGGTCGACGGCACGATAGACGCCCGTGCGTGACGTGTTGAACATGTGCGCAATCTCTGCCACGGGAAGATCTCCCGCGGCCATGTGCCTTGCGATGCTCTCGTCTTGCCGCTCCGTCAGCTTCGGACGACGGCCCTTCAGTTTCGCCCGCACCTTAGGCCGAGCCATCGCCTCGCGAGTGCGTAGGCTGATCCACCCACCCTCCGCCTCGGCTACCGCGGCAAGGATGGTGAAGAACAGCTTCGCCATCGGGTCCTTCGGGTCGTAAGGCGTCGTGCCGTTCTGGAAGATCACCCCAGCCTCAGTCAGCCGACGGATTACCTCGAGAGCGCCCTCGGTGTTCCGCGCCAGGCGATCCAGAGCCGGTACGACGAACGTGTCGCCCTCGCGCACCGCAGCCAGTGCGTTCTCAAGCCCCGTGCGCGTCATCTCCGCGCCACTGAACCCGACGTCTTTATAAATGCGACCCTCGGACACCCCAAGCTCCAGTAACCGCGCCACCTGTCGATCAGCGTCCTGCTCGACCGTCGACACACGCGCGTACCCGACCAGCATGGCCTAAGCGTACCGATGAACGCCCCCTATACGGAACGTGCAGACTCGGCGGGACCAGCGGCCGCTCTGGGCGGGGGCTGCCGAGCCGGGTGTGATTGTTGGCTTCGCTGCGGGAGCGCGAGACCTGCCCATCTGCACGGCACGTGCTGCAGAGATGCCTGAGGTCGAGCCATTGATTCTCGTCGGACGAGAGAATCGCAAGCGAGCGATGAGCTTGGGGCCTTCCGGTATGTGATCAGTCCTCGACGCGAGGGACGGGCGCGCCGTGGTCGTCGCGTCGCTTGATGGCTACTTCGGGGACGAACACGTGCAGCGTCAGTGAAGCGATCGCCACCGAAGCGGCAAAGACCGCGGGGCCAGGGCGGGTGGCCATCATGCTTGTCGCGCTGCTGACAACGGCGTAGAGGCCGAGGACCGCTGTGCCAGTGAAAAGGGGGGCCGTGGCGAACCCGTGGGGCCAGAGATCTCGCCAGGAAGGCGACTCGAGCACAACCCGGTTGGGGATGAGTTGGCGAAGACGCTTGGCCACGGTGGCCATGGTGGTGAATCTGATGGCAGCTGCTATCAGCCAGGTGAGGCTGACGGTTGTCACTTCACGTGTGCAGACCGCGACTGCGGCTACGAGCACACCGCCGAGGAGATACGCGGCGCCAGCGGTCACGCGGGCGTTTCTCAACGCCCGCGTGTCATCGTCGATCACTTAGCTGATACGTCTTCCATGCGACCGCGATCAGCGTCGCTGCTGTTGAGCTCGGTGGAAACGTATGTTCCCGGTCGTGTGGCGACTCCCCCAACCGTGGGGCCTCCGCACGTCGCGCAAGGAACGACCGGGGCGGGCTTTGAGATGTAGCTGTTCATGTGTGCCTTTCTCGCCGGCGCAACCCGGCGGCTTCGCATACGCCGCCATGGCGCATTGGCCCGGCGGGACGCATGACCGCCAATAACCTTACTCTTACGTGAGGGTAGAGTGAGCCACCCTACCCCCAGGTAGAATCTCACCTAACGTAAGTGTTGGTTTGGTTGCCAAGAGTCCCCGGCGATGCGGCGTGAGCACCTTCCGCAGCCGGTAGCGAACATCGAGGAGCGTCTATGAGTGAGCACCCCTTCCGCACCGACGATGTGCACACCATCCAGGACTACCTGGTGACGAAGGTGCAGCTTCTTCTTGCCGCCGAGGCGGACGAGCGCGAGTGGGCCCATCAGTACGAGGCGCAGCGGACGATTGATCCGACGTCGTGGGTGCGACAGAACGCGTTCTTGTGGGATTACACTCTCGCCCGCTTCATCGCGGCAGCTCACGTCAGGCGGTACAGCATCTTCGAGCTCGCATCCCCGAGCGCTCAATTCCTGGAGGAGTTCGTGCAGGCGGTGCACTACGGCGAACATGCGTCCGCGCTGAGCCTGTGGGACGGCATGAACGAGTTCGCGAGCGAAGGGACCATTCTGCCGACGACGGCGCCTCTGACACGTCGGATACGCGAGCTGAACCCCACCAGCGATCTGGCCGATGTGGCCGCCAATCTTTCCCCCGAATACGAACACCCCCAATGGGTCTCCTAGACACGAAAGGACGCCATGACGATCGAACCTGTAACCCGCATCGAGCTGTACTACGCCATCGAAAGCGCCTTCGCCTCCCCGCCGGTCACCACCGAAGAATTGTCCCGCGCGGCCCACGCTCATTCCGCGCGAGCTGAACTGCTCACCGCTTTGGCAGGACTCCCCACCGGTCACGTGTTTCCACGGCTTCGCGACGTGTGGGAGTTCTTCCCCGACATGGCCACCGGTGCGGTGGGAGATCTGTGACCGGCACGATCGCCATTCCCCCTCGCACGCACCTCCGATCGCGCACGACCGGCATCGTCCTGGTTGCCGCAGTTTTGTCAGTGATGACCGCTCCCGGTCAAACCGCCGGGCTGTCGGTGTTCACCGACCCCCTGATCGCCGAACTCGGCATCAGTCGCACCGGCATCTCCCTCGCCTACCTCCTTGGCACACTCACCGGCGCCCTGGCACAGCCGTTGGTTGGCCGTGCGCTCGATCGGTGGGGAGTGCGCCGCGCCACCATCGCCATCGCCCTCTTCTTTGCGAGCGTTCTGGTGGGGTTGAGCTTCGCCGCTGAATTCATCGGACTCGCCGCCGGCTATGTCGGCGTGCGCATGGCAGGCCAAGGGGCCCTCAGCCTCGCAGCCACGACCGCGGTTGCCCACCACGTCACCCATCGGCGAGGACTCGCCCTCGGCATATCCAGCGCCATCGGATCCGCCGGCATCTCTCTGGCCCCCATCGGGCTGGAAAGACTCATCGCCAGCACCGACATCCACGCCGCGTGGCGCATCGAGGCACTCCTCGTGCTGCTGATCGTCACCCCGCTCGCATTTCTCCTCCCCCGTAGGGCACCGCGGCACAAGAAAACCGGCAGTGAAGCTCCTGTCACTTCGGCGACGGTGTGGACCACGGGTGCAGCCACCCGCACGGGAATGTTCTGGGTGATCGCCGCAGCTCTAGCCGCCGCGGGCATGCTGTCCACGGCGCTGGCTTTTCACCAGGTGGCAGTGCTCGCCGATCAAGGCCTGTCGGCAACAGAGGCTGCGGCGAATTTCCTGCCGCAGACCGTCACCGGTCTTCTGACGACTCTCGCCATCGGTGCGCTCATCGACCGCTACCACCCTCGATTGTTCCTGGCCGGGTCCATGGTGACCCTCGCGGGCGCGCTCGTGATGCTGCCGTTCGTCAGCCCAGGCTGGTCTGCCGTGGCGTACGGGCTCGTGCTGGGCGCGGCCGGAGGGGCTCTGCGCGGCCTCGAAGCAGCCGCCTACACCCGCTATTACGGAACCACCCACATCGGCAGCATTCGCGGGATCGCGGTCGGCATCAACCTCGCCTCCACCGCCATCGGCCCCATTGCCCTCTCCATCGGGCACGACCTCACGGGCACATTCACCGTCCCGGCGGTGGTGTTCGCAACGATCCCCCTCGCGGTTGCGGTCGCGGCGGTGTTCGTCCGCGAACCTCGCCTGCCGGCGCCTCCGAAGAGCTAGATCCGGCTGAGGCGGGCGAGGAAGTCGTCCGCCATCTCCAGCTGCAGTCGAAGCTTCTCCCGGCGCTCGGCCGCCTCGGTGCGGTACGCCTCGAGCTTGTCGTCGACGTCCGCTGACGCGTCGGCGCTCGTGGCGCGCGCTTCCATGATCTGCAGCAGCTCGACCATGTCCTCCAGCGTGAAACCGAGCGGCTTCATCCGCCGGATCAGCAGAAGGCGTTCCAGATCCGGCTGCGTGTACAGACGGAAACCACCCTCGGTGCGACCGGACGGCTTGAGAAGACCGATCTCGTCATAGTGGCGGATGGTGCGCAGCGACAGCCCCGTACGCTCGGCCAGCTCGCCGATGTGCATGGTCGCGTCAGTCATCTGCATCCCCTAGTGGAAACCTAACCTAACGTTAGGGTAGAGTCGGTGGTGGTGCCAGCACCCACACACTTCGCGCAATGGGGCGCAGACAAACCCTATCCGCGGCTTCCTGAGAAGCCCCCCGCGCCCCCTTTGGAGCACATCTATGGCCACCGAGTCATTGCGCGCTGACACGCGCACTCCCGCCAACGGGATCACCACCCTGCAAGCTCTGCGCAGTCCCCGCCTTCTCACCCGCGAGGCCCTCGCCGGCCTCGTCGTCGCTATCGCTCTTATCCCCGAGGCGATCGCGTTCTCGATCATCGCTGGGGTAGACCCGCGCGTCGGCTTGTTCTCCTCGTTCGTGATGGCCGTGGCCATTGCGTTCCTCGGCGGACGCCCCGCCATGATTACCGCCGCCACTGGCGCAATCGCCTTGGTCATCGCCCCCGTCGCCCGTGAACACGGCATTGACTACTTCATCGCCACCGTCATCCTGGGTGGCCTCATTCAGGTCGTTCTCGCCGTTCTCGGTGTCGCCAAGCTCATGCGATTCATTCCCCGCAGCGTCATGGTCGGCTTCGTAAATGCCCTCGCGATCCTCATCTTCACGTCGCAGTTCCCGCAGCTGTTCGGGGACTCCATCCCCTGGCTGGTGTATCCGCTGGTGGCAATCGGCCTGGTGATCATGTTCGTGATGCCGCGGTTCACTAAGGTCGTCCCCGCGCCCCTGGTGGCCATCGTGCTGCTCACCGCGGCGGTCATCGTGTTCGCGTGGAACGTGCCCAATGTCGGCGATCAGGGCGAGCTGCCCCGCAGCCTTCCCTCCCTGTTCTTCCCGCAGGTGCCGTTCACTCTCGAGACGCTGCAGATCATCGCCCCTAACGCCCTCGCCATGGCCGTCGTGGGTCTTCTCGAATCGCTCATGACCGCGAAGCTGGTCGACGACATCACCGACACCCACTCCCGCAAGACACGTGAAGCATGGGGTCAGGGCGTCGCGAACGTGCTCTCGGGCGCGTTCGGCGGGATGGGTGGCTGCGCGATGATCGGGCAGACCATGATCAACGTGAAGGCCTCTGGCGCCCGCACCCGCATCTCCACCTTCCTCGCGGGCGTGTTCGTGCTCATCCTGGTCGTCGCGCTCGGTGACATCGTGGCGCTGATCCCGATGGCCGCCCTTGTCGCGGTAATGATCGTTGTCGCCATCGCCACCTTCGACTGGCACAGCATTCGCCCCTCCACCCTGAAGCGCATGCCCAAGAGCGAAACGCTCGTCATGGTGGTCACGGTGATCGCTACCGTCTGGACCCACAACCTCGCCGTCGGCGTCATCCTGGGGGTGCTCGCGGCCATGGTGCTCTTCGCCCGCCGCATCGCCCACTTCGTCAGCGTCACCCGCCGCATCGATGACACCGCCTCCGTGCCCACGGTCAGCTACACCGTTGACGGTGAACTGTTCTTTGCCTCCAGCAATGACCTGACCACCCAGTTCGATTACGCGGGAGACCCCAACCGTGTCGTTATCGACATGTCACGCTCGCACATCTGGGACGCCTCCACCGTCGCCGCCCTCGACGCGATCGTTACCAAGTACGAACACCACGGAAAGCGTGTGGTCCTCGAGGGGATGAACGACGCCACCACGCAGTTCCATGGACGCCTCAGCGGAGGCCTCGGAAACGGTCACTGACCGACCCGCACATAGACCGATGGACGCTGCCTTCTCCCCGGAGGCAGCGTCCATCTCCTTTTTCGGCGCGGTATCCACATGCTGCTGACAGTGTGGATAACTTTCCCTCTCGTTAGAGTTAGGATCGGCGCGGCTCCCGCGCCATACCCCCACTCTTCTTCGTCGCCCGTCGACGAGCGCGCCCCTGCGCCCTCACACCTCACATCGGAGAGCAGATGACTGCCGCCCCCGTACGCAACGATTCCGCGCGATACCGTATCGAACCCACGGTGCTGCAGGCCCTGCGCAATCCCCGCCTGCTCACTCGTGAAGTGCTCGCCGGCCTCGTCGTCGCCCTCGCCCTCATTCCCGAAGCGATCGCGTTCTCCATCATCGCCGGAGTCGACCCGCGTCTCGGGCTATTCTCCTCGTTCGTGATGGCCGTTGCCATCGCGTTCCTCGGCGGACGCCCCGCCATGATCACCGCCGCCACCGGCGCGATCGCTCTCGTCATCGCCCCCGTCGCCCGCGAACACGGGGTGGACTATCTCATCGCCACTGTCCTGCTCGGCGGGGTGCTGCAGATCGTGCTCGGCGTCCTTGGCGTCGCCAAACTGATGCGGTTCATCCCCCGCAGCGTCATGGTCGGCTTCGTCAACGCCCTCGCCATCCTCATCTTCACGTCGCAGTTCCCCCAACTGATCGGCGTGCCCTGGCTGGTGTACCCCCTGGTCGCCGTGGGCCTGCTGGTGATGTACCTCATGCCCCGCCTGACCAAAGCCGTCCCCGCCCCGCTGGTGGCCATCGTCCTGCTGACCGCGGCCGTCGTCGTCTTCGCGTGGAACGTGCCCAACGTCGGCAGCCAGGGCGAGCTCCCCGACAGCCTGCCCAGCCTGTTCATCCCCAACGTTCCGTTCACTCTCGAGACGCTGCAGATCATCGCCCCCTACGCCCTCGCCATGGCCGTCGTCGGTCTTCTCGAATCGCTCATGACCGCGAAGCTGGTCGACGACATCACCGACACCCACTCCCGCAAAACCCGCGAGGCGCTCGGCCAGGGCGCCGCCAACATCCTCTCCGGAGCATTCGGCGGCATGGGCGGCTGCGCGATGATCGGGCAGACCATGATCAACGTGAAGGCCTCCGGCGCCCGCACCCGCATCTCCACCTTCCTCGCTGGCGTGTTCCTCCTCGTGCTGGTCCTGGCCCTCGGCGGCGTGGTCGCGATCATCCCGATGGCGGCGCTCGTAGCCGTCATGATCGTCGTCTCCATCGCCACCTTCGACTGGCACAGCATCCGCCCCGCAACTCTCAGGCGCATGCCCAAGAGCGAGACCGCGGTCATGCTCATCACCGTCATCGCGACCGTGTGGACCCACAACCTCGCCGTCGGCGTCATCCTCGGCGTCATCACCGCCATGATCATGTTCGCCCGCCGCGTGGCACACTTCGTCACCGTCACCCGAACCCTGACCACCGACAACGACACGCCCACCGCGCACTACCGCGTCAACGGTGAACTATTCTTCGCCTCCAGCAACGACCTCACCACCCAGTTCGACTACGCCGGCGACCCCGACCACATCGTCATCGACATGAGCAATTCCCACGTCTGGGACGCCTCCACCGTCGCCGCCCTCGACGCAATCGTCACCAAATACGAACACCACGGCGCAACCGTCCGCATCGACGGTCTGAACGACACCGCCGCCGCCTTCCACGGACGCCTGTCCGGCAACCTCGGCGCCGGCCACTGAATGCCCTTCGCCTTGCCAGAGCGACAGCATCGCAAGCGCTGTCGCGACGATCGCGGCTAACGCAGCAGAGGCCCGCACCCTCAAGCGTGCGGGCCTCCGTCGTCTGAATAGCATCGAAAGGGACTGATCGGCTTCACCGCTGAGCTGCGGCATGCGCTCCCGGAAAGCGTCGCGGTTGAGGAGCGTTGCTCCTCGACGTCTTGTTGGGCGGACCGTCAAGCCATGAGTCCTCAGAGCGCTTCTCCACCAAGAACGGAGCAGGCGCCGAGCTGGACCATCAGAGTGTCCGCATAGGGGCGCCAATACGGGATGTCATTCCGGACGCCAGGCGTTCCTAGACGCAATGGCCTAGTGGGCCGAGCTGCGTACAGCGTTCGACGACGAGAAGTTCGTGCAGCTTACGACGGATTTCTTCTCACGAGCCCTGCTCGCGGACTTGTGGGGTCGAGCTTCACCGGAGATCTCGCAGCTCCTCGAGCTCGGTCCGGTGGAGCGCGGTCCCATCGTGACCATCGACCGCACGGCGTACCAAGTCGTCGGAATTATTGAGCAGTCACCGCGTCTTCCGCGACTACACGGCGAGCTCCTTCTACCCGAGGACACACCTGGATTTGTAGATCCGAAGACAACAAGCGCCGTACTGCTCACGACAGCTGGTGCGGCCCAACAGGTAGCGCGACAGATACCTATCGCGGTTGACCCCTACTCACCCGAGACAGTATTTGTTCAAGCACCCAGTGATGCGAAGCAGCTGCGTGTCGAGGTCGAGCAGGGCGTCCAGACCACGCTCATCGCGTTCTCAATACTCGCAATCGTGGTAGCTGTCGCCGCCCTTACCAACGCGATGCTGCTCGCTGTCACCGCCCGCCGCGGCGAAATTGGGATGCGCAAAGCCCTCGGTGCCCGCGGTCGTCACATAGCCTGGCTCCTCGCAGCAGAGTCCGCGTACGTGGGCGCTGTTGGTGGAGTGCTGGGGCTAGCCCTTGGGATACTCGCGATCCTCGTCATCACCCTCACGCAGCAGTGGACTCCAGTGTTCGACATCCGCCTCGGTCCGCTCGCCGTCGTTGCTGGCATCTTCATCGGCGTCCTCGGCGGTACCACTGCCGTTGCGCGCGCCGTGCGAATTCGACCTGCTGACTCCCTCCGCCAATGACGGTGGCGCGTGACGACTGCCCCAGTCACGCGCGACCAGCGCTTCGCCAGCGAACATTGGTGTGAACTACCCACGACCGATCGGACAATACAGATTGAGAACGTTTCAGACGGCGAGATCATCACCCGCTCGCTCAAAGACCGAGCCACGTTTGTTGAGCTCTACGACCGCTATGAACGTCTGGTCTACCGATACACCGCCCGTCGACTGGGCTTGTCCTGGGCCGACGACATCACGTCCGAGACGTTCCTGGTGGCCTTTTCGCGGCGCGATGACTTCGTAGTGGGAATCCCTGGCTGGCGCGGCGGCGCAGATCCCGCTGCCGCATCCGTTTTCGAATGCGCCGCGTCAGCGACGCTGAATTTCAGCGACCTGATCGTCGCTCCGGGCCAGTTCCTTCTCATTGAGACGCAGGGTGTCTACCTAACGCAGGGCTCTGTCACAGGCGACGTGGAGAACTTCCACGAGGAGTTGTATATCCCTGGTGACAGGAAAGATGACTGGGTATGGGTCCGCCATCTGAGCGCGCCGCCACAGGGACCCGGTTCCACCTCGGAAGCACCTACATCTGAGACCGCGCAGACCAGCCCGGATCAAATTATCTCGGCGTCGCACGGCCATCGGTCACCCGCACGGTGGTGTGGCCGTAAGCCCTGACAGGCCCGAGTCACCAAACTTGCACGAGTAGAACATACGTTCGATACTGTCGCAATGCGTGACGACGGCACCCGCTGGCACCCACAGCTGCTTGCCCGGGAGACATCGCCCGCGCACTGGGTGATGCTCAACGCCCGCGACCAGGTTGCCGGGACGATCGAGCTGCGGCGCACCGACGACGGGCCGCGCTGCCGAGTAGAGGTAGCCGGCGGCGAACTGCTCGGCTGGGCGACATCGCTGAAGACGGCCACGGAGCGTCTGCACCGCGTGATCATCTCCGCGGGCGTGCCCGGTGGCGGGATCAACCGTTCGTGACCGTCGACGAGGCGTGAGGGCCGCGCATGGTGCAGGTCTGGTCTCCGACGTCCCAGCTGCAGCGCTCCCCCGAGCCGGGCGTGTGGATCATCTTCGACAAGAGCAAGCGGATCGCGATTGTGCGCGTGGTCGAGGTGCAGGGCAACAGTCGCCGCTTCCTCGGCGACCGCATCTTCCGCACCGTGAAGCCCCACTCGCTGCTCGACCCCGCCCACGGCCCGCTCATCGCGGTGCGCCTCTGGATCGTGACGCGCAAGTCGCTCGGCGGCATCCAGACCGACCTGAGCGGACGGGCGATGGATGCCACGGGCCGCCCGATCGAGGGTCTGTACGCCGCGGGAGAGGCGGCGGGATTCGGCGGCGGCGGCGCCCACGGCTACAACGCGCTCGAGGGCACCTTCCTCGGCGGCTGCCTGTTCACCGGCCGCACCGTCGGTCGGGCCCTCGCCGCGGCGCTGTGAACCCCGGCATCCGACCGAATCGCCACGGCCGCGAGGGCCGCCCGACTCGTCAGCTCTCCGGCCGCGTTTCCGCCCCGGTCGACCCGGGCTGCTCGGTCCTGTGCTGCAGCTCGTCGACGAAGAGGTTCGCCTCGTCGGTCGTGCGGTTGCGGTAGGCCGCCCGACCCACCATGTGCGCCGCGAGCGGAGCCGTGGCGAACTGGATGAGCACGATCGGGATGCCGAAGGCCACCACTTCCCACGTGCGCAGCGACAGCGCGACCGCGATGACGATGAGCAGTACGCCCAGCACCTGGGGCTTGGTCGCCGCGTGCAGACGCGTCGGGACGTCACGCCAGCGCAGCAGCCCCAGCGTCGCCGTGAGGCAGAGCACGGCGCCGATCAGCACGAGGACGAGGGCGACGGTGTCGAGCACCGATTCGAGGGTCACCGCGGGTTCTCCTTCCGCGCGACGAAGCGGGCGACGGCGATCGAACCGAACACGCCGACCGCCGCGATGATGAGCATCGCGGGCAGAGAGCGCGTGTGATGGTTGATCACCATGTCGGCACCGAGGATGCAGATGACCTCGGTGAGCAGCACGTCGGCGGCGACCGCACGGTCGAGGATCGACGGGCCGATCACCAACCGGATGAGGGCCAGCACCGCAGCGACGGCGAAGACGACGAGGATGACGACGACGAGGGCGGTCACAGCAGGGTCCTCCCCTCTCGCGGCGATTCGATCGAACTGTGGTGATGGGTCGAGCTGTCGGCGATGCGGGCGCGCAGCTCCTGCAGCTCCTCGCGCGAGCCGACGGCGCGCGTGATGCGCGCCTCCCAGCCGAGCACGATGCGGCGCTGGTGCTCGGCATCCTCTTCGCTGCGCACCCCGATCGTGTGCAGATACAGGGTGCGGTTCTCGCGGTCGACGTCGACGATGAGCGACCCCGGGATGAGGGATGCCGTCACCGCGGTGTGGGCCATGATCACGTCGTCGTCGACCCGCAACGGCACCGCGATGATCGCGGCGCCGGGCTGGCGACGGAAGTCCAGCACCTGCCAGGCCACGATCAGCGACCCCTTGACGACGGCACCGAGGAACGTGACGACGAAGATCACGCCGTACCAGAGGTTGATGCGACCCGACAGCTCCACCGGGGGCAGACGGAACACGCGAGTGACGAAGACCGCCATGACGAGACCCGTCACGAAGGCGAGCCACGTGAACTGGCCCCACAGCAGCATCCACAGAGCGATCAGCCACAGCAGGAGCGGTAGCTGGTGCAAGAAAAGCGACACCTGCGCGCGGCGGGTGGGGCTCATCGCGGGTCCTCCGCATCCTGCAGCTGCACGAGGGTGACCCCGCCGTAGATGCGCTCCCCTGCCCGCAGACACGCGTCGAGAAGGGGGCCGGCGAACACCGTCAGCGAGATCGTGACGATGACCATGCCGGCGGTCGCGACGGTCATGATGCGCGGGATCGTGCGTCGCTCGGTCGAGATCGTCGCCGCGGGGGCGTTGCCGAGGTAGGCGATGCGCTCGCTCGTCTCGGCCGAGTCGTCGTCCTCGCGCCAGAACGAGAGGTTCCAGGCGCGCATGAGCGCGTACAGCGTGAGGATCGAGGTGACGATACCGCCCACGATGAGCACGATCATGACCGGCGTGCCCACCTGAGCCGCGGCGTCGAACAGCGCGTACTTGCCGATGAAGCCCGAGAACGGCGGGAGCCCGCCCAGGTTGATCGCCGGGATGAAGTACAGCACCGCGAGCAACGGAGCCGCGCGCATGAGTCCCTTGACCTTGAGGATCGAGGTGCTGCCGGCCCGGCGCTCGATCAGCCCGACGGCGAGGAACAGGGTCGTCTGCACGATGATGTGGTGGACGATGTAGTAGATCGTCGCGCCCACCGCGAGCGGTGTGTTGATCGCGAGGCCGAAGATCATGTAGCCGATGTGGCTCACGAGCGTGAACGACAGGATGCGCTTGAGTTCGGCCTGGGCCACGGCGCCCAGCACGCCGACGATCATCGTCGCGAGGGCCACCATGAGCAGCAGGAAGTTGATGTCGTTGTCGACGAAGAGCTGCGTCTCGGTGCGGATGATCGCGTAGACGCCGACCTTCGTCAGCAGGCCCGCGAACACGGCCGTGACCGGGGCCGGTGCCGTCGGGTACGAGTCGGGCAGCCAGAACGACAGCGGGAACACCGCGGCCTTGATGGCGAAGGCCAGCAGCAGCATGAGGTGCAGGATCGTCTGCGTGTCCTGCGGCAGCATCGCCATGCGCTCGCTGATCTGCACCATGTTGACGGTGCCCAGCGCCCCGTAGACCATCGCGATCGCCGCGAGGAACAGGATCGACGACACCAGCGACACGACGATGTAGACGACGCCGGTGCGGATGCGGGACTCGGTGCCGCCGAGGGTGATGAGCACGTACGACGCGACGAGCAGGATCTCGAAGCCGACGTAGAGGTTGAAGAGGTCGCCGGCGATGAAGGCGTTGAAGATGCCCGCGCCCAGGATGAGGTACGCCGGGTAGAAGATCGAGACAGGGGTGTCCTCGTCGTTGTCGGCCGCCCCCTGACCGATCGAGAACAGCAGGACCGCGAGCAGGACGATGCTCGTGACGACCACGAGCAGAGCGGCCAGCACGTCGACGTAGAGCACGATGCCGAGGGGGATCTGCCACGCGGCGATCGCCACGGCGATGGGGCCGTTGGTGTCGACCGCGACGAGCAGGATCGCGCCGAGCACGAGCACCGCCGCGAGGGAGGCGACCGACACCACGATCTGCGTCTTCTTGCGACGACCGAAGATGAGGTTGATCGCGGCGCCGATGAGCGGGATGCCGACGAGCAGGGGCACGAGGGCGCTCACGAGCGATCACCGTCCTGGGGGTCGCGGGGGGCCTCGGGGTCGTCGTCGGACGTGCGGCGCCGGACGGCCACGCGGTCGACCGGCGCGTCGTCGACGAGGTGCGACAGATCGCCCTGGTGCAGCACGCGGATCGGGTTCGCGACGTCGCCCACGAAGTCGGTGGTGACGTCGTCGTCGTCGGAGCGCGATTCCTCGTCCATCGCGTCCTCGACCTCCTCCGCCGTACGGGTGCGCAGGGCGACGTCGTCCGCATCGTCGACGACCGTGTCGGCCTGACCGAGCTGCCACGAGCGGTAGATGAGGGCGAGCAGGAAGGCCGAGATCGCGAACGTGATGACGATCGCGGTGAGCATGAGGGCCTGCGGGAGCGCATCCGACATCTCTGCGGCATCCGTCTCGCCGTCGTAGAACGGGGCGATGGCCGGTCGCCCCATGACGATGAGCAGCAGCAGGTTGGCGGCGTTTCCGAGCAGCAGGAAGCCGATGAGCACGCGCGTGAGGCTGCGCTCGAGCATCGCGTAGACGCCGCACGCGAAGAGCACGGCCATCACGATCACCAGCACGAGGGAGATGTTCACGGGTTCACCACCTCCGCGTCCTCGGGCAGCTGCGACTGCCGGTCGACCTCCGCGCCGAGGCTGCGCAGCACGTCGAGCACGAGGCCGATCACCACGAGGTAGACGCCGATGTCGAAGATCGTGCTCGTGACGAACTCCCAGTGACCGATGAGGGGCAGCTCCCCCTCGAAGGTGAAGCTCTGCAAGGGGGCGAACCCGAAGAACATCGGCACCAGGGCGCACAGCACGGCGATCGCCATTCCGGCGCCCAGGAGGCGACCGGCGTCGGTGGGGGCGGCGGCACCGAGCTCCCAGCGCCCACCGGCGATGTAGCGCATGACGAGGCCCAGACCGGCGACGAGCCCACCGGCGAAGCCGCCGCCGGGGAGGTTGTGCCCCGCGAAGAGGAGGTAGAGCGAGATGACCATCACCGTGTGGAAGAGCACGCGGATGATGATCTCGAGCAGGATCGACCGGTTCTCGGGCTGCACCTTCGCGCCCGACACGAGCCAGGCCCGCGGCGCCCCGGTCTCGCCGACGCGCTGCGCGCGGACGCCGCTGTCGGTCTCGACGAGCGGACGGCGACGTCCGAGACCCGTCCGACTGCGCGCGGTGCCGGAGCGGCGCGAGAGGTTGTCGCTGCGATCGGTGATGAAGACGAGGGATGCCACACCCGTCGCCGCGAGCACCAGCACCGACAGCTCGCCCATCGTGTCCCACCCGCGCAGGTCGACGAGCGCGACGTTGACGACGTTGCGGCCGTGGCCGATCTCGTACGCCAGCGGGGGCCACTCGAGCGAGATGGGGAGGTCTTGACGGGCTCCCGTCGCGACGATGGCGACCAGGGCCATCGTGAGACCGACGCCCGCGCCGAGCACGGCCCGGGCCAGCGGCGCGACGGAGGCGTTCTGCTCCCCCATGCGCGCGGGCAGGCGCCGTAGCACGAGGGCGAAGACGACGAGGGTGACGGTCTCGACCAGCACCTGCGTGAGGGCGAGGTCGGGGGCGCCACTCGTGGCGAAGAGCACGACCAGACCGAGTCCGGTGACCGAGACGAGCGCCACACCCGTGTAGCGCTTGCGAGCGCGCACGGCGAGGATGCCGGCGGCGATCATCAGCGGGGCGGCGATGAGCTGCGTCGGGGAGTGCCAGGCATCCAACTGCGCCCGCCACTCGGCCGAGGCGAACAGGGCCGTGCCCTCGGCGATGACGAGCACGATGAAGATCGTGCCGACGTAGAAGGGCAGCGAACCCCGCTGGAAGCGCGCGGTCACCCACTCCGAGGAGTGATCGATACCGCGGAGGGCGACGTTGTACACATCGTTCGCCGTGAAGGGGAGTGCGCGGCGCCGCTTGTGCAGCTGCGTCTTGCGCACGAGCCAGAAGATCCCCGCGCCGAGCGCGAGCGTGCCGAGCGAGATGAACAGCGCCGGCTCGAGACCGTGCCAGAGGGCCAGATGGTACGGGTACTCGGGCGCGGCGACGCCGGGCGTCGCCTCGGGAAGACCGTCGGCGTAGGGCGCCAGCCAATGGTCGACGACCGGTGCCAGCACACCGAGCGCGAGCGAAGCCGACGCCAGCAGCACGGGCGCCGAGAGGAAGCCGATGGGCGGGTCGGGCCACTCGGTGGTCTCGACGTCGCGCTTGGTCCAGTACGCGCCCCACAGGAACCGGATGCCGTACGCCGCCGTGAGCGCCGAACCGAGCACGATTCCGATCAGGGCGACGGTCCCCCACCCCGCGCCCGCCTCGGCCTCGTGCAGGAGGGCGGTGAGCGCGGTCTCCTTCGCCACGAAGCCCAGCGTCGGGATGACGCCCGCCATGGATGCGATCGCGACGAAAGACGCCGTCGCCATGACGGGAGCCTGCCGACCAAGGCCCGACAGCTGCCCGATGTCACGGGTGTTGAGCTGGCGGTCGATGACGCCCACGACGAGGAAGAGGCACGACTTGAACAGCGCGTGGCTCAGCAGCAGAGCCGCGCCGGCGAGGGCGGCATCCCGCGTTCCGTAGCCCAGCATGACGGTCAGGAAGCCGAGCTGGCTGACCGTGCCGAACGCGAGGATGCGCTTGAGGTCGCGCTCGCGCAGGGCCTGGAACCCGCCGAGGAGCATCGTGAACACGCCCAGCGCGATCAGCGTGGGTCGCCAGAACGGCGTCTCGGCGAAGCCGGGGGCCAGGCGGGCGATCAGGTAGATGCCGGCCTTCACCATGGCCGCGGCGTGCAGGTAGGCGCTCACCGGGGTGGGCGCGGCCATCGCACCGGGCAGCCAGAAGTGGAACGGGAAGATCGCCGACTTGCTCAGCGCGCCGACCAGCAGCAGCAGGACGGCGATGTCGACGACCGTGCCGGTGGGCGGGTCGGCGAGGATCGCCGACAGGCTCGAGGTTCCCGCCTGCACGACCAGCAGCACGACGCCGATGAGCATGACCAGTCCGCCGAGCGTGGTGACCAACAGGGCCTGCAGAGCCGCCCGTCGGCTGGCGGCACGCGCGTGGTAGTAGCCGATGAGCAGGTACGAGAGCACGCTCGTGACTTCCCACAGCATGACCAGCACGACGACGTCGTCGGTCAGGACGAGGCCATACATCGCGCCGGCGAAGGCGAGCAGCACCGCGGAGAACTGCCCGACGCCCTTCGTCTTGCCGCGGAAGTACCAGCGACAGTACAGCATCACCAAGGCGCCGACGCCGGTGACGACGAGGGTGAGGATCCAGCCGAGCACGTCCATTCGCATGGAGAGCGAGACGTCGATCGCAGGGATCCAGCGGTATTCCTCGAATGGAATGTTTCCGGCGAACACGGCGGGAGCGAGCACCAGGGCGTGGGCGAACGCCAGGGCCGGGAGAACGGCCGCGACGTAGAACGCGCGCGCACCGATCCTCGAGACGAGCCACGGGAGGAGCAAAGGGAGAGCCGCGAAGGCGCCCAGGAACATCAGCATGTGCGGGCCTCCTCGGGGTCGACGGGCGAATGCCCGGGCTCTCGGGGTGTCGAACCTATTCTATGCGGAGCATGAGAGTCCGTGGACCACGGGTTCTCATGTGGTAGGCGGTGGGGCCGTCGTCGTCCCCACGCGGAACGTACAGGTCAGGTCGAGGCCGGAGGGTTCGTCGTCCTCCAGCATCGCGGCCACCGCCTCGCCCGCCGCCCGCCCCTTTGCGGTCGCGGGTTGCACGAGGGTCGTGAGCACGTGAGGCGCGAGGCCGTCGACCACCACGCCGTCGAAGCCGGTGACGCTGACGTCGTGCGGAACACGCAGCCCGGCCTCTTCCGCCGCGCGGATGACTCCGGCGGCGAGCAGATCGCTCTGCGCGATCACGGCCGTGGGTCGGCGCGACGGGTCGCCGAAGATGGTGCGTCCCGCAATCGCCCCCTCGTCGATCGAGCTCGTCGCCGCGGCGAGCACCGGCGCCCGGGGGAACACCTCGCGCGCACCCGCCAGGCGGTCGGCGGTGACGTCGACGCGGACGGGCTCGTCGGCCGTCACCCATCCGCGGCGTCGCGAGGTGTCGGTGGGGAGGGTCACGATGACCACGTCGCGGTGGCCGAGGTCGGCGACGTGCTGGGCTGCGGCACGCTGCGCCTCGGCGTTGTCGAGCAGCACCTGCGGGACACCCTCGCCCGCGTCGCCCTCGACGACCACCACCGGGATGCCACGCCCTCGGACGATCTCGAGGGAGTCGCGCATGCGGGGGCTGCACCCGATCAAAACCGCCGCGTCGATGGGTGCGGTGTGCAGAGAGGGCTCGCTGACGGTCTCGCCGTCGTCGCGCAGGAGCAGCAGGGCAGCGCCGAGGCGCGAGACGCCGTCGGCCAGGCCGTCCATCATGTGCGTCGTGACGGGGTCGAGGAACGCCGTGCCCAGGTGCGTGTCGAACACCACGCCGACGATCCCGCTGCGACCGCGCCGCAGCGAGGCCGCGCGCGGATCGGGCCCCGTGTAACCGAGCGCATCGGCGGCGGCGAGCACGCGTGCGCGGGTCGCCTCGGAGGTGGGCGTCTTCCCGCTGAAGACCACCGAGGCGGTCGACGGGGAGACGCCGGCCTCACGGGCGACGTCGCTGATGGTGGCGCGGCGGGTGCTCACGGCCCGATCGTACCCGCGACGCAGGGTGCTGCCGAATCGATTCGATCGATGTCGAATCGATTCGGTACAGTGTCGGCATGCTCACCTCTCTCACCCGCTCCCAGCTCGTGCGCTGGCACATCGCGATCTGCGCCATCTTTTTGGCGAGCGGACTGAGCATCTCGACCTGGGCGTCCCGGGTCCCCGCCATCCGCGAGTCGCTCGGCATCGAGAACTCCGGGGTCGGCCTGCTGCTGCTCGGTATGGGCGTGGCATCCATCATCGGCCTCTCCATCGCGCCCGCGGTGATCGCACGCCTCGGTGCGCGCACCGGAATGCTCGTCGCGCTCGTACTCGTCGGCGTCGGACTCGGCGTCATCGGGTTCGGCGCCGACACACTGCAGGTCTTCGGCGTCGCCCTCGTCGGCCTCGCCCTCTTCGGCTTCGGCAACGGCGCGGTCGACGTGATGATGAACGTCGAGGGGGCCGCCCTCGAGAAGGCGACCGGCCGCACCATCATGCCGTTGCTGCACGCGTTCTTCAGCTTCGGCACGGTCATCGGCGCAGGCCTGGGATTCGTCGCCGTCAGCGCGGGGATCCCCGTGCTCGCGCACTGCGTCGCGATGGGTGTCGTCATCCTCGTGGTCGCCTTCGTCTCCGTGGCGAACGTGCCGCGGGCCGAGGTCGCGATGGACGCCCCCGCCGCCGAGGAGCGCGCGCACTGGCGTGATCGCCTCGCCACCTCGCTCCAGGCGTGGCGCGAACCGCGCACCTACACGCTCGGCGTGATCATGCTCGGCATGGCCTTCGCCGAGGGCAGCGCGAACGACTGGCTGCCCTCCGCCGTCGTCTACGGCCACGGCGCCCCCGAAGAGGCGGGTCCCGCCGTGCTCGCGGTGTTCTCGGTCGCGATGACCGTCGGTCGCATCGCGGGCGGCCCGGTCGTCGATCGCCTCGGCCGCGTGATCGTGCTGCGCGTGCTCGCGGCGACCGCCGCCGTGGGTCTGCTGCTGTTCATCCTCGCGCCGTACGGACCGCTCGTGTTCGTCGGCGCGGCACTGTGGGGCCTCGGCGCGTCGCTGGGATTCCCGATCGGCATGTCGGCCGCCGCGGACGACCCCGCCAAGGCCGCTTCCCGCGTCGCGGCCGCAGCGACCATCGGGTACGTCGCATTCCTGTGCGGCCCGCCCATCCTCGGCTGGATCGGCGACCACATCGGCCTGCTGAACACCCTGTTGATCGTGGTCGGGCTGATCGTGGCATCCGGGCTCTTCTCCGGCGCGGCGAAGCCGCTCGTGGTCGACGAGGCGAAGGTCGACGAGGCCGCACGCCGCTGACGCCCGACGAGGCGGACACCGGCGAGCGCGATTAGGCTCGTCGGGTGCGTCTCGTCATCGCCCGTTGCTCCGTCGATTACACCGGCCGTCTCAACGCGCATCTCCCCCTCGCCACCCGCCTGCTCGTGCACAAGAACGACGGCAGCCTGCTGGTGCACTCCGACGGCGGCTCCTACAAGCCGCTGAACTGGATGAGCCCGCCGTGCAGCCTCACGCGCGAAGACCCCGACGAGGTCGACGTGGAGGACGGCGTGATCGAGCGGTGGCGCGTGACGCACGCGAAGACCGGTGACGCCCTCCTCGTCCGCATCCACGAGATCGTGCACGACACGGCACACGACCTCGGGGTCGACCCCGGGCTCATCAAAGACGGCGTCGAGGCCGACCTGCAGCGCCTCCTGGCCGAACAGGTGTCGGTCGTGGGCGAGAACCTCACCCTCGTCCGTCGCGAATATCCCACCGCGATCGGCCCGGTCGACCTGCTGCTGCGCAACGACGACGGTCCCGGCACGGTCGCCATCGAGGTCAAGCGCCGCGGCGACATCGACGGGGTCGAGCAGCTCACGCGCTATCTCGAGCTGCTCAACCGCGACCCGCTCCTGGCGCCGGTGACGGGCGTGTTCGCGGCGCAGGAGATCAAGCCCCAGGCTCGCGTGCTCGCCACCGACCGCGGCATCCGGTGCCTCACCCTCGACTACGACGAGATGAAGGGCGTGCAGTCGGGGGCTCCGCGGCTGTTCTGAGGTCGCCCGGTCGTCCCTCTCGACGCCCGGGGCCGGCTTTCTGCGGACCGCTCTGCTCCGTCCCCGCGACGGCCCCGACGCTGAGACCCACCCCGCACGGCTCCGCCGGTAGCGTGGTCGTATGCGCGTTCGCTCTCCCTTCTCCTGCATCCTGTGGGACGTCGACGGCACTCTCGTCGACGCATCGGAGGGGATCCTCCGCCGTCTGGCCATCACGCTCGAGCACTTCGGCCACCGGGCGCCCACGCGCGGCGAGCTGTCGCACTGGATCGGCCCGCCGATGTTCGAATCGTTCCAGGCCAACGTCGGCATGACCCCCGAGGAGGCGACCGCGGCGGTCGTGTTCTACCGCGAGCTCAACAAGAGCGAGGGCTACACCGTCAGCGCGCAGCTCTACCCCGGAGTGGCCGACCTCCTGCACGATGTGCACGCGGCCGGAGTGCCGCAGTCGACCGCGAGCTCCAAGCCCGAGGTGCAGGTCGTGGCGCTCATGAACCACTTCGGCGTAGCCCCCGACCTCGAGGCCGTCGTGGGGGCGACCCTCGACGAACGAACCCTGAGTTCCAAGGCCGACATCGTCCGCGAGGCCCTGCGTCGTCTCGCCGCCACGGGGGCCGACGTCTCGCGCCCCGTGCTGATCGGCGATCGGCATCACGACGTCGAAGGCGGGGCGGATGCCGGTGTGCCGGTGATCTTCGTCCGCTGGGGCTTCAGCTGGCCCCACGAGGCCGACGGTGCTCAGGCCGCCGTCGACGACGTCGCGCAGCTGCGCTCTCTGCTGCTGGTGGAGGACCCCGCCGGTGCCTGACCTCGGCGCGGCACTGCCGTTCGTCGTCGCCCTGGTCGCGGTGCTCGTCGTCGCCGGGGTGGTCGCTCTCGTCGTGCAGGCGACGCGCCGATCGCCGCGCGCGCGGGCGGCCGCCGACGAGGTCGTCGCGGAGGCGGCGGAGGCGCTACGGCGCCTCGACGACGCCGTCGACGACCTCGACGTGGCCTTCGAGGCGGTCGACGCCCTCGACGCACCCGACGCCCCCACCGACCTGCGACGCGGGCGCACCGCCGCGCACCGCGCCCGCGACCGCGGCTTCACCGACCTGTGGGCGCTGGACGACCGCTCCGCCGTCCCCGCTCGTCGGCGGGACCAGGCCCGACGGGTCGGCCGAGACCTCGACACGAGCCGCGCGCGGATCGACGCCCTGCAGAGCCGCCTCGACGAATGGGCGGCCGACAGCCGACTCCCCGCCGCCTTGCGCGACGCCGCCCGGGTGCGCCGCGACGGTCTCCTCGAGGCGACGGGCGATCCGGATCCTCTGCTCGGGGCGCTGCGCCGACGCTTCGATGCGTCCGACTGGATCGACGCACAGCGCGCCGCTGACGCCGCGGCCTCGGCGATCTCCGACGCCGACGCGGCACTGCGCGACGCCGAGACCGACCCGACACCCTCCGTCCTTCGTCGCGCGACCGCGGCGCTGCGTCGTGCCGAGCGGAACGGGCGCGCCGTCGAAGACGTGCACCGCATGGCCCTGCAGGCGGCCGAGAACGCCGACGCCGAGCTCGCGGCCGCCCGCGACGAGCTCGATGAAGCGATCGCGATCGCGAGCGCTCGACCCGCGGAGTGCACTCCGTCCGCCGACGAGATGCTGCGGGCGGCCGCCCGCGAGCTCGAGACCGCCGCCACAGCTGCCGTGCACCGCCCGCGCGAGGCGATCGCTACCGTGGCGCGCGTGCGCGAGACGCGCGATCGCGCTCTCGGCGCTGCCGTCAACGCACGTCAGCGGCTCGAGGCCGCTCGCGCGGCTCTTCCCGGCACGCTCGCGTGCGCGCGAGCCGCCCTCGCCGCCGCGGACGCGCGCGACGACCTCCCCCCCATCGCCGACCGCCTGCAGCTCGCGCGAGCCCGGCGCGAGCTCGCCGCGGCCCGCGCCGCCACCGACGCCGCCGAGGCCTTGGCCAACGCGCGCGCGGCGTGGCACGCCGTTCCGGGCGCTCTCGACTGAGGCAGCGTCGCCGCACCGTGCAATATGGTGAGCGCTATGGCGGACTCCTCCCCCATCCGACGCCTCTCGGTCGTCGCCCGGCGCGTACCGGTCACGCTCGGGCTGATCACCGTCCTCATCCTCTGCGGGGTCATCGGAGGCGGCCTGTGGTCGCCGTTCTCGGCATCCTCGATGTACGCCGATGTCGCCTACGGGCTCCCCGCGTTCGCCGAGGGCCGGTGGTGGACCCTGGTCACGGGGACGTTCTTCGTCTCGGCGCCCTGGGTCTACCTCGCGGGCGTGCCCGCCGTGGCGATCATGGCGTTCTTCGAGTACCGGCGGGGTAGCCGCGTCACGGCGGTCTTCTTCGCCGGAGGCCAGCTCTTCTCCGTCCTGGCGTCCGCGGGATTCCTCGCCCTCGCGTCGCTGCTGCCGTGGGCGTGGGCGCAGCAGCAGGCCGTCGCCCTCGACGTCGGCCCCTCCGGCGGCGTCTTCGCGTGCATCGCCGGGGCGCTCGCCCTTCTGCCGTCACCGTGGCGGTTGCGTGCGTGGACCGTGTTCATCGCGATCCTGGCCGTGACCTTCGTCTACTACGGCTCCCTCCCCGACCTCGAGCACGTGCTCGCCGTGGGCCTCGTGCTCGCCGTCGACCGCTCGCTCCGGCCGCAGCGGGTGAGCGTGCGCGAACAGCGGCTCATCGCCTTCGTGGTGGTGTGCGGCCTGGGCGCCTTCGAGATCCTCGGCTACGTCGCGCCGATGACAGGTCCCTTCGGCAGCTCGGCGGCGACCTCCGGATCGTGGATCGACGTCGCGATCAACACCGCGGTCGTGCTCGTCGTCGCGACGTCACTGCGCCGCGGTCGCCGGTGGGCCTGGGTCGTGGTCCTGGTTTACTGCCTCCTCAACGTCCTGCTCGTCCTCGCGGTCATCGGCCTCCTGATCGCCGTCGGTCTGTCCGGTATCGAGGCCGAGATCGACACCGACGTCACGAGCGTGCTGGCGTCGTCGGTGCTGTGGGTCGTGGCATCCGTATACGTCGTGCTGGTGCGCGGGGCGTTCCGCGCCCGCCCGCGCGCCGCCCTCGGCGACGCACCGGCGCCGACGCTCGACGACGTAAAGACCGAGCTGCGTGCCAGCGGTGGCGGAACGCTGTCGTGGATGACGACGTGGGACGGCATGTCGTACGCCCGGTTCGGCCGTGGCATCGTCGCCTACCAACGCCGGTCGGGGGTCGCCCTGGCGCTGGGCGACCCTCTCGGTCCCGACGCCGATCGCGCCGCCACCGTCCGACGGTTCATCGAGCGATCCGAGGCCGCCGGCCTGGCGCCCTGCTTCTTCAGTGCCGGCGGGGCGACGAGCGCCGCCGTTCCCCCCGACTGGCGCCGCATCGTGGTCGCCGACGACACCGTGGTCGATCTGCCCGGTCTGCAGTTCACCGGCAAGGCCTGGGGCGCGGTGCGCACGTCGCTGAACCGCGCGCAGCGCGAGGGCATGACCTTCCGGCTCACGCGCCTCGCCGACGAACCATGGGGCGTGCGTCAGCAGCTGCGGGCCATCTCCGAGAGCTGGGTGGGCGACAAGGGACTGCCCGAGATGGGCTTCACCCTCGGCACCCTGCACGAGGCCTCCGACCCCGAGGTGCGCCTGGCCCTCGCCGTCTCCCCCGACGGCGACGTCGACGGCTTCCTCTCGTGGCTACCGGTCTACGGCGAGGGAGAGGTGCGGGGATGGACCCTCGACCTCATGCGACGGCGCGACGGCGGCTTCGGCCCCGTCATGGAATACCTGATCGGATCGTCGGCGCAGCAGTTCTCGGCCGAGGGCGCGCAGGTCATGTCGCTGTCGGGCGCTCCTCTGGCCCACGAGTATCCCCCGGATGCCGGGGCCATCGCCGATCTGCAGACGCGCATGGCCGACATGCTCGAGCCCGTTTACGGGTTCGCGTCGCTCCACCGCTTCAAGCAGAAGTTCCACCCGCGGTACGAGACGATGTATCTCCTCTACCGCGACGAGGCGGACCTCACGAGGATCGGGGCGGCGCTCACGCGGGCGTTCCTGCCCCAAGCCACGATCCGGCAGTTCGCGGCCGCCGGGGTCGAGCTCGTCCGCCAGGAACGCTGATCGCCCCGACCGCGAAGGAGCGTGCGGGCGGGGCGGCATCGGCCGCAGCCGACGGCGTCAGAGCGGGCGGATGTCCTCCGCCTGCAGGCCCTTGGGGCCCTGGGCGATCTCGAACTCCACGCGCTGGTTCTCCTCGAGCGAGCGGTAGCCGCCCGACTGGATCGCGCTGTAGTGCGCGAAGACGTCCTGTCCGCCGTCATCGGGGGCGATGAAGCCGAAGCCCTTCTCCGAGTTGAACCACTTGACCGTGCCCTGCGTGCTCATCGTGATGCCGTTTTCCCCTTTGAGCCGACGCCGAGCGCGCCGGTCTGTGCCCCCACGGTAACGGCCGGAATCCTCCGGCGCACGGCACCGTGACACAAACGTTGCGGTCGGAGGAATGCGCCGGAATTGTCCTGAGCCCATACGACGCCCGGGCTGAGCAGAGCTCGAAGCCCGGGCGTCGACGGATCCCCCCGGATATGCCACGCGATGCGTGACGGCGATCACTTTACCGGCGCGCGAGCGTGCGCGCGACACGAAAACGAAGAATCAGTCAGTTATGTCGATGTTCTGTGCTAGCGATGAGTCGTAAAATCCGGCTGATGGATGGTCGGCGGCGTGCTTCGGCCCTCGTCGACGCGGCGTACCGCTCTCTCGGCGAGGCCATCGTCGACGGTCGCCTGCAGCCCGGCGACCGTCTGCGCGACGTCGAACTCGCCGCACTCATGGGCATCTCGCGCACTCCCGTCCGCGAGGCCCTCCAGCGCCTCGAACGCATCGGTCTCGTCGAGGTCGCCGCCAACAGATACACGCGTGTGGCCTCCCTCACCGACCGTGCCCGCACGGACATGCGCGAATACGCCGCCCACACGATCGCCGGCGTGCTGCACGTCGCCCTCGATCGCGCGACCGACGAGGAGATCGCCGAGACGATCGCTCTCCTGGACGCCCTCCGCGATGCCCCGTCGTCGCGTACGTATGTCGGGGCGATGATGGCCCTGTACTCGCAGCTGGTGGCCGAATCGCGCAATGTCGTCTTCCGGAAGGCCTTCGAGCAGACCGATCTCGTGCTCCGCCGCAATCTGGACGGGTGGGAGAGCATCGACGACGACACCCGCGAACCGCTGTTCCGGCATCTCCGCGAACAGACCGCGAGGCGCGACGCGAACGGCGCCAGCTGGACGTTCCTCGCGCTGCACGGTTTCGCCTGACGGCACAAGGTCTCACCCCGCACCGCGCCACGGCACTACCGTGACGGCATGCCCCACATCGAGCTGCGCGCCCTGACCGACGACCACCGGGATGCCGCCTTCGACGCCATGTCGGCCAGCAGGTCCTCCTGGCCGCGCGGTGTCTTCGAGGCGCGGGCCTCTTTCGACGAGTGGGTCGACCGCCCCGACGTCGAGGTGTACACGGTCTCGGAGGACGGCCGGCTCTCCGGCGTCGCCGCCGCGATGGACGTCGACGGCGACCGCGAGATCCTGCTCGCCGTGACACCGGATGCCGGGGACGAGGCGCCGACGGAGGCCCTGCGCCAGCTGACCGTACGGGAGGCCGAGAGGCCGCTCTACGCCTGCGTGTCGGTCGACGACGAGCCCGCTCACGACATGCTCGCGCGCATCGGTTTCGTCGAGCACGAACGCGATGGGGCGGACGTGGTCTACGTCCTCCCGCCGACGCTAGAGTGACGCGGTGCCGACGAACGACGACCTCACCCGCGTCCTGACGCGTCCCCGCTCGCTGGCGGTCTTCGTCGCGATCGTCTTCCTCGTCACCACCGTGCAGGCGCTGACCAACCCGCTCGCGGGGCTGCTGGAGGGCGAGTTCCCCTGGGACGGACCCGTTCCCTTGGCCGCCGTCGTCGCCCTCGTCGTCCTGGGCTGCGCGGCCCAGAGCGCGTTCCTCTTCCTCAGCGCCCGCGCGCCGGTGGTCGCCGTCATCGGCACCGCGGCCTGCTACGTCGCTCTCGTCGTCGGCCTGTCCATCCCCCGCTGGCTCACCGCTCTCCCGCTCGTGGTGGCGGTCACCGTCTTCCTCCTCGCCGTGAGCAGGCGACCGCTCGTCGCCGTCGGGTGGTCCGTCACGGTGGTCGCCGCGGTGAGCCTCTCCCTCTTCGGGTGGGCCCTTTCGACGGGCGTCCCCCTCGGCATCGTGGGCAGCTTCGTCCTCGAGGCCGTCCTCGCCTTCGGCACCCCGATCGCGGGCGCGGCAGCCCTGGGCATCTGGTGGGCGCGGCGCATGCGCGTCCTCCGACGCACGCGCGACGAACTCGCCGCCGCCGCCGAGCGCCATGCCGCCGAGATCGAGCGCGTCACCACCCTCGAACGCGCGCGCATCGCTCAAGAGCTCCACGACGTGGCCGGTCAGCACCTCGCCGGATTGCTCTCCCTCGCCGATGCGGCCGTCGACATCGACGTCCTCGACACCGCGCAGGCGACCGAGCTCATCGCCGAGATGCGGGCCGAGGGGCGCTTCGCGTCGGCCAGCCTGTACGCTGCCCTGCGAGACCTCCGCATCCAGAACGGCTCGCGCGTCGGACCGACCCTCGACCTGCGTTCCCTCGACGGCCTGCGCGACTTCTGGGCGGCGCGGGGCATGAGTATCGAGATCGAGGTGCGCGGATCCATGGCCGACCTCCCCGCGATGGTCTCCACGACGGCGTACCGCGTCGTGCAGGAGGCGCTCACGAACGCGAGCAAGCACGCCCCGGGAGCCGCGACGCGAGTCGATGTCGAGGCGTCCCCCGCCACCCTGCATGTCGCCGTGCGGAACGCCCCCGCCCTCGTCCCCCGCACGGCGCCGGATGCCGGGGGTCTCGGATGGGGACTGACCGGCATGGCCGAGCGGGTGGACCTGATCCATGGCACCCTCACCGCCGGTCCCCGCGACGACGGCGGATGGTCGGTCACCCTGCGCGCTCCCGTCGGCGCCTTCGACGCGGTTTCGCCGTGACAGCCGCCGAGCCCGAGGTCAGCGTCCTCATCGTCGACGACAACCGCACCGTCCGCCGCGGCATCCGCCTGCGGCTCGAGAACGCTCGGGGGATCCGCGTCGCCGGAGAGGCGTCGAACGGACAGGATGCCGTGGTCCTGGCGCGAGCCGAGCGCGTCGACGTCGTGCTCATGGATCTGCACATGCCCGGCATCGACGGCATCGAGGCGACCCGTCGGATCACAGCCGAGCGCGCCGATCGCTGCCGAGTGGTCCTGCTGACCAGCGAGGTGTCCGACTCCTTCCTCGTCGATGCCCTCGAGGCCGGTGCCAGCGGGTATCTGCTGAAGGGCCACGAAAGCGACCAGCTGCTGCCTGTCATCCGCGGCACCGCGGCCGGCATGGCGACGATCTCGCCACTCGTCGCCCCCCGGCTGCTGCGCGAGCTCCGCGAGGCACGGCCGACGCCGGCCGATCCCGCACAGCTCGAGTTGCTCACCGCCGCCGAACGGCGCGTGGTGGGGCTGTTGAGCAGCGGCGTGACCTCCAACGACGACATCGCGCGCCATCTCTCCGTCTCTGTCAACACTGTACGGAGTCAGACGGCGGCCGCCCTGCGCAAGCTCCACCTCGATGACCGGACGCAGCTCGCGCTCTGGGGCGCCCGGAACGGCCTCGATCGTCGCGACGCGTAGTCCGAACGGATGAAATCGCGACCGGTCCCCCCGCCGGATTCCGCACCTCGCGAGGAATCGTGCGCCGCATTCGCGACGAATGGTGCGCGCGGGCGGCGGGAACGCGCCAGAATGCTGCTCACAGCGGCGTGGCTTCGCCGCTCATCCGCGCGGGGCCGGGAGTTTGGGGGCGGCCCCGCGCGGCCACACCGGTCCCGTGCGGACGCCGCTGCGTCAGCGTCGGGACAGCGTCGCGACGATCGGGCGGTGGTCGCTTCCGGCGTCATCGAACCCCGCGATGACGGAGAACCCGTCGGCCGTCCAGTCCGAGCCGACGAGCACGTGATCGATGGGGGCGCCGAGCAGCGCCGGGAGCCGGACGGGCCACGTTCCCACAGCGGCCGAGCCGGCGGCGGCGGCGGCATCGCGGCATCCGCCCAGATCGCCTCCGGCTGCGCCGTAGCCGTCGAAGTGGTCGACGGTCGCGTTGAGGTCGCCCGCGACGATCACATCGGCGGCGGCGCAGGCATCGGCGATCCAGGCCAGCCCGGCGTCCCACTCATCCAGGACTGCGGGCAGGGGAGGCATCGGATGCGCGGCGACGAGCGTCGGTCCCCCGCCGTCGACCGGGCGCCACAGGCCGCTCGGCAGTCCGGGCGTCGATCCCGCGCGGACGTCTCGCATGTAGACGCCGAGCGTGTCGGAGATGAGTATCGAGGTGGGGATCGTCTCGCCACCCTCCGCCGCCCACACCGTGTCGTGGCGCATCGAGCGTCCACTCGCCTGCAGGATGCCGACCACCTCCGCCGCGGCGAAGGCATCCGTCTCGGGCAGGCTCACGACGTCCGCGCCCGTCTCCCGTACGGCGCGCGCGATCCGCTCCGGCGAGACGGATCCTCCGTAGGTGTTCCAGGCCATGACGGTGAGCTCCCCGTCGGGCACGGCCGCGCCCGGGCCGCGCACCGCGAGCACGACGCCGTTACCCACCGCCGCCGCGACGAGCGAGAGGGCGAGGGCCGCCGAAACTCCCCAGCGACGACGTCGCACCGCGATCGCCGCGCACGCGAGGGCCGCCACGGCGAGGCCGATGGCCAGTGGAGCCCGGAGGGAGATGGCGTTGGCGACGAGCGGGAGACGATGGATGCCGATCCCCTGGGGCCAGATGGCGGCGGCAGCCGCGACCGCACCGAGCAGCAGCGCGATGACGAACGAGGGGCGGGGTCTGGTCGGCATCCTGATCAGTAAAGCGCGCCCGTCACGCGGTTCGCACGTCCGCTGAGACGGCGGCGTGCTCGGACGCCGGATCGACGTCGCCGTCACGACGCGCGAGGGCCCGGGACGCGGTTCCCCGCCCCGGGCCCTCGGGTCACGTGATCAGCGCGCGGCGCGACGCCCCACGATGAGGCCGTAGATCAGCAGCACGATGATCGATCCGCCGATGGCCAGCAGCCACGTCTGGATCGAGAAGAAGTCCTGAAGCGGGGCGTTGAACAGCAGTCCACCGAGGAAGCCGCCCAGCAGGGCGCCCACGACGCCGAGCACCAGCGTGATCAGCCAGCCGCCACCCTGCTTCCCGGGGAGGATCAGCTTGGCGATGGCGCCGGCCAGGAGGCCGAGGAGGAGAAATCCGAAGAATCCCATGTTGTCGTTCCTTTCGCGAGTGAGAACCGAAGCCCGCGCACGGCGGGACTCATTGCATACAGCCTCCTCCCAGGAAAGCGTTTCGCGGGGTGGGTTGCATCGGCGCTGATTGTCTGGTTCGCGCGAGGCGCGATCGGCTGTTCGCATAGCGTGGGGCGGATGGCCGACCATCTTGCCGACCGCCGTCCCCCTCTCCGCCCCGCGCTCGACCTCGGGCGAGGCCTCCTCATCGGGGCTGTCGAAGTCGTCCCGGGGGTGAGCGGGGGCACGGTCGCCCTCATCGTCGGCGTCTACACCACCCTGATCGAGGCCGCGAGCCACGTGGTGCGCGCCGTCGTCGCCCTCGGCGACCTCCCTCGGGGGCGGGGCATCAGCCGCGCGCGGGCGCATCTCGCGGCGGTGCGCTGGAGCGTCGTCGCTCCCGTCCTCGTCGGCATGGTGCTCGCCGTCGTCCTGGGCGCGCGCGTTCTCGCTCCCCTCGTCGAGGAGCACCCGACGGCGACACGGGCCGTGTTCGGCGGGATGATCGCGGCATCCCTCCTCATACCGGTGCGCCTGCTCGGCCGGTCGTGGACGTGGCGGCTGTCCCTGCTCGCCGGCTTCGCCGCAGCGGGAGCCTTCCTCGTGACGGGCCTGCCGTCATCGCGGGTGATCGATCCGCCCCTCCTGCTCGTGGCCCTCGCCGCGGCGGTCGCTGTCTGCGCCCTCGTGATGCCGGGGTTGTCGGGCGCGTTCCTGCTGCTGGTCTTCGGGCTGTACGAGACGACACTCGTCGCCGTCAATGAACGCGATGTCCCGTACATCCTCGCCTTCGCCATCGGGGCGGTGGTGGGCCTCAGCCTGTTCGTGAACCTGCTGCGGGTGCTCCTCGCCCGGTTCCGCGAGATCATGCTCGCGCTGATGACGGGCCTCATGCTCGGCTCCCTCCGCGCCCTCTGGCCGTGGCAGGACGCGTTCGGGCAGGCGACGCCGGCGGGACCGGATGCCGTCCCGATGGCGTTGCTCGCGCTGGGGGGCGCCGCGGTGGTGCTCCTCGTCGTCGCGATGCAGGCGCGACTCGACCGTCCGCGCCGTTGAGCTCTTCGTCCCCAATCTGTGGACAACTCTGTGCACAGTCGAAAAACTCATGTGGATAACCCTGTGGGAAGTCGGCGCGGACAGCTCGCCGACGTCACGTCGACGCGGTTCACGCGCCCGTCATTCCGGGCGTCGAGGGGAATTACATCCGCGTAATTCCGCGAGACCGCCCCCGTGATCGCGGCGGAGAACGTCCTGGGGAGAACTTCGCTCACAGGGGGTGGAAACTGTGGATAACTTTCCGACGCGGACGACTTCTCGTGCGGCAAACGACGAAGACCCCGGGGATGAACCCCGGGGTCTTCGTCGTTCTGTGCGCGAGGGGGGACTTGAACCCCCACGCCCTTGCGGGCACTGGCACCTGAAGCCAGCGCGTCTACCTATTCCGCCACTCGCGCGAGTCACGGCACGGATGCCACGAACTCAACTTCCCGAGAATATCACGGCGGGGTCCACGTGACGAAACGCGGCCGCGGGAGGCCGCTTCCATGACCTGCCCAGCCGCCCTGGCTACGATGTGCCTACTGGTCTGCCTGCCCGAAGGAGTCTCGTGGGACTACTCGACAGTTTCGAGAAAGGTCTCGAACGCGCCGTCAACGGTGCGTTCGCGAAGACCTTCCGTAGCGGCATCCAGCCGGTGGAGATCGCCTCCGCGCTGCGCAGCGAGCTCGACAAGAAGGCCGTGGTGGTCACGCGCGAGCGCATCCTGGCGCCGAACGCCTTCTCGGTGCGCCTCTCCCCCGCCGACGACGAGAAGATGGGCGCCCTGGGCTCCACACTGCTCACCGAGCTCGACACGCTCGTGAAGAAGCACGCCCGCACGCAGGGCTACTCGTTCGCGGGGCCCGTCGCCATCACGATCGAACGCGACTCCTCCTTGTCGACGGGCACGCTCCGCGTGGACTCGCAGACCACCGAGGGCCGTGTCGCCTGGCGCGGTGTCGTCGACATCGACGGCACGCGTCATCCGCTCACGAGCTCGCGCACCGTGATCGGACGCGGCAGCGACGCCGACATCACCATCCCCGACGCCGGCACCAGTCGCAAGCACGTCGAGATCCTGTGGGACGGCGAGCGCGCGATGGTCCGCGACCTGGGCTCGACCAACGGCACCACCCTGAACGGCCGCAAGGTCTCGGAGGCGGCACTGCCCCCCGATTCGACGATCTCGATCGGCCGCACCAATATCGTGTTCCGTGTGGTCGCGCAGGCGCAGCCGCCGCGGCGCCCGCAGGCGTCCGACGCCACGAGCATCTTCGACGTCCGGGAACGGGGACCCCTGTCATGAGTCAGCTGACTCTGCTTCTTCTGCAGGGCGGGTTCCTCGTGCTGCTGTGGTTCTTCGTGTTCGGCGTCGTCTACTCGCTGCGTGCCGACCTCTTCGGCGTGAAGGTGCGCAAGCTCCCCGAGCCGGCGGCAGCGTCGTCCGCTCCCGCGGCCGCGGCGCCGACCGCGTCTCCCGACGCCGTGACCACGCAGGTCAAGCGTCCGGCCGCACCGCCCGCTCCCGCCCCGGTCGGGGCTCTCGCGACGACCGCGGCGGTCTCGCGCATCGTCATCACGAGCGGCCCCAAGGCGGGTCTCGAACTCCCGCTGGGCACCGAGCCGCTCACGATCGGCCGGTCGAGCGAGTCGGGGCTCGTCATCCGCGACGACTACACCTCCAGCCACCACGCCCGACTCGTGCTGTGGGGCGATCAGTGGATGCTGCAGGACCTCGACTCCACCAACGGAACGACGCACGACGGCGTCCGCGTCGCGTCGCCCGTGCAGGTCAAGGTGGGTGCGCCCATCAAGGTCGGCGCGACCACGTTCGAGTTGAGGACGTAAGCCACCCCCATGGTCTTCCAGGGCTCGAGCGCCGCCATCTCTCACACGGGCAAGGTGCGCTCCAACAATCAGGACTCCGGCTATGCCGGGTCCAACCTCTTCGTCGTCGCCGACGGGATGGGCGGTCATGCCGGGGGCGACGTCGCCTCGAGTCTGGCGATCCACCGACTGACCGAGCTCGACCAGCCCTTCGGCACCCCCGCGCAGGCGGAGCACGCGATCCGCGACGCCCTCGCCGACACCGCGGCCGAGCTGATCGACACGGTCGCCCGCCGCCCCGAGCTCGCCGGTATGGGCACCACGGTGAGCGCCCTGGTGATGGTCGACGACTACGCCGTCATCGGCCACATCGGCGACTCGCGCATCTACCTCTACCGCGACGACACGCTCACGCAGATCACGGCCGACCACACCTTCGTGCAGCGCCTCGTCGACTCGGGCCGCATCACGCCCGAAGAGGCGCGATACCACCCGCGGCGCTCCGTCCTCATGCGCGTGCTCGGCGACATGGACCCCGATCCCGAGGTCGACAGCTTCATCATGCCGACGCAGGACGGCGATCGCTGGCTGCTGTGCTCCGACGGGCTGTCGGGGGTCGTCGACGACCCGCACACCGCCAAGACGCTCGCCCTCGGCATGCCCCCGGCGCGCACGGCCGACGCGCTGCTCAAGCAGGCGCTCGACGGCGGCGCGCCCGACAACGTCACCGTGGTGCTCGTCGACGTGGGCGGCCAGCATCCGGTGTTCATCGGCACCCCGGCGATCGTCGGCTCCGCCTCCAACCCGAGCGGCGTGGTCGTCCCGGCGGCCCGGCCCAGCCGTCCGAACTGGCTGCACCACGCCCGCCAGGTCGCCAACGAACCGACCCATTTCGAGCCCGCCGCGGAGTTCCTCGAGGAGCTCATCGAAGAAGACCGCCGTCGCGCGCGCCGTCGCCGTTTCGGCTGGCTCGCCGCGCTGCTCGTCGTGCTGGCCGGCATCGGGCTCGCCCTGTTCGCCGGGTACAACTGGACCCAGACGCGGTACTACGTCGGCGCCGACGAGAACTCGGTCGTCATCTACCGCGGCATCCAGCAGTCCATCGGGCCGATCTCGCTCTCGACCGTCTACGAGGACACCAACATCGTGCTCGCCGATCTGTCGGACTTCGACCGTCAGACCGTCGAGGCCACGATCTCGGCCCGCTCGCTCTCCGATGCGGAGCTGATCGTCGACCGCCTGCGCCCGGCGGCGGAGGGAAGCGGATGACCGACCAGAAGCAGACGCGCTCCCCCGACGCCGTGTCGACCGACACGGCTGTGATGCGCGCCCTGAAGAAGATCCGCGTCCCGGCGACGCAGCGCAACCGCGAGCTGGGTCTGCTCTTCTTCGCGATCGCCGTCTACGGCTCCGCCGTGGCCCTCGTCCAGCTCGGGGCGACCGGCGCGATCGACACCGGCTTCCTCTCGCTCGCCGCCGTGCCCGCCGTGCTCGGCCTCGTGATGCACGTCGTGCTGCGCCTGCGCGTGCGCGACGCCGATCCGTTCGTCCTCCCCATCGCCACCGTGCTGACGGGTCTCGGCATCGCGATGATCTACCGCATCGACCTCGCCGACCAGAGCGCCGGATGGGATGCCACGGGTCACCGCCAGATCGCGTGGGCCGCCATCGCGATGATCTGTGCACTGGCCGTGCTGATCTTCGTCCGCAACTACCGCGTCCTCTTCCGGTACACCTACCTCTCGGGACTGGTCGGCATCCTGCTGCTGCTCCTGCCTTTCGTGCCCGGTCTGGGCACCGACCAGAACGCCGATGTGTGGGTCTCGCTCGGCTTCGTGTCGTTCCAGCCCGGTGAGCTGGCGAAGATCTGCCTCGCGATCTTCTTCGCCGGCTACCTCGTGCGCACCCGAGAGAGCCTCACCTCCACGGGCACCCGGTTCCTCTTCATGACCTGGCCGCGGGCGCGCGAGCTCGGCCCGGTGCTCATCATCTGGCTCGTCTCGCTCGGCATCATCGTGCTGCAGCGCGACCTCGGAACCGGCCTGCTCATCTTCGGCATGTTCGTCGCCATGCTCTACGCCGCGACCGGCAAGACGAGCTGGGTCGTCATCGGCCTGATCCTCGTCGCCAGCGGTGCGTTCCTGGCATCCCGGGTTCTGCCCTACGTGCAGGGCCGCTTCGCCAACTGGCTGAACGCCTTCGACCCCGAGGTCATCGACCGCGACGGCGGCAGCTACCAGCTGGTGCAGGGCATCTTCGGGCTGTCCCACGGTGGACTGTTCGGCACCGGGCTCGGCCAGGGGCGTCCGTACATCACGCCGCTGTCGCAGAGCGACTACATCGTCCCGAGCCTCGGCGAGGAGCTCGGCCTCGTCGGGATCTTCGCGATCCTCGCGTTGTACATGGTGTTCACCAGCCGTGGCATCCGCGTCGGTCTCGCCGGTCAGGACGACTTCGGCAAGCTCCTCGCGACGGGCTTCTCGTTCACGATCGCCCTGCAGGTGTTCATCATGGTCGGCGGCGTCACGCGCGTCATCCCGCTGACGGGTCTGACCACGCCCTTCCTCGCCGCCGGCGGATCGTCGCTCATCGCGAACTGGATCATCGTGGCGTTCCTGCTGCGCATCTCCGACGCCGTCCGCTCCCGCCCCCGGGTGGTGATCGGCTGATGCGCCGCGCCCCCGCCGCCCCCCGACCCGAGGAGGCACCGTGACCAAAGAACTCCGACGCCTCAGCATCGTCATGCTCGCCATGTTCCTGGCGCTGTTCGCCTCGACGAGCGTCATCCAGGTCGTCCAGGCGAACGCCCTGACCAACACCCAGGGCAACACCCGCGCCCTCTACGACTCCTTCGAGATCCAGCGCGGATCGATCATCGTCAGCGGCACGCCGATCGCCCAGTCGGTCCCGTCCGACGACGTGTACAGCTGGCAGCGCCAATACGCGGATGCCGCCATGTGGGCGCCCGTGACCGGCTACATGAACCCCGTGCTCGACGCGAAGACCAACATCGAGTCCGCCGAGAACAGCGTGCTCAGCGGCTCCGACTCGAACCAGTTCTTCTCGCGCATCGACCGCGCCATCACCGGTCAGGCCCCGCGCGGATCGAACGTCGAACTCTCGCTCGACGCGAACGTGCAGAAGGCCGCGTGGGACGCCCTCGGCGACCAGCAGGGCGCCGTCGTGGCGATCGAACCCTCGACCGGCCGCATCCTCGCCATGGTCTCGAAGCCGAGCTTCGACACGAACACGCTCGCCTCCCACGACACGGATGCCGTGAACGCGGCGTACGACCAGCTGGTCGCCGACAGCGCGAAGCCGCTCGACAACCGCGCGATCTCGGGGAACCTCAACCCCCCGGGGTCGACGTTCAAGCTCGTCGTGGCCTCGGCCGCCCTGGCATCCGGCAAGTACACCCCCGACTCGGCCTTCCCCAATCTCGCCGCCTACACGCTGCCGCAGTCGACCAACGTCGTCAGCAACGCCGGCGGCGGAACGTGCGGCGGCGGCGACACCGTGACCATCGCCACGGCCCTGCGGTTGAGCTGCAACATCCCGTTCGCCGAGCTCGCCGTCGAGTTGGGCGACGACGCGATCCGTGCGGAGGCGGAGAAGTACGGTTTCAACACGTCCTTCACGATGCCGCTGACGTCGACCGCGTCCACCTACCCGGCCAGCCCCAACGCGCCGCAGACCGCGCTGAGCGGCTTCGGCCAGGGCGACGTCCGCGCCACGCCGCTGCAGATGGCCATGGTCTCGGCGGGCATCGCGAACGACGGTGTGGTGATGAACCCGCGGATGGTCGATCGGGTGATCGAGCCGAACCTGTCGGTCACCGACGAGGGCACCAGCAGTGAGTTCGGTCGCGCGATCGAGTCCGACGTCGCCGCCCAGATGGTGTCGATGATGACGGCGAACGTCCAGGACGGCGCGGCATCGAATGCAAGAATAGACGGGGTCCAGGTGGCGGGTAAGACCGGCACCGCGGAGAACGATTCCCGCCCCTACACTCTCTGGTTCACCGGCTTCGCACCGGCGGACGACCCTCAGGTCGCCGTCGCCGTGGTCGTCGAAGACGGTGGAGGCCAGGGGCAGAGCGGGAGCGGCAACGAGATCGCCGCCCCGATAGCGAAGAAGGTCATGGAGGCGGTGCTGGGTAAATGAGACCGACACAGGGTGTGACCTTCGGCGGGCGGTACGAGCTCGATTCACGGATCGCGATCGGCGGTATGGGCGAGGTCTGGGAGGCGACCGACCACGTCATCGGCCGGACCGTCGCCATCAAGATCCTCAAAGACGAGTACATGGGCGACCCAGGCTTCTTGGAGCGCTTCCGCGCCGAAGCCCGCCACGCCGCGCTCGTGAACCACGAGGGCATCGCGAGCGTCTTCGACTACGGCGAGGAAGACGGCAGCGCCTTCCTCGTGATGGAGCTCGTCCCCGGCGAGGCCCTGTCCACGATCCTCGAGCGCGAGGGGTCGCTGTCGAGCGACAAGACCCTCGACATCGTCGCGCAGACCGCAGCCGCCCTCCAGGCGGCGCACGCCGCGGGCCTCGTGCACCGCGACATCAAGCCCGGCAACCTGCTGATCACCCCCGACGGCCGCGTGAAGATCACCGACTTCGGCATCGCGCGCATCGCCGATCAGGTCCCGCTCACCGCGACCGGCCAGGTCATGGGCACGGTGCAGTACCTCTCCCCCGAGCAGGCCTCGGGACACCCGGCGTCACCGGCCACCGACACCTACTCGCTGGGCATCGTCGCGTACGAATGCCTGGCGGGCAAGCGTCCCTTCACGGGCGAGTCGCAGGTGGCCATCGCCATGGCGCAGATCAACGAGCAGCCCGCTCCGCTGCCGCCCACGGTCGCCGTCCCGGTGCAGAACCTCGTGATGGCGATGATCGCGAAGAAGCCCGAGGACCGCCCGGCATCCTCCGCCGCCGTCTCGCGCGCCGCAGCTGCGCTCCGCCGCGGCGACCTCGCCGCTGCCGCGGCGGCCGTCCCGGCGATCGCCGCCGGTGCCGCCGCTGTCGACGACGCCACGCAACTCCTCACCTCGGGGCAGACCTCGGCCACCACGCGCCTGCTGCCCGCGGCCGGCGCCGCAGCGGCGGGTGTCGCTCCCATCCTCACGGAGGAGCACACCGAAGAGAACGCCGCCCCGCAGAAGAAGAAGCGGAGCCCCTGGACGTGGCCGCTGGTCGCGCTCATCGTGCTGCTGGCCCTGGTCCTCGGTGGAACGCTCTTCACGCTCCTGGCGAACCAGAACGAGCCGGACGCCGCCCCCACCAGCGCCGCTCCCAGTTCCGCCACTCCCAGCACCCCCGCCTCTCCGTCGACCTCGCCGACGCCCACGCAGTCGGCACAGCTCGTCGACGTCGACGCCCTCGACCTCATCGGCAAGACCTGCGACGAAGCGCGCAGCATCCTGGGTGACGCGAACCTCGGCGCGACGTGCGCCACCGGCACGGCCGCCGAGAACGCCGACCAGATCGGTCTCGTGTACATCGTCGACCCCACGGGACGCAACCTCGAGGGCACGAACATCACGGTGACCGTGTACGGCGAAGAGACGCCGCTGCAGCAGCCGGGTACGCCCACCCTCCCGGGCACGTCCGTCACGGCCGGCAGCGACATCCAGGTGTCGTGGCAGCAGTACTCCTGCCCCGCCGGTACCGGCAGCGTGACGTCGTACGACTTCACCGCGACGAACGGCACGTTCGACACGAACGGTCAGTCCACGGCGTCGTTCTCGCCGGACGAGCGCAACGCGCAGCTGAAGGTGAGCAACTCGGTCGGGCAGTCGCTGCGCGTCACGTACACCGTCAGCTGCTCGGGCACCGACCGCACGGCAGGACCCTCGGGCGAGGCATCCGCCTCGATCACGGGAGGCAACTCGCCGAGCCCCTCCACCACGGGCAACGGCGCCGGCGCCACCACCAAGCCCTGAGCTTCGACCCACCCCCTCCGGGAGTTTTCGTGACCATTGAGACGCGCGTCCTGTCCGGGCGCTACCGCGTCGACGACCTCATCGGTCGCGGCGGCATGGCGAGCGTCTATCGTGGCTACGACCAGACGCTCGGGCGCACGGTGGCCATCAAGATCCTCAAGGCGGATCTGGCGGGCGACGCCGCGTTCCGCACGCGCTTCCGTCTCGAGGCTCAGGCCGCGTCGCGCATGGCTCATCCGACCATCGTCCGTGTCTTCGACGCGGGCGAGGACGTCGAGGTCGGCGTCGACGGCCAGGAGCGCCCCGTTCCGTACATCGTCATGGAGCTCGTGCACGGGCGCCTGCTGAAGGAGATCATCGCCGAGGGCTCGGTGCCGGTCGACTATGCGCTGCGCTACGTCGACGGCATCCTCGAGGCCCTCGAGTACTCCCACCGCGCCGGAGTGGTGCATCGCGACATCAAGCCCGGCAACGTCATGATCACGGATGCCGGGCGCGTTAAGGTCATGGACTTCGGTATCGCGCGAGCCGTGTCCGACTCGTCGTCCACCGTCGCCGAGACGACCGCGATCGTGGGCACGGCGGCGTACTTCTCGCCGGAGCAGGCGAAGGGCGAGTCCGTCGACGCCCGAGCCGATCTGTACTCCACCGGTGTCGTGCTCTACGAACTGCTCACGGGCCGCCCTCCCTTCCGCGGCGAGACCCCCGTCGCCGTCGCGTACCAGCACGTGAGCGAGGCCCCGCTGCCTCCGAGCGAGGTCAACGAGAGCATCCCCCGCGCCCTCGACGCGATCGTGCTGCGCGCACTCGCGAAAGACCCGTTCCAGCGTCCGCAGGATGCCGCGGGCTTCCGCGAGGCACTCGACGAGACCGCCGACGGCAAGTCGCCGACGAAACGCCAGATGTCGGCCCTCTCTAACGAGCTTTACGGACCGAACCCCCGCCAGGCTGCCGAGACCGCCCGTTCGCTCCGGCAGCTCAGTACCGACACGACCATGCGTCGCACCCAGCCCGGACCGCCCGTCGCGTGGATCTGGGCCGGCGTCACGGTGCTCGCCGTCCTGCTCGTCGCCGTCCTCATCTGGGTGATGCAGATCCAGCCGAACGAGGACGTGCCCACCAACTCCTTCACCGTCCCCAACGTCGTAGACATGTCGTACGAGCGGGCCGTCGAGACACTCGAGGCGCAGGAGCTCACCGCGAGCCGTGTCAACGAACCCGACGCGGACATCGCCGCAGGCAACGTCACGCGCACCACCCCCGACGCGGGGACCACCGTGGCGTCCGGTCAGCAGGTCACCGTCTACGTCTCGACCGGGCCCGACACCGCGTCGGTGCCCTCGCTGGAGGGCCTGTCCGAGTCCGAGGCGCGCACCGCCTTGCAGAACGCGGGTCTGTCGGTCGGATCGATCCGCCGCACCACCGATCCCGCTCTCTCCGCAGGCACCGTGATGTCCGCGAGCGCCGAGGCCGACACGCAGCTGGCCAAGGGCACCGCGGTCAACCTGGTCGTCGCCAGCGGCCAGGTCGTCATCGTCAACTACACGGGGTACCTCCTCGAAGCCGCCATCCGCGACCTCGAGTCCGACAGCAAGCAGCTGACGGTCATCACGCAGGAAGACCCCGGATGCCGCGCCACCACGCCCCAGACGGTGAGCGGCCAGTCGCTCGCCCCGGGTGAGGTGCCGGTGCACAGCGAGATCACGCTGTCGGTCTGCTCGGGCTCCTGAGGCCACGCGGGCTGAGGCGGGCGGCGCGTTCGGCCGCGCCGGGCATGCCGGCGTTCTCCAACCACCGGCCCAGGAGGACGTGACCCCCCTCGGTGAGGACGCTCTCGGGGTGGAACTGCACCCCCTCGATCGGCGCGGTTCGGTGGCGGATCCCCATGACGACACCGCCATCCGTGAGCGCCGTCACCTCCAGCACGTCCGGCACCGACGTCGGGTCCACCGCGAGGGAGTGGTACCTCGTCGCCGAGAACCCATCCGGCAGGTCGGCGAAGACGCCCGCGCCGTCGTGTCGCACGACACTCGTGATCCCGTGCAGCAGCTCGGGGGCGTGCCCCACGCGCCCTCCGAACGCCGTCGCGATGGCCTGGTGCCCGAGGCACACCCCGAGAAGAGGGATGCCGAGCTCCGCCGCCTCGAGGATCACCCGCTCGGACTGGCCGGCTTCGGCGGGATGCCCCGGTCCCGGGGAGACCAGGACGGCGTCGGCGGATCCCCCGACGACGGTCGACAGCCGGGTGTCGTCGGCGGACAGGAGGTCCGTCTGCGCACCCAGGTCGCGCAGGTAGCCGGCGAGGGTGTGGACGAAACTGTCGCGGTTGTCGACGATGACGACGCGCCAGGGGCTCACTCGACCGTGACCTCCTGCGGGTAGACGATGTCGCTGACCCAGGGGAAGACGTAGAAGAAGAGGCCGTAGAGCACGGCCACCAGCAGGACGATCACGATCAGCAGGCGCACCCACCACGGACCGGGGAGGACGCGCCAGAGGGCTCCGTACATCAGGCTGCTCCAGAGGTCAGGGCGAGAGGCGGGCCCGCGTCGGTGCGGGGGGTGTACGACTCGAAGACACCGTAGGCGATCGCTCGTTCTGAGAAGCCGTAGCGCGGGCTGCAGGTCGTCATCGTGATGATGCGGTCGGTCGCCTCGATCTCGGGGCGCTGCGGGAGGGGCAGCAGCACGTCGACCGCGTCCGGACGCACGTACTCGAGGTTGCGATAGCGATAGGTGTACCACCCGGTCTCGGTCTCGACCACGATGGCGTCACCGATGTGCAGCGACGGCAGATCCGCGAAGGGAGCCCCGTGGCTGCCGCGATGACCGGCGATGGCGAAGTTGCCGAGCTGACCGGGCATGGCGCTGTCGGGGTAGTGTCCGAGGCCGATCGGGTCGAGCGTCCGCGACGCACTCACCCCACCGGCCAGGCGGAACTGATAGTCGGAACCCAGCCGTGGGATGCGCACGACGCCGAAGATCTGGGCATCGTCGGGCTGCGCCATCGCCGGCGGATCGGAAGTGGGCGGGATGCCCGGGGTCGAGGTGTCGCTCGGCGCCGGAGCAGGCGGATCGGCCGCCCAAGACTCGGTGATGTCGCGCGCCTCGTTCTTGAACTGCGACCCGATGATGACGTCGCCGATCCACAGCTGCCAGACCACGAAGAGGAGCACCAGCACACCAGCGGTCACGAGGAGATCGCCGATCACGCCGATGACCGAGAGACCACGGCGGGGAGCCGTCGTGCGCCGCCGTGCCCGTCGGGTCTGAGGCTGCGGGACGGTGTGCACGAGGCGAGTCTAGTTCCGTGGGTTCGCGCACACCTGAGCATTAGACTGTGCCGCATGGCTCGAACTGGCAAAGGCGAAGACCCGATCGCCGAACGCAACGACGGTGGATCCGCCCCGAACCCGGTGTGGTTCCTGCCCATCATGATCGGCCTGATGCTGATCGGACTCGTCTGGGTGCTGGTGTTCTACCTCAGCAACTCGCAGTTCCCCATCCCGGGGATCGGCCCCTGGAACCTCGTCATCGGGTTCGGCATCGCCTTCGTGGGCTTCCTCATGACCACCCGCTGGCGCTGACTTACACCCGTGTAATTCATCCCCACCTGTGGATGAAGCTGTGGATAAGTCTCAGAGGTAGGCCACCGCGGGTATCGCCAGCAGCGCGACGAGCACCACGGTGACGGCCACGAGCAGACCGGTCTGCAGACCCCGTTGACGCTGCGCTCGTGTGCGCGAGTAGATGACGCCGACCACGGCGCCGGTGACGAGGCCACCGAGGTGCGCCTGCCACGAGATGCCGATGGCTGCGAGCGACGACGCGAAGTCTCCGGACCCGATCGCGTTGATCCCGGCGAGGACGAACGGCCAGGCGAAGTTGATGGCGATGAGGATCGCGATCACCCGGATGTCGGCGCCGAGGTGCCGACCGATCACGAGCAATGCGCCGAACAGCGCGAAGATGGCTCCCGAGGCGCCGACCGTCCACACGCCCGGTGCCAGGAGGGCGACAGCGACCGAGCCGCCGAGCGCCCCGAGCAGGTAGAGGATCAGGAACCGCGCCCTGCCGAGCAACGGCTCGAGGCTGCGCCCGATGAACCACAGCGCGAGCATGTTCAGCGCCATGTGGAGGAAGCTGCCGTGCACGAGTGCCACCGTGAGCAGACGCCACGGCTGCAGGATTCCCGCCTGCGGCAGCACGAAGAAGCTGTTGAACGCCAGGAGATCGGACAGCACGCTTCCGACACCCGGGATCAGCCCGATGATGTAGACCAATCCGGTCACGGCGATGATGCCGAGCGTCATGGTCGGTCGACCTGACGAGACCACCGACATGGGACGGGACGCCCAGCGGCGCTCAGCCTTCTTCTGCGCCGGTGTCTGCGTGGCGCGCTGCTGCGCCATGCATTCGGGACAGATCACTCCGACGGCGGCGGGGGTCCGGCACTCCGAGCACACGGTGCGCATGCACCGCTGGCACAGCACGAAGCTCTGCCGGTCGGGATGCCGGTAGCAGAAGTTGTCGCTGTTGCGACGGAACTCCTCGGTGGTGGACACCCGCCGCCGTCCGGGATCAGACCGCGGCGATGTCGACCGAGTGCAGCACGACGTCCGCCTTCGGCCGATCCTGAGCGCCGGTGGGAACGGCGGCGATGGCGTCGACCACGGCCTTCGAGGCGTCATCCGCCACCTCGCCGAAGATCGTGTGCTTGCCCTGAAGCCACGGAGTGGGGTCGGTGGTGATGAAGAACTGCGAGCCGTTCGTTCCCTCCGGCTGACCCGTGATCGCGTTGCGACGCAGGCCGGCGTTGGCCATGGCGAGCTTGTAGGGCGCGGTGAAGTCGAGCTCGGGGTGGATCTCGTCGTTGAAGTTGTATCCGGGGCCGCCGATGCCCTGACCGAGCGGGTCGCCGCCCTGGATCATGAAGTTGGGGATGATGCGGTGGAAGATGACGTCCTTGTACAGGGGACCCTCGCCCTTGGCGCCGGTGGCCGGGTTGGTCCATTCCTGCGTCCCATCGGAGAGACCGATGAAGTTGCGGACGGTGCGCGGAGCGTGGTCACCGAAGAGGTTGACGACGATGTCGCCGTGGTTGGTGTGCAGGGTCGCGACGGCGGTGTGGTTGGCCATGGGTACATTCTCTCAGAGTTATCTGCAAGGGTCGGCGGCGCGGACGGCCCGTTCTGGCAAGATGAGGGCAACGTACATCCCATCGACAGGGAGGATGAGCCGTGGGCCTCAGCCGCAAGAGCAAGAAGGAACTGCGCAAGCTCCAGAAACACGCCGCCAAGGTGTGGGAGTCGCAGCAGGTGCTGCTGGGCGAGAGCGGGAAGGTCGCTCGCGAAGCCGGCCACCAGCTCGGTCGCTTCAGCCGCGAAGACCTCGTCCCCGCCGTGCAGGACGGCTACAACAAGTACGCCGCGCCGTACGTCGACAAGAGCGTGAAGTACAGCAACCGCTTCCTCAGCAACAAGGTCGTTCCGGCCGCTGGTGCTGTCGTCGGCGGTGCACTCTCGGTGTGGGACGCCGCAGGCGACACCCGCGACCGTCTCGCCAAGGGCAAGGGCTTCGAGCTCGACACCCACAAGTATGCGAAGCGGGCCGAGAAGTACGGCAAGCAGGCCTCGAAGCGCCTCTCCAAGAAGCTTCCGTCGCAGCACGACGGCATCGGCGCCGGTGGCGTCATCGCCATCATCCTCGGCGTCGTCGCCGCGGCGGGCGTCGCGTACGCCGCCTGGCAGACGCTGCGGGCCGACGACGAGCTCTGGGTGGCTGACGACCCGCTGCGGGCGCCGGACGCGTGAGCGATCCCACCATCAGAGTCAGAGAGGCCGCGCGCGAGCGCGGCCTCTCTGTCGATGTGCGCGAGCGACCCGCCGCATCGAGCCTCGACGAGGCGGCGGCTCTGCTCGGCATCCCCTCGGCATCCATCGTCAAGACGCTGGTCGTCAAGCGGTCTGACGACACCTACCTCTTCGCGCTCGTTCCCGGCGATCGGGCCATCTCCTGGCCGAAGCTGCGAGCCGTCGTCGGGGTGAACAAACTCCGCCTGCCCGAGCCCGAGCTGGCCCTCGCGGCGACGGGCTATGAGCGCGGCACGATCGTGCCGATCGGCAGTTCCACCGCATGGCCCGTCTTCGCCGATGAACGCATCGTGGGCACTCGTATCGCTATGGGGGCCGGAGCACACGGATACAGCCTGTTCGTCGAAGCCGACGACCTGATCGCCGCGTACAGCGCCGTCGTCGCCGACATCACCACCGCGCGATCCTGACCGCGATCAGGGCCGCGGCAGGTCGGCCATGCGCAATGCGATGTCGACGAGTTGCACCCGCCGCGCCTTCCTCGCGGCCGCGAGCGTGAACCACGCGGCCCGGTCGGTCGAGCCGTCGGTCTCGAAGCGGAGCCGACCGCCCACGATGCGCGCGCGGTAGACGATCCGCAACGCGTGCAGAGGCTCCGAAGCCCCCTCCGCGAGCCTCGACTCGGCGGGGATGACACGGGAGTGGATGCCGAGCAGGTCGCCGACGACGACCCGGAACCCGGTCTCCTCCCGGACCTCTCGGCGCACCGCGTGCACCGGATCCTCTCCGGGCTCGAGTCCGCCACCGGGGAGCGTCCAGGCGGCTCGTCGACCATCGATCCAGTGGGCGAGCAGCACGCGGTCGTCGGCGTCGGTGATGACGGCGTACGCGGCGACCCGCATGTCCATGACCGAACTCTACCGACCGGCGACGGCGGCCCCTCATCGCCGAGCGGAGAGCCGGAGCCGCGCACCGAACGCATCCTCGGAGCAGAAACGCCGAAAGCCGGCCCGAAGGCCGGCTTTCATGTCGCGGATGTGGAGCCTAGGAGATTCGAACTCCTGACATCCTGCTTGCAAAGCAGGCGCTCTACCAGCTGAGCTAAGGCCCCGCGAGGGAAGGGGTGGGGCTACCAGGACTTGAACCTGGGACCTCTTCATTATCAGTGAAGCGCTCTAACCGCCTGAGCTATAGCCCCGTCTCGCTGACGTGATGTCAACCTCGAAGACTTTACCGGACTTGCGAGGTTTTGACGAATCGGCGTCAGTTCGAGGTGAAACCGACGAGCAGGCCGCCGGTCACCTTGACGGCGAGGTTGTAGATCCCGGCCATCACGGCGCCGAGGACGGTGACCACGACGAGGTTCAGGATGGCGACGATCGCCGCGAACGCCATCACCTGCGGCAGACCGATGTACTGCGAGAGCGTCGCTCCCCCGTCGGTGAAGCTGGTGAAGAACTCATCGAGCTTCGTGAGCAGCGTCGCCGAGACCACCAGGTAGATCAGGAAGTATGACACGACGGTCACGATCGCGAGAGCGACCGCCACCAGGAACGACAGCTTCACCGCCGACCAGAAGTCGATGTACACCAGGCGCAGCCGCACCTGCTTGGCAGGGGTCTTGTGAGTCGACTTCTTGGCGAGCTTGTCGGCTACCGTGCTCATGCGTCAGTACTTTCCTCGGGGGTCTCGGGAGTGGAGGCGGTGACCTCGTCCGCAGAATCTGCGGCGGGCTCCGTGGCCGTCTCCGTCGTCTCGGTCAGGTTGCGCTCGGCGTTGCGGGCGATCGCGATGATCTTGTCGTCGCCTCCTGCGCGGGCAAAAACGACACCCATCGTGTCGCGTCCCTTGGCGGGCACCTCGGCCACGGAGGAGCGTACCACCTTGCCGCTGGCAAGAACCACAAGGACCTCGTCGGTCTCGGACACCATCATCCCGCCCGCGAGCACCCCGCGATCATCGGTCAGACGGGCCACTTTGATGCCCAGACCGCCGCGGTTCTGCATGCGGTATTCGGTCACCGCGGTGCGCTTGGCATAGCCGCCCTCGGTCACCACGAACACGAACTCGTCGTCCTTGGCGACGGATGCCGAGAGCAGGCTGTCGCCCTCGCGGAAGTCCATGCCCTTCACACCCGACGTCGACCGGCCCATCGGGCGCAGCGCACTGTCGGTGGCGGAGAAGCGCAGCGACATTCCCAGGCGGCTGATGAGGAGGATGTCCTCTCCCTCGTCGACCAGGAGCGCACTGACGAGCTCGTCGGCGCCGGCCTGCTCGTCGTCGCCCTCGTCGGACGTCTGACCACGCAGCTTGATGGCGATCACGCCACCCTGACGGTTGGTGTCGTACTCGTCGAGACGCGTCTTCTTCACGAGACCGCCCCGGGTCGCGAGCACCAGATAGGTCGCCACCTGGTAGTCGCGGATGTCGAGGATCTGCGCGATCTCCTCGTCGGGCTGCAGGGCGAGCAGGTTCGCGACGTGCTGGCCCTTGGCATCCCGCCCGGCCTCGGGGACCTCGTACGCCTTCGAACGGTAGACCCGGCCCTTGTTCGTGAAGAACAGCAGCCAGTGGTGCGTCGTCGTGACGAAGAAGTGCTCCACCACGTCGTCGGCACGCAGCTGCGCGCCCTTCACACCCTTGCCGCCGCGGTGCTGAGAGCGGTAGTTGTCGCTCCGTGTGCGCTTGATGTAGCCGTCGCGGGTGACCGTGACGACCATCTCCTCCTCCGCGATGAGGTCTTCGATCGAGACGTCGCCGTCGAAGCCGTGGAGGATCTCGGTGCGACGGTCGTCGCCGAAACGATCGGTGATCGCGGTGAGCTCGTCGCGGATGATGGTGCGCTGACGACCGGGGGTGGCGAGGATGTCGTTGTAGTCGGCGATGCGCGCTTCGAGCTCGGTGGCCTCGTCGACGATCTTCTGACGCTCGAGGGCGGCGAGACGACGCAGCTGCATGTCGAGGATCGCCTGCGCCTGCACCTCGTCGATGTCGAGGAGCTTCTGCAGCCCGTCGTTGGCATCCTGAGCCGTGGGCGAGCGGCGGATCAGCGCGATGACCTCGTCGAGCGCGTCGAGCGCCTTGAGGTAGCCGCGCAGGATGTGCATGCGCTCCTCCGCCTTGCGCAGGCGGTAGCGCGTGCGACGGACGATGACCTCGATCTGGTGGTCGATCCACAAGCTGATGAAACCGTCGAGCGACAGCGTGCGCGGCACGCCGTCGACGATGGCCAGCATGTTGGCGCCGAAGTTCTCCTGGAGCTGGGTGTGCTTGTACAGGTTGTTGAGCACGACCTTCGCGACCGCATCGCGCTTGAGCACCACGACCAGGCGCTGCCCGGTGCGTCCCGAGCTCTCGTCGCGGATGTCGGCGACGCCGGTGATCTTGCCCTCACGGGCCAGGTCGCCGATCTTCACGGCGACGTTGTCGGGGTTCACCTGATAGGGCAGCTCGGTGATCACGAGGCACGTCCGGCCCTGGATCTCCTCGATGTTCACGACGGCGCGCATCGTGATCGAGCCGCGCCCCGTGCGGTACGCGTCCTTGATTCCACGGGTGCCGAGGATCTGCGCACGAGTGGGGAAGTCGGGCCCGGGGATGCGCTGCATGAGCGCTTCGAGCAGCTCCTCGCGGGTGGCATCCGGGTTCTCGAGAGCCCACAGGGCTCCGGCGGAGACCTCGCGCAGGTTGTGCGGCGGGATGTTCGTGGCCATACCGACCGCGATGCCGACGGAGCCGTTGACCAGCAGGTTCGGGAAGCGCGCCGGCAGGACCGTGGGCTCCTGGGTCTGACCGTCGTAGTTGTCCTGGAAGTCGACGGTCTCTTCCTCGATGTCGCGCACCATCTCGAGCGCGAGGGGAGCCATCTTCGTCTCGGTGTACCGCGGCGCGGCCGCGCCCTGGTTGCCGGGCGAACCGAAGTTGCCCTGTCCGAGGGCCAGCGGGTAGCGCAGCGACCACGGCTGAACGAGGCGCACGAGGGCGTCGTAGATGGGCGCGTCACCGTGCGGGTGATAGTGGCCCATGACCTCGCCGACGACACGGGCGCACTTCGAGAACGACTTGTCGGGCCGGAAGCCGCCGTCGTACATGCCGTAGATCACGCGGCGGTGCACGGGCTTGAGCCCGTCGCGCACATCGGGCAGCGCGCGACCGACGATGACGCTCATCGCGTAGTCGAGGTAGCTCCGCTGCATCTCGAGCTGCAGGTCGACCTGGTCGATCTTGCCGTGGTCGTGCACCGGCTCACCCCGGACGTCGTCGGGCTCGGGGGTGGTGTCGTCAGCCATGTCTTCTCAGTTCCGTAAGTGCGTTCGTCGTCTGGATGCCGTGTCTCGCGTCGGCGAGATCAGATGTCGAGGAAGCGGACGTCTTTGGCGTTGCGCTGGATGAAGCTGCGGCGCGACTCGACGTCTTCGCCCATGAGGACCGAGAAGATCTCGTCGGCTGCCGCGGCGTCGTCGATCGTGACCTGCTTGAGCGTGCGGGTCTGGGGGTCCATGGTGGTCTCCCAGAGCTCGTGGTCGTTCATCTCGCCGAGACCCTTGTAGCGCTGGATGCCGTTGTCCTTCGGGATGCGGCGGCCCGAGGCCTGTCCGTCGACCAGCATCACGTCGCGCTCGCGGTCGCTGTAGGCGTATTCGTGCGGGTGGTTCGACCACTTCAGGCGGTACAGCGGGGGCTGCGCAAGGTAGACGAACCCGGCCTCGATCAGACCGCGCATGTAGCGGAACAGCAGCGTCAGCAGAAGCGTCGTGATGTGCTGGCCGTCGACGTCGGCATCGGCCATGAGCACGATCTTGTGATAGCGAGCCTTCGCCATGTCGAAGTCCTCGCCGATGCCCGTGCCGAAGGCCTGGATCATCGCCTGGACTTCCTTGTTGCCCAGAGCGCGGTCGAGGCGCGCGCGCTCGACGTTCAGGATCTTGCCGCGCAGGGCGAGGATCGCCTGCGTGTGGGGGTCGCGCCCCTGCACGGCCGAGCCGCCGGCGGAGTCACCCTCGACGAGGAAGATCTCGCTGATCGAGGGGTCCTTCGACGTGCAGTCCTTGAGCTTGTCGGGCATCGCGGCCGACTCGAACACGCTCTTGCGGCGAGCGGTCTCGCGCGCTTTGCGTGCGGCCAGACGCGCCGTGGCCGCGTCGATGGCCTTTCGGATGATGTTCTTGGCCTGGCCCGGGTTGCGGTCGAACCAGTCGCCCAGCTTGTCTCCGACGACCTTCTGCACGAACGCGCGCGCCTCGGTGTTACCCAGCTTCGTCTTGGTCTGACCCTCGAACTGCGGCTCCGACAGCTTGACCGAGATGACGGCGGTCAAACCCTCGCGGATGTCGTCGCCGGTGAGGTTGTCGTCCTTCTCCTTGAGGAGGTTGTTCGCGCGCGCGTACCGGTTGACCAGTGTGGTCAGAGCGGCACGGAAGCCCTCTTCGTGGGTGCCGCCCTCGTGCGTGTTGATGGTGTTGGCGTACGTGAAGACGTTCTCGGTGTACGCCGTCGTCCACTGCATCGCCAGTTCGAGGGCGATCTTGCGCTCGGTGTCCTCGGACTCGACCTCGATGATCTCGTCGTTCACCACGTCGGCCTTGCGCACGCGGTTGAGGTGCTCGACGTAGTCGACCAGACCGCGCTCGTAGAGGAAGGAGTCGTGACGGGCCTCGGTCACCTCTTCGCCCGGCTCACCCTCGGTGACGACCGACTGCGGACGCTCGTCGCGCAGGCTGATGCGCAGGCCCTTGTTGAGGAACGCCATCTGCTGGAACCGAGTGCGCAGTGTGTCGTAGTCGAAGTCGATCGTGTCGAAGATCGTGGCATCCGGCCAGAAGGTGATCGAGGTACCGGTCGCCTCGCTCTCCTCCCCCTGCTCGAGGGGGGCGAGTGGCACACCGCCGTTGCGGAACGACTGACGCCACACGTGTCCCTGACGCTGCACCTCGACCTCGAGGCGGGTGGACAGAGCGTTCACCACCGAGGAGCCCACGCCGTGCAGACCTCCCGAGACGGCGTAGCCGCCGCCGCCGAACTTGCCACCGGCGTGGAGGACGGTGAGCACGACCTCCACGGTCGACTTGCCCTCGGTGCGGTGCATGTCGACCGGGATGCCACGGCCGTTGTCGATCACGCGCACGGCGCCGTCGCTCAGGATCGTCACGTCGATCGTGTCGCAGTAGCCGGCGAGGGCTTCGTCGACGGAGTTGTCGACGATCTCCTGAACGAGGTGGTGCAGTCCCCGCTCTCCGGTGGAACCGATGTACATGCCGGGGCGCTTGCGGACGGCCTCGAGACCTTCGAGCACCTGGATGGCGTCTGCCCCGTACTCGTTGGGAACCTTTGCGGCAGTGGTCGCTTCGGGTTCCTCGGAAACGTTGTCGGGGTTCTCGGACGTCATGAGTACACGCGCTCCAGATCGAATCGTCGGAACCTCCATCTTACCGCGCGGGACTCGCCGAAATGGCGTGTACGCCCCTACGCGGGCAGAAATCGCGTCGAGCCGGGACCGACCATGGCCTAACCGTAGGTATCGCGCGGACCGCGGCCTGGAACGGCTCTGGGGCCCCATTTCCAAGAGGGGACGTCGGGGCCGACGAAGCGGATAGCCTCCACCCCCGCCTCGGGGAAGCGTCGGATGATCTCCGACAGGATGTGCGCGCGCATGAGCTGCAGCTGCTTCGCCCACGCGGTGGAGTCGGCCTGGACCGTCAACGTGCCCGCGTCCAACGCGACCGGACGGGTGTGCGCGGCCGTGTCGGCACCCGCCACTTCATCCCACGTGCGCACGAGATCCTCACGCGAGAGCTGGGGCTCCCACCCGGCGGAACGGGTGAGCGACGACAGGACGTCGCCGAGGCCCCGGGGATCGCGACCGGGCGTGAACGGGGCGTTCTCGCCGTCATCGGCGCGACGCCGCCGCTTCTTCCGGCGGTAGGGCGACGGCTCGAGCCCGCGCAGGCGCAGATAGGTCGCCATGGTCTCAGGGAGCTCCGGCTCGTCAGCCATCGAGGGACTCCTGGATGCGACCGGCCTCGACCCGTACGACGTGGGCGCGCAGCCCCTCGGGCACGTCCTCCTCCACCGCGGAGGTGACGATGACCTGCTCGTACCCGCCCGCCATCTCGGCCAGACGGGTGCGCCGCCCGGAATCGAGCTCGGCGAACACGTCGTCGAGGATGAGGACCGGATCGCCGAGGCGGGATTCGGCCCGCAGCAGTTCCGCCGACGCGAGCCGCAGGGCGAGGGCGACCGACCAGGACTCGCCGTGGGACGCGTACCCCTTGACGGGTAGGCCGTTCACTTCGAGGACGAGGTCGTCGCGATGAGGTCCGACGAGAGTGAGGCCGCGCTCGAGCTCGGCGCTGCGACGAGCGGCGAGCGCAGCGCGGAACTGATCGGCGAGGGGGCCCGACGGACCGGATGCATCCCCGGACTCCCCCTCCTCCGGATCGCCCCCGCCGACGGACAGGGCCCACGACAACCGCGGGTCGTGGTCGGCTCCCGCGATCGCGGCGTACGACCGCGCCATCGGTGCGGAGAGATCGGATGCCAGGGCGAGCCGGGATTCGATGACCTCGGTGCCGAGCGAGACGAGCTTCTCGTCCCACACATCGAGCGTGCTGAGGGCGTCGCCCCGCACACCGCGTGCCCGCGCCGACTTCAAGAGGGCACTGCGCTGGCGCAGCACCCGGTCGTAATCCGCCAGGACGGCGGCCATCCGCGGTGTGCGCTGCACGATGAGCTGATCGGCGAATCGACGCCGGGACGAGGGGTCGCCGCGGACGATCTGGAGATCCTCCGGGGCGAACAGTACGACCTGCGCGTAACGCGGGAGCTCCGACGTGCGGACGTTGACGCCGTTCACGCGCGCCTTGTTCGCTCCCTGCCGGTTGAGCTGCAGCTCGAGCAGGACGCTGCGTTCGCCGTGGGCCAGCCTGGCGCGGATGATCGCGGCATCCGTGCCGTCCCGCACCATCGGTGCGTCGTTCGAGACGCGGTGGGAACCGAGCGTGGCGAGGTACGCGACGGCCTCGACGAGATTCGTCTTGCCCTGCCCGTTGCGCCCGACGAACACATTGGCTCCCGCGGAGAGCGAGACGTCGGCGCCCGCGTAATTGCGGAAGTCCTTCAGTCCGAGCTGCTCCACGATCACCGAGTCAGACTACCCGTCGCCTCCGACACGACCACGGCGCCGCAGGCGTCCGGCCGACGTCAGCGCAGCAGCAGGTTCGGCTGCAGGAGGTACTTGAACGACCCCTCGCCGCCCTTGTCGACCGAGGTCTGGGGGGTGACGAGCACAGGACTGAGCTTGTTGGCGTTGTCGCTCGAGGTGAACGTGATGCGAGTGAATTCGCTGCGCACCGCGCCGAGGGACTCGAGCAGGTACTGCGGGTTCAGGCCGAGGGTCACCTCGTCGCCCACCAGCGTGGCGTCGACGGACTCCGTCGCGCGCGCCTGCTCGGTCCCCGACGCGTCCATCGACACGCCCTCAGAACCGAAGGTGAAGCGCAGCGGCGCCGACCGGTCGAGCACGAGCGCGACACGACGGACCGCCTCGGCCAGCTCGGCGGTGTTCACGACGCTGTGGTGCTCGGTCTGCGCCGGGAAGAGCCGGCGCACGGGCGGGAAGTTGCCCTTGATGAGCAACGACGTCACGGTCTTGTTGCCCGACGAGAACGCGATGATCTCGCGGTCTCCCGAGCCCGAGAATGCGATCGAGATGTCGCCGCCGTGCGCGAAGGTCTTGCCGACCTCCTGCAGGGTGCGGGCAGGAACGAGAGCCGACGTCGGCTCGTCGGAGGCCGCAGCCCCGCCATCCCACGGGATCTCGCGGAGGGCGACGCGGTAGCGATCGGTCGCGACCAGACTGAGCTGCGTTCCGGTGACCTCGAGCTGGACGCCGGTGAGCACGGGGGTGACGTCGTCACGGGAGGCGGCGAAGGCGACCTGTGCGATCGCGGTGGCGAACTCGTCTGCGGGCACGAGGCCCGACTCGCCCGTCACCTCGGGAATGGCGGGGTATTCCTGCACCGGCATGGATGCCAGGGTGAACCGGGCCGATCCGCAGGTGAGCAGGATGCCGCCGTCGTCGTCGACGGTGATCTGGATCGGGGCGTTCGGGAGACGGCTGGCGATGTCGCTGAGGAGGCGGCCGTGGACGAGGATCGTGCCCGGCTCGTCGACGGTGGCCTCGATGGTGGTGCGCGCCGAAGCCTCGTAGTCGAAGGCGGCAAGGGTGAGCCCCTGCTCGCCCGCCTCGATCAGCACGCCGGCCAGGATCGGCTGCGGATTGCGCTGAGGCAGGAGCTTGACCACGAACGAGACGGCTTCGCTGAACACATCGCGATTGACGTGGAACTTCACGGGCGCTCCCTTGACGGCGGGTATGGCTTACCCATGCTAGTGCCCTGCTCCGGCTGCGCCCGTCGTGCGCCGCTTGCACGGCAAGGTCATCGAATCTCTCTTAACTCGGATAAAGAATCTTCATCTTGTTAACCGCTGTGGAGACTGTGGATAACTTCCGACACGCGTGTTAACACAAGGGATCGCGCGGTCTGTTAACTGTGGACGCGTTGCGGAGACCCTGGGCACTTAACAGAGGCCGAGGATGCCGGCATCCCCTCGTCATCCACAGTGTTAACGCGTTCGTGCACATCTCATCCGCAGCAAATCGGAGTTATCCACAGGTTTTCCACACTGTGTAGAACCGGCTGAAAGATATCGGTCGACGGCGTTTCGCGGCTCGCTGACGCCCGAAAACGACCGAGGGGCCCGTCCGAAAACCTCGGACGGACCCCTCTCGCAAACGGGCGCTCAGCGCATGCGGCCGAGTTGGCTGGTGATCTCGGAGACCTGGTTGAAGATCGAACGACGTTCCTTCATCAGGTCGCTGATCTTCTTGTAGGCGTACATCACCGTGGTGTGGTCCCGGTTGCCGAAAAGCTGCCCGATCTTCGGCAACGACAGGCTGGTCCGCTCCCGGCAGAGATACATCGCGATCTGTCGCGCGGTCGCGACGGCCTGCGACCTGCTCGAGCCGTACAGATCGTCGACCGACAGCTTGAAGTACTGCGCGGTCGCCGTGATGATGTCGGTCGGCGAGATCACGTTGGCGTCGTCCTGGTCGATGATGTCGCGCAGCACCGTCTGCGCCAGCGACATGTCGAGGGTCGATCGGTTCAGACTCGCGAACGCCGAGACGCGGATGAGGGCGCCCTCGAGTTCGCGGATGTTCGAGGAGACGACCGTGGCGATGTACTCGAGGACGTCGTCGGGGATCAGCAGTCGTTCGCTCTGGGCCTTCTTACGGAGGATCGCGATGCGCGTCTCGAGGTCGGGTGCCTGGACGTCGGTGATGAGGCCCCACTCGAAGCGGCTTCGCATGCGGTCTTCGAAGCCGGTCAGTTGCTTCGGGGGGAGGTCGCTGGTGATGACGACCTGCTTGTCGTGATCGTGCAGCGTGTTGAACGTGTGGAAGAACGCTTCCTGCGTCTCGGCGCGACCCTGCAGGAACTGGATGTCGTCGATCAGCAGGATGTCGACGTCGCGATATCGCGCCTGGAAGGCCGATCCCCGGTTATTGGCGATCGAGTTGATGAAGTCGTTCGTGAACTCCTCGCTCGAGACGTAACGCACGCGGATGCCCGCGTACATGCTCGCGGCGTAGTCGCCGATGGCGTGGAGGAGGTGCGTCTTCCCGAGGCCGGAATCTCCGTAGATGAAGAGGGGGTTGTAGGCCTTGGCCGGAGCCTCGGCGACCGCGACGGCGGCGGCGTGCGCGAATCGGTTGGACTGACCGATCACGAAGTTGTCGAAGGTGTACTTCGGATTCAGCCGCGTGTCGTTGCGCGAGGCCGGGACGATGGGTTCCGGAGTCTGCTCGACCGACGATGAATGGGTCGCCGTCGCTGCCGAGGAGCGATCCGACGCGGCGGGCGCCGGCGCGGTGGACGGCCGCGGATTCTCGACGAGATCGGGGTTCACGACCACCCGGAAGGTGCCGACCGCGGGGTCTTCTCCCTGGACCTGCGCGAGGGCCTCCATGATCGGTGCCCGCATGCGCTTGTTGAACTGAGCCGCGGTCAGGTCGTTGGGGACATCGAGGTACAGCGTCCCGCCCATCACTCCCTGGGGCACCGCGAGGTTGAGGAAGCCGTGGAGCTGCGGGGTGACGCGGTCGTCGGTGAGAAGATGGTCCAGCACGGCCGACCAGACGGGAACATCCGGTACTTCGTGCAGAGACATATCCCCTCCGGGATCTAGACGCGACGGGCGATCGACGTGTCGCGCCGAACCTGTGGATAACTTCCGGGGCCACGCTAGTTCGCGGCTCTCGCGGAGCAAAATCCACTGTAGGACCCGGCCGCGTGTCTTTGCCATGCTTGTGGACAACGCCTGGGGATAATAGGCGGTCGGCCGCCCGGTTTGAGTTAACGGCGCGCGCGACGTAGCCTTAGTCGGTTGACTTATGCCTATACGGCAGTACCGACCCCGTCCCCGGCAGAAGAGCATCGGGCGACACCACCTCCGGAGTGACCCATGAGCAAGCGCACCTTCCAGCCCAACAACCGCCGCCGCGCCAAGAAGCACGGCTTCCGCGCCCGCATGCGTACGCGTGCCGGCCGCAGCATCCTTTCGGCGCGTCGCGCCAAGGGCCGCACCGAGCTCTCGGCCTGACAGACCCGGTGCTCGCGAAGCCGAACCGACTCACCCGCGGATCGGACTACAAAGCCACAGTCCGACGGGGTTCTCGTTGTGCCGGAGCGCACACGATCACCTACGTCGGCTCGTCGGCCGAGACCGAATCGCCTCGCTTCGGCTTCATCGTGAGCCGACAGGTCGGCTCCGCTGTCACCCGCAACACCATCCGCCGCCGTCTCAAGGCGGTGTGCGCCGAGGCGCTCCCGTCCATCCGCGGGGGCGCCTCGATCGTCATCCGTGCACTTCCCTCCGCCGCCACGATCGACTACGCGACTCTTCGCGCCGACGTGGTGAGGTGCCTCGAACGAAAAGCGTCAGCATGAGCGCTTCGACACTCCCGACGTCCTCTACGGGGTCCGGTCGTTTCCGAGTGGATGCCGTCCTGGCATCCGTTCCGCTCCTTCCGCGTAACGCGGGGCTCGCGCTTCTGCACGCCTATCGCTCGACGATCTCGCACGTCTACGGCGACGTGTGCAAGTACTACCCGTCCTGCTCCGCCTATTCGGTGGGCGCCGTGCAGCAGCACGGACTCGTGAAGGGCATCGCGTTCACCGCGGCCCGTCTCGCACGGTGTCATCCCTGGGCTCAGGGTGGCATCGACGACGTCCGTCCTCACCGGGCCTTCCGCCACGAACTCACTCGGCACGGATTCGTCGTGCCCGCCCGAAAGGACTGATCGTGCAATTCGATCTCATTGGGACCATCCTCTGGCCGCTGAAATGGGCGGTCGAGCTCGTGCTGGTGGGCTGGCACGCGCTGTTCACGGCCCTCGGCATGCCGCCGGCGGCCGGTCTGACATGGGTGCTGTCGATCATCGGCCTGGTGCTGATCGTCCGCGCGGCGCTCATCCCGCTCTTCGTCAAGCAGATCAAGAGCCAGCGCAAGATGATGGAGATCGCTCCCGAGCTCCGTAAGGTGCAGGAGAAGTACCGGGGCAAGCGCGACCAGCTTTCGCGTGAGGCGATGAGCCGCGAGACGATGGCGCTCTACAAGAAGCACGGCACGACCCCCGTGTCCAGCTGCCTGCCGCTGCTGGTGCAGATGCCGATCTTCTTCGCCCTGTTCAGCGTGCTCAACGACGTGTCGAAGCACGCGGCGAGCGGTGTCGGCGGTGTGGGGCTGCTCACCCCCGAACTCACGACCGAGTTCTACGACGCGCGTCTGTTCGATGTGGCATCCATGCACGTGAACCTGGTCACCGCGTGGAGCCAGCCCGATGGACAGGTCACCGTCGCGATCCTTCTGACGCTGGTCGTGCTCATGATCGGCTCGCAGTTCTTCACCCAGCTGCAGATCATCTCGAAGAACCTGTCGCCCGAGGCCAAGACCGGTCAGGCGTACCAGATGCAGAAGATCATGCTCTACATCCTGCCGCTGGCCTTCATCTTCTCGGGTGTCTTCTTCCCGCTCGGCGTCGTCATCTACTGGTTCGTCAGCAACCTGTGGACGATGGTGCAGCAGTTCGTCGTCATCCGCGAGATGCCCACGCCCGGCTCGGACGCGGCCAAGGCCCGCGAAGAGCGTCTGGCCCGCAAGGGCAAGGCGATCGATTCCTCCGGCAAGGTCGTCCCGATCGAGAAGTACGAGGCGGAACAGCAGCGTCTCCTCGAGGAGGCCGAGCGCGCCCGCGCCGCAGCTCCGAAGCGCCAGCAGCCCGTGGGCAAGCAGCGTGCGAAGAAGCAGCAGTCCGCCAAGAACACCGGTGCCGCGGGTGGACCCGCCGGCAGCCCCGGCTCCTCCCCCGCTTCCTGACATCCGGAGATCACGATGACGACGTCCGATCAGATCGCCCCCGACCAGACCGCCGCCACCGAGGAGCAGCTCGAGCAGGAAGGCGACATCGCCGCCGACTACCTCGAGGGTCTTCTCGACATCGCCGACATCGACGGCGATCTGGCCATGGATGTCCGGGCCGGTCGCGCCTACGTCTCCGTTGAGGCGGAGGACACCGCCGCGCTCGCGAGCCTGTCCCACCCCGACACGGTCCAGGCGCTGCAGGAGCTGACCCGACTGGCCGTGCAGAACTCGACGGGTCGCTTCTCGCGGCTCATCCTCGACGTCGGGGGATCTCGTGACGCGCGGCAGCGCCAGCTCGAGACCCTGGTGGACCGTGCGATCGCGCGGTTGGACGAGGGTGCGTCGCAGGCGTCGCTGCCGGCGATGTCGAGCTATGAGCGCAAGCTCGTGCACGACATCGCCGCGGACCGCGGGTATTCGTCGGAGTCGTTCGGCGAGGGAGCCGATCGTCACACCGTGCTGCGCCGCGGCTGAGGCCGGACATGCCGGATCAGCTCGAGAACGAGCCGGCCGTCGCCGCATCGATCTTCGGCGAGAACATCGAGCGTGCTCGGCGGTTCACTCAGAACCTCGCGCGGCACGGCGAAGAGCGCGGGTTGATCGGTCCACTCGAGGTCCCTCGGCTGTGGACACGTCATATCCTGAACAGCGCGATCGCGGCGCCCTACTTCCACGGTCGGGCCGTCGACGTGGGCTCGGGGGCGGGTCTTCCCGGGCTGGTGCTGGCGATCGCCCGACCGGACGTCGCGTGGACCCTGATCGAGCCCATGGAACGCCGTACGGCATGGCTGTCCGAGCAGGTCGATGAGCTGTCCCTCTCAAACGTCACCGTGGAACGGATGCGCGGCGAGGAGTGGACCGGCGGTCGTGTCTTCGATGTCGCCACCGCTCGCGCGGTGAGCGCTCTTCGTACCCTGCTCCCCTTCACCGCGCCGCTCGTTCGACCTCAGGGACGTCTGGTCTTTCTCAAGGGCGCCAACGTCGGCGCGGAGCTGGAAGCGGCGTCGAAGCAGGTGCGGAAGTTCGGGCTGGAGGACGTGTCGATCGAGGTGGTCGGGGAGGGCGTGCTCGACGAGCCGACGCGGGTATTCGTGGCAACCGTGTCGCGCTGAGAAGCGCACACCTCGAAAACGTTCCTGATCAGGAATTTAGTTGGTCAGTTCTATTGCCTTTCGTCTGACGTAGGTTTGTCGCTCCCTCTTGTCGGGCCTGAGTGGTGTCGTGTCTCATACGGACTTCGACCAGTTGAGCCTCTATCTGTCGACGTTCCGATGATCGTCACAGCGGTCCAGACGCCGGCCGTGAGGGGTGCAGGCGGAGTACGGGTTCTGCGAATGTGCCGGTTTGTCTGTTGTGGGCGGTCGCGTTAAAAGCCGCACGTGTCCGACCGTGGACCGGTGGCGCTTGTCGAGGGATCGCGCGCCCACACGCTGGCCGGGCGTCGGGTCCCTGACCGCGTGACCCACTCCGAGCGGGTTGTTCGATCGTCTGCGTCGAGCGAGGAAGGTCTGACCGGTCGGGCGTTCGCTCGCCGGAGCCGCGGCCTACCGCAGGTGCTTCGCCTTAGGCGGCCGAGAGGGATCTCGATCAAGTGTGGGCACATGGCCACTCCCCCGCCGCGAATCGTCCGGCTTCGCCTGCGTAGCCGGAACGAGAACCTCGGTGGCTATCGGTCAAGGCACTGCGCCGGGCGCCATCGAGGAGTGAACAAGAGGGGGCGAGCTTCAAGCCCTTGTTCACTGCCGTGAAGACTTTGGTTCCGTCACGACAGCGGACTGTGCTCGGCGCGCGGCGAGGAAGAGAAGTGCTGGCATTCACACTCAGGGTGCTTTGATTCGAGGTCAGCTCGGCACCAGAGAACTCAACGTTGGGCCGGCGGCGCGCAGGAACCGGGCCTGGTCGTGACTCCCGATCTCCCCCGGTATGGCGCGTCAATCAATTTCTGCCCGTCTTCGAGAGACGGGCCGTTTCACGTGAAACAGAAGCTCTGGTGGGCCGGAGCGTGGGGCCGATGTCGACGTGCATTGAGTCGTGCCGGATCTCGGGCTTTCACTCTCTTCGTGAGGCCGGATGTCGTGCGGAGACGGGTTCGGTTCGGCAGCCGCGCGAGGTCGCGACGATCTCCATCGAACGGTCTGATTGCCCCCTGCACATCGCCGGTGGTGAGGCGTGATGACGGAGCGACGGGGCGCTTTGTGCTTTGCGGTCCGCGGCATGCGGGGCAGGTTCCGGTGGGATTCCGCCCGCCTTACGCCACGCTTTCCCCGGATGCCCTCGAGCTGCGTGACACGTGACACCCCTGAATGAGGAGACCCAGTCCCTGCTTTGCTGGGGGGTTTCCCCTCACCTCCACGCAGTGCAGTGCTTCGCGCCGGGACGAAAGAGAGAAGATTCGGCATCGGCCTGCGGTGTGTGGTGGCGAGCTCCGACGTGGAGCTCTCACGCGACATACGGGCGAGAACGAACGCGCCGCCGCACGTCCGCCAGATCATCGCTTTGGAGTTCCGCCGGCAGCGGAGCGCGGAGGGGTCGCCGAGACGCCGTGCCGAGACTCGGTGCCGAGACCCGTTCCCGGGACGTCGGCGGGGATCGTGGCTCGCTCCGTCGATTGGCCGTTAGATCGTGCTGGCGGCCGACCGCTCCTCCCCCGCGTGTGTTGGTTCCCCAACGGGCCGTGGGTGGCCTCTCAGGATGATTGCGGGTGGTGATTTCCGGGCTTTCCAGCGGCATCGGATGTCGTGGCTTGTCGGTGGGATTCCGTGGGGGCCTCGTGACGCGATCATGAGCGAAGCGCCCGTGCGGCTGGATCGGCGCAACCCCGGATAGACGCGACTGTTCAGAGGTGCGGCGCGACGTACGAGGTTGACGAGTTGCTAGCCATCTCCGGGCTATCTGCTGGCCCGCTGTGCCGCTTCAAGGCTAGGGCGCAGGGCGGGCGATCGGGCCGCCCGCTGGACGCCTCGACGACGGAATCGCTGCGCCCAGCGCTGCGGTCGAATCGGTCGGGATGGGCCTGAGGTCGATGGGAGTTCGCGGACGGGGGGCGCCCGTTCCGCCTCAAAAGTTTTGTCTTCCCTCCGCCCCACGCCTGACGATGGCGCAAGACGCAGGAGGGAGAGCTGACACACTGCTGCGTCGAAGGTGCCAGAGATTCGGTGGTCGCAGATGCGATGAGGTGGTGGTCCGAGACGTTCGACGTCCGAAATTCTCGATATGCTCCGTCCCCATAGCCGGACAGCGGGCGACTATCTGGTCGGCTCACGGTAGTCACCTTGAGGCCGATGACGTGGCAATTCGGATTTCTAGAGTCACCTCCGGAATGTTTCACGTGAAACAGCGTGCGTTTCCCCACCCGAGCTGGCCATACGTCTCGTGTCGATGGACTGGAAAATTCAAGTCGGGCGAGGCCGCGCTACAACCTCGTTGTTCGGCGTGCGTGGGAGCGAGTCTGTCGCGTGAAGGCTCCCCACCGGCGCGTGCGCGGGATTCCTTCGGTGTTGATCCGGAGCTGTTGCGAGGTGGAGCACCAGAGATCGACCCTGCACTCAGGCTCGTTGAACCGACCCCTCCGCGACTCCCCTCGATCCGCTTCAAACGTTCATGCGCCGCCGGCTCGACCACGAGCATGCGACCAGGGCGGGGCGAGTGCTGGTTGCCGGTCGTCCCCACGAGGGCCCATGGAGAGTCGTATCGCCCGGACCGACCCTCGGATCGCGCCGAAGTCCCGCCGGATGACGTGACCGTGCGCCGTGGCTGTCGCGCAGCGTTCCACGTGAAACATGGTCGCTCTCCCCCGACCTTGACACTCGTCACTCAACGAGTATCGGTGCAAGGGTTGTCCGGCTGGAGACCGCACGCGGACGTGGATGCGCCAGTGTGAGGGGTGCGTGCCGGTGAGGGTAGGCCGCTGAATCTGTGCTGCCGGAGGGTCGGACGATTCCGTGAGTGCGAAGTTCGCGGCGGGTGCGCCAACCTCGGGGACATGGAGACAGCGAGCTGGTCCAATGGGTACACGATGCCGCCCGCGGTACGGCGGCGCTCAGGCTGCGGCAGCATCGACGAGATAGGACGAGCCTGAAAGCCGCCCTCACGGAATCGTCGAGAGTCTCGGAGGGGTGAGACCCGCATCACACGACAGACCCGATATGGGTCGGAGTGGGACGTCAGTAGGCCCCACCCGGGTAGTCTCCCGTCTCGGCGCTTCGTGGAGGTGAGACGCGCGACCGTGGCGCGCGCGGGAGGACGGAACCCGGACACTAGCGGTTTGGAGGTGCGTCGGTGACCTGCGTGGTCTCCCTCAGGGCGGCGTTTCGAGGCACAAGGCGAAGTCGTGGCCGCGGGTTCGCCACGGTGGCGGCCGGTGTGGCGTTTCTGCCGCGGTGAGAGGTCAGGGATTACGGATGAATGAGAGGCCACGGACACAGTGGACGCCGTTCGCGCAGATGTCTCATCGTCATCTCTGTGTCGACGCGCGAGCTTGGCTGACGGAATGTCGGAACGGCGAGGCCAGCGCGTCAACGGTCATGTTCCGCGCTGTGACGGTAGGTGGGGCCATGTCCGGCGGCTGCTGGAGTGCCGCCGTCGAGCCGGGTGAGCAATTCGTTCGCCCCCCTTGAGTGTTGGCTGAATCCTGCATCTCTGGACCCGGGGGGCGGGCGGCGCGCGCTGGGCCGCCAGCTTCATGTGGGCGGGTTACGCGCGCGGGGTGTCACTCATGTGGCGTCGGCTGCCTTGCTCACCGTCCACCGATGGGGGAAACCCCCCTTCCTATGGACTCCACCAGCTTTGCGGCTTGGTGGCATTGGGCAATGGTTAGCCGCTGCGACAGTCGCAGCTCGCGGAACAGGATGAGGGCGAAGAGACCTCACCAGGGTAAGGACCCGGACAATTTCATCGGCATGCTTCACACCGGCGTGCTGCGCTCGGTCAGTGCAGTGGTGTGAGACAAGAATCCTCGATCGGTCGATAGCACACCAATACACCTGACGTGCACGGACGGGCGAAAACGTAGTGGCGGCGGATCGCGTCGACCAAGGCCCTTGAGAGGCCTACCACGTGCGCCAGCCGATGACTCTCTCCAGAAGACGACCAGACGCGCGGGCGCCCGCTACCCCAGCGCGTTTCACGTGAAACATCGCACCGGAGTGCACCGGGTGGTGACGCACAAATCCAGCTCGGTTCGTGACCTGCTCGTCGATCCCGAAGTGGGAGTGGCGAGGTGAGATGTCGACAAGCCAAGCCGCGCGGTTAGCGGCGACTTCGTCGCTCGTGCCAACGTTTCACGTGAAACATCTCTGCATCACACCGTCTCCGATCAAGGGAGCTTGCGCCGCCTTCTCAATCTCGTCGTCGGCTACGTAGAGGGCGCGTCGTATCCCCAGAGACGCTCACACCGATCTTCCACGTGTTCGGGCGCCGTGGCGGACCAGACGCGATCACAGGTATGCCGAATCATTTAGGCGTAGTGATGATCCGTCCGGGTTTGGCGAGTGATCGCATCCAGACTCCCCTACCGTGAACCGTCGCCTCTCGGCGAGAACTACAGCTCCGCGGAAAGACATGCTCGGAGCGGGGGTGGGTGCATAGATCACGGCGTAAACCTCCGGTGAATTGGTGCTCCACCCACCGACTTTCTGTCTGTGGCGCAGTTAGGCGTGCAGGCTGTATCAACAAACCGCCGTTCTGAAGGGGAGGTACTCGAGCCCACGCCCGCAATAGCGGCACGAGCCGGATTGATCGTCGACGTGCAGGAGTGGTCTTGCAGTGTCGCCGACTGAGGCGGAGCGCCCCGTGTGCGGCCTCTCGAGCGTGTAGCGCCTGAGTCTCGTGTCGACCGTTCACGCCACGCGTTTCAGCGCAGTGGGCAACATCCCTTCCGGCAACCGGTGAGAGAGGTGCGGTCGAAGTCGTCCGGCAAGGGAACGCGCGTCGGTCTCACGAGACCGACCAGACCGTCCGTTTCCGCTGAGCCCGATAAACGGCTCATCGCGATCACCGCGCCGTGGGGCGCTTATCGGTACTGGAGTCGATGCTCGTCGAATGACGACGGGCGTCGATTGACGACGGGGCCGCGCCGGAGTCATCGCGCCTTACCGTGTCGGTCCATCGTCTGTGTGGTCCTTGTCAGGTACGTGGACGCGGCGGTGTCGGGAGGCTGAACGACGCACCCGGTAGGCACGTCGCGCCTGGCGTCCACACGGAGACGAGCAGTCGGCGCCGCTCATGCACCGTGGGGCTGAGCGAACGTTCTCGCCGCCACCTCAACTCCCGAACCGCCGAGCCTCGCCACGTCCATAAGTCATCGTGCAGCGCATATCGCGCGGGTAGACTGGGCAAGTTCGTGACGGAGAGGTGTGTTTCACGTGAAACAGTCCGATGAGGCGCCCGCGTCGTCCTTCTCACTCGACGACTCCCCCATCGCTCGCGAGATCGCCGATCTGTCTGCTCGTCGTCGCGCGCTAGAGGCCGCGAAGGTGGAGCTCTCGGGCCGCACGCGCGTGTTCACCGTGTCGAATCAGAAGGGCGGCGTCGGTAAGACGACCACCGCCGTCAATGTCGCCGCGGCTTTGGCATCCGTCGGGGCCCGCGTTCTCGTCATCGACCTGGATCCTCAAGGAAATGCGTCGACAGCGCTGGGTGTCGCGCACACCGCCGACACCCCCAGCATCTACGACGTCCTGATCGACGAGTTCCCCCTCGCTGACATCATTCAGACCAGTCCGGAGTCGCCGAACCTGCTTTGTGCTCCGAGCACCATTCATCTTGCCGGAGCGGAGATCGAGCTCGTTTCTCAGGTGGCGCGCGAGCACAGGTTGCGCGGCGCCCTGCGGGACTACTTGGCGATCGAGGACAACCATCTCGACTTCGTCATCATCGACTGCCCGCCCTCCCTCGGCCTGCTGACGATCAACGCCTTCACTGCAGCGGACGAGGTGATAATCCCCATTCAGTGCGAGTACTACGCGCTGGAGGGTCTGAGCCAGCTTCTGGGTAGTGTGCAGATGATTCAGAAACACCTGAATCCGACGCTCCACGTTTCGACGATCCTGTTGACCATGTACGACGGGCGCACTCGCCTGGCCCAGCAGGTGGCCGAGGAAGTCCGCTCGCACTTCACCAGCGAGGTGCTCGACACGGTCATCCCACGTTCTGTCCGGGTCTCTGAGGCACCGAGCTTCGGGCAGACGGTCATCGCGTACGATGGCCAGTCAGCGGGCGCCATCGCCTACCGCGAAGCAGCGGTGGAGATCGTCGCACGAGACACCACGAAGAAGGGTTCCTGATGGCGAAGAGGACCGGACTGGGTCGCGGCATCGGCGCCCTCATCCCCACGGCGGAACCCTCGGAGGCGCGCCCTGTCGATGTGTTCTTCCCCGAGGGGAACGCGACCACGCAGAACGACTCCTCCGCGAACAATGGTGCTGCTGAGGACACCCTCGTCTCCGTCCCCGGCGCGCGGCTCGTGCACATCGATCCGAAGTCGATCGTTCCGAATCCTCGTCAGCCACGAACACACTTCGATCCCGATGATCTCGCCGAGCTCATCCACTCCGTTCGCGAGTTCGGGGTTCTTCAGCCCGTCGTGGTCCGTGACAAGGGTGACGGTACCTACGAACTCATCATGGGCGAGCGACGCACGCGAGCCTCGCGCGAGGCCGGCTTGGAGACGATCCCCGCTGTCGTGCGTGAGACGGACGACGAATACCTGTTGCGCGACGCGCTTCTCGAGAACCTGCACCGTTCGCAGCTCAATCCCCTCGAAGAAGCCTCCGCGTATCAGCAGCTCCTCGAGGACTTCGGGATCACTCAGGAGGAGCTCGCGACGCGTATCGGGCGCTCCCGCCCACAGATCAGCAACACCATCCGACTTCTCAAGCTGCCGGTCCCGGTGCAGCAGCGAGTTGCCGCGGGAGTTCTGAGCGCGGGCCATGCTCGCGCGATCCTCTCCCTCGACGACGCCAAAGAGATGCAGAAGCTCGCCGACAAGATCGTGAACGAGGATCTGTCGGTGCGTGCCGCCGAGGCGGCCGCCAAGATGCCCGGTATCGCCCCGGTCCGCCAGAAGCCGACCGCCGGATCGCGCCGTTCAGGACTCGACGACGTCGCCGATCGTCTCGGTGACCGACTCGACACGAAGGTGCGTGTCTCGCTGAGCGCTAAAAAAGGCCAGATCAGCATTGATTTCGCGAGCATTCAAGACCTCAACCGAATTCTTGCGGCACTCGGCGAGGAAAGCTACACCGGCTGATCCTCGCCGTGCATCCGCGGGGAGCGAACGGCCCCGGGCCCTGATGTCGGCGGTGCAACGTACGCTGGAATGGTGACCGCGAACGATGAGAACCTGCGCCGTCGCGCCAGCCTCGAGCTTCTGCGCGCCGAGGCGTCCGACGAACTGGCGGTGCTGATTCACGAGCGCCTGCGCGGTGGCGAAGACCCGTGGGACTTCATGGAAGACCTGCCCAGCGTCGATGAACTCGTCGTCTTGACTCTGCGAGCCGAGAACATCGCCGAGAACGGGGGTGTCCGCCCGAACAAGGCGCGCAACTACCGCGTCCTGCGCCAGATCGCTCTCGACTACCCCGCCCTCACGCGCGCTGTGTGGCGCATTCTGGGCGACGAAGAGCCACATCGACGCTGGGACGCGTCGGCGCGTCTCGACGCGTTCTGAACGCCGCACACGCCGTTGCGAACGGCGACGGACAGGACGCCCTCGGCACGTCCGTCGTCTGATGGGTGAGGCCAAGGCCGCGGAGACGACGCCGGGCTCGACACGCCTCTGATGACTAAGACGGGCCCCCCGGATCCTCAAGCTTCGTGGTCGGGCGCATCGCATGCGACCGCGCCGAGGGAGCTACGGTGCCCGCGCCGAGGGAGCTACGGTCCCGGCGCCGACAACGGCCTCCCCGCACGTCCTGATTCCACCGGCCGTGCTCCCGACGGTCCAGTCGCGATCGAGAAGACGTGCGGAGCACGGCATCCGGACGTCACGGCGTCCGACTCCCCCTGATCGATCATGCCGCGCGAGCACTCGCGAGCGGCTCGGGCGCGAGCGGCGTCTCGCCGGTCATCGTGTGGTCCATATGCCCACACGCGCCGACAGGCGGCATCCGGGCCTCACGAAAAGCACCACAGGAGTGCGGAGACGACGAGAGCCCCGACACCGAAGTACCGGGGCTCTCGTCGTGCGAAGAGGGACTCAGCCGATGAACGGGGCCAGGTCCTGCTCGAGCGCGTACTTCGGCTTCGCGCCGATGATGGTCGTCTTGACCTCACCGCCGTGAAAGACCTTCATCGCGGGGATCGAGGTGATCTGGTACTTCATCGCGAGGTCGGGGTTCTCGTCGACGTTGAGCTTGAGGACGGTGATCTTGTCAGCGTTCTCGCTCTGGATTTCGTCGAGCACGGGCGCGACCATGCGACACGGTCCGCACCACTCAGCCCAGAAGTCCACGAGAACGGGTCCGTCGGCCTGCAGGACGTCCTGCTCGAAGGTCGCGGAGGTCGTCGCCTTGGCGGTCATGTGATTTCTCCTTAGATGAGATCGTCAGTGTGTGAAAACGCAGGTGAGTGCGTTTTTGTTCCTCAGACCACGGCGGCGTCGGGGAGGCCCTCGATCGGGCTCTCGGCGACGGCGGGCTCGCCGGCCTCCCCGCGAGCGGCGAGGAAGTGCTCCACGTCGAGAGCAGCCACCGTGCCGCTTCCGGCAGCCGTGATGGCCTGGCGGTACGTCGGATCGATGACGTCACCGGCGGCGAAAACGCCCTCGACCGACGTGCGCGACGAGCGACCGTCGACCCAGATGGTGCCCTGGTCGGTGAGCTGCAGCTTGTCGTGCACGAGGTGCGTACGCGGGTCGTTGCCGATCGCGACGAACAGTCCGTCGAGGGGCAACTCGCGCGTGGTGTCGTCGATGGTGGAGCGCAGGCGAACGCCGTTCACAGCTTCGTCGCCGAGGATCTCGTCGACCGCGCTATTCCAGATGAACTCGATCTTGGGGTTCGCGAAGGCGCGCTCCTGCATGATCTTCGACGCCCGCAGCGAGTCCTTGCGGTGGATGACGTAGACCTTCGACGCGAACTTCGTGAGGAAGTTCGCCTCCTCCATCGCGGAGTCGCCACCGCCGACCACGGCGATCGTGCGGTCGCGGAAGAAGAACCCGTCGCAGGTGGCGCACCAGGACACGCCACGGCCGGACAGGCGGTCTTCGCCCTCGAGGCCGAGCTTGCGGTAGGCCGACCCCGTGGCGTAGATGACCGAGACGGCCTCCTCCACCTTCCCGCTGCCGAGCGTGACCTTCTTGACCGGTCCGTCGAGCTCGAGCGAGACGACGTCGTCGTAGAGCACCTGCGCACCGAAGCGCTCTGCCTGCGCCTGCATCTTGGCCATGAGGTCAGGACCCTGGATGCCGTCGGGGAAGCCGGGGAAGTTCTCGACCTCGGTGGTGTTCATGAGGTCGCCGCCGGCTTCGACCGAGCTCGCGACGACGAGGGGCTCGAGGTTGGCGCGGGCCGCGTAGATCGCAGCCGTGTAGCCGGCCGGGCCGGATCCGATGATGATGACGTGACGCACGGTAGCGCGTTCCCTTCGTTGATTCCGCCGGATGAAACCCATGCTAGCCCTGGGGTATTCCGGGGGCGGGGGGCTAGCGCTCGGGGAGGAACCGCCGACCGAGCGCGAGCGCCGGGGCGAGTTCGGGAGTGCGGAAGAGGGCCAGGATGCCGAGGTACACGACGAGGACGACTCCCCCGACGAGCGCCGAGCCGAGGGCACCCGTCAGGCGATCCGCGGAGAGCCAGCCCTCGGGACCGCCGCAGAGCAGGACGACTCCCCACCCCGCCGCACCGGCCGGGATGCCGACCAGGATGAAGCGGAAGAGGGGCAGAAGCCATTCACGGATGCCGATGCCCCCGAGCCGACGGTTGAGGATCGCGGTCGCGATGATCACCTGGACGAGGCTCGAAAGCGACTGGCCGAGAGCGACCGCGGCCGCGAGTTCGGTGACCGGGAGGAGGCCGGCATCCAGAGCCCAGCCCGCGCCGAGGGCGGTCACCGCGACCAGGACGCCCTGCACGAGCGTGAAGAAGAACGGCGTCCGCGTGTCGTTGTAGGCGTAGAAGGTGCGCTGGATCACGAACAGCACGGCGAGGGGCAGAAGACACACCAGGAAGCACAGGAGGACCGGAGCCGCGGCGACGGCCTCGCGCGAGTCGTTGGTGAAGATGCGCGAGGCGGGAACGGATGCCGCGACCAGTGCCGCCGTGGCGGCGACGATGAAGAGCCCGAGCACCCGGATGCTGCGGATGATGTCGTCGCGCACGCGGTCGTCACGACCGGCCGCGGCGTGCTCGCTCAGCTGCGTGAAGTAGGGGGTACCGATCGACAGCACGATGAGCGAGTACGGGAGCATGAACACCAGCCACGCGTTCTGCGAGGCGAGGACGGCGGGACCGTTCCCGGATGCCTCGAAGAGGACGCGGCTCTGCACGATCCCCGCGAGCTGGCCGATGATGACCATGAGGAACGTCCACCCGGCCAGCCGGCCGATGTGTCGCAGGCCCACACCGCGCCACTGGAAGTCGGGCCGCAACTGCAGACCCGCGCGTCTCCAGAACACGAGTAGGACGATCGTCTGCAGCACGATGCCGCCGGTCGCGACCCCGCCGAGGAGCGCGATCATGGCGGGCGTCCACTGATCGACGGCCGTGTTCGGTCCCCCGAAGATCAGCAGAAAGACGCCGAAACCGACGAGCGAGACGACGTTGTTGACGATGGGCGCCCACGTGTACGGCCCGAAGACCTTGCGCGCGTTGAGAACCTCACCGAGCAGCGAATACAGACCGTAGAAGAAGATCTGCGGAAGGCACCAGTACGCGAAGGCCGTGGCGAGGGCGATCTGATCGGGAGCCGCGCTCGCGGGCGTGTACAGCGCGACGATCCACGGAGCGGCGATCATCGCCAGGGCCGTGGCGATCAGGAGGATGACGGTGCCGAGGGTGAACAGCTTCGAGATGAACGCGCGTCCGCCGTCGGAGTGGGACGCGGCTTTGACGATCTGCGGCACGATGACCGCGGTCAAGACGCCCGTCGAGATGATCGCGTAGATCGCGTTCGGCAGGGAGTTGGCCAGACCGAACGCGTCGCCGGCATAGCTCTGGACCGAACCGACGATCGCGACGAGCACGACCTGGCGCAACAGACCACTCAGCCGGGACACGATGGTGCCCGCCCCGATGAGCACGCTCGCCCGTCCGATACTGCTCACGGGCGTGTCTCCTGCTCGATGTCGGTGTCACCGGCGGGGGCGTCCGGATCGGCGCCCTCGGGGTCGCCGTCGTGGGGGTCGATGTCGGAGGGATCCGCGTCGTCGGGATCGGCGTCGCCGCGCCCGTCGGCATCCGGATCCTTGTTCCCCACCCCGTCGACGGCGTCGTGGTCTTCTTCGGGTGGCGCAGCTGCGGCGCGACGACGGCGCGCGACGGTGCGGACCACGCCGAGACTCAAGAACGCCACCACCAGCACGATGATGGCGATGAGGCCGATGCTCTCCCACTCGGCGCGCACCTCGACGTCGACGGCCTGCGGCTGTCCGATCGGCTCGCCGGTGGGGCTGAACAGCTGCAGGTCGACGCCGACCTCGCCGTTGGCGATGCGCGCCTCGACCGGTACCTCGACACGGGTGTTCGCCGAGGCCTGTGCGTCGACGGTGGTGTGGTCCTGCACGCGCAGGCGCGCGTCGTCGGGGCGTACCGACAGGACCACCGTGACCGGCCAGGGGAGGTCGTTGCGCACCCAGGGGCGCAGCGGCGCACTCGAGCTGACGAGGCGGAAGTCGGAGGACAGGATGCCGACCGAGTCGAGCGTCGTGGACGTCGCGGCGCGATGGTCGGAGACGGCCTTGCGGGCGGCATCCCCCGTCCAGGAGATGTTCGTGACCTGCAGGACCTCGGCGCGCTCGCGGCCGGTGAGCAGTTCGGGCTGATCGAGGATCGTGGCGAAGCGGTCGACGACCTGTTCGTCGTCGAGCAGGGCGCTCACCTCGCTGACCCGCGCGTCATCGACCGCGGGCTCGGTGAGGGCGATCTCGGATGCCGGCAGCTCCGCGAGGGTCGCCAGGCGCGAGCCGGCGAACCCCGGCGCGGTGGCGATGAGCCCGAGGGTGGCGCGCAGACTCACGCGCGAGCGATCCGTCCCGCGGTCCAGGACGGCGAGGACGGGCTGTTCGCCGGTCGCGGCGCGGGCCATGGCCAGGTATCCCTGGGCGGCTGCGAGCGAGGAGCCGCGCAGCGTGGCGTCATTCTGTCCCGCGGCGTCGGCGAGGGCGCGCGACACCTCGGCGTCGTACACGGGCGTCGATACTCCCCCGACGGATGCGGCGGCCTGACGCGCGCCCCCGGCCACGCTCGTCGACGGCACGAGCACGTGAGCGGGGTCGTCGGCGGTGCCGAGGGCTCCGAGCGCCGCGACGGTGTCCGAGCCGGCGGAACCGGTGGACGGCCAGTACACGTTCGCCGTCGCGGTGCCGATGTCGAGCAGTGTCGCGATCGAGGGGTACGTCGGCTGCCCCGGCGTCGACGCCGGTGAGGGGTCGGGGGTGGAGACGGCCGAGACGGCCGGGGCCGGCTGGGTGAAGTCGGCGGCGGCCATGTACGTCTGCAGCGATGTCGGACTGAGCGGAGCGGACAGGCCGGCGCGCAGCTGCGCGGCGACGTCGGAGTCGCCGAACTGCAGGGCGAAGCGGTCGTTCGGCAGGCCGAGCAGCCGCTGCAGCCAGGCCACCGCGGTGGGTGGGGCGGACGAGCCCAGCACGCGGATCGCGGCCGGGATCGCGGGGTCGATCGCCAGGGTCGCCCCCGTGCCGTCGACCGCGTCGAGCTGCGCCGAGAGTGCGCCGTCGACGGCGGTGAGCTCGGCGAGCTCATTCGCCGTCAGCAGGCCCCGGGTGAGGGGGGCGGCGGTGATGGGGACGACGAGGGCGATGGGCGTCTGGGCGCCGGTGTCGGCGGGGACGACGATCACGCTCGCGGCCGCGAGGCCGACGCTCGCGGCGGTCACCTGCACGGGGTAGACGCCCGCGACACGACCCGCCAGAGCCGCATCGGTCGCCGCTACCGCGAGGGTGGTGGTGCTCTGCGCGCCGGCGGGAGCGGCATCCACCGACCCGGTCGCGACCTGCTGGACGCTCACTCCGGTCGCATCGCCGCTGAGCCAGCGCTCGAGGGCCGCGTCGTCGGGGAGCGGGTCGCGACCGATCCCCAGGGCGACAGGCGTGGAGACGGCGCTCGAGGAACCCGCGGTGAGGGTCGTGACGACCGACAGAGCGTCGCCGGATCGGAGGATGCCGTTCGCGGCGGGCGCTGCGGACAGGGTCGCCGGGGTGGCCGATGAGGAGGGAGACGGGGTGGCGTCGGCGACGGCGGTCGAGGCCGGGAGCGCGACGCCCAGGACCACGGCGAATGCCGCGAGGGTCGCCAGCAGCCGGCGCGTGCGAGGGCGCCGTGGCACGGGTGAGCCCGAAGGCGGGGAAGTCACGGTCATACGAGCGTCGGTGCAGGAGGGGGCCTCCTACCGCGTCGAGTCTAGGACGCGTCCCTTCACGCCCGCCGATAGCCTCGCGCAGACGGTTGAATGGACCGGTGCTCCCTGAACCCGATTCCCAGCTCTGCGACGCGCTCGCCTCCGACCTTCGCGCGGCGGGTTACTCCAGCGCCGCCCTGCGGGAAGCATGGGGCGAGCAGGCGGATGACGCCGTGGCCCGGGGGCTGCGCGGGCCGGCGGAGCGCGCACTCGGCGCTCGCGACGACGCTCTCGCAGTTCTGGGGCGCCTGTGGGGTCTGGGCCTCGCGGTTGCGCGGAGGAAGGCCGCCGCGGCACTGCCCGCACTCGGTGTCGAGGGAGCCGAGGCGTTGGGCCTGCTGACCCTGACCGGCGATGACGCGCGACCCGCGGTGCTCGTGCGACCGCAGGCTTTCGCCGACGACGCGGGCGAGGTGGAGTGGTGGATCGCGAGCGATCTCGACGAGGCGGCCCTCGGCGGTCCCCTCCCGGAGGACCATGTGCTGGGGGTCGGCGGGGCGTCGCAGACCCTCGCCCGGCTGCAGATCACGCGCCGCGGCGGCACCGCGCTCGACCTGGGCACGGGCTGCGGCATCCAGGCACTGCGTCTGCGGCGGCTGGTGGACCGCGTCGTCGCGACCGACATCTCCGTGCGCGCGCTGCGTTTCACCCGACTCAACGCCCTGCTGAACGGCGTGGACGGCATCGAGACGCGGCTCGGCTCGCTCTTCGAGCCGGTGGCTGACGAGACGTTCGACCGGGTGGCATCCAATCCTCCCTTCGTCATCACCCCGCGCGTCGAGGGGGTTCCCGCGTACGAATACCGCGACGGAGGCATGGAGGGCGACGCTCTCGTGGCCACCGTGGTCCGCGAGGTCGGGGCGCATCTGTCGCCGGGCGGTGTGGCGCAGTCGCTCGGCAACTGGGAGTACCACGAGGGCGAGTCGGGGCTCGACCGCGTGCGCGGATGGGTCGGCGACGGGCTCGACGCCTGGGTGATCGAGCGCGAGGTGCTGGATCCGCTGGCGTATGCGGAGCTGTGGGTTCGCGACGGGGGGACCGTGCCCGGAACCCCCGCCTACGCCCGCCTCATCGAGGCCTGGCTCGACGACTTCGCGCGACGTGGAGTGACCGGGGTCGGGTTCGGGTACGTGCTGGTGCGCCGGCCGCTCGCCGGTGGCCCGACGCTCGCGCGCTACGAACGCGTGGCGGGCGGCGGCGAGGCGGGATTCGGACCGTATCTCGCGGACTGCCTCGCCGCGCACGATCGTGCCGCGCTGCTCGACGACGACGACCTCGCCGACAGCCTGCTGCGCGTCGCGCCCGACGTCACCGAGGCCCGCCACCATCGGCCCGGTGAGGGCGATCCCTCGGTCATCGAGCTGCGGCAGGGCGGCGGCTTCGCTCGGACGATCGAGGTCGATCCGGCTCTGGCCGCGCTCGTCGGCGCGTGCGACGGCGACCTGCCCGTGGGGACCCTCGTCGACGCGATCGCCCAGCTGATGGAGGTGGATGCCGCGCACCTCCGCGCGGATCTCCTCCCCCGCGTGCGCGAGCTGCTGGTGACCGGCTTCCTGTCTTTCGAGGACTGATCCGCGGCGGTTCTCCGAGCGCCGTCCCCGCCGCGGGCGCACGGATGTCGTCGTCATGCTCAGCCCGCTGAGAGCCGTCGGCGCCCCCGGTTAGGCTCGAAGGCATGCTGAACATGGCCGAGGGTCTCGCGCGCCTCGAGGAGCTCGCCGCGCATCCCGTCGTCTCCGCGGTCGCCGACGCCTTCGCCGGCGCGGGCCGTGACCTGGCGATCGTGGGCGGCCCGGTCCGCGACGCCCTCCTGGGGCGCCTCACCCATGACTTCGACTTCACGACCGACGCTCGCCCCGACGAGATCCTCGCGCTGATCAAGCCCATCTCCTCGGTGCAATGGGACGTCGGTCGTGCCTTCGGAACGATCGGCGCACGCGTCAAGGGCGAGCAGGTCGAGATCACGACGTTCCGCGCCGACAGCTACGACGGCGTCACCCGCAAGCCCACGGTGGAGTTCGGCGACACCCTCGAGGCCGACCTCAGCCGCCGCGACTTCACGGTCAACGCCATGGCGCTGCGCGTACCCGCCCGCACCCTCGTCGACCCGACGGGCGGGGTCGAAGACCTGCTCGCCGGCCGCCTCCGCACGCCGATCGATCCGGCCGTGAGCTTCGGCGACGACCCGCTGCGCATGCTGCGCGCGGCCCGCTTCTCGTCTCAGCTCGAGTTCGCGGTCGATCCCGCGACGCTCGACGCCGTCCATGAGCTGCGCGCGTCTCTGTCGATCGTCAGCCCGGAACGGGTGCAGGCCGAGCTCGTGCGGCTGCTGCAGACCGACGATCCCGTGCGGGGGATCCGCGTGCTCGTCGAGACCGGGCTCATCGAGGAGTTCCTGCCCGAGGTCCCGGCCCTCCGCCTCGAGGTCGACGAGCACCACCACCACAAAGACGTCTACGAGCACTCCCTCACGGTGCTGCGCCAAGCCATCGGGCTCGAGAAGAAGCGTCACCCGGATGCCGCTCCCGACGTGCCGCTGCGCCTGGCGGCCCTGCTGCACGACATCGGCAAGCCCGCCACCCGGCGTCTCGAGGCCGGAGGTGGTGTCACCTTCCACCACCACGACCTCAAGGGCGCGCGCATGGCCCGTAAACGCCTCCAGGCGCTGCGTTTCGACGCCGCGACCACGACGGTCGTCTCGCGCCTGGTCGAGCTGCACCTGCGGTTCTTCGGCTACGCCGAGGGCGCGTGGACGGATGCCGCGGTCCGGCGGTACGTGCGCGACGCCGGCGACGAGCTGGAACGTCTGCACATCCTCACGCGGGCCGACGTGACCACGCGCAACAAGCGCAAGGCCCAGCGCCTGGCATCCGCCTACGACGACATCGAGGCTCGCATCGCCGCGCTGCGCGAGCAGGAGCAGATCGATGCGATCCGCCCCGAGCTCGACGGCAACCAGATCCAGCAGATTCTCGGGCTCGGGCCCGGTCGCGAGGTGGGTGAGGCGTACCGCTTCCTGCTCGACCTGCGTCTCGACGAGGGAGTGCTCGGCGAGGACGAGGCCGAGAAGCGCCTGCGGGAGTGGTGGGCGGGGCGGGGCTGAGACCCGCGAACGTCGAGGGGGTGGCATCCCTGGACCGGATGCCACCCCCTCGACGTTTCTGTCAGGGAACCACGACCGCCCGGCCGCGCACCTGTCCCTTGTGCAGCTTCGCGTACGCCTCGACGGCGCCGTCGAAGCCGTAGCGCTCCACGTGCACACCCACCGCGCCGCTGCGCGCGAGATCGAGCACCTCGATGAGCTCGCTGCGGGTGCCCCAGTACGGCGCACGCACGGCCGCGCCCATCGGCGTGGAGAAGAAGCCGGCGGGCAGGATGCCGCCTCCGATGCCGACGATGTGGATGAAGCTGTCGAGACCGGCGACGGCACGGGCGAGATCGATGGTCGGCTGCACGCCCACGAAGTCGAAGACCGCGGTGGCGCCGAGGCCGTTCGTCAGCTCGCGGATACGGTCGGCGGCGTGCTCGTCGGAGGTGACCGCGTGGTGCGCGCCCACCTCGCGCGCGAGGGCGAGCTTGTCGTCGCCGAGGTCGACCGCGATCACCGTCGCCTGCGTGATGGCGCGGAGGATCTGCACCCCCACGTGACCGAGGCCGCCGACGCCGATCACGACGGCGGTCGCCCCGGGATACAGCTTCTCCTTGGCCGCGACGATCGCGTGATACGGCGTCAGCCCCGCGTCGGTCAGTGAGACGGTCTCGACGGGGTCGAGGTCGCCGAGCGGCGCGAGGTGTCGCGGGTCGTCGACGATGACGTACTCGGCCATGGCACCCGGGCTGCCGAGTCCCGGAGGGGTGATCCCCATCTCGGCCGCGTACGGGCAGTAGTTCTCGGCGCCCTGGGCGCACGCGTGACAGCGACCGCACCCCCACGGCCCGTAGATGGCGTAGGCCTCGCCGATGTTCACGCCGTCGACGCCCTCGCCGAGCTCGTCGACGATGCCGGCCCCCTCGTGGCCGAGCGTGAGCGGCAGGCCGTAGGTGTACTGGTCCTCCGGAAGGTCCATCACGAACCAGTCCGAGTGGCACAGCCCCGCGGCCGTGACCTTCAGTCGCACCTGGCCCGGACCCGCGTGGGGCTCCTCGATGTCGACCACCTCGGGGCCCTTGCCGATCTCGCGATACTGCACTGCCTTCATGGCATCCCTTTCTCTCGGTCCATTCACGCTGCCTCGACCCTCCCGCGTCGACGACGGGGTTGACGGCGTTTTCCGCTGATCGGGAACCGTTCTCACCGGCAGAGTGGGGCGATGGATGCCGTTTTCCACGCCCGTGTCCGCCTGGCTCCCGGCACCTCGTCCCTGCTGCCCGCAAGCGATCTGGCGGTGGTGGATGCCGAGGCCCATCGCGCCGCGGTGGCGCGATGCACCGTGACCGCCCACCTGCGAGACCGCAGCGAACCCTCCCTCACGGGCTGCCGCCCGACCTACACTTGTCGCACTTGCCGTCACCGTCGATGGGAGTTCCGTGCCTTCACCGTGGTCGCGTCCCGCGATCTCCCCCGAGACGTCGGGGCTGCTGATCGCGCGCGCCCACGATGAACTCCTCGCCGGCAATGAGGACCGTCGGCTCGCCGACGTGCGTCCGCTCGTGCAGGAATCGTGGCGGCGGTCGCTGGCATCCCTCGTCGGTCCGGAGGGACTCCCCTCGCTCGACCTCGCCAGCGAAGAACTCGACACCTACCGACGGGCCCACCCTCTCGCCGGGGTCATGGACATGGTCCGCGCCCTGCTCCTGCCCGGAACGGCTGAGGAGTCCGGAGTCGTGGTGGCCGTCGGCGATGCGGCGGGTCGCCTGCTGTGGGTGGAGGGCGACCGTCACATCCGATCGCTCACGGGTGACATGGGCTTCGTCGCGGGAGCGAACTGGGCGGAGGATGCCGTGGGCACCTCGGCCCCGGGAACCGCGCTGACCCTCGACAGGTCGGTGCAGATCCGCGGAGCCGAGCACTTCAACCGTCTCGTCCAGCCGTGGTCGTGCACGGCGGCGCCCGTCCACGATCCGGAGACGCGGCGGCTCCTCGGAGTCATCGACGTCACGGGAGGACCCGAGGCCGTCACCCCGCAGGCGCAGTTGCTCGTGGATGCCACGGCCCGGGCCATCGAGAGCGAACTGCTCGTCGCCCGATTGCGCGCGCAGCAGGCTCCTCCCCCCAAGCGCTCGACGCCGTCGCGGGCGCTGCTGCGCATCCTCGGCCGCGACCGTGCGCTGCTCGAGGCCGGCGGGTCGACACTGGAGCTCAGCGCGCGCCACGCCGAGATCCTGCTGCTGCTCGCGGTGCACCGGGAGGGACTGTCGGCTGAGGCGCTGAGTGAGGCCGTCTACGGCCACGCGGCCGTCGAGACGCTCCGCCCCGAGATGGTGCGCCTGCGCCGCGCGCTGGTCCCGGTCGCGCCGCGTCTGGTGCCGGCATCCCGGCCCTACCGCCTCCCCGATGGTCTCGAGACGGACGCGCAGCACATGCTGTCGCTGCTCGACCGGGGGGCGCATCGCGTCGCGCTCGCCGCTTATGCCGGTCCGGTGCTGCCGGACTCGGAGGCGCCGGGAGTCGTCGAGGTGCGCGAGTCGGTGCGGTCGGCTCTGCGCGAAGCGCTGATGGCCGAGGCGGGCGTCGACGTGCTGCTGGCCTACGCCGAGACCCTGGAGGGCCGCGACGACGACGGGGTGCTCCGGTTGTGCCTGTCGATGCTGCCACCGCGGTCGCCGAAGCGAGCCGGTCTGGTCGCGCGGATCGAGCGGCTCGAACGCGCCTGAGGCGGGGGCGCCGGCTTTCCACAGGCGACGCGCCGTGCGCGGGTCCGATGTCGGACCCCGTGGTTACAGTGAACATATGGACGAAAAAGCGCTCGACATCTTCTCGGCAGCCCGTGCCCGTCGCGACGTGGCGCGCATCCGCGAGGCGCTCGCCGAGGTCAAGGCCGGCGATGTCGCCCGGGTCATCGTCCGATCGCCGCGATACGGGCTCTACGCCCTCGAGGGCACGGTGCGCATCGGGGTCGGAGGTCAGCCGCTCGTGGGCGACGTGATCCTCGCGACGAGCTCCGAGATCCAGCGCATCGACCTGGGCATCGAGGCGCCGCAGCCGGCCCTCGAGGCCGACGTCGTCGACCCGTCCACGCTCCCCCACGGCACTCCCGTGCGCGTCACCTTCCTCACGCCCACCCACCAGACGTTCGCCCTCACCGGGCCGATCACCGCGGGCAATGACCGCTTCCTGCTCGTCGGCAGCTGGATCGTCGCCGACGACCGCACGATCGCTCCGCGCGTGCAGAGCATCGAGCGCCTCGACGAGGTCGACCTGCACGAGGTCAACGTGCCGCCGCTGCGCTCGGTGCTGGCCGACGCCGACGCGTAAACCGCGCTCGCGCGAACGGATGCCGTCGCCCGAGGGTCGCGGCATCGTCGTTCTCGGGTACGAGGTGAGGCTGGTCGCGTCCGGGGGCCTGTGCGGCGTCTCGGGTGGGCCCCGCTCCTCGACGGGCGGGTACGGCGCGCGCCTGCGCCGGTCTCGGTGAGACGTCAGCTGAGGCACCGCCACGCCGGTGCGGTGCCCCGTCGCCCGGCCCTGCCGTGTCGCCGCAGCGCCGGAGCGGCGAGATCACACGTTCTCTTCGAGATCACACGCCGTTCGCGCGAATAGCTCGTGATCTCGGGCGGATCATGTGATCTCGGCGCGCCCCGCCCGCGCCCCGCGACAGGTGCAACCCGATGCAACCTCCCCCGGCGTACCGTCGGCGCATCGCCGCCCGAAGCCGTCGCGGCGACTCATGACCGTCGAAGGAGACACGCATGACCATCGTCGAAGAAGGCGTCTCGAGCGTCTACGCCGCACCCGGAACCCGCGGGGCCGTCGCCGAGTACCGCTCGCGGTACGGGCACTACATCGGCGGCGAATGGGTCGAACCGCACAGCGGCGAGTACTTCGAGAACATCACCCCCGTCACCGGCAAGCCGTTCTGCGAGGTCGGCCGCGGCGACGCGCACGACATCGACAGAGCAGTGGATGCCGCGTGGAAGGCGTTCGCATCGTGGAGGAAGACCACGCCGGCCGAGCGCAGCGTCATCCTGAACAAGATCGCCGACCGGATCGAGGAGAACCTCGAGAAGATCGCCGTCGCTGAGACGTGGGAGAACGGCAAGCCGGTGCGCGAGACCCTCGCTGCCGACATTCCGCTGACCGTCGACCACTTCCGCTACTTCGCCGGCGTGCTGCGGGCGCAGGAGGGCTCGCTGAGCCAGCTCGACGAGAACACCGTGGCGTATCACTTCAACGAGCCGCTCGGCGTGGTCGGGCAGATCATCCCGTGGAACTTCCCCATTCTCATGGCGGCGTGGAAGCTCGCTCCGGCCCTCGCCGCGGGCAACTGCGTCGTGATCAAGCCCGCGGAGCAGACCCCGGCATCCCTCCTGTTCCTCTTCGACATCATCGGCGACCTGCTCCCGGCGGGCGTGGTCAACATCGTCAACGGGTTCGGCATCGAGGCGGGGGCACCGCTCGCGCAGCACAAGCGGATCCGCAAGATCGCGTTCACGGGTGAGACCACGACCGGGCGTCTGATCATGCAGTACGCGTCGCAGAACCTCATTCCGGTGACGCTCGAGCTCGGCGGCAAGAGCCCGAACGTCTTCTTCGAGGACGTGGCGCTGCGCAGCGACGACGCCTATTACGACAAGGCTCTCGAGGGCTTCACGATGTTCGCGCTCAACCAGGGCGAGGTCTGCACGTGCCCGTCGCGGTCGCTCATCCAGCGGTCGATCTACGACCAGTTCCTCGGCGACGGCCTCGAGCGCGTGAAGAAGGTCCGTCAGGGCAACCCGCTCGACCCTGAGACGATGATCGGCGCGCAGGCCTCGAACGACCAGCTCGAGAAGATCCTGTCCTACATCGACATCGGCAAGGCCGGCGGCGCGAAGCTGCTCACCGGCGGTGAGCGCGTCGACCTCGGTGGCGACCTGTCGGGCGGCTACTACGTCGCGCCGACGGTGTTCGAAGGCACGAACGACATGCGCATCTTCCAGGAGGAGATCTTCGGACCGGTGCTGTCGGTGACCTCGTTCGACGACTTCGACGACGCCATCTCGATCGCGAACGACACCCTCTACGGCCTTGGCGCCGGCGTGTGGAGCCGCAGCGGCGACACCGCCTACCGCGCGGGCCGCGCGATCGAGGCCGGGCGCGTCTGGACGAACACCTACCACCAGTACCCGGCGCACGCCGCGTTCGGCGGGTACAAGCAGTCGGGTATCGGCCGCGAGAACCACCTCAAGATGCTCGACCACTACCAGCAGACGAAGAACCTGCTCGTGTCGTACGCCGAAGGCGCGATGGGCTTCTTCTGAGCGGCCGAGCCGGGGTCGTGGCGGCGATCCCGACCCGCGTGACCCCCGGGTTCGTCCCGGGGGTCACACCCATTCCCGGATTCGAAGGAGAAGAACGGATGCCAGACCTTTCCCGCGTGGATGTGACGGATGCCGCGGCCGCGCTGCTGCGCGACTTGACGGCGAAGCACGGCCCGCTGATGTTCCATCAGTCCGGGGGGTGCTGCGATGGAAGCTCGCCGATGTGCTACCCGGTCGGCATGTTCCTCACCGGGCCGAGCGATGTGTTGCTGGGCACGGTCGATATCGGCGTGGACGATCCGATCGAGGTCTACATGTCGGAGTCGCAGTTCGAGTACTGGAAATTCACGCACCTGACCATCGACGTCGTGCCGGGGCGTGGCGCAGGGTTCTCGGTCGAGGGTCCGACGGGGATGCGGTTCCTTATCCGGTCGCGGATGCTGACGGAGGAGGAGGCGGTGGCGTTCGGGGTTCGTGCTGCTGCCGAATGATGTTGCAGCGGACAAGGCGAGCGGCTGCGGACGCCTTATCGAGCACGGGACGGGGCACCCGGGTGTCTTCCCGGGTGCCCCGTCTTAGCCCTCTGTGCCACCGGGCGTTGTGCGTTCTCGTCGATTGCGGTCTCTCAGCATGGCGGTCACGGCGTAGCCCAGACAGATGCCTGACGGTGCGAGGACGGCTTCGGGCGCGAGGGCCGCGATGCTGAAACCCGTGAGGCACACAGCACTCGCGCTGCCCCACAGGGCGCGGGCACTCCTCAGCTCGAGCGCCGCACCCGAACCCACACCGACGAAGACCGAAAGCACGGTCACGACCGCGGGGACTCGGAGGAACTCGAGGATTTCGTGCACGGCTCAGCAGGACGTCTCTCGTTCGGGGGTCACCGACGTGACCTCGCCGCTCATGGAAGGTCGCAGACAGGATCACGTGAAGATTCGCATGTGCGCATAGTGATCGGCAACGAACTTCATCACCGGGACGCGTTGTCGCCCACATGGCCGACGACAAAAGTTGGCCCGGAGGGTGACTTCGCGATGCGCTTTGGCCTGCTGCGGACACATCTGATCGCGCGTCGTTCTCGCAATTCGGCCCGCCAGTCTCATCGATGGTGCCGGGGAGGTGCACCGCCCGGGCGATGTCGCCGACAGGGCCGATATCGCCGCGTCGTGGGCGGACGCGAGTGGGCGAACGTCACCGGTAACCGGGTGAAGACAGACCCCTGACGCATCCTCGTTCGTGTGGCTCTCGCTAGCGTGTGGTGCCCCGGGGCCGGCGCCCGGTCCCCGGCCCGCCATCGAGCGGAGCGGGTTCACCGTGTGAAAGGCGCCAGATGAGGTTCAGCGTCCGGCGTCTCACTCTCGCCGTGCTCTCCCCCGTCATCGCGGCCGGTTTCGTCGCGATCCTGCTGATGCTGCTCGCGGTTGTCGCCACCGAGATGGCGACCACCATCGACATCCCCCATCTCGTCACGTACACGGGGACGAAGGACCCGACCGGGGGCGGGCGGACTCTCGTCGTCGATGGATCGTGGGCGGCCGCGATCGCGTTGGCCGGCATCGTTGCCTCCCCTCTCATCGCGCTGGCGTTGTTCCTGCCCGACTGAATGTCATTCGGACTCGTTTCGCGCGCCGAGTGAGGGCTCGAGGCGACCAGACTGGGCGGGTGCCCGCCGCGATCGATTACTCCCCGCTGACGCACCCCGTGCCCGCTCCGACGCGGACGAACACCACCGCCTACGCGGTCAGTCGTCTCGCCGAGGTGAACGGGTGGGAGTACTGCACCCACGCCGTCGCGCAGCCCCTCCCGGGCGTCGTCTTCCGCGAACCGGACGGGCGGCCCCGCTCCTCGCAACGCTCCGTCAACATCGTGCGCATTCCCGGAAGCCCATCCATCGAGATCGGCGACAGCTTCTACGCCGAGATCGCCCAGGGGAATCAGTACACCCGGACGTGGGGGTATGCCGCCGTCGACCTGGGCGTCGACGCGCCGTCGCTCACCGTCGAGGCGCGGAGTAACCGTCGGCTCTCGCCCCTCCCCGCGACTCCCGCCGGCGCCGTGCAGGACGAGCGTCATCCCGGGGTGCTCGTCGAGGCGGCCCCCGGGTCGGAACAGGATGCCGACTCCCTCCTGACCACCGAGACCGTCGCCGCTCTCGGTGATCAGACCTACCCTCTGAATCTCGAGCTCGCGGGTCGTTGGCTGTTCCTGTACGCGCCGCGGTCGCTCTCCACCGACGATGCCGAGTCGTGGAGACACGTCCTCCACACGGTCGATCTCGTCGTGCGCCGGATGCGTGAGTGGCACCCGGCGGGTGCGCACTCGCCATCCGGCACCTCGAACAGGACGCACGCCCGGGAGGCACGCGACGCGCGGGTGAACGGGCGCCGCGTCGCCTGGCAGCTCAGCCTGCTGGCGGTCGCCATGGTGGGCGGAGCCGTCGCCGCGTTGATCATCGGCGGACGCTGACGGCTCGCTACAGCCACCCCCGCTCCACCGCCACCCGCACCGCATCCGCCCGATTCCGCCCACCGGTCTTGCCGATCGCGCTGGAGAGGTGATTCTTCACCGTCCCCTCGGACAGGTGCACCGTCCGCGCGATGTCGGCGATCGAGCCGCCACCGCGCGCCGCGGCGAGCACGTCGGTCTCGCGCTCGGTGAGCGGGGAGTCGCCCTGCGCGAGCGACTCGGCCGCCAGGGCCGGGTCGACCACCCGCAGGCCGAGAGAGACGCGTCGTACCGCGTCGGCCAGCTCCGCCGCGGGGGTGTCCTTGACCACGAATCCGGACGCGCCGGCTTGCATGGCGCGCGCCAGGTAGCCGGGGCGACCGAAGGTCGTGACGATGAGGGCACGGCATCCGGGGACCTCCGAACGCAGGAGGGACGCCGCGGCGATGCCGTCGATGCCGGGCATCTCGATGTCGAGCAGGGCCACGTCGGCCTGGGAGGCGCGGGCGGCCTCGACCACGTCGTCGCCGCGACCGACCTGGGCCACGACCTCGATGTCGTGCTCGAGCCCGAGCAGGGCGGCCAAGGCGCCGCGGACCAGAGCCTGGTCGTCGGCGATGAGGAGTCGGATCACCACGCCACCTTCAGTGTGAATCCGCCGAGGTCGCCGCGACCGACGGTCAGACGGGCGCCGGAGGTCTCCACGCGCTCGCGGAGGCCCGTCAGCCCCGAACCCGTGGATGCCGCGGGCGAGGGGCCGCAGCCGTCATCGGCGACCTCGATCGACCGGCCGTCGAGCCGCACGCGGCAGGCGGTGGCTCCGGAATGGCGGATGACGTTGGTCACGGCTTCGCGCACGACCCAACCGGCGAGTTCACGGCGGTCGGCGGGCACCTGCTCCGTGGTCCCGGGGAGGTCGGCGGAGACCCCGGCGCTCTCCAGAGCGGCACGGGCGGCCGCGAGCTCTCCGCTGATGCTCACCCCGCGATATCCGTGGACCGTCGTGCGGACGTCGGAGAGCGCACCGCGCGCCAACTGCTCGATCTGGGCGACCTCGTCGCGGGCGGCCAGGGAGCCGGCATCCAGCAGTCTTCCGGCCAGCTCCGCCTTGACGGTGATCACGGTGAGCGAGTGGCCGAGGATGTCGTGCACGTCGCGCGCGACGCGGCCGCGCTCGCGTTCGGCGGCGAGTTCGGCGATCTGCTCCTGCGCGGTGCGCAGCTTCTCGAGCGTGACGATGTTCTCAACGAACGAGAACATCATGAACGACACCGAGACGATCACGGCTGCATTGAGCCCGCTGAGGAAGGTCCCGTCGTCGGCGCCGAAGAAGAACGCGCCCGCGGCCAGCGCTGCGACGACGGGGAAGACGATCGGCCGGCCCGCCCGCGAGACGGCGACGGCGACGCCGACGAACGTCCACATCCAGCGGATGTCGCCTCCGAGCCAGGGAAGGAGCGACAGGCTCAGCGCGAACAGGACCGCGGCGGGCGCCAGCCGGGTCAGGCGTCGCGGGGTGCGCCGGATCACCGGCACGGACACCAGGAAGACGCCGGCGAAGATCGCGATGATGACCGTACCGACGACATGTGCGAGCGTATCGGGCAGCTCCCACAGCGAGAGCAGGGTCGGGAACGTCCAGATCAGCGACAGTCCTGCGCCGATGAACCACCCGCGATCGCTCGGACCGAAGCCCGGAGCGCGCAGGCGCCCCGGGCCGGTCGTCGAGCTCATGTCGTTCACGATAGAGCGACTCACGACCGCCGCGTGTCGCGGCGGAAGAAGTACACCGTGCCCGCGACGAACACCGCGAGCCACACGACCGCGTTGATGAGGGCACCCAGGTCGAAGGCGTCGCCCGTCAGTGGTGCGCGAGCCAGCACGCCGATGCCGTACACCGGCGTGAGCTTGCCGATGGTCTGCAGGAAGTCGGGCATCGTCGACAGCGGATAGAACAACCCGCCGAGGAACGACAGCAGCACCACCGCCAGGCTCGTGATCTGCGCCACGTTCTCGCCCGGCACCATGTACCCCACCATGAGTCCGAGCGTGGTGAACACCGCGCCGGCCAGAAGCCAGCCCGCCACACCCGTGACGACCCACTGCACCGACGACAGTTCCACCCCGGCGAAGGATGCCACCACGTACGTCGCGACGACGGCGAGGAGTCCGAACACCATGCCCGCCAGCAGTTTGACGATCACGTTGATCAGGGGGTTCAAGGGCGTGAGGCGCAACTGCCGGGTCCACCCCTGAGCGCGCTCCACAGCGACCGCGGCGCCCGTCTGGGTCGCCGACATCATCGCTCCATACATGGCCATCGACACCATGATGTAGGCGGCCACCGACACTCCTCCGTCTGCGACCGGCGTCCCCCGAAGGGGCTCGTCGAGCATCTGGTAGCCGATGATGTAGAACATCAGCACGGGGAATGCGACGGTGAAGAACAGTGCACGCGGGTTGCGGAGCTTGCGCACGAGTTCGATGCGCAGGTAGGTGAGCGTGAAGCCGCCCAGGACGGGCGCGGAGCGGTCGAGGCTGATCGCGGTGGTCATCGGAGTGCTCCGTTCGCGGGGGCATCGACGGATGCCGGTGAGTCGATGGTCAGAGCGACGAAGACGCTCTCGAGGTTCTGGGCGCTGATCTCCAGATCGCGCGCGGCGGTGGCGGTGAGCAGGTGGCGCGCGACCACGTCGGAGTCGCGCGTGCGGATCGTCAGGCGCTCGCCGAACGTCTCGACGGAATCGACGCCGGGCAATGCCGACAGCGCCGCGAGGTCGGCATCCGGAAGTGACACCTGCACGACGCGTCCCGACACGAGGTTCTTGATCTCCGCGGTCGTCCCGTCCGCGACGATCCGTCCGCGGCTCATCAGCACGATCCGGTCGGCGTACTCGTCGGCCTCCTCGAGGTAGTGCGTCGCGAACATCACGGTGCGGCCGCGGGCGGCGTCCGCGCGAATCGCGCTCCAGAACGAGCGGCGCGCTTCGACGTCCATGCCGGTGGTCGGCTCGTCCAGGATCAAGAGGGCGGGGTCGCTCACGAGCGCCATCGCGAAGCGCAGTCGCTGCTCCTCACCGCCCGAGCAGAGGCCGACGCGTCGGTTCGCCAGGTTCCGGATGCCGGCCCGCTCGAGCGCTTCGTCGACCGGACGCTTCTCGGCGAACAGGCTCGCCGTGAGCTCGACCGTCTCGCGGACGGTGAGGTCTTTCAGAAGCCCGCCGGTCTGCAGCACGGCGGAGACGAGGCCCCGCGCGACAGCGCCGCGCGGATTGTGGCCGAACACCTCGATCGAGCCCGAGTCGGGGTTCGTGAGGCCGAGGATCATGTCGATCGTGGTGGTCTTGCCGGCGCCGTTCGGGCCGAGGAATGCCACGATCTCGCCGGGCCGGACGCGCAGATCCACGCCGCGCACGGCGTGGACGGAGCCGAAACTCTTGACGACGCCCCGCGCGTCGATCGCGGCGGGGCCGGTGGTGGAGGAGGTCATGTGTTCATGCTGTCGCCGACCCGGTCCGCGCACCCGGGGCGCCGGTCACGTCTCAGGGGTGACGTTCGTCATGGGTGGGGTCGGCCGCGGATCGCCCATCGTCGTCGTCTCGGGCGAAGGTGGGCCACGGTCCGGGTGAGGCTGTGGACAACCGCCGCGCTCGTCGCGGCGTTCTGAGTACCTTGCGGGGGTGCGGAGCTTCACGGTCACCCCCGACAACCTTCGTCGCGCGGCAGCAGGCGTCGACGCGACGGTCCACCGCGCCGAGGCCGAGACGGCCGTCGCCGATGCGCGTGACCTCGGTCACGGCGCGCTCGGCACCGCGGTGGCCGATCTCATGGAGGCGATGACGGGTGGGTGGACGGAGGCCGTCGCGCAGACCGACGATGTCGCAGACGGGCTGCGCGAATCCGCCGGTCTCTACGAGCGGTCGGAAGAAGGCGCCCAAGCGAGCATCAAAGCGTTGGGACGGCCGTCGTGAGCGGGCTCGGTTCGGCGTCCTTCCCCGAACAGCTCGTCCCGGGGTCCGTGGAGGCCGCCTATGAGGTCTCCCACGTCGCCCAGCGACGTGAGAAGGTCGCCGATGAGGCGGGAACCGACCTCCGTCGGCACATCTCGATCGACGGCTGGACGGGCGAAGGAGCCGACTCCTACGCGGCGCGCATGAGCGCCGTCGCGCAGCGGTGGGTCGAGATCGGTCAGGGTGTGGCGACGATCGTCGAACCGATGCGGACGTACGCTCTCGCGCTCCGACGGGCGCAGGGGCTGGCCGCAGCCGCGATCGAAGCGTGGACCTTCGCATCGACCTTGCCGGAGGATGCCGCACCGGCGGCGCAGGCGTTCACCTCACTCGCACGCGGGTGGCCGGTGCTGATCACCGACCCGCGGCATCAGGGTCCGGCACCGGTGACGCGGACGGAGGGGCGTCGGCGAGCCGAGGCGATGCTCGCCGACGCACGCGCCGACGTGGCGGCAGCCGGCGAGGTCGCCGCTCAGGCTGTTCGCGCGGCGATCGGGAGAGTGCGGGCACGAGGTGATGTCTGGGCCTCCGTGGGGGTCGGTCTGGGGGTCGCGACCGTCACGACGGAACGCGTCCTTGACGTGCTCCAGTCCCTCGATGCGCGGGCGTTGACGGCATTGCTGCGAGTGCGCCCCGACCTGATCGCCCGCTTGAAGCAGACGCCGCCGGAAGAGATCGCGCCGTGGTGGCGGCGGTTGACCGCCGAGCAACAGAACGTGCTGATCGCCGAGGCGTCCGGCGTCATCGGAAACCTCGGAGGTGTGGCATACGCCGCGCGTGACCGCGCGAACCGCATCGTGCTCGCGCAGGCGCTGGAGGTGGCGCGACACATCGCGCCGGATGGGTCGGATCAGGTGCGCGCGTTGGAGGCGCTGGAGAGAGCGTCGAGCGGCAACACGCTCGTTTCGCTCGTGCTGGATCAGCCGCCGTTGGCGCAGGTCGCGGTCGGGGATCTGGATACGGCGGGGCATGTGAGTGTCATCGTTCCGGGCATGGGGACCACGGTCGGCAACGACATCGAGAATTACGTCAAGTTCGCGGCTGCGTTCGCGGCCGAGCAGGTTCAGCTGGCGCAGGTAGATGGCGCCACCGTCGCGGTCGTCGCGTGGATCGGGTACCACCCACCTATGCCGAACGTGAACGCCGCAGAGGTAGCCGGTGACGCTATCGCAGAGGTAGGGGCATCCGCGCTCGCATATGACCTAAAGGGGTTGCGTGCCACCGCCGCATATGGGGCAGGCACTGATCTTTCTGTCGTCGCACACTCCTATGGAACAGACGTTGCCACTCTCGCGCTGAGGCGCGCGGCGGCCGACCATCTCGTGCTGCTCGGTTCAGCGGGAATTGCAAAGCAAGTGGGAAGTGCCTCCGACTTGAACGTGCCGGAGGGGCAGGTTTTCGCTTCGCAGGCTCAGCTCGATGGGTGGGCCCCAGTTGGGCAAGCGCTGTCGCAACGCATAGACCCCACATCCTCGGAGTTCGGTGCCCGGGTCTTCTTGTCAGACGCAGTGACGGTGGACGGGAGGGTACTTTTCGCTGTCGGAAAGCACGGTCCTTTCGGGACGGAGTCGATGCTCGACGCGAGCTACCTGACGAGTAATACCACCGCCATGTACAACGCCGCTTTAGCAACGATGGGAGACGGTGAACGACTCATTTTGGGTGGGACTCCGGGAGACAGAATCATCTCGAACGGCAAGACGTGGGAGGGCGGTGCATTTTGACCCTTAGGAGATGGGCGTTGCTGATGGCCATCAATTGCTTTGCGGGCGCAATGCTGACCGGTTGCACGTCGGGCGGGCAGGTGGGCGGGGGCCTCATGACGCCCGACGACGTCTTGCGCACGGGACACACGGTGTATTCGGCTGCTCAACAGGTCCTAGGCGCAGACGGGTGGTCGTTGGATGAGCAGTGGTATTCCTGCGGCTTGCATGATGGACGAGCCGAGGTGCAGCTGCGTCTGGATTCGCGGCTCGACGCTGCTCTCGATGACGCGCCGGAAGAGCGTGCGACACGCGTCCGAGAGGCGTGGTCGCGCTTGGGAATACACGCGACCCTGACGGTCAACTCAGAGTTACAGCCGACGCGGTACATCGTTTCTGACCCTCCGTTCCTCGCCGGAGCAAATGAGGACGGTGCCATAACCGAAATCTGGGTCGACGAAGGACTGGCATACTTCAGCTACGTCAGCCCCTGCGTTCAGGGGGACATTTTCAAGCTCCAGCCTGAGTTGAACTCATCGCGCGAAGCGACTATTAGCCCACCTTCGTCGCCCTGATCGTGTAGCTCAGCGGCATCACGGAAGGCTGTTCCGACAACGCGTATTCGCCGTCGGCGCGCAGGGTCATCCGACCGGGCAGCGCTTCCCAGGGCACACTGTCGTGCTCGATCAGGGCGTCGATGCGCAGGCCGTGCGAGAGCAGGGCGGTGACGATCTCACCGAGCCCGCGATTCCACTCGTACGTGCGCGTCGACGTGAGCGGCGCCGAGACCTCGACGTAGGTGCTGTCGTCGTCCCACTCGAGCGGAACGGGTTGCTCGAAGTACGGGAACGCCAGGGTCAGGCCCGGCAGGGTCTCGTTCATCGACCACAGCACGGGGTGCCCCTCGCGGATGTGCAGGGTTCCGCCCGGCGTCAGAAGATTCGCCACGACGCCCGCCCACTCATCGATGGACGGTAGCCAGCACAGTGCTCCGATCCCGGTGTAGACGAGATCGAACGCGCCGCGCGGGAGCACCTCGGCCGCCTTCCGCACATCCGACTGGACGAACTCGACGTCGGCGCCGGCTTCATCGGCCAGCCTGCGGGCCTCGGTCACCGCGTTCTCGGAGAAATCGAGACCGGTCACCCGGGCGCCCAGCCTGGCGAGGGACAGGGTGTCGGTGCCGATGTGGCACTGCAGGTGCACCGTGCGCTTGCCGGCGATGTCTCCCAGTAGGGGTGCGTCGAAGCGGACGACGTCGGACAGGGCCTCGGCATCGTCCACGTATCGCTGGACGCCGTAGCCCGAACCGTCTCGGGCGGCATGCAGAGTGGCGCGCTCATCCCAGTTGGCGCGGTTGGCGTCGATGAAGTCAGAATTCATGGCATCCCTTCGGCGGAATTCGAGCCTAGGGACAAGCGCCGACGGTGTCGCCTCGTGACGGCGGGAGAGCGCGATGTCGGAGCCTCGCGTTAGCCTGGCCGCATGTCGGGCAAGGTCTATGTCATCCACGAAAATCCCCAGTGGATCCCGCCGTTCGCTGCGGCGTTCGAAGCCGAGGGCGTGCCGTTCGAGGAGTGGATGCTCACCGACGGGTCGATCGACCTGGCCGTCGAGCCGCCAGAGGGCATTTTCTGGTCGCGCCTGAGCGCCTCCGCGCACACGCGCGACCACGCCCACAGCAAGGAGTTCGGGCGCGCCGTCCTGCGGTGGCTCTCGTCGTGGGGACGAACGGTGATCAACGGCGCAGATGTGCTCGAACTCGAGGTCAGCAAGGTCGCGCAGCACGCGGCGCTGAGACACGCGGGCATCGATGTCCCGCGTACGGTGGCGGTGTTCGGCATCGACGACCTCGTCAGCCAGGCCGAGCAGTTCGGCGCCCCGTTCATCAGCAAGCACAACCAGGGCGGCAAGGGTCTCGGCGTGCGGCGGTGGGAGACGGTCGACGAGTTCGCGGAGTGGGTCGGCAGCCCCGACTTTGAGCCCTCCCCCGACGGGATCACGCTCCTGCAGGAGTTCCTGGTCGCCGCGTCGCCGTTCATCACCCGGGCGGAGTTCGTGGCGGGTGAGTTCGTCTACGCCGTTCGCGTCGACACCAGCGCCGGCAGCTTCGAGCTGTGCCCCGCCGAGGCGTGCGCCGTCCCCGGCGCAGACGGAGCGGAACCGGAACCCCTTTTCCGCCGTCGCGACGATGTCGACCCTGTGCTCATCGACCGCTACCTCGCCTTCCTCGCAGCCGAGGGAGTGGGTATCGCCGGCATCGAGTTCATCGAGACCCGCGATGGTCGCACCGTGACCTACGACGTCAACACCAACACGAACTACAACCCCGACGTCGAGGCCACCGCTCCCCGCTCGGGCCCTCGTGAGGTCGCCCGTTGGCTCGGCTCTCTGCTCCCGAAGGAAGCGGTCGGTCTGCGTGGCTGAACCGGCTGCTCCTCACACCGACTGGACGGGATTCGGGTTCGCGACCCGCCAAGTCCACGCCGGCGAAGAAGAAGACCTGACGCACGGATCGCGGATCACCCCCGTGCACCTGTCGGCGGCATACCGGTTCCGGTCGTTCCAGGAGGCCACCGACCGGTTCGGAGCGGTCGACCTCGGCCACCTGTACTCCCGCAACGCCAACCCCACCAACCAGGTGGCCGAACGGCGTCTCGCCTCGCTCGAGGGCGGGTCCGGGGCGCTCGTCGTGGGATCCGGACAGGCGGCCATCTCGATGGCGCTCCTCGGTCTCGCGGGCAGCGGCGAGCACATCGTGTCCACGGCGAGCATCTACAGCGGCACGCGCGTGCTCTTCGACCGCACGTTCGCGCGTCTCGGCGTCACTGTCGAGTACGTCTGGAACCCCGGTGACGACGCGGAGTGGGACGCCCTCATCCGACCCGAGACGAAGGCGATCTTCACCGAGACCCTCCCGAACCCGAAGAACGACGTGGTCGATATCGACGCCGTCGCGCGGGTGGCGCGCCGCCACGGCATCCCTCTCGTGGTCGACAACACCATCGCGACGCCGTTCCTCATCCGGCCGATCGAGCACGGCGCCGACGTCGTCGTGCACTCCGCGACGAAGTTCCTCTCGGGGCACGGTGCCAATCTCGCCGGCGCTGTCGTCGATGGCGGAACGTTCGACTGGGCGGCATCCGATCGCTCCTACCCGGCGCTCACCGAGACGCCCGTGGCCACGCATCCGTCGTTCGTCGAGGCCTTCGGTGCGCGCGCCTTCGAACTGTCGCTGCGATTCGGAATCGCCAACGACACCGGACCGGCGCTGTCGCCGCTGAACGGCTTCCTCCTGCAACAGGGCATGGAGACCCTGTCGGTTCGCATGCGTCAGCACCTCGCGAGCGCCCGCACCATCGCCGAATGGCTCGATCAGCACGAAGCGGTGGAGAGCGTCGACTACGCCGGTCTCCCCTCGCATCCGCAGCACGCGCTCGCACAGCGGGACTACGACGGCCTGTCGGGCTCGGTCTTCTCCTTCACCGTGGCAGGCGGCCGCGCCGCCGCGGAGCGCTTCTTCGACGCTCTCCGCCTGTTCAGCCGCATGACGAACATCGGCGACACGCGTTCCATGGCGCTGCATCCCGCGACCACCACGCACCTCGGCTTCACGCAGGAGACGCGCGACCGCCTCGGCATCGGTGACGGCCTCATCCGCCTGTCGATCGGCCTCGAGGACGCCGACGATCTCATCGCCGATCTCGAGCACGCGCTGCGCGCAGCGCACTGAGGTCACGCGTCGCGCTGCGCCTCCAAGCGCCGCACGCGCGGGATGACCTCTTCCGCGAAGCGCTGCAACTCGGGCAGGTGCGGCGAGAACTGCAGCAGCAGCGTCGAGACACCCACGTTCGCGAACTGCACGATGCGCTCGGCGACCTGGTCGGGTGTTCCGACGAGGTCGGGGCGGAGGCCACGGTTCGACACCGAGTACTCCTTGAGGTCGACCTGGGTGTCGAGCTTCGACTTGCTCACGAAGTCCTGGTACGACCCGTATGCCGCTCCCCCGCGCACGTCGGTGATGCGGTCGATCTCGGCCTGCGCCTCGTCCTCCGTTGCGCGCACGACCGCATAGGCGGCCATCCCGAACGCCTCGAACGGCGTGGCCCCCGCCTCCGCGCGGCGGCGGCGCATGTCGGCGACCTTGACCTCGAGCTCGTCGAGCGTGCCGCCGTGCGTCAAATACGCGTCGGCGAAGCGCGTGATCGCCGCACGGCCCGCCTCGCTCTCACCGCCCGCGTACAACCGCGGCACGACCCGCGGCTTCGGCTCGGTGTACGTGCCCTCGGTGCGGTAGTACTCGCCCTCGTACGCGAACGGCGTCTGCGACCACAGGCCGCGCAGCACTTCGACCCACTCGATGGTCCGCGCGTAGCGATCGTCGTGCGCGCTGAACAGACCGTCGTACTGCTTGGCCTCCTCGGCCCACCACGCCGAGACGACGTTCAACGTGAATCGGCCGCCGCTGATCTCGTCGATCGTCGCAGCCTGCTTCGCGGTGTGAAACGGGTTGTGGAAACCGGGGCGCACGGCGGTCATCAGCTCGAGGGTCGACGTCACCGCGGCGAGTCCCGCCGTCACCGCCCACGCATCGAGCGACGGCGCCTCGACGCCCTTGATGTCGTTCAGGTTGAGCTCGGGGATGAGGGTCAGATCGAAACCGCCCTCCTCGGCGACGCGGGCGATGTCGGCGATGTGAGCGAAGGAGACGGGCGTCTGTTCGTCGTCGACGTTGCGCAACCAGCCGCCGAAGATCGGGGTCCAGTAGCCGAAACGCACGCGCTGGGGGGAGGTCATGGCATCCATCCTGACCCGGTCGACGTCGTGTGTCGTCACGCGAGGAAACGGTCCGTCACACACCGTTGCCCGATGTCGACGGCGGTGCGACGGTAGCCGGGTTCCGATCCGCGAGGAGGACCCCGTGACCGATCCCACTCCCACCCACGAGCCGCTGAAGTTCGCCTACTGGGTGCCCAACGTCAGCGGCGGGCTGGTCATCAGCTCGGTCGAGCAGCGCACCGACTGGGGCTACGACTACAACGTCGAACTGGCACAGACGGCGGAGCGCGTCGGCTTCGAGTACGCCCTGAGCCAGGTGCGCTACGCCTCGAGCTACGGGGCGGCACAGCAGCACGAGTCGACCTCGATCAGCCTCGCCCTGCTGCTGGCCACCGAGAAGCTGAAGGTGATCTCGGCGATACACCCCGGGATCTGGCATCCGGCGGTGTTGGCGAAGTTCATCAACACGGCCGATCAGTTCTCGCACGGACGCGCGGCGGTCAACGTCGTCAGCGGCTGGTTCAAAGACGAATACACCGATCTGGGGCTCGAGTGGCTCGAGCACGACGAGCGGTACGAGCGCGCGGCCGAGTTCATCCAGGTGCTGCGGGGGCTGTGGACGCAGGAGACCTTCTCGTTCCACGGGAAGTACTACGACATCACCGACTTCACGCTGCGTCCGTTCCCGTACGAGGTGCCGGGGCGTCCGCATCCCGAGATCTTCCAGGGCGGCAACTCGACAGCTGCCCGCTTCAACGGCGGGGCGTTCTCGGACTGGTACTTCTCGAACGGCAAGGACTTCGACGGCTTCACCGAGCAGTACGACGACGTCACCCGTGTCGCCGCGGAGCACGGTCGTCGCACGCGGTTCGGGCTGAACGGCTTCGTCATCCAGCGCGACAGCCGGGCCGAGGCCGAGGCGCAGCTGCGCGAGATCATCGCGCACGCCGATGGAGGGGCCGTCGAGGGCTTCCGCCGCAGCGTCCAGGAGGCGGGGAACGCGACGACGGACAAGAAGGGCATGTGGGCGGACTCGTCGTTCGAAGATCTGGTGCAGTACAACGACGGCTTCCGTACGCAGCTCTTCGGCGACGCCGAACAGATCGCGGAGCGCATCATCGCCTACAAGAAGCGCGGAGTCGACCTGTTCCTCCTCGGCTTCTTGCACTTCCAGGAAGAGCTCGAGCGCTTCGGTGAGACGGTCATCCCGATCGTGCGGGAGCTCGAGGCAGATCTCGCCCGCACCGGCGACCCGATCGAGGTCGCCGCGCGCTGGGAAGGGCGTGGGAGTCGTCGCCCACCCGCCTGCTCCCCCGGCACTCGTCCTAGCCTGGACGTCGACAACATTCCGCACCGGGAATGAGTGGGAGAGGACGACGGAATGACGAGTGCACGGCTCGGTTTCTTCACGCGGCTGCTGGATGCCGGTACCGACGGCGAGCGGTATCGCACCGGGCTCGCGCAGGTGCGCGCCTCCGAAGAGCACGGGTTCGCCTCCGCGTGGGTCGCGCAGCACCACTTCGACCGGGATGAGGGCGGGCTGCCGTCCCCGTTCCCCTTCCTCGCGGCGGCTGCGGTGCAGACCGAGCGCATCGCCCTCGGCACCGGTATCGTCACCCTGCCCCTCGACGATCCGGTGCGGGTGGCGGAGGACGCCGCCGTCGTCGATGCCCTGAGCGGGGGTCGCGTCCAGCTCGGCATCGGTACGGGCGGAACCCCGTCATCATTCGCCGCGTTCGAGCGTTCCTCCGACGACCGACGCGAAATCCAGGCCGCTCACATGGCGGTGCTGCGGGATGCGTTCGCCGGGCGCGGCATCCGCGGGACGGAGCTGCTCCTGAACCCCGCCGCACCGCATCTCGGCGGGCGGCTCTGGCAGGCGACGTTCTCCGTCGAGGGAGGCCGCCGTGCCGGACTCGCGGGCGACGGTCTGCTGCTGTCCCGCACGCAACCGCGTGACGACCGGCAGACGCTTTCCGAGGTGCAGGTCCCGATCGTCGAGGCGTATCTCGCCGCTCTGCCCGGCGGTGTGCCGCCGCGCATCCTCGCCTCGCGAACAGCGGTGGTGGTGGATGCCGACCACCTCGATGAGGCGTGGAGCGCAGCCGAGCACGGTGTTCGGCGCTTGACGCGTACATTCCTCAAGAGGAATGCGAAGGGAGACCTCCGTGACCTCGCACGCCTGACCGATACGCACCTGGGGACGGTCGATCAGGTCGTGACCTCTCTCTCCGCGGACCGGACCCTCGCGTTCGCGACCGATGTGGCGTTCCAAGTGCACTCCGTCGACCCGGCGCCCGCGATCACCCTCCGCTCGATCGAGTTGCTCGCGACGGAGGTCGCGCCGCGGCTGGGACTGCGGACGGGAGCGGAGGCCGCTGCGGAGCTCCACGAGGTGGGAACGCCGTCCATCTCGTCCTGACCGGGCGTCACCCTCGGCCGGCGAGCATCGCCGCCGCCCGCGCCGTCTGCTCGCGCAGCGCGTCGGCCAGGGCCACGACGGCGGGGATCCGCAGGGACTCGGCGCGCACGATCATCCAGTACGGCAGGCTCTCGCTCACCTCCTCGGGGAGCAACCGCTCGAGATCGTCGTGCCGGTCGGCCGTGAAGCACGGCAGCAGCCCGATCCCGGCGCCCGCGCGCGTCGCCTCGACCTGCACGAGCACGTTGGTCGAGCTCAGGCCGTCGCGCATGTGCGGCACGACGCGGCGCGGCAGATCGAGGGCTTCGACCTGCAGCATCGCGTCGACGAAGTACACGAGCCGATGCTGCTCGAGGTCTTCCATGCGCGCGGGTCGACCGGCCCGGGCGAGGTAAGCGGAGGACGCGTACAGACCGAGCGTGTAGCGCCCGAGCTCGACGGCGTGCCCCCGCGACGACTGCGGCTCCCCCACCACCACTTCGACGTCGAGCCCGGGGTGCAGGGCTGCCCGTCGCTGCGCCGTGACGATCTCGACGGAGAGCTCGGGATGCCGTTCCCGCAGAGCCGCGACCGCGGGCGCCGCGATGTAGGCGCTGAAGCCGTCGGTGGCCGACATCCTCACGACGCCGGACACGGGGTCGGGTTCGACTCCCCCGCCGGCGAGGTGCGACATCGCCGCCTCGATGCGGCCCGCCGTCTCGACCGCGTGATGACCGAGGGGCGTCAGCGCCCACCCGCGGCCGGATGCCGAGACGACCCGGCCGCCGAGGGCGTCTTCGAGCGCCGAGATCCGCCGCGCGACGGTCGTGTGGTCGACGCCACGAAGCTGTGCCGCGGCCGTGTAGCGCCCGGTACGCGCGACCGCGAGGAGCGTAAGGAGGTCGTCGGCGCGGACGGTCGTGGCATCCATGTGTGCGATTGTGCACACACACTCCGCAGGACTGGGCATTGCCGCAACGCACGGGTCGCCGCAGACTCGACGACGGATGTCACCGTCGACACCGAAGGAGCCAGCATGGAACCCCCCGCCACGGCGCAGCGCAGCGCCTCCTCCGAAACCTCCACCGGAAAGATCAAGAGGGTCGTCGCCGCGTCGATGGCCGGCACGGTCGTCGAGTGGTACGAGTTCTTCCTCTACGCCACGGCTGCGAGCCTGGTGTTCGGCACGTTCTTCTTCCCGTCGTCGGGCTCCCCGCTCGACGGGATCATCGCCGCCTTCGTCACCTACGCCGTCGGGTTCGTCGCCCGCCCCTTGGGGGGCATCGTCTTCGGACAGATCGGTGACCGCTTCGGACGCAAGCCCACCCTTCAGGCGACGATCATCATCGTCGGCGCGGCGACCTTCCTGATGGGCTGCCTGCCCGGCTTCGCCTCAGTGGGCTACTGGGCGCCCGCCATGCTCGTGGCCCTGCGGTTCATCCAGGGCTTCGCGGTCGGCGGCGAGTGGGGCGGTGCCGTCCTGCTGGTCGCGGAGCAGAGCCCGAACCGCTCCCGTGCGTTCTGGGCGAGCTGGCCGCAGGCGGCCGTCCCGGTCGGAAACCTCCTCGCGACCACCGTGCTGCTGGTGATGTCGTTCATCCTCTCCCCCGCCGCGTTCCTCGACTGGGGCTGGCGCGTCGCGTTCTGGCTGTCGGCGGTGATCGTGCTGGTCGGCTTCTACATCCGCACCCACGTCGAGGAGGCCCCGATCTTCCTCGAGGCCAAGAAGCAGGTGCCGCAGGAGAAGGCCACCTCGTTCGGCGTCGTCGAGGTGCTGCGCCGCTACCCGAAAGGCGTCGTCCAGGCCATGGGCGTGCGCTTCGCGGAGAACATCGTCTACTACATCGTCGTCAGCTTCTCGATCGTGTATCTGAAGGTCGTGCACTCCTACGACACGAGCCAGCTGTTGCTCGCGCTCCTGATCGCGCACGTCATCCATTTCGCCGTGATCCCCCCGATCGGGCGTCTCGCCGACCGCATCGGGCGCAAGCCCGTGTACCTCACCGGCGCGATCCTCAGCGCGACCTGGGCGTTCTTCGCCTTCCCGATGTTCGACACGCTGAACCCCGTCGTCATCGTCGCCGCGGTGGCGCTGGGCTTGGTCTTCCACGCCGGCATGTACGCGCCGCAGCCGGCGGTCATGGCCGAGCTGTTCCCGACGCGCATGCGCTACTCGGGTGTCTCGCTCGGGGCCCAGGTGACGGCCATCCTGGCCGGTTCGCTCGCGCCGATCCTCGCGACGCAGTGGCTGCGCGACTTCGGTTCGTGGCTGCCCATCGCGCTGTACATCGTCGCGGCCTGCGTGCTGACCTCGATCGCCGTACTGTCGCTGAAGGAGACGCGCGGCATCTCGCTGCGCGACATCGACGCCGCCGACGCCGCGCGGGGGAAGTGAGCACCATGACCATCGACCTCAGCGGACGCCGCGCCCTCGTCACCGGTGGTGCCGGCGGCATCGGGGCGGCGATCGCGCGGGCGTTCGCCGAAGCAGGCGCCGAGGTGACGGTCGCCGATCTCCACGTCGAGGGGGCGAAGGCCCTCGCCGACGAGATCGGCGGCCGCGCCTGGGGGGTCGACCTGTCGGACACGGCGGCGTTGGCCGATCTGGAGCTCGACGTCGACATCCTCGTGAACAATGCCGGCATCCAGCACGTCAGTCCCATCGAGGACTTCGCGCCGGAGAAGTTCTCCTTCATGCTGCGACTCATGCTGGAGGCGCCGTTCCTTCTCATCCGCGCGGCGCTCCCCGCCATGTACGAGCGCGGATACGGACGAGTGCTCAACGTGTCGAGCGTTCACGGTATACGCGCTTCGGCATATAAGTCGGCGTACGTCGCGGCCAAGCACGGCCTCGAGGGGCTCTCCAAGACGACCGCACTGGAGGGCGGCGCCCACGGCGTGACGAGCGTGTGCATCGACCCCGGATACGTGCGTTCGCCGCTCGTGGAGAAGCAGTTGGCAGATCAGGCGCGGTCGCACGGCATCCCGGAGTCCGAGGTGCTCGAGACGGTGCTGCTGAAGGACGCCGCGGTCAAACGGCTCGTCGAGCCGGCCGAGGTCGCCTCCCTCGCCCTCTGGCTCGCGGGACCGGATGCCGCGATGGTCACCGGGACGAGCTACGTGATGGACGGGGGCTGGTCGGCGCACTGAGCGGCGGCGGCCGTGTCGGGAGCGCTCCCGCGCGGAGATATTCGGGGGTCCGGGAGATCGCGCAAGAAGAAATCCGAATTCTTCCGTGGGTTTCGGTAATGTAAAAAAACCTCGGAGCAATTGGTGACCAGCCCGCCGAGGACAAAGATGTCCGAAGGATGGCGGCATTTGTCGCGATCGACACTTCACAGCAGAGGTAACGCAATGACACTGCACACCAGTGGTCGAGGCCGTCTCGGTCTCGCCCTCGGCGCTCTCGGCGCCTCGGCAATCGTCCTGGCCGGCTGCTCCGCCGGCGGGGGAGACAACGGCTCCGACAGCGGCTCGGGCGACCCGCTCGTGGTCGGCACGACCGACAAGATCAGCTCGATCGACCCGGCCGGCTCGTACGACAACGGCTCGTTCGCCGTGATGAACCAGGTCTACCCCTTCCTGCTCAACAGCCAGTACGGCACCTCGGACGTCACGCCCGACATCGCCGAGTCGGCGGAGTTCACGTCGCCAACCGAGTACACCGTGAAGCTGAAGTCGGGCCTGAAGTTCGCGAACGGCCACGACCTCACCTCGTCGGACGTGAAGTTCTCGTTCGACCGTCAGGTGACGATCGCCGACCCCAACGGCCCGTCCTCGTTGCTCGGCAACCTCGACAGCGTCGAGACGCCCGACGACACCACCGTCGTCTTCACCCTGAAGAACGGCAACGACCAGATCTGGCCGCAGATCCTGTCGAGCCCGGCAGCGCCCATCGTCGACGAAGAGGTCTTCTCGGCCGATGCGGTCACCCCCGACGACACCATCGTCGAGGCCAAGCCCTTCGCGGGGCAGTATACGATCGAGTCGTACAAGCAGAACGAGCTCATCTCGTACGCGCCGTACGCCGACTACCAGGGCTCGCTGCCGAAGCCCGAGAACGGCGGCATTTCGGCGAAGTACTACGCCGACGCCTCCAACCTCAAGCTCGACGTGCAGTCCGGAGCGATCGACGTCGCGTTCCGCAGCCTGAGCGCGACGGACATCGCCGACCTGTCGTCGAACGACGCGGTCAAGATCGTCGACGGCCCCGGTGGAGAGATCCGCTACATCGTCTTCAACTTCGACACGATGCCCTTCGGCGCCACCACGCCCGAGGCCGATGCGGCCAAGTCCCTGGCCGTGCGTCAGGCGGCGGCCGACCTCATCGACCGTCAGGCCATCGCGACCGACGTCTACAAAGACACCTACTCGCCGCTGTACTCGTACGTGCCGCAGGGTGTCGCGGGCGCCAACGAGGCCCTGAAGGGCCTGTACGGCGACGGCAGCGGCATGCCCGACGCGGCGAAGGCGAAGGCCACGCTCGAGGCCGCCGGGGTCTCGACGCCCGTCACGCTGAACCTGCAGTACAACGGCGACCACTACGGCCCCTCGTCGGGCGACGAGTACGCCGCGGTGAAGGCGCAGCTCGAGGAGGACGGTCTGTTCACCGTCAACCTCGCGCAGACCGAGTGGGTGCAGTACTCCAAGGACCGCACGGCCGACGTGTACCCCGCGTACCAGCTCGGCTGGTTCCCGGACTACTCGGATGCCGACAACTACCTGACCCCGTTCTTCTCGGCGGACAACTTCCTCGGCAACCACTACGACAACGCCGAGGTCCAGAAGCTCCTCGTCGAGGAGGCGACGCAGACCGACAAGACCACGCGCGAGCAGCAGCTCGGCGAGATCCAGGACAAGGTGGCCGCCGACCTCTCGACGCTGCCGCTGCTCCAGGGCAAGCAGGTCGCGGTCGTGGGCTCCAGCGTGGAGGGCGCCGTCCTCGACGGTTCCTTCAAGTTCCGCTACGCCCCGCTGCACAAGTAATCGATCGGCGGGTGCCCGGTCCCTCGGCGGACCGGGTGCCCGCCGCTTTCCGTCCCCCAGTTAGGTCCTCATGGCCACCGCCGTCGACGCCCCCGTCATCGCCGCGCCCGCCGCCCCCAAAGGCGGCGGACTCTGGCGCTACATCCTCGTCCGACTCGTCCTGATCATCCCCACGGTCTTCATCCTCGTGACCGTCGTGTTCCTGCTCATGCGGGTCACCGGCGACCCGATCACGGCCGCTCTCGGCGGGCGCCTCCCTCCCGAGCAGCTCGCGGAACGCATTGCCGCCGCCGGCTACGACCGCCCCCTCTACCAGCAGTACTTCGAGTACATCTGGGGCGTGCTGCGGGGCGATTTCGGCACCACGATCACCGACAACCGTCCGGTCATCGGCATCCTGCTGCAGTACGGCTCGGCCACTCTCGAGCTGGCCATCTACGCGCTCGTCGTGGCGCTGCTGATCGGCATCCCGTTCGGGCTCATCGCTGCGTACCGCCGCGACCGCTGGCAGGATGCCACGCTGCGCATCGGCGCGATCCTCGGCTACGCGACCCCCATCTTCTTCGTCGGTCTGCTGCTCAAGCTCGTCTTCGCGGTGTGGCTGAGCGTGCTGCCGGTCGCCGGCCGTGCCAGCACCCGCACCGAATTGAAGCTGTCGACTCTGGATGCCCCGAGCGGCATCTATCTGCTGGACGCGATCCGTCTCGGCGACGGTGCGGCGGTGGGCGACGTCCTGACCCACGCGATCCTTCCCGGTGTGGCCCTCGGCATCCTGACCGCGGGCATCTTCCTGCGGCTGGTGCGCACCAACGTGATCGGCACGTTGGGATCGCAGTACGTCACGTCGGCGCGTTCCCGCGGCGTGGGGGAGTACCGCCTCGTCACCAAGCACGCGTACCGTCCGGCGCTCATCCCGATCATCACGGTCATCGGTCTGCAGATCGCCCTGCTGCTGTCGGGCGCCGTGCTGACCGAGACGACCTTCGAGTGGAAGGGCCTGGGCTTCATGCTGAGCGAGTACCTGAAGGCCCGCGACTTCGTGGCCGTGCAGGGCATCGTCGTCATGATCGCCGTGCTGGTGGCCTTCACGAACTTCCTCGTCGACGTCATCGCGGCGATCATCGACCCGCGAGTGAGGTACTGACATGACGGATGCCACGACCTCCACGGCCCTGTCGGAGCGGAAGGTCCCGCTGCGCGACCGCCTGCCCGTCATCTCGCATCTGCGTCGCAGCGTCGGGCTCCAGCGCACGATGCTCGTGCTGGGCCTGGTCATCACGACGGTGTTCGTGATCATCGCGGTCCTCGCCCCCCTCCTCGCCCCCTACGGCTTCGCGCAGCAGGAGGCGGACGGGGTCAAGTTCGGCACGCAGCAGGCGCCGGATGCCATGAACCTCCTCGGCACGACCGTCGGCGGCTACGACGTGCTCTCGCGCGTGATCTGGGGCGCGCAGACGGCGCTGCTGGTGATCGTGTGCGCGATCGCGTTCTCGATCTTCCTCGGCATCTTCCTCGGCCTGGTCGGCGGCTACTTCGGCGGCTGGCTCGACCGCCTCCTCGTGGTGCTGTGCGACGCGATCTACGCCTTCCCGTCGCTGCTGCTCGCGATCGTGATGTCGATCGCGATCACGAAGGGCCAGTCGACGCTGTGGGGTGGCATCCTCGCCACCGCCATCTCGATCACCGTGGTGTTCGTGCCGCAGTACTTCCGCGTCATCCGTGCCGAGGTGGTGCGGGTCAAGGCGGAGCCGTTCGTCGAGTCGGCCCGCGTCATCGGGGTGCCGACCGCGCGCATCCTCCTGCGCCACGTGCTCCGCAACTCGACGCGCTCGCTGCCGGTCGTCGTCACACTCAACGCCTCGGAGGCCCTGCTGACGCTCGCGGGACTGGGCTTCCTCGGCTTCGGCATCGAGGCCACCGCCGCCGCCGAGTGGGGCTACGACCTCAACCGCTCGGTCAGCGACGTCACCAGCGGCATCTGGTGGACGGCCATTCCGCCGGGCATCGCGATCGTGCTCGCCGTGCTCGGCATCACCCTCGTCGGCGAGAGCCTGAACGACCTCAGCGACCCGCGCCTGCGTACGCGTCGCCGCGCCGGGCGGGCACCCGCACCGGTCACGGCCGTCGACCCGTCCGCGGCTCCGGCCGACGCGTCGACCACCGCCCCCGCCGGGACCCCGGCATCAACCACCGACGGGAGCCCCTCATGACCGGCACCGCGGCATCCATCGCCCGCATCGACGACCTGCGCGTCACCTTCGCCACCGACGGCGCCCCCGTCGCCGCCATCAACGGCATCTCGCTCGAGGCGCGCGCCGGCGAGGTGCTCGCGATCGTCGGCGAATCGGGCTCGGGCAAGACCGTGACCGCGAACACGCTGCTCGGTCTGCTTCCCGAGACCGCGACGCTGTCGGGCGCCGTGATCGTGCGCGGTCGCGACGGCGGAGAGACCGACATCGTCCACGCCACCGGGGCGCAGCTGCGCGAGATGCGCGGGCGCGACGCGGCGATGGTGTTCCAGGAGCCCTCCACGGCGTTGAACCCGGTGTACACCGTCGGATGGCAGATCGCCGAGGGACTGCGGGCGCACGAGAAGCTCTCGAACGCCGAGGCGAAGGCCAAGGCGGTCGACATCCTGCGCCGTGTCGGCATCCCCGATCCCGAGAAGCGCGTCGACGACTATCCGCACCAGTTCTCGGGCGGCCAGAAGCAGCGCGTCGTGATCGCGATGGCCCTGGTCCTGGATGCCGGGCTGATCATCGCCGACGAGCCCACCACCGCACTCGACGTCACCGTTCAGGCCGAGATCCTCGACCTGCTGCGCACGTGCCGCGACGAGTTCGGGGCGACGATCGTGCTCATCACGCACAACATGGGCGTGGTCGCCGACCTCGCGGACCGCGTGATCGTGATGTACCGCGGCGACATCGTCGAGCAGGCTCCGGTCCGCGACCTGTTCGCCGCCCCGCAGCAGGAATACACCCGCGATCTGCTCGCCGCGGTGCCGCACGTGGGCCGGGGGAAGAGCTCCCGGCAGTCGCTGGAGACGCCCGCCCCCACCGCGCCGCCGGAGGGCAGCCTCGTCGTGGCCGAGAAGGTCGAGATCGGTTACCCCGGACGCTTCGGTTCCGCCGGTGTGGTCGCCGTGAAGGGCGTGGACTTCTGGATCGGCCCCGGCGAAGTGCTGGGCCTCGTGGGGGAGTCCGGTTCGGGCAAGACCACGATCGGTCGCGCGATGGTGGGGCTGACGTCGGTGGTCGGCGGGTCGCTCAAGGTGCTCGGCACCGAGATGCGAGGGGCCAAGCCCCGGCACCTGGCCAAGACGCGCCCCGACATCGGGTTCGTCTTCCAGGACCCGGCGACGAGCTTCAACCCGCTGCTCACGATCGCGGAGTGCATCGCCGAACCGCTCGTCGTGCACAAGCGCGCCGGCGGCGCCCGGACCGCGCGACAGCGCGTGGACGAGTTGCTCGACGCGGTGCAGCTGCCACGGGCGTTCGGCGACCGCTACCCGCACGAGCTGTCGGGCGGTCAGCGTCAGCGCGCGTCGCTGGCTCGCGCCCTCGCGCTGGATCCGAAGCTGCTCATCGCCGACGAGCCGACTTCCGCGCTCGACGTGTCGGTGCAGGCGCGCGTGCTGGAGCTGTTCGCGCAGCTGCAGGCCGAGTTCGGCTTCGCGTGCCTGTTCATCAGTCACGACCTCGCCGTCGTCGACGAGGTGGCCGATCGCGTGATCGTGCTGCGCCAGGGCGTCATCCGCGAGCAGGGCACGACGGTGCAGGTGCTCACGCAGCCGCGCGACGACTACACGAAGCGGCTGTTGGCGTCGCTGCCCGTGCCCGACCCGGTCGAGCAGGAGGCGCGCCGCGAGCTCTGGCGAACCACGCGGGGGGCCTGAGGCGCATCCTTCCGCGTCCGCGCGTCGGGCGCGGGCTCCGGCGGGACCGGGAGCTCCGCCGCGCGCCTCAGCGGCGCCGTACACCCGTGCGGAGGCGCGACGAAGCGGGCCTCACCGGCGCCGAACACCCGTGCGGAGGCGCGACGAAGCGAGCCTCACCGGCGCCTGATGGGGCGCGCAGCCGCCCGTCTCACCGGATGAACACGTCGGCGAACACCGTCAGCAACCACCAGCCGACGCCGATCACGACGAACACCCCGGTGATCCACGAGAACCCGCGGCGCAGGCGTCGGCCCTGCCGCGCGACCCCGGTGGGGGGCGGCGTGAGAAGGGGCAGCGCCTGCGCCGGGGCCCCGGATGCCGCGGCGCCGACCGCGTGCGACGTGGACGGCTTGCCGGCGACCAGGCGTTCGTCGCGCCAGCGCGCCCACTGCGCGAGCTTCTCGTCGATCGCCGCGACCGTGGTCAGCAGCCACCGCCAGGTCGCGGGGTCGAGGGTCGACAGGTCGCGGCGGGAGTAGAGGAACAGCCAGTCGTCGACGATCTCGACGTCGAGGGCGGCAGCGCTGTCGATGAACCGCGCCATGACGTCGGGCGTGAAGAGATACAGGGCGTCGCGCTCGTACCCCTCGGGGCAGTAGAGGGCGAAATGCCGGTCGAAGTCGCCCTCGAGGCTCAACCTCTGGCCGCGGCCGAAGGTGACCGGCAGGTTCGACGCGCCGAACAGCCCGTTGTTGCCCACGGCATCCAGGACGATGTGGGGAAGCGGGGTGTCGAGGCGTATCGCGACGTAACCCCACCGATGCGTCTGCTTGCTCTTGCCCGACCCCGTCTCGTACCGGTAGTTGCTCACCTCGACGAACCGAGGGTCGCCGGATCGGAGCAGATCCCGGGATTCGCGGTCGTGACCGAGGGCGAAGATCATGCCCGGCAGCTCGGGATCGTCGAATCCCGGATGCCACGTCATCCCGTTCGCGCGGGCGAAGCGATCGAGTCGGTAGCGCCGTTCGGCCGCACCCCCGAAACCGCGCACGATCGCGCCGACGATGAACGAGGCAACGATGAGGATGAAGACGACGACCAGCAGCGGCAGCGGCCCGGAGCTACCCCGGTCGAAGAGGGATGATGCGACGGCGGCGAAGACCGGGATGGCGATGAAGAGGAATGCCGCACCGACGATCGCGAACACGATGATCGGCACCACGGTGCCACTCAGCCGGCCCTCGCGACGCAGCTGCGCCGTGAAGGCCTGCGCTGCCTTGCGATCGACCGGCGCGGTCAGCGGCGTCGGATCGAACGTCGTGGCGTCTGTCATGTCGCACCCCCGTGTCAGACCCTAACGGGCGGCATCCGGCCCCCGCGCGGGCCCGGGGCGGCTACTGGACGATGGCGAAGCGGGGCGGGTCCCACGCGGGCATCGACGAGAGGAGGTCGTCGAGCTTGTTCGACGTCCCCTGCATCGCCGACAGGAAGAGCTGAAGAGCCGAGATGCCGGCCATGCCGACACCGGCCAGCGCCAGGACCGCGGACAGCGCGGCGCCGATGAGCCCGACGACGGCGCCGACTCCGGTGGGGGAGGAGAGCGCCCCGCCGATCAGCGACAGGATCGCGGTGACCACACCGCCGATGGCCAGGACGGTGCCCCCGACGAGCCCGGCGAGGTTGAGGTAGAAGCTCTCGATGTCGTCGGCCTGGGTGCGCAGCACGCCGGCGACACCGCCGAGCTTGCCCGGGAGCACCCCCAGCGCCCGTACCTGGTCGTCGATGCCGTACTCGTAGACCTTGCTGGCCTTGCCGTCGTCCCAGCTCATGAGGCCGTCGAGCTGGTCCTTCTTGATCTGCAGGTTCTCGGCGGAGCCCGAGATGTCGCCGATCGTCGACGCCATATTGCGCAGCCGGTCGGGGCTGCCGAGGTACGCGTTGCACACGCGGAGCACGGCGATCGTGTCGAGGCACTGCTCGAGGGCGTCGAGGGCGACGGAGATGATGATGTCGGCGACCTGGTCGACGAGGCCGTCGGGAACGAGGACGCCGAGGCCGTGCGCCTGCTCGTCCACCCATTTCTGCACCGCACGACGGATGCTCGCCGGGGCGGAGCTGATGGCGCCGCGGACTTTCGCCTCGGCATCGTCGAGTTGTCCGGCGATGACCTGACGGGTGAGGTCGACGTAGCTCACAGCCCCTCCAATTCCTTCTGGACGGCGTCGATCTCCGACTGCGCGTCGCCCTCGGCCTTCATGTACTCGATCGAGGTGGTGAGCAGCGCGCGGGCGAAGCCCTCGAAGATCTCCTCCCCGGTGTGCAGATAGTCCGAGAGCAGCTGCACCGAGGTGCGGAACTTCGACAGCACTTCGGTCGAGCCCGGGGCCAGCGAGAAGTCGCTGGGGGAGTACGTCATGCCGTCGAGGTCGGTCCGCCACGCGGCCAGCTCGAGGCTCCACTTCTGCCAGTGGTCATTGGCGTCGGACTGCAGGGCATCGGGATCGACATCAACCACGGGATTCTCCTTCGCTTTCCGAGAAGCGGTCGAACGAGTCCGAGGCGAGAGCGGCCTTACGGCCGATCCGCAGGACCTCGTCGGCGATCACATCGACAGGGGTCTGCGTGAGCCAGGCCGGCGTTCCGTCGACGCCGAGGATCGCGCCGTACTGGGCCATGACGCGGAACTGGTGCAGGTCGTCGGCGACCGTGACGACCGGTCCGGTCTCGCCGCGGGCGGCCAGGGTGAGCAGAGCGTCGGCGGCCTCGAGGGGGAGAGGGGGGCCGCTCAGTCGAGCAGCGACGGCGGCATCGGAGAAGGCCGCCGTCACGGACTCGGGTGTGGCCCCCTCGGCGCGCTCGAGGGTGACGGCCGTGACGAGACCACGCTCATCGATCCGGATCGTCGCGTGTGCGTCTGCGGGCGGGGCGAGAGGGCTGAGAAGCTCGCGCACGCGTTCTTCGGCGGCTTCGAACTTCGGCGTCAGCTCCGCGATGCGCTCCTGCTGGGCCCGGAAGAGCGAGAGGGCGTCCGGGGATGCCGCGGCGTCGGTGCTCACGACCAGATCCCTTCGACCGTCGACTGCGCAGCGGCGTACCGATCTGACGACGCCTGACCCGCGCGGGAGGCGTCGGCGACGATCCCGTTCAGGGCTCGCAAGCCTGCCGTCCACTTCTGCTGCGCCGTGCGGTAGGCCTCCATGGCCTCACCGCTCCACGCGGACTGCAGACGTGACGCCTCACTCTCGAGCTGCGCAAGGTGGGCCTGGATGCCATCCGCGGCGGAGCGGAGGTTCGAGGCGGTCTCGGAGATGAGCGCCGGATCGAACGACATTCGTGGACTCATTCCGCCGACGCTACCCAGCGCCGTCGGGCGGAAGGAAGGGGTTTGCGTTTTTCTCATCGCCGTCTCATCTGGGGCGGTGGTCGGCCGCACGGTCAGCGAGCGAGGAAGAACACCAACGGGATGAGCAGGAGGAGCAGTCCCAGCGCGAAGGTTCCGCCGACGATCGACAGCACGATGACCCAGGGGCTGCGTCGCCGTAGCCGGCGGCCCACGGGTGCGACCCCGACGGGCGGGGCGGGGAGGGTCGGTGGCGCGGGGGCGGGGTCGGGAGCACCCCACACCGTGGATGCGGGAGGCGTCCGCGCGGCGAGCGATGGGCCCGCGGCCCCGGCCGCCATGCGGTCGTCGCGCCACCGGCCCCACTGCTCCAACTTGTCGAGCAGGGCCGCCACCACCGAGAACACCCACGCCCATCGCGCCGGATCGAGCGTGGAGAGCTCGGTGGGGGAGTACAGGAACAGCCAGTCGTCCACGATCTCGACCTCGAGCACGGCGGCGTTGTCGATGAAGCGCGCCATGACGTCGGGAGTGAAGAGATAGAGCGCGTCGCGCTCGTAGCCGGTCGGGCAGTACAAGCGGAAGTACCGGTCGAAATCTCCCTCGAGGCTGAGGTGCTGGCCGCGCTCCCACAGCCCGAGCCGGACGCCGTTGCCCATCGCGTCGAGGACGATGTGCGGCAGGGGGACGTCGAGACGGATCGCGATGTATCCCCACCGCGAGGTCGTGGTGTTCTTGCCGTTGCTCACGGTGTACGAGTGATTGCCCACCTCGACGAAGCGCGGGTGAGACGAACGGACCAGGTCGGACGCGGTGCGGTCGCCGCCGATCTGGAAGATCGCGCCCGGGAGGGCGGGCTCGGGGAGCGCCGCCACGTACTCCATACCGACGTCGCGTGCGAAGCCGGCGATGCGCCACCGTCGATCTTCTTGCGCGCGTCGACCGTGGCGGACGGCGAACAGTGCGGCCACGAGCGCCCCCAGGCCGAGGAGGAGGGGGATGGCGAAGACCAGGCCGAGGACGACGACACCGTCGCCGATCGCGGCGCGGAAGATCGCCAGCAGGACGACGAGGAAGAGGCCGGCGCCACCGACGAGGGCGAACGCGAACACGTACGCGACGATCGCCACGGCGGTGTTGGCCGCGGGCAGACGCCCTTCCGCGCGCAGCCGGGCCGTGAAGGCGCGTGCCGCAGCCGTGTCGCCCGGCATCGTCAGCGCGCGGGTGTCGAACGGTCGGATTCCGGTCATGCGGCCTCCTGCCCTCGTCGGATGGTCCAGGCTATCCGTCTCCGATTCCCCGGGTGAGTCGGCATCCGTTAGACTACGAAGGTTGCCCGGCGACGCCCATGCGCGTGTGAGCCCGCGGTGACGTGCAACACACCCTCCTGCTGCCGGGAAATGCCCGTCAGCCGTTCTAGTCCGAAGGAGGTGGGTTAGTGACGCACCAGTACGAACTCATGGTCATCTTCGATCCCGAGGTCGACGAGCGCCAGGTCGCTCCGAAGCTCGACGGATTCCTCAAGGTCATCACGGCCGATGGGGGAACCATCGACAAGATCGACATCTGGGGCCGCCGTCGTCTCGCCTACGAGATCCGCAAGAAGAACGAGGGCATCTACGCCGTCGTCAACTTCGTCGCGACCAGCGAGGCCACGAACGAGCTCGACCGTCAGCTGAAGCTGAACGAGCAGATCATGCGCACCAAGGTCCTGCGCGCCGAAGAAGCGATCGCCCAGGTCGCCGCCGAGGCCAAGCGCTCCGAGGAGAAGGCCGCCCGCAAGGCCGCCGCTCCCCGCAAGGTCGAGTCCGCCGAGAAGGCTGCGAAGTAACGACGATGGCCGGCGAAACCGTCATCACCGTCGTGGGTAACCTCACGGCCGACCCCGAGCTGCGCTACACGCAGAACGGGCTCCCGGTCGCGAACTTCACCATCGCGTCGACCCCCCGCACGTTCGACCGTCAGGCGAACGAGTGGAAGGACGGCGAGGCGCTCTTCCTGCGCGCCTCGGTGTGGCGCGAATTCGCCGAGCACGTCGCCGGGTCGCTGACGAAGGGCAGCCGTGTCATCGCGACCGGTCGCCTGAAGCAGCGTTCCTACCAGGACCGCGAGGGCAACAACCGCACCTCCATCGAACTCGAAGTCGATGAGATCGGCCCCTCGCTCCGCTACGCGACCGCCCAGGTCACCCGTGCCGCCGGTGGCGGCGGGGGTGGCGGAGGCGGCCAGCGCGCGCAGGTGCAGCAGTCGAACGACGAGCCGTGGTCGACCCCCGGTTCGAACAACGGCGGCGGCAACAGCGGCGCTGACGCGTGGAGCACTCCCGGTTCCTACGGCGACGACACCCCGTTCTGATCTTCGCCGCGCTCTCTCGAGCACGACGACCCCCTGAAATTCCGGATGCCGCATCCCGGTCCGCGTGACCGCCTCGGCATCCGAACCACACGAAAGAAGGAAGCATGGCTGGCAAGGCCACTGGCGACCGCCGCAAGCCGCGGAAGGGTGCGAAGAACGCAGCCCCCGCGAAGGCGATCCGCGTCGGCGTCATCGATTACAAGGACGTCGCAACCCTCCGCAAGTTCATCTCGGAGCGCGGCAAGATCCGCGCCCGTCGTATCACCGGTGTCTCCGTGCAGGAGCAGCGCCTGATCGCCCGCGCCATCAAGAACGCGCGCGAGATGGCTCTCCTGCCCTACGCCGGCGCCGGCCGCTAAGGAGCACCCGATGGCAAAGCTGATTCTCACGAATGAGGTCACCGGGCTCGGTAGCGCCGGTGATGTTGTCGAGGTCAAGAACGGGTACGCCCGCAACTACCTCATCCCGCAGGGCTTCGCCGTGGCCTGGAGCCGCGGTGGCGAGAAGCAGGTCGCGTCGATCCGCGCCGCTCGCGAGTCCCGCGCGATCCACGCGCACGAAGACGCCGTGGCCCTGAAGAACTCGCTCGAGTCGAACACCGTCAAGCTGTCGGTCAAGGCCGGCAACGAGGGACGCCTGTTCGGTTCGGTCAAGCCCGCCGACGTCGCCGACGCCGTCAAGGCTGCCGGTCTCGGTGAGCTCGACAAGCGCAAGATCCAGATCACCTCCTCGATCAAGTCGGTCGGCGAGCACGAGGCGACCGTTCGCCTGCGTGACGACGTCACCGCCGTGATCACCCTCCAGGTGGTCGCCGCGAAGTAATTCGCTGCACTCTCGAGAACGGCCCCGCTCCTGCTTCGGCAGGGCGGGGCCGTTCCGCGTTGTCCGGGGGCGGGGTGTGGGGCTGTGGGGACGGGGTTTGGGGCACGATCTTCCGGTTGGGGCGCGAAATTTCACGCCCCAACCGGAAGAATGTGCCCCGAACCGCTCCAGGCAGCGCTCGCCGCGGCGGGTGATGAAGCGCCGGGTGTTATCCGAGCAGCTGAGGTCGCTTCCCCGTCGCGCGGACGCCTGCACCCGTGACCCTAGGCTGAACCCCGTGACCGACCCTCGCGCACCCGAGCGCATCGTCCGGCGCTTCGCGCGTGCGTCCAACCTCATGCTCGCAGGGCGCCCGTTCGTGGTGCAGGGCGCCGGTTCCGCGGACCTGCACGATCTGCTCGTGCGGCTCGGTGGCATCCCGAGTCTGCATCCCGCCCCCGGGCGGGTCGAGTTCGACCTGGATGCCGACACGGTGAGCCTCGACGGGGCGCCGCTGCCCGAGCGGGGAGATGCCGCCGGCCGGATCTCTTTCGCGCGGGCGCACATGCCGGTGTCGGCCGCGATGGCGGAGCGCCTCGACCTGACCGGCCTGCGCGTGGGGGTGGCGATGGTGCTCGAGCCGAAGACCGCCGTGCTGTCGCTGCTGCTCCGCGAGCGCGGAGCCGAGGTGTCGGTGTACGCGCATCCCGACGAGACCGACCCCGCGGTCGCCGACGCGCTGCGCGCCGAGGGGCTCGCGGTCACGGCCGACCCGACGCTGAGCGGACCCGCCGAGCTGGCCGCCGCCCGCACCTTCCTCCGCGCGGGACTCGACGTGCTGCTCGACGACGGCGCGCACCTCATCCGCCTCGCTCACGAGGACGATCCCGCGCTCGTCGCGGGGTGGATCGGCGCGTGCGAAGAGACGACGAGCGGGCTCACACCCCTGCGGCGGATGCAGGATGCCGGAATCCTGCGCACCGCGGTCATGGCGGTGAACGACGCCCGCACGAAGACGATGTTCGACAACCGCTACGGCACCGGGCAGTCGTGCGTGTTCGCCATCGCCGATCTGCTCGAGGAGCGCGGGATCGGCCTCGCCGACCAACCGGCGCTCGTGCTGGGGTACGGCCCCGTCGGCCGGGGCGTCGCCGCGCACCTGCGCGCGTTGGGCGCCGAGGTGCGCGTGGCCGAGACCGACCCGGTGAGGGCGCTCGAGGCGCGGCACGATGGGTTCTCCACCGGCCCGGCGCGCGAATCGGCGGCCGGCGCACTGGTCGTCTCGGCGACCGGGGTGCCCGGCACGGTGACCGCGGACCTCGCCGCGAAAGCGGGGGTGATGGCCGTGGCCGGGGGAGTGCCGGGCGAGATCGCGCCGGGGGCCGAGAACGATGCGCCCGTGCTCGGCGGGGGAGGAGCCGTCAACATCACCGCCGCCGAGGGCAACCCCATCGAGATCATGGACCTCTCGTTCGCCGTGCAGCTCGCGGCCCTCGGCGAGCTGCTGCGGCGCCGTCCGTCGTCGGGGGTGCACGCCCTCGGGCCCGACGTCGACGACCTCGTCGCGCGCGAGGCGCTCCGCGTGCGCGGCGCGCAGATCGACGTGCCACGGCCCCTCGACCCCGAGGGCCTCGACGAGTGGCGGTCGCCGCGCTACGCCGGGGGTGGGCGATGAGGGTGTATTCGGCATCCCTCGTCCTGCCGATCACCGCACCGCCGATCCCGGGCGGGGCTATCGCGGTGGCGGGTGGGCGCATCCGGCACGTGGGCGACCGCGAGTGGGTGGTCCACGAACTGCGCACGCGCGGCGTCTCCTTCGACGAGGTGCACTGGCCGGGGGTCCTCACCCCTGGCCTGGTCAACGCCCACTCCCACCTGCAGTACACCGGCATGGCCGCGGTGGGCCGGGGGTCGTACGCGGGCTTCGACGACTGGGACGACGCGTTCACGCCGGCGTATCGCGCGGGTCACGATTGGGCTCGGGATGCCGCGTCCGGCGCGCTCCAGATGATCGCCGCCGGCACGACCGCCGTCGCCGACATCGTCACCGACGTCGAGGCCGCCTCGGCGCTGCACGACGCGCGGCTGCACGGCATCACGTACTGGGAGGTGATGAGCTGGACCAACGCCGCCTGGGCCGAGCGCGGCCGCGCCGAGGTGGAGGCCCGGCTCGACGCGCTGCCCTCCCCGCCCGGCACCGGACTGTCTCCGCACGCGCCGTACTCGCTCGACGTCGAGCCGCTGCTCGAGATCCCCGACATCGTGCGCGAGCGGGGCAGCCGCCTGCACCTGCACCTGGGCGAGGCCGCGTTCGAGCGCGAGCACGGCGAGGCGGTGCCGTGGCAGAAGCAGCGTCCCGCGAGCTTCCGTGCCCTGCGCGACGAGGGGTTCGGCACCGGGGCGACGGAGTTCGTCGACGAGCTCGGCGTCTTGGGACCCGACTGCCACATCGCGCACGGGGTGTACATGACGGCGCGCGACCGGGCAATCCTGCGCGCCCGGGGGACGACCGTCGCCCTGTGTCCGCGCTCGAACGCGGTCATCGGCCTCGACGAGCCCCCGGTCGCGGCCTACCTCACCGAGGGCAACGCGCTGGCCGTGGGCACCGACTCGCTGGCATCCAGTCCCTCGCTCGATCTGCTCGCCGACGTCGCCGAACTGCACCGGCTCGCGCGAACGCAGGGGTACGTCAACCGCGACCTGCCCGAGCTGCTGCTGCGCGCGGCGACCCTCGGCGGCGCGCACGCGATGGGCCTCGACACCGGCCCCGCCCGCACGGGGTACCTCGCGGTCGGCGCCGTGGCGGATCTGGCGTTCTTCGACGTCCCGGTGTCGGAGGTGGATGCCACGATCGAACACCTCGTGGTGGCCGGGGCGGGAACGGCGGCGGCGACGTTCATCGACGGCGAGGCGCGCTTCGTCACCGACACCTTCACCCGCGAGACAGGAGTGCGCGCATGACAGATGGAGCCGACACCACTCGGGCTGAGGACGACCGTCCGCAGACCGCACGGCTGCTCGACCTCGAGCCGCACCCCGAGGGCGGGTGGTTCCGCCGCATGTGGACGGGGTCGTACGCCGTCGACACGCCCGCGGGCCCGCGGCCCGCGGCGACCTGCATCCACTACCTGCTCCGGCCCGACGAGCGCAGCGCCTGGCACGTCGTGACGAGCGACGAGGTCTGGCTGTGGCACGGTCCCGGGGCGCTCGAGCTCTCGCTGGGTGGAGCGGGGGGCGAGCCGGGCGCGGCGGAGACGGTCACCCTCGGCCCCGACCTCGCTGCGGGACACGTGCTGCAGCACACCGTGCCCGCGGGCGTGTGGCAGGCGGCCCGGCCCGCCGGCGACGCCGAGGTCGTCGTGAGCTGCCTCGTGTCGCCGGGGTTCAGCTTCGAGGATTGGCGTCTGGCGGAGTAAGGGGCGCGTCGGCAGGATGCCGTGACCCGGGGCCGGGTCCGGACCCGCCGCACCGCCGCACCCCCGTCGCCCTGCACGGCAGCCCGCACTCGACCCGCAACAGCCCCGCCGGTCCCGAGGCGCCCGTGTCGCCAGATTTCACGGGTGACCGTCCCCGAAACATGCCCCGGATACGCTGTGACCATCACAGCACTCCGGGGATGACCCCGATACGTCCACGAGGAGACATCGTGACCGCTCTCGCACGCCTGCGCCGCGCCGCCGCCCTGACCGCCGTGGCCGCGGCCACCGTCGTGTCGCTGACCGCCTGCGCCTTCGCCCCCACCGGCTCCGACGCCGGCGCCGCACCCGCCACCGAGGGAGCGCTGCAGACCGTCACGGCCGGCAAGCTCACGATCGCCACGGGCGAGCCCGCGTTCTCGCCGTGGGTCGAGAACGATGACCCCGCCTCGGGCGAGGGCTTCGAGGCCGCGGTCGCCGACGCCGTCGCGACGCAGCTCGGCTTCTCGAAGGACGACGTCGTGTGGGTGCGCAGCACCTTCGACAGCGCGATCGCCCCCGGCGCCAAGGACTGGGACCTCAACCTGCAGCAGTTCTCGATCACCGACGAGCGCAAGCAGGCCGTCGACTTCTCGTCGCCGTACTACACGACCACCCAGGCCGTCGTCACGACCGGCCCCTCGCCCGCCGCGTCCGCCACCACCGTGGCCGAGCTGAAGAACCTGCCCGTGGGCGTCATGAGTGCGACCACGAGCTACCAGGTCGCCGCCGACCAGCTCGGCACCGCCAACCTCAGCGTCTACAACTCCAACGACGACGCCGTCGCCGCCCTGCAGTCCGGCCAGGTCGACGCGATCGTGGTCGACCTGCCCACCGCGTTCTACCTCGCTGGGGCCGTGCTCGACGACGGCAAGGTCGTCGGTCAGCTGCCCGACTCCTCGGCCGGTGGCGACGAGCTCGCGTTCGTACTGCCCAAGGGCTCGCCTCTGACGGCGCCCGTCACCGACGCGGTCGACGCCCTGCGCGCCGACGGCACACTCGATGAGTTGCAGCAGACCTGGCTCGGGGGCACTGACGCCGCTCCCGTCCTGAAGTAACACCCCGTGGCATCCACCCCGTCCGAGGCCGCGTGGCGGCCGAGCGAGCTCGAGCTCGGTCGGCGCGCCACACGGCGTCGGCAATCGACGAGGTCGGTGCTGATCGCGCTTGTCAGCTCGGTCGTGTTCGTCGTCGTGGTCGGCTGGGCGATCCTGTCGAGCCCCGGGTGGGAAGACGTGCGGCGCGCGTTCTTCGACCCCGAGATCGCGCTGGCGAGCTTCCCGTCGATCCTCGCGGGGCTGTGGGTCAACATCCAGGTGCTGTTCGTCGCGGCGATCGCCGTCGCGATCCTCGGTACGACGCTCGCCGTGCTGCGCTCGCTGCGCGGGCCGGTGTTCTTCCCCCTGCGCGCCCTCGCGACGATCTACACCGACCTGTTCCGCGGCATCCCGCTGCTGATCGTGCTGTACCTGGTGGGCTTCGGCCTTCCCGCGCTCGGCGTCTTCGGCCGCGTGCCCGTGGTGCTGTGGGGCACGATCGCGATCGTGCTGACCTACTCGGCCTACATCGCCGAGGTGCTGCGCGCGGGGATGGAGGCCGTGCACCCCTCTCAGCGCGTCGCCGCCCGCTCGCTGGGCCTCAGCCACGCGCAGACGCTGCGGATCGTCGTGATCCCCCAGGGTGTGCGCAAGGTCGTGCCGGCGCTCATGAACGACTTCGTGTCGCTCCAGAAGGACGTCGGGCTCATCTCCGTCCTCGGAGCGGTGGATGCCGTCCGGGCGGCCCAGATCGCCTCGGCTCAGGCCTACAACTTCACGCCGTACATCGTGGCGGCGCTGCTCTTCGTGGCGATGGCGCTGCCGATGATCCGCCTCACCGATTACGTCTCGGCGCGGTTGGCGAAGCGCGAGCAGATGGGCGGGACCGTATGACCGTGCTCGACGTCCGCAGCGTCCGCAAGGCCTTCGGCGACCACGTGGTGCTCGACGGCATCGACCTCTCGATCGACCAGCACGAGGTGGTCGTGCTCATCGGCGCCTCCGGGTCGGGCAAGTCGACGCTGCTGCGCACGATCAACCTGATCGAGCGCGTCGACGACGGGCAGATCCTGCTCAACGGCGACGACCTCACCGATCCGACGATCGACCCCGACGCCGCGCGCGCCCGTATCGGCGTCGTCTTCCAGCACTTCAACCTCTTCCCTCACCTCCGCGTGATCGACAACGTCACGCTCGCCGCGCGCAAAGTGCACGGGATGCCGAAGGCCGAGGCCTACGCCCGCGGCACCGAGCTGCTGGAGCAGCTGGGGCTCGGGGCGAAGGCGCGGGAGTTCCCCGACCGCCTCTCGGGCGGTCAGCAGCAGCGCGTCGCGATCGTGCGCGCCGTCATGACGAACCCCGAGCTGCTGCTGCTGGATGAGATCACCTCCGCGCTCGACCCGCAGCTCGTCGGCGAGGTGCTCGACCTCGTGCGTGTGCTGCGCGACCGCGGCTCGACGATGCTCATGGCGACGCACGAGATGTCGTTCGCGCGCGAGGTGGCCGACCGCATCGTGTTCATGAAGGGCGGCCGCATCGTCGAGCAGGGCACGCCCGCGCAGATCTTCGACGCCCCGCAGCGCCCCGAGACGATCGCGTTCCTCGAGCGCGAGCGCCGCGGCGGCGCCCTGTAGCGCGGCACCCTGCGGTGGAGGTCCCTGAGCATGTCGAAGGGTCCGGACCCACTAGCGTGGCGTCGCTGCGGCGGAGGGCCCTCAGGCTGTCTCAGGGTCCGGGCCCGGTCGAGCCCCGTTCCGAGCGCGCGACGACACCGGATGCCACGACAGCACGTCGGCATCCGGTGTCGTTCCGCCGAGGGTCAGAGCCCTGCGCGGGTCATGCGCGGGAGCGGCGGCGCAGCAGCACCCCTCCCATCAGCAGCGCGAGCAGACCGGCGAGGCCGAGGCCGAGGGCCGCGGGGCCATCGGTTCCGGTGATGGCGAGCGTCTTCGCGGCGCTCGTCGACAGCGGCGTCACCGCGCTCGCCGAGGCGGCCGAGCCGACGACGGGGGTTCCGCCGGTGCTCACGTGACCGCCGGGGGTACCGGGGGTGCCGGGCGTTCCGGGGGTGCCGGGCGTGCCGGGCGTGCCGGGCGTTCCCGGGGTGCCGGGCGTGCCGGGCGTTCCGGGCGTGCCGGGCGTTCCGGGGGTGCCGGGCGTGCCGGGGGTGCCGGGGGTGCCGGGCGTTCCGGGGGTGCCGGGCGTGCCGGGGGTGCCGGGCGTTCCGGGGGTGCCGGGGGTTCCGGGGGTTCCGGGGGTGCCCGGAGTACCAGGGGTCCCCGGGGTTCCGGGCGTGCCACCGGTGTGCGAGCCCTCGGTCGTGCTGTCACCGATCACCGAGACGGCGTTTCCGCCGATCGTGACGGGCAGCTGGATCGGGATGATCAGCTGGTTACCACCGCCGAGGCTGTCGGTGCCGTCGGTGATGATGCCCCCAACGACACCCCCACCGTTCGCACCGCCGGTGGTCGTCGCACCCGTCGAGGTGCTGTCACCGATGACCGAGACGGCGTTTCCGCCGATCGTGACGGGCAGGGCGATCGGGATGATCGCCTGGTTGCCGCCGAGGACGCTGTCGGTGCCGTCGGTTTCGACGTCGCCGACCGAGCCGCCGGTGGTGCCGCCGGTGGTGGTGGCGTCTTCGGTGTGGCTGTCGCCGATCACGGAGACGGCGTTTCCGCCGATGGTGAGGGGTGCCTCGATCGGGATGATCGCCTGGTTGCCGCCGAGCAGGCTGTCGGTGCCGTCGGTGGTGACGTCGCCGGTGGAGCCGTTGCGGGTGGTGCCGCCGGTGGTGGTGGCGTCTTCGGTGTGGCTGTCGCCGATCACGGAGACGGCGTTTCCGCCGATGGTGAGGGGTGCCTCGATCGGGAA
>NZ_JBFBHJ010000001.1:864466-1347104 GCF_040685115.1 Microbacterium sp. NPDC089186
GATGATCGCCTGGTTGCCGCCGAGGACGCTGTCGGTGCCGTCGGTTTCGACGTCGCCGATCGAGCCGCTGGTGGTGCCGCCGGTGGTGGTGGCGTCTTCGGTGTGGCTGTCGCCGATCACGGAGACGGCGTTGCCGCCAATGGTGACCGGAACCTCGACCGGCGCGACGACCTGGTTGCCGCCCGCGACGCTGTCGGTGCCGTCCGTGGTCGCCCCCGGCGTCTCCTCGACGTACACCGGCATGGTGTGCAGCTCGGGAGCGGCCTCCGGAGCGGGCTCCGGCGCCGCCTCGGGCGCGGGCGTCGAGGTGTCGGCATCCTCGCTGTGGCTGTCTCCGATCACCGAGACGGCGTTGCCGCCGACGGTGACGGGCACGTCGATCGAGATGATGCCCTGGTTTCCCGAGGCCACTCCGTCGCTGCCGTCGGTGGTGGCCACCGGGGCGGCATCCGGCGCGGGGGCCGAGGTGTCGGCATCCTCGCTGTGGCTGTCTCCGATGAGCGAGACGGCGTTGCCGCCGACGGTGACGGGCAGGTCGACCGAGATCGCCGCCTGGTCGCCCGCGAGCAGACCGTCTGCCCCCGAGGTCTCCGCGGCATTGGCGATGCCGCATCCGAGGACGGCCAAGCCGCCCCCGACGAGCGCGCCCAGCAGGGCACGCGAGTAGAACTTGCGCATGAGAGTTTCTCCTGTGTGTGAATGAGGGTGCGCGAACGCGCGGGGTCGTCTGCCGTGCGGGGCGCGGCGCGACCGTCCTCAGTCAGGAGAGACGTCGGTGGCGAAGACGGGGCTCCCCGGCAGGTCGTCGTCGACGCCGCGGTGGAGAGCGAGCAGCAGCAGCCCGGCGCCGAGTACGGCGTCGGCGGGCGTTGCGAAGGGTGTGGCGGCCGTCGGAGTGCTCCCGGATGCCGATGACGAGGCCGGAACACCCGAGACGACGTCTGCGCCGGGAGGCGCGGGTGCGTCGGCGGGAGTCGCGGGGGATGCCGGAGCCGCGGCGGCCTGCGCCGACGGTGCGGAGTGCGCGGCCGCGGTGAAGAACGCGGCGGTCTCGCGCGCCTGCGCGGTGAGCGCACCGGCGGGGGCGGCCGGGGAAGCCGTGGCCGATGCGCTCACCGGCGTCGGGGGCGCGGTGTCGGCGGCGGGAGTCGCGGCCGGGGGAGCGACGTCTCCGCCGAGGTCGACCGGCTCGACCGGGAACGACGGCGCGGGGACGACCGGGACGACGGGGTCGACCGAGGGTAGCTCGCCCACGATGACGGGGACCGTCCCGTCGACGGCGTCTCCGACGTCGGTGACGACCTCGCCGAGGCCCGTGTCGCCCACGACGGGTCCGACCACCGGGAGCGATTCGACGGTGTCGACGATCGGCTCGACGATCGTGCCGACGACGCCGGAGTCGATGACGTCGGAGACGCCCTGCGTCGTGTCGGCGACGACGGTGTCGACCGTGTCGAGGGCCCCTCCGGTCACGTCGTCCACGGTGTCGGCGACGGAGCCGGCCGTGTCGGTGACGGTGTCGGTCACCGTGTCGGTGATCTCGGCGACCGGGGCCGCCACGGGCTCGGGCAGAGCCTCTGAGACGGTGTCGGTGACGGATGCCGCAGTGTCGGCGACGTGATCGGTGACCGGTTCGACGACGTCGGTGATCGGCTGGGCGACCTTCTCGACCGTGTCGGTCGCGTCATCGACCGTCGAGGCGATGCCTCCGAGGAGTCCTGATCCGCTGCCGTCATCGGCGGAAGCCGACGACACCGACAGGGCGAGCGAGAGGAACGCGAGGGCGAATGCCGCGCAGGCGCCGAGGAGGAGCAGTCGCAGCGTGTGCGACACCCCTCGCTTCGCCATGGCATCCATCGATGCACCCCCAAGAGAATCGTCGGCGATTCTGCGCGGGCCACGGTACGCCTGCGGTCGCGGCTCCGAAAGAGGTCGGGTGAAATCCCAGTAGTCGGAGGGTTGCCGCGCGGTGACGGGCGACACGCCGGATGGAAAAAAAGATTTGACAGCGGGGGGCTCGGATCGGTAGTGCTCCGGCGAGTTATCCCCCGAGTTGTGCACATGTGGAGTCCCTAGCGCAGAACCTTCAAGGCGAAGTTCACGCAGGTTTTACGCAGGAAACCTGTGGACAGAGATTGTCCAGATCAACGTTAGTTTTCGGCTCCAAATTGGCATCCATCCACCGAGTTCTCCACAGTAGTTGTGCACAGACGTGGCGGCGTTTCCCGCAAACTCTCCACAGAGTTATCCACAGGCCTGTTTGCATGTGGGGACCGTGGTATCTAGCGTGGGTCCAGCCCGTCGGGCATCCCGCTCACCAGCCGCGCGCGTCGATGTCGGAACTCCCTGATTCCATGCTGACGAGGTCGTCCCACCCGCAGTGTTTCCGATCCCCCTCACGCGCGCGCGTGGGGCGGTGACGGGGCGTCCGAGCACAGAAGGAGAGCACGTGGCCATCGCCGACATCGCCGAAGACCGTCTCGGAAAAGCACCGCGTCCCGAGCGCACGCCGCCGCACGACATGCTGGCCGAGCAGAGCGCACTGGGCGGCATGCTGCTGTCGAAAGACGCCGTCGCCGATGTGATCGAGACCCTCCGCGGCCCCGACTTCTACGTGCCGAAGCACGAGCTGATCTTCGAGGCCATCCTCACGCTCTATTCGCACGGCGAGCCCACCGACGTCGTCGCCGTGACCGACGAGCTCATCAAGACCGGCGAGCTGCAGCGCGCGGGGGGTGCGGACTACCTCCACACGCTCACCTCGATCGTGCCCACGGCGGCCAACGCCGGCTACTACGCCTCGATCGTCTCGGAGCGCGCCATGCTGCGCCGCCTCGTCGAGGCCGGCACGCGCATCGTGCAGATGGGTTACGCCGGCGAGGGCGACCCGGTCGAGCTCGTGAACAGCGCGCAGGCCGAGATCTACAACGTCTCAGGCGACGACAGCGCCGAGGACTACATCCCCCTGACGGTGGCGGTGGATGCCGCGGTCGACGAGATCGAGGCCGCTCGCGGCCGCGACGGGTCGATGACCGGCATCCCCACCGGCTTCGCCGGACTCGACCAACTCACCAACGGCCTGCACCCCGGCCAGATGATCGTGCTCGCCGCGCGTCCCGCGATGGGTAAGTCGACGCTCGCGCTCGACTTCGCCCGCGCCGCCGCGATCAAGTCGAACGCCCCGTGCATCTTCTTCTCGCTCGAGATGGGGCGCAGCGAGATCGCCATGCGTCTGCTGAGCGCCGAGGGGGCCATCCCGCTGCAGAGCATGCGCAAGGGAACCCTCGACTCCCGCGACTGGACGACCGTCGCCGCCACCCGTGGCCGCATCAACGATGCTCCCCTCTACATCGACGACAGCCCGAACATGACGCTGGTCGAGATCCGCGCGAAGTGCCGTCGCCTCAAGCAGCGCGAGGGTCTGAAGATGGTCGTCATCGACTACCTGCAGCTGCTCACGAGCGGTAAGCGCGTCGAGTCGCGCCAGCAGGAGGTCAGTGAGTTCTCGCGTGCCCTGAAGCTGATGGCGAAGGAGCTGCAGGTTCCCGTCATCGCCCTCTCGCAGCTGAACCGTGGTGCCGAGCAGCGCGCCGACAAGAAGCCGGCCCTGTCCGACCTCCGCGAGTCGGGCTCGATCGAGCAGGATGCCGACATGGTGGTGCTGCTGCACCGCGAGGCGGCCTACGAGAAGGACTCCCCGCGCGCCGGCGAGGCCGACCTCATCGTCGCGAAGCACCGTAACGGTCCGACCGACACGATCACGGTGGCGTTCCAGGGTCACTACTCACGCTTCGCCGACATGGCGCCGGGGATGTGAGACCCCACCACGGGTCATTGTAGCCAGGCTTGCTGCCGATCTGTCGATCCGCACCACGAGGAATCGACCTCTCGGCAGACCACCCGCACACGACGCCGACGTACTGTCTCCCTTGCGCCCGCCGGCGCCGAACGGAGGAGAACAGCATGGTCAGTGAGTCGCTCGTCGACGTCGCGGTGGTTTCGCACTGGATCGATGGCGCGGAGCGCCCCTCGACCTCGGGACGCACCGCGCCCGTGTACAACCCCGCCACCGGCGCCGTCCAAGCGGAGGTCGCTCTGGCCGACCAGGCCGAGATCGACGAGGCCATCGCCTCGGCGGAGCGCGGCTTCCGCGAGTGGTCGCAGTACTCGATCGCGAAGCGGCAGTCGGTGCTGTTCGCGTTCCGTGAGCTGCTGAACGCCCGCAAACCCGAGCTCGCCCGCCTCGTCACCAGCGAGCACGGCAAGGTCGTCTCCGACGCGATGGGCGAGATCCTGCGCGGCCAGGAGGTCGTCGAGCTCGCGACCGGTTTCCCGCACCTCATCAAGGGCGCGTACAGCGAGAACGCCTCCACCGGTGTCGACGTCTACTCCCTCAAGCAGCCGCTCGGCGTGGTCGGGGTCATCTCCCCGTTCAACTTCCCGGTGATGGTGCCGCTGTGGTTCGTGCCGATCGCGCTGGCCGCCGGCAACGCGGTCGTGCTCAAGCCGAGCGAGAAGGACCCGTCCGCGGCGCTGTGGATGGCGAAGCTCTGGAAGGAAGCCGGTCTCCCCGACGGCGCCTTCACCGTGCTGCAGGGCGACAAGCTCGCCGTCGACGGTCTGCTCACCAGCCCCGTCGTGCAGTCCATCTCGTTCGTGGGCTCGACGCCCATCGCGCAGTACATCTACGAGACCGCCTCGAAGCACGGCAAGCGCGTGCAGGCGCTGGGTGGCGCGAAGAACCACATGCTCGTCCTCCCGGATGCCGACCTCGACCTCGTGGCCGACTCGGCCGTCAACGCCGGATACGGCGCGGCGGGCGAGCGCTGCATGGCCATCAGCGTCGTGCTCGCGGTCGAGCCCGTCGCCGACGACCTCGTCGCGAAGATCAGTGAGCGCATCGCGAAGCTCCGCATCGGCAACGGCGCCGGGACCGACGGCGCGGAGCCCGACATGGGTCCGCTCATCACCGACGTGCACCGCGACAAGGTGTCGTCGTACGTCGACATCGCCGAGGCCGACGGGGCGAAGATCGTCGTCGACGGCCGCGGCTTCACCGTCGACGGGCACGAGGACGGCTTCTTCTTCGGACCGACCCTCATCGACGGCATGCCCACGACCTCGCGCGCCTACACGGAGGAGATCTTCGGACCCGTCCTCTCGATCGTGCGCGTCTCGTCGTACGAAGAGGGTCTCGAGCTCATCAACAGTGGAGAGTTCGGCAACGGCACCGCGATCTTCACCAACGACGGGGGAGCCGCGCGGCGGTTCCAGAACGAAGTGCAGGTCGGCATGATCGGCATCAACGTGCCCATCCCCGTCCCCGTGGCCTACCACTCGTTCGGCGGGTGGAAGAAGTCGCTCTTCGGCGACGCGAAGGCCTACGGCGTGCACGGCTTCGACTTCTTCACGCGCGAGAAGGCCGTCACGAGCCGCTGGCTCGACCCGGCAACCCACGGCGGCATCAACCTGGGCTTCCCGCAGAACAGCTGAGCTCCCTCTCCTCCCGTGTGAGGGGTCAGAATTCGTCGCCTGGGACGCGCCAGAGCGACAGATCTTGACCCCTCACGCACGAGGGTGTCCGAGTGAACGGCCGCGGCATCCGTCACTCCGCCGTGAGGCGCAGGGCGTTCCAGAGCTCGGAGCGTCCCCCGAAGGTGTCGAGGTCGAGACCGAGGCGGTGCGCCGCCCCGTCGACGCGGTGCCGCAGGGTGTGGCGATGGATGCCGAGGGCCCCCGCCGCCGTTCCCCACGAGCCGTTGTGCTCGAGCCAGACCTCCAGCATGCGCCGCAGTTCGGGGTCGTCGTCGAGGGGGAGCAGCATGCGGCGCGCGACGTCGTGGGCGCGCGTCTGCTCGAGATGGCCGAGGATGCCCGATCCGGCGAGCTCGTCGAAGAAGACGATGGGCTGTCGGGCCGACGCCCGCTCCTGCGCCCGCCGTGCTTCGCCGAGCGCCGCGGCGATCTGGTCCCAGCCCACGCGCGACGACACGCCTCCCGTCGGGCGATGAGGGGCCGCGGCGGCGAACAGTCCCGCGTCATCGCCGTCGGTGTACACCGCGACGACGTGGTCGCCCTGCTGCGCGAAGAAGAGCGCTCCGGGCCGCTTCTCGGCGAGCACCTCGAGGGCGGGAATCAGCGGGTGGGAGTCGAGGGTCCGCTCCGAATCGCGCACGTCGAGCCGGGCGACGCGGAGCGGGGCCGGAGGGAGCCGACCCCAGAGGTGCTTGACCGTGTCGCCGGCGACGTCGGTGTCGCCGGCGGCGAGGAGCTCCAGGATGCCGCTGCGCAGGCGTCGACGCGCGCTGTCGAGGGTGCTGCTCTGCTCGAGTGAGATGCTCGCGAGCGCGATGACGCTGTCGACGAGGTCTTGTCGGGCGCGGTCGAAGGGGCCGTTCGAGATGCCGACGGCCAGCACGCCGCGGAGGGTGCCGTGCTGCCCGAGGGTCTGCAGGGTGACCTCGCCCACCCCGCCGAGGCTCACGCGGGCCGCGGCGGCGCGTCGTCCGGCGAGGGCGGCGGCGACCGCCTCGCGCACCGGCTCGTCGAGCGCGGCGGGGATCCCCGTGGTCTCGGGGACGAGCACGAGGGCACCGGAGGCGTCGAAAAGGGCGACCCAGGTCTCCAGGGCGCGTTCGAGTTCGCGCAGGATGGCGCTGAGCCCGTCGGGTCGGAGCGCGGCGCGCGCGACCCGGCGTTGCGCGAGCAGCGAGCGTTCCAGGCGTGCCCGCTCGTCGGCCGCGGTCGCGTCGGAGACGGCCTTGATCAGGCCCATGAAGGGCGTCTGGCGCGAGACCTCGATCAGCGGCATCCCGAGCCGATCGCACGCGGTGACCAGCTCGGGCGGCACCCGCTCGAGAAGGATGCCGACCGAGACGCCCAGGGCGCGCACGCCGAGGGCGACGAGGCGCTCGACGTAGTCGTCGACCGGGGCATTGTGCGGCGGGAGGAACGGGGCGCCGTCGGTGAGCAGCAGGCCGCCGGGTTCGAGCCAGGGGGTGGGGTCGGGGAGGTCGGAGTTGTGCGCCCACCGCAGGGGCGCGTCGAGGGCGGCGTCGTCGACGGCGGCCAGGGGCGTCAGCCGGAACGACGGCTCGGCCATGAGGGAACGCAGGTCGGCGGGCACGCGAGGCCTTCCTCTCGGGATGCGGTTCGGGATGCCGGATGGTCGAAGAAGCAGTCCTGCGAACGACATACCGGCATCCCATGTTCGCACTCCCGTCGTGATGATGGAGGCAGCCGCATCCGATCACCGGAGGACCCATGACGTTCGTCGCCGACTCCCTCACCGCTCGCAGCAACGCCGACATCTCGCAGGCCGACCGCAGCCGCGTCTTCCACTCGTGGTCGGCGCAGGGGGCGCTCGCGCCGATGCCGATCGTCTCGGGGTCCGGGTCGGTCGTGTGGGACGCCGAGGGCAACGAGTACCTCGACTTCTCGAGCCAGCTCGTGAACGTCAACATCGGTCATCAGCACCCCAAGGTCGTCGCGGCGATCCGCGAGCAGGCCGAGCTGCTCACCACCGTGGCCCCCGCGCACGCCAACGCGACGCGCGCCCGCGCGGCGGAGATGATCTGCGAGCTCGCGCCCGAGGGCTTCGAGAAGGTCTTCTTCACGAACGGCGGGGCGGATGCCAACGAGAACGCGATCCGCATGGCCCGCCTGGTCACCGGTCGAGACAAGGTCATCTCGCGCTACCGCTCCTACCACGGCAACACCGGAGCGGCGATCGTCGCGACGGGCGACTGGCGCCGCATCCCGAACGAGTACGCGCGCGGCCACGTGCACGTGTTCGGCCCCTACCTCTACCGCTCGGAGTTCTGGGCGACCACCGAAGAGGAGGAGTGCGCCCGCGCGCTGCACCACCTCGAGCGCGTCATCCAGGCCGAGGGTGCCTCGACGATCGCGGCGATCCTGCTCGAGACCGTGCCCGGCACGGCGGGCATCATGACGCCGCCGAAGGGCTACCTCGCCGGCGTGCGCGAGATCTGCGACCGGTACGGCATCGTCATGATCCTCGACGAGGTCATGGCCGGATTCGGCCGCACGGGGGAGTGGTTCGCGTTCCACGCGCACGACGTCACGCCCGACCTCATCACCTTCGCCAAGGGCGTCAACTCCGGGTACGTGCCGGTGGGCGGCGTGATCATCTCGGATGCCATCGCCCACCACTTCGACGACACGGTGTTCCCCGGGGGTCTGACGTACTCGGGTCACCCGCTCGCCGCGGCGAGCATCGTCGCCGCCCTCGGCGCGATGCGCGAGGAGGGCATCGTCGACAACGCCAAGCGCATCGGCGCCGAGGTCATCGGACCGCGTCTCGCCGAGCTCGCCGAGCGCCACGAGATCGTCGGAGAGGTGCGCGGCAGCGGCGTGTTCTGGGCGATCGAGCTGGTCTCCGACCGCGAGGCCCGCACCCCCGTCACGCCCGCGACGATGGGCGCCATCAAAGCCGCCCTGCTGAGCCGCGGCCTGCTGCCCTTCATCGCCGACAACCGCATCCACGTGGTGCCGCCGTGCGTGGTGAGTGACGACGAGGCGCGGCGGGGGCTCGAGGTCATTGATGCGGTGCTTGCGGAGGTTGCGTGTGGGTGAGGTGGGAGTGACATTGGGCTGAGCCCTCCGCGCGGTTGGCTCCTTCAGTCATTCTTCGGGCGCGCAGTCGCCGACGTGGCACACCGGTGCAACCCGATGAGTCCCAGAGTGAGGGTCTCGAGATGGTCGTCATCGACTACCTGCAGCTGCTCACGAGCGGTAAGCGCGTCGAGTCGCGCCAGCAGGAGGTCAGTGAGTTCTCGCGCGCGCTGAAGCTGATGGCGAAGGAGCTGCATTTTCCCGTCATGCGCTGTCGCAGCTGAACCGTGGCGCCGAGCAGCGCGCCGACAAGAAGCCGGCGCTGAGCGACCTGCGTGAGTCGGGCTCGATCGAGCAGGATGCCGACATGGTGGTGCTGCTGCACCGCGAGGCGGCCTACGAGAAGGACTCCCCGCGCGCCGGCGAGGCCGACCTCATCGTCGCGAAGCACCGAAACGGGCCGACGGACACGATCACGGTGGCGTTCCAGGGGCACTAGTCGCGATTCGCGGATATGGCGCCGGGATGTAGCTCGGGTTTCACTGTCCCGTGGAACCCCGGGGCGGCGTTCTTTGAGGCGCGGAGGTGAGCATTGCGCAGTCTCGCATCTCGCGACTGTCAGCGGTGGTGACCCCGAAGCACCTGCTGGAATTCCGAGCTGCGACCTGCGGGTGTGCTCGGGGCCCGGGGAATGACACCGCTCGCTCCCAGCGGCTCGTCGAGGGCGAAGAGAGCAGCTGCGAGCGCAAATCCTTCGAGCACGATTCTCGGCAAGTAATCCTGGGCTCGGCGAAGCCGTTTCCGTCCCAGGAGAGCGTGCCTGTACGCGCTGATCCCGAGGGCGAGGACCACTGGAATGAGCGTCCATAGGAGCGTCCACAACACCGACACGAAGTTGGACCCGGACTGAACACTCACGGCCATAGCGAGGACACTTACAACGACTAGACCCGCGCTGCGTTGAGCTTTCGCAAGGCATGTGGCGCAGAGAGCCGCAACAACGGTGAGAAGTCCGTCAGCCCACGCGTGCGCGGACTCCGCCAACCATTCTGGAATTTCTCTGAGCCACTCCGGGACATCGGCCCCGAGACTCATGATTCCCCGGATGAGCCAGTCGCTTGGACCCTCATCGAAGGTGGCGTTCTGGCCAAATACATGCGACGGTACAGTCTTGTGAATCTATCCGGTCGCGGCGTCCTATATGCGCAAGGGCGGACCTCCGACGCAGCCGCGTCGACGGTTTGGGCGGCGGCGAGTGAATGAGCATCAGAGTCGCCCGCGTCCACGGAGCAGGGTCTCGTGCCAGCTCGGAGATAGCTGGAGAGCGGTGGGCCCTGACGCTAGAGGACGAGGAGGGGCTAGCGCCGGCTCCCGAGCTGCCGAGGGGGAAGGCGCGAGCTCCCGTCGCGTGCCGCCGCCGCCTCGACCTACGACTCGAGGGGTAACGGCGGGGTATGACGCCGACGTCGGTGGTCGCACTTACCATCGGTCTATGACGAAATCCCTCCGCATGATTGACCTTTTCGCCGGTTGCGGAGGCATGACAGTCGGGTTCGCGGTCGAGGGGTTCCGTTCAGTGCTGGCGGTTGAGTGGGATCGAGCTGCGGCGGCCACATATGCGGCGAACTTCGGCGAAGAGCATGTGATCGCGGGCGACATCGCAGGCGTACCCAACGAGGCCATCCCTGAGGCCGACATCATCATCGGTGGTCCACCGTGCCAGGGATTCTCGAACCTCGGGCTGAAGGATATCAACGACCCTCGGAATCAGCTCTGGCGCGAGTTCATGCGGTTCGTGAAGCACTCGCGCCCCAAGGTCTTCGTCATCGAGAACGTCGATCGCTTTGCCAAGTCGCCGGAGTTCGCGATGCTGCTGGCGGAGGCCCATCATGGCGCTCTGGCCGAGTACGAACTTCAGCACGCAGTGCTCAATGCTGCAGACTACGGCGTCGCTCAGCGCCGCAAGCGGACCATTGTGATCGGCTCGCGGATCGGTCGAATCGATCTACCCAACGCTACTCACACGAAGGATCCCGCCGAGGGGTCGGGCCTGAAGCCCTGGCGGACGGTGCGGGATGTGATCGGCGCGATCCCTCCGCATCCTTTGACGACGGAGCTTCCGGACACCAGGTCCGCTTTCTTCGGAGAGACGATGCCTGGAGTCTTCCGCGGGCTCGACCTCCACATCCGGCGCACACCGACGAGCAAGAGCCTCGACCGATACAGCTTTATACCACCAGGCGGCGGACGGTTCGACCTTCCGCATGCGCTGCTTCCTAACTGCTGGGCCAACAAGCCGACCGGCACCACGGACGTCATGGGCCGGCTCCGTTGGGACATGCCATCGGTGACGATCCGGACAGAGTTCTTCAAGCCGGAGAAGGGGCAGTACCTGCACCCGCAGTGGGAGGCTGGCGAGTGGGTGGAGGAGTACGGCAAGCATCGCAGCGACCCGGTTCGCTCGGTTGACCGCGTCATCAGCCACTTCGAGGCATCGCTGATCCAGGATTTCCCGGCTGACTATCGATGGGTGGGCACCAAGATCCAAATCGCACGACAGATCGGGAACGCGGTGCCCTCAGGTCTGGCGCAAGCCATCGCACAGCAGATCAAGCCGCACCTAGTCGCCGCACGGATCGCGGACGAACAAGACCTCGACCTCGCCGTCGCCTAACTGCCCGCGCCAGGTATTTGCGGGTCCCACTCGATCTCAAGCTGAGCAGGCGTCACGTCGACGCGGTCGTGAGCCTTTGCAGGACTCACGGCCACCCAGGCATCATCACCTAGATCGAACCCGAGCTCCTTCGCCCGCAGCCGATCGGTGAGCCAGGTCCCGACAAGCACCTCCAGGCCCGACGCGGCGAGAACAGCATCCTTCGCCTGGCGTGCCCGGCGCATCGGATCCTTGTTTCCGAAACACACCGTTTCGATCGAGGACCGAGGAATCACCGTGTCTGGCAGGAACCCGAAGAGCGAAGCCAGCCGAGAGGTCTGACCGACTCTTGGCGCGAAGACGACAGCGAGTTGTGCTGCCGTGAGCTGGATCAATGGCTCCGCGGGAAGCGAGGTCCAATCGATCAGGAGAAGTGAGAACTGCGCGAGCGCATCCGCTGCGACGCCACGCTTTCCGTCCTTGTTGGCACCGTCGTTCAGCCACACCCGGTGGACCCGCATCAGGAACGCCCGGTGACGTCGCCTCGCGACATCCACCTGGATGAGGACGCTGATCTCACATTGGCCCTCTGTCGGGATCATCCAGTTCGACCGGATCGTGGCCTTGAGCTCGACCGGGATCCCGAGGATCAAGGTGTCTAGCGGGGGCTCTTTGTAGAGACCCAGCTCATTCAGCACGCGGTACTGAAGCTTCGTGCCCACCGAGGCTCGCTCGTCGGAATCGACCTCAGGACTCAGCAGGTCGAACCGTCCCGTCCGAGCTCCATCGAGGACGTACTTCACGGCATCGTCGACCGCTCGCGTCAGCTGGACGGGCAGCGGGCGGGCGACAAGCCATGACCACACCTTCTGGAGCTCAGTATCGTCGTCCACCCCATGGACCACGTGGGGAGCGGAGGTGCGCCCGCGTCGCTCGTCGGGTAGGCACAAACTGCCTGGCAACGGGGCCGTCTTTCTCATCGTCGAGACGCTATCGCACGCCCGGCGGGCGGGACGACTGTCGCAGGTCGGCCTCGCCGAACATCCTTCGTTTCTCGTTCACCGCGTCGATGACGCGTGCGGAGGCGGCAGCGACCGATTCGTGCTCCCAGACACGAATGACCGCCCAGCCGTCGGCTTCCAGCGCCCGGGTTGTCTCCACGTCGCGAAGCCGGTTCCGCTCCAGCTTCGGCACCCAGTAGTCGGCGTTCGTCTTAGGCACCGTTCCGTGGACCGGGCATGAGTGCCAGAAGCACCCGTCGACGAAGATCGCGATGCGCAGTCTGGTGAAAACGATGTCTGCGCGTCGGCGCCGATCGGGGCCGGGGGCAAAGTCGACTCTGTATCTGTAACCAGCCGCGTGCAACTCCTTACGAAGTGCACGCTCAGGGCTCGTGTCGCGACCGCGGTTGGAGCGCATCGATCTCGCGACGCCCGGACTGCTCGCCCAGGACGGATTGGAACGGGGTGGGTTCCGTTCAGGGCGAGGTTCAGAGATGTCAACCGCCACTTCCTCGAGTTTCGCTAGCAGGGCTACGGTCTTAGTTTGTGCCCTCTTTCGAAGGAGCGCAGGGGCTGTTTCGCCAACGAAGTGTTCCTGCATCTCGAGACGTCATTGAGGCTCGTTCATGGTTAGGCCGCAGATGTTCTGACTTCCTCCAAAACCCCTTCGAGTAGGCCGGGAACGCTACGACCGCCGAACACGAGCTGACGGTCCAAGAGCCTATTCCCTGACTCGCAGGAGGTCTCGCTAACAAGTGAGCAGCCGTGGCATGCGGACAGATTCAGACTCGAGGAACCCTGGCTGTCGCTTTCAATACACACCGGGTCGTTAGAGCAGACGTCGGCGTCGTCGAGTGCGGCCAGCAGCAGCGGGACCAGCTTGTCCGGCGCTCCGAGGCGGACGAGGCCGCCGAGGGTGCCTTGCGCGTCTCCGGCAGCAGTGTAGATGAGCACGCCCGCCGTCCTGTCTGGTCTTTCGGAGCTGGCGTAGATCCGCTCCTGCAGGGAGGCCGAAGCGTAACCGCTCGCGTATGCGAGTCGCCGGACCAACAGATGAGCAATCGTGTGCAGGGCGATGAATCTTGGTTCCGGGGTTGGTAGCCGGTGAGCCCATTCGGTAGCGTTTCGGCGGCCGATTAGTACATCAGCGCGCGCGAGCACCTCGGGGTGCCGCTCCCACTCAGCCAGGACAGCTTCATTGAATCGCAGGAAAATACCCTCACCGAACATCTCGATCGCTGGGTACACCGGCTTCCGTCGTTGATCAGGTCCGAGGTCTGCCATGATGCGCTCCGCATTCCCGTCGTGGCGTCGAAATCCGAGGAGCGCGCGCACCTCCCTGACACGACGGACTTGACCGATGGAGTCGATGCGGCCTGTCAGCGTGCTCGGCCAGTCGGGACGCGGTGAGAGATCCCACCCGTCGACGACGAAATCCGATCCGCTGTCGTCTCGCCCGCTTCGCTCGAGCTTCTTGACGAATGCCGCCCACTCTCCGTCCTTCAAGTCCATGAGTGGTTCATCGAGATCGGTCCCGTCTTGGCCGGCCACTGCGAGGACGACGTCTTTCGTGGTGTTCAGCTCGGCCGCGATCCATTCGGACACCATGTCGGACTGCGGGCCGCCGTTGTCCGCCACGAGTTTGTCGAAATAGACGTGTCCGCGAATCTTGTCCGCGAGCTGGACGGATGCCGGGCGCTCCTCCGGGATGTCGAGCGCAGAGAGTCGCTCGGCGATGTAGTTGCTTGTCGCTCCGCGCTGAACCGCAGCGAGAGCGTGATCGCATACGGCCGCTGTAGTCGGATCCTGCCACGGCTGTCGACCGCTGCAACGAAGACCGTCGCGACCCAGCGCCGACTTGGCGACGAGGTCCGACAGGGATCGAGATCGTTTGCAACCCCCGCACTCGACTCGCAACGACTTCAGACCTTCACCGGACTTCGCCGATCGTACGAACCTCAGTTCCTTGTACGCGCGACAGAATCTCACAGCGTCGGTTATCCCCGAATCACTTCCGCGATGTGCCCACGTGAACCAGGGAATGTCCTGGGTGTGGCTTCCCTTTTCGCAGACCGCGATGTAGCGCATTGGCACGAGGATGCCTCCGCAGGCGCACTTATTGGTCCACTTGCCTTTATCCTTGCCCGATCGATCCGAAAGCTTCGTGCAGCGTTCGCAAAACCGCCACTCGGGGAATCGCCAGTAGAGGAGGCTGGGGGTGCCTTTCGCAACTCTCCCCGAATGCGTGGGTGGCTCGCGAAGCTCGCCTGCGCCAATACGCTGTAGTAGGCGCTCGCAATGAATCTCGGGCGAGTGCTTCTTGTCCCACCACGACGTATCCGCTGCGATCAGCGACTCCCCTCTCACATCAACAATCGCGCCGACGCCGAAGGGTGAAATGATCTCCGACAGACGGAGATCATGCTTGATTCGTTCCACTTGTCACCTCTTCTCTGGGCTCAACGACTTCGACCGCCACATTCGGTTCGACGGACCTCATGGAGTCGGCCACTAGAAATCCCTCACCGCCTTGACCGAACCGCTTGAGGAGTGACTCATCCTCGGACTTCGCGCGGTCATAGCGGAGAGAGAGTCCAGCCGACCGCGCATCGGACGCGCGCCGATCCCATTCCCTGAGGAGAGCCCAGACCGCGCTCTCCGTATCCGCGGCTTCCATTGGTTCTGACCGCGTGACCGCATCGACGAAGTCCGCGATGAGCGCCTCAAGGGAGGACCGCATCTGAAGGTCCGCAAGATTCAAGTTCCCCGCTGAGTCATTGCTCGCGAGAGCGGGGATCGTGTTCCTCGCTAGCGCGACAAGAGCACCGGCCAAAGAGCGCTCCCTCGACGAAAGCGACCACGGTGTAACGCTCGTAGGCTCGACGCTTCTGTACAACGCCTCGTGATAACTGCGGAATGACTCGAAATGCGATCGGTCGCGAGCGCGATTGGATCGGAACAGCGTCGTGACGATGCCGCTATTGCTGCCTCGGCCGACACGACTCGTCGCCTGGATGTACTCCGCGGTGGTTTTCGGCTGCCCCACCATCAGCATCAGGGCGAGTCGCGGGATGTCAATCCCAACCGACAGCATGTTGGAGGAGAGGACCACGTCCACGGCCTGATCTGAGGTATCCGCGCTACGAGACAACTCGCGAAGGTCGTTCGGGAGCTCCTCAGGTCCTCTTCGGGAAGTCAGTTCGAGGACTTTGTCCGCACGCACTTGGCGCAACGCGAGTCCGAGACGCTCTGCCCGTGTCTCCAGTCGGCCGTTGATGTCGTCAACGACAAGGGTGCCCGTCCGACCAAGCTCGCGAAGGCTGTTGTGGTACATCACGGCGGTCCAATAAGAATCGCGCGTCGCGCCCGATGCAGGATCGTGTTCAAGGATCGCGGGAATCTCTAGGAGCGGCGACGCCGCCGCGATGACGCCCGATGCCTGCGACAAAGATTGCGGCATCAGACCGACGAAGAGCCGGCCCATACCCGACTTTGCAGGTTGTGAGAAGAAGGTTCGATCGTCGTCGAGACCTGCGGGAGGGTAGAGCCCCACCGGCCTACCGTAGAGACCTCTGACCTGATCGTCGGATGCGCGGATGGTGGCAGTCGAAGCGATGATCTTGGGTACGCCTCCCGCATGGCGAAGCAGCAGCCGGATCACGGCATCGAATACGGCCACTGTTGTGCCGAGCGGCCCGGACAGGAGGTGCAGCTCGTCCTGAATAACGATGGAGGGCGGGCGGAAGATCGTGCCCAGTCCTAGTAGCCTTCCAGCCTCGGGTCGAAACTGGATCCGCGCGAATTTGTCGACCGTCGCGAGCAAGATGGTCGGTGGTTCCGCGTAGATCTCATCGTCGACGACCAACACGGGTAGAGAGCTGGAGAACTCACATTCGGCGTTGGTGCAATGAATGTTGAGATCGTTGCCCGAGAACTCGAATCCGTATCGGCTGCGGTTGGTGTCCTTTCGTTCAGGAAGAAGCGATGTGCGACACCACGGACAGCTCTCGACCTGAAATTGGTTTGCTTCTTCGGGACGCGCAGCATTATGCAAACGGCTTAGCGCGTCCTTGGCCTCGCTCTTCGTGCCGGGGGTGACTTCGTTTCCGACCCACAGGCCAATCGTGAACGGCGACATGAGACTTGCTCGAGGATCAGCGTGCGGCCCACCTCGCCGCAGCAGTTCCATGGCGCAAACCAATGCGGCTGTCCGCTGGAACTGTTGTGTGGTGAGAAGCCTCAAGGTGTACCGGGTGAGAATTGCCGTCCCGCCACCCTCGGGCCCATCGGCTATGCGCCGGCGAAAGATCTCGATCGCTGACAAGCCGAGGTATGCCTCTGTCTTGCCGCCACCCGTCGGGAACCAGATCAGGTCGACCAGGTCGCGGTCTTCATGAAGTTCGTCCACGGTCGAGGCGAGAGCGACAAGAATGAACCCGAGTTGGAACGGTCGCCATTTTGGTTCCGGAAGTGGCCACTCAGTCGCAACTTGGTGAGCCGCGGTCTGTCTCATCTGTAGGCGCATGGCGGCCATGCCGAGGGAGAAGGCGGCGCGCAGATCCTTCTTCGTCGGAGAACTGAGAAGCTCGATGCTTTGTCGCATTCGCTCGACGGCGGCCCTCGACCTGGCGACTATCCTGGCGGCGACGTGCGACTCAGTGCCGAAGGTGAGCACCCGACCTTCTTGTGTACCAACCCACTGCTCGAAGGCGTTCACGAACGCATTCAGGTTCGCAGCTACGCCAGATGTGTCTGTGTCGATCTGAGCGAGCCTGCTTAGCTGCAGAGCCTGCGACTCCGGCGCGCCCGGGGCGAATCCCGTGGTTTCTATACCGACAACGACGAGGCTCGGAACCGGTTCGAGAAATACTCGAGTTACTGCGCCGTCGTCGATCTCCCAGTCCGCTGCCATCCCATGACCGACGGCGTAGACCTTTCGGTCGCGATAGCGGAGTCGGATTTCAGCCGACTCCGAATCCACATCGAAGGAGCGTGCTGGGTCGTATTCGAGGAACGCCCCGGCCTCCAGTGGCGTGACGCTCAGCCCGGCTTGGAAGAGCGTGAGGGGGATGTCGAGTCGGTCGTCTCCCGTGCTCTTCGCGAGGACGCGGACATGCACCGTCACTAGGAATGCGGAGCCGTACTGCCTCCACCTTGATCCCACCTCGACCGGAATCCCACCGACACTCAGCTGCCGCATTTTGGCCGTGCTTGATAGATCGAGGACTCCCGACGAGAAGTCCGTTCGCTGCCACCTAGGCGGCCCATCGTCAACGACGCGTTCGTAGGTGCCGCCTGTCAACTGGCAGTGCACGTGCGGAATGCTCGAAACGAACGACAGCGCAACGGATGATGGGCGCCAGTCCTCCGCGACGGGCCCGGTCGCTCCGTCCTCGTCGACGTCTCCGGACTGAACATCTGCATCTTCAACGGGGTAGCTGTCTTCGAGCGACCCAGTGGCATCGGTGGCCTCGGATGGATAGAGCATTCCGACCGAATACTGCCTATTCGGCGGGTTGGTCATCAGTTCGCCCGGTCCTGCTTCCGGCCCGACATACGCGGCGCGGAGGTGGCGAAGGGCAAGACGCTGCGCTGACGTGTATGTCACTTCTCCTCCAGGCGGCTCTTGAGGAGGACTTGCAGACGTCGCTTGTCCGCCGCAGACGCGACGATGGTCAGCGAAACCCGAGCACGCGTGACGGCGACGTAGAACGCGGCCAAGCCGGGTACGTCATACTCAGCTGGGAGGCAGCACACGACGACATGCTCTGCCTCCAGTCCTTTCGCGAAGCGTGGGCTTGTGATCGTGAATCCGCCGGCAGTGAGCGCGGGAGGATCCACTGAATCCGCTCTGATGATCCAGACGCCCGAGCGGCTCGCACCATCCGACACGAGCTCTGATGCCGCGGACTCGCCCTCCTCAACGCCCCCTGAGCCGGTTGGTGTGTGCCACCGCACTTTCTCCCCATGCACTATGCCGGGGTCCCCAACGTCTGCGCCGAGGTACTCCTGCACCACGTGGACGATTGCTCGAGTGTTGCGAACGTTCAGATCCAGATCCAGCGATGTCGCCTCGGCCGCGATGAGCTCTAGCACATCTCCATCAAACGCACCGTCGATGTGAGCCTGGTTATTCGGGTCGAGGAACATTCGCCATCGGCCGCCCGTGCGACCACCCACGAGGAGCGCGTCGATAGCGTCCATTCCGTCCGCTCTCATGAGGTCTTGTGCTTCATCGACGAACACCACGTCATATCTCGTCCCCTGAACAAGGGAATGGAACGGTATGACGTCAACGTCTCTGCCCGCGACTCGGGGCGCGAAGAAGTCGACAAGGCCAGGGGATCCGAACGTGATGAGGACGCGTCGACCTTGGTCTGATTCCTGCTTGGCGCCCTCCGCCAGGACGACGGACTTCCCGGTGCCAGCCCCTCCCTGCACCAGTACTCGTGGATTGCGCGCGAGCGATGCTAATACACGCGCTTGACCCTCGGTTGCGCGATTCTGTTCCTCGAGCACTGCGCCTCGCTGTGCGTCGATCACTGGGACACGGGTGAACTCGCCAAAAAGCCGGGCCCTCAAGTCAGTGATGCGGGCGAGCTTCTGATTCACGGGGGCACTTCGCGCGGCACTTACAACGTCTTGCAGCGCGTGCGCGACGCCATCGACGCTCATCCGGTCTTTCGCAACCCAATGTGTGGGACGCCACTCAACGGAGTGGGGCGGCGAGTCGATGTCCGGAGTCACGACAATGGCTTCATGGGCGAACCAGCCGAGCCCCTCATCCTTCAGGATGTCTCGAAGAGCAAATGCCGCGGACTGCGCCTGCTCCATCGGGGAGGTCGCAAGTTTGTGCCAGTCACCGCGGCGATCGACTGAGTACCAAACACCATCATGCTTCCTCACGCCGCCGCCCTTAACTTCGACGACGACGACGACACCGTGGAAGAGGATGACGAAGTCGGCCTCCGCTTGTTGCTTGTAGGCGTGAGAGCGAAGCCGCACCGAGTAGAACGCCACAGCGTCTGGATCTGAGTCGACTTGTCGGAGGAGCCGCGCGAGTCGGCGTTCGGCGTCGCTGTTAGCGACTCGTTCAATATCAGCGAGGTCTGGAACGAGGATCATGCGCTCTGCTCTTCCCACAGATCTTCGTAGTCCCTGTAGCCGAGGAAGTCATTCATCGCACCCCAGTTGTCGGCAACGTCAACAATCAGACACTCCTCCTTGCCGCCGTTCTCTTTTCCGCGCAACCCTCGACCAGCCATCTGAATGTAGGCGCTTGGGCTGAATGTTGGGCGTGCGATGTAGAGAGCGCGTACACCAGGGGCATCGAAACCCTGTACGAGCAGATCACAGTTGGCGAGTACGCGAATTTTGCCCTCTTGGAACTTCTGGATCACATCTCGTCGCTCCTGGCGGCCGGTCTGTCCACTGACCGAAGCCGCTTCTATGCCGCGGTAGCGCAAGGAGGCCGCGAGTACCTGTGCTGAGAGAACGCTCGGTGTAAAGACCAATATCGGCCAATCGGGGTGCGAGCCGAGGACGCTCAGGATGTGATCGACGAGCACCCGCATTCGCTGCTCGTTGCGTCCGATCCGCTCATAGAGATTGCGGTCGATCAGACGATTTGTCTGCAACGTGGTCTGCTCGGGCTCGCTCAGTTCCACGTTGATGCCGGAGGGGAGTACCTCGTGCCGGACCTTGGCAAGCACCCCCAAAGCGACCAATTGCCGGTAGGCATCCGACTCGAAGGCCGTTAGCCGATTCGATCCGAAACGGGCGACAAGTTCTCTGGTGCCGCTCGAATCGTCCGCGCTTCCCTTGAACGGTGTTGCCGACAGACCGACGAGAGGGCGTTCCCAGCTGCGCCCGTCGACGCCGAGCCAGCTCAGGATCTTCCTGTAGCGTCCCGATCCCCCGGCGCGATGTGCCTCGTCGATGAATACGGCGGCGGGCGTGCTCAACCATGCGTAATCGTCGCGGTCCATGATGGTCGCTATCTTGGCGTCCGTTGCGACGATCACGGCGAACTCGGTGTCCGGCTCGTGGACCATGTTGGTGTCCCAGAGTCGGCCGATAGTCAGCGGACGTTCGTCGCCTAGATAGCGCCACACAGATTGGAAAGTCTGAACGGCCTGCTCGCAAAGCTCGGCAGACTGTGCGATCCAGAGGATAGTGCCGCTAAGTACTTCGTCGACGAACAGTCTCAGAACGGTTTCCGTTGCGACGCGCGTCTTGCCCGCACCGGTCGGCAGTTCGACCATTCCCTTTTGCGAGGGGCCTGCCGCCGACGGCTGGGTGAGGACCGTACGCAGGTCCTCGCTGATTTTCTTCTGAAAGGTATGAAGCTTGTTCAGCCGAACTGCACCCGCGACGACGAATTCTTCGGGGCGGGGCTGATTTCGCTGACCCGCATACGACGACGCGAATCCCATCTTCCGCACCCACGAGATCGCCGCTGGTGAGCCCGCCCAGGTGTCGGGGACGTCTGAGTAACCCTCTTCCCGGAAACGGTCCGCAAGGGTTTTCAGGGAGTCCGACCCGTACACCGTCAGAAAGAGCTCGGACCCGGACGTGTGTTCGCCAACAAGACCCTGCGCTTCGAGCGCGGTCCATAGGCCGGTGGGTAGGGCGTCTTTCAAGTCATCTGGGCCGATGTAGAGATCCAAACGGTCGGCATCCGACTCGATCGTTCGTGCTTGCTGGCGTAGCACTTCGAGCCGATGGTCCTGACCGGCCTGAAGAATGGCGCTCAACTGCGCGTTGTTCAGTCGCAGCTCGAACGCCTCGCTCAAGAGCGACAAGACTCGTCGCTCGTCCGCATCGGCACGGACGACGAGATCGTGACCATCAAGATGCCAGTCCAACGGCTGGTCCTCGACGCCGTCCTCGGTTGTCACACGTTTAGCGATGTGGAGCGCCCTTGCGAATCGAACGCCAGCGAGTCGTACCGAGAACTCTGTGCGTAATCCGGGATACGCGTCGAGGATCCTTTGAAGGTCCTGCTGGCCCTCGATAACCATCGAGAACGAAAAGCTCTCCTCGAATCGTCGGCAACCGACGTCGGCGACGAATTGATCTGCCTGATCCGGTGACACACGTAGGTATGGCCGCTGCTTCGCACGCAGGAACGACTCCTGCTCGTCTGTGGTGGCGAGATACACCGCCCCAGGTGGTCGAGACTCGATCGCGCGGTGCACCCGTGACGGTATAGAGGCGAGCGGTGCCTCGTTCTGGACGATCCTTGCTGCGATGAGAATGAACTCGGCGAGGATGTCGTCCTTCAGTGTGGCGGGATACAGATCCTGCCCCAGGGCGGTTCTCGCGACCTCGAAGGACATGGATTCGAGGTCCTCGGGAAGCCCGAGCGACTCTTCCATTGATCGCGGACCACGGAACAGAGGGACGAGGCCGTCGTACCTCACCAGAGATGCAGAGACGGCCTGTCGGGGCGCGAGATATCCGCGGCTGGAGTTCACGATTCCCACAGCGTCCACTGCCCACCTGACCGGCGACGGAACGGCATACGAGGCTCCGGTGTCGATGTCCTCGCAGTCCCACGCGCTGTCGCCAAACTCCATGAGTCGTCGCGTCCAGAGCTCGCGAGAAGGCGCGCTCGCATCTGAATCGGCGAGCATGAGGAGGACGGAGAACGGTCCCGGCGATGAGTCACGCCTCGGGTAGAGAGTGATGCGTTCGATCGGACGATCGTCGGGGGTAAGGCGCGAGTTCAGCTCCCGCAGCACCCATTTCTCATAATCGGTGGCGGCGAACTCATCCTCGAACGGGTAGTCCGCCTGAGGCGCACGGACGACACCGAGTGCATGTGCGACCGCCGGAAAGCAACGCTCGTGATCGAGCAGCAGGTTGCCATCTGCACCGGGGAGAGTCTCATCGAGGTCGAATGTTTGTTGCGGCCATGCCCACCCGCCGCCCCTCGTGGGCACAAGAATGACTGCTTGCGGGTGAGCTGAGATGACCTTCATCGCGTCGCGAGCGTTTACACCGAGTGCGGCGTCCCAGAACTTGCCCTGTAGAGATGTATCGGCGTTCGAGGTGAGCACCGCGGTGCGAGCGTTGAGGATCGCGATTGGATCTAGATCACGGAATCCACATTCGCGGAGCAGCTTCTCCATCTCGGCATGCGCGAGAAAGTCGGGGTCGACGAAGACGGCACCCTCGATCTCGAGGTCCGCCACCTGGTGCAGGAACACCAGATCCTTATCCTTGAGGGCCTTGCCGCCGCTCGATGTGGGAATGACTTTAGCTTCGATGACGGTCGGATTCGTCCGCCGGTCGAAACAGAAGCGCAATGCGTTGGCGGTGGAAATCAGGTGCGTTCCCTCCGCCCACTCTCGAAGCCAGGACAACATCCCGCGCTTGGGTAGAGATCTGAGAGCCATCTCGATACGGCGCGCCCGCGGCCCGGCGTCCTCGTAGAACAGGTCGGGATCGCTGCTCGCAGCGAAGACCTCGCTAAGACGGAGTACTCGCTGACTGGAGCTATAACACTTCCAGTGAGGGACATCGCCGCCGGTGTTGGGCGATTCGATCCATGCTTTGTGAACCGACTCATCGATTCTCAGATCGTCGATGACGGCGAAGTCAAGCGGAACCAGCTCAGCCGCTGACAGGAGCGTCCCCGCACTGTCGGGTACTAATCCGCCTTGGCCAGCGAGGCGCGGCACGTCTGCGCACAGGATCGAGTCACCGTACGACCGTTCCTCCCGACCGCGAGCAGGGAGGTAGTCGAGGTGAGCCGCCGGATCCTCGGCAGTCCGGACTTGCGGCACAAGCTCGAGGAAGACTTCCGCCATCGTGGCGAGAATCTCTCGGTTGTACTCATTGCGCAGCAATGTCGTGCGATCGTCATTGACACTCCAGGGCGCATTGAAGAAACCGGTGGCTGAGGTGTTGTCCTGCAGCGGAAAATAGCTCCAGAACTGCCCAACCTGCGTACCGCGATCGTCCTTCTCCCTTAGGCCGGCTCGGCGCGGACGCAAAGGTACAGCGACGCTGATCTTGATCTCGTCTCTCGAGACCGCCTCTCCCACCTCTCGGCGTGCCGAAGGCGACGGTGCGTGCATCCGGTCTCCTACGATCCACTCGTCGCCGCTGCCATCGGGTCTTTCGATCTTGAAGCGCCCGAGTCCCATGTCGCGAGAGACATGGCTCGTTTCGAAGCCTTGGTCGCCAAGGACACGGAGGTGGATCTCTCTCACGGCGCCCACGAACAGTAGAAACTCCGAAGCGAAGGTCCTCATCTCGGCCTGAATGCGGTCGACGTGAAGGATGCCGGGAAGTCTGATCACCGTGGTTGCCCAGCTCGCGAGCTCCCCCAGCGTGGCATCGCGCGCGATGGATTCGCCAGCGTCAAGTAACGTTGCCGTTCTCAGCACCGGCAGGCGCCGAGCGCCTGATCCAACCTCTCGAATCGCAGTCTTCGCAATGGGCGAGTTGTACTCGAAAGACACACTCCGGCTCAGCACCTGCGGGGAGTCGGTCAGGGCGAGGACGGACTTGAATCCGAGACCAAATCGCCCGATCTCATCGCCCCGCTTCGCGCTCAAGTAGGCGTGGGCCATCGCTTCAAGCCCTTGCTTCGAAAACCCTCGCCCAGAATTGGCGCAGTACAGGGTCTTCGAGCTTGGGTCGAGCACGATCTCTACGCGACCCAGCTCGTCCGAACCGGGTGTAGTGCCAGCCATCGCATCAGCCGCGTTTTGAACCAGCTCCAGCAGGGTGCGATTCGCGTAGCCCCCAACTCGGATTGACTCCTCGAGGTTCGCGTGCTCGACGATGAGCTTTGGGTCTGCGTGATACGAACCGATGGCTCGCTCGAATTGCTCTTCGATTTCGCGGATGAGAATCGGTTCAGGCGTCCATGCCTGAGCAGTGTCGGTCACCACTTACCCCCAATAAACGGCAGTCTAGACAGCACGCTATCCGGTCAGATCCAGACTCCGGTCGAGGGCCAGCGATTTCCCCGTCGACGTGTCGAGAGCTCGCATAGCTCCCCAGCGGCGCAAGTGCAGAAACAGGTTGTCGACCAGGGCCATAGAGTCGCCTCACGCCCGCAAGTAGATGACGAAGAAGACGACGAAGACGACGAAGACGACGAAGACGAGACAATCCACGAGGAACAGGAAGCAATGCACGCAGGCACCATGGGTGAGTGACGCCCTTTAGCGGCACTCGCCTAGCCACACCTGCACGCCGAGAAAATACCTGGATAAGAGGGAGAACGCACCCTATCCTGAGGGCATGCGCGGAGGCCTCGAGCGATGGAAGCGAGGTGTCGAGTCCAGAGGGGTTCGACAGGCAATCGGCTACGTGCTCAAGGGCACCTGCGATGCTCACCTAGAGCACTCCCCCGGCTTTGACGCGCTCGACGCGTACAGTGCCGCCTCCCGTTCGACCGTCTCGCGGTTCATCGTGGCGAACGGCGTCATCACCTCCGACGAGCTCTCTGCCGGCGGCCTTCGTGTCTGGCTCACCGGCCACGACCCAGTCACCGGGAAGAGCGCGGCCATCGGCGGCTGAGCCCCGACGCCGACCTGCTGCTCGACGGAACGCTCAACCACCCGAAGTCGTACAGCATCGCCGCGGTGCTGCATCCCGAACTAGCCACAGAATTCGAGGCTCTCAAAGACCGGCTGCGTTAACGCATCCTGCTCGCGTGGCAGACGGAGCTCAACGCGCGTCGTTCCGAAGCCAGGTCGGTCTCGAGCTGGTGGAGTGATGGAAGTGCGATGGGGTGCCGCGGTGCAACGGTGCTTGAGTTGTGAGTTAGATATGAATCGGGTGAGCGTTTCCTCATAGACTATGGGGGCTCGTTGGCAGACCGCGAGCGCTCAGATTAGAGGTCACGAATCCAACGTGGCCCTTTCCGTGGGGGAAACAATTTGTCTGACTCGATCACGCCAGCCGCGCCCGCAGGCTGGTTCCCGGCGGGCGTCGAAGGCCAGGAGCGCTACTGGGACGGCGCCGCGTGGACCGATCACGTTCGTCCTGCAGGCACCGAACCGGGCCAGGGCGACGTCGTCGCCGCCGGGCCGACGGCTCCCGAGCCGGAGAAGGGGCCTCGCAACGTGCTCGGAATTGTGGCAGTCGCTCTGGCGGCCGTGGGATTCATCTTCGCGTGCATCCCCGGGGCCCTCATCGTCGGGTGGATTCTGCTGCCGATCTCCTTCATCCTCGGCATCGTGGCGCTCTTCCAGAAAGACAAGCCGAAGTGGCAGGGTGTCACCGCAATCATCGTGTCGGTCGTTGGCACGATCATCGGGGTCATCGTCTTTCTCGTCGTCGCTGCCACGGCCTTCGACAACGCGTTCAGCGACACGGTCACCGGAGAGGTGGGCACTTCCGGCATCGTCGAGGAGGACGCGCCCGCGACCGCTGACGAGCCGGCTCTGGCAGCCGCGCAGGAGCTGGTGCTGGGCGAGACCGCCTTCGGCGTGGACACCGAGAGCGGCATGGGCTGGTACGCCGTACAGTTGACCAACCCGAACGAGAACTACGTCTTCGGCAACGCTGCCATCAAAGTAGAGGCCTACGATGCGAACGGCGTGCTGCTCGACACCGGCATGGACTACAGCACCATCCTCTCGGGCGGTTCATGGTTCGTGGGCCGGTTCTTGCAGGTGGGATCGGCGCAGATCGCCCGCATCGAGGTGCGCGGGCCGACCGCTGACGCAGCGACGTACTCGCCCGCCGCGGAGACCGGATCGTTCACGCTGGGTGAGGTGACCACCGGCTCGGAGTACGACTGGATGACGGTCAACGGCACCGTCACCAGCAACTTCACCGAGGACCAGGACATGGTTCGCATCGACGTGATCGCTCGTGACGGCGGCGGCAAGATCGTGGGCGTCGACTCGGCGTACACGGACCGCGTGCCCGCCGGCGGCACGGCGGCGTGGAACGTGCCGCTCTGGCAGGTGCCGCTGGATAGCAAGGTCGAGGCGTTCCCTCACCTCTGAGGTCTGACCGCTCCACCACTTCGAGGGCCACAGGGGGCCGTCTTTCGGGCGCTCCCTCGTGGCCCTCGCTCGTGTAGTCGGGGGCCTGGCATCCGCCGACATGAGACGCATCGCTCGACGGGGACGCGACGTCACCGCGGGTGATGTGGTCTCCCGCGACCGTGTAGCGCTACGTGCCGGCATGAGAGAAGGGCCTCGCGCGGCGAACGCGCGGGGCCCTTCAGAAATGCGTCAGTCCTGAAGGAACGGGTAGTCCGTGTACCCGCGCTCATCCGGGCCGTAGACCGAGGCCTGGTCGACCTCGTTCTCCTCGGCTCCCTGCTCCCATCTCGTCACCAGGTCGGGGTTGGCGATCGCGGGGCGGCCGACGGCGACCAGATCGGCGATGTTTTCGTCGACGGCGGTGATGGCCTCGTCGCGCGTGGTCATCTTCGAGAAGCCGGAGTTGACGATGAAGGTTCCGCCGAAGGCGCGGCGCAGATCCTGGATGAGGTCGCTCGCGGGGTCGGCGTGCAGCACGCTCAGGTAGGCGAGGCCCAGCGGGGCGAGGCCGGCGATGAGGGCCTCGTAGGTGGCGCGGGTCTCGGCGTCGTCCTTCTCCCAGACGTCCTGGATGTTGTGGGCGGGGGAGATGCGGATGCCGACGCGGTCGGCGCCGACCTCGGCGACGACGGCCTGGGCGACCTCGATGACGAAGCGGGCGCGGGCCTCGGGCGATCCGCCGTAGCCGTCGGTGCGCTGGTTGGAGGCGGGGGAGAGGAACTCGTGCAGCAGGTATCCGTTCGCCGAGTGCAGCTCGACGCCGTCGATGCCGGCATCCACGGCTCGACGGGCGGCCTTCACGAACTCGTCGCGGACGGTCGCGAGCTCCTCGGTCTCGAGGGCGTGGGGCACGGGGTACGCGACCTTCGAGCCGTCGGCGAGGCGGGTGTCGCCCTCGATCGCGATCGCCGAGGGGGCGACGATGCGGTCGGTGCCGGTGATGTCGGTGTGGGTGACGCGTCCGCCGTTCATCAGCTGCATGAACACCACTCCGCCTTCGGCGTGCACGGCATCCGCGACCTTCGCCCAGCCGGCGGCCTGCTCGTCGGTGACGATTCCGGGCTGGCCGGGGTACGCCTTCGACTCCGCGCTCGGGAACACGCCCTCGGTGACGAGGAGTCCGATGCCGGCGCGCTGCTCGTAGTACTTCGCGACGATCGGTCCGGGAACGCCGTCGGCGCTCGCGCGCAGGCGGGTCATGGGGGCGAGCGACACGCGGTTGCGCACGCCGATGCTGCCGACGGTGGTGGGGCTGAACAGGCTCACGGGAGTCCTTTCGTGGGGTCACAGGGCCACGCGAAGGTAACGGAGCGCGGCGACGACCTATTCCACGGGATGCACATCTGTGCAGCGGTGGGTTGACGTCGGCTGCCGCCAGGTGCTGGCATCCACACGTGGGGCTGGCTAGCGTGGCCTTTCGTCCATGGAGCAGCGCCGGGGGAACGGATGCTGATGTCGACCGGGATCGCACGAGTCGGAGCAGAGCAGTGATGGCGCGCGCGCCCTGGAACCGTCCGGGCGAATCCGCCCAGACCCGCCGCCTGCGCATCGCGATGTTCTGGACCGCGGTGGTGCTCGTGGCGGCCGTGGTGGCGACGCTCGTGTACTTCGTCGTGCGGTCGGCGGGGATCGCCGGGCTCTGATTTCGACGACTTCGCACAGCCGTCTCTTGCGGAACGACTCGCGCACGCGTCCGAGCGCGAATCGTCCCGCGCGGAGATCGGTCCGCGGCCGGACTCGGCGCGCATACGATGGTGCCCCCAGCGACGCTTCGGAGGACCGCGCGATGACCGAGAACCCCCTCGCCCACCGCCTCGACTACACGCTCGACGAGCTCGATGACGCCGCGCTGACGGCATCCCCTCTCGCGCTCTTCCAGCGGTGGCTCACGGATGCCGCGGACCTCCCCGAACCGAACGCGATGGTCGTCTCGACGGTGGATGCCGAGCACCGGCCGACCTCGCGGACCGTACTGCTGCGCGGGGTCGACGACGACGGTGCGCTGTGGTTCTTCACCAACCGGGAATCGCGGAAGGGGCAGGCGCTGGCGGGGAACGCGGCGGTGTCGATCCTGTTCCCCTGGTACGCACTCCAGCGGCAGGTGATCGTTCTCGGCACGGCCACGCCCCTCCCCGCTGAGCGGGACGACGCCTACTTCGCGTCACGGCCGCGCAGATCGCAACTGTCGGCCTGGGCGAGCCACCAGTCGGAGCCCGTGGCATCCCGTGCCGCGCTCGAGGAGCAGATGGCGGAGGTGTCGGCCCGCTTCGGCGACGACCAGCCCGTGCCGAGGCCGCCGCACTGGGGCGGGTATCGGGTGGAGCCGCGCGAGATCGAATTCTGGCAGGGGCGTCCGTCGCGGTTGCACGACCGGATCGTGTTCGTGCGGGATGCCGCGGGCGAGTGGAGCGCGGTGCGACGGCAGCCGTGAGCGCCTCGAGCTGCAGGTCGTTCGCCGTGTCAAGCTCTGGCATCCAGGCGGGAGCTGAGATGGTCTGGTGCTCATGGGGATGTCGAGCTTCGAGCTGAAGCGGATTGTTCTGCTCGCGTTTCCGGTGCCGATTCTTCTGGTGTTCCCGGCCGCGTTCGCCTTTCGCGGCTTGTGGGTACCGGCTCTTGCGTGCTCGCTGGGAGCGGCGGTGTACATCGTGCTCATCTGGCGATGGCAACGCGTCCGAGAAGCGGACGAAGCCCTCGCGCGTGCCGCGCTGCACGATGCGGCCGGGGCCGAGGAGAAGGAGGTGCACGTGCAGACCGCTCCTTCCACGGCCTCCGGGCCCGCACAAGGGCCACCCGCTGAAAGCTCCCCCCGCCGCCCCGCCCCGTAGATTCGATCCCATCCGCATCCGCGGGTCGCGAACTGAGTCACCACCCGGGGAGGCGAGACCATGGCGAAGAAGAACACCGACGCGCGGCCGCTCGACGAGAAAGCCTTCGTCGAGGCGACGTCGGAGGCGAAGTCGCGGTACGGCCGGTTCAACCTCGCGATCGTCGGCGCGTCGGGCGTCGGCAAGTCGTCGCTGGTCAACGCGGTGTTCGGGCGCGACTGGGCGAAGGTCGGGCGGGGGCTCCCCGTCACGCGGGGCGTGCACTTCTATAGCGACGACTCGCTCGGCATCTGGGACGTCGAGGGGTTCGAGATCGGCTCGCCCGTTCCGCCGGATCAGCAGCTGCGCAACCACCTGGATGCCATCGCCGCCCACCCCGGCAACCATCAGATCTCCGTCGTCTGGTACTGCGTGCGGGCCGCCGACGACCGTCTCACTCCGGCCGACATCGCCATGATCCGCGAGCTCGACGCGCGGGGGCTGCCGGTGATCCTCGTGCTGACGAAGGTCGACTGGATCAAGAACCCGATCACCGGGCACCAGGGCGTCGCGAAAGACCTGCAGGCGTTCGTCGACTGGCTCAACGACCCCGTCGACCCGTCGACGGGCGAGCGCATCCGCATCCCGTACCGACAGGTCATCCTCACCTCCACCCGCGACCGGCACGGGAAGGGGAAGGGGCACGGCCTCGGTGACCTTGTCACGGAGACCCTCGAACTCGCCCCCGACCGCGACAAGGACGCCTTTCGCATCGCACAGCGACTCAACCTCCCGTGGAAGAGGGAGATGGCGCGGCCGATCATCGCCGCGGCGTCCGCAGCGGCCGCGGGGGCGGCATCCGTTCCGCTTCCTGTGTCGGATGCTGTCACGCTGGCGCCGATCCAGCTGACGATGATGGGACGCATCGCCGCCATCTACGACCTCGAGGTCAAGACGATGCTCTCGGCGGGGGCCCTCGCGCAGTTCGGCGTGCAGGTGGCCGGGCGCGCGCTCGCGACGAGCTTCCTCAAGCTCATCCCGGGCGCGGGGATCGTCGTGAACGCGGCCGTGGCGGCGGCGCTGACGGCAGCGACGGGCGAGAGCTGGCTGAAGATCTGCGAGCTGCTGCACACCGGCAAGATCGACGTGCGCAAACTCGATCAGGAGTGGGCGAAGTACGCCCCGAGCTTCATGGACGTCGCGCGGAAGCTGGTCGAGCGGCGGGTGGGGCGCAAGTAGATCACCGGGGCGGCACGCGGAGCACGCAGCGAGTGGATGCCGGTAGGCCGACGTTCCGCGCATCCCGGTCGGTCACGGCATCCGTCTGACGACCCTCGCCGCCACGGGGCGTGAAACCCTGGAACCACGATGACCGACACCACCCCCGCCGACCGCCTGCGCGCGGCGCTCGCGCACTCCGACGCCTCGGCGCGCCTGCAAGCGGCGCTCGCCGCGGGGACGCGGCCCGACGACAGCTACATCGCCGAACTCGTGGCCCGGTGCGCGGTCGAGCCCGACTTCTTCGTGCGCGACATGCTCACGTGGGCGCTCACGCGTCACGACGCGACCCGGACCGTCGCGGAGCTGCTGCCCGAGGTGGCATCCGAGGTCCCGCAGGCGCGGAGCCAGGCCCTGCACACGCTGTCCAAGATCGGCGACCCCGCTGCGTTCGCCGTGATCACGCCGGTGGTGCTGCGCGATCGGCATCCCGAGGTGGCGCGGGCGGCGTGGCGCACGGCATCCGGGCTCGTTCCCGACGACGCCCACGAGTCGCTCGCCGACGAGCTCGCGACCCAATTCGGACGCGGCGACCACGACACTCAGCGGAGCCTGAGCCGCGCGTTCGCGGCCATCGGGTACCGCGCCGAAGCCGCCGTCGAGCGCGCGGCGGCCTCGCCCTACGACGTCGTGAGCGCGCACGCGCGGGCGACGGCGATCGTCATGGACGACCCCGACACCGAGTTCGCCGAAGCGGTGGTCGAGGCGCGGCGCGTGGTGGCGCAGCGGGCGCTGCCCGAGGAGGACTGACCCGGGTCAGCCCCGGTGCACCTCGACCGCTCTCGAGAACAGGTGGACGAGGAACGCCCCGATCAGCAGGACCGGCGCGACACCGATCATCGACACCAGCGGTGACCCGGTGTCGGTCGACGACGTCGCGAACGCCACGACGAAGCCCACGACCACGCCGAGCGCGGCCACGGCGAGAGCGATCGCGCGCGTCGCGGGGGAGGCGCGGTGGACGGCGACGATCATCAGGATCGCCAGGGCGAACATCGTCGCCGCGGCGACGAGGAAGAGCGGGGATCCGCCGCTGATCGCGAGGAAGCCGGCGCCGCCGACCACGAACAGAACGCCCACCACGTACGCGAAGATCCGTGCGCGCCGCACGCGCGTCTCGGGTGGGAGGTTCCGCAGGGAGCCTGTCGTCATCCGTGTCTCCCGATCGTCATGGAAGCGCCAGGCTACCGGGACGGATGCGGGGCGGGGAAGGGCGGTGCCGGCCCGCATCGGATGCCGGGGGAGGGGGCGGGCGCCGGTCCTCGCGGGCGAACGATCGGCCCCCGCCCGCCGGGGAGGGTGGCCATTTCGTCCCGTGATTCCGCGGAAACCCGCCGCGAGACTTTCCGTCAAGCCCCCACCCCTCTCAGGGATCTCCACAACCCGGTCCAGTACCGTCTCACCCGGTCTGCGCGACTCCACGTGCTCAGGTCGACCCAACGACGTCGTCGACGAGCGCCCGTATCGCGCGCCGGACGAACGACGACGAGACGGGAGGCGACGGCATGACCACGATGGCGACCCCTCGCGTCCAGGCCGTGCCGTCGGCATCCGCTGCTCCGACGGCGGCGCGCCACCTTCCCTCGCTCACGGGCCTTCGCTGGGCGACCGCGATGCTCATCTTCGGTCACCACCTCATGGCGGTCGAGTACTTCGGCGGAACAGCCGGCGACGTGTGGGCCTTCGTCTTCGAGGCCGGAAAGACCGGCGTCACGCTCTTCTTCATCCTCTCGGGGTTCGTGCTGGCCTGGGGCTTCAAGCCGCAGCAGAGCGCGGGCTCGTTCTGGTGGCACCGCTTCGCGCGCATCTACCCGCTGCACCTCGTGGGCGTCGGTCTCGCGCTCGTCGCCGCCGCGACCCTCGTGCCCGAGATCCGCACCGACGGCGCCGCCCCGCTCGCGGCGAATGTGCTGCTGATCAACGGGTGGGTGCCCGACTGGTGGCAGGCCGGCAACCCCGCCAGCTGGTCGCTCGTGTGCGAGGCGTTCTTCTACCTCAGCTTCCCGTTCCTCATCCGCCCGCTCGTGCGGCTCTCCGCCCGTTCCCAGACGATCACCGTCGGCATCGCACTCGCGCTCGTCGCGCTGGCCCCGCAGATCGCCGCGCTCTCGCCGGTGCCGATGTCGGCGGCATCCACTCCCCTCCTGCGGCTGCCGGAGTTCGTCGTCGGCGTCACCCTCGCGCTGCTCGTGAAGCGCGGGGCGTGGATGCCACCTCGGGTGCGCTTCGTGCTGCCGCTCGCGGTCGTCGGCTACGCCCTGTCGGAGGCGCCGACGCTGCCCGGCACCGACGTGCACCCCGGTCTCGCGGTGACCGTCGGGGCCTTCGCTCTGCTCGTGGCCTCGCTGGCCTCGGCCGATGCGCACCGCTCGTCGACGTTCCTCGCGCGTCCGCTCTGGCAGGAACTCGGGCGCGTGTCGTTCGCCTTCTACCTCGTGCATCTGCTGGTGATCGCGTCGGTGTCGTCTGCTTGGCCCGACGGGCACCCGCAGCTGCCGTGGCGCCGTGCGGTTCTGCTCGCGCTCGCCGCGTTCGGGATCGCGCTCGCCCTGGCGTTCGTGATGCACAAGCTGGTCGAGGTGCCCGCGCAGCGGTGGCTGCTGACCTACGACCGATCGAAGAGGAATCACGTAGCCGCGGCCGCGGCCGTTCGCTAGGCTCGCCGGATGTTCGGAGCCCACGCCCTCATCCTTCTGCTCGTGTGGGGTGTCGGCCTCGTCGTCATCGGGGCGGCCCTGTATTTCGTCGTGCGCCTCGCCGTGCTGCACGCGCTGAAGGCGCACACGCGGTGGGTCGACGGGGGGAAGCTGTAGCGCGTCTGCGTGCACACGCCCGGACAGGGGATCGCGGTGGAACGGGGCCGGACCGTCCTGTCCTCGCACGATCGCCTGTTCTCGCGAGGCGCGGGGTCGCGCGCGGGCCCGCAGCGCCCGGCCCACGACACGCCCGGGCCCACCGGTCGTTCAGCAAGGCCTCGATACACTGCCCCGTGCCCGAAACACTGCTGGACCCCGACCGCGATGCCGCGCGGTCGACCACCATCGACCCGTACGAGCTCGAGATCGCGCTGCGCGTCATCGACGCCGCCTCCTCGCTCGACCACGACGACCCCGCCTACATCGCCCTGCGCCGTCAGACCGGCAAGCTCTACAAGGACGTCAAGCGGCAGTCGCGCAAGGAGAAGCGCCAGCGCATCGCCGACGCCGACCGCGCGGTCGTGGCCGCCACCGCCACCGGCGCTCCCGATCGCATCGACGACGAGACCCGTGGCATCCCGCTGCAGGCCCGCACCGAGATGCCGTTCGCGGGCGAGCTGATCAAGGCGCGCGCCTGCTACATCTGCAAAGAGGACTACACCCTCGTCGACGCGTTCTATCACCAGCTCTGCCCCGACTGCGCGTCGATGAGCCACGAGAAGCGCGACGCCCGCACCGACCTCACCGGGCGTCGGGCCCTGCTGACCGGCGGTCGCGCCAAGATCGGCATGTACATCGCCCTGCGCTTGCTGCGCGACGGCGCGCACACGACCATCACCACGCGCTTCCCGCGCGATGCGGTGCGCCGGTTCTCGTCGCTGCCCGACAGTGCGGACTGGCTGCACCGCCTCAAGGTGGTCGGCATCGACCTGCGCGACCCGGCGCAGGTGATCGGGCTCGCCGAGTCGGTGGCATCCGATGGTCCGCTCGACATCCTCATCAACAACGCCGCTCAAACCGTGCGGCGCTCGCCGGGAGCCTACAAACCCCTGGTGGATGCCGAACTGGCACCGCTCCCCGACGGACCGCTGCCCGAGCTCGTCACCTTCGGCCACACGAACGACGCCCACCCGCTCGCGCTCGCGCAGTCGGTGTCGGCGCACCCGATCCTCGCGTCTGCCGCCCGCACGGCCGACGAGCTGACCGCCGAGGCGATGGCGGCGGGCTCGTCGTCGCTCGAGCGGCTGATGACCGGGACGGCGATCGACGCGGGCGGCCTCATCCCGGACGAGGACCGCATCAACAGCTGGACGCAGCACGTCGACCAGGTCGAGCCCCTCGAGATGCTCGAGGTGCAGCTGGCGAACATGACCGCGCCGTTCCTGCTGGTCAGTCGCCTGCGGCCCGCGATGGCGGCATCCACGTTCGACCGAAAGTACATCGTCAACGTCTCGGCGATGGAGGGCGTGTTCGGTCGCGGCTACAAGGGCCCCGGCCACCCGCACACGAACATGGCCAAGGCCGCGCTGAACATGCTCACGCGTACGAGTGCCCGCGAGATGTTCGAGAACGACCGCATCCTGATGACCGCGGTCGACACCGGCTGGATCACCGACGAGCGCCCGCACTTCACCAAGGTGCGCCTGGCCGAGGAGGGCTTCCACGCCCCGCTCGACCTCGTCGACGGCGCGGCGCGCGTGTACGACCCGATCGTGCGCGGCGAGGCCGGCGAAGACCTGTTCGGCATCTTCCTGAAGGACTACAGCAAGAGCAGCTGGTGAGTCGCCGGGCGAACGCCGCGGCGTGAGGACCCTGGGCCTGTCGACGGGACCGGTACGCCCGCGGCGTCAGGCCGGCAGGAAGTACTCCCGCGCGAGCGGGGCGATCTCGATCTCGGATGCCGTCGCGGCGGTGACCCAGCGGAGCTCGGCGATCTCGGCATCCGGGGTCGGCTGCTGGGAGCCGATGTCGACGCGGAACACGTCGGCGACCACCTCGAAGCCGGGCTCGTTGGCCGCGGAGGCGCTGAACTCTCCGAGCGGCTCGAGGGCGTCGGGGGCGACGCGCACGCCGATCTCCTCGGCGAGCTCGCGCACGAGCGTTTCGGCCGGGTTCTCGCCCGGCTCGGGCTTGCCGCCGGGCTGCATGAATGCGGTCGTGCCGGCCTTGCGCACGACGAGCAGGCGACCGTCGGCGTCGGTGATCACCGCGGCCGAGACGCGGATACGGCGTGGGGCGGGGGCATCCGGAAGCACTCCCGCACGGTAGCAGTCGCGCCGGGGGTTCCTCGGTGGGGCCGGGCGTCGAACCGGCGCGGCCGCGGCCGCGCGGGCGCAGCGAGTGTCCACCAAACCCGGGCGCCGGAGAATCCCGTCCGGGTGTCGTGGACACTCGGCGGGATGCCGGGGCCGAGGCGGGTGGCGCGGCCGCACGCCTCGACAGCGGTCCGCCGCGATGTGACCCGCTGCGTCGGCGGACGCCCCGGGCCCACCGAGTGTCCGAGAAACCCGGACGTTCTGAAAACCCGCCCGGGTGTCGTGGACACTCGGCGGGATGTTGGGACTCGTTGCCGGCGCGGCAGAAGCGCCCGCGGCGGGCGGCGACGCACGCGCGGCGGGCGGCGACCCCAACGCGCGGGCGCGCGGCGGCGGGAGGCGCGCGGCTCGGGTCAGTGCGTCGAGCGCGGGACCGCCATCGACGGGATCGCTTCGGCGTCGGGGATGCCGTACGAGGCGATCACGCGCTCGAGGTAGCGGGTGATGACGTCCTGCTCCTCGTCGCTGAACTCGTCGAGCACGGCGTCGACGCTCGCGATCATCGGCATCAGGTGCCCCATCGCGCGGGCCATCGAGGTGTCGGTGGGCACCACGAGGACGCTCCGGCGGTCGGTGGGGTGCGGGGTGCGCGTGACGTGTCCGAGGTCGACGAGGCGGTCGATCGCGGCGGTGGTGGCGGCCGTCGTGAGGTCGAGGCGTCGCGAGAGCTCCCCCGGAGAGAGGGGGCCCGACATGACGAGGTGGCCCATGGCATCCAGGCCCGTCGGATTGACGGCGAGTTCACGCTGCAGCGCTTTCTCGAAGAGCGATCCGGCGGTGAAGAGGTCGCGCACGAGCGCGGTCGGGCGCCGCGTGGGCGGCACGGCGACGCCGCCGACGACGGGGGGTGGGGAGGAAGGGTTCGGCTCTTCCATGACTGGCACTCTACGCGTGATTGGGCTACCTTTCTCGTATCTCGATAATCGAGATACTCCAAAATCTAGCGAAGGCCCCCCATGACCGGCTTCCTCCGTTTCCTCACCTCGGCCCGCACCTCGTGGATCGTGCTCGTCGTGGCGTTCGCGGGCGTCGCGGCGCTGTTCGCCCTCGGCTCGGGCGCGACGAGCGACACGGCACCGGCCACGGGTCTGCCCGACACGGCCGAGTCCGCGCGGGTGCAGAAGGTGCTCGACACCTTCCCCGATGCCGACACCACCTCGGCGCTGGTCGTGTTCGCCTCCGACGACGGCGAGGCTCTCCCCGCCGAGACGGTCGCCGCCATCCAGCAGAAGGCGTTCGGAGACCTCGTCGACCTGACGCCCGAGGGTTTCATTCCGCCGCCGCAGGTGTCGGAAGACGGCACCGTCGCCCTGCTGGTCGTGCCCCTCGCTCCCGAGGCCGACGTCGAGGCCCAGGCCGAGCGCGCCGCTGAGATCCGCACGCTCGCCGCCGACGGCCTCGACGGGGTGCGCACGTACCTCACCGGCCCCGAGGGCTTCGAGGTCGACATCGCCGCGGTGTTCGACGGCGCCGACTTCACCCTCCTGCTGACCACCGTCATCGTCGTCGCCGTCCTGCTGCTCATCACCTACCGCAGCCCGTGGCTCTGGCTCGTTCCGCTCATCGTCATCGGCACCGCCGACGCGTCGGCCGGCATCGTCGCGCGCCGCGTCGCGGCCGCGGTGGGGGTGCAGCTCGACGCGTCGATCACCGGCATCCTGTCGGTGCTCGTGTTCGGCGCGGGCACCAACTACGCCCTTCTGCTCATCGCCCGCTACCGTGACGAGCTGCGATCGGCCGAAGACCGGCGCGAGGCCATGCGTCGCGCCGTCCGCGGCGCCGGCCCGGCGATCATCGCCAGCGGTTCCACGGTGGCGCTGGCCCTCGCAACGCTGCTGCTCGGCGAGCTGTCGGGCAACCGCGCGCTCGGACTGGCGTGCGCGGTCGGCATCATCGTGGCGATGGCGTTCGCCCTGCTCGTGCTGCCGGCCGCCCTCGTGCTGTTCGGTCGCTGGTTGTTCTGGCCCTACGTCCCGCGCTTCGGCTCGCCGGATGCCATCTCGCGCAGCCCGTGGGGGAAGCTCGGTCGCGGGGTCTCGCGTCGCCCTGTCGTGGTCGCGCTGAGCGGGGCGGTCGTGCTCGGAGCGCTCGCGAGCGGACTGTTCTTCGTGCAGACGGGTCTGTCGCAGAACGACCGCTTCCTGCAGAAGCCCGACGCCGTGACGGGTCAGGAGGTGCTCGCGGAGGCGTTCTCGGCCGGCGCCACCTCCCCGGCGACCGTGGTCGCGCCCGTCGTCGATGCCGACGCGGTCGTGGCGGCGGCGAGCGGGATCGAGGGCGTCGACTCCGCCCGCCTCGCCGAGGAGAACGGCGACTGGGCCCGCGTCGACGTCACGCTCTCGTCGTCGGCCGAGACCCCCGAGGCCTTCGCGACCATCGAACGACTGCGCGCCGACCTCGACACGGTCGGCTCCGGCGAGGCGCTCGTCGGCGGGCTCGACGCCCAGGCCCTCGATGTCGCCGGAGCCCAGCAGCGCGATCAAGACCTGATCATCCCGCTGATCCTCGTGTTGGTCTTCATCGTGCTGGTGATCCTGCTGCGCGCCCTCCTGGCGCCGATCCTGCTGCTCCTCGCCGTCGTCGCGAGCTTCTTCTCGGCGGTGGGGGCGGCGTGGTGGCTGTTCCAGACGCCGCTGTTCGGCTTCCCCGCGATCGACACGAACGTGCTGCTGTTCAGCTTCCTGTTCCTGGTCGCCCTCGGCGTCGACTACAGCATCTTCCTCGTCACCCGCGCGCAGGAGGAGAGCCGCACGCTCGGCACCACGCAGGGCATGATCCGCGCGCTCGCCGCGACCGGCGCGGTGATCACGAGCGCCGGCATCCTGCTCGCCGCGGTGTTCGCGGTGCTGGGCGTGCTGCCGCTCATCACGCTCACGCAGATCGGCATCATCGTCTGCATCGGCGTGTTGATCGACACGCTGCTCGTGCGCACGGTCATCGTGCCGGCCATGGCATTCATCGCCGGCGACCGGTTCTGGTGGCCCCGCAAGCCGAAGGTGACGGATGCCGAAGCCGCGGCCGCGCAGACCACAGACGCGCCCGAGAAGGTCGCCGCGCCCGTGACCCGCGCCGAACGCCGGAAGGGCGTCGGCGTTCGATGAGACCCGCGGGCCGGGAGGAGCCCCCAACATACCCTCCCGGTCCGCGGCCTCGCCCGCCCGCTCGCGTGTGCGGCGGGCGGGGGTCTTCGGGCTCAGACCGTCTCGCGGCGGATGCCGTCGACGATCGGCCGGGTCGAGGCCAGCGCCGCGCGCACCAGCGCGAAGCCGCCGGCGAAGGTCGCGACGATGGTCAGCACCGACAGGGGCGCGACGATCAGGCTGATCCCCACGATCGGGAACGCCATCATCAGCCCGAGCGCGGCACCGCCTCCCGCGGCCCACCGCAACGGCACCATGACCGTGAGTCGACGTGCGCGCCGCAGCTCGGCATCCGGGATGCCGAGACGATCGAGCCCGACGATCAGCTCGCGCTCCTCGAGCACCGACGCCGCCTGCGTCACCCCCACGGCGCAGGCGAGCAGGAGGAACGCGATGCCGAGCGTGACCAGCACTCCCGTGCGGATGTCGGTCATCAGCGTCGTCGGTCCGGCGTCGCCCGCGACGTCGACGATCGACAGTCCGCACCCGGCCACGACCGCGATGAAGGCGACGATGGCCATCCCCGACACGCGCCGCCAGGCCGGGCCCGCGTGCGCGGCGAGCTCGCGCCCCGCGATGAGCTCGGACGCGGTGCGCGCGCGACGCGCCAGCGATCGTCCCCGCGCGGCGACGATCGGCGCGCCGATGAGATTGAGCAGGGCGAGCGCGCCCGCGAAGACGCCCAGCAGTAGGGCGATCCCCACAGCCGGGCCGAGCAGCTGCGCGACGACCGAGAAGTTCGACACCAGCAGTACGACGGCGACGATCAGCACCCCACCGACCACCAGGGCGGCCGTGCGCGACGGGGGAGCGGCGCTGCGGGTCCGCACCCCGAGCGGGGTGACGGCGACCCGGCGCAGGCTCGCGGCAGCGCTCGCCGCGCCGACCACGATGACACCGCCGAGCACACCGAGGCCGAGCAGTGGGTCGATCGCCACGGCGGCGACGCCGACGGGAGCGCCGAAGAACGGCAGGAGCCCCACGAGCGGAAGGAGCGCCGCATAGATCGCGACCCCGACGACGGCGCCGACGGCGGCCACGGCCGTCGCCTCGAGGACGGTGAGCGCCCACAGCTCGCGCGTGCTCGCGCCCAGCAGCCGCAGGGTCGCGAGGCGGTCGTTGCGGCGCCGGCTCGTGAGGCGGGCGGCCGCGGCGCCGAGCGTGACGAGCGGGACGGCGAGCAGCAGCAGGGCGAGCACCGCGAGGATGCCGTAGAGGCCGTTCCCGTCCGCGGTGCGCGGGTCGACGAGGAACATCCGCGCTCCTCCGGCGACCACGAGCAGCAGTGAGGTCGTGACGGCGAACGCGACGATCGGCAGCGCGACGGCGGCTCGACCTTGCCGCGCGGGACGCGTGAGCTGCCGCGCCAGGGGCAGGACGACGCTCATCGCGCGCCCCCGGCCGACGCGACCGCGCCGGTGTCGCTGACGACGCGCCCGTCGCTCACCCGCACCGTGCGCGAGCACCGGCGGGCGACGTCGGCGTCGTGCGTGACGACGACGAGCGTGCGCCCCTGACCCGTCGTGGCGTGCAGCAGGGCGTCGAGAACCTCGGCCGAGGTCGCCGAGTCGAGAGCCCCGGTCGGTTCGTCGGCGAAGACGACCGGCGCTCCCGTCACCTGGGCGCGGGCGATCGCGACGCGCTGCGCCTGACCGCCCGACAGCTGGCCGATACGGCGCTCCTCGAGCCCGGCCAGTCCGAGCGCGGCCAGCCACACGGCGGCGTGTCGTTCGGCATCCTGTCGTTTCGTGCCCGTCAGCAGCAGCGGCAGGGCCGCGTTCTCGACCGCGGTCAGTTCGGGCAGCAGCAGGTGCTGCTGGAACACGAAGCCCAGGGCCTCGCGGCGCACGCGGGCGCGCTCGCCCTCCGACAGCCCGACCAGCTCGCGCGAAGCCGCGCCGGGGGCGGACAGCACGATCGAGCCGGAGTCGGGGGCGATGACCGACGCGAGACAGTGCAACAGCGTCGTCTTGCCCGATCCCGACGGACCCATCACGGCGACGGACTCACCGGCGTGGATGGTCAGCGAGACGTCGTCGAGGGCACGCAGGTCTCCGTAGCTCTTGACGAGCCCGTGGGCGGTGAGCACAGCAGAAGAAGTCATGCCTCCATCACAGCGAGCGGCGCCCCGCGCGTCGTCGGCCGGGGGAGGTATCCCCGTCGTCCGAGCGGACGATTCTCCGGGCCGGGACGCTCCACGCGCCCCGGCCCGCCTCCCTCACAATCGCGACAGGTGCGCCTGCGCCAGGATCTCGGCCTTGGGCCGCTCGTTCGCCGCGAGGGCGAGCCACGTCTCGACGACCGTGTCGGGGTTCAGCGACAGCGACTGGATGCCGCGCGCCACGAGCCACTGCGCGAAGTCGGGGTGGTCGCTCGGTCCCTGCCCGCAGATGCCGACGTACTTGCCCTGCCGCCGACACGCGTCGATCGCCAGTCCCAGCAGGTGCAGCACCGCCGGGTCGCGCTCGTCGAAGGCGGATGCCATGAGCGCCGAGTCGCGGTCGAGGCCCAGGGTCAGCTGGGTCATGTCGTTCGAGCCGATCGAGAAGCCGTCGAAGTGCTCGAGGAAGCGCTCCGCGAGGATCGCGTTGGCCGGCAGCTCGCACATCATGACGACCTTCAGGCCGTTCTCGCCGCGGCGCAGACCGTTCTGCGCGAGGAGGTCGACGACGGCCTTCGCTTCGCCGACCGTGCGGACGAAGGGCACCATGATCTGCACGTTGGTCAGGCCCATCTCGTCGCGCACGCGTCGCAGCGCCTCGCACTCCATGTCGAAGCACGCCCGGAACTCCGGCGAGACGTACCGCGCCGCCCCGCGGTACCCGAGCATGGGGTTCTCCTCGTCGGGTTCGTACAGCGTGCCGCCGAGCAGGTTGGCGTACTCGTTCGACTTGAAGTCCGACAGACGCACGATCACGGGTTCGGGAGCGAAGGCCGCGGCGATCATCGAGACGCCCTCGGCGACCCGCCGGATGAAGTACTCCTCGGGCGAGGGGTAGGCCGCGATGCGCGCGCGGATCTCGTCGGCGAGGGCCCCGTCGAGGCGGTCGAGCTCGAGCAGCGCCCGCGGGTGGATCCCGATCTGACGGTTGATGATGAACTCGAGCCGCGCGAGCCCGACGCCCGCGTGCGGCAGCCGCGAGAACGCGAAGGCCTGGTCGGGGGTGCCGACGTTCATCATCATCTTCACGGGGGCGGCCGGCATCCGGTCGAGCTCGGTCTGCTCCTCGGCGAAGTCCAGGATGCCGTCGTACACGAGGCCGTCGTCGCCCTCGGCGCACGAGACGGTGACCTCCTGGCCGTCCGTCAGCGCGTGCGTGGCGACGCCCGTGCCGACGACGGCGGGAATGCCGAGCTCGCGCGCGATGATCGCCGCGTGGCAGGTGCGTCCGCCGCGGTCGGTGACGATCGCCGAGGCGCGCTTCATGATCGGCTCCCAGTCCGGGTCGGTCATGTCGGCCACGAGCACGTCGCCGTGCGCGAAGTCGGCCATCTGATCGATCGAGCTGAGCACACGCACGCGGCCTGCGCCGATGCGCTGGCCGATCGCGCGACCCTCGACGAGCACCGCGCTGCGCTCGGCCAGCACGAAACGGCTCAGGACGTTCGCCGACCGCCGCGACACCACAGTCTCCGGTCGGGCCTGCAGCACGTACACCTGTCCGTCGATTCCGTCCTTGCCCCACTCGATGTCCATCGGGCGGCCGTAGTGCTCCTCGATGACGAGGGCGATGCGGCCGAGCTCCTCGACCTCCGCGTCGGTGATCGAGAAGCGCGTGCGGTCATCGGCATCCACCTCGACGAAGGCCGTGCTGCCGTCGACGTGCTGTCCGTCGGAGTACCGCATCGCGATCGCCTTCTCCCCCACGCTGCGCTTGAGGATCGCGGGGCGGCCGGCGGCCAGGCCCGGCTTGTAGACGTAGAACTCGTCGGGGTTCACCGCGCCCTGCACGACCGCTTCGCCGAGGCCGTAGGAGCTGGTCACGAAGACCGCGTCGTCGAAGCCCGATTCGGTGTCGAGGGTGAACATCACGCCCGAGGCGCCGACATCGGAGCGCACCATGCGCTGCACCCCGGCCGAGAGGGCGACCTCGTGGTGGTCGAAGCCGTGGTGCGCGCGGTACGCGATCGCGCGGTCGTTGTAGAGCGAGGCGTAGACCCGGCGGATCGCCTGGAGGATGTTCTCGATCCCGCCGATGTTGAGGAAGGTCTCCTGCTGCCCCGCGAACGACGCGTCGGGCAGATCCTCCGCGGTGGCGCTGGAGCGGACCGCCCAGGTCACGGCATCCGGGTCGGTCTCGTTCGCGACGAGAGCGGCGTAGGCGGCGCGGATGTCGGCGTCGAGGTCGTCGGGGAAGGGCTGCTCCTCGATCCACGCGCGCACGCGGGCGCCGAGTTGGGCGAGGGCTGCTACATCGTCGACGTCGATGCCCTCGACGGCGGCGCGGATGCGGGCGTCGAGCCCGCCCTCCGCGAGGAACCGTGCGAAGGCGTCGGAGGTGGTCGCGAACCCCGGGGGAACACGGATGCCGGCGGATGCCAGGTGCGACACCATCTCGCCGAGCGAGGCGTTCTTGCCGCCGACCTGGGCGAGGTCGCTCATGCCGATCTCGTCGAAGCGCAGGATGTTGGTCATGGGGTGGGCCTTTCTCGGGGTCGGTCCCGCAGGTTCATGGACTGCAGGATCACGGCGGACATCTCCTCGACGCTCCGGGTCGCGGAGCTGAGGAACGGGATGTGGGTGCGGCGGTAGAGGTCTTCGGCCCGGCGGATCTCGAGGGTGCACTGGGCGAGGCTGGCGTAGGTCGAGTGCGGGCGGCGTTCGTGCCGCACCTGACTGAGACGCAGGGCGGTCGTGGTCAGCCCGAAGCAGCGCTCGGCGTGAGGCGCGACGATGCGGGGCAGCCCGTCGGTCGGGAAGTCGTCGTCGGTGAGCGGGTAGTTCGCCACGAGCAGCCCGTAGTGCAGGGCGAGGTACATCGTGGTGGGGGTCTTCCCGCACCGCGAGGGGGCGACGATGATCACGTCGGCGCTCGCGAGGTCGCGCCCGCTCTGTCCGTCGTCGTGCTCGATCGCGAACTCCACGGCCCGCATGCGGCGGAAGTACTGCTCCAGATCTCCCAGGCCGTGATACTGCCCCGCGCGGGTCTCGGCGGTCGCACCGAGCTCCGCCTCGAGCTCGGTGAGGTGCCCGGCCAGCAGGTCGATGACCACGGCGCCCGCGTCGGCGAGACGTCCCCGGATGCCGGCATCCTTCACCGTCGCGAAGACGATCGGCGCATCGCCCGTCCCCTGGGCCGCGGAACGGGCGAGCCGCGCGACGACCGCGTCGACGGCGGTGACGCTGCCGAGGAAGGGGATGGTGTGCCTCTCGAAGCGCGCCCCCGGGAAGTTCGCGAGCAGGGCGCTGCCGAGCGTCTCGGCGGTGATACCCGTGCTGTCCGACACGAAGAACACGGCGCGCGTGCCGGCGACGAGGCCGGGCTCGGTGCGCTCGCCGGGTGAAGTCGCGGGCGGTGTCATCGCGGCGGAGGGCGCGGCCGTCGCGTCGAAAGGGGGGACCATGCGATGACGCTAGGGGCGTCCGCGCGCATTTTTGCGACCGTTATGAATGAAAGAAGACGCATTCTTGCTGCTGCGCTAAGGGACCGGTTGTGGTCCGACCACCCTCCCGCTTGGAACCCTTTTCGCCCGGCGTTCTCCGGCCGGTCGGTCGGGAAGGGACCGGCGTCCACGTCGACCCGCCACCGTGACAGACGGAAAGGACACCATCATGGTCGTCACGTTCGCGATCGCGCTGACCCTCGCCGGCGCCGGCGCGCCCACCCCGGCCCCCGAGGGCGGTGCGCCGGGGGACTCCCAGATCATCGTCGTCGAGGTCCCCGACGCCGCCCGCGCGACACCGACGGGCGGGCCGACCGATGCGCCGACCTCGCCTCCTCCCGGGCGCCCGTCGCCTTCCGCGACGCCCGACGGGTCCCTTCCCGAGACCGGATGGGATGCCGCGGGTCTCGCCGCCGCGGCCGTCATCGGCTCCGGGGCGCTGGCCGCCGGCATCCTGATCTCCCGTTCGCGTCGTCGCGCGCGCTGAGGTGTCGAGCGGGAGCTGCGCGCCGCCCGAGCCTCGCGCCGGGGCCTCGCCCCCGGGCGTCGCGCCGCCGCCTCGCGCCCTAGCCGCGCCCGCGCCTCGCGCCCTACCCGCGTCTCGTGCGGGGGAGCGCCCGGGCCGTCACTGCATCCAGAGCACGATGCCGCGCTGCCCCGTGAGCACCGACGCCACCCCGGCGCGCACCGCCGCGGCCGCGCGCTCCGGGGTGAACGACGCGGGATCGTAGGCCGCCGCCGTGCCCAGGCCTTCGCCGCGATAGGCGGCTCCGGTCCAGTCGGCCGCGGTGACGTTCTCGGTGGGTTCGGCGAGCTCCGCGCCGACGATGAGGAACTGCCGGTCGAGATGGTTCGCCGTCACCGTGGCCAGCGGGTCGACCAGGGCATCGCCCGCGCTGATGATGAGATCGGGGTTCATCCGCATGGCCGCCACCGCCCCGTCGATCATGTCGTCGTCGGCATGCACGATCTCCAGGTCGGCGCGGGTCTCGTCGGCCCACTCCCTCACCGCGTCGACCAGGACGGCGGTGGGGGCGTCGTCGCCGACGGTCAGCAGAACGACGCGGTACCCCGCGGGCGCGCGCACGCCGCCCCACGACCCGGGCTCGGGGTTCAGCGTCGATTCGGGCGCCGGAGGGGTGAGGGGGAAGAAGCCCTCCGCGGGAGTGCCGATCGGCGCGGGTGCCGCTCGCATCTCGCTCCACCCGGGCTCCGAGCTGCAGCCGGTCAGCATCGCCAGCAGCACGAGCGCCGCCGCGGCCGTCATCCTTCGCTTCACGGTGACACCCTGCGCGACGCGGGTGACCCGCGGGCGAACACCGGGCGCACGTTCCCTTTCCGTTCGCCCCGCCGCGTCCGACCGTTCACGCCGGCGGGACACCCTCGGCGACGGAAGGGACCCCATGTCAGAAACGATCCGCCGCGTGCTCCGCCCCCTGTTCGTCGCAGCGACCGCCGTCGCCCTCCTCGCCGTCGCTGCTCCGGCATCGGCGCACGGCATCCGGTCGGTGGTCTACGCCGACCTGTCGAGCGGGGGACCGGGCGTCGTGCACGCGCAGCTGCAGGTCGAGTACGACCTGCTCGTCGTGTCCGCGGCCGATGCCGCGAAGGACGACGCCCTGTTCCGGGCCGGGACCGACGCCTTCGACGCCCGGGATGCCGACGCGCAGGTCGCCGCCCTCCAGGCGCACCGCAATGACGTGTCGTCGTACGTGGCCGGGAGGTTCCGCGTCGCCGGAGCGGCGGCGTGCACCCCGACCATTGCCGACGACATCGCCATGACGCAGCAGGAGGGCGTGCCCTACGCCGTGCTCGAGGTCGACTACGCCTGCCCGCCGTCCGAGAACGGGCACGAGGTCGTCTCGTCGCTCTTCCCCGACGACGAGGGCTTCGTCACCGACACGAAGACGATCCTCACCTACGCGCTCGACCTGCACGAGGGCAGCACGGTGCTGGATGCCGAGCATCCGTCGTTCTCGACGGCGCAGTCGCCGCTCGAGCGCTTCTGGGAGTTCTTCCGCCTCGGCGCCGAGCATCTGCTGACGGGGATCGACCACATCCTGTTCCTGCTCGCGCTCATCGTCGGGTCACGACGTCTGCGCGAGGTGGTCGTCGCCGCCACCACCTTCACCGTGGCGCACTCGGTCACGTTCATCCTCGCGGCGACGGGCGTCGTCGCCGCTCCTCCTGCGATCGTGGAGCCCACGATCGCCCTGTCGATCGCGGTGGTCGGCGCCTGGTACCTCTGGCGCCTCTGGCGCCGGGGTGAGGTCGATCAGGATCTGTCGCGTGCCCACGGCTTCCTGCGTCTCGATCGCGCGGGGTGGCTGCGCGTCGGCGTGGTCTTCCTGTTCGGACTCGTGCACGGACTCGGCTTCGCGTCGGCGCTCGGGATCGACGAACCGTGGTCGTGGACGCTGCTGTGGTCGCTGCTGGTGTTCAACATCGGCATCGAGGCGGTGCAGATCGGCCTCATCGTCGTCGTCTTCCCGGTGCTCGTGCTGCTGCGCCGGCGGTTCCCCCGCGTCGGGATGTGGGCGAGCGGCCTTCTCGCGGTGGTCGTCACCGTCGCCGGTCTCGTGTGGTTCGTCCAACGCATCCTCGGCGTCGAGTGATGGGCGTTGCTCGACTCGATGGCTGTGCTGCGTCCGCCATTCACGCGCTCGTCACCGAGCGGGCGGAGCGTGGGAACACCCGCCCGATCGCGGGTCCCCACAGAGAGAAACGGATCATCATGCTCCTTTCCGCATCGACGTCGCACGGGACGCGCACGCGTCGCCGCGCCGCGTGGATCGCAACGGCCGCCGTCGGCGTCTCGCTCGTGCTCTCGGGCGCGACGACGGCACCGGCCGCCCTCGCCGACACCACGGCGACGCTCTCCGGCGTCATCCTGGGCGTCGGGGCCGACGAAGCGCAGCGCATCGTCACCTGGTACTCCTCGGCCGACACCGCGCAGTCGGTGCAGGTCGCGCCGACCTCGTCGCTGGTGAACGGCCGGTTCCCGGCGTCGGCCACGACCTTCTCGGCATCCGGTACCGCCAACATCGCCGGCAGCGGCGGCTACAACCGCCACGCGACGATCACGGGTCTCGCCGAGAACACCGCGTATTCGTACCGTGTCGGCTCGGACGGCAACTGGTCGCCGACCGCCGCCTTCTCGACGCAGTCGTTCGACGGGGACTACGACTTCCTGTTCTTCGGCGACCCGCAGATCGGCTCGTCGGGCGACATCGCGAAAGACCAGGCGGGCTGGCAGGACACGATGAACGTCGCCGTCAACGCCAACCCGAAGGCCGAGATGCTCGTCTCGGGCGGCGACCAGGTCGACGCCGCCAACCGCGAGGACCAGTGGAGCGCGTTCCTTGCACCCGACCAGCTGCGACAGATCCCGTGGGTCGCGACGATCGGAAACCACGACGTGGGCGGCAAGGCCTACGAGCAGCACCTCTACACGCCCAACACCGACCGCACCGGCGCGTACTACCGCAAGGGAGCCGCGAGCATCGGCACCGAGTCGGGCGGCGACTACTGGTTCATCTACAAGGACACGCTGTTCATCGACCTCAACAGCAACAGCTACGCCACCTCCCAGGGCGGCGGCGGCGACGACGCGCACGTGGCGTACGTCACCGACGTCGTGAACAAGCACGGCGCCGAGGCGAAGTACACCGTGCTCGTCTACCACCACGCGATCTACTCGCCGGCCGATCACGCGAAGGATGCCGACAACAAGGTGCGCCGCGTGGACTTCCCGACCACCTTCTCCAAGCTCGGCGTCGACCTCGTGCTCCAGGGTCATGACCACAGCTACTCGCGCTCGTACGAGATCAAGAACGGTGCGAAGGCGAACGCCGACGAGAAGCCCGGTCAGGACGAGGTCTTCGAGGGCCCCGGCGGTGTCGTCTACGTCACCGCGAACTCGGCATCCGGATCGAAGTACTACGACATCACCGCTCCCGACAGCAGCGGCACGAGCGGAGCCGGGAACGGCGCCGACCCGCTGAACCCGGCGAACTACTGGTACAACTCCGTGCAGAACCAGGAGCACGTCCGCACCTACGTCAAGGTCCAGGTCAAGAAGGACCAGCTCGTCGTGCAGAACATCCGCTCCGGCGACTGCTCGGCCCCGAACGCGGCCGTGGAGCTGAACAAGGTGCTGTGGTGCGGTCCTGAGAACGGCACCAAGCCGGCCGAGGCCGTGGGGTCGATCCAGGACGAGGTGACCATCCACCCCAACCACGGCGACGGTCAGGACATCCAGGTCGACGTGCCCTCGGGCGCCCCCGGCGAGTTCGGCTGGACGATCAACGGGCACAACGGACTGGTCGACCTCGGCACCGCCGAGGAGAAGAACCTCCAGTACTTCGAGGCGACCGGTCAGATCAATCCGATCTCCGTCACCGACACCCGCGCGAGCAAGGCCGCGTGGTCGGTCTCGGCGTCCGTGGGTGACTTCGTCGACGGTGACAAGACCTTCCAGGGCACGTACCTCGGATGGACGCCGAAGGTCGTCACCCCGGGTGCGGGCGCGGTCGCGGGTGCGGCCGTCGGCTCGGGCTACGACGGCGGTGCCGGCCTGTCGACCTCGCAGGTGCTCAGCTCCGCGCCGATGGGTCACGACCGCGGCGCCGGCGTCGTGGGCGCCGACCTCGACCTGAAGATCCCGAACACCATCAACAAGGGAAGCTACCGCGCGACCCTGACCCTCACCGCGTTGGCCGGCTGACCAGCGATCCGGGCCGGCGGGGAGCACTCCTCCCCGCCGGCCTCTCCCGAAGGACCCTCATGAACCTGTCCCCCCGTCTGCTCGCCCTGACCCTCGCAGCGCTGACGACCGCGTCCGCGCTGCTCGGGGCGTCTCCCGCCTCGGCCGCGACCGACGACGTCAGCTGGACCGTGCGCACCGCCTCGAACGCCCTGGGCGCCGATCGCACGAACTTCTCGTACGCGCTCAACCCCGGCGCGCACCTCGACGACGGTCTCGTGGTCGCCAATCGCGGCACCGAAGCGGTCGAGCTCGACGTCTACGCCGCCGACGGATACACCACGTCGACGGGAGCGGTCGATCTCCGGCTCGCCGCGGAGCAGCCCACCGGGGTGGGCAAGTGGATCGTCGTCCCCCAACGGCACGTGACCGTGCCCGCCGGACAGACCGTCGAGGTGCCCTTCACCGTCGACGTGCCCGCCGACGCGACCCCGGGCGACTACGCCGGCGGTGTCGTGACCTCGCTGACCGTGACCGACCACTCCGCGAACGTCAACGTCGACCGTCGTCTCGGCATCCGTGCCGGCATCCGGGTGGGCGGCGACCTCGTGCCCGCGCTCTCGGTCGACGACGTGCGCGTGGACTGGGACGGCGGCGTCGTCCCGTTCCTGTTCGGCGACGCCACGGTGCATTACGGCCTGCACAACACCGGCAACGTGTCGCTCACCGCCGACGACGGCGCCGCCGTCGCGGGGCCCTTCGACCTCGGACGCATCGAGGCGGCACCGGATGCCGCAGCCCCGGTGATCCTGCCCGGGGAGACGTGGCCGCGCGACGTCCGCGTGTCCGGCGTGGCGGCCATGGGCCTGCTGTGGGCCTCGGTGACGGCGACGCCCACGGTCACCGACGCGTCGGGCTCGATCACCGCCCTCGATCCCGTCGAGGCCTCCGCGGTCGGCGTGGCCGTGCCCTGGCCTCTGCTCGTCCTGCTGGCGCTGGTCGTGCTGGCGGCGGTCTTCGCGCCGCGCTGGCTGCGCGCGCGTCGTCGGCGCCGCCAGGAGGCCGAGGACGCCCGTGTCGCCGAGGCCGTCGCACGCTCGCTGGCGGAGAAGGACGACGCCCTGTCGCACGCGGGGTGAGCGGTCGATATCTCGACGTCGGCGCACACGGAGGCCGCTCAGCCCCCGAGGAATAGACTGGATGCCAACGTCTTTCGCCCGTCGGGAACCCTCCGTGACCACTCCTCCTGCTGAACGCGCCTTCGACCTGCGCCATCTGCAGCTCGCGCGCGCCCTCTTCGCCGCCCTCGCGGCCGCGATGATCACGTTCTCGTCGGACCACTCCGCTGTGCTCGGCCTGAGCGTCTTCAGCGGCTTCGTGCTGGCGACCGGACTCACGCTGGCGCTGTCGGCGTGGCTCGTCTTCCCGGCCGGGCAGCGCGCCGTCCCGGTGACGCTCGCGGCCGTGTCGTTCGCCGCGGGTCTCGTCGCGAGCGTCGGGGTGTGGCGCACCACCGGCATGTTCTTCGGCGTGGTCATCACGTGGGCGATCGTGTCGGGCGTCATCGAGCTCGTCGGCGCGCTCCGCGACCGCTCGGCGGGTCGCACCGCCGGCGTGCGCGACGGCATGCTCATCGGCATCCTGGGCATCGTCCTGGGAGCCGTCCTGCTGCTCACCCCGATGCAGTACGCGCTCGACTACAGCATCACCGGCGCGGGGTCGTTCACCCTCACCGGGATCACCATCGCCGTGGGCCTCTTCGGTGGATACGCGGCGGTCGTCGCCGTGTTCCTCGCGATCGCGGGCTTCTCGCCCCGCCGCACCGAGCCCGTTCCGGCCGTACCCTCCGAGGAGGCCGCGTCATGACCGACAAGCCCACCACCCGCAAAGACCTCATGAAGCCCGTTCAGCTGCTCGGGCTGGCGTTCGTCGCCGCCCTCTTCGCCGGCTTCGTCACGCTCATGTCGATGGGGTTCTTCCAGACGCGCCCCGCCGACCAGATCCAGCGGGCTCTCATCGTGGCCCTCGTGGCGGCCGGAGCGACCTTCATCATCGTGCTCGTGAGCGTCGCGCTCATGCTGCTCGCCGTCGACCCGTCGAAGGTCACCGCGACGGTGGACCGTCCGCTGCTCCTCCCCAAGGACGCTCCGGATGCCACCCCCGCCGCCTCCGCCGAGCCCGAGGCTCCGCGTGCCGCGGACTCCGCGCCGCGGTCGGAGGGCGCCACCCCGCCGCATTCCACCGACGACGGCACCGCTCCCCGCGCCTGACCCCCGGCCCCGTCGCCGTCGCGTCGCCGCGGTCATCGGCCGGCGCCTTGTCGGTCCTCTCGCCCCACCTGCGGCGGTGCGTGTCGCCCTTCTGGTGGGCATGGGCGCCGCGGACCGGCCATGACCGGGACAGGGATGCCGCGCCCCGAGCGCGACCGCGCAGGGCTCAGGCGCGCCGCGGGTCGATCATCGTCATGCCGGCCGGGGAGGCGGCATCCATCCCCGGTAGCAGCGTCGCCGCCTCGCCGAGGCCGATCACGCGCTCGATGAGCTCCTGAGGACGCAGGGCGCCGCTGTCGATGAGCGAGAGCATCTCGGGGTAGTCGACCGCGGCCATGCCGTGGCTGCCGAGCAGGTCGAGCTCCCACGCGATCGCGCGGGCCATCGGCATGGCGGTCATTCCGTCGTCGGTGGGCAGCAGGCCGATCTGCACGTGTCGGCCGCGGCGTCGGAGGCTCAGCACCGCGTCGCGCGCGGTCTGGGCGCTGCCCACGGCGTCGACCGACACGTGACTGCCCCCGCCGGTGATCTCGTGCACCGCCGCGGCGATGTCGGTGTCTCCCGCGGTGAGCGTGTGCTCCGCGCCGAGCCGGCGGGCGGCGTCGAGCGCGGCGGGCGTGCGGTCGACGACGATCACGCGCGCCCCCAGGGCGACGCCGATCATCACGGCGCTCAGCCCCACCCCGCCGGCGCCGACGACCGTGACCCACTCGCCCGCCTGCACGCGGGCGCGGCCGGTGAGGGCGCGATAGGCGGTGGCGAAGCGGCATCCGAGGGCCGCCGCCGCCTCGAACGAGACGCCGTCGGGAATGCGCACCACGTTGGTGTCGGCGGCGCGCAGCACCACGCGCTCGGCGAAGCTGCCCCACTGCGTGAAGCCCGGCTGCTGCTGGTCGGGGCACACCTGCGCGTTCCCGCCGAGGCACCACTCGCACGCGCCGCAGCCCATGACGAAGGGCACCGTCACGCGATCGCCGATGCTCCAGCGCTGCACGCCCTCGCCCACCTCCACGATGACGCCGGCCAGCTCGTGTCCCGGCACGTGGGGGAGGGTGACGTCGTCATGACCCACCCAGGCGTGCCAGTCGCTCTTGCACAGACCGGTCGCGTGCACCTCGACCACCACGCCCCCGGCGGGGGCCGACGGCGCGGCCACCTCGCGCACCTCGAGGGGTTCGGCCAGGGCGTCCATGATCATCGCGCGCATGGCATCCATCTTCTCAAGCGACCGCGGGTGCGGCCCGTGACGACGCCGGGCACGCGATCGCCCCGGGCGCCGTCGAACGGTCCCGGGGCGATCGCGACGCGTCAGGCGCGGCGACGCCGCACGTGCATCATTGCGGCGCCCGCGATCAGCGCAGCGACGGCGAGAACGGTCACGGCGATCGGCGCCTCCGTTCCGGTGAGCGCGAGACCGCCGGTGCCAGTGCCACCCGGCGTCGTGCCCGCGCCGGCGCCGCTCCCGCCTGGCGTCGCGCCCGGGTCGACTCCGCCGGGCGTGGTGCCCGGGTCGGTCCCGCCCTGGGCGGTGACCGTCACCTCGGCGGAGCGGATCTCCTCGACGTTGCCCGCGACATCGGTCGACCGGAACGACAGCGTGTACGTCCCCACCACCGTGAGCGGGATCTCCGTCCCGGTCGTCCACGTCGCGCCCGCATCGAGCGAGTACTCCGTGGAGGCCACACCCGACGCGGCATCGGTCGACACCAGCGTGACCACTTTGCCGCCGGCGATGACCGGAGCCGCGACATCGGGCAGGGCCAGCGCGCGGCTCATCGACGCCGTATCCGAGACATCCGCCCCGGTCACCGGTGCCGTCGTGTCGATACGCACGGTCAGCGACCCGGAGACGCCCTCCTGCTCGACGCCGTCGAGCAGGGCGCGGTAGTCGACGACGTGGGCGCCGTCGCCGGTGACCTCGAACCCCGTGCCGTCGGCCCACTCCCCGCCGTCGATGCGGTGCTGCACGACCACGCCGGCGGAACCGTCGTGCTGCAGCGCCACCGACACCGCAGCGGTGTGCCACCCGGCGGCGTTCGGCTCGGAGTCGAGGACGGGCGTGATGACGCTGATCCCCGCGGCCTCGGGCACCGCGATCTCCGGGATCTTCAGGTACGAGCCCGGCGTGGCGAAGGTCAGGCGCAGGCCCGTGGAGAGCACGGGCGCGAACGACAGCGTCGTCTCGGTTCCGTTGCTGACGGTCGGGGCGGCCCCGGTCGGTGCGACGGGCAGCCAGGTGCCGGACGCGTCGCGATACTCGGCCGTCACCCCCGCGATGGACCCTTCGATGTTCGTGAACGCGACCTGGTTCACGCGGTGGGTGCCGGTGGTCTCGATCGTGAAGGTCGCGGCATCCTTGTATCCCGCGTCGGTCCAGGTCGACCACTGCGTGTCCTGCTTGCCGTCGCACGCGTTCCCGGCGGGCATCGTGGCCCACTTGGTCTGGTGGAAGGATGCCGACACCGTGGCGTCGTCGCCGCGGCACACGTTGGGGATCGAGGCGTTGCCCCACACCGCGACCTCCGCGATCGACTGCCAGGTGTTCGCCTCGCTCGTCAGCCGCAGGCGCAGCGCGCTCGCCGCCGGGAGGGAGCGGGCGTCGATCACGGCCACGGGCGCCGGCTGCGTGGCATCCTGCGACAGGGTCGCCTCCACCTCGGTGTCGACCCAGGCGCCCGAGGCGTCGCGGTACTGCGCCTGGATGCGCGAGGGCCACGTCGCCCTCGATCCGTCCTTGTAGGTGTGCACGACGATGGAGTCGAACGTGCGGGTCACGCCCCAGTCGAACTGCAGCCAGCTGTCGCGCGGGTAGCCGTTGCCGGTCCAGTCGTCCCAGCCCTTGCCGGTGGGGTTGCCGTCGACGATCGTGCCGACGAGGTCGTTGCGGCTGGATGCCGACACCGTCGCCTCGGGGGCGATGTTCGCGATGCCGGGCTCGGTGACGGTGATCGTGCGGTGGAAGGTGCGGCCGACGGTGAAGTCCGCGTCCGCCGCGAGTGTTCCGGTCACGGTCTGCGGTCCGAGCACGCTGGTGTCCAGCGTCGACCACGTCACGCCGACGGGCGCGGAGGTTCCGTCGACATCGACGCTCACCGAGGTGGGCAGCGTCGGCACGGTCCCGCGGCGCACCGTCGTCGGGACGGCGCCGTCGGCGACCTTCCACGTGCCGTGGCCGAAACCCTTGTCATCCCAGTACGAGGCGTCCCAGCCGTCGCCGTAGCGCGCGGGGTCCTCGGCGGCGGGGTTGTGCATCTCGAGGCGGCCGTTCTCGCCGACCGTCAGCGGCAGCCACACGTACGTCGAGTTCGATTCGCCCTCGTTCCAGCGGTCGCCCATGTAGACGAATTTGCCGGGCTCGAGCTCGAAGACGTTGGTGGCCTGCGAGCCGAAGGTCGAACGGTTCGTGTCGCCTACCGAGAGGAGGCCGTCGGCTCCGTCGGGGATGCTGGCGTACCAGGTGTTCTCGTTCGCGTCGCCTGCCTGCACGCCGCGGATCCAGGTGCCCATGAGGCTCTGCGCGGTGTAGTAGGTCTGCGGGTTCGGAGCCCACCCGGTGGCTCCGGAGGCGATGGCGGTATACGTGCCGTCGCGCTCGAAGAGGGCGGGCGCCTCGAGGTAGCCGCACTCCTTGACGATCTGGAAGTCCTGTCCGCGCACCGGCGCGTCGGCCGTGCCGTCGGCGAAGACATACGGGTAGCGGCCGTCCTCGGAGTACTGGTGGACGTCGAGGGTGTCGGAGCCGGTCGTCTTCACGACGTTGGTGTAGCTGTCGTCGAGCTCGGCGATGTAGAGCGAGGAGTTCTCCTCGGACGAGTACGAGATGTACGCCGTGCCGTCGTGGTCCTGGAAGACGGTCATGTCGCGGGCCTGGCCCGGGACGGCGTACTGCGAGCAGCCCTTGTAGTCGGTGCGGTTGGGCATGCGGTAGGCGCCCACCATGCGGAAGGGGCCGGCGGGCGAGTCCGAGACGGCGACCGCGGCCATCGAGCGGGCGTAGGTGCTGCCGCCGGGTTCGGTGCGCCCGTCGGCGTGCCACCACATGACCCACTGACCGGTCTTGTCGTTGTGCAGCACCTTCGGACGCTCGAAGATCGCGGTGTAGTCCGCCGACCGCTGCGAGTCGAGGTGGTACGCGAGCGCGTCGATCTTGTCGGTGCGCGGCTGGCCGTTGTCATCGACCGTGTCGTACAGGTTCTCGAAGTAGGGCGTCAGCAGGTCGTCGCGCGTCGTGATGCTGCGCAGGGCGTCGCCCAGATTGGTCCAGTTCATCGCATCCGTCGAGCGGTACACCGCCACGCCGGGGCTGTTCCAGTACCCGTTCGTGCGGTCTTCGCCGTACCAGTAGTAGACGGTCTGTCCGTCCTCCTGGGTCGTCACGACCTGCCCGCCGTGCGCCTGGATGTGCCGGCCGTCGGTGTCGTACCACTTCGGCTGGAAATAGTCGGCGGAACCGCGTCCCGGATCGGCGAGCGGCTCGAACCTCGCGTAGGCGACCGGAGGGTCGACGCGGGGGACCCCGTCGTTCGGGTCGGTGGGCACGCCCGTCGCCGCGGCCGCGAGGGGGGATGCCAGCGCCCCGGCGAGCACGGCCGCGGTGGCCGCCGCGAGCAGGCGTCGAAGGGGGAGGGGGTGTCGATGCGTCATCGCGTCTGTTCCGTTCCGTGCCGCGACGGTGCGGCACACGTCGGCCGAGGCCGAGGGGGGATGTTGACGTCAACACCCTAGGCGCACGATGCCGCGACGTCCACCGTTTTGCCGTCATCCCGTCGTGCCTTCACCCGGCGCCGTGCCGAGTTCCGGCGCTCTCGCACCCCGCAAAACCCGTCGAGTGTCCACGACATGCCGCGTCGAGGAGCCGCCTGCGGCGTGTCCTGGACCCGTGACGGGGATGCGGGCACCCGCCCTGCGGGGGCGAGCGCGGGCGGCTCGCGACGGGGACGCCGCGGGCCGGCGGCGCTGTGCGACCTGGCGCCGCGCCGCCCCGGCGTGACCGCGGTGCTTACAGCGAGTCGACCACCTGCGACGCGAGACCCGCGTAGGCGGCGGGGGTGAGCGCGAGCAGGCGCTCCTTCGCGGCGTCGCCGATGTCGAGTCCGCGGACGAACTCCGCGAGCTCGGGACCGCCGACGCGGCGTCCGCGCGTGAGGTCCTTGAGCAGCGCGTAGGGGTCGGTGATCTGCGAGCGACCCGCGGCGATCTCGGCGCGCACGACCGTCTGGATCGCCTCGGCGAGCACTTCCCAGTTCGTGTCGAGGTCGGCGAGCAGCACGTCCTCCGCGAGCGAGATCTCGGTGAGGCCGCGCTGCAGGTTGTCGAGCGCGAGCAGCGAGTGCCCGAAGGCGACGCCGATGTTGCGCTGGGTGGTGGAGTCGGTGAGGTCGCGCTGCATGCGGCTCGTGACGAGCGTGGATGCCAAGGTGGCGAACAGTCCGCCGGCGATCTCGAGATTGGCCTCGGCGTTCTCGAAGCGGATCGGGTTGATCTTGTGCGGCATCGTCGACGACCCGGTCGCGCCCGCGACGGGGATCTGCGTGAAGTAGCCGAGCGAGATGTACGTCCAGATGTCCGTCGCCAGGTTGTGCAGGATGCCGCCCGCGTGGCGCGCACGGTCGTACAGCTCGACCTGCCAGTCGTGCGACTCGATCTGCGTCGTGACCGGGTTGAAGCCCAGGCCGAGCGACTCGATGAACGAGCGGGTCAGCTCCGGCCAGTCGACGTCGGGCTCGGCCGCGACGTGCGCCGACCAGGTGCCGGTGGCTCCGGAGAACTTCGCGAGGTACTCCCCGGCATCCAGCTGACGGATGACGCGCTCGAGGCGCCACGCGAAGACGCCGATCTCCTTGCCCATCGTGGTTGGCGTGGCGGGCTGGCCGTGCGTGCGCGAGAGCATCGCGGCGTCGCGGTGCCGCACCGCGAGCTCGGCGAGCGCGGAGGTGACCGAGCGGAGCTTCGGCAGCCACACGCGCTCCACCGCGCGCTGCACGGTGAGCGCGTAGGCGGTGGAGTTGATGTCCTCGCTGGTGCACGCGAAGTGCGTCAGCTCGGCGAGGGCGGTGAGGCCGAGGGTGTCGAGGCGGTCGCGCACGAGGTACTCGACGGCCTTGACGTCGTGGCGCGTCACGGCCTCCTTGTCGGCGAGCCAGGCGATCTCGTCGGCGCCGAACTCCTCGTAGAGCGCGCGGAGCTTCGCGCGGTCGGCGTCCGACACGGGCGAGGTGCCGAAGAGCGAGCGATCGGTGAGGGCGAGGAGCCACTCGACCTCGACCTCGACGCGGGCGCGGTTCAGGCCCGCCTCCGACAGGTAGTCGCCGAGTTCGGACACGGCGCCGAAGTAGCGGCCGTCGAGCGGGCTGAGGGGCTGCGGAGGCAGAGCGGACACGGGTCTCCCGGGGGTCGCGCGAAAGGGTCAGCCCGCGGAACGGATGGCGGGCTCGAGCTGCCGGAACAGGGCGCGGCTGGCGCGTTCGATCATACCGAGCACCTCGTCGAACATCGGCGGTCCGGCGTAGTACGGGTCGGGCACGTCGAGGGTCTCGGCATCGGACAGGAACGACTGCAGCAGAGCGATCTTGTCGGCGTCGTCGTCACTGCGCGCCCACCCGCGCAGCACGCGCTCGTGGCTGCGGTCGAGGGCGACGACGAGGTCGTTGCGGTCGAAGTCGGCGAAGGAGAACTGCCGCGCGCGGTGCGCGGATCCGTCGTAGCCGAGGCGCTCGAGCGCGTGCAGCGTGCGGTGGTCGGCGCGTTCGCCGACGTGCCAGTCGCCCGTGCCGGCCGAACTCGACGACACGCGGGTGCTCAGCCCCGACGTCTCGGCGATGCGCCGGAAGACCACATCGGCCATCGGCGACCGGCAGATGTTGCCGCTGCAGACGAACACGACGCGGAAGGGCGCGTCGGCACTCGCGGTCATCCCTCCATCATGGCGGGGAAGCGGCGCGCGCGCATCAGTGTGCTGCGTGCGACGGCCCTCAGTTTCGCGCCCGATCGTCGCGGCGCGGACGCAGGATGCCGCCGAGCACGGCGTTGATGATGCCGATGAGCAGCGCGGCGACCACCGTCAGCCAGAACTCGCCCGTGCGCAGGCCCCAGTCCCAGTTCTCGGTGATGACGCCCGTCAGCCACAGCAGGAAGCCGTTGATGATCAGCGAGATCAACCCGAGGGTGAGGATGTACAGAGGGATCGCGATGATCTTCACGATGGTGCCGACGACGCTGTTGACGATCGCGAAGATGAGGCCCACCAGGAGCAGGGTCAGCAGCACCTGCAGCCACTCGCCGGGGGCGAACGGGATGAGGCGCACCTGCAGCGCGGGCAGCAGGGTGACGATCCAGAGGGCGAAGGCGTTGACGGCGACGCGGACGACGAAGCGCATGCCCTCATCGTGGCACGCGGGGTCGTGTCGCGGCAGGGATCCCTCCACCGAGGGAGAAGTGGGGTCTGACGCGCGGCGACGTCTCGCGGTTAGGCTCGCGATGTGAGCGAAGACCCGGTCCTGCCCCGTATCCGTCCCGAGATCGCCGCCCTGCCCGCATATCGACAGGGCAAGCAGGCGAGTCCCGACGCGTTCAAGCTGTCGAGCAACGAGAACCCCTTCGAGCCGCTTCCCGGCGTCCTCGACGCGGTCCGGGCGGCCGGGGCCTTCAACCGCTATCCGGATGCCACGGCGGCGCGGCTGCGCGAACGCCTCGCCGCGCGGTACGGCGTCTCGGCCGACGAGGTGCACGTCGCCGCCGGCAGCGTCTCGATCCTCGCCCAGCTGCTGCTGGCCACCTCGGGCCCGGGCGACGAGGTCGTCTACGCCTGGCGCTCGTTCGAGGCGTACCCCTCGCTGGTCGCCGTCGCGGGCGCGACGAGCGTGCAGGTTCCGCTGACCGCCGACTTCCGCCACGACCTGCCCGCGATGGCCGATGCGGTCACCGAGCGCACGCGTCTGGTGATCGTGTGCAGCCCCAACAACCCCACCGGCCCCACGGTCGGTTACGACGAGTTCGTCGCCTTCGTCGACCGGGTGCCGCGCGACGTGCTGGTCGTGCTCGACGAGGCCTACGCCGAGTTCGTCACCGACACCTCCTCGGTCGAAGGCGGTCGCGTGCGTGCCGTGCTGGCGCGCCCGAACGTCGTCGTCCTCCGCACGTTCTCCAAGGCCTACGGCCTCGCGGGCCTTCGCGTCGGCTACGCCGTCGGCCACACCGGCGTGCTCGACGCCGCCCGCAGCACCGCGATCCCGCTGTCAGTCACGGCTGCCGGTGAAGCCGCCGCGTTGGCGAGCCTCGATGCCGAGAGCGAGCTGCTGCACCGCGTCGGGGTCATCGCCGAGCGTCGTGACCGTCTCGTCGCGCGCCTGCGCGAGACCGGGTGGGACGTGCCCGACGCCCAGGGCAATTTCGTGTGGTTCGCGGCCGGAGAGCGCACGGCCGAGGTCGCGGCCGCGTTCGAGGAGGCCGGGCTGATCGTGCGCCCGTTCCCCGGCGACGGCATCCGCGTGTCGATCGGCGAAGAGGAGTCCCTCGATCGCGTCGTCGAGGTCGCCGCAGCCACCGCCCCGCGCTGACGCGCGGCGCCGGCTCGGGCGCAAGGCACGGCGTCCGTTTGTCCCACTTCCACGCCGAATCGCGGCATCCGTTGTGCACCTCATGCGGTCTCGCGCATGGGCCGCGCGTTAGCGTGGGTGCATGACCCCGCTCGACGACCCCGCTCTCGTGCGCGTTCTGGCAGCCGACGGCACGCTGGCCCCCACGCCGGCCGCCGAGCGCTACCTGCCGCTCATCGACGCCCTCACCGACGCCGAGCTCGAGACCTTCTACCGCGACATGGTCTCGATCCGCGCATTCGACGTGCAGGCCACCAACCTGCAGCGCCAGGGCCAGCTCGCCCTCTGGCCGCCGTCCTTCGGGCAGGAGGCCGCCCAGGTCGGCTCCGCCCGTGCCGCGCGCGCGCAGGACCACATCTTCCCCTCGTACCGCGAGCACGTGGTCACCCGTATCCGCGGGGTCGACCCGATCGACATCATCCGGCTGATGCGCGGCCTCACCCACGGCGGGTGGGACCCGACCGACCCGAAGAACGGCAACACGCACATCTACACGCTCGTGCTCGGCGCGCAGACGCTGCACGCCACGGGCCTCGCCATGGGGCTGGTGTTCGACGGCAAGAGCGGAACGGGCGACCCCGAGCGCGACGAGGCCGTCATCGTCTACTACGGCGACGGTGCCTCCAGCCAGGGCGACGTGCACGAGGCGATGGTCTTCGCCGCGAGCTTCCAGACCCCCGAGGTCTTCTTCCTGCAGAACAACCAGTGGGCGATCTCGGTCCCCGTCGCGACGCAGTCGCGCTCGCCGCTGTACAAGCGCGGCGAGGGATACGGCATCCCGAGCCTGCAGGTCGACGGCAACGACGTGCTCGCCAGCTACGCCGTGTCGAAGACCGCCCTCGACGAGGCGCGGGCAGGCTTCGGACCGCGCGCGATCGAGGCCATGACCTACCGCATGGGCGCGCACACGACCAGCGACGACCCCACGAAGTACCGCACCTCCGACGAAGAGAAGGCGTGGGCCGGGCGCGACCCGATCGCCCGCATGCGCGCGTACCTCGAGGGCCGCGGCGCCTCGCAGCAGTTCTTCGACGACGCGGATGCCGAGGGTACCGCCCTCGCCGACGACGTGCGCGTGCGCACGAACGAGCTCGGCACCATCCCGCGGGTGCACATGTTCGAGAGCGTGTACTCCGAGGCGCACGCGTTGATCCAGGAGGAGCAGCGCTGGCTCGACGACTACGAGGCGTCGATGGAAGGGGGAGCGCAGTGACCGAGAACCTGCCCATCAGCCGGGCTCTGAACGCGGGCCTCCGCCGGGCCCTCGAGACGAACGACCGCGTCCTGCTCATGGGCGAGGACATCGGCCCGCTCGGCGGCGTCTTCCGCGTGACCGAGGGTCTGCAGAAGGACTTCGGCCCGCGCCGGGTCATCGACTCCCCGCTCGCGGAGTCGGGCATCGTCGGCACCGCGATCGGTCTCGCCATGGGCGGGTTCCGTCCGGTGCTCGAGATCCAGTTCGACGGCTTCGTCTTCCCCGCGTTCGACCAGATCACCTCGCAGCTGGCGAAGATCACGAACCGTCACGAGGGCGCGGTGCGCATGCCCGTCGTCATCCGCATCCCCTACGGCGGGCACATCGGCGCGGTGGAGCACCACCAGGAGAGCCCCGAGGCGTATTTCACGCACACCGCGGGTCTGCGGGTCGTCAGCCCCTCGAACGCGAACGACGCGTACTGGATGATCCAGCAGGCGATCGATTCGCCCGACCCCGTCGTTTTCCTCGAGCCGAAGGCCAAGTACTGGCAGAAGGGCGAGGTCGACCTCGAGGCCCCGGCGCTTCCGCTGCACGCGAGCCGCATCGTCCGCCGCGGCACCGACGTCACGCTCGTCGGCCATGGCGCGATGGTCACGACGCTGCTGCAGGCGGCCGCGCTCGCCGAGAGCGAGGGCACGAGCTGCGAGGTCATCGACCTGCGTTCGCTCTCACCCGTCGACTACGGCCCGCTGCTCGACTCGGTACGCCGCACCGGACGCCTGGTCTACGCGCAGGAGGCGCCGGGCTTCACGTCCCTCGGCTCCGAGATCGCCGCGACCGTCATGGAGAAGGCGTTCTTCGCTCTCGAGGCGCCCGTGCTGCGCGTGTCGGGCTTCGACGTGCCCTTCCCGCCCGCGAAGCTCGAAGGCACCTACCTGCCCGACGCCGACCGCATCCTCGAGGCCGTCGACCGGTCTCTCGCGTACTGACCCTCCCTCCGGCCGTCAGGCCCTCCCGCCGCCGGAACATTCCGTTGCGGCATCGCCGGTGGCAAGCTGGCTCCCGAGCAAAGGACACACCGTGACCGAGCAGACCTTCGTCCTTCCCGACGTCGGGGAAGGCCTCACCGAGGCCGAGATCGTGCAGTGGCGCGTCGCCCCGGGCGACACCGTCGCCGTCAATGACGTGATCGTCGAGATCGAGACGGCCAAGTCGCTCGTCGAGCTCCCGTCGCCGTACTCCGGCACGGTCGGCGAGCTGCTGGCATCCGAGGGTTCCACCGTCGAGGTCGGTGCGCCGATCATCACGATCGGGGCTGCGGATGCCGGCACTCCGGCGCCCGCGGCCCCCGCCACGGTTCCCGAGCCCAGCGACCCCGGCGGAGCGGTGCTCGTCGGCTACGGCACGGGCGGTGCGGTGTCGTCGCGTCGGCGCAAGCCCGCGGAGCGCCCCGTGAAGGCCTCCGTCGGTGTCGTCGCGAAGCCCCCGATCCGTAAGCTCGCGCGCGACCTCGGCGTCGACCTCTCGGCCGTGACCCCCAGCGGCCCCGCGGGCGAGGTCACCCGCGACGACGTCGTGAAGCACGCCGAGCAGGCGAGCGTGTTCCGCAACATCGAGACGCCCGCGTGGGGCGAGGTGCGCGAGGAGACGATCCCGGTCGCCGCCCCCGTCGCGCCCGCGCCAGCGGCATCCACCCCCGTTGACGACGCCCGCGAGGAGTCGATCCCCGTCCGCGGCGTGCGCAAGGCCACCGCCAACGCGATGACCTCGAGCGCCTACTCGGCCCCGCACGTCTCGGTGTGGGTCGACGTCGACGCCTCGCGCACGATGGAGCTCGTCAAGCGCCTCAAGGCTTCGCCCGACTTCGCCGACGTCAAGATCTCGCCGCTGCTGATCATGGCCCGCGCGGTGATCTGGGCGCTGCGTCGCACGCCGATGATCAACGCCGCCTGGGTCGACACCGAAGACGGCGCGCAGATCCGCGTGCGCCACTACGTCAACCTCGGCATCGCCGCCGCGACCCCCCGCGGCCTGCTCGTTCCGAACATCAAAGACGCGCAGGCGATGAAGACGCGAGAGCTCGCCAAGGCGCTCGAGAACCTCACGCTCACCGCGCGCGAGGGCAGGACGAGCCCCGCTGATCAGACCGGCGGCACGTTCACGATCACCAACATCGGCGTCTTCGGAGTGGATGCCGGAACTCCGATCATCAATCCCGGTGAGGCCGGCATCATCGCCCTGGGCGCCATCCGGCAGAAGCCGTGGGTCGTCGACGGCGAGGTGCGCCCGCGCTGGGTGACCACGGTGTCGGGCTCGTTCGATCACCGCGTGGTCGACGGGGACGGGATCTCGCGGTTCATCGCGGATGTGGCATCCGTTCTGGAGGAGCCGGCGCTGCTGCTGGACTGATGCGGGCCGCGTAGCGTGGACTTCATGGAGCCTGACGCCGAGAGCCCGGAGGAACGGGCCCTGCGTGCGCTGCGCGCGATCGACGAGGGTGCCGACATCGGCGCCGAGGCCCTCGCCTTGTCGAACGAGTTCACCGACCGCCACACCGCGCGTCTGTCGGCGTGGCTTCGACGCAGACGGCGCGCGTCCCGCGACGACTAATCGGGCAGCGATGACCGCTCGGCGCGCGGTGCCGGCCGCGTCGGGATGAGCAGCGCCAGCACGAGCGCGACCGCAGCCGCCCCGATGCCCAGCAGGAACGACACCTGGAACGCCTGCGCCGTCGGCACACGGGTCTCGCCGTCGCCGGTCGAGAGCGTCGCGAGCACCACGCCGACGATCGCGGCGGCCGTGCTGGTTCCGAGGGAGCGCGCGAGGGCGTTCAGGCCGTTGGACGCCCCCGTCTCGGTCGGTGGCACGGCGCGCATGATGAGCATCGGCATGGCCGCGTACCCGAAGCCGATGCCGAAACCGATCAGGACGTTGGCGACGACGAAGTGCCACACCTCGGTCGAGAAGATCAGACTGAATCCGTACGCGAGGATGAGCGAGATCGACCCGGCGACGAGAAGCACCCGCGGCCCGATCGTGCGCGCGAGCGTGCCCGAGATGGGCGAGAGCACCATCATCACCAGCCCCGACGGCATGACGACCAGGCTCGCGGCCAGCAGCGACAGCCCGAGTCCCACTCCGGTCGCCACCGGCAGCTCGAGCATCTGCGGGTAGGCGACGTTCGAGGTGAACAGCGCGAAGCCCATGGCGATGGATGCCAGGTTCGTGAGCAGCACGGGGCGGCGCGCGGCGACCCGCAGGTCGAGCAGTGGGTTCTCGATGCGGAGCTCGAACCAGCCCCACAGCAGCAGCACGACGACTCCACCGATCGCGAGCGACAGCGTGAGCGGTGACGTCCAGCCCCACGTGTTCCCGCGGGAGACGGCCAGCAGCACGCCGATCAGGCCGACCGCCAGGCCCACCGCGCCGAGATAGTCGAAGCGTCCGGCGGTGCGCAGCACGCTGACCGGGACGATCCAGAGGATCAGCCCGAAGACCACCGCGCCGAGTGCTCCGGCGATCCAGAACAGCCAGTGCCAGTCGGTGTTCTCGGCGACCAGAGCGCTGATCGGCAGGCCCAGTGCGCCGCCGACCCCGAGGGTCGCGCTCATCAGCGCGATGGCGCTGTCGACGCGGTTCTCGTGCAGCACGTCGCGCATGATCGAGATGCCCAGAGGGACGACGCCGACGATGGCGCCCTGCAGAGCGCGACCGATGATCATGCCGATGATCCCGGTCGACAAGGCGGCAACGACCGAGCCGAGGATCATGACGACCAGCAGCACGAGCACGATGCGCCGCTTGCCGTACATGTCGCCGAGCCGGCCGGCGATGGGCGTGATCACGGCCGCCGCCAGCAGGGTCGAGGTCACGACCCAGGCGGTGTCGTCTCGGGAGGCGTTCAGCAGCTGCGGAAGCTGCGACTGGATCGGCACCACCAGGGTGAACATGAACGAGGAGCACAGCCCCGCCAGTGCCAGAACCAGGACGACGAGCCCCTGCGGGCTGTTCCGGGAGAGTCTTCTTCGCGCGTTCTCATCCCGTGACATCGTTCTCCAGGCTATCCGTCGTCCGACGCTGCCGGGGTCGGCCTCGGGCCGTTGCTCACCGTGGAAGGAGGATCATCGAGCTGCAACCGCGGACGCCGTCGCGCTGGACCGCCGGGCGCGCAGGACCGGATCCGTCTGGCGGTGGACGGGTCGTGTGCGCCCCGAGATGCGTTCGAGAACGAGGGAGGCGGCGAGAAAACCCATCTTCTCCCCGAATTGGTCGATGGTGGTGAGACCGATCAAGGGGTGGGAGGCGATCGGCACGTCGTCGTAGCCGACCACCGAGAACCGGTCGGGACCGAGGCCGTGCTCCGCACTGGCGCGGAGAGCTCCGAGAGCCAGCTCATCGTGTCCCGCGAAGAGCGCTGTCGGGGGCTCGGGAAGTGCCAGAAGAGCGAGCGTCTCCGCATACGCCGCGTCTTCGGTGAGGGGGATCGCCCGCGTGTCGACCGAGTAGCCGCGTTTTTTCATCATCGCGTCGTAGACGCGCGTGCGAGCGAGGTGGGGATCCGCCGGCGGATCGGAGAGTGCTCGCTGGTCGACGGTGAAGTGCGCGATCCGGCGATGACCGTGATCGAAGAGATGGGTCATGACCAAGCGAGCACCTTCTTCGTCGTCCCCCGTCACGACGTCGTAGTGCTCGGGATCGTCGTGCTGACCGATCTGCACGAGGGGGACGCGAAGACCGAGTTGCTCCAGCCAGGTCTGGTTCACCGCCGGTGCAACGGCGATGATGCCGTCGACCTGCCGGTCGACCAGGCTCTCGAGCGCGGCTTTACCGTTGGCGGCATGCGTCATCGGCGCCAGGATCGTCTGGTACCCGGTCCCTTCCAGATGGTCGAAGACGCCGACCAGGATCCGGGCGAAGAACGAGTTGTCGACCCGAGGGAGCTGCACGCCCACTGTCCGGCTCGACCCGCGCATGGCGCGCGCCGCGACGCGGGGTCGGTAGCCGAGGTCGGCAATGGCCGCCGTGACCCGCTCGCGCATCGCGTCGCTCACGCCGTATGCGTCGCGGATCACTTTCGACACGGCTGCGCGCGACACTCCCGCGGTGCGCGCGACGTCGTCGATGGTCGCCCGCGTGGGCGTGCTGTCGCCTGTTCGGGAAACGTCGTGCGGGGAGGGTGGCGTATCGGCAGTGGTCAAAAGGTCTCCGTCGTCGATGACTGGGTGACCTCAGTGTAGACCGGTTGACATTTTCCCGGAAGCGGGTCTAGCTTGAGCGCGGCGGGAACCTTCACCCGATGTGTAGATCAATCTACAAAGCCCGCTGTCCTGACCCTTACAGAGAGGTAAGTCATGTTGTCCCGCAGCAACACGCTCCGCACGAGCGCCGCCCTCACCGGAACCGTCCTCATGGCAGCGTCCCTCGCCGCCTGCGCCTCGGCCAGCGGCGAGAGCGGCGGTAACGTCGAAGTCACGGTCTCCGTCTACAACGAGGCTGCCGTCGTCAAGACGGTGACGGCTCTGGCCGAGGCCTTCCAGAAGGAGAATCCGAACGTCACCGTCACCGTCAACCCGCGCCCCACGGGGACCGAGGGCGACAACCTCGTCAAGACGCAGCTGTCGACCGGGGAGATGGACAGCGTCCTGCTCTACAACAGCGGCTCCCTGTTCCAGGCGCTCAACCCCGACCAGACCCTCACGGATCTTTCCGACCAGTCGTGGGCCGCGGATGTGGCGAGCGGGTTCAAGCCCGTGGTCTCCACGGACTCCGGCTTCTACGGCGCTCCCCTCGGCACCTCCTACGCGGGGGCGGTGGTGTACAACAAGAAGGTCTTCGCCGACCTCGGCATCGACGTTCCCAAGGATTGGGCCTCCTTCAAGGCGGCCGCGGAGAAGATCAAGGCCGCCGGCATCACGCCCGTCGAGCAGACCTATGGCGACTCGTGGACCTCGCAGCTCTTCGTGCTCGGCGACTTCGGCAACATCCTGACGCAGGACCCGCAGTGGGCCGAGGACTACACCGCGAACAAGGCGAAGTACGCCGATGAGCCGGCTCTGAGCAGCTTCCAGCACCTCCAGGACGCCTTCGACGCGGGGATGTTCAACCAGGATTTCGCCAGCGCCACTCTGGCCGACGGTATCGCCGCGCTCGGTAGCGGCAAGGCGGCCATGTACCCGATGCTGACGCAGGTCGTTCTCGGCCAGCTGGCGCAGGACGCGCCCGATCAGATCGCCGACCTCGGTGTCTTCCCGTTCCCGGCAGACGCGGCCGCCGACACGACGCTGACCGTCTGGCAGCCGTCGGCCATGTACATCCCCAAGACCACCGAGGGCGCTGAGCTGGACGCGGCGAAGAACTTCGTCGCCTTCGCGAACTCCTCCGCGGGATGCGACATCCAGAACGACAACGGGAACGCCGCGGGTCCGTACGTCATCGACACCTGCAAGGTTCCCAGCGACGCCGCGCCGCTCGTCGCGGACATCGCGTCTTACGTGGACGGGGGCGCGTCCGCCTCCGCGCTCGAGTTCCTCTCTCCCATCAAGGGACCGAACCTCGAGAACATCTCCGTCGAGGTCGGATCGGGCATCCGCTCGGCCGCAGACGGTGCCGCGGCCTACGACGAGGACGTGAAGAAGCAGGCGCAGCAGCTCGGCATCGAGGGATGGTGACGCGCCTCACGCGCGCTTTCCACTCGTGACGTACCGGGGAGTCGGCTGCGCCCCCTCGACTCTCGCAGCCGGCTCCCCACCCATCTAGGAGAAAACCCATGGCAAGCACGATGGCGCAGGTCGTTCCCGACCTCGAACGCCGCAGCCGCCGTCGCAGGCGCAGAACCGGCACCGACCCCTTCGCCAGGCGGACGTACCCCCTCTGGTTCCACCTGCCGGCATCCCTGCTCTATGTCGTCCTCTTCGCTGTCCCCACCTTCGCGTCGCTCTACTTCAGCCTCACGCGGTGGACTCTGTTCGACGTCACCTTCATCGGCTTCGACAACTTCGTGCAGTTCTTCCAGGACCCGCAACTGTCGCAGTCGCTGGTCCACACCCTGATCTACGCGGTCGTCACCAGCGGGGCGAAAGTCGTGCTCGGCTTCGCGCTGGCCCTGCTGCTGACCAGCAATCTCATCGGTCGCGGATACCTCCGTGCGGTGACCTTCTTCCCCGTCCTCGTCTCCACCATCGGCGTCGGACTCACCTTCAAGGTCCTCCTCGACCCGTTCGACGGCGTGGTGAACAAGGCGCTGGCGGTTCTCGGCATCACCGGTCCCGGGTGGCTGACCGACCCGAACCTCGCCCTCTTCTCGGTCGCCCTCGTCGACGTGTGGAAGGGCCTCGGCATCGCCACCCTCATCTACATCGCGGGCATCGTCGCCATCCCGCAGGAATACTTCGAGGCGGCCCGGGTCGACGGAGCGGGCGCGTCGACGGTCTTCCGCAACATCATCTTCCCCCTGTCGTGGCCCGCCACCGGAACCGTGATCATCCTCTCCCTCATCGGGGGGCTCCGATCCTTCGACCTCATCTGGGCGATGACCAAGGGCGGGCCGGGCTTCAGCTCCGATGTCGTCGCCTCCGTCATCTACAAGCAGTACCAAGCGGGCTTCTATGGACTCTCGACAGCGGGCAACGTCGTCCTCTTCGTCATCGTGGCGGCGATCATGATCCCCCTCGCCTCGTACATCGGCCGTCGGGGGGTGGAGTCATGAGGGCGGCTCAGCTTCGCCGGTGGATCGTCGGCACCATCGCGATCATCGTCTCGGTGGTCGTCTTCCTGGTGCCGTTCGCCTTCATCCTCATCACGGCCTCGAAGACCACCCAGGGCGCCTCGCTCCTCGGCTTCTCGCTCCCCGAGAAGTGGGTGCTGTGGGACAACATCGTCACCGTCCTGACCGACCGCAACGGCTTGCTCGTGCGGGCTTTCGTCAACAGCATCGTGCTGACGGTGGCGAGCGTGACGGTCATGGTCGTGCTCGCGGCGATGGTCGGGTACATCCTGTCGCGCCGTCAGTCGCGTTGGAACGGCGTCATCAATTTCTTCGTACTGGCCGGGCTCATCGTTCCGCCCGCGGTCGTCCCGACCATCTGGGTGCTTCAGGGCCTCGGCCTCTTCAAGACGTTGCCGGGACTGGTGCTGATCGAGGCCACGTTCGGACTGTCGTTCTGCATCCTGCTCTTCCGTGCGTTCGTGGCGACGATTCCGCGCGAGTTGGATGAGGCGGCGGTCATCGACGGCGCCGGCCCCATCCGACTGTTCTTCCGCGTCGTGCTGCCGCTGTTGAAGCCGGTGATCGTCACGTTGATCGTGGTGCAGTCAGTGGCCGTCTTCAACGACTTCGCCAATCCGCTTTACTTCCTGCCCGGCGATCAGAACGCGACCGTGCAACTGACCCTGTACAACTACGCCGGCGGCATGGCGGCGAACCAGTACAACCTCCTCTTCGCCGACATCCTCCTCATCACGATTCCTCCCCTCATCATGTACATCTTCTTCAACCGTCAGATCGTCGCCGGGATGACCAGTGGGGCGGTGAAGGGATGACCGGGTCGCCGTTCTCCGTCGCTTCTCTGATCGCCCCCGGCGCGCCGCTCGGGTCCGTGCCCGTCCTCCGCGCGCGTGTCCCCATCGCCTCCAACAGCCCCGTCGAGTCAGCCGTCCTCCGGTACTCCGCGCTGGGGATCGTGGAGGCCCGCATCGACGGCGCCGCCATCTCGGAGGACGTCTTGACCCCCGGGTGGTCCAGCTATGAGTGGCGCATCCGGGTCGCGCAGACCGACGTGACCGAGATGGTGCGCGACCGCGGCGACGTCGAGATCGAGCTCGAGCTGGGCAACGGGTGGTACCGCGGCAATCTCACCTGGATGGGAGCTTCCGCGGTCTACGGCGACGAGATCGCCGGCATCGCCGAGCTCGAGGTGCGCTACGAGGACGGCAGCGTCCGCACCCTCGGGACGGATGCCGGGTGGACCGCCCGCGGAAACGCCACGGTCAGTGACGACCTCTACCGCGGCCAGATGATCGACGCGCGGCTCCGCGAGGCCCCGGGGGCCTCCGTTGCCGTGCGCGTCCTCGAGGACGACTTGTCCCGTTTCGAGCCCTACGTCGGCCCGCCCGTCCGTCGGCAGGGGGACGTGTCGCCCAAGGCGACATGGACCTCGCCGTCGGGCGCCCTCATCGTCGACTTCGGACAGAACCTCGTGGGGTGGGTGAGGTGCGAACTGCGGGGCGAACGCGGCTCCGAGATCGTCCTGCGCCATGCCGAGGTGCTCGAGGAGGGCGAGCTGGCGCTCCGCCCGCTGCGTTCGGCGGAGGCGACCGACAGGTTCGTCCTGTCCGGTGGTCGCGACGTCTTCGAACCCACCTTCACCTTCCACGGCTTCCGATACGTGCAGGTCGACGGATGGCCCGGCGGGATCGAGGCCTTCGATCCGTCCGCGCTGACCGCGGTCGTGGTGAGCTCGGAGATGCAGCGGATCGGGACGTTCCAGAGCTCGAACGAAGCGCTCAACGCCCTCCATCGCAACGTCGTCTGGAGTACCCGGGGCAACTTCCTCGACATCCCGTCGGATTGTCCGCAGCGCGACGAGAGGTTGGGATGGACAGGCGACATCGCGGTCTTCGCGCCGACGGCGGCGTTCCTCTTCGACGTCCGCGACTTCCTGCGGGATTGGCTGCGCGACCTCCGTGCAGAACAGCGCCACCAGGACGGGTTGGTTCCGTACGTCGTCCCCGACGTCCTGAAGCACGCCGGCATGCCTGCGGAGTTCACCCCCATGGATTCGACAGCCATCTGGAGCGACGCGGCGGTCTGGGTCCCGTGGGCGGTGTGGCACGCGTCCGGTGATCTCCGGGTCCTCGAGGAATCGTTCGACTCCATGCGGGCCCACGTGCGACGGGTCGAATCGCTGCTCTCGCCCTCCGGGTTGTGGGACGAGGGTTTCCAGTTCGGAGACTGGCTCGATCCGGACGCTCCGCCGGAGTCCCCGGAGAAGGCGAAGGCCGATACGGGTCTGGTCGCCACCGCGAGCTTCTACCGCACGGTCGTTCTGGCGGCGCGCAGCGCATCGCTGCTCGAGCGGCCCGACGACCGCGACGCGCTCGACGCGCTCGCCGGGCGCGTTCGTGACGCCTATCGCGCCGCGTACGTCGATGCATCGCTCGAGCGGCTGCGGAACGACTGCACCACCGCGTACGCCTTGAGCATCGTCTTCGGCCTCCTCGACGAGGAGGAGCGGCACTGGGCGGGAGCGCGTCTGGCAGAACTCGTCGCGGAGAGCGACTACCGGATCTCGACCGGCTTCGCAGGCACCCCGTTCATCCTCGACGCCCTCAGCTCCACGGGCCAGGTGCCGACGGCCGGCCGGTTGCTCCTCCAGCGCGAATGCCCATCGTGGCTCTATCCCGTTCGGATGGGGGCGACGACCATCTGGGAGCGGTGGGATTCGATGCTGCCCGATGGCAGCGTGAACCCGGGGGAGATGACCTCCTTCAACCACTACGCCCTCGGTGCTGTCGCGGACTGGATGCATCGCGTGCTCGGAGGGCTCGCTCCGGCGTCGCCGGGCTACCGGGAGATCCTCGTCGCCCCTCGGCCCGTGGACGGCGTGGACTGGGTCGAGACCGAGGTCGTCACACCCTTTGGGCCCGCTGCCGTGAAGTGGACCCGCGAAGCAGACGGCATCCGGCTCGACGTCGTCGTCCCGGAGGGAGCTGAGGCGCAGGTGGACCTGTTCGACCTCGACGCCAGGGTCGGGGCGGGCACTCATCTCTTCCACGCGGCGTATCCCGCATCGGCCCCGGCGCTGCGCCGATAGGCGGACGACCCGGAGCCGCGACATCGTGCTCTCCGTCCGGTGCATGCCGGGCGGAGAGCCCCTCGCCGGACACACACTGCACATCGATAAAGGAGTCGAAATGACATTGTCGTCATCCATCACGACCGGTCGGGAACGGCCACTCTTCTGGCGCGCGATCATCGCTTTCGGGACGCTGGTGCTCGTGCTCGCGGGATTGATCGCGGCACCGCCCGCGAATGCTCTCAGCGGCGAAACCCGGCTTCACGACCCCTCACTCTTGACCGTGGGCTCGTGCACCTACGCGTACTCCACGGGCTTCGAGAACGACCCGAACAACGCAGCCGGTTCGGTGATGGTGTATCGCACGTGCGATTCGCCCGCGACCTCGAACTGGGTCAAGGTCGGCAACACGTGGTCGAGCACACCCGCGTGGATCACGCAGAAGCTCGGCAAAACCCCTCCCAACATCTGGGCTCCCGACATCAACTACCTGAACGGGAAGTACTACCTCTACTACGGCGCATCCGTGTGGGGGACCTCCTCGGCCGTGATGGGTCTGCTCACGGCGACCGACCCGGCGGGGCCGTGGACGGACGAGGGCATGGTGACGGATGTCAACTACCCGATCGATCCGGACGTCGTCCGGGGCGGAGATGACCGCCTGTACGTGTCCTGGGGTTCCTGGACGGGTGGCGCGGTCTACATGCACGTGTTGGATGAGACCACCGGCAAGCTGTCGACGACCGACAACAATCTCTGGAAGATCGCCACGGGCGTGGAGGGCGTCTCCATCCACCGCAACGGCGACTACTTCTACCTCTACGGGTCGAAGGGCCTGTGCTGCTCGGGGACGAACAGCAACTACTACACCACCGTCGCCCGCTCGACCTCGGTCACCGGGCCGTACACCGACACGAGCGGCAAGACGATGGTCGACGGCGGAGGAACCGTCGTCCTGAAGGGCACCTACCCGCGCGTCGCGGCGGGCGGGGGCGACGTCTTCACGAACGGTTCATCCGCGTTCTTCGGCTACCACTACTACGACGCGGCCAACAGCGGTCGGGAGAGCCTGGACATCCGCCCCCTCTCCTACGCCGACGGCTGGCCCGTTTTCGGCGCACCTCTCGGAAAGACCGAGCTGGCGCTCCAGGTCGCCCATAGCTCGCAATGCCTCGACGTATGGGGTCTGAGCACGAGCGAGGCCGCGCCGGTCAACCAGGGTTCGTGCAACGGGGGCGCGAACCAGCGATGGACGCTGCAGGCCGCGGGGTCGTCGTACAAGATCGTCAACGTCAACAGCGGCAAGTGTCTCGCTCCCAAGGATGCCAGCACGTCGGCCGGAGCGGTGATGGTGCAGTCGACGTGCTCCGACGTCTCCGTGCAGAAGTGGAACATCACGTCGGCCACGGGCGGCTACAAAGCGATCGCCAACGCCGCCAGCGGTCTCTGCCTCGAGGTGTACGGCAACAACACCGGCAACGGCACCGCTGCAAACCTCTGGTGGTGCAACGGAGGCGACAACCAGCGCTGGCTCGAGGGCTGAGCCGGAGACGGAGCGGAGAACCCTCCGTGCGACTCCGCCCGAATCACTTGCTCGCGCAGGGCCGCGGCGAGTCCCGCCTTCTCGCGACGTTCATGACGAAGTGACGACCGGGGCAGGTCGACCGCGACGACGGTCGACCTGTCCCCCCCCCCCCCGGAACGGCGAGCTCGCCACCGGATTCTCGATGAAGAGGAGATGCGACGTGTCCATCAGAAGAAACGCGGCCGTCGGCGCCGTGATCGGCGCCCTGGTGCTGGCGGGGGCGTCCGCGCCGCCCGCGGCGGCGGCCAGTTCCGTCACGTTCACCGCCACATACGGCACCGATGCGGGCCAGCAGCTCGACGACGCCCGGCTGCTCAACGGCTCTCAGGGCGGCTATGCCGTCACGAAGAACCTGCACCTGCTTCCCGAGACGCTCGGTCAGGTCAACTCGACCGGAGTGCGTTCGGTACGCATCGACCACATCTTCGACGACGACTTCTACGGGCTCGTCTCCCGCAACGCGTCGGGAGCGCTGACGTTCGATTTCACCAAGCTCGACGCGGTGGTGCTGCCCCTGTTCGACCAGGGCATGGTCCCGTGGTTCACCCTCAGTTACATGCCCGGGGCGCTGGCGAAGGACAAGTTCACCGCTCCCTCCAGTTACGCCGACTGGTCGACGGTGGTCTCGACCACCGTCAAGCACTATGCCGATCTGGGGCACACCGGACTCAATTGGGAAGTCTGGAACGAGCCCGACTTCGACTTCTGGAAGTCGGGGGCCACCGCGTTCAACGACCTCTACGCCGCGTCGGCGAGCGCCGTGAAGAGCGCCGATTCGACGGCCCAGATCGGCGGGCCCGCGGTCTACAACATCCAAGCGCCCATCATGGGCTCGTTCCTCGACTACATCGCGGCCAACCCGACGGTGGCCTTCGACTTCGTCAGCTGGCACGACTACGGCGGCAACGACTTCTCGAAGTCCGCGACCGTGGCGGGGATGCTGTCGTCGCGCAAGATCCCCGCGAAGAAGCAGTACGTCACCGAGTGGCACACCACGGCGGCGTTCGGCTCCACCCCCGGTGGCGACGCGGACACGAACGTCCTCGCCTCCTACGCGGCCCGTCGCCTGACCTCGGCGCTGCTGGAGCCCACCCTGAACGGGGTGTTCTTCTTCAGCCCGGTCGAGGGGTGGAACCCCACCGCGGACTTCTCCACCGACCTCGGCCTGCTGACCGTGGAAGGACACCGCAAGGCGGTCGGCAACGTCTTCGAGATGGTCGACCTCATGCCGTCCACGGTGCTGACGTCCACCACGTCCGGAGCGCCGACCGATCGATCGGTCGGCGCGATCGCCACGGGCGACACCGGCAGCAAGACGACCGCGTTCCTCGCGTGGAACGACGGCACCGACGCCTCCACCGTGTCGCTGTCGGCGAGCGCGCTGCCGTTCGCGTCGTCGAACTTTTCGGTCACCCGCTACGACGTGAACGCCACGGCGGGCAACTATTACGCCGACTGGTCCGCCGGCACCCGCAACCGCACGACCGGTCCCAACGAGCTGCTGCGGCCGTCCAGCGTGAAGGTCTCCGCGCCGGCATCCACGTGGTCCTCGCAGGTCAGCATGCCCGCGAAGTCCGTGTCGCTGTTCGTCCTCAGCCCCTCGACGCAGGCTGCGGGTGCCGTCTCGCTGAGCACGCCGACCTCGTCGACGAACGTGGCGCGGGCGAGCACTGTGACCAGCTCGAGCAGCTACACCGGTGGCGGTTGGGGCGGAGCGAAGCTCGTCGACGGTCGGCGTCACACGTACAACGCCTCCGACACGGGCGGGATCTCGCAGGGCTTCACCTCGGATGCCACGACGACGGCGCAGGCGACGCAGTGGGTGCAGCTCGACCTCGGCGGCGCCAAGTCTTTCGACACGGCGACCCTCTGGCCGCGCGACGATCAGGATGCCGATGGCTCGAGCTTCCCCGTCGACTTCTCGCTCGCCGGCTCGAACGACGGCTCGACCTGGACCTCGCTGGTGACCAAGACGGGCTACAAGGCGGGACAGAAGGTCGCGGGACCGCAGGTGTTCTCGACCGGGAAGGCGTCGTACCGCTACGTCCGTCTCACGGCGACGAAGCAGGGCCTCCCGGTCGCCGAGGGGACGTCGCAGGTCTACCGTCTGCAGCTCGCGGAGCTGGAGCTCACCAATGCCGGGCTCTCCAACACCGGCTTCGAGACGGGCGACCTGAGCTCGTGGTCGATCGAGGGAGCGGCATCCGTGGTGTCGATGAACGTCTATGACGGTCGCTACGCCGCGACCTTCACCGGTGCGGGCAAGGGTGTGTACCAGGTGGTGTCGGGGCTGACCCCGAACACGACCTACACGTTCAGCGGATTCGCCAAGTCGGCTGCAGGCGAACCCGTCTACATCGGTGCGAAGAACTTCGGGGGCGCCGAGGTCTCGACGCCGGTGACCACCAGTCATTGGAAGCAGGCGTCGGTCACCTTCACCACCGGATCGTCGGCGACGTCGGCGCTGCTGTACTTCTACAAGAACAGCGGCACGGCTCAGGCCTGGGTCGACGGGGCGGTACTCGTCGCACAGTGATCGGTTGTATCAGCCCCTCCGCTCCCGTCTCGGGCGGAGGGGCTGATCCATGTTCTCCCGGACTTCGGGATGCCACCCAGTGCGCCATCCGTCGAATCGATGACGCCGTATGACGACCGGTTACGGGCCGTAACGGTCCGGTTTGAGCCTCGCGCGGGGGCATGTTGACGTGGTGTCATGACTTCGCACCGCAGCCCGCGCCTGGCCACGATCCTCGGCGCCTCCACCGCAGCCCTCCTCCTCGCCCTCACCGGGTGCGCCGGGGGAGCGGCATCCTCCGACGACTCCTCCCGCATCGTGCTGGGCGCCGACGACGGCAACGAGGCGCACTGGACGGTGCTGAAGCAGAAGCTCGCAGGCGAAGGCATCGACCTCGAGGTGCGCACGATCAACGACGGCGTGCAGCTCAACCAGGGCGTGCAGGACGGCGAGCTCGACGTGAACCTCTTCCAGCACCTCATCTACCTCTCGCAGTTCAACGTCGAGAACAACGGCTCGCTCGTGCCGGTCGGCGCCACCGCGGTGTACCCGCTCGCTCTGTACTCGGAGCAGTACACCGACGTGAAAGACCTGCCCGAGGGCGCCAAGGTCGCGATCCCGAACAACCCGACGAACCTCGCTCGCGGTCTGCTCAACCTGCAGACGGCGGGGCTGCTCACGCTGAAGGACGGCGGGACGGCCCTCTCGACCCCGGCCGACATCGTCACCTCCAAGGTCGAACTGCTGCCCGTCGACACGAACCAGACCGTCACCGCGCTCAAGGACGGCAGCGCGCAGGCCGCGATCGTCAACAACACGCAGGCGCAGAAGGGCGGGCTCGGCGACGAGCTCATCATCTTCAAGGAAGACCTGAACAACCCGCAGCTCGCGCCCTACATCAACGCCTTCGTCACCCGCGACGACAAGAAGGACGACCCGCGCTGGGAGAAGCTCGTCGCCGCGTACCACTCGCCCGAGGTCGAGGCGGCGGTCACCGAGCTGAACCAGGGCAACCTGCAGTTCAAGACCGAGTGGACGGGCGCGCAGCTGCAGGACGAGCTCACCAGCCTCGAAGACGCCCTCAAGGCACAGAAGGGATGACCTCGGTCATCGAGCTGCGGGGCGTCACGAAGAGTTTCCGCACCGATCGCCGCTCCTCCACGAACGCCGTCGACGACGTCACGGTGAGCGTGGAGGAGGGGTCGATCGTCGGGGTCATCGGATACTCCGGCGCGGGCAAGTCGACGCTCGTGCGTCTGCTGAACGGTCTCGAGAAGCCCACCTCGGGCACCGTCGAGGTGCTGGGCGTGAACGTCGGGGATGCCACCGAGGCGAAGCTGCGCGACCTGCGGCGCCGCGTGGGCATGATCTTCCAGCAGTTCAACCTCTTCACCTCGCGCACGGTCGCGGCGAACGTCGCCTACCCGCTCAAGGTCGCCGGCTGGAAGAAGGCCGACCGCGACGAGCGCGTGGCCGAGCTGCTCGACTTCGTGGGCATCGGCGACAAGGCGAAGCAGTACCCGCGACGCCTGTCGGGCGGGCAGAAGCAGCGCGTGGGCATCGCGCGCGCGATCGCGACGAACCCGCAGATCCTGCTCGCCGACGAGGCCACGAGCGCCCTCGACCCGCAGACCACGGCCGAGGTGCTCGATCTGTTGCGCGAGATCAACCGGCGCCTGGGCATCACGATCGTCGTCATCACGCATCAGATCTCGATCGTCCACGAGTTGTGCGACCAGGTCATCGTGATGGACGGCGGCCGCGTCGTCGACAGCGGCGACACCTACCGCGTCTTCGCGCACCCCCGCGCCGACCTGACCAAGCGCTTCGTCGCCGCGGTGACGCAGGGCGTGCCGAGCGGAGAGGCCCTGTCCGCGCTCGCCGCGGGAGGCGGCGCGCTCGTGAGCGTCGAGGTCAACGAGTTTTCGAGCGAGGACGTCTCGGCCGTGTTCCACCGCCACGGCGCGCGTCATTCCGTCGTCTACGGCGGGGTCACCGACGTGCTCGGCAAGCAGCTCGGCACCCTCACCTATCGCGTGCACGCCGAGGATCTCGCACCCGTCGTCGCCGAGCTGCGCGCGCACACCGACGTCGTCCTTCCCGCGGCGGAGGTATCCGCATGAACAAGTGGGACACCCTCACCCCGGTGCTGCTGCAGTCGATCGGCGAGACCGTCTACATGGTCGCGGTGTCGCTGCTCATCGCGGGCGTCGCGGGACTCGTCATCGGTGCGCTCCTGTACGCCACGCGGCCGGGCAACCTGTTCGAGAACCGCGTCGTCTTCTTCGTCGCGAATCTCGTGATCAACCTCATCCGTCCGATCCCGTTCATCATCTTCCTCACCGCGGTGGCTCCGGTCACGCGCGCGGTGACGGGCACGACCCTGGGGACGGATGCCGCGATCGTCCCGATCACGATCATGGCGACCGTCGTGATCGCCCGCGTCGTCGAGCAGAACCTCGTCGCGGTCGATCCCGGAACCGTCGAGGCGGCGCGCGCCGTGGGTGCGCGCCGGATCGGCGTCCTGTTTGGGGTCGTCATCCCCGAGGCGCTCGCCCCGCTCATCCTCGGGTACACCTTCATGTTCATCGCGGTCGTCGACATGTCGGCCATGGCGGGGTACATCGGCGGCGGCGGCCTCGGCAACTTCGCGATCATCTACGGCTATCAGCAGTTCAACCAGCAGGCGACCTGGGTGACCGTGGCGATCATCGTCGTGATCGTGCAGGCCGGCCAGCTGCTCGGCAACACCCTGGCCCAGCGCATCCTGCGGCGCTGACGCGGGCGCCAGCGAAGCCCCGACAGCCCCTCACCCTGTCGAGTGTCCAGAAAACGCCGGTGGTACGCCCCGTGCGCGGCATGTCTCGGACACTCAACAGGGGGGAGCGGCCGCGGCGGGTGGTGAGCACGGCGAACCCGGGCACGCCTACCCTCGACAGATGAGCCTGACCCGCACCCTCGCCCGCTGGCTGCTCGGTGCGGCACTCGTGTTCGCCGGCACCGCGCACCTCACGTTCGCGCGCGACGAGTTAGTCGCCCAGGTGCCGTCCTGGCTGCCGCTCCCGGTCGACGTCACGGTCGTGGCATCCGGGATCGTCGAGATCGCGCTCGGACTCGCCCTCGCGATCCTCCGCCGTCGGCGCGTCGCCGTCGGCTGGATCGTGGCAGCCTTCTTCGTCGCGATCTTCCCGGGCAACATCGAGCAGTTCGTCCGCGGTACCGATGCCTTCGGCCTCGACACCGACCTGGCCCGCGGCATCCGACTCCTCTTCCAGCCCCTGCTGGTGATCTGGGCTCTGTGGTCGACCGGGGCGTGGCGGGCCTGGCGGGAGCGCAGGACCCGCGGCCGCTGAGGCGCCCGGGCCGGCCCGGTGCGCGTCGGCCCCGCGCCGCCTCGGCCGGCAGCACCTCGGCCCGCAGCGCTTCGGTCTGCACCTCGGCCCGCAGGTCCGAGACCGCGGTGGGCGCCGCGTCGCCGATCGCGGCGGGTGAGGCGACGTGGCTGCGGTTCTCGGTGGAAGCCGAGCGGGCCCTCTTCGAGCACCGCCGCCGTGGTCTCGCCGACGCGGTTCCTGAAAAGCCGCTATGGCCTGGCCCCTGAGTTTGAGAACGATTATCAGCAGCGATACGGTGTCTTCATGACCCGTCGTCTTCTCGCCCCCGTCGTCCTCGGCGCGGCGTCCGTGCTCGCCCTCGCCGGTTGCGCCGGCACCTCGACCTCGACCGGCTCGACCGCCGACTCCGGCGGCAAGGTCACCGTCGTGGCATCCACCGACGTCTACGGCTCGATCGCCGAGGCCGTCGGCGGCGACTTCGTCGACGTGCAGTCGATCATCACCTCGTCGTCGCAGGACCCCCACGAGTACGAGGCGAGTGCGCAAGACCAGCTCACGCTGAAGAACGCGGGGCTCGTGATCGAGAACGGTGCGGGCTACGACGCCTTCATGGAGTCGCTCATCGAGGCCAGCGGCACCTCGGCTCCCGTGCTCACGGCGGTCGAGTACAACCACGACTACCCCGGCGCCGACGGGCACGACGACAGCGCGACCCCGGCGCCGAGCGAGAGCGCCGACGACCACGCGCACGATGAGGGCGACGGCCACGACCACATCGAGGGCTTCAACGAGCACGTCTGGTACGACCCGCACACGATCGAAGACCTCACCGCGGCCATCGCGGAAGAGCTCGGTACGCTCGCGCCCGACCACGTCGCCGACTTCACCGCCAACGCCCAGGCGTTCACCCAGCAGATCGCCGGGCTCGAGGACTCCCTCTCCCAGATCGAGGCGAAGGATGCCGGGGCGAAGGTGTTCGTGACCGAGCCGGTGCCGGTCTACCTCATCGAGGCGGCGGGGCTCGACAACGCGACCCCGAACGAGTTCAGCGAGTCGGTCGAGGAGGGCCAGGACGTCCCCCGGCGACGCTCCTGGAATCGCTGCAGCTGATCGATTCGGGTGAGGTCCGCGTGATGATCGTCAACCCGCAGACCGGCGGCGCCGAGACGACGCAGGTCGAGGACGAGGCGAAGGCGAAGAACATCCCGGTGATCGAATTCACGGAAACGCTCCCGGAGGGTCAGACTTACATCTCGTGGATGCAGAGCAACATCACGGCGCTGAGCGACGCGCTGGGCGCGTGAGCGCAGCGGCCCCACTGCGCATCCACGGCGCCGCCCTCGAGAGGGGCGGACGCGAGCTCTGGGCCGGGCTCGATCTCGAGGTCGAGCCCGGCGAGCTCGTCGCCGTCCTCGGGCCCAGCGGCTCGGGCAAGACCACCCTGCTGCGCGCGATCCTCGGACTCGAGCGGCTGAGCGCCGGCTCGATCGAGGCGCTGGGCGCGCCGGTGCGCCGCGCCGGCAACCGTCGCATCGGCTACATCCCCCAGCAGCGGCCGCTCCCGCGCGAGACGCCGCTGCGCGGGCGCGACATCGTGGGTCTCGGCGTCGACGGACACCGGCTCGGCCTGCCGCTGTCGCGCAAGAAGGACCGTGCCCGCGTCGACGAGCTGCTCGAAGCCGTCGGGGCGACCGCGTTCGCCGACCGCCCGGTCGGGCTGCTCTCCGGCGGCGAGCAGCAACGGCTGCGCGTGGGCCAGGCCCTCGCCGACGACCCCGCCCTGCTGCTGTGCGATGAGCCGCTCACGAGTCTCGACCTCGCCAACCAGCAGGCCGTCGTCCGCCTCATCGACCGTCACCGACGCGAACGCGACGCCGCCGTGCTCCTGGTCACCCACGACATCAATCCGGTGCTGTCGAGGGTCGACCGCATCCTCTACATCGCCCACGGTCGCTTCACGCTCGGCACCCCCGACGAGGTGCTCACGACCGAGACGCTGAGCGCGCTCTACGGCGCCCCGGTCTACGTGGTGCGGGCGGGCGACCAGCTCATCGTCGTCGGAGCTCCGGATGCCGACGACTCCCACCACCATCACCACGACGAGGACGACGCATGAACTGGTCCGACGTCGGCGACGCCCTGTTCGGCGGGGTGAGCCAGTACGGCGCGATCCTCGAGCTCGTGCAGAACTCCGTCTACGCCGGTGCCGTCCTGGGCCTCGTGGGCGGACTCATCGGCGTCTTCGTGATGCAGCGCGACATGGCCTTCGCCGTGCACGGCATCAGCGAGCTCTCCTTCGCCGGCGCCGCGGTGGCGCTGCTGATCGGCGTCGACGTCGTGTCGGGGTCGATCGTCGGCTCCCTGATCGCTGCTGCGCTCATCGGCCTGCTCGGGGCCCGCGCGCGCGACCGCAACTCGATCATCGGCGTGCTCATGCCGTTCGGCCTGGGCGTCGGCATCCTGTGCCTGTCGCTCTACAACGGGCGAAGCGCGACGCGGTTCAGCCTGCTGACCGGCCAGATCGTGTCGGTGCAGAGCGGACAGCTCGGGTGGCTGGTCGTCATCGGCGTCGCGGTGCTGGTCGCGCTGCTGCTGATCTGGCGCCCGCTGCGCTTCGACTCGCTCGACCCGCAATCGGCCGCCGCCCGCGGCGTCCCCACGACCGCCGTGTCGCTGGGATTCATGCTGCTGCTCGGGTTGATCGTCGCCGTCGCGGTGCACATCATCGGCGCCCTGCTCGTGATGGCGCTGCTGGTCACCCCGGCCGCGGCCGCCATGCGGGTGGCATCCGGGCCCCTGTCGGTGCCGGTGCTCGCGGCGCTGTTCGGATTCGTCTCGGCGGTGGGCGGGGTGCTGCTCGCGGTCGCGGGCACCTTGCCGGTGAGCCCGTACATCACCACCATCTCGTTCGCGATCTACCTCGTGTGCCGCGTGATCGGCGCGCGCCGCGATCGCACAACCCGTGCGCTGTAGCACCCAGCCGATTCACCGAACCCCTCGCTAGACTCGCCGGCATGGTCCAGCGCAACACGTGGCAGCGCGAGCGCGTGCGCGAAGCCCTCTCCGGAGCCGGCGGCTTCGTCAGCGCGCAGTCGCTGCACGCGACCCTGCGCGACGAGAACACCGGCATCGGACTGGCCACCGTCTACCGCACCCTCGCCGGCCTCGCCGCCCGGGGCGACGCGGACTCGCTGCAGAGTCCCGACGGCGAGAACCTGTTCCGCGCGTGCGAGACCCGCGGTCACCACCATCACCTCATCTGCCGATCGTGCGGCAAGGCCGTCGAGATCGCGGCGACCGACGTCGAGGAGTGGGCCCAGCGCACGGCCGCCCAGCACGGCTTCAGCGAGGCCGAGCACGTCGTCGACATCTTCGGCATCTGCACCGACTGCGCCCGCGCCCGGGCTCGTGAGCGTGGCGACGAGTAGTCGCACCGCGCCGTCGACCCGTCGGCGCTCCGCCGCCCCCCGCTCGGGCGGCTCCCGCACCCTCGTCGCGCTCGGCCTGGGTGTCGTCGTGGTCACCGCGCTGTTCCTCGTCGACGCGCTCGCGCCCACCTTCTTCTCGCAGCCCCTGCCCACCCGCGCGCAGGACGGCCTGACCCTCGCGCTGAGCGTGCTCATCGAGTCGCTGCCGTTCGTCATCCTGGGCGTGGTGCTCTCGATCATCGTCCAGGTCTGGGTGCCGCCGGGGGCGATCGAGAGATGGATGCCGCGCGCGCCGTGGGCGCGCCGGGCGGTGCTGTCGCTGCTGGGCATGTTCATCCCCGTGTGCGAGTGCGGCAACGTGCCCTTCGCCCGCGGACTGCTCATGCGCGGCTTCGGGGTGAGTGACACCCTCACCTTCCTCGTGGCGGCGCCGATCGTGAACCCGATCGTGATCATCTCCACGCACGCCGCGTTCGGCTTCAGCGACGGCATCCTCGTCGCGCGCCTCATCGGCGGATACCTCGTCGCCAACCTCATCGGGTGGCTGTACAGCCGGCATCCGGATCCCGACAAGCTGCTCACGGAGCGGTTCCTCGAAACGTGCGAGATCGTCGTGCAGGAGCGCGGCGATCGCGGACGTCGCACGCTCGCCCAGTTCGTCGTCGAGCTGCGGTCGGTCATGCCGGCGCTCATCATCGGGTCGCTCCTCGCCGGGGCGGTGCAGGTGCTCGTGCCGCGGAGCGCGCTGCTGGCCATCGGCTCCGACCCCGCCCTGTCGATCGCCGCGATGATGGTGCTCGCCCTCGTCGTGTCGCTGTGCTCGAACGTCGACGCGTTCTTCGCGCTCTCGTTCGCCTCGACGTTCACCCCGGGGTCGATCGTGGCCTTCCTCGTGGTCGGCCCGATCATCGACCTGAAGATGATGGCGCTGCTGCGCACGACCTTCACCACCCGCGTCCTGGCGGGGATGACGGTGGTCGTCGTGCTCTTCGCCTTCGCGCTCGGAACGGTGGTGAACCTCCTTGTCTAGAACCGGCGCTCTCGCGACCCGCTGGCTCGGCGTGGGCCTGACCGCGTGCCTGTCGGTCACCACCATCACGCTCTGGGTCACCGGCCGCATGTCGCTGTACATCAATCCGGATTCGGCCTGGTTCGCCGTCGGGATGTCGATCGTGGCCCTCGTCGGCGCGATCGCCTCGTTCGCGCTGCCGCTCGGCGCCGAAGCCGACCACGGCCACGACCACGAGCACGGGCACGCGCCGGCGGCCGCCTCCGCGCGCCGCGAGGCCTTCGCGCACGCCGACCACGAGCACAGCGACGCCCTGGACGATCACGACCACGCCGCGCACGACCACCTCGCCGCGCGCCCCCGCCTGACCCCGAGCGGGATCGCCGCGTTCACGGGAGGCGTCCTCGCCTCGGGCGCGGTGATCGCCGTGCTGCTGACCCCGGCCGCGTCTCTGTCGGCCGAGCTCGCCGTCTCGCGCGACGTGGGGGCCCCTCCGCTGTTCGCCGGTTCCGACGTCGTGACCCTCGCCGCCTCGGGGGACACGTCGAAATTCGGCATCGGCGACTGGTCGGCGGTCTTCGCACACGCGACGAACCCGGAGACCTTCGACGGAAAGCCGGTCACCCTCACCGGCTTCATCACCCCGGGCGGCGACGGCGCCACCTTCGACCTCACGCGCCTGGTCATCACGCACTGCGTGATCGACGCGCAGACCGCCCGCCTGCCGATCGCCGCGGCGGTCGACGCGCCCTCGACCGGGCAGTGGGTCACGGTCACGGGCACCGTCCGCTCGAGCGGCGACGGCACGCTCGAGGTGCACGCCGACGAGGTCGCCGCGATCGACGAGCCGGCGGACCCGTATGAGTACTGACGCCCGGCGGGCGGGGGAGTCCCGACGTTCGCGTGCCCGCACGCGCCGGGGCCGCAGGTTCGCGGTCGCCTTCGCGGCGGTGCTGGTGGGCCTGGTCGTGGTCGGCGGGGTGGGCGGGATCTTCGCCGTGGCGCAGGGGCCGCGCGTCACCGACGTGCAGGTGGACCCGGCCGCTGCGGTGGCTGCCTCGGGGTCGCGCGTCATCCTCACCACGACCCAGTCGCTCGAGACGGTCGACCCCTCGCAGGTCGAGGTCGAGCCGGCGACGCCCTTCACCGTCGACACCTCGGGGCGCAGCGTGGGTGTGCGCTTCACGCTCCCGTTGCGCGACGACACCGATTACCGCATCACCGTCAACGGGGTGAACGGACTGGGAGCCGGGCCCGCCTCGACCCTCACCGAGACCTTCCGCACGCCGCCGCTGCAGGCCTACCTGATGCAGCGCGGCACTCCCGAGGGCGACACGATCTTCCGCACCGACCTGGAGGGCGAGGCCGGGCTCCCCGTCTTCGTCCACCCGCACATCGAGGACTTCCGCGCCACCGCCAACCATCTCGTGATCTCGGTGCGCGACGGTGACACCGCCCGGGTGATCGTGACCGATCCCGACGGGAAGAACGAGCGCGACATCGCCCTGCCGGGGCCGGGCTTCGTCACGAACCTGCAGTCGGCCGACCGGGGCGAGCGCATCGGCTTCACCTTCTCGGATGCCGACTTGAGTGCGGCGGGAGGACGCGAGAGCCGCCTGTTCACGGCGTCGGCCGCCGAGGACTCCCCGCCCACCGAGGTGGGGCTGAACGGCGGCGACGTGCGCATCGCCGACTACCGGTTCGTCCCCGACACCGACAGCATGCTCGTGCTCACCTTCGACTCGCGCCTCCTGCTCACCGACGCCCAGGGTGGGAACGCGGCCCCTCTCGGCAGCGCCGTGTCGATCGACGGCATCGCGCGCGGATCGTCGGTGGCGGTCGTCGAGCGGCTCGAGGGCATCCGCGAGATCAACCTCACCGACGGCTCCGAGCAGGGGCTCGTCGACCCCGTCGACCCGCCGGGTCTCGCGGGTCGGGCCACCCCCGTGCCGGGTGCCGGCGCGGGGACCATCCGCTCCTTCGCCGACATCAGCTCCGACGGCGTCTCGCGGTCGACCATCGTGGCGCACGTCGACACCGACGGCGCCGTGCGGCAGCTGCTGGACGTGCCGGGCACCGACACCGTGCTGCAGACCTGCGTCTCGCCGAGCGGGCGCTATGCCGCCGTGCTCATCGCCCCCCGGGCGGTCGACAACCCCTTCGACCGCTACCAGCTGCCGCTCCCGCAGCGTCTTCTCACGCACCTCGTCGAGGTCGACACCGGCCAGGAGGTCGTGGCCCTGCAGGGCTTCGAGTTGTCGTGGTGCCAGGTCCCGCCGCAGTGATGCGTGCGGCGACCCGCGCCGATCTCACCGCCCTGCCGGCCGAGGTCGCTCCGCGGCTGCTCGACGCACGGCTGGAGACCGTCGTCGCGGGGGAGCGGGTCGTCGTGCGTCTCACCGAGGTCGAGGCTTATCACGGACGGGGAACGGGCGACCGTCCCGATCCGGGGTCCCACGCGCGGATGGGGCCCACGCCGCGCAACGCCACCATGTGGGGAGAGCCCGGTCATCTCTACGTCTACCTCAGTCACGGCATCCATTCCTGCGTCAACGTGGTGTGCGGGCCCGACGGTGTGGCCGGTGGAGTGCTGCTGCGCGGCGGCGAGATCGTCGAGGGTGCGGACATCGCCGAGCGGCGCCGTCTCGAACGTCGGGGCGCGGTGCGCACGCCCCGCGACCTCGCGCGGGGTCCCGGTCGTCTCGGCGACGCCGTGGGGCTCCGGCATCCCCTCCACGACGGCATCGACGCGGTCACGGGGCAGGAGCGCGCCGGGGCGCGGGCGCGTCTGTACCTGCCCGAGACCCCGCCGGTGGCCGTGGCGACCGGACCGCGCGTGGGCGTGGCCGGCATCGCCGGTACCGCCGCGTTCCCCTGGCGCTTCTGGATCGAGGGGGATGCCACCGTCTCGGCCTTCCGCTGGGGACGGGGAGCCGCCGAGGCCGCCGCCGGAGGGGGCTGAGAGAGCCGGCGCCCTGTCCGGTCCCTTCGGCGGGCTCAGGGACCTGGGTGGGGCGGGCAGGGGGTCCGGTCGCTGAGACGGGCTCAGGGACCCGGTGAGGTGGCTGAGCCTGTCGAGCCACGGCCCCGCTTCGATGACCGGATCAGGTCAAGGCGACACGCCGTGCTAGACTGACCCCTTGTCTGCGCGCACTCCAGCACGCAGTTCGCATCCCTCCTTCTGATCCCGGCCTTCCGTCGTGTTCAGACGGGGTGCAGACAAGGGATCTTGGGTGGCACCGTCCGGTGTCACGGTACAGAAGGAGACATCACCATGGCAGCAGTGTGCCAGGTGACTGGAGCGGTTCCCGGCTTCGGTCACAACATCTCGCACTCGCACCGCCGGACGAAGCGCCGCTTCGACCCGAACGTGCAGAAGAAGACCTACTTCGTTCCGTCGCTGGGTCGCAACATCAAGCTCAACGTTTCGGCGAAGGGCATCAAGGTCATCGACGCTCGCGGCATCGAGTCCGTCGTCCGTGACCTGCAGGCGAAGGGCGTGAAGCTGTAATGGCGAAGAAGGCTCAGGACGTTCGTCCGATCATCAAGCTGCGTTCGACCGCCGGCACGGGGTACACCTACGTGACGCGCAAGAACCGCCGCAACAACCCCGACCGCATCGTGCTCAAGAAGTACGACCCCGTGGTCCGCAAGCACGTCGACTTCCGAGAGGAGCGCTAAGCACATGGCTAAGAAGAGCAAGATCGCGCGCAACGAGCAGCGCAAGGTCGTCGTCGAGCGCTACGCCGCGAAGCGCGCCGAGCTGAAGAAGACCCTGGTCGACCCCAACGCGACCGACGAGGCCCGCGAGGCCGCCCGCGTGGGTCTGCAGAAGCTGCCCCGCAACGCGTCGCCCGCGCGCGTGCGCAGCCGCGACGTCATCGACGGCCGCCCCCGCGGTGTCCTCACGAAGTTCGGCGTCTCGCGCGTCCGCTTCCGTGACATGGCGCACCGTGGCGAGCTGCCCGGCGTGACCAAGTCGTCCTGGTAAGCACCAGACACACGAACGAAGGGCGGGGTTCCGAGAGGAGCCCCGCCCTTCGTCGTTCTCATGCCAGGATGCGCCGCAGTTCGACGACGGCGGCGCTGCGCGCGCCCACGCCGAGCTTGACGTAGATCGACCGCACCTGGCTCTTCACCGTGTTCAACGACACCCCGCGCGTGCGGGCGATGTCGGCGAGGCCGGCAGGCGTCAGCAGCAGCTCCGCGAGCGCGCGTTCGGTGGGAGTGAAGCCGTGCAGGTGGTCCGCCAACCGGGGCGCCTCGACCGGGGCGCCGACCGAGGCCAGGGCCGTGCGGATGTACGCGGCGGTCTCGGCGAGTTCGGGGTGCGTGCAGACCGCGGCGTCGACGAGCGCGGCGCATTCCTCCGGGGGGAGCATGATGAACGGGGTCATCGAATTCCCCGTGTGCGCGATGAGCAGGAGAGCCGATTCCATGCTCTGGGCGGCGCGGCGGTCGTCACCGAGGCGATGGAACGCGATGGCCCTCCGCAGCAACAGCGGTGTCAGCGTCCGCAGGCAGTGGTCGGAGTCGGAGGCCGCGCACGCTTCGGTCTCCGCGAGCATCTCCCGCTCTCGGCCGAGAAGCAGCAGTGCGCCGCCGCGCTGCATGGCGAAGCAGATACCGTGCCCCTCCGGGCTCTCCGCGGTGGAGAGCGAGGCGAGCGACTCGGCGTACTGCCCCTGCGCGAGCATGATGTCGGAGCGGATGCAGAGCAGGAAGTCGCGGATGAAGCGGTGGCTCATGCTGCGTTCGCTCCCGTGCAGCAGCTGCTGGCAGGCGGCGAGACCGGCGGCGTGCTCGCCGTGGATGAGCCGGCCCATCGCGTCGATCGCCCGGGCCGAGTATCGCGAGTACGGGTCCGTCGGGTGCACGCGCTCGAGCTCTCGTGCCACCCCGCGCAACCGCAGATGGTCCATGCGGGCGGCCGCCACCAGCGAGTCGGCGAGCAGCAGAAGGTACGACGACTCCTCCTCGGCCCATCCGCCTGTTCGGAACAGCGCGGAGGCGGCATCCATGACGGGGTCGGCGGAGGTGTACTCCCCATTGAGGGCGAACCCCAGCGCCGTCACCGTGAGAGCGTAGAAGCGCGTCGCGTCGCTGTCGGCGAAGAGCTGAGCCTCACGGCCGAAGCGCACCGCGACCTGCGGCAGCCCGACGGCGCACAGGTACTCGCCGGCGCCGGCCAGGAGGACCGCGCGCGCCTCCATCGACAGCGAGGCCGGTCGGATCAGCCGGGTGCCGTCGAAGTAGCGCCAGACGAGGGCGGCGCCGTCGCCGAGGGCGTCGCGCCGGGCGCGGGCCGCGAACATGGCCGACAGCGCGCGAGCGCTCGAATCGGCCCAGACGCGGGGAGACGCCGGGGCTTCGACCTCCGACAGGAGGGAGAGGTGGCGCGGATCGGGGAGACCGTGCCCCGGTGCGAGGCGCAACGCGGTGGCGTTCACGGCGGCGCGCAGTGCGGCGCGCGCGTCGATGGACGTCTGCGTGCTCGGCATCCCCACACCCCCGGGCTCAGCTCACCCGACATCTTCATCCGATCGCGCGGTGGCTTCCGCGAATTGGGTCGCTGACATCGTACTTCGCACGTTCCACAGCGAATCCGGGTGACTCGTGAGCGCTCGGGGCGGGCCCGATCGTTCGCACTACAGTTCACCCGAGAAGGTCGGCGGGGTCGCCTCGTCCGTGACGGGGACGGCCTGGCCGCGGCATCGACCGGCTGCGCTCGACGTCGTCGACCGGCCTCCCGCCGTCGGTCGGGAGCCGAACGACGGCGACACGCCGCGCAGATCGGGGCGAAATCCGACAGAATCCGCGTAATTCCGCGGTTCGGTTGATACTGTCGAGGCGGTCTCCCGACCACCGAGGAGGATTCCTCCTCGTCCGCGTAACGAGAGGCGACATCCGTCGTCGCCTGGAGGACAAACCACATGGCCGACAAGTCCATCACCAAGACCGAGCTCGTCGCGAGCATCGCCAGCGCGACCGGGCAGAGCCAGTCCGCCGTGTCGGGCGTGCTCGACTCCCTCTTCTCCACCGTCTCCGAGGCGGTCGCCAAGGGCAGCAAGGTCTCGATCCCCGGCTGGATCGCCTTCGAGCAGGTCGCCACGTCGGCTCGCACGGGCCGCAACCCGCAGACGGGCGAGGAGATCTCCATCCCCGCCGGCAAGCGCGTCAAGGTCACCGCGGGCTCGAAGCTCAAGGCCGCCGTCAAGTAAGACGACACCGAACCATCGAAGGGGGGATGCCAGCGGCATCCCCCCTTCGTCGTCCCCGCGCGACGTAGGCTGGCAAGGTGAATCCCCGACTGCTGCGCGTGGCGGGACCCGTCATCCTGATCGTGGTCTCGCTGATCGCCGTCGTCGTCGGCCTCGCGTACGGCGGGGGAGCGGCGGCACCCCAGCTCGCCGATCCCGGTCCGGTCGTGCGGTGGGGGCTCCCCATCGCCACGGTCGCCGTCAACCTCGCGGCCGCGACCATGGTCGGCTCGCTCGTGCTCGCGCTGTTCGCCCTCAAGGCCGGAGAGCGTCCTTTCGAGATCGCCCTCGACACGGCCTCGATCGGCGCCGCGGTGTTCACGGTCGCGGCCGCCGCGACCGGATACCTGACGTTCCTCAACGTCCTGAACGCCAAGCCCACGCTCGATGCGGTGTTCGGCCAGCAGCTGGGGCGCTTCCTCGTCGAGAGCCCCGTGGGGCAGGCGTGGCTCATCACCACCATCGCCGGTGCGGTGCTCACGGTGCTGACCTTCGCCGTGCGTTCCTGGATCCCGACGATGCTCGTGGCGATCGCCGCGCTCGCGTCGCTCATCCCCATGGGCACGCAGGGCCACACCGGCGCCGAGACGAGCCACGACGCGGCGGTCACCTCCCTCGTGCTGCACATCGTCGCCGCCGCCGTCTGGCTCGGCGGCCTCGTGCTCCTCGTCGTGCTGCGTCCCGCGATGACGCGGCCGCAGCTGCAGACGACGCTGCTGCGCTATTCGTCGCTCGCCCTCGTCGCGTTCATCGTCGTCGCGATCTCGGGCACCGTCCGCGCCTCGATCGGTCTCCAGGGCCTGCAGAACCTGTGGTCGGCGTACGGCGTCCTCGTGCTGGTGAAGGTGGGTGCCCTGATCGCGATGGGCGTGCTCGGCGCGTGGTACCGCCGTCGCCTCATCGCGCGCATGGCCGACGAGCCCGGTTCGCGGCGCTTCTGGGGCGTCGTCTCTCTCGAGCTGGTGTTCATGGGCGTCGCCAGCGGCGTCGCCGCCGCCCTGGCCCGCACCCCTCCTCCCGGGGAGGCGTCGCTGGTCGGCACCTCGCCCGCCGAGGTGCTGACTGGCAGTCCGCTGCCGCCCGACCTGACCCTCGAGCGCTGGTTCACCGCGTACAACGTCGACCTGCTGTGGACGCTCGTCGTGGTGGGCGGGTTGTTCTTCTACCTCGCCGGCGTCTGGCGGCTCCTGCGGCGCGGCGACTCGTGGCCGATCTACCGCACGGTGCTGTGGTGCCTGGGCATGTTCGGGGTGTTCTGGGTGACCTCGGGACCGGTGAACGTCTACCAGGACTACCTGTTCAGCATGCACATGATCGGGCACATGCTGCTGTCGATGGCGATCCCGCTCATGCTGGTCGCCGGGGCGCCGGTCTCGCTGGCGGCTCGCGCCATCCGCAAGCGCGACGACGGCACCCGCGGCGGCCGCGAGTGGATCCTGTGGGCCGTGCACAACCCGGTCGCGACGGTGCTGACCAACCCCTACGTGGCGGCAGGCCTGTTCATCGGGTCGCTGTGGGCGTTCTACTACACCGACCTCTTCCGCTGGTCGCTCTACGACCACGTCGGGCACATCTGGATGGTCGCGCACTTCCTGGTGGTCGGGTACCTCTTCGTGCTCAGCCTCATCGGCATCGACCCCGTCCCCTACCGGCTGCCCTACCCGATGCGTCTGCTCGTGCTCATCGCCGTCATGGCCATGCACGCTTTCTTCGGCATCGCCATCATGATGAACTCCGGCCTCATGGTCGCGGAGTGGTTCGGCGCGATGGGACGCACGTGGGGAGCGACCCCGTTGCAGGACCAGTACGTCGGGGGCGGCGTCGCCTGGTCGGTCGGGGAGATCCCGACGCTGATCCTCGCGATCGCGGTGGCCATCCAGTGGAGTCGCAGCGACGAGCGCCAGCAGCGGCGTCGCGACCGTCACGTCGATCGCGTGGGTGACCTGGAACTCGACGCCTACAACGAAGAGCTCGCCCGCCTCGCGGAGCGCGACGCGCGGGTCGCCGCGCGCGGCGGCAACTGATCCGCACCCGCGGGGTCGGCTCCGCGCGGAGGGTAATCGGTCCGCCTCAGTCGGCGGAGCCGCCGACGAGGATCGACGCGGTGCCGTCGGGGAGCACGGTGATCTGACCGTCGACGCGGAACGGCACGTCCTCCTCCACCGTGCGGACGCTGCCGTCGAAGATCGAGCGGATTTCGACGTCGATGTGTGCGACCGCCTTGGCCGAGGGGATCCGCCATCCGGCACCGTCGGGAACCACGGTCACGACCGGCTGCTCGACGATCGACCACGTCGGCGCCCCGTCGATGCGGTTGCGCACGGTGAAACCGAAGGGGCACCCGGTGGGCTGCAGCACCTTCTGCTCGGCGCAGGCGGTGAGGAATCCTTCGACGCGGTCCTGAACGACGCCGATGAACTCCTCCGTCGGTTCGGCCTGCACCTCGACCGGGATGCCGACGAGCGGCGCGTCGGCGAGCACGGCGACCCCCGGGGTCGCCGAGATCGCGGTGTCGACGGCGACGGAGTAGAGACCGGGTGAGAACACCAGCAGGGGCACGTCGGCGGACGGGTCGGCATCCGCCCCGTCGATGGAGACCTGCCGCTTGTCGACCTCGAAGCCGTTCACCGAGAAGCGCATCGACCCCCCGACGTTCAGTTCCATGACCGACAGGGGACTGCGGGCGAACCGCCAGCGGGGGAGCACGCCTTCGCCGGGGTCGTGCTCGATCGCGAACGTCGTCGTGCCGGAGTACCCGCCGGTCGTGTAGGACACCGTGACCCGCGCCTGGTCTCCATCGACCGTCTCGTCGGTGACGGTGGCATCCGTCACGGTCGTCAGGGCCTCGGGGCGCAGCAGCGCCTCGGATGCGGTGGCCGGGAGTCCGCGCGCCTCCAGTTCGGCGGAGTCCACGGCGACACCCGGCACGGCCAACGCCTCGGCCGTGCGGTGCTCCTGCAGCAGCTCGAGGTAGTGCAGCACGAAGGCGCGTGGGCTGTAGAACTCCCGATAGAGCGAGGCGGCCCCCGCGCCGAGGGCGGCGATCAGGAGGACGGCGACCAGGATCATCGCGGGGATCTCACGGCGCAGGCGCGTGCGCGCGCCGCTGACGCCCCTGGGCGTCGCGGGGCCCCCGCCTGCGTTGTCCACGCCTCCAGTGTAGGAAGCGCGCCTGGGCAGGTGCCGCGCGCGTTACAGTGCGACCCGCGATTGCACCACGGCGACCGCCGCGAGCTGCCCTCCGGCGATCGCCGCCGCCAGCGAGAACAGGGGCCCGGGCAGATGGTCGGGCTGCGCGATGTCGCCCACGGCGTACACGCCCTCGACGCTCGTGCGGCCGAACGGGTCGGTGCGGACGGCGCCGGAGTCCTGGCGCTGCACGCCGATCCGTTCGAGGAGATCACCGCGCGGCCGCCAGGTCGGGGCGACGAACGCCCCCGCGACCTCGAGGGCAGAGCCGTCGTCCAGGTCGAGCCGCAGGCCCCCGGGTCGTCCGACGACCTCGCGCACGGCGGCGGGGTCGACGACGTGGACCTCGGATGCCACGGGCTCGAGCATGCGGGCGAGAGCCGACGCGTGGTCGGACCCGTTCACGACGGCGACCGGGCGCCCCGCGAACTCGTGGCCGTGGCAGAACGGGCAGCTGGCGACGGTGTCGCCCCAGTGCTCCGCGAGTCCCGGGATCGCGGGGAGCTCGTCGGCGACCCCCGTCGCGACGATGACGGCGTGCGTCCGGTGCTCTTCGCCGTCGACGACGACCCGCAGGGCGCCCTCGACCGAGGCGACGTCGGTGGCCACGGCATCCCTCGTCTCGACCGTGTCGTAGGCGGCGATCTCGGCGCGGGCGAGGCGCCGGAGCTCGGCCGGGTCGCGGCCGTCGTTGGTGAGCAGGTTGTGGGCGTGGCGCACGGTGGCGTTGCGATACTCGCCCGAGTCCAGCAGCAGGGTGCGGCGGTGCATGCGCCCCAGGGTCAGAGCCGCCTGCAGTCCCGCGGGGCCGCCTCCGATGATGATCGCGTCGTACACGATGAGCTCCTTCCGCTTGCATTCGGATCCATCGTGTGACTTCATGTCGACATGAAGTCAAGTGGCGAATCCATCGGTGACACGGCGGCGCGGTTCGGGCTCGACACCCACGTGCTCCGCCACTGGGAGGACGAGCGCCTGCTCGAACCCGCGCGCGACGCAGCGGGACGGCGCCGCTTCGACGAGGACGACATCGTGCGCATCGCCGTGATCCTGCGCAACAAGGCGGCGGGGCTCTCGCTCGAGCAGATCCGGGTGCTGCTCGACGAGGGAGCGCCCGACCGGCACCGGGTGCTCGAGGAGCACATCGCCGAGCTCGACCGTCGCGCCGCCGACATCGCCCAGGCGCGCGCGATGACCGAGCACGCTCTGCGGTGCCGTTCGCACGACATCACGCAGTGCCCCCGGTTCCGCAGTCACGTCGGCGACGTGCTGTCGGGACAGGCGCGCTGGCTCCTCGGCCGAACGGAGCCGATGGGCGGGCCCGTCGGCCGCACCGAGCCCGCGGGCGGCCCGGTCGGCGACGCCGGGCCCGCGGGCGGCCCGGTCGCCGTGGCATCCGGATCCGCTCCGGCGTGAACGCGGCGGACGCGCGGGGGTGGGACGGCCGCGTTCCACACCGCGCCCGCCGCCGCGCGCGGCGCGAACTAGCATGAACCGGTGACCACGCCGCCCCTCTCCGCCGAGCAGCAGGCGCTGTTCCGGCTGATCGAGGACACCCGCGAGCACGTCTTCGTCACCGGTCGCGCCGGCACCGGCAAGTCGACGCTGCTGCAGCACCTGGCGTGGAACACCAAGAAGCAGATCGCGGTCTGCGCGCCCACCGGGGTGGCGGCGCTGAACGTCGAGGGCCAGACCATCCACTCGCTCTTCCGCCTGCCGATCGGTCTCATCGCGAACGGCGACATCGACCAGAATGACGCGACCCGCAAGATCCTCAACGCGATCGACACACTCGTCATCGATGAGATCTCGATGGTCAACGCCGACCTGATGGATGCCATCGACCGCTCGCTCCGGCAAGCTCGCGGTCGTCGATCGGAGCCGTTCGGGGGCACGCAGATCGTCATGTTCGGCGATCCCTACCAGCTGGCGCCCGTGCCGCCGCGGGGCGATGAGGCGCGTTACATCCAGGACCACTACCGCTCGTTCTGGTTCTTCGACGCCAAGGTCTGGTCCGGCGAGGCCGCCACCGACGGGCTGATCGACATCGGCCGGCACGGTGCCGACCTGCACGTCAACGAGCTCGTCGAGATCCACCGGCAGTCCGACCCCGGGTTCAAGCAGCTGCTCAACGCCGTGCGCTACGGACGCGTGACGGCCGAGATGGCCGGCATCCTGAACACCGCCGGTGCCCGCACGCCGCCGCACCCGGCCGACGGCGAGCACCCGATCATCACGCTCGCCACCCGCAACGACCGCGTCAACACCATCAACCGCAAGCACCTCGACGAGCTCATCGGGCGCACGCAGACCGCGAACGCCGAGATCTCGGGCGACTTCGGCCGCGGCGAGGCGAACTATCCCGCCGAGATGGAGCTCACGCTCAAGGTCGGGGCTCAGGTGATGTTCCTGCGCAACGACGGTGCGCAGTTCGGCGAGGCCCCCCGGTGGGTCAACGGCACGATCGGCACCGTGACCCGCATCGCGGGCGACAGTGTGCGCGTCGAGGTCGACGGCGTCGAGCACGACGTCGAGCCCGCGGTCTGGGAGAGGTACCGCTATGCGTACGACCCGGGCACCAAGAACCTCTCGCGGGAGATCGTCGCGGAGTTCACGCAGTTCCCGCTGCGTCTCGCCTGGGCCGTGACCATCCACAAGTCCCAGGGCAAGACGTACGACCGGGCCGTCGTCGATCTGGGCGCCGGCGCGTTCGCTCCCGGGCAGACCTACGTCGCCCTCAGCCGCCTCACCTCGCTCGACGGGCTCTACCTGTCGCGGTCGCTGCGCCCGAGCGACATCCGCGTCGACGAAGACGTCCGTCGGTTCATGAAGCAGGCGTGGTTGTCGCGCCAGGAGGCGGCGAAGGCGTGAGCCTCAGGCGACGTGCGCGCTCTTGGCGCGCGTGAGGTCGGCGAAGAGCTCCGTCGTGAACCGATAGGCGACCAGCACCTCGGCGATCACCCGCTCCTTCTCGTCGTCGTCCCAGGGGGCGGTGTCGAGCTGTTCGCGGTAGACGCTCTTGAAGGCGCGCGGGTCGGCGATGTCGCCGAAGAGCAGGAATCCGATGCCGTTGGTCTCGAAGCCGAAGCGGCGCTGCATGAGACGGCCGATCGATGGTCCGCCCGAGAGGTCGCCGAGCAGGCGCGTGTAGTGATGCGCCACGAAACCGCCCGGCCAGGTCGCGGCGACGCGGCGGATGCGCGACACGTAGGCCTGCGTCGTCGGCAGGGGGCGGATGCTCTCGCGCCACTCCGGTCCGATGAGGAACGCCAGATCCGCCTCGAGCGCGGGCAGTCGCGAGGTGCGATCGCGGAGGAAGACGGATGCCACCGGGTCGAGGCGCATGCGCACGGCTGCGTCTTCGAGGGCCGCGTAGATGAACCAGTGCTGGGCGATGAGGGTGATGTAGTCGTCGCGGGTGCCGGCACCGGTGAGCAGGTCGGTCATGAACCCATCGCACTCGCTCGAGGAGTGCGCGCTGCTGGAGCGTTCGCGCAGGGCGAGGGAGAACGGGACCACGGCGTTCATGCGGCCATCATACGCATTCACTTAGGCTGACCTAACCCCTGAGGCGGCCCGAGTTCCGATCAGACCACGCAGTCGTGATGCAGACGTGACGGGCGGGCGGTGCAAGGGGCGATTGCGCTCAGGTGCCGTGTGTTTGAATCGAGGGAGCGTACGCGTGTCCGCGTGCGGAAGTGCTGGGGGTATCCACATGGCCAGATGGCGTCGTTCCGCGGCCATCGCGATCGCGAGCGCGGGAGCACTGGCACTCGCGCTGAGTGGCTGCACGGCGCAGCAGTCGGTGTCGATCGACGTCCCGGCGCAGGTCGACGCGCCTCTGCCCGAGGCTACGGTCGCAGAACTGCAGGATGCCGTCACTTCGGCGATGACCGCGACGGGCTCGACCGGAGCGATCGTCGGGGTGTGGGCGCCGTGGAGCGGCACGTGGGTCTCGGGCGTGGGAACGCAGGGCCCCGGGGGCGCGGAGGTCACCAGCGATCTCTCCTTCCGTGCCACCGAAGTGACCGGCGCGATGACCTGCGACATTCTGTACGGTCTCGCGGCCGACGGGACCGTCGCGATGAGCGACCCGATCAACAAGTGGGTCAGCAATCTCCCCGGCTACGACGACATCACCCTGCGCGAGCTGTGCGACGGAACGTCGGGGCTCGCTTCGTACACCGCCACTCTGGAGGCGACGGTGCTCGCCAACCCCGACCGCGTGTGGAACCCGCGCGAACTCCTGGCCTACGGCATCGCGCGCCCGCGCCTGAACGCGCCCGGAGACGCCTACGGAACCTCGGCGACCAACTACCTCATCGCCGGTCTCGCAGCCGAGCGGGCGACGAACGAGACGCTCTCCACCCTGATCGCGGAGCGTGTGACGCAGCCGCTCGGCCTCTCGTCGACGTCGCTGCCGGCGCCCGCCCCGGCGACCCCCGGCCCGTCCTCGCTGCCGGGGTACTGGTCGCAGCCGAATGCCGAGGGCGCGTGGAACTGCACCGACCCGGCCGAGTTCACCGAGATGTCGTCGAGCTACGGTGGCGCGGCCGCCGGGGCCGTCACCTCCATCGGCGATCTCGGTCGATACGCCCAGGCGCTCGCCACCAAGGCTCTCCTGCCCGCCGACAGCGACCGCTTCGCCGCCCCCGTGCCCGTGGGCCCCGACCAGCCGTCGTGGTTCACCGCCGCCGGCGGCACGTTCCAGGCGGGTTCGCTCATCGGGCAGTTCGGGTGGACGCCGGGCTACATGACTGCCGCCTTCGCCGATCCCCAGACCGGCATGTCGGTCGCGGTGGTGCTGAACAACTCGGGTGGCAACAAGCTCACCAGCGCGTGGCTGGCGTGGGAACTCGCGGCGATCGCCTCGAAGGCGCCCGCCGCGCAGGGACAGACGTTGCCCGAGGCGGGCCTGCCGTGGACCGCCGAGCAGATGCGCGACAGCATCGCCCAGAACGCGATCTGCGCACCTCCCGCCTCGTGACCGAACGATGAGCGCGCGCGGCGGACAGGGCTCGGCCGCCGCTCTCGTGTTCGTCGGCCTGGCCTGCCAGGAGGTGGGTGCGTCGTTCGCGGTGATGCTCTTCCCCCAGACCGGGCCGCTCGGCATCGTCATGCTGCGCCTGGTCTTCTCGGCGCTGCTGCTGCTCGCGATCGCGCGCCCGCGCCTGCGGGGGCACACGGGCGTCGCCTGGCGGTCGGTGGTGGTGTTCGGCGTGGTGCTGGCATCGATGAACGGGCTGTTCTACCTCGCCCTCGAGAGGCTCCCGCTGGGTGTCACCGTGACGATCGAGGTGCTCGGGCCGCTCACCCTCTCGATCCTCACCGCGACGGGGGCGGCCCGCTGGCTGTGGGCGGGGCTCGCCCTGGCCGGAGTGGTCGCGCTCGGCGCCGGCGGATGGGACCGCCTCGACGCCCTCGGCGTGGTCTTCGCTCTCGGCGCGGCCGTCAGCTGGGCCCTGTACATCCTGTCGTCGGCGCGCGTGGGGCGACAGTTCCCGCGTCTGGACGGCCTCGCGCTCGCGATGGCGGTCGGCGCGTGCCTGGCGCTGCCTTTCGGTCTCTGGCAGGCGGGGCCCGCGCTGCTGCGCGTGGACATCCTCGCCCTCGGGGCCGCCGTCGCGCTGCTGTCGTCGACCATCCCCTACGCGCTCGAACTCGTCGCCCTGCGCCGCCTGCCGGCGTCGGCGTTCGCGATCATGATGAGCCTCGGCCCCGCGACGGCTTCGATCGCCGGCTTCGCGCTGCTCGGGCAGAAGCTGTCGCTGCTCGAGGTGGCCGGTATCGCCCTGGTCATCGCGGCCAGCATCGGCGCGGTGCTCGCCGCCGCGCGGCGCGGCGCGGGGTCGCGGCATCCCGGGCCCGACGCCGAGGAGCCGCTCAGCGAGCCCGTCGGCTGACCGGGCGAAGGGGATGCCATGGCCCCGCCATCGGCGCAAGGGGGCCGTCGCGCGCCCGGGCGCTGGCCAGGATGACGACATGAGCGACGACGACGACCAGACCCGCAGCGACTTCGATGACGCGGTCAACATGACCGCGAGCGAGCTGAAGAAGTGGCTCGACACCGACGAGTCGAAGTCCGTGGGGCAGAAGAAGGACGGCGGCGAATCGACCGGTCACGAGAGCGGCCGCCACATCGTGCGCGTCCTCGAGAAGAAGAAGGCCGACCTCACCGACGACGACCTCGCCCACATGCGCAAGGTCGTCGGCTACGTCAAGCGGCACAGTGCGCAGAAGCCGAAGGGCGACGTGACCGACACCGATTGGCGCTACTCGCTGATGAACTGGGGCCACGACCCGAAGAAGTGACCCGCGGCGGGTCGGAGAGGCGGGAGGGCTTCGACGCTATGGTGCAGCTGTGAACCGTGGAAATCTCGCACCCGTGCTCGGCTGGGCTCTCGTCGTCATCGGTCTGTTCAATCTGGTGCTGGCCGTCGTCGACATCTCGTCGGGCGCGAGCGTCGGCAACAACGTGCTGTCGGCCGCTCTGGGCGTCATCCTCGTGATCGCGGGTGTGCTGCAACTCACCACCAAGGGGCGCACGCGGCGGTAGGACGCCGGCGCCGCGGTCAGCGTCATCCCTCGTCCACCTGAGAGGGGTAGAACGGTAGACATGCCCATCATCGACAGCGCGGTCTACGTCGACGGTCACCGCATCGAGAACCCCTCGAGCCTCGACCAGACCTTCGAGTACATGGAGGCGCACGGCGGGATGGCCTGGATCGGCCTGCTGCGCCCGTCTCCCGAAGAACTCGAGCGCGTGGCCATGGAGTTCTCCCTGCATCCGCTCGCCGTCGAGGACGCGCTGACCGGTCACCAGCGCGCGAAGCTCGAGCGCTACGGGCAGAACCTGTTCACGGTGCTGCGTCCCGCGCGCTACATCGACGAGACCGAGACCGTCGAGTTCGGCGAGCTGCACGTGTTCATCGGCGCGGACTTCGTGGTGACCGTGCGCCACGCCGAGGTCCCCGACCTGGCGCGGGTACGCCGGCGCCTCGAGAAGAACCCCGATCTGCTCGCGCGCGGCCCCGAGGCGGTGCTGTACGCGATCCTCGACGAGGTCGTCGACCAGTACGACCCGGTCGCCCGGGGGCTCCAGAACGACGTCGACGAGATCGAGGACGGCCTGTTCAGCGAGGGCGGCGCCGACCTCACCCAGCGCATCTACCAGCTCGCGCGCGAGGTCATCCACTTCCAGCGTGCGGTCGAACCGCTCCGCGACATGCTCGAGGCTCTGCTGCGCGGCGCCGACAAGTACGGCGTCGACATCGAACTGCAGCGCTCGCTGCGCGACGTGCTCGACCACGTGCTGCGTCAGGGCGAGAAGCTCACGGCGCTGCGCGCGATCCTCGACAACGCCCTCACCGTCAACGCGACGCTCGTGACGCAGCGTCAGACCGAGACCTCGCTCGAGCAGAACGACCAGGTGAAGAAGATCTCGGGGTGGGCGGCGATCCTCTTCGGCCCGTCCCTGGTGGGCGCGATCTACGGCATGAACTTCCGGAACATGCCGGAGCTCGACTGGACCTTCGGCTACCCGATGGCGCTCGGCCTCATGGCGGCGACCTCCTTCGGGCTCTGGTTGACGTTCAAGCGCAAGCACTGGCTCTGATCCGGGGCGGGCGCAGACGGCTGCGGATGCCGCGCTTGGCGGCGCGCTTCCTGGACAGTCGCTGCGCGAATCGCACGATGGATAGGTGACTGACACCACCCCGGGCTCCGGCGACGCGGCCGCACCGATCCACACCTCGACCGTGCAGCTCGAGGACAGCGGCTACCACAAGCGACTGACCTCTCGTCAGGTGCAGATGATCGCCATCGGCGGCGCCATCGGCACGGGACTCTTCCTCGGCGCCGGCGGCCGTCTCGCCCAGGCGGGACCCGCGATCGTTCTGTCGTACGCGGTCTGCGGTCTGTTCGCGTTCTTCATCCTGCGCGCGCTCGGGGAGCTCGTGCTCCACCGGCCGACCTCGGGCTCGTTTGTCTCGTACGCGCGCGAGTTCTTCGGAGAGAAGGCCGCATTCGTCTCGGGCTGGTTCTACTGGATCAACTGGGCCACGACCACGATGGTCGACATCACCGCGGCCGCGCTGTACATGAACTTCTTCGGCAAGTACGTGCCGTGGATCGCCGCGGTCCCGCAATGGGTGTGGGCGCTGGCCGCGCTCGTCACCGTGCTCGCCGTCAACCTCGTCTCGGTGAAGGTGTTCGGAGAGCTCGAGTTCTGGTTCGCGCTCATCAAGGTCGCCGCCCTCGTGGCGTTCCTGCTCGTCGGCATCTACTTCGTCGTCTTCGGAACCCCCACGGGCGCGCCCACCGGCTTCTCGTTGATCTCCGACAACGGCGGTTTCTTCCCCAACGGCATCCTTCCCGCGATCATCCTCATGCAGGGCGTCGTCTTCGCGTACGCATCGATCGAGCTCATCGGCACCGCCGCAGGCGAGACGAAGAACCCCGAGAAGGTCATGCCGCGCGCGATCAACTCGGTGATCATCCGCGTCGCGGTGTTCTACGTCGGTTCGGTGCTGCTGCTGTCGCTGCTGCTGCCGTTCACCGCGTACTCGAAGGACGAGAGCCCGTTCGTGACGTTCTTCGCCTCGATCGGCGTACCCGGGGTCGACGTCATCATGAACCTCGTCGTGCTGACGGCGGCGCTGTCGTCGCTGAACGCCGGTCTCTACTCCACCGGACGCATCCTGCGCTCCATGGCGGTCGCGGGGTCGGCGCCGAAGTTCGCCGCCCGCATGAACAAGGCGGGCGTGCCCTACGGCGGCATCGCCATCACCGCGTTCGTGGCCCTCTTCGGCGTGGTGATCAACTACGTCAATCCGAGCGACGCGTTCGAGACGGTGCTGAACGTGGCCGCGGTCGGCATCCTGGTCACCTGGGCGACCATCATCGTGTGCCAGATGCGTCTGAAGCAGCTCGCAGACCGGGGCGAGCTCGTACGCCCCTCGTTCCGGCTGTTCTGGGCGCCGTACACGGGATACCTGACCCTGGTGTTCCTGGCCGTGGTGCTCGTGCTGGTGTTCATCGATTCGCCGGCGACGCTCGTCGTGGCCGTCGTCGCGAGCCTGCTGATCACCGCGGGCTGGTTCGCGTGCCGCAAGCGCATCGCCGAGCTCGCCGCCGAGCGCGAGGGCTACACGGGCACGGTGCCGGTGGTGCCGAGCCCGTTCCCGCAGCCGCGCGACACGAAGGACTGAGCCGGCCGCTCTCCCTCCTCGGCTCGTGGGTACGCGCCTCAGCCCGAGCGGCATCGCCGGGTGCGTTCCGCGGGCTGAGCCGCGGCATCCGTGTCGTGAGGACAGGGGATGCCACCGCGACAGGCCGTCTCGCCGCTGATCGCCCTGTTCTCGCGGTGCAGCCTGTCCCCGTGACGAGTCAGCCCCGGTGGAACGGGCAGCCCGACGGCGCGTCCGCGCGGCGCACGCGACCGCCGGAGCGCGGCTTCGTCGGCATCCGTCGCCGGTTCACGTCGAGACCGCGGCCCGAGATGCGCAGGCGCGGGTCGCTGAGCACCGCGATGGATGCCGCGAGCCCGGCGATCGCGAGCTTCTCGCCCGGGCATCGGTGGCCGGTGCGCACTTCGGCACCGCCGTGGGGGACGAAAGCGCGGATGGCTTCGTAATCGTCGACACCGACGAAGCGCTCCGGGTCGAAGGAGGAGGGGCGCTCCCACTCGCGGGTGTCGGTGTCGGTGCCGAGGATGTCGAGCACGACCCGACCGCCCTTCGCCACGCGCTGCCCGTCGAGCTCGACATCGGTCTCGGCCCACGCCGGCAGCATCGGCACGAAGGGCGCGGTGCGGCGGATCTCCTGCGCGAAGGCCGTCGCCAGCTCCCCGCCGACGAGCGATCCGCGCTCCGCGGTCTCGGCGGCGATGCGCTCGCGCCACTCCGGGCGGTCGTGCAGCTCCTTCGCGGCGAACGCGACGAAGCGCGAGACCGCGATCATCGGGCGGAAGCTGTTCTGCAGCTCGACGCCGGCGCGCTTCGCGGGCAGCAGGTCGCCCGAGCGGTCGCGGTGCCACGCCCAGGCGTGCAGGGCGGTGCCCTCGGCGGGGTCGAGCGTCCCCTCGCGCACGGCGTCGATGAGCGCCGCAGCATGGCGGTCGGACCAGCGGCGGTTGGCCAGGGCCAGCAGGAACTCGGGTGAGTACGGCACACCGAAGCCGTCGACGATCTGCGCCTGACGCTTCGCCCACCGCGTCTGCGCCGCCGCTGTGCCCGGGATGCCGGCCCACCGCATGATCGCGCGCCCCAGTGCTCCCACGGCGGCGTCGTACGCCGACCGGTCGCCACCGCCGACCCAGGCGTCGAGTTCGCCCTGCCACTGCCGCTCGAGCTCGGGGAGCAGGCGCGCGACCTCGACGTCGTCGTAGAGCACGTCGACGAACGTCGCCTTGCGGTGGCGGTGCTCGTCGCCGTCGAGGCTGTGCACCGAGCCGTGGCCGAACAGCGACTCCTGGATGAACGCGGGCATCGCCCCGTGCCGGCGGGTGCGGGACTCGTCGTAGAAGAGCGCCACGCCCTCCTCGCCCCGCACGAAGAGCGCCTCGCGCCCGAGCAGGCGGAACGGGACGGCACGGGCGCCGCGGTCGGCACGCCGCCAGAGGTGCGCGCCGAAACCGTAGCCGCGCACGAGGAGCGAGAGCGAGTCGTCGCGGAGAAGGGCGAGGGGGGATGCCATGTCCCCACGGTTCCATGCCGGCGGGGAGATCGTGGAGGGGGCGGCGTGCGCCCGGTCGGTGTGTTAGTCGTGCCGCGCGCGGCGATGCCCTCCACCTCTGCACGCCCGACGTCGCGGCCGTCGCGGGCCGGTGAGAGGTGGCCGCCACCGATAATGGACCGATGGAACCGTGGGAGATGCGGGAGTGGTTCGCCGACTTCCTCGACGCGCTGAACCGCCACGACATCGAGCGGGTCCGTGAGTTCCTGCACCCGAGCGTGCGACGTGCGCACCTGCCCGCGGGGGCCGACGCGTGGATCGCCGACTACGCGCACCTGCTGCACGGTTTTCCCGACTGGCAGTGGAAGCGCGTTCAGCTCCTCGTCGAGGACGACCGGCTGGCCGTGCATCTGCGGGGCGGGGGGAGTCACACCGGTGCGTACGCGTTCGTCGCGCCGACGCGTACGCGCGTGAGCATCGCGTCGTTCGCGATGTACCGGGTGCAGCACGGATTGATCGTCGAGGCCACCGGCACCGACGACGCCGCGCAGATCCGCTCCGCGATCGCCTGAGCGCGGCCCGGGGAGGGGTCCTTACTGCGACAGCTCTCGATCGAGGCGGTCCAGCAGGGATTCGAGCGAGACTTCGAACTCCTCCTCGGCGCGATCTTCGCTGAGCAGAGCCCGCAGGTGGCGGACGGTGGGGGCGTCGGCGAGCGTGGCGTCGCCGTCGTGGGCCGGGATGTCGGCGTTCCCCTCGTCGAGCGGCTCCTCCACGGGCCCCGTCTCCGCGCCGCGGACGGCGGACTCCAGAAGCAGCTGGCCGAGGAGGAAGCTGCTGAACGCCCGGTAGGCGCTCACGGCCTGGTCGTCGGTGAAACCCTGAGCGAGGAGCGTCGAGAGGAAGATCTCCACGACCTCGACGCTGCGCAGCGGAGGCCGCAGCCAGGGGGCGGCCGGATGCCGCGTGGCGACGAGCGGGAAGGCCCGCGGGTGTTCGACGGCGATGCGCCGCACCTCGTGCGCGGTGATCTGCAGGAAGCCCTGCCACTGCTGCGTCGAGGCGTCCTGGAGGGCCGTCATGAGGTCGCGCATCAGGAGGCGCACGATCGCCTCGAGCAGGTCTTCCTTGCCGTTGACGTAGCGGTAGAGCGACATCGCCTCGACGTCGAGCTCCTGCGCCAAAGTGCGCATCGACAGGCCCGTCGCGCCCCGACCGTCGATCTGCGCGAGAGCGGTGGTGACGATGAGGTCGCGGCTGAGTCGGCGCACGCTCGAACGCGGCACGTTCCGCGCATCTTGGGTCATCGCATCCACCTCCGGGGGTTCAGTTTGACACCCCGGACCGTCCCGGGATGCCGCCGAGGGCGCCGCGACGAGCGGGTGTCGCGGGCTTACGGCGTAAGGGTTTTCCCCCGATCCGCGGCGTTTTCCCTTCCCAGCCAGGACCGGAGCGATGATCGGCGTCCGCTCGCCCGGGCCCCCGGCGGAAGGGGCGGAGCCGCGTGGCTCGATCTGTCAAGGGCGGACGGGTGTCGGAGGGCCCGGGTACGGTCGCTGGTGCCCGGCGCGTCATCCCGGGCGGAAGGAGCGGTGAGCATGGTGTCTCCCGACCGCCCCGGTGCCGGCGTCATCTGGGCCCGCGTCGAAGAGGGCTTCCATGTCGGCAGCCGAAAGGGCATGTTCCTCGGCTACATCGACCGTCAGGCCGACGGGGGCTACCTCGCTTTCGACGGCTCGTCGCGCGTCGTCGGCCGATTCCGCACCCTCACGGCGGCGATGGCCGCGGTGACCAACGGCCAACCCCCGCAGGACGAGGTCATCACCCTTCAGCAGGTCCGCGTCCCGGCGCCCCGCGCCGTCGAGGAGGACACCGCATGAGCGCTCCGCTGGCCGCCGTGTCATACGTCAGTCGGGCCGTCGACACCTTCGATGACGCCCGTCTCGCCGAACTCCTCGCCCAGAGTCGCCGCTCGAACCACGAGCGCGACCTGTCGGGCATGCTGCTCTACCGCCGCGGGCGGTTCTTCCAGGTGCTGGAGGGGCCGAAGGACGCCGTGGACGAGCTGATGGCGAAGATCCGTCGCGATCCGCGCCACGACGAGATTCGGGTGCTGCTGACCGAGGAGATCGAGGAGCGCCGCTTCGAGGAATGGACGATGGGGTACGAACCCATCACCGCGCCCGCGACGCCGGCGCCCGAGGGGTTCCGTGACACGTTCGACGACCTGGAGTCCGACGACGACGAGGCGAGCATCCGCGCGGTCCGCGAACTGACCGTCTGGTTCCGCGCCCGCACGGCCGCGCCCGCCTGAGCTCCCCGAGGGGCGGCCCCGCGCTTGGCGGCCCGAGACCCCGGTTCGGGGCCGCATTCCGGCGTTCGGGGCGTGAATCGCCCGCCCCGAACGGAAGATCGCGCCCCGAAGCTCGGTGATCAGAGCGGCGGATCGAGGGCGCGGAGCGCGGCATCCATCCGCTCCGCCATGACGGCGTAGCCGATGTCGTTCGGGTGCAGACCGTCGCCCGCCATCCAGCTGACCTGCGCGGTGGCATCGTGCCCCTCGAGCCAGCGGCTCGCACCGCTGACGTGATCGGCGCCGATGCGTGCCGCAGCGTCTTCGACCCATCCGGCGATGACGTCGACCGAGGCCGGCCTGTCGTCGGTGTACCAGAACGGCTCGACGACGACGATGCGTGCGTCGGGCAGTCCCTCGCGCAGACGGGTCAGGTCGCTGTCGATCGTCGCGCGGATGTCGTCGGCGCGCGTGTCGTAGCTGAAGTTGTCGTTGAGGCCCATGGTCACGAACACGATGTCGGGGTCGTCAGCGATCACGAGTGCGGGGATGTCGTCGAGTCCTCCGAGCATCGAGTCGCGGCGGTTCACGAAGCCGAGGCCGTTCTCGCTGCGGTTGATCTCCTGCCACCCCCGTTCGGCCGACACGATCGTCGACCAGCGCTTCTCCGACGAGCTCGCGCCGGTACCGCGCGTGTACGAGTCGCCGTAGAACGACACCACCGGCCCGTCGGCCGCACCGGCGGCGGATGACGTGGTCGGGCCCGGGCTCGGGTCGGAGCAGGCGACGAGGCCGAGGAACAGGGATGCCGCGAGCCCGACACCGAGAGACCGTCGCGCGCGCACGGGGTCAGTATTCCCCGGGTGCGGGTCGCTCCGTCGGCTCCGCCGGCTCCGCGGCGAGAGATGCGACGTGGCGAGCGATCCGGGCCGCGCGCGCGGCGTCGGTCGTGGCCGTGACGACCGGGTGCAGCACGGAGTAGCGCTCCGCCTTGGTGAGCGCGGCGAACGCGCGAGCGGCCGCCGGCACGGCATCCAAGGCCGCCTGCAGATCGGCGGGCACCTCGATCGTGGCGGATCCGGCGTAGGCGCGATCCCAGCGTCCGTCCGCCTGGGCGCGGGCGATCTCGTCGGCGCCGCGCGGTCGCATCCGGCCCTCTTCGCTCAGGCGCGCCACGATGTCGACGTTGCGCGCCGACCACATCGACCGCGCTCGCCGAGGGGTGAAGTGCTGGCGGAAGGTCGCGGCATCCCTCGACTGCTTGCGCCCGTCGATCCACCCGCTGCACAGCGCCTCGTCGAGGGCCTGGGCGTAGGTGAGGGTGGTGGGCGAGGTCGTGCCCTTCTTGGCGAGCACGAGCCACACCCCGTCGCTCTCGCTCTCGTGAGCGCCGAGCCAGGCGCGCCAGGCGGCGACGTCGTCGACGGTCAGCTCGGGTGCGTCGGTCATGGTCTCGGCTCCTTCCGCGATGCTTCGGACCCTAGCGCGACCTTCCGACACCGCGCCCCTATCGGATAGGCGCTGCGGGGGCAACCGACCCCCGCGGCGTCGATGCTGCCCCCAGCATGAGGGGATGCGATGTGTGACGTACGCCGGCGAGACCGTGACCACGACCGACGACGTGGCGGAGGCGCTCGTGCAGCTCACCGCATCGATCGCCGCCGACGGGCAGGCGGAGGCAGTCAGCATCCCGATCGTGACCGAGGCGGGCGACACCGAGGAAGCCGAACTCGTCATCGGCGTCGGGAACGACGTGCTCAGCGCCCCGGCGCACGACTGGGCGGGCGAGGAGCCCGACTTCTCCTGGGCCGCCGAGGAGCTGCGTCAGCACAAGCGCTTCCCCCAGGCGCCGGCCATCGCGCACGAGCAGACCATCGACACCGACAACCCCGACGCGTTCTGGGACCCCGACCTCGACGGCTTCACCCGCGCCTGACCGCCGCCGCTCGCGGTCGGTCCTCGGCGCCCGGCGCAGAGGCGACCCCCGCACCCTCGGGGGGAGCTCGTCAACCCCACCTCCGCCGCCGACCGCAGACGTAGCGTGGGCCCTCCACACCGGAAGCGACCGGTCATCGCCCGGTGTGCGAGCCCCGGACAGTCCGGGCGGCGCCGCCGTTTCGCGTGTGCCGCCCGGACGCTCGGTGTCCCGCAGGATGGACGCATGCAGCACTCCCTCGTCAGCGGCGCGTCGCGCGGAATCGGTCGGGCCATCGCGGTGGCCCTCAGCGAGAGGGGCGACCGCGTCGCCGTGCACTACGGGTCCGATCGGGATGCCGCGGAGCAGACGCTCGCCCTCCTGCACGGTGACGGGCATCTCCTCGTGGGCGGCGATCTCTCCGACCCCGCGATCGCACAGCGCGTGGTCGACGAGGTGCTCGCGGCGTTCGGACGCATCGACGTTCTCGTCAACAACGCGGCGATCGCCCCGAGCCCCGAGACCTTGCATCCGATCGACACCGTCGACTACGCGACCTGGCACCAGACGTGGGAGCGGATGGTCGAGGTCGACCTGCGCGCTCCCGCCAACATGACTTACCTGGTCGCGCGGTCGCTGATCGACCGTGGTCTGCCCGGTGCGGTCGTGAACGTCGGCTCGCGCGGAGCGTTCCGCGGCGAGCCGGAGTTCCCCGCCTACGGCGCCGCCAAGGCGGGCCTGCACGCGATGGGCCAATCACTCGCGGTCGCCCTCGCCCCGCACGGCATCGCCGTCACCAGCGTCGCCCCCGGCTTCGTGGGCACCGACAGGCAGCAGCAGAAATTGGACGGGCCCGCCGGAGACGGCATCCGGGATCAGAGTCCGTTCGGCCGTGTCGCCACTCCCGAAGAAGTGGCGGATGCCGTGGTCTACCTCAGCTCGCCGCGCTCGCAGTGGGCGTCGGGCGCCATCCTCGACCTGAACGGCGCCTCGCACCTGCGCAGTTGAACCGGCGCCCGGTCGCCGCGGCGGTGAGAGGGTGGAGGGCATGCAGCCCGTCCTCGTGATCATCGACATCCAGCGCGACTACTTCCCCGGAGGTCGTCACCCCCTGGTGAACCCGGATGCCGCGGCCGAGGCCGCCGCACGCGTGCTGACCCGGCAGCGTGACCTCGGGGCGCCCGTCATCCACGTGCGGCACGAAAGCCCCGCCGGCGGCGGCTTCCTCGAGGTGGACACCGATGGAGCCGAGATCGACCCCCGCGTCGCCCCGGAGCCGGGCGAGACGGTGATCGTGAAGCACGCGCCGAATTCCTTCGTCGGCACCGACCTGCACGAGCGCCTGCGCGAGCTCGGCGCGCGCGAGCTGCTCGTGGTCGGCATGATGACGAGCATGTGCGTGGATGCCACCGTCCGCGCCGCCATCGACCTCGGTTACGCCGTCACGGTCGTCGGTGACGCCTGCGCCGCCCCCGATCTCGCCTACGGCGGAGTCGAGGTGTCCGGCGAGGCCGTGCACGCGGCGTTCCTCGCCGCGTTGGGTGGGGCGGGAGCGCGGGTCGTGAGCGAAGCCGCCGCCTGACGGGGTGGATGACGCTCGTCAGGACCGGTCGCGAAGCGTGTAGAGGCGGACGCTCTCCGACAGCCGTCGCGTGTCGAACCGGCTGAGGAGGATGTCGTTCATCTTCGCCGTGGAAGGTTCGCCGATGACGACCCACGTGTCCGGATCCACTTGGGCGGTGACGTCGGCGGAACCGCACTGGGCGCCGGCGCCGTCGCCCGCACTCGAGAACACGACCACGAGGCACACCTCGCCGGGGACGTCGGGCTGACGCCCGACGTAGACGAGTCCGTTCTCGGTGCTCGCGACGAAGCGGACGGACGCGGGATCGAGCAGGCCCACCGTCTCGGGGAACGGCAGCCTGTCCTCGGAGGTCGCGGCGTAGCTCAGTTCGGGGATGTCGCCGCCGGCGCGCGGCGGGGTGAACGTCGCGCCGATGACCGCGCCGCCCACCAGCCCGGCGACCGCCGCGAGGAGCGGGATGACGGCTGTGCGACGTTCCACGGCGAGGGCCAGGCGACGACGGCGCGATGAGGCCGGACCGGGCTCTGTGCTCTGCCCCGCCTCGGCCGGATCGGTGTCGTCGTCGTCCGTCCGCGCGTACTCCTCGGTCGGCGCGGGGTCGGTCTCGGGCTGCATCCGCGCGCGGTCGTCCAGCTCACGGAGGCGGTTCACGAGCGCCTGGTCCGTGGTCGCGCCCTTGGCGTAGACGCGCGCATACAGGCGCGTGCGTTCCTCCCGCTCGGCGTCGCTCAGCATGGTCCCACCCTGCCGCATGGGCAGGTGGTCTCGGGCGAGGCGCCAGCGCCGGCGTCGGCGCACGAGGCTTCCTGCGGCGTGGGCCCCACGCGACCTCGCTTCGGACGGCACTCACGCGAAAGGCCCGCCCCACCGCCTGCGGCGGTGAGTCGGGCCCGTGGAGGGGCTGACGGGAATCGAACCCGCGCTGTCTGCTTGGGAAGCAGAAGTTCTGCCATTGAACTACAGCCCCGTGCGCCTCGCGGCGACCCGGCCAGCATAACAGCGTCTCCGGCGGCATCCGCGTTCCGTGCCCGCCCGTCCTCGCGTCGGGATCGCGTGCTCGTACCGGACCGACCCGCTGTGACGGGTGCGTGGGGCCGCATCGTCCGACCTCGCGAGAGTGACGCGGTCGGCGCCGTCGAGGCCGCATTGCATCGCCGAGAACGCATCGATGTGCGAACGATCGCGTGCGTCCTCGCGGACCGCGTGCGGTCTCGGCGGTCGCGCGCGGGCGCGCGCGGTCGGGGCGAGCAGAGCCGCCGCGGCCCGACCACACGCCCTAGGCTGATCCCGTGCTGCTCTCCGATCGCGACATCCGGGCCCACCTCGACGACGGTCGCCTCGGCCTCGACCCCTACGACCCCGCGATGGTGCAGCCCTCCAGCGTCGATGTGCGTCTCGACCGGTACTTCCGGTTGTTCGACAACCACAAGTACCCCTTCATCGATCCGGCCGAGGATCAGCCCGAGCTCACGCGCCTCATCGAGGTCGAACCCGACGAGCCGTTCATCCTCCACCCGGGTGAATTCGCGCTCGGGTCGACGTTCGAGCGCGTCACCCTCCCCGACGACGTCGCTGCGCGGCTCGAGGGCAAGTCCTCGCTCGGACGCCTGGGCCTGCTCACCCACTCCACCGCCGGCTTCATCGACCCGGGCTTCTCGGGTCACGTGACCCTCGAGCTCTCGAACGTCGCGACCCTGCCCATCACGCTGTGGCCGGGCATGAAGATCGGGCAGGTCTGCTACTTCCGCCTGACGTCGCCCGCCGAGAACCCCTACGGCTCCGGCCCCTACGGCAACCGCTACCAGGGCCAGCGCGGTCCGACCGCGTCGCGCTCGGCGCTCAACTTCCACCGCACCGACGTCGGCACGACCGACGCGGGGTCGGCCGGCCGCTGACCCGCGCGAGAACGGCCCCGTCGAGGAGACCTCGATGGGGCCGTTCTGTCGCGCTTTCCGGGGATGGCGCGTGCGGTGATAAACGCTGTTTCCGGGTGGAAACGCGTCGTGAGCGCGTTTTTACCCACGGAGAGCGTTTATGCGAGCTCACGCGGACGGCGACGTGTCACCGGACGCCGACGCGTCACCGGATGCCGACGCTTCGCGGCCGCGGCGGAAACCGGCGTCGAACCCGCGTTCGTAGGCGCGCTGCGCCGACCGACGGTCGTGGTGACCGTGCCCGCGGTGGTGTCCGTGCTCGTGTCCGGAGCCGTCACGGCGCGGGTCGCACCCGCGGCCGCGGCCGGCCCGATCGTGCTCGCCGCGGTCCGCGGTGCCGAGGTGCCCGTGACCGGCGTCTTCGTGACCCGTCTCGCCGTGCGCGGAGCCGTGACGACCGTGCGCGCCCCGCCCGGCGTCGCCGTGCGCGAAGCCGCGGTCGCCGTGCGCGAAGCCGCGCCCGTCGCGCTCGCCGTGCTCTCGCGGCCCGAACGGCTGCGGGTCCGCACCGAAGCGGGGGCCGAAGCCGCGCATCCCGGGCCCGAAGCCGCGTCCGACGGGGCCGAAGCCGCGACCGGCGCCGGGTACCGCAGGTTCGACGGGGAGACGGCTGTCGTCGTCGGCCTCGTCGAGGCCGAGGGCGGCCGACACCGCGTCGAGGGCGGTCGTCAGGTGCTCGAGCTCCTCGGCCGGAACGTCGGCGAGCAGCGCCGCGCGGGCGGCATCCACCCGGGCGAGAACCGCGCGGCCCTCGTCGGTGAGCGTCCATCCCGTGTCGCCACGGGCGATCCAGCCCTCGGCGACGAGCGAGTCGATGCGCTTCCCGCCGCGGGCGAGGCGCGCGGCGATCCACGGTGCGTCGACGCGACCGTCGACGGCACTGAGCAGGAAGAGGGTCTTGGGATGGATGCCGCTGTCACGCAGCTGCGCGAAGAGGCGGTGGTGCAGCGCGTGGCCGACCGTCGTGAGGCGGTGGGCGAGGCTGCGGGCGTCCAGAGGTGTGGAGGTGTTCATGGGAAGTCCTTTCGTCGGCGGTCGATCCGCCATTGCATGTCACATGACAACGGATGTACTGTGACATGTATTCCCGATGCTTGTCAAACGACATGTAAAGTCGAGGCATGGCATCCGACCCCGCCGACGACATCGCTGCGGCGCTTGCGCGCTTGCGCGGTCGGCGCCCGCGCCCGCCTTTCCCGCCCGATGCGCACCACCACCCGCACGGTGGGCACGGCGGAGGTCCGTGGGGTCGTGGCGCGCCGCCGTGGGCCGATCCGGCGCGAGGACGCTTCGGGGGTCCCGCGCGACTGCGTCTGCTCGATGCTCTCGTCGCGGCATCCGGTCCGCTGTCGGTGAGCGAGATCGCCGAGGCGGTCGGCGTGGATCAGCCCCGGGCGTCGCGCCTGGTGCAGCAGGCCGAGCAGATGGGGCTGGTCGCGCGCGAGCCCGACCCCGACGACGCGCGCCGCACGCGCGTGCGCCTCACCGCCCAGGGGGAGGGGCTCGTCTCCGGCTTCCGCGGCCGGCGGCGGGATGCCGTGCGCTCCGCGCTCGAATCCTTCAGCGACGCCGAGCGCGCGGAGTTCGCCCGCCTGTTGGCGAAGTTCGCCGACGCCTGGCCGAGCGACTGAGCCGGCGCATCCGCGTCAGCGGATCACGGCCGCCGTGGTCTTCACCGGCAGCATCAGCAGCAGCCCGGCCCCGAGGATCAGCACGATGCCGAGGATGCCGAGGCGGGTGTCGCCCGTGATGCCGACGAAGAGCGCGAACAGGCCCGGGGCCAGGAACGACACCGCGCGACCGGTCGTGGCGTAGAGCCCGAAGATCTCGCCCTCGCGTCCCTCGGGCGCCACGCGCGCGAGGAACGACCGGCTCGCCGACTGCACCGGTCCCACGAAGGCGCACAGACCCAGGCCGACGATCCAGAAGCCGGTCTGCGACGTTCCGATGAAGAGCATCGTCGTGCCGAGCACGATCAAGCAGACCAGGGATGCCAGGATCACGCGCTTCGGGCCGAACAGGTCGTCGAAGCGCCCGGCGACGAAGGTGCTGATGCCCGCCACGACGTTGGCTGCGACGGCGAAGTAGAGCACTTCGGTCGAGCTGAACCCGAAGACCTGGGCCGCGATGATCGCGCCGAACGTGAACACCCCCGTGAGGCCGTCGCGGAAGACGGCGCTCGCGACGAGGAACAGCAGCACCTGGCGGCTGTCGCGCCAGAGCGAGCGGAGCGTCCCCCACAACACGACGTACGAGCGGAAGAAGCCGACGCGCACCCGGCGCCGCTGGGCCGGGATCTCGGGCACCCGAACGAGGACCGGGATCGCGAACACCGCGTACCAGGCGGCGGATGCCAGGATCGCCAGCCGGATGTTCAGACCGCCGTCCTTGCTCACGGCGAGCAGGCCACCGGCATCCGGATCCGCGAAGCTCTGGATGAAGAGCACCAGCAGGAGCAGGAGGAGGACAATTCCGCCGACGTAGCCCATGCCCCAGCCGAAGCCCGAGACGCGGCCGATGTTCTCGCGCGTGGAGACCTGCGTGAGCATCGCGTAGTAGTTGACGCTCGCGAACTCGAAGAACACGTTGCCGACGGCGAGCAGCGTCGCGCCGAGGATCAGGTACGCGGGGGTGCCTTCCACGAAGAACATCGCCGCCATGGCGAGCACCACGACGCCGGTGTTGATGCCGAGCCACAGCTTGCGGCGACCGGTGCCGTCGGAGCGCTGGCCGAGCACGGGGGCCACGAGGGCGACGACGATGCCCGCGATCATGAGGGCGAGGCCGACGAGGCTGGCATTGTCGGCGAGGGCGCGCACGAGCGCGGGGTTCGTGTCGTCGCCCCCGGCGGCGGAGACGACGGCCGGGTCGACGAAGAGCGAGCTGGCGAGATAGGTACTGAAGACGAACGTCGTGACGACGGCGTTGAACGCCGCCGAGCCCCAGTCCCACAGGGCCCATGCCAGCACGGGACGTCGGCCGGCGGCAGGGGCGGAGGCGGTGCCGGGCGCGGACATGTCGGTCACGGTAGGGCCCTTCGGTGAACGCCGGGTGCCCCGGCACGACGCGGCGACGACGACGTCGCGCGGGTTCAGGCTAGACCCCGGCCCGCGCTCGGGCGCGCAGGAGACTACCGTGGAGTCATGGCATCCGAAACCCCCGTCGACTCCGCTGAGGCCGAGACCACCCCCGAAGAGCTCACCTTCGCCGACCTGGGACTGGATGCCGCCGTGCTCAAGGCCCTGAAGGACGTGGGTTACGAGACCCCTTCCGCGATCCAGGCGGCCACCATCCCCGTGCTGCTGCAGGGCCGCGACGTCGTCGGCCTCGCCCAGACCGGAACCGGCAAGACCGCGGCCTTCGCGCTCCCGGTGCTGTCGCAGATGGAGACCGGCCACAAGAACCCGCAGGCCCTCGTGCTCGCCCCCACCCGTGAGCTCGCGCTGCAGGTGTGCGAGGCGTTCGAGAAGTACGCCGCGCACATCAAGGGCGTCTCGGTGCTCCCCGTCTACGGCGGACAGGGGTACGGCCAGCAGCTGTCGGCCCTGCGTCGCGGTGTCGACGTGATCGTCGGAACCCCCGGTCGCATCATGGACCACCTCGACAAGGGCACCCTCGACCTCAGCGAGCTGAAGTTCCTCGTGCTCGACGAGGCCGACGAGATGCTCAAGATGGGCTTCGCGGAGGACGTCGAGACGATCCTCGCCGACACCCCCTCGACCAAGCAGGTCGCGCTGTTCTCGGCCACCATGCCGGCGCAGATCCGCCGCATCTCGGCGCAGTACCTCAACGACCCCGAAGAGATCACGGTCAAGACCAAGACCACGACCTCGGCGAACATCACCCAGCGCTACCTCGTGGTGTCGTACCAGCAGAAGATCGATGCGCTGACCCGCATCCTCGAGGTCGAGAACTTCGAGGGCATGATCGTGTTCACCCGCACGAAGAACGAGACCGAGACGGTCGCCGAGAAGCTCCGCGCCCGCGGCTACACGGCCGCCGCGATCAACGGCGACATCGCCCAGGTGCAGCGCGAGCGGACGGTCAATCAGCTGAAGTCGGGCAAGCTCGACATCCTCGTCGCCACCGACGTCGCCGCGCGCGGTCTGGACGTCGAGCGCATCAGTCACGTCGTCAACTACGACCTGCCGATCGACACCGAGTCGTACGTGCACCGCATCGGCCGCACCGGTCGCGCGGGCCGCACGGGAGACGCGATCAGCTTCGTGACGCCGCGTGAGCGCCGCATGCTCACCGCGATCGAGAAGGCCACGCGTCAGCCGCTGACCGAGATGTCGCTGCCGAGCGTCGACGACGTCAACGCCACGCGTCTCACCCGCTTCGACGACGCCATCACGACCGCCCTCGAGGACACCGCCGCGATCGCGACCTTCCGCGACGTCGTCGCCCATTACGTCGCGCACCACGACGTGCCCGAGGCCGACGTGGCCGCAGCTCTCGCCGTGGTCGCCCAGGGCGACACGCCGCTGCTGCTCGAGGAGGAGACGATCCAGCAGCCGCGCTTCGACCGGGACCGCGACCGTGACCGCCCTGCTCGTGAGGGCGGAGACCGCGGCGATCGCCGCAGCGGCGGCGGACGCTTCGCGACGTACCGCATCGCGGTGGGCCGTCGCCAGCGCGTGGAGCCGCGCCAGATCGTGGGTGCCCTCGCGAACGAGGGCGGCCTGCGTCGCAACGATTTCGGCGCGATCCAGATCCGCCAGGACTTCTCGCTCGTCGAGCTGCCCGCCGACCTCTCGCGCGACACGATCGACCGCCTCGCCGACACCCGCATCTCGGGCCAGCTCATCGACCTGCGCCTCGACCAGGGCGGTCGCTCCGCCAAGCGCAGCGACCGGCCGCAGCGCCGCGATCGCGACCGCGACTGAGCCTCCGCCCGGCCGCCGCGCCGGGCTCGCGGCATCCGTTCGACGCCCCCGCCGACTTCCGGGTCGCGGGGGCGTCGTGGTCGCGGGGCGAAAGGTGAAGATTTGGGGCGCGTTTCTGCGTTTGGGGCGTGGTATTTCGCGCCCCAGACGGAGGAATGCGCCCCAAAACGGTACGTGGGGGTGGGGGTGGGGGTGGGGAGTGATTCGAAAACCGCGGCATCCAGAAGTTGAGCCAATTCATATCAAGTCGCCTTGACCTCCCGACGGGGGTTCGATAACCTTGAGTCATCGCGGCTCAACCCGCGCAGAGACTTTCACCCAGAACCCCGAGTGCGGCATCGGCCGTGCTCACAAGCAAGGAGACACATATGCCCCGTGCAGTGGGAATCGACCTCGGTACGACCAACTCCGTCGTGAGCGTGCTCGAGGGTGGCGAGCCCAAGGTCATCGCGAACGCCGAGGGTTTCCGTACGACCCCCTCGGTCGTCGCCTACACGAAGGACGGCGAGGTGCTCGTCGGCGAGACCGCCAAGCGCCAGGCCGTCACCAACGTCGACCGCACCATCTCGAGCGTCAAGCGCCACATGGGCACCACCTGGAGCTTCGACGTCGACGGCAAGAAGTGGACGCCGCAGGAGATCTCGGCCCGCATCCTGCAGAAGCTGAAGCGCGACGCCGAGGAGTACCTCGGTGACAGCGTGACCGATGCGGTCATCACCGTCCCCGCGTACTTCAACGACGCCGAGCGTCAGGCCACCAAGGAGGCCGGTGAGATCGCGGGCCTCAACGTGCTGCGCATCATCAACGAGCCCACCGCCGCGGCCCTCGCGTACGGCCTCGACAAGGGCAAGGAAGACGAGCTCATCCTGGTCTTCGACCTCGGTGGCGGAACGTTCGACGTCTCGCTGCTCGAGGTGGGCAAGGACGACGACTTCTCGACCATCCAGGTGCGCGCCACCTCCGGTGACAACCGCCTCGGTGGAGACGACTGGGACCAGCGCGTCGTCGACTACCTCATCAAGCAGTTCAAGGACACCACCGGTGTCGACGTCTCGGGCGACAAGATCGCCCTCCAGCGTCTGAAGGAAGCGGCCGAGCAGGCGAAGAAGGAGCTGTCGAGCTCGACCTCGACCTCCATCAACCTGCCCTACCTGTCGCTCACCGACTCGGGCCCTGTCTCCCTCAGCGAGACCCTCTCCCGCGCGAAGTTCGAGGACCTCACCAAGGACCTCCTCGACCGCACCCGCAAGCCCTTCTCCGACGTCATCCGCGAAGCCGGCGTGAAGGTCGACGACATCGCGCACGTGGTGCTCGTCGGCGGCTCGACCCGCATGCCCGCGGTCGCCGAGCTGGTGAAGAAGGAGACCGGGAAGGACGCCAACAAGGGCGTCAACCCCGACGAGGTCGTGGCCGTGGGTGCAGCCCTGCAGGCCGGTGTCCTCAAGGGGGAGCGCAAGGACGTCCTCCTCATCGACGTCACCCCCCTGAGCCTCGGCATCGAGACCAAGGGCGGCATCATGACCAAGCTCATCGAGCGCAACACGGCCATCCCGACCAAGCGCAGCGAGACCTTCACCACCGCCGACGACAACCAGCCGTCGGTCGCGATCCAGGTCTTCCAGGGCGAGCGCGAGTTCACCCGCGACAACAAGCCGCTCGGCACCTTCGAGCTCACCGGCATCGCCCCGGCTCCCCGCGGCATCCCGCAGGTCGAGGTCACCTTCGACATCGACGCCAACGGCATCGTGCACGTGTCCGCGAAGGACAAGGGCACCGGCAAGGAGCAGTCGATGACCATCACGGGCGGCTCGTCGCTGCCGAAGGAGGACATCGAGCGCATGGTGCGCGAGGCCGAGGAGAACGCGGCCGACGACAAGAAGCGCCGCGAGTCCGCCGAGACCCGCAACCAGGCCGAGACCCTGTCGTACTCGATCGAGAAGCTGATCAAGGAGAACGACGACAAGCTCCCCGCCGAGGTCAAGACCGAGGTGCAGGGCGATGTCGACGCGCTCAAGACGGCTCTCGCCGGCGACGACGACGACGCGGTCAAGACCGCGTTCGACAAGCTGAACGCCAGCCAGGGCAAGCTCGGTGAGGCCATCTACGCCTCGTCGCAGGCCGCGGGCGAGCAGGCCGACCCCAACGTGGGTCAGCCGGGCAACGGCGAGACGCCGAACCCCGAGGAAGACGTCATCGACGCCGAGGTCGTCGACGACGAGAACCCCGACGAGAACAAGAAGTAAGCAGAGAACATGGCACACAAGGACGACGAACAGCCCACGGGCTCGGGCGCCGGTCCTGACGAGACGGGGCCGGAGGAGAACACCTCCGGCCCCGCGCCGTCGGGCGACCAGTCCGAGCCTTCGGGGACGGATGCCGATGGCCTGACCATCGACGACATCCTCGGCGCCGAGCAGACGCCCGAGGCGGCCGCAGAAGGTGCGTCCTCCGACAAGGAGGCCTCGCTGCTGATCGACCTCAAGCGCCTGCAGGCCGAGTACGCCAACTACCGTCGGCGCACCGAAGAGCAGCGGGAGCGCGAGATCGAGCGCGCCAAGGGCGAGGCCGTGAAGGGCCTGCTGCCCGTCATGGACGACCTCGACCGCGCCGCCAAGCACGGCGACCTCGTCGAGGGCAGCCCCCTCGCCGCGATCGGCGACAAGGTGCGGGCCGTGGCCGAGCGCCTCGGCGTGGTGTCGTACGGCGCCGTCGGCGACGTGTTCGACCCCCAGCAGCACGAGGCGATCTTCCAGGCGCCGACCCCGGGTGTGACCGAGACGACGATCCTCGAGGTCGTCGAGGTCGGCTACCGCCTCGGTTCGGTCGAGCTGCGACCGGCCAAGGTCGTCGTCGCCGTGCCGGCCTAAGAGGAGGACGCATGGCGAGTCAGGACTGGTTCGACAAGGACTTCTACAAGGTCCTCGGTGTCGACAAGAGCGTCAGCGCTGCCGATCTGAAGAAGACGTATCGCAAGCTCGCGCGCCAGTACCACCCCGACTCGAACCCGGGTGACGCGAAAGCCGAGGGGAAGTTCAAGGAGATCAGCGAGGCCTACTCGGTGCTCAACGACCCCGAGCAGCGCGAGGAGTACGACCAGATCCGGGCCATGGGCTCGGGGGCGCGCTTCTCCGCTCCGGGGGCGAGCGGCGGCGGCGGTTTCGACGACGTCTTCAGTCGGTTCGGTCAGGGTCGCGGCCAGCCCCAGGGCGGCTTCGACGACTTCTTCTCGATGTTCGACCAGCAGGGCGGCGGGGGCTTCGGCTCCGGACGCTTCGGTCAGACGACGGGAGGGTTCCGCGGTTTCGGCGGCCCCCAGCGCGGGTCCGATGTGACGGCGCGGACGACGATCGACTTCGTCACCGCGGCGAAGGGCGAGACCATCACCCTGCAGGGCGAGGACAACGTCCCGTTCAAGGTGAAGATCCCGGCCGGCGTCTCGGACGGGCAGAAGATCCGACTCCGGGGTCGTGGACGCAAGTCCCCCGACGGCGGCGAGAGCGGCGACATCGTCGTGACGGTGGCGGTGCGCCCGCACCCCGTGTTCACGCGCGACGGCCTCAACCTGCGGGTGACGGTCCCCGTCACCTTCACCGAGGCCGCACTCGGCGCCACGATCGAGGTGCCCGCGCTGGGCGGCGAGACCGTTCGCCTGCGCGTGGCCCCGGGAACCCCCTCGGGTCGCGTGCTGCGCGTCAAAGGCCGCGGGATCGCGACCGCCAAGGGCACCGGCGACCTGCTCGCCGAGGTCCAGGTGGCCGTGCCCGCACACCTCGACGACGCGGCCCGCGAAGCCCTCGAGCGCTACCAGGCGCTCGAACCGAAAGAGAACCCCCGCGCCGACCTGATGGCCAAAGCGCGGTAGACGCACGCGCGTCGCCGTGGTTCTCGGCATCCGATGAGTCAGGATGCCGAGAACCCGGTGTCGCACCCGCCACGACGGAAGAAGGTGAGACGTGGCTGAGAGAGAGATCGACGAAGACGCCCCGATCTTCGCCATCGCCGCCGCGGCGGAGCTGTCGAACATGCACCCGCAGACGTTGCGACAGTACGACCGTCTCGGTCTCGTGGTGCCCGCGCGCACCCAGGGCGGATCGCGGCGGTACTCCAGCCGTCACGTGCAGCAGCTGCGCGAGGTCGCGCGGCTCTCCGGTGAGGGCATGAGCCTGCCCGCCATCGCGCGCCTGCTCGCTCTCGAGGAGCGCGTGCACGAGCTCGCGCGTCGTGTGAACGACCTCGAACGACAGCTCTCGGCCGAGCGGCAGTCGCGCCCCGGTGCGCGCGTCTTCGCGGCGGGCGCGACCGGCTCGGTCGTGACGTTGCGCCACGGCGCGCGCGTCCGCCGGGCGACCGACGTCGTGCTCTGGCGCCCGTTGGGCCCGTTCGATCTCGACGACTGAGATTGCGACGCTCGCCTGCGCGGCGGAGGTCCCCGAGCCTGTCGAAGGGACCGGAACGCCGCGCATGCCCGGTGGCTCCGGCGGACGTGCCGACCCCCACCGTGGGTCGCTGCCCGATCAGGCCGGATCGATGCGCAGCACGGTCGGCGACTCCCCGACCTGCAGGTCGTCGACGACGCGGAGCGTGCGGGCGACGTCATCCACCGCGCCGATGACCGTGCCGAAGCGCTGGCGGTCCGCGCAGACCGCGGTGACGGTGACGAAGTGCGAGCCGGTGTCCCACGTGTACGTCGCGAACGGCGGGGTCTTCGGGTCGGCGGGCAGGGGCATCGCCAGCTTCTCGCCGACGCCGAGGTAAGGGTTCCGGAACGACTCGGTGTCGTCGTACTCCATGGGCATCATGGCGCGGGCGGTGCGCAGCTGCGGCGTCGCCTCCTGCAGTTGCGCCATCACCACCAGCAGCTCCGGGTCGCTCTTCCACACCCACACCAGCACGCGACCGGCGGCGCGGCGCATCAGCAACGGGGCCGCCTGGCTGAGGATCCAGGCGAAGGCGCCGCCGCCCGGACGCGGTGTCGCGCCCGTGCCCTGGTTCGCCTGGCTCAGCAGCATGCCGATCGCCGCCTTGCGGTGGCGGCGGCCGCGGAATCCGAGGGAGCCGGTCACCGGCACCCAGAGGTCGGCGGGGGCGTCGGCCTGCAGTCGGGACATGACCCACAGCCTACGAGCCGCCTCCTGGGAGAGGGATGCCGAGTGCCGGCGTTCGCGAGCAGAGAACGCTCCCACGCGGGAAAGCCTCGCCGATGTCGGAGGTCAGTGCCAGGCTGGGACCGCGGTCATCGCGATCGCACTCGAACACCCGGAGGGTCCCGTGCTCGGCAAACTCCTCATGCGTTATCTGTCGCGGTATCGATGGCTGCTCGTCGCGATCCTCGTCTTCCAGGCTGCGTCCGCCCTGGCGACGCTCTACCTGCCGCGCCTCAACGCCGACATCATCAACCTCGGTGTCGCGCAGGGCGACACGGGGTTCATCTGGTCGCGCGGCGCCCTCATGCTCGTCATCTCCCTCGGTCAGATCGTGGCATCCGTCATCGCCACATACTTCGCCGCGCGTGCCGCCATGGCCGCCGGCCGCGACATCCGGCGCGACGTCTTCGAGCGCGTGAGCGGGTTCTCCGAGCGCGAGCTGTCGCAGTTCGGCGCGGGCTCTCTGATCACCCGCAACACCAATGACGTCCAGCAGGTGCAGATGCTGGCGATGATGGGCGCCACCATGCTCGTCAGCGCCCCGCTCCTCGCGGTCGGCGGGGTCATCATGGCCCTCCAGCAAGACGTCGGGCTCAGCTGGCTGATCGCCGTCGCGGTGCCCGTGCTGCTCATCGCGGCGGGGCTCATCATCGCTCGCATGGTGCCCCTGTTCCGCAGCTATCAGTCCAAGCTCGACGGCGTGAACCGGGTCATGCGCGAGCAGCTGACGGGGGTGCGCGTGGTCCGCGCTTTCGTGCGAGAGCGCATCGAAGAAGAGCGCTTCCGCCGGGCCAACACCGACATCCTCGTAGTGGGCCGCAAGGTGGGCTCCCTCTTCGTGCTGCTGTTCCCGCTGGCCATGCTCGTGCTCAACGTGACCGTCGTGGGGGTCATCTGGTTCGGCGGCATCCAGGTCGACGCCGGCGGAGTCGAGATCGGCACCCTCTTCGCGTTCATCCAGTACGTCGCGCAGATCCTCGGCGGCGTGCTGATGGCGAGCTTCATGACCGTGATGATCCCTCGCGCCGCCGTTTCGGCCGAGCGCATCGGCGAGGTCCTCGACAGCCGTTCGACCCTGCAGCGCCCCGAGAACCCGGTCAGCGTCTTCGCCGAGGCCGGCGCGGTGGAGTTCGACGACGTGTCGTTCGCCTACCCGGGCGCCGAGGCGCCGGTCGTGGCGGGTGTGACCTTCCGAGCGGCCCCCGGCGAGACCGTGGCCATCGTCGGATCGACGGGAGCGGGCAAGACCACCCTCGTGTCCTTGATCCCGCGCCTGTTCGACGTCACGGGCGGTGCGGTGCGCGTCGGCGGGGTCGACGTGCGCGAGGCCGACCTCGACGAGCTGTGGAAGGGCATCGGCCTCGTGCCGCAGAGACCCTTCCTCTTCAGCGGCACCGTGGCGTCCAACCTGCGATTCGGGCGCGAAGACGCCACCGACGACGAGTTGTGGCACGCCCTCGAGATCGCGCAGGGCCGCGACTTCGTCGAGGCGATAGACGGAAAGCTCGAGGGGCGCATCGCCCAGGGCGGCACCAACGTCTCGGGCGGTCAGCGCCAGCGCCTCGCGATCGCGCGGGCGATCGTGCATCGGCCCCGCGTGCTGGTCTTCGACGACTCGTTCTCGGCGCTCGACCTCACCACCGACGCGCGCCTGCGGGCCGCACTCTGGCAGGAGCTCCCGGAGGTGACGAAGATCGTCGTCGCGCAGCGCGTGTCCACCATCACCGGGGCCGACCGCATCGTCGTCCTCGAAGACGGGCGCATGGCCGGACTCGGCACGCACGACGAGCTGTTGCGCACGAGTCCCACATATCGAGAGATCGTCGAATCGCAGCTGGGGGTGGAAGCATGAGCGTGCCCGACGCCCTCACCGACGAAGACCGCGCCGAGCTCGAGCTCGCCGAGCAGGCGCGACAGAACTCCGGCGACTGGAACAGCGTCGCGCCCGGCAAGGCCGCTGCCTTCGGGCCGAGCTTCCGACGCCTGATCGGTCTGCTGCGTCCCTACGCGTGGGCGTTCGCCCTCGTCTCCGCACTCGGAGCTCTCGGGGTGGTGCTCGCCGTCCTGGCCCCGCGTGTGCTGGGAGACGCCACCAACATCATCTTCGAGGGCGTCGTCTCGCGCGGGCTGGGCGAGGCCTTCCCCGCCGGCACGTCCAAGGAGGCCGTCGTCGAGGCGCTGCGCGCATCGGGGCAGACCGACGTCGCCAACATCGTCTCCGCGATGAACAGCTTCCAGGTCGGCGCGGGCGTCGACTTCGACGCGCTGCGCGTCGTGATCGTCACCGTCCTCGCGATCTACGTCGGGTCGTCGCTGCTGTCGTGGATCCAGGGCTACGTCATCAACGTCATCATGGTGCGCACGATGTGGCGTCTCCGCGAAGACGTCGAGGCGAAGATCAACCGTCTGCCGCTGTCGTACTTCGACAAGGTCCAACGCGGCGAGCTGATCTCGCGCGTGACGAACGACATCGACAACATCACCCAGACCATGCAGCAGTCGCTCTCGAGCGCGCTGACCTCGGTGCTGACGGTCGTGGGTGTGCTCATCATGATGTTCACGATCTCCTGGCAGCTCGCGCTCGTGGCCCTGGTATCGCTGCCGCTCATGGCGGTCATCTTCGGCGTGATCGGCCCGAAATCGCAGAAGGCGTTCGGCGAGCAGTGGAAGAAGGTGGGCCGCCTGAACGCCCGCGTCGAGGAGTCGTTCTCGGGGCACGCGCTGGTCAAGGTCTACGGGCGCGAGAAAGACGCCCGAGAGAAGTTCGAGGGCGAGAACGAGGAGCTCTACGAGGCGAGCTTCAAGGCGCAGTTCCTCTCCGGCATGATCATGCCGGGCATGATGTTCGTCGGAAACCTCACGTACGTCGGCATCGCCGTGCTCGGTGGCCTCATGGTGGCGGGCGGGCAGATCCGACTCGGTGATGTGCAGGCCTTCATCCAGTACTCGCAGCAGTTCACGCAGCCGCTGTCGCAGCTGGGCGGTATGGCGGCCGTCGTGCAGTCCGGAACCGCATCGGCGGAGCGCGTCTTCGCCCTCCTCGACGCCGACGAGCAGGAGGCCGACGCGGCCGACGCGCCCGCAGCCCCCGAGGGTCGCGGCGTCATCGAGTTCCAGAACGTGCGTTTCTCTTACACGCCCGAGAGGCCCCTCATCACCGACCTGTCGTTCCGTGTCGAGCCCGGGCAGACCGTCGCGATCGTCGGACCCACCGGGGCGGGCAAGACCACTTTGGTCAACCTCATCATGCGCTTCTACGAGCTCGACGGAGGGCGCATCCTGCTCGACGGCCAGGACATCGCCGAGCTGCGTCGCGACGATGTGCGCTCCCGCACCGGAATGGTGCTGCAGGACCCGTGGCTGTTCGCGGGATCGATCCGCGACAACATCCGCTACGGCCGCGAGAGCGCGACCGACGACGAGATCGTCGAGGCGGCGGTGGCGACGCGTGTCGACCAGTTCGTGCACTCTCTCCCCGAGGGATACGACACCGTCCTCGACGAGGATGCCGCCAATGTCTCGGCCGGTGAGAAGCAGCTCATCACCATCGCGCGAGCGTTCGTGGCGCGGCCGTCGGTGCTGATCCTCGACGAGGCGACCTCGTCCGTCGACACGCGCACCGAGCTGCTGCTGCAGCAGGCGATGGCCGCGCTGCGCGAGGGTCGCACCTCGTTCGTCATCGCCCACCGCCTCTCCACGATCCGCGACGCCGACCTCATCCTCGTGATGGAGCACGGCGACATCGTCGAGAAGGGCACGCACGACGAGCTGATCGCCGCGCAGGGCGCGTATTACCGGCTCTACCGGTCGCAGTTCGAACAGGCCGCGGCCGACCTCGACACGGCGGGAGCGGAACAGGAACGCCCGGGCGAGCAGCGGCACGCGCCGATCACCGGCGACAGCGAGGTGGTGTCGGCGATGGCGGCCGCGGCCTCCGAGGTGGTGGTCCCGGCGGGTGTCGACGGGCCGCCGCGGCCGGCGAACGGTTCCCCGTCGCCGGAAGGGCGCTGACAGGGGCGCGTCGTGCGTCGCGGGCGCGGGCCCGCGCCGTGCGACCCCGGGCATCGAGGGGCGCGGGCTCCCGGCCGTCGACGATCCGACTCACCCGGCGCCCGCCTGTGAACGGCTCCCGGGCGGCGGAAACCCGCCCGGGTACAGTGGATGACACGTTCACCGCTGTGAACCGCGCAGTTGCGCACCGCTCCATCCCAGCGACCTTTCCGCCGCACAGATAGGCCTCACCACACGTGACCACTCCTGCGACGCCCGCCGACACCCCCGCGCCCGCCGCCGAGTCACCCGGCTCGTCCGCGTCCGCCGACCGTCCGCTGAAGATCCTCATCGGCGCCGACACCTTCCTGCCCCACGTGAACGGCGCCGCCCGGTTCGCCGAGCGCCTCGCGGCGGGTCTCGTCGCGCGGGGCCACGACGTGCACGTCGCCGCCCCGAGCGTCGGCCACAGCAACGCGGGCACCGCGATCGAGACGATCGAGGGTCAGCCGATGATGATGCACCGGCTGCCGGCCTACCGCTTCCTCCCGCACGACTGGATCACCTACGTGCTGCCGTGGCGCTCGAAGCACTACGCCCGCATCGTGCTCGACGAGGTCAAGCCCGACGTCGTGCACATCCAGTCGCACATCGTGATCGGTCGGGGTCTCGCCCGCGAGGCCCGCAAGCGCGGCATCCCCGTCGTGGCGACGAACCACGTGATGGCCGAGAACATCCTCGACTTCACCACGCTTCCCGACTGGCTCGATCGCGTCTTCGTCAAGCTCGCGTGGGCTGATGCGGAGCGCACCTTCAAGATGACGCGCGCCGTGACCACGCCCACGCGTAAGGCGGCCGACTTCCTCGAGGCGACGATCGACATCGACGGCGTCATCCCGATCTCGTGCGGAATCGACCGCTCGAACTACCGCCCCGACCTGACCCCCCGTGATGCGAATCGCATCCTCTTCGTCGGTCGACTCACCACCGAGAAGCACATCGACGTGGTGCTGGCGGCGCTGGCGAAGCTCGATCCCGCGCTCGACGTCACCTTCGACGTCGTCGGCGGCGGCGACCAGCGTGCCAAGCTCGAGGCGCTGGCCGATCAGCTCGGTGTGGCCGAGCGCGTCACGTTCCACGGGCACGCGTCCGACGACGAGCTCCGCAACCTGTACTCGCGCGCCAGCGTCTTCGCCATCGCCTCGATCGCGGAACTGCAGTCGATCGCCACGATGGAGGCCATGGCATCCGGTCTGCCGATCGTGGCCGCCGACGCCGTCGCCCTCCCGCACCTCGTGCACGAGGGTGAGAACGGCTACCTCTTCACGCCGGGCGATTCCGACGAGCTCGCCGCGCGCCTGACCGATGTGCTCACCGCGTCGCCCGAGGAGCGTCTGCGCATGCAGCAGGCGTCCCTCGACGCCGTCGCCGTGCACGACATCACCCGCACCCTCGACACCTTCGAAGCGCTGTATCGCGGCCGCCCGCTGCCGGAGTGACCGCGTGCACGTGGTGATGTTCGCCGACCAGCACCTCGAGTCGCTGGGCGGTGCGCAGGTGTCGATGCGACTGCAGAAACGGTTCCTCGAACGCGCCGGTCACCTCGTGACGGTCGTCGCTCCGCGCCTGCATCGTCCGGCATCCGACGATCCGGCGTACCTCGACCTCCCGTCGATCGCGATCACCCCCGACCGCGAGTACGCGCTCACGTGGCCCGGTGCGCGCACGGACCGATTCCTGGATGCCGAGATGGGCGCGCGGCTGCCCGCCGACGTCGTGCACGTGCAGGCCGACTTCTGGGGCGCCTTCATCGGCCACCGCTTCGCCGCGCGACACGGACTGCCGGTGGTGCACACGATGCACAATCGCGTCGACGTGGGGATCGCGGCGACGGCGCCTTTTCCGGGGCTGGTGCTGCGTGTGCTCAATGCCTGGGCGCGCCGGGCGCTGCCGGTCGCGGACGCTCCCTTCGCCGCCCGACCGCTCGCCACGCGCAGAGGCGGAAGGTCCTCGCCGGACGCCGGTGAGGGGCTGCGAGCCCCGCGCGATTCCACGGGCTCCGGCGGCCCGGCGTCGCGCGTCGACGGATGGGCGTTCCTGCACCGCCTCGCGCGACTGTCGCGCGCGGTCACGGCACCGTCCGCGCACTTCGCCCGCCGCCTGGAACAGCATGGGGTGGCCCCCTCGGTCGACGTCATCTGGAACGGCATCGACGACGACGTGCTCGACGCCGCCCTGGCCTTCGGCCCCTCCGCGCGCCGCCCCGGTCGTCCGCGCTTCGTGTGGCTCGGGCGCATGAGCCCCGAGAAACGCCTGCTCCCCTTCCTCGAGGCCGTCGTGGCATCCGGAATCGATGCCGAGGTCGAGATCATCGGCGGCGGCGCACAGCTGAACGCCGCGCGGCGTCTCGTCGAGCGCGAACACCCCACCGCCGACGTGACCTTCGCGGGACGACTGCCCTACGCCGAGACCCTCGCCCGTCTCGCCGACGCCGATGCGGTGGTGCAGACCTCCATCGGCTTCGAGACCCAGGGCATGACGGTCTTCGAGGCCGCCTCGCTGGGGACGCCCGCCGTGGTCAGCGACCCCGACATCGCCGCCGAGCTCGGTGGGGGGACCTGGACCGTCGCGGACGCCACGGTCCCGGCACTCGCGGAGTCACTCCGCCGCGCCGCCGCCGATATCGCCGCGGGTTCGCCCGTGCGACCCGAGCCGTCGATCGCGGAGCGCTTCCGCCAGTCGTCCCGCACCGCGGCGATGGTCGCCGTGTACGAACGGGCCGTGGCCGCGGGCCGCTGACGCGTCTCCGCGGCCGGCGTCGGGATTTCGTCGCCACGGTCCGCGCCGGGCTTCTCCGCCGCGCCGTGGGTCATCCGCCCGCGCCGGCGCCGTGAATCGGGCACCGGCGGGGGCGCGGTGTGCACGGCGGCGGGTGGTTCGGGCGACATGCCGGCGTGTCCGGGGGCCGGCGTGTCGGGGGTTCGGCCCGCCGTTGTTCCGTCGGGCGCCCGGGAGTGGGCGGGGAAGAACCGAACGGCGGTCAGGCCAGGCGACCGCCGGGCCGCGGGACGGCGATCGTCGCCGTTATGGGCTTCGCCGATTGCGCGACCTCCGTCGCAGGCGCCGGCTGCCCGACCGCCGTCGCGGGCGTCAGTGGCTGACCGACCTTTGTCGTGGGCACGGCGCGGGCTCGCTCTGTCGACGCGAGGCGTGAGGGGTCGGTGGGGATGCGGCCATAGCCGTCGGTGCGAATGAGCCACACGGTGCCGATGATTCCGGCGAGCGACAGGATGCCGAGAGCGATGAAGTAAGCCATGGCAGGAAAGCTACGGGTAGAGGAATCAGGCCTACGAGTGGCATGATGGACGCACATCGTAAGATTTCTGCCACTTCGGAGGTGCGCATGCGCTCGGTCGCCGTCGTCGTCCAACCCGGGTTCGCCCCGTTCGAGTTCGGCCTCGCCTGCGAGGCCTTCGGTCTCGACCGCAGTGACGACGGCATCCCGAACTTCGACTTCCGCATCGTGGCCCCCGACCCGGGCGCCGTGTCGTCCAACATCGGCTTCTCGATCAACGTCGAGCACGGCCTGGATGCCGCGGAGGACGTCGACATCCTCGTGCTCGCGCCGATCCCGCGTTCGCAGTGGGATCACGTGGATGAGCGGGTCATCGAGGTCGTCCGCGCCGCGCACGCCCGCGGCGCGTGGCTTCTCAGCGTGTGCAGCGGATCGTTCGTCATCGCGGCATCCGGGGTGCTCGACGGCAGGCGCGCGACCACGCACTGGCGCTATGCCGACACGATGGCGCGCATGTATCCGCAGATCGACGTGGATCCCGACGTGCTGTACGTGCAATCGGACAACATCATCACGAGCGCCGGGACGGCGGCGGGGCTCGACGCCTGTCTGCACCTGCTCCGGCAGGAGCTGGGCTCCGAACTCGCCAACCGCATCGCGCGGCGCATGGTCGTCGCCCCCCAGCGCGACGGCGGCCAGGCGCAGTTCATCGCTTCTCCTATTCCGATCGACGCCTCGCTCTCGCTCGCCCCGGTCACCGAATGGATGCTGCAGAACCTGCATGCCGAGCTGTCGGTCGATCGGCTCGCGGCGCGCGCCCACATGTCTCCCCGCACCTTCGCCCGGCGGTTCAAGGCCGACCTCGGTGCCACCCCCGCGGCATGGCTCGCGCGCCAGCGCCTGCTGCATGCGCAGCGACTGCTGGAGGAGACCGACCTCGGGCTCGACCGCATCGCCGCCGAGTGCGGCTTCGGGTCGGCCGCGGTGCTGCGGCAGAACTTCGCCCGCACGATGGGTCTGACGCCGACGGCGTACCGCGCCCGTTTCTCGTGCACAGGGGCCGAGGTTTCGGCGTCCGTCCCGGAGCCGGAGGCGATCCCGGCCTGACCGATAGCCCCCGCCCCGCCACCCCGCGACGTTGCTGCCGCCCCACGGTCGCCCGCACCGGCACGAGGCCTGCCGGTGCGACGTCCGTCGAGATGGCCCCTCTCTGCCCAGATCACGCAATGCCGACGCGAAAGCGGGTGATCTCGTGCACGTGGCGCGCTCTCGGTGTCCGGAATGGGGCGCCGGCGTGCGGGGCGGGCGGTGAGGCCTCGGAGAGCCGGAGCTCCGCCCTCGCCGTGCCGGCGCGAGGGACCGTAGCGCGCGGGAGTCGTGGCATCCATTGCCCTCCGGAGGACGCGCTGCTAAACTTGAGTCAACGCAACTCAACTTTGCGACAGACTTCAGGAGAACACGTGAACGCCACACAACAGCCGGGGCAGGAGGACGCGCGCAGCGCCCTCGAGCAATTCGGCATCAACCTCACCGACCGGGCCCGCCAGGGCAAGCTCGACCCCGTGATCGGGCGCGACGGCGAGATCCGCCGCGTCAGCCAGGTGCTCACCCGGCGCACCAAGAACAACCCCGTGCTCATCGGCGAACCCGGCGTCGGCAAGACCGCCGTCGTCGAGGGGCTCGCTCAGCGCATCGTCGCGGGCGACGTCGCCGAGAGCCTCAAGAACAAAGAGCTCGTCTCGCTCGACATCTCGGCGCTCGTCGCCGGGGCGATGTACCGCGGCCAGTTCGAGGAGCGGCTGAAGAGCGTCCTCAAGGAGATCACCGAATCCGACGGGCGCATCATCACGTTCATCGACGAGCTGCACGTGCTCATGGGTGCGGGAGGCGGCGAGGGCTCGGTCGCGGCCAGCAACATGCTCAAGCCCATGCTCGCCCGCGGTGAGCTGCGCCTGATCGGCGCGACCACGCTGGACGAGTACCGCGAGTTCATCGAGAAGGATGCCGCCCTCGAGCGCCGCTTCCAGCAGGTCTACGTCGGCGAGCCGACGGTCGAAGACACCGTCGCGATCCTCCGCGGCCTCAAGGAGCGCTACGAGGCGCACCACAAGGTCGCGATCGCCGACGCGGCGCTGGTCGCCGCGGCATCCCTGTCCAACCGGTACATCCCCTCGCGTCAGCTGCCCGACAAGGCCATCGACCTGATCGACGAAGCGGCATCCCGCCTGCGCATGGAGATCGACTCGGCCCCGCTGGAGATCGACGAGCTGCGTCGTCACGTCGACCGGCTCAAGCTCGAGGAGCTCGCGCTGAAGAAGGAGAAGGACGCCGCCTCAAAGGAGCGGCTCGCGACGCTCCGCGAGACCCTCGCCGCCGAACAGGCCAAGCTCGACGAGCTGCAGGCCCGATGGGAGCGCGAGCGCGCCTCGCTCAACCGCGTCGGAGACCTCAAGACCCGGCTCGACGCCGCCCGCGTGGATGCCGAACGCGCCCAGCGCGAGGGAAACCTCGAGCGCGCGTCGCGGCTGCTGTACGCCGAGATCCCGGCGCTCGAGCGCGAACTCATGAAGGCCGAGCGCGACGAGCCCGCGGGCGACCGAATGGTGAACGAGCAGGTCACCGACGAAGACATCGCGGCCGTCATCGCCGCGTGGACCGGAATCCCGGTCGGCCGTCTGCTGCAGGGCGAGACCGAGAAGCTGCTGCACCTGGAGCGCGAGCTCGGCAGACGTCTGATCGGGCAGAAGGATGCCGTGAAGGCCGTCTCCGACGCCGTCCGTCGTTCGCGCGCCGGCATCAGCGACCCGAACCGCCCGGTCGGCTCCTTCCTGTTCCTCGGCCCCACGGGCGTCGGCAAGACGGAGCTGGCGAAGTCGCTGGCCGACTTCCTCTTCGACGACGAGCACGCCATGGTGCGCATCGACATGTCGGAGTACGGCGAGAAGCACTCCGTCTCGCGCTTGGTCGGAGCCCCTCCGGGCTACGTCGGGTACGAGGCCGGCGGCCAGCTCACCGAGGCTGTGCGCCGTCGCCCCTACAGCGTGGTGCTGCTGGACGAGGTCGAGAAGGCCCACCCCGAGGTGTTCGACGTGCTGCTGCAGGTCATGGACGACGGTCGCCTGACCGACGGTCAGGGCCGCACGGTCGATTTCACCAATGTCATCCTGATCCTCACCAGCAATCTCGGCTCGCCGATCCTCATCGACCCGACGCTGTCGATGGATGCCAAGCGCGACCAGGTGCAGGCGCTCGTGCGCCAGGCCTTCAAGCCCGAGTTCGTGAACCGTCTCGACGACATCGTGATCTTCCAGGCCCTGAGCCAGGACGACCTCGCCCAGATCGTCGAACTCGCGGTCGACGCGCTGCACAAGCGGCTGCGCGAGCGCCGGCTCACCCTCGCCGTCACCCCCGACGCGCGGTCGTGGCTCGCCGAGCGCGGGTACGACCCGGTGTACGGCGCCCGGCCGCTGCGCCGGCTCATCCAGACCGAGATCCAGAACCGCCTCGCGATGGCGATCCTCGCCGGCACCGTGCGCGACGGCGACGTCGTCCGGGTCGACGTCGCCAGCGACGGCGAGTCGCTCATGCTGGCGAGCGCCGGCCCCGCGGCCGACGACACCGACGACACCGACGACGACGTGATCGAGGCCGAGATCGTGGAGTAGACGAAAGGTCACAAGAGGGGGGATGCCACGTTCAGCGCGAGGCATCCCCCCTCTTCATGCGGGGGTCAGGGGCAGGGCGTCAGCCAGGCTTTGACGAACGCCGCGCTCTGGTACGCGTACTGGAACACCCAGTCGAACAGCGTCAGGTCGGTGTCGACGCCCACCACGGTGACATCGGCGGCGGAGCACTTCGCGAAGATGTACCGGGTTCGGGCCACGTGCGGCGTGAACGTGACGACCACGGTCTTGCCCGACTCGTGCGTCGCGTCGTAGCGGTCGAGGAGCCGGCTCTCGCCGGCGGTGGTGAACGGGTCGGGCGTCTCGCAGGTGACCCCGCGCCGTCGGCACACGTCCAGAGCCGCGGCATCGAAGCGGGCCTCGCCGTGGCCCGTGCCGGAGTCGGACACGGAGATCAGCAGCGGAACGGGTCGATCTGCGTCGCGCAGCGTGCGGGCGAGGTCGAGCCGCTCCTGCTGGGGCGGCCCGATGACGTAGACGAGGCTCGCGTCGCCCGGGTCGCCGGGCGGGGGGAAGACGAACACCGGGAGTCCCGCGATCGCGATCAGGAGGATCGTGGACCCGAGGGCCAGGGCGAGTCGACGCCCGCGTCGACCCGGGAGCAGCCAGGCGACGATGCGTCGGCGTGGTCGCGCGGTGCCGATGCCGGAGGAGGGGGAGGTCGTCACCTCCGCGAGGGTAGGCGGCCGGCCCCCGCGCGGGCTCGCTCGTCCGCGCGCTCGGCCGCGGGTGAGGCGGGCCGTGGCCGTGGAATCCGCGGGCCCGCGGCGACCGCCGCGGAAACGCCGTCCGCCCCCGTCCCGTGAATGACGGGCCGGGGGCGGACGGATGCCGCGGGCCGGCGGGGCGCGGCGGACGCCGCGGGGCCTCAGGCGTCGAGCAGCAGCGACTCGGCGAGCGGACGACGCACGCGGGGCGCGGATTCGCGCGAGCGGACGGCCTCGTCAGCGGCATCGAGGTCGCCGAAGGCGCCGACGGCGATCACGGTCACCGGCGTGAAGCGCTCCTCGATGTCGAACGCGGTGCGCAGGTCGTCGGGGGAGAAGCCGCCCATCGTGTGGGTGGCGAGGCCGCGGGCGTGCGCCTCGACCGTGAAGAAGGCGGCCGTCTGACCGGCGTCGTACGTCGCCCACGGGCGGGCGTTGCCCTCCTCGTCGGCCGTCTCGGCGAGGATGACGAGCAGCGCGCCGGCGGCCGGCGCCCAGCCCTGGTTGAAACCGACGAGCGAGCCCACGATCTGCGCATGCGCGTCGGTTCCGCGGCGGGCGAGCAGGAAGCGCCACGGCTGCGAGTTGTTGGCCGACGGCGACCAGCGAGCAGCCTCGAGGGCGGCGCGCAGGGCGTCTTCGTCGATCGGGGCCTCCGCGTCGAAGACACGGGTGCTCCATCGCTCGGCGAGGACGTCGAGGATCGGGACGTCGGTCTGGGCGGTGCGGTCGAGAACGTGGGACATGGGGACTCCTGAGGGTGAGAACGTTGCCGGGGCTCCGTTGACCCAGTCCATCGAACGCCGTCGAGTCCCCCGATGTTCCCGTGTGACGGAGAAAGTCACAGCCCCCAGGACGCCGGACCCGCGGTGCCCGCCGGGTACTCGTCGAGCGGCACCTCGTCCGCGCGCCACGCGTCGATGACCGGCTGCACGATGCGCCAGCACTGCTCGGCGGCGTCGCCGCGGACGGCGAGCATCGCGTCACCGTCCAGAATGCCGGAGAGCACCTCGCCGTAGGCCTTCAGGCCGCCCTCACCGAGGTCGGCTCCCAGGGTCACGCGCTCGAGCTCGAGCGGGTCGTCGGCGCCGTTGACGTTCAGCCCGAGGCTCATGGTGTCGGGGCCGAGCGAGAACGTCATCACCGTCGGCTCGCTCTCGCCGATGAAGCCGTGCGGGAGGTGGCGCACGGGCTTGAACGTGACGGTCACGGCCGGGTCGCCGGCATCCGGTCCGAGGGCCTTGCCCGAGCGCAGCACGATCGGGACGCCCTCCCAGCGGGCCGTGCGGACCTCGACGGTCATCTCGGCGAAGGTCTCGGTCTGCCGGGACGCGTCGACGCCGGGCTCGTCGGCGTAGGAGGTGAAGTGCCGGTCGCCGATCGTCCCCTCGGTGTAGCGGGCGCGGCGGGAACTCTTCACCGGGTCGTCGCCCCACACGTGGGTCGCGCGCAGCACCGCCGAGGTGGCATCCCGCAGGTCGAGCTGGTCGAGCGAGGACGGCGGTTCCATCGTGACGAACGCCATCACCTGCAGCAGGTGGCTCTGAATCATGTCGACCAGCGCGCCCGCGCGGTCGTAGTAGCCGGCGCGCCCCTCGAGTCCGAGCTTCTCGGGGAAGTCGACCGTGACGGATGCGATGTCGTCAGCCGACCACACGCTTTCGATGAGGCGGTTGGCGAAGCGGACGCCGAGCAGGTTCAGCACCGTCGACCGCCCCAGGAAGTGGTCGATGCGGAAGACCTGGTCCTCCGGAACGAGCTTCGCGACCTGCTGGTTGAGCGCGTGGGCACTCGCCTCGTCGGTGCCGAACGGCTTCTCGAGGGCCAGGACGGTCCCCTCGGGGATCGTCACGTCGGCGAGGGCGACGCACGCCTTCTCGGCGACCGCCGGGGGGACGGCGAAGTACAGCGCGGGTCGGCCCTCCGCGGCATCCAGGAGCTTCTGGAGGTCCGCGGCTCGGGTGATGTCCACCTGGCTGTAGGTCGTCTCGGCCACCCTCTCGAAAGCCCCCTCGGCGCCCATCGTCGCGAACGAGGCCCGCACGGTGTCGCGCCAGTGGTCGTCGGTCCAGTCCTCCATGCCGGCGCCGTGCAGCCGGACCGAGCGGTCCGGTTCGCGCGTGAGCAGCTGGCCGAGGGCCGGCAGGAGCAGTCGAGAGGTGAGGTCGCCCGAAGCGCCCAGGATGATCAGGGTGGTGTCCGCCGCCATGCGGCCACCGTAGCGCCCCGCACCGACGCCGACAGGGTGCTTGCAGCCGGCACAGGGATGCCACTATCGAGATGCTCTGCCGCGGTGCCGGTGCCACCTGACATGATCACGAGGGTGACGACTCCGATCGAGGATTACGCCGTCCTCAGCAACTGCCGCTCCGCCGCCCTGGTGTCACGGGAGGGGAGCGTCGACTGGCTCTGCCTGCCCCGGTACGACAGCGGGTCGATGTTCGGCGCCCTGCTGGGCGACGAGTCGCACGGGGCCTGGTCGCTGCGCCCGAGCGATCCGGATGCCACCGCGACGCGCCACTACGACGGCGACACGTTCGTGCTGGTGACGCGGTGGGAGACGCCGACGGGCGTCGCCGAGGTGCACGACGCCATGCCCGTCGACGAGGGCGTCGAGGCGCTCGTGCGGCGCGTGGTGGGGATCTCGGGCGAGGTCGACTTCGTCAGTGAGGTGCGCCTGCGCTTCGACTATGCGCGCGCCGTGCCGTGGGTCCGGCAGATCGGCGCCGGGGGCGAGCACGCGGTCCTGGCGGTGGCGGGGCCGGATGCCGTCGTCCTGCGCGGTCCGCGCCTGATCGCCGTCGACACCGCCCACCGGGCGCTGTGGACCACCGTCGCCGGAGAGAACGTGGACTCGGTGCTGTCGTGGGGGCCGTCGTGGCAGGAGCCCCCCGCGCCCATCGACGTCGATGCCACCCTCAAGCGCACGAGCGAGTGGTGGACGGCGTGGGCGGCGCGCGTCGCGGCATCCGGGGAGCACGCCGAGCTCGTCACTCGGTCGCTGCTCGTGCTGCGGGCGCTGACCCACGCCGAGACCGGCGGCATCGTGGCGGCCGCGACGACGTCGCTGCCCGAGGCCTTCGGCGGGGGACGCAACTGGGACTACCGGTACGTCTGGCTGCGCGACGCCGCCCTCACGCTCACCGCGTACATCGAGCACGGCTTCCTCGAGGCCGCGCACCGGTGGCGCACCTGGCTGCTGCGCGCGATCGCCGGGGATCCCGCCGACGTGCAGATCATGTACGGCATCGCCGGCGAACGCGATCTGCCCGAGCGCGAGCTGACGAGCCTGCCCGGCTACGACGGCGCGAGCCCCGTGCGCATCGGCAACGGCGCGGTCGACCAGTACCAGGCCGACGTGATCGGCGAGGTGATGGTGGCCCTCGACGCCGCGCGCCGCGCGGGCGTCACCGAGACGTCGTTCTCGTGGGGCCTTCAGCGCGCCCTCCTCACGCAGTCGGTGCAGTGGTTCGATCGTGCGGACAACGGGATCTGGGAGATGCGCGGCGACCCGCACTTCTTCACCCACTCGCGCGCGATGGTGTGGGCGGCGTTCGACCGCGGCATCCGGGCCGTCGAAGAGAACGGTCTCGACGGCGACGTCGAGACGTGGCGCACGCTGCGCGACCGGGTCCGTTCCGACATCGACGCGCACGGCGTGCACGCGGGCGGGTGGTTCACGCAGCACTACGACACCGACGAGGTCGACGCGTCGCTGCTGATCCTGCCGCAGGTGGGGTTCTGCGCCTACGACGATCCCCGCATGCTCGCCACCGTCGCGCGGATGGAGCAGACGCTCATGCCCGACGGCTGGCTGCTGCGCTACCGCACGACCGGCGTCGACGGTCTCGCGGGCGACGAGCATCCGTTCCTGGCGTGTTCGTTCTGGCTCGTCGGGCAGTACGCCCACAGCGGTCGTCGCGACGACGCCGTCGCCCTCATGCGCCGCCTCACGGCGGTCGCGAACGACATCGGCCTGCTGTCGGAGGAGTACGACCCCCGCGATCGCCGGCAGGCGGGCAACACCCCGCAGGCGTTGTCGCACCTCGCCTTGGTCCTCGCCGCCGACGCGCTGGAGGCCACGGCCGCACGCTGAGCCGCCCGGGCCGGCGGGGAGGTGGCTGAGCCCGTCGAGGCCTCCGGTCCCCTCGGCGACCTCCGGGGCTTCGCGCCGCTTGTCGCCGCGCGGCGAGCCCGCCCCGGCCCCGCCGCGCGGTCGTAGAGTCGTCGCATGGACGAGGACGTCGAGCTGGAGGGGCTGCGCGAGCGGGTCTACGGCGTCGACGGCGCGAGCGCGACGCCCGAGATGATCGCCCGGCTCGCGGAGCTCGAAGAACGGCGCCGCGCCGAACCCCTGCTCTCCGTCTCCGACGTCGGGGATCCCCGAGCCGCGGATGCCGCGGCGCCCGACGCCGTCGGTCCGGAGCCGGCGTACACGGAGGCCGGCCCCGCGGCCGGACGTGCTCGTCGGGCGCTGCGATGGGCCGTCGCCGCGGCCGGTGCGGTGGCGCTCGTCGGGCTCGGCATCGCGATCGGCGCGAATCTCGCCCCGCCCGCCGCCTCGGCCGATCCCGCGGCGGCGACCTACCCGGAGCTGACGTTCCCGCAGACGGTGGAAGACGTGATCTCCGCCGACATCCTGCGCGACAGCGGGATCGATCCCTCCAGCACCCGCTACATCGCGACGGTCAGCGACTTCCGTGTCTACCTCGCCCAGCCCGACGACGGCGACGGCGTGTGCATCGCGACGTTCACGTCATCCGACAATCGCCCGTGGTCGGTGGGCTGCGCCTCCGGAAGCGCCGGTCCGTCGGCCGCGTTCGGAATCGACACCGCCCTGACCGTCGCGGTCGGCGACACCGACCCGTCGGCCGTCGAGGGCATCCCCATCCGTCTGTCCGACAGCGTCACGGCGTACGTGGCGCGCTGATGCAAGGAGAACCCACATGTTCCGCCCCGATGGCGCCTTCTCCGGTTTCGCGGTCGACGACCTCGACGCCGCTCATCGCTTCTACGCCGACACCCTCGGCCTGCGGGTGGAGGTGCTCGAGGGATCGGGCTTCCTGCGCCTGCACCTGGCATCCGGGGGCAGCATCCTCGTCTACGGCAAGCCCCACCACGAGCCGGCGTCGTTCACCGTGTTGAACTTCCCCGTAGCCGACGTCGAGGCGGCCGTCGACGACCTTCGGGCCCGGGGCGTCGAGACCAAGATCTACGACGACGCCGACATCCCCACCGACTCGCGCGGGATCATGCACGAGGGCGGTCCGCTCATCGCGTGGTTCCGCGACCCGGCGGGCAACGTCCTCGCCGTCCTCGAGGAATGACGACGGGCGGGATGGATGCCGAAGCCCTCGGCATCCATCCCGCCGGCGTGACCGGACCCGAACCGGTCAGCCCTTCAGCGCCTCCGCGAGCTTGACGCGGCCCCCCATGCGCAGAAGGGAGTTTCGGTAGATGCGGGACGCGAGTCCGATGGCCGCGACGCACGAGGCGAGGAGGATCAGCAGCGACAGCACGGGCTCCCACCACTGGGCGTCGCCGAGGTACATGCGCAGCGGCATGCCCACGGGGGCGGAGAACGGCACGTACGACATCACGGTGAGCACGACGGGGTTGTCGTTGAAGAAGATCACCAGGAAGTACGGCGCCATGATCAGCATCGTGATCGGCGTCGTGGTGGCCCCGATGTCCTCCTGCCGCGACACCATCGCCGCGGCCGCGGCGAACAGCGCCGCCAGCAGCACGAAGCCGAAGAGGAAGAAGATCGCGAACCACGCGATGGGCGCGCCGAGGGCGTCGAGCACCCCCGCCTGATCGGTCACCGCGAGCCCGATGACCGCGACCGCTGCGAGCAGCACGATCTGCGCCATCGCGAGGATCGTGTTGCCCAGCACCTTGCCCGCCAGCAGGGCCCGCACGGGGATGGCCGAGATCAGGATCTCGACGACGCGCGTCTGCTTCTCCTCGACGACGCTCTGCGCGATCGTGCCGCCGAAGGTCGTCGCGGCGATGAGGAACACGATGCCGAAGGCGAGCGCGATGAAGTACCGCAGGATGTCGGCCGCGTTCGACCCGGGCTCGATGCGGTCGACAGGCGGGGTCTCGCTCAGCATCTGCAGCAGCGTCGAGGGCACGCTGTCCTTGACCACGACGGTGAAGTCGAACGACGCCTCCGACGATCCCGAGACCAGGGCGGCATCCACCGTGCCGTCGGCGACGAGCGCGCGAGCGGCGTCATCGCTGTCGGCGACCGTCACCTCCAGGCCGTCGAGGTCCGAGACGGCGCTCTGCGTCTGCGACGTGACGGCGACCGGGATGCCGCTGGACGCGGCGTTGCCGGCCGTGAACCCGCCCCACAGCACGGAGGCGAGGGCGGCGAGGACGAGCACTGCGGTCGAGATGACGAAGGGCTTGCTCCGCAGCTTGGAGCCGATCTCGCGCTCGGCGACGAGCCAGATGCTCAGCGCCTCACCGGGGGCGCGGCGGGTGGGGGTCGTGGTGCTCACTGGATGACCTCCTTGAAGATCTCGGCCAGGGTCGGCCGCTGGGGGGCGAAGCTGGCGACGTCGCCGCGCGAGACGGCACCGTGGAGCACGCGCTGCGCGGTGGTGTCGTCGGCGGTGTCGAACAGGGCGTAGCCGCCGTCGAAGTCGATCACCGTCACTCCGGGCTCGTCGCGCAGCCACCCGGCGTCGCTGCGCGACACCAGTTCGTAGCGATGCGTGGCGTGCTGCGCGCGCAGTTCGTCGCGGGTCCCGGCGGCGCGGATCGTGCCGCCGGCGATGATGACGAGGTCGTCGCACAGGCGCTCGACGACGTCGAGCTGATGGGAGGAGAACAGCACGGCGGCACCGGCCGCGGCCTTCTCCTGCAGGACGCCCGCCACCACGTCGACCGCGAGGGGGTCGAGGCCCGAGAACGGTTCGTCGAGGATGAGCACCTCGGGCTCGTGCACGAGGGATGCCGCGATCTGCGCGCGCTGCTGATTGCCCAGGGAGAGGGTCTCGACGAGGTCGCCGAGGCGCTCGCCGAGTCCGAGGCGCTCGAGCAGCACGGTCGCCTTCTTCGTGGCGTCGGCCTTCGAGAAGCCGTGCAGGCGGGCGAGGTAGGCGATCTGCTCGGCGACCTTCATCTTCGGGTAGAGCCCCCGCTCCTCCGGCATGTAGCCGAAGCGACGACGGTCGGCGGCGGTGACCGGCGAGCCCGTGAGGGTCACCGAACCGGCGTCCTTGCCGAGCACGCCGAGGGCGATGCGCATGGTGGTGGTCTTGCCAGCGCCGTTGCCGCCGACGAAGCCCGTCAGCCGCCCCGCGGCCACGGTGAAGCCCACGTCGTCGAGCACGCGGCGACCGCCGTAGCTCTTGGTGATGCCGTCCAGTTCGAGCACGGTGCATCCCTTCTTCTCGTTGTCTTCCACGCTAGGGAGGCGGGTGCCGTGGCGCCTCCGCCGCGGGTGGGGTCATCGCCTCCGCCCCACGGGGGAGGGGCGGGCGTGCGAGGGGGCGGGTCGTCTCGGGCGGGTGCGAGGTCGCGCAGGGCGGGGTGGACCGGCGAGGGCGTACGCGTGTGTCGAGACCGCACCCGTTTCGCGGCGAAGGCGTGCGTCATCGGCGAACGAGTGCGTCCTCGCCTGCTCTCCCGCGGAACTCGCCGCGCCCTCAGGCCAACCCGTGCCGGTGCGCGAGCACCACGGCCTGCACGCGGTCGCGCGCGCCGAGCTTCTGCAGCACGTTCGACACGTGCGTCTTCACCGTCGCCTCGCCGATGAACAGCCGCGCGGCGATCTCGGCGTTGCTCAGGGCCTCGGCGACGAGCGTCAACACCTCCGCCTCCCGCTCGGTGAGCGGCTCCACGAGAGCGAGCGGGGGAGGAACGGATGCCGCGGGCTCCGGCGACCCTCCCGGGGCGAACCGCGCGATCACCCGGCGGGTGACCTCCGGCGCGAGCAGGGCGTCTCCGGCTCCGACGATGCGCACCGCGGAGACGAGCTCCTCCGGCCCCGCGTTCTTCAGCAGGAACCCGCTCGCCCCGGCGGACAGGGCGGCGAACAGGTAGTCGTCGCGGTCGAAGGTCGTGACGATGAGGATCGCGGCATCCGAGTCGGGGTCCGCCGTCAGCAGTCGCGTCGCTTCCAGGCCGTCCATGTCGGGCATCTGCACGTCCATGCAGATCACGTCGGGGCGGAGCTCCGCCGCGGCGGCGATCGCCTCGCGCCCCGTGGCGGCCTCGCCGACGACGCGGAGGTCGTCTTCGAGCGAGAGGATCGTGCGGAACCCCGCACGCATCATCGCGTGATCGTCGACCAGCAGCACCCGCACCTCAGACATGGGCGACCTCGCTCTCGGCCGCGGGCACGCGGACGCGCACGAGGTACCCGCCTCGCGAGCGTGGGCCGATCTCGATGGTGCCGCCCGACACCGCCGCGCGCTCGCGCATGCCGAGTTGTCCGAGCCCCGGTGTCGTGGAGCCGGAGCGTCCGGTGTTCGCGACCTCGAGTTCGATGGCATCCGGGTCGAACCGGAGGCGCACATCGGCGGTGGCGTGGGGGCCGGCGTGGCGACGCGCGTTCGTGAGCGCCTCCTGGGCGATGCGGTACAGGTTCACCTGCACGAGAGGAGGCGGGTCCTGCATCGGTTCCCCGATGACGGTGAAGGTGGCGGGGAGTCCCGCGGCGGAAGCCTCGTCGACGAGAGCGGCGATCGAGGTCAAGCCGTGCGTGGTCGGAGCGGTGTCGGGATCGCTGTCGTTCCCGGGCGCCCGCAGGGTCTCGAGCAGCTGGCGCAGCTCGTGGAGCGACGTCCGGGCCGAGTCCTCGATGCCCGCGAGCACCTCGCGCGCCTTCTCGGAGTCCTTCGCCAGAACGGCGCGGGCGACTCCGGCCTGCACACCCATGAGCGACACGTGGTGGGCGACGACGTCGTGCAGCTCGCGGGCGATGCGCACGCGGTCGAGTGCCACCGCTTGGGCCGCGGTCACCTCGCGCTCCGATTCCAGCTCGGCGGTTCGCTGTTCGAGTTCGGCGCGCTCGCGCATCTGCTGATACGAGCGGTTGCCGAAGTAGTAGGCGCCGCCGAAATACAGCGCGTTCAGCGCGAGGCTCAGCAGCTGATAGGCCACGAACGGCGAGAACGCGCCGGCGCGCGAGAAGGGCCCCTCGACGCTCGGATCGATCGGCTGCGTGGCCTCCTGGAACATCACGATGAAGAGCCAGGCGAACATGCCGATGACGATCGCGACGCGCACGATCGTGGCTCGGCGTCGGTTCGTCTCCCACGCGCCGACCGTGTAAAGCGCGATGAACATCGCGATGTTCCCCGCGTACACCTCGGGGATGCGGAACGTCACGGCCATGAAGTACGCGAGCGACACCAGCACCGCCGCGACCGACGGCCAGCGTCGACGAAACGCGATCGGCACAGCGAGGAAGGCGACGTAACCGAGGGCTATGGCGAGTGAGCCCTGCTTGTCGCCGTACAGGCCGGAGATCGACGACAGCACGGCGCTCATGAGGCCGCCCAGCAGGAGGGCCGCCGCGAGCACGAGATCGTTGCGCCGCTGGGAACGGGTGAGTCGTGCCATCCCTCCACGCTAAGGGGGACCCCCCACACCTGCATCCCCCGCAGGGCGGAGTCAAGCGGGGGCGGAATACAGGTTGGCGGGTGACGCTTGCACGTGAATGCACCTGGGCACAGTCACTGCGCCCCCGTCAGCACAGAGAGGATCATCGTGACCGACTACACGATCGGCTACATCGTCGGCAGCATCTCCAGCACCTCCATCAACCGCCGCCTGGCCAAGGCGCTCGAGAAGGTGGCGCCCGAGGGCGTGACGCTGAAAGAGATCCCGATCAAGGACCTCCCGTTCTACTCTCCCGACTACGACGGGAACTTCCCCGAGGTCGCGACGGACTTCAAGAACGCGATCCAGGATGCCGACGGCGTCTTCATCGTGACCCCCGAGTACAGCCGCTCCATCCCCGGCGTTCTCAAGAACGCCCTGGACTGGTCCGCCCGCCCCTACGGCGAGGCGTCGTTCAACGACAAGCCCACCGCCGTCATCGGCACGTCGCAGAGCGGCATCGCCACCGCGGCCGGCCAGCAGCACCTGCGCTCGGTGCTCCTGCACTACAACGCTCTCGTCCTGGGCCAGCCCGAGGGCTACATCCAGTCGACCCCCGGCCTGTTCGAGGAGGACGGCACCGTCACGAACGAGGGCACGGCGGAGTTCCTGCGCTCCATCATCGAGGCGCTCGTGACGCTCATCTCGCGCACGGCGCCCGCCGAGGTCCCCGCGGCCTGACGCGCAGTGACGGCGGGGTCGGGTTTCCCCCGGCCCCGCCGCACGTCTCGGTGGCTTCGACAGGCTCAGCCACCTGTGTGGTCGTCGAGGTCCCTGAGCCTGTCGAAGGGACCGGGAGCGGCAGGCCACGAGTCAGGGCGCCAGCGCTTCGGCCTTCCGCCGGAGCAGCGCTGCCTCGCGCTCGTTGCGGGCGAGGTCCGCCGCGTTCAGGAGCTCGTCGTGCGCTTCGCGCGTGCGTCCCAGCCGTGCCAACAGCTCGCCGCGCACCGACGGGATCAAGTGCGACCCCTTCAGCGCGCCGGCGGCGGCGAGACCGTCGGCGATCGCGAGTCCTTCGAGAGGCCCGGATGCCATCGACACCGCCACGGCGCGATTGAGTTCGACGACGGGACTCGGGGCCACCCGGCCGAGCACCTCGTACAGCAGGGCGATGCGATCCCACTCCGTCGCGTCGACGCTCGCCGCCTCCGCGTGACAGAGCGCGATCGCGGCCTGCAGCTGGTACGGCCCGCGCCCGCGCCCGATCGCATCGGCGCGGGCCAGCAGCGCCGACCCGCGGGCGATCGCCGAGCGATCCCAGCGCCGCCGGTCCTGATCGGCGAGGAGCACGGCATCCCCGTTCGCATCCACGCGGGCCGCGAAGCGCGACGCCTGCAGCTCCATGAGGGCGCCGAGCCCCAGCACCTCGGGCTCGTGGGGGAGCAGCCGCGCCAGGACGCGCCCGAGACGGATCGCCTCGTGCGCGAGCTCTGTCCGCAGGACCGCGTCGCCGGAGGTGGCGGCGTAGCCCTCGGTGAAGACGAGGTAGATCACGCTCAGGACGGCGCGGAGCCTGGTCGGCCACTCCGCCGGATCCGGCACCTCGAACGGCACTCGCGCGGCGCTGAGCGTCTTCTTCGCGCGGACGATCCGCTGCTGCATCGTCGGTATCGGAACGAGGAACAGCCGGGCGATCGCTTCTGAGCCGAGGCCGCCGACGACCTTCAACGTCAACGCCACCTGCGCCTCCGGAGCGAGCACGGGATGACACGCCGCGAACACCAGACGCAGCACATCGTCGTCGATCGGATGCCATTCGGCATCCGTCATCTCGTCCGTCTCCGCGCCGATCAGCCGGTACTTCTCGCTGAGGTTCCGCGCCCGCCGCCAGTCGTCGATCGCCCGTCGCTTCGCGACCGTGGTCAGCCAGGCGCCGGGGTTGGCCGGAACGCCGTCGCGAGGCCAGCGCGCGAGCGCCTCGGCGACGGCATCCTGAGCCAGATCCTCCGCGGTCGGGAGGTCTCCCACCACGCGCGCGAGCGTCGCGACGATGCGGGCGCCTTCGATGCGCCAGATCGCCGCGACGCGCCGCGCGACGTCGGCGACGGGGTCGGGGCTCACCGGGAGGACTGCTCCTCGCGCCAGCCCTCCTCCTTCTGGATGTAGGCGTTGTCGGCGAACGCGGCGAAGTCCGTCTCGTCGGTCACGCGACGCACCTCGAGCGTGTTGCCCGCGATGAGCGGCGCTCGCCGCGCCCACTCGACGGCCTCGTCCTTCGACGACACCTCGATGATCCAGAAGCCGTTGAACAGCTCGTGCGTCTCGCCGTAGGGGCCGTCGGTGACGACGGGCTCCTCGCCGCCGAAGGCCACGGTGAAGTTCTGACTCATGTCCTCGGCCAGACCGTCTCCGGCGACCAGCACGCCGGCGGTCATCATCGCCTCGTTGTAGGCGCCCATGTCGTTGATGACCTGCTCGAACGGGATCCGCTTGTACGCCGCGTACGCCTCGTCGGTGCCGCGCATGATCAGCATGTACTTCATCGTGGACTCTTCTCGTCGGTGCTCTCTCGAGCGATCTGAGGGGAGCGAATGCCTGCCCCTACTATCGCGTCGAACGGCACCGAGCGGAATCGACAGGGTGAGGGAAAAATCTTCCGGATGCCGCGATCGTGCGGCGGCGGTCGGTGCGCGTGCTCGCAGGATCGCGTTCTTCTCGGGAGTCTCCGTCGAGGAGGCGGCGAGGAACGTGCGCGTCGACGACGATCCGCCGGCGACCCGGCGCACCGCCCGATGCGGACGAGAAGACCACGGATTCCGGCGGGGCGCGCCGAACCGCGGGGAAGCGCGCGGACGGCGCCGGCGATCAGCCGAAGATCATCGGCAGATCGTCGTCGTCGTCGGCATCCGACAGGTCGAGGTCGGCGACGACGGGGACGTGGTCGCTGGGTACTTCGCCCTTGCGTTCGTCACGGTGGATCTCGGCGCCGTGGACGGCATCGGCGAACGCCTGGGAGCCGAGGATGAAGTCGATGCGCAGACCTTCGTTGCGGGGGAAACGCAACTGCTTGTAGTCCCAGTAGGTGTAGCCGGTGGGGATGAGCGGGCGCACGACGTCGGTCAGCCCCGCGGTCTCGAAGGCGGCGAAGGCGGCGCGCTCGGGAGGGGACACGTGGGTGGTCGCGCCCTCCACGACGGTGGGGTCGCCGTTGTCGTCATCGGTGGGGGCGATGTTGAAGTCGCCGGTCAGGGCGAGCGGCAGGTCGGGGCTCTTCTCGAGAGTGTCGGCCGTGTACTGGCGCAGCTTGTCGAGCCAGTCGAGCTTGTAGACGTAGTGGGGGTCGTCGAGCCCGCGCCCGTTGGGCACGTACAGACTCCACACGCGCACGCCGTTCACGGTCGCCCCGATCGCGCGGGCCTCCTGGGGCAGGTCGGGCCCCTCTTTGCCCTTCTCGAATCCGGGCATGCCGGGGAAGCCGATCTCGACGTCGTCGAGCGGCTCGCGGCTCGCGATCGCGACGCCGTTCCACTGGTTCAGGCCGTGAGCGGCGACGTGGTACCCGGCCTCTTCGAAGGCCGCATACGGGAACTGCTCCGTCTTGCACTTGATCTCCTGCATCGCCAGCACGTCGATGTGCTCGCGCACGCAGAACTCGACGGTGCGGGTCACACGAGCGCGGATGGAGTTGACGTTCCAGGTGGCCAGGCGCATGGCATCCAGCCTACTTTCGGGCGCGGACATCGCCGTCCGCGGCGGCGCCCCTGGGCGTTCCGCGGCGCCCGGCGCCGCCCGTCGGTGTGCACGACGGCGGGAGGGAGGTGCGACAAGCCGGCCGGGGCGCGGGTTCCGCGGCGTGTTCCGCCGCCGGCCCGCCGTTGTGCTCAGGCGGGCTCGAGCGGGCCCGGGTGGGCCGGAGCAATAGACTCGACGCCGTGACCGCCGCCTCTACGCCCGAGCTCGAAGCCGACCGCCAGGCCCTCATCGGCCTCATCAACGCCGAGGCGGTGTTCCACGGCGACTTCACCCTCTCGAGCGGCAAGAAGGCGACGTACTACGTCGACATGCGCAAGCTCACGCTCGACCACCGCGCGGCTCCCGCGATCGGGCGCCTCGTGCTCGACCTCGTGAAGGACCTCGACGGCGTCGTCGCCGTGGGCGGTCTGACGCTGGGCGCCGACCCGATCGCCAACGCCGTCATGCACGAGTCCGTGCACGCCGGTACTCCGCTCGACGCGTTCGTCGTGCGCAAGGAGCCGAAGGACCACGGCCGGGGTCGTCAGATCGAAGGCGCCGACGTGAAGGGCAAGCGCGTCGTCGTGGTCGAAGACACCTCGACGACCGGTCAGTCGGCACTCAAGGCCGTCGAGGCGCTGCGCCGCGAGGGCGCCGACGTCGTCGCCGTCGCCGTGATCGTCGACCGCAAGACCGGCGCGCAGGCCGCGATCGAGGCGGAGGGCCTGCAGTGGCTGGCATCCATCGATCTCGACGACCTGGGGCTGGCGCCGCAGTAAGCGCGACGCGTCACCAGAACAGGCGGGTGCGGCGAGAACAGGCCGATTCCGCGCGAATCGTCCTGTCGCGGTGACGTGCCCTGTTGTCGTGACGGCCGGGGGGTGGATGCCGCCCCTCGCCTCGCCACGTCGAACGGTGCGACAGCCGTGCTCAGGGTGCGCCGTCTCCCGGCCCGTCGAACGGATCGCGGCGTCCGCCCCCGCGCCGTGACCGCCGCCACTGCACGATGAACGCCACGAGCGTGCCGGCGGTGATGAAGAAGGCCGTGATCAACCACAGCGTGGGATCGTCCATGCGTCGTCCTCTCGGTGGCGGGGTCAGAGCCCGGCTTCGAGCCCGTCTTCCCCGTCGGCCAGTTCGGTCTCGAGGGGCTCGTCGCGCACGAGCTCTGCCACCGAGCCGAGGATCTCGTCGGGACGGAAGGGATAGCGCTCGATCTCGCGCTGGTCGCTGATGCCGGTCATCACGAGCACCGTGTGCAGCCCGGCCTCGATGCCGGCGACGATGTCGGTGTCCATGCGGTCGCCGATCATGCCCGTGTTCTCGCTGTGGGCGCCGATGCGGTTGAGCGCCGAGCGGAACATCATCGGGTTCGGTTTGCCCACGATGTAGGGCTCCTTGCCGGTGGCCTTGGTGATGAGCGCCGCGATCGCTCCGGTCGCCGGGAGCACGCCCTCGGTCGAGGGGCCGGTGGCATCCGGGTTGGTCGCGATGAAGCGCGCACCGCCGCGGATGAAGCGGATGGCCTTGGTGATGGCCTCGAAGGAGTAGTTGCGGGTCTCCCCGACCACGACGTAGTCGGGGGTCGTCTCGGTCATGATGAACCCCGCCTCGTGGAGCGCGGTGGTGAGGCCCGCTTCGCCGATGACGAAGGCGGAGCCGCCCGGCATCTGCGACCGGAGGAAGTCGGCGGTGGCCAGGGCCGAGGTCCAGATCGACGATTCCGGCACCTCAAGGCCGGATGCGCGCAGCCGGGCACTCAGATCGCGCGGCGTGAAGATGGAATTGTTCGTGAGCACGAGGAACGGTGTGCCCTCGGACCGCCACTGCGCGAGCAGTTCCGAGGCGCCCGCGATGGGGGTGTTCTCATGGACGAGCACGCCGTCCATGTCGGTGAGCCAGCACTCGATGTCGCCACGGGTCCGCATGCGGCCCAGCCTAGACCCGGCCCCGTACGCGCCCTCCAGAACGCACGAGGGCGGGCGCGATCATGAGGATCGCGACCCGCCCGCGGTGGCGGCGATTTACTTGAAGGTGTCCTTCACGTTCTCGCCGGCCTTCTTGGCATCCGCCTTGACCTGGTCGGCCTTGCCCTCGGCGGCGAGCTTGTCGTTGTCGGTCGCGTTGCCGATGGCTTCCTTCGCCTTGCCCACGATGTCCTGAGCGGCGTTCTTGATCTTGTCGTCCAGACCCATGATCTGACTCCTTCTCGATGTGACGGCGTCGGCGGCGGGGTGTTCGTCGCGACGGAGCGGGGTGCTCACGGGGGAGACGGTGCCCGCGGACGATTCGTCACGTCGATTCCGAAAAAAGTTCCGGGATGCCGATATTCCCCGAACGGAATGAACCCGTGACGTGGGCGCCCGATCTCGTTAGGGTCGAAGGGTGACGCGTCGTGACTGGGACCCCGAGAACCTTCCCGATCTCTCTGGACGCTCCTATCTCGTCACCGGCGCGACCCGCGGTCTCGGGTTCTTCGCGTGCGAGCAGCTCGCCGCGGCGGGTGCCCACGTGCTGCTGACCGGGCGCAACCCCCACAGCCTCTCCGCCGCCAAGGCGGCGGTGAAGCGTTCGACCCCGGATGCCGCGATCGAGACGCTCCTGCTCGACACCAGCAACATGGGGTCGGTGCGTGCGGCCGCGGCGACGGCGCGGGCGCGCGGGCGCCTCGACGGGCTGCTGCTGAACGCCGGCGTGGTCCATCCGCCGAAGCAGCGCGAGACCGTCGGTGGACACGAACTCGTGTTCGCGACCAACGTGCTCGGCCACTTCGCCCTGGCCGGCGAGCTCCTCAAACCGCTCGCGACCGCCCGCGGGCGGATGGTCTGGGTGGGGAGCATGTCGACCTCCCTCTGGCGGCACCTGCCCACCGACCCCGAGCTGCGCGAGGGCTACACGCCCTGGAAGGCCTACGTACAGTCGAAGGCCGCGACGACCGCCCTCGCCCTCGAGGCCGACAAGATGCTGCGGGCCCACGGCGTGCCGGTCGAGAGCCTCGTCGCGCACCCGGGCTACTCCACGAGCGGTCGGACGCGCGGGGTGCGGGGCGTGAACGAGCCGAGCCGTCTCACGCGATTCGTCGACAACCTGCAGGCGCCCATCACCCAGTCCAAGGAGCAGGGCGCGTGGGCGCTCGTGCGTGCTCTCGTCGATCCCCACGCCGAGGGCGGCTCGATGTACGGCCCGGCGCTCGTCGCGCGCGGCGCGCCGCGGCGGGCGACTCCCGCCCGGGGCACGCGGCGAGGAGACCTGGGCACCGAGCTGTGGCGCGCCTGCGAGACCGCCACGCACGTGAAATGGCCGTTCGAGAGGGCTCGGCGAGCGGCATCCTGAACCGGCCCCCGCGGTGTCGGCGGGGGGGCTCTACAGTGAGCGCATGGAGCAGGCGACGAGCGACGGCCGCGCAGACCTCGGCGTCGGCGGACTGAGCGCGGCCGACGTCGCCGAACGGGTGGCGTCGGGGCAGACCAACGCCTTCACGGCCGACACCAGCCGGAGCGCGTGGAACATCGTGCGCGCCAACGTCTTCACGCTCTTCAACGGGATCGTCGGGGCGTGCTTCGTCGTGCTGCTGCTGTTGGGCCGCTGGCAAGACGCGCTGTTCGGGGTCGCTGCGCTCTCGAACGCCGTGATCGGATGCGTGCAGGAGTTCCGCGCCAAGGCCGCGCTCGACCGCCTCGCCCTGCTGAACGCGCCCCGCGCCCGGGTCCGGCGCGACGGCGCGGAGGCCGAGATCGCGCCGCCGGAGGTGGTGCGCGGCGACGTCCTCGTGCTGCGCGCGGGCGATCAGATCGCCGCCGACGCGGTGGTGGTGGCGTCCCGCGGCCTGCAGATCGACGAGTCGATGCTCACCGGCGAGTCGGATGCCGTCGACAAACGCGTCGACGACGAGGTGCTGTCGGGGTCGATCGTGGTGGCCGGCGAAGGTGCGGCACGCGTCGCCCGCGTGGGCGCCGAGTCGTATGCGAACACCTTCGCCGCGGAGGCGAAGCGCTTCCAGCTCGTCTCGAGCGAGCTGCGCACCTCGATCGACCGCGTCCTGCGATGGGTCGGTTGGGGGATCGGGCCGATCGGACTGCTGGTCCTGAACGCGCAGATGATGGTGGCCGGCGGCTGGGTGCAGGCCTGGCAGCAGGGCACGTGGTCGCAAGCGGTCGTGAACACCATCGCCGCCCTCACCGCCATGATCCCGCTCGGGCTCGTGCTCATGACCTCCATCGCCTTCGCGGTCGGTGCGGCGCGGCTCGCCGGGCAGAAGGTGCTCGTCAACGAACTGCCCGCGGTCGAGGGGCTCGCCCGGGTCGACGTGATCTGCCTCGACAAGACCGGCACTCTCACCGCGGGCGAGATCCGCTTCGACGACGCGGTCGCCCTGTCGGAGGCGACCGGCTGGACCGACGTGCTGGCCTGGTACGGGGCCGCCCCCGACGCGAACGCGACGGCGACGTGCCTGCGCGAGCCGTTCCCCGTGGGTGCGGTGCTCACGGCGGCCCGGCGGATCCCGTTCTCATCGGCGCGAAAGTGGAGTGCGGTGTCGTTCGACGGCGGCGCCGACGGCACCTGGGTGGTCGGCGCGCCCGAGATGGTGTTCGGCGATGCCGCGACCGATGCGAGCGGCGAACTGGGCGCCGCGGTCACGCGGCTGGCTTCGTCGGGTCGACGCACCCTCGTGCTGGGGCATGCGGGCACGCCGCTCACCGACGCCGACGTCGATGCGGAGCGGTTGCCGGCGGGTGTCGCGGCCGTCGCGGTGCTGACCTTCGTCGAGGCGGTGCGTCCGGATGCCGCCGAGGCCCTGGCGTACTTCCGCGATCAGGGCGTCGGCGTGCGCGTCATCTCGGGCGACAATCCCCGCACGGTGGCGGCCATCGCACGAGAGGTCGGCCTCGACGTCGACGAGGGGTACGACGCACGTCGGTTGCCCGCCGACGATGACGAGCTGGGCGCCGTGCTCGAGCAGCACACCGTCTTCGGCCGTGTCACGCCCGACCAGAAGAAGCGCATGGTCACCGCGCTGCAGGCGCGCGGGCACGTCGTGGCCATGACCGGCGACGGCGTCAACGACGCCCTCGCCATCAAGACGGCCGACATCGGTATCGCGATGAACTCCGGTGCGGCGGCGACGAAGGCCGTGGCGCGCCTCGTGCTCCTCGACGGGCGCTTCTCGCACCTGCCGTCGGTGGTCGCGGAGGGGCGCCAGGTGATAGCCAACATCGAGCGCGTCTCGATGCTGTTCCTGACCAAGACCGTCTACGCGACGGGGCTCGCGGTGCTGTTCGGCGTCCTCGTGATGGAGTTCCCGTTCCTGCCGCGGCAGTTGTCGATCACCGATGGTCTGACCATCGGCATCCCGGCGTTCTTCCTGGCGCTGCTGCCGAACGCGCAGCGGTACGTGCCGGGGTTCCTCCGCCGCTCGCTCAGCTTCGCGATCCCCGCGGGTCTCGTCATCGCCGTCTCCCTCACCGTCTACACGCGCGTGGCGATGCAGATCGGTCTGGGGACGGCGCCGTTGCGCACGGGCGCGACGATCATCCTCGCGATCGTCGCGATCTGGGTGCTCACGGTGCTGTCGCGTCCGGTCACGCGCGTGAAGGTGGTGGTGATCGGCGCGATGTTCATCGCGCTCACCGCGATCTTCACCGTGCCGCCGTTGGGGGAGTTCTTCCAACTGCAGGATCCGGGCGACGACGGTGCGACCCTGGTGACACTCGTGGTCGTGCTCGCGCTCGGAGCGATCGAAGCGGTGCGGTTCGCGCACCGACGGTTCGTGCGACGCTCCCTGGCCGACGTGTCCGCTGGCGCGGGCGGGGTCGCCGACGAGGTGCGCCGCCGACCCGCTGTGGTCACGGCGGCCATCGTGCTCGTCTACGTCGGCGGACTGCTCAACACCGCTCTGGGCATCGTCGTCCTGTTGGCGCGCTACGCCGTGACGCCCGATCTCGTGCTGCCGGTCTCGCTCGTGGGCGCGGCGACCGTGCTGCTCGGACTGCTCACGATCGCCGGTGGGTCGGCGCTTTCGCGGGGCAGTTCCCTTGCTCGCACGCTGCTGACGGTCTACCTCGCCGTCCTGGTCGCTCTGCAGGCGGCGGCGATGGCGTTGACCGAACTCGACCCGATCCTCGTCGTCGCCCTCGTCGCCGCGCTGGCCGTCATCGCCAGTGTGTGGGTGCCCGCGCGGGCCCGGCGATGGTTCCGCGGTGACGCGGCGTCAGTGCCCGCGGCAGGTCGCGTCAGCAGGTGAGCCGGGCCACCCCGACGGCGGCCGCGCCTTCCCCCACCGGCGGTGTCAGCGAGTGAGCCAGACCGACCCGTCGGCTCCGGCCGGCAGCGACATCTCCACGCCGTCCGCGCGCACCACGCCCTCGGTCACGACCTCGAGCTCGTGACCGACGTCGATCCCGCGATCGACGAGCGCACGCAGCAACTCGGGATCCCGGTCGCTCACCCTCAGCACCCGGCCCGCGTGGCCCACCGGCGCCTCCGCCAGCAGGATGAAGGGCTCGCGGTGCACCGCGCCCTCGGCATCCGGGATCGCGTCTCCGTGCGGGTCGAAGCGGGGGCGCCCCAGGCGCTCGTCGATGCCCTCGAGCAGCCGGTCGCTGAGAGCGTGCTCGAGCACCTCGGCCTCGTCGTGCACCTCATCCCACGCGTAGGCGAACTCGCGCACGAGCCACGTCTCGATGAGGCGATGGCGGCGGATCACGCCGGCGGCGCGGCGCTGCCCGGCCGCGGTGAGCGACACGGGTCCGTACGGGCGGTGGGTGACCAGTCCCTGGGCGGCGAGCTTCTTCACCATCTCGGTGACGCTCGAGGGGGCGAGGCTCAGCACACCGGCGAGCTGCGAGGGCGTGATCGGGGAGTCCTGCCACTCGGTGTGGTGGTAGATCGCCTTGAGATAGTCGTCTGCCACGGGCGATTCCACGCCGTCAGCCTATCCGCCGGTGAAGACGAGCCACAGGAGGACGACGTTGAGCGTGATGAGGAACCCGGATGCCAGCACCCCGGCGACCGTGGTCGCGCGGCGATTGCGGTACCGGCCCAGGACGTCGGAGCGCGCGGTCAGGGCGACCAGCGGCACCAGGGCGAACGGGATGCCGAACGACAGCACCACCTGGCTGAGCACGAGGGCGAGGGTGGGATCGACGCCGAGTGCGAGGATCGCCAGCGCGGGGACGAGGGTGACGAGACGCCGGACGACGAGTGGGATGCGCGCCCGCAGCAGTCCGTGCATGATCTCGGCGCCGGCGTAGGCGCCGACCGAGGTCGAGGCGAGGCCGCTCGCGAGCAGCCCGACGGCGAACAGCGTCGCGACCAGGGGGCCGAGCCCGTCGCGGAGCGCCGCGTAGGCGCCCTCGAGGCTGTCGGTGCCGTCGACGCCCGCCAGGTTGGCGGCGGCCAGGAGCAGGATGGCGAGGTTGACCGTGCCGGCGACGGCGAGGGCGATCGTGACGTCCCACCGGGTGGCCCGGAGCAGCCTCGGGGTCGAGATGCCGCGTGCGTGCTCCAGCGCCGCGCGCGAGGCCGACGTCCCCGTCGCCGGGGGGCCGTCGGCGCCGGCTCCCGCCGAGCGCGCGGATGCCGTGTGGCCGACCTGCGCGAAGGTCGCGGCATCCGGGGCGAAGCGGTCGCGGGCGAGTGCCGAGTGCGCGTAGATGGCGTGCGGCATGATCGTGGCGCCGAGGATGGAGGCGGCCAGCAGTACCGAGTTCGTGCCCTCGAAGCGCGGCACGAGACCGGCGGCGACCCCCGCCGCATCGGGAGGCGCGATCAGCAGGCCGAACGAGAAGCCGACGGCGATGATGACGAGCATCCCGATGAGCACGGTCTCGAAGGCGCGCGCCCCGCGGCGCGTCTGGACGAGCAGCAGACCCATCGACACCACGCCGGTGATCGCTCCTCCCCACACCAGGGGGATGTCGAACAGCAGGTGCAGCGCCACGGCCCCGCCGATGACCTCGGCGACGTCGGTGGCCATCGCCACCGCCTCGGCCTGCAGCCAGTACAGCCGCCGCCCCCAGGGGCGGTGCATCCGGCGGCCGAGGATCTGCGGGAGGCTCTCGCCGGTGACGATGCCGAGCTTGGCGGAGAGGTACTGGATCAGCCACGCCATGACGTTTCCGAGCACCACCACCCACACGAGCAGGTAGCCGAAGGCGGCGCCCGCGGTCATGTTGCTGGCGACGTTGCCGGGGTCGAGGTACGCCACTCCCGCGACCATCGCCGGGCCGAGCAGCCAGAGGGCGCGCCCCGGAGCGTGGCGGCGGACCACGGCATCCTCTGTTTTCGGCATGCCGAAACCTTACTGACTTTTCGGGTGCCCGAAAACTCCTCGCCGCGTCCCCGGAGCACGCGACCGGCGCGGGATCACCGGTTCGACCGTCAGCGCCGGCGCGTGCTCTCGTACCGTTCGTGTGCTCTCGGCCGCCGAATCGTGCGGGGCGTCGACCGCGGATAGCCTGGGTCGGTGACGGATGCCGACGACCCGACGCCGGCGCTCGACCCCCGGTTTCCGGAGGGGGACGCGCCGTCTCCGGCGCGCGACCCGCGGGTCCCGACCCGGGACGCGCCGACCTCGACGCACGACACGGAGTCACCCGCCCCGGGCGAACAGACTCCGACGCACGGGGTCGGGCCGTGGCCCGGCGGCCCCGACGAGTGGCCCGACGACCCGCGCTACGACCCCGAGCTGCTCGCCGACGGCGATCGCCGCAACGTCGTCGACGGCTACCGCTACTGGAGCATGGACGCGATCGTCGCGGACCTGGATGCCAAACGGCATCCGTTCCACGTCGCGATCGAGAACTGGCAGCACGACCTCAACATCGGCACCATCGTGCGCAGCGCCAACGCGTTCCTCGCGGCCGAGGTGCACATCATCGGCAGGCGCCGATGGAACCGCCGCGGCGCCATGGTGACCGACCGGTACCAGCACGTGCGCCATCACGAGGACGTCGCGGCGTTCGTCACGTGGGCGCGCGAGGCGGGCCTGCCGGTGATCGCGGTCGACAACGTCGACGGTTCGGTCCCGATCGATCGGTCCGACCTGCCGGAGGCGTGCGTGCTGCTGTTCGGCCAGGAGGGGCCGGGGCTCTCGCCCGAGGCGATCGAAGCGGCGACGGGTGTCGTCGAGATCACGCAGTACGGCTCGACCCGGTCGATCAACGCGGCCTCCGCCGCCGCGGTCATCATGTACGAGTGGTGCCGCCGCTGGGCCTAGGGGCGTGCGAGGGTGGGGGGATGCCGAAGGCCGTCACCCTCATCCGTTCGGCGTCGCTGTCGGGCGTCGCCGAATACGCCTACGCGGCGACCGCTCCCGCCGAGGCTCGTCTCATCTTTCTGGCCGGCTCCTGCCCCCTGGCCGCGGATGGCGCGACGGTCGGGGTCGGCGACGTCCGCGCGCAGGCGGCCCGGTGCGTCGAGAACCTCGAGACCGCGCTCGCCGACGCCGGGGCGCAGCTCACCGACGTGATCAGCACGCGTGTGCTCGTGGCATCCGCTCGGCAGGACGATCTCGTGGCGGCGTGGGAGGTCGTGCGCGACGCGTTCGGGTCGCACGATGTGCCGAGCACGCTGATGGGGGTCACCGTGCTGGGCTACGACGATCAGCTCGTCGAGCTCGAGGCGGTCGCCGCGGTCGTCGACGACTGACGCCCGCGGAGGGCGCATCGTCGTGGCCGGTGGCACCCGGCTCGGAAGGGGCGCCCGCGGTGGCGGGTCAGCCGCCCGCGGTCATCCACGCCCGACCGCGCACGCGGAGGCCGAGGGTGAGCGCGCGAGCGATCATGTAGACGCCGAAGAACGCGGCGGCGAGCCACGCGAGTCCCGCGGGGCCCCCGCCGGCGAACAGGGCGACGAGGACGAGAGCCGGCGCGTAGGGGACGAGGTTGAGCAGGCCCGCGAGCGCCAGATACCGGGCGTCTCCCGCGCCGATCAGCACGCCGTCGAGCACGAAGACGAAGCCGGCGAGCGGCTGCGCCACGGCCAGCACGATCAGAGCGGGTTGGACGAGGGCGGCGATCTCGGCGTCGCCGGTGAAGAGGAGCCCGATCACGCCCGAGGCCGCGGCGAGCACGGCGCCCACGCCGACGCCGAACCAGATGCCCCAGGCGCTCGTGCGTCGAAGGACCCTCTGCACCGTCTCGGTCTCGTCGGCGCCCAGCGCGTGGCCGATGAGGGCCTGCGCGGCGATCGCGAGCGCGTCGAGGGCGAAGGCGGCCGTCGAGAAGATGGTGAAGGCGATCTGCCACCCGGCCAGTTCGTCGGACCCCAGTCCGGTGGCGACCGCGACGGTGGCGAGGAAGGCCACCCGCAGGCTGAGGGTCCGCAGGAACAGCCACCCCCCGGATCGCGCGGTCCCGCCCCATCCCTCGCGCTGCGGCCGGACGGAGGCGTCGTGCCGACGCGCGAGCGCGCGCACGACGAGGACGTACGCGCCCACCATGCCCCACTGCGCGGCGACCGTGCCGATCGCTGACCCCGCGATGCCCCATCCGAAGCCGTAGATGAACACCGCGTTGAGGGCGGCGTTCGCCCCGAAGCCGACCCCGGCGATCCAGAGCGGGGTGACCGTGTTTTGCAGCCCGCGCAGCAGCCCGGTGGCCGCGAACACCACGAGCATGGCCGGAAGGCCCCACATCGAGATCGAGAGGTAGACGCGGGCGTTCTCGGCCACGTCGGGGGCGGCGCCGAAGAGGTCGACGACCGACGGGGTGACGATCGACCCGACCGCGGCGAGCACCCCGCCCAGCGCGAGAGCCAGCCACATCCCGTCGATGCCCACGGACACCGCGCGTCCCGTCTCGCCCGCCCCGAACCGCCGCGCGACCGCGGGCGTCGTCGAATAGGCGAGGAACACCATGAGCCCGACGATCGTCTGCAGCACGGCGCTCGCGATGCCGAGACCCGCCAGGGGAGCGACACCGAGGTGCCCCACCATCGCGGCATCCACGATCAAGAAGAGCGGCTCGGCGATCAACGCGCCGAGCGCGGGCACCGCGAGCCGCAGGATCGAGCGGTTCAGCGTCGCGGGCTGCGGTGTCGTCACGGTCCGAGCCTAGGCCGGGCCTCCGACGTCGCTCGGCGCGCGGCGCCCTGCGCGCGTGCGGCGCGAGCCGGGCGCGGCGCAGGGTCAGTGATCTGCGCAACCTCCGTCCGATCCGAGGGGGATGCCGCTGAGGTCGCGCCGATCGCGGAGGTTGCGCGATGCGAGGGGGACGGGGCGGGCCCGCCCGGCGCGGGGCGCTCGGGTCGATGCGCGGAACGGCGACGGCTTGCGTTCCGCGTCCACGCGTGGCGCGCCCCGCATTCCGAGCCCGCACGGATGCGGGGCACTTATCCTGTCTCCATGACCGACACCCCCCGCTCCGGTCTCGCGCTCGACGAGCTCAGCGACGAGATCCGCCCGCAGGACGACCTGTTCCGCTACGTGAACGGCCGCTGGCTGGAGCGCACCGAGATCCCCGACGACAAGGCCCGTTGGGGCTCGTTCCACCTCATCGCCGAGCAGGCCGAGGCGGACGTGCGCACCATCGTCCAGGAGTCGCAGGAAGCCGAGCCGGGCAGCGAAGCCCGCAAGATCGGCGACCTCTTCGCGAGCTTCATGGACACCGAACGCATCACCACGCTCGGCGGCGAGCCGCTGGCCCCGCAGCTCGCGGCCGTCGACACCGTCACCGACATCCCCTCCCTGCTCCGGCTCATCGGCGAACTCGAGCGCGACGGCATCAGCGGCCTGCTGACGCTGTTCGTCGAGCCCGATCCGGGCGACCCCACCCGCTACGTGCCGGTGGTCTACCAGGGCGGCATCTCGCTGCCGGACGAGAGCTATTACCGGCTCGACAACTTCGACGAGACCCGCACCGCCTACCGGGCGCACATCGCCCGCGTGCTCGAGCTCGCCGGGGTCGCCGAGGCCGCGGCATCCGCCGATCGCGTGTTCGCGCTCGAGGCCGACCTGGCCGCGCATCACTGGTCGCGCGAAGACAGCCGCGACGCGGTCAAGACGTACAACCTCAAGACGTGGGACGACACGCTCGCCCTCGCCGGAGTCGACCTCGAGCCGTGGCGTGCGGGGGTCGCCCCGGGTCACGAGGACGCGCTCGCCGAGGTCGTCGTGTACCAGCCGAGCTTCATCGAATCGCTCGGCGGTCTGCTCGTGGCCGAGCGTCTCGACGACTGGAAGGCGTGGCTGCGCTTCAAGATCGTGCACGCGGCGGCGGCGTTCCTGTCCGACGAGTTCGTGGCCGAGAACTTCGCGTTCTACGGCACGCAGCTCACGGGCGTGCCCGTGAACCGCGAACGCTGGAAGCGCGGCGTGAGCCTCGTCGAGGCGGCGCTGGGCGAGGCGATCGGCAAGGTCTACGTCGAGCGGCACTTCCCGCCCGCCGCGAAGGAGGCGATGGACGGCCTCGTCGCCCACCTCATCGAGGCGTACCGCCGATCGATCCGCACGCTCGAGTGGATGACCGAGGAGACGCGCGAGCGGGCGCTGGCCAAGCTCGACGCCTTCACGCCCAAGATCGGCTACCCGGTTCGCTGGAAGGACTACTCCGACCTCGAGATCGACGCCGACGACCTGGTCGGCAACGTGCGCCGCGCCCACGTGTGGGAGCACGACCGTCAGCTCGCCAAGGTGGGCCAGCCGATCGACCGCGACGAGTGGTACATGACCCCGCAGACGGTCAACGCGTACTACAACCCGCTCATGAACGAGATCGTGTTCCCCGCGGCGATCCTGCAGTACCCGTTCTTCGACGCCGAGCGCGATGCGGCGGCGAACTACGGCGGCATCGGCGCGGTCATCGGTCATGAGATCGGTCACGGCTTCGACGACCAGGGCAGCCGCTTCGACGGCGACGGATCGCTGCGGGACTGGTGGACGGATGCCGACCGCGCGGCGTTCGAGGAGCGGACGAAGGCCCTCATCGCCCAGTACGAGGCGCTCGTGCCGCAGGGACTGAGCGAGGAGCACCACGTCAACGGCGCCCTCACCATCGGCGAGAACATCGGCGACCTGGGTGGGCTCGGCATCGCGATCGCCGCGTACCGTCTGTTCCTCGAGGAGCAGGGTGAGGCGGAGGGCGAGGGTCCCGTCGTCGACGGGTTCACCGGCATCCAGCGTCTGCTGCTGAGCTGGGCGCAGATCTGGCAGCAGAAGGGTCGGGATGCCGAGACCATCCGCCTTCTCACGATCGATCCGCACTCGCCGAACGAGTTCCGCTGCAACCAGATCGTGCGTAACATCGACGCGTTCTACGAGGCGTTCGAGGTCACCGAGGGCGACGCTCTCTGGCTGGACGCCGACCAGCGCGTCACCATCTGGTGAGACGGCGTTTGTTGTCCTGCTGACCCGGAAGGAGCCACGCTCGTGGGCATGCCCCCGCTTCCCGAGCCCGCCCTGCCCGAGCCCGCCGGAGGGCCGGTGGAGTCGTCGCGACGCGACGCCCCGGCCCTCCGCGGCGCGGGGCGCAAGGGTCCGAAGCGACTGCCCCGGCGGGCGGCGGCCGGCCGCCGCTCCTTCACCGCGACGCTGCGCGCGCTCGACGAGCTCGCCGCCTCGGGGGCGAAGGTGTCGGTGCGCATCGACGATCTCGACGGCGGAACGGCCGTGCTCTCGGGCGACGACTTCGTCACTCTGCCGGTCGGCGGCCTCGGCGTCGTGCCTCTGCTCGTCGAGACGGCCGCGTCGTTCGAGTCGGGTCGCCTGGACGCCCTCGAGATCGTCGATCGCGCGGCGGTCGCCGGCGCCGTCAACGGCGGCACGTGGCAGCACCTCAAGGCTCCGGCACTGCCCCTGACCGATCTCGCGATGCTGGCGGCATCGACGGGCGACGCCCTCGCCGCGAACGCCCTGCTGCACCGGGTGGGCCTGCAATCGGTCCGCGCGCGTCTGGAGCAGCTGGGCCTTCGCCGCACCGCGCTGCTCGACCGGTTCCGCGACGACCGGGGTCCCGACGACGCTCCGCACGTGGCCCTGTCGACCGCCCGCGAGATGGCGCAGGTCTTCGCGGGACTGGTGAACTCGACGATCGTCTCGCCCGGGGTCAGCGCCCAGGTGGCGGAGTGGTTGAGTCTCAACCACGATCTCTCGCTCGTGGCATCCGCCACCGGCCTCGATCCCTTCGCCCACGAGAACGATCAGCACGGGCTGCTGTTCGTCAACAAGACCGGCCGCGCGCCCGGGGTGCGCGCCGAGGCGGGGGTGCTCGGCGGACCGCGCGCGGGCGTCTCGTACGCCCTGATCGTGAACTTCGACGATCTGTCGATCGCACACCGGCTGCGCGCCCACGACGCCTTCCGCGTGCTGGGCGTGGAGCTCATGGAGTACGTGTACTGAGCCTCAGGCGGCGCGGATGCTCCACACGCTCCGCGAGCACGTCGCAGCCGAGGTCGCCACGACGATGATCGCCGCGCAGCCCAGCAGCACCGGGGCCGCCCCCACCCGCTCGGCGAGGGGGCCGACGACGATCTCGCCGACCGGGACCGCGACGAACGATCCGACCATGTCGTAGGAGTACACGCGCGACAGCGCCGCGCGGGGGATGTGCGTCTGCAGCGACTGATCCCACGCGATCGCGAAGAGCTCGATCGCGATCCCGCCGATCGCGAAGGCCGCGATGAGCACCGGCACGACCGGCGCCGCCCCGAGGGCCGCGGCCGGCAGGGCCGCGAGGGCCATCGCCGCGACGCCGATGCCGAGCGCGCGTCGCGGCCGCCAGCGCAGCGCCACGACCGCACCGAGCGCGAGCCCCGCCGTCTGCGCGGCGACGATCAGGCCCCACGCGCCGCGCCCGAAGCTCTCGTCGGCCACGAGCGGTCCGAGCACCGTGGTCGCACCGACGAAGGCGGCGTTCAGCACGGCGAACTGCAGCACGACGATCCAGACCCATCGACGCGCCGCGAACTCGCGCCAGCCCTCGCGGAGGTCGCTCCAGACCGAGGCGGGCTCGCCGGGCGCGGCATCCGGCGTCGACGGCAGTCGCAGGCGTGAGAAGAGCATCGCGGCGACGGCGAAGGCGGCCGCATCGATCGCGAGACCCCACCCCGGTCCGACGGCGGCGACGACCACGGCGCCGACCGACGCGCCCACGATGCTGCCGCCGTTCAGCCCGAGCCGCAGCAGCGCGTTGGCCGGTCGCAGGAGCGGGGCGGGCACCGTGTCGGGCACGAGCGCCGCCGCGGCCGGGAGGCTCACGGCGGCCACGGCACCGTTGACGACGCTCAGGATGACGAGCAGCGGGATGCCGGCGGTCCCGGTGAGCACGAGTGCGGCGATCGCCCCCTGGGTCAGCGCAGCGGCGACGGACGATCCCACGAGAACGGCGCCGCGGGGGAGACGGTCGGCGATCACTCCGCCGAACAGCAGCATCCCGACGTTGGCGATCGAGCGGGCGGCGACCACCAGCCCCAGATCCGCCGCCGACCCGGTGAGGTCGAGCACCGCGAAGGCCAGGGCGAGCGGCGCGACGGCGTTGCCCACGATCGCCGTGGTGCGCGCGGCGAGCAGCCATCGGAACGGCGCGAGGGCGAGGGGGCCGCTCACCGGGGATTCCCGTGACCGGCCGCCGAGCGCGGTGTCGGGACGCGCACGGGGAACAACGCCGCGGTCATCGACACCGGACGCGTGCCCGGCGTGCGCGGCGGACGGGCGGCGGCGTGCAGCAGCGCGGACGCCTCGCCCACGTGCTGCACGATCCGGCGCCAGACGGCGGGGTCCACCCACAGCTCGGCGTCGGTCGATATCGCGGGGCCGTCCGCGCGCAGCGCGGCGCGGCGGCGCAGCTCCTCGACGATCGCTTCGAGGTACTCCGTCTCGCCCTCGGGGGAGCGTTCGCCGTGAGGCGTATCGGGGTCGTACCGCCGTGACGACGACTCGTGGCGGTAGCGCTTCGCCTCGCCGCCGCGCAGCCGCACGACCTCGACCACGCGGACGAGGCGCGCCCGCTCCAGCACGCGCAGATGGTAGCTCGCCGACGCTTGCGACACGCCTAGTTCGCGCCCTGCTTCGGCCGCACTCATCGCCGCTCCGGTGAGCAGCGACAGCAGGCGCAGCCGCAGCGGATGGGCGGTGGCGCGGAGTTCCTCGAGGCGCGACATCCCGCCATCGTGCCGCGGCCGGCCTCGACCGTCAAATGAGTCTTTGGGGGTCGGGGGAATGGTGCCCCAACCGCGGCGTCCGCGCAATCCCTCCCCAACCGGTCCGAGCCGCTGGGACGCTGGTGGCCTCGAAACGAAAGGAAGGACCGAAGCCATGTCCGAGACTCCTGCCACCACCGACCCGTTCGCCGACTCGTCCGGCCCCGAGGGCCACTCGATCACCGATTGGACCGACCTCGGCCGCGAGATGTGGTCGTACCTCACCGGCCGCGGCGCCGCCGTGAACTACTCCTTCGTCGACATGACCGTCGAGGTGCCGCGTGACATCGGCCCCGATGCCCCCCGCGCGACGTGGAAGCTCAACGGCACCCTCCGCGTCACCACGAGCGACGACACCGCGGCCGGGTCCGACCCGTACCGCGGCAACTGAGAGGCGGCGCCGTCATGGTGCGCCTCGACATCGACCTCGCCTTCTCCGAGCAGGAGAGGGGGGATGCCGACTCCCCGCCGTTCGAGGGGACCGTCACGGCCTCCGGCACCGAGGTGCGCATCGTCGTGAACGACCCCTCGCGCCTGCCGGGAAACGGCCGGCGGACGCTCACCGAGCTGTCCACGGTCGCCGACGCCCTGGCATCCCGGGGGATCTCCGTGAAGCTCGAAGGGCCGGACGGGCCCATCCTGCAGCTCGGTGACATCAAGAGCGGCGCGCTGCAGCGGGTGATCACCGGGTCGACGCACATCCGGCTCGGCTCGGTGGCGGCCGTGGCGCCGTTGCTCGTCCGCCGCAACGGGGACCGGACGTTGACGTTCCCGGTTCCCCCCGAGACGCCGCTTCCGCTGGTGCCCACCGTCAACCGCACCGTGCGCCGCCGCGTCACCACCACCCACTACACCCCGGGGTCGGGGCGACCGCGGCTCATCTTCGCGGTGGGTGACTCGTCGTGGGACGGCTCGCGGCCGCGCGAATTCGACCTGCTGCCCACCAAGACCGTCATCGGATCGGGCGACGAGGCCGACCTACGTCTGCCCGGGCTCGCTCCGGTGCACGCCGAGATCCGGCACGAGGGCGATGACGAGTACGTGCTGTACGGCTTCGACGTCGTCGGCGGAGGCGGGGCGCGCGACCAGGGCCCCGGGCGCGACGGCGGGGGGCGCATCCTGCGTACCGGCGCGCGCATCGAGCTGGGCGACTGGCGGCTGGCGTACTTCCGCGCCGAGTTCGCCGACCACGGTCGCCCGTACGGCGGACGGCAGGGCGGCGAGTTCGCGCGTCAGCGCAAGCAGCCCCCGCGCGGCGGTTCGGGCCCGCTCAGCCGCGCGAGCGATCCCGACTGACGGCGTTCGACGAGGTCGGGGCCGGCCGCTGATCTGTCATCCACCGAGACGGCATCCGGCTGACGGAGCCGGTGCACCCTGCAACCGGGATGTCAGCGGGATGCCGTCTCGCCGTGGCCGGGGGCTGATCGCATCGCGTCGGGGGGCGTCGAGCCGCGGGTCCGCCGTGCGGACGGGTGCCGAGCGGGGCGCGGTGGCCTCGCGCTCGGCATCCGCGATCTAGAAGACGATCGTGTGGTTCCCGTGCCGGATGACGCGGTCTTCCGCGTGCCACAGCACGGCGCGCGAGAGCACCTGTCGCTCGACGTCGGCGCCCCGGCGCGCGAGTTCCGCGGCGGAGTCCGCGTGCGTGACGCGCACGGTGTCCTGCTCGATGATCGGGCCCTCGTCGAGGTCGCTCGTGACGTAGTGCGAGGTCGCGCCGATGAGCTTGACGCCGCGCTGCTTCGCCTTCTTGTACGGCTCGGCGCCGATGAAGGCCGGCAGGAACGAGTGGTGGATGTTGATGACGGGCACACCGATCTTCTCGAGGAAGTCGGGCGAGAGGATCTGCATGTAGCGCGCGAGCACGACGAAGTCGACGTTGCCGACCAGCAGCTCGAGGATGCGCGCCTCGGATGCCGACTTGTCGGGCCCGGGCGTCGACGGGACGTGGAAGAAGGGCACGCCGAACGAGCGCACGTCTTCTGCGGCCGTGGTGTGGTTCGACACGACCATCGGGATGCTCACGGGCAGGTCTCCGCGACGGTGACGCCAGAGCAGGTCGAGCAGGCAGTGGTCCTGCTTCGAGGCGAGGATGGCCATGCGCTTCGGCGTGGACAGGTCGGTGAGGGTCCACTCCAGCTCGAAGCCCTCGCCGAGGGTGGTGGCGATGTCGGCCTCGATCTCGGGCAGCGCGACGGTCAGGTTCGGGCGGTGGAAGACCACGCGCTGGAAGTACGCGCCCCCGCGCGGGTCGTCGGAGTACTGGTCGAAGGCGACGATGTTGCCGCCCTGACGCGCGATGAGGGCCGAGACCGCGGCGATGATGCCGGGGGTGTCGCTGCCGTGCATGATGAGGCACGCGTGATCGGGCTGCAGGTGGGGGCTCGCGGAGACCATCGGACCATTCTGCCGTGCGCGGGCGGCGCCGGCTGACCATGGTCGGCGTGTGACGAGGCGCTGCTCCGTCGCGCTCACAGGCGCACGACCACCTTCTGCGCCGAGACGCCGGCGCGCTGCCGATCGAGGGCGCCCTGGACGGCCTCGAGACCGTCGCCGACGACCAGGGGTGACGGCGCGGGGCGCAGCGAGCCGTCGGCCAGCATCCGGGGCACCGTCTCCCTCCACAGTCGTGGGCCCATCTCGTCGTCCCGCAGGCTGCTGCCCCAGACGAACCCGGCATGGATGCCGAGGCGGCGGGCGCGCAGACTCGAGCGCACCGTGGCGAGACCGATGCGGGTGAAGACGGGCAGCATCGCGGGGAACAGGTGGCGGCCCCCGGCGAGGGAGTCGAGCGACACCGGTGTGCTCGCCATCGCCAGGCGGGTTCCCCCCGTACGCGACAGCACGTCGAGGCAGGCGTCCGTCGAGCCGGCCCCGAGAGCGACGGCGCCCGCGACGGGACGTCCGCCGACGGCCGCGACCATGTCGGCCACCGCCGACGGCGATCCGTGGTCGACGACGGCCTCGGCGCCGAGGGCGCTGACCACCTCCGCGTTCTTGGCGGACGCCGTGCTCACCACGGTGTAGCCCGCGGCGCGCGCGAGTTGGATCGCGTTCATCCCCACGCTCGTCGAGCCGCCCCAGACCACGACGACCTCCGGGGCGGCGGCGGATGCCGGGGTCCCCGGCATCCGGAGTCCCAGGTGCTGCGGTTGGAAGAGCGCGCAGGCGGCCGTGGAGAGGCCGAGGGGGAACACGGCGGCCTCCGCGTCGGTGAGGGACTCGGGCGTCGGAGCGGTGAGGCGCTCGAGCAGGATGGAGGAGTGCTGGAATGCTCCCTCGCGCAGGGGGTCGCGCCCGCGATCGGTGCCCGTGGCGAGGCCGAAGACGCGTTGGCCGACGCGGAAGCGCGTGACGTCGGCGCCGACGGCGATGACCTCGCCCGCGATGTCGGAGCCGAGGACCGCGGGCGTCCGCAGCCATCGGTAGGTGATGCGACCGGTGCCCTGGATGACCCAGTCGACGGGGTTGATCGCGGCGGCGCGAACGCGCACCAGGACCTCGTCGGCGGCTGGAGCCGGCGTCTCGACCTCGGTGACGGTCAGCGGGGCGCGGGGTGCGGCGAGCGTCGCGGCGGCGTGCATGGTCATGAGCGGCCCTTCATCGTGATGGCACGGAGTGCCTTCACTATAGTTCGGCATGACACGGAGTGTCATCACGTAGGATCGCCGCATGGCGAGATGGGCCCCCGACACGCGGGAGCGGCTGCGCGCGGCCGCTTTCGAGCTCTTCGGCGAGCGCGGGTTCGAGGCCACGACGGTGCCGGACATCGTCGAGCGCGCCGGGGTGACGCGGCGCACCTTCTTCCGACACTTCGGCGACAAACGCGAGGTGTTCTTCTCCGGCGAGGAGATCCCCCGCCTCGCCGCCGCGATGCTCTCCGCCGCACCCGTCCACCTGTCGCCCTTCGGCGTCGCCTGGACGGGTTTTCAGACCCTCGCCGGCGAGCGGTTCGAGCCGCGCCGCGCCGAGATCGCCGCCGCCCGGCGCATCATCGCGGCCGAGCCCGCGCTCCGCGAGAGGGACCTGCAGAAGCAGGCCGACCTCCGCGAGGTCCTGACCGCGGGGTTCCACGCGCGGGGTGTCGAGGCACGCCGCGCGCGGATCGTCGCCGGGGTCGCCGTCGAGCTGCTGCAGACGGCGCTCGAGCAGTGGGCGGACGACGACACGAACACCTCCCTCGTCGACCACCTCGAGCGTGTCCGGGCGGAGATGGCCGCCGTCTTCGACGCCGACCTGCCCGGGTAGGCCACGCGGGCCAGCGCCACCCCGCCGCCCGTGTCGACGGGCGGGTCTAGCCTTGAAGACGTGACCAGCACCCTCCGCCTCGACCGGCCGGGCTGGCGCACCTGGACGCTGTGGGCCGTCGGCGTGCTCGCCTACGTGGTCTCGATCGTCAACCGCACCTCGCTGTCGGCGGTGGGAGTGGATGCCGCCGTGCGCTTCGGCGCCGACGCGTCGGCGCTGTCGATGTTCGCCGTCATCCAGCTCTTCGTCTACGGCGCGATGCAGATTCCGGTCGGGCTGCTCCTCGACCGCTTCGGCGCGCGCCCGATGATCGCGATCGGCATGGTGCTGATGGCGGTGGGCCAGCTCGTGATGGCCTTCGCGGATGCCGTGGGGATCGGCATCCTGGCCCGCGTGCTCATCGGGGCGGGCGACGCCGCCGTCTTCCCCAGCGTCCTGCGCGTGATCGCGACATGGTTCCCCGCGCAGCGGGCGCCCGTGATGGTGCAGCTGACCGGCATCATCGGACAGCTCGGCCAGATCGTCGCGGTGCTGCCGCTCGCCGCGCTCCTGCACGCGACGAGCTGGACGGTCGCCTTCGGCAGCCTCGCCGGGCTCGGCGTGCTGTTCGGGGTGCTGACCTTCCTGATCATCCGCAACCGCCCGCCCGAACGTCGCGCCGATCCCGTGGACACCTCGGTCGACACCCAGACCGGGGCCATCCGCGTCGTTCGATCCGCGCCCGATCTGCGGCGGGGATTCCGCGAGTCCTGGGCGCACCCCGGTACGCGGCTCGGCTTCTGGTCGCACTTCGCCACCCCCTTCGCGGGGACGGCGTTCATGCTGCTGTGGGGCTTCCCCTTCCTCACGGCGGGCGAGGGCCTCGAGCCGGCGACGGCGTCGCTCGTGATGACCTCGCTCGTGCTCTTCAGCATCCTCAGCGGCCCCGTGATCGGGGCGCTGTCGAGCCGGCATCCCACCCGCCGGTCGCGCTGGCTCGTGCTGCCCACGGTCGTGTTCCAGGCGGTCGCCTGGATCGTCGTCATCGCGTGGCCGGGTCCCGCGCCCGTGTGGCTGCTGATCGTGCTGATGTTCGCCCTGTCGACCGGGGGACCGGCGTCGATGATCGCGTTCGACCACGCGCGCACCTTCACACCCAGTCATCGCCTCAGCACCGCGACGGGCATCGTCAACGGCGGCGGCTTCCTCGCCGCCCTCCTGGCCATCCTCTTCATCGGCATCGCGATGGATGTGCAGGGCGCGGGCAGCCCCGAGAGCTACTCGCTCGACGCGTTCCGCGTGGCCTTCCTCACGCAGGTGCCGCTGTGGCTCATCGGGGGCATCGCGATCGTGGTGGAACGCGGCCGCACCATCCGCCACGTCGGCGGGGTGCTCCCGCGCTGACGCGGCGTACGGCTGACGCGCTGACGCCGACGACCGGGGTCGGCCGTACGCGGGACACGAGCCCCCCGCACCGCGGTGCGAGGATCGAGGCATGAGCTCCATCGACATCCGCACGCTCGACACCGTCGACGCCGTGCACGAGGCCTCCCGCGTGCTGGACCGCGTGTGGGGCGACCGGGGGACGATGCCGGCGAACATCCTGCGAGCACTGGAACACGCCGGTGATTACGTCGTCGGGCTGTATGACGGCGACGCCATGATCGGCGCGTCGGCGGCGTTCTTCGGGCCGCCCGCCGCGCGCACGATGCACTCGCACATCACCGGGATCGTCGACGGCTACCAGGGGCGAGGCCTCGGGCGACAGCTCAAGACCCACCAGCGCGACTGGGCGCTCGAGCGCGGCGTCGGGCACATCACGTGGACGTTCGACCCGCTCATCCCGCGCAACGCCCACTTCAACCTCGCGGTGCTCGGAACACGCGTCACCGACTACCTGGTGAACCAGTACGGCGAGATGGATGACGAGGTCAACCGCGGCGACGAGTCCGATCGGCTCCTGGTGTCGTGGGCGCTCGCCGAGCCGCCCGCGCCCACCCCGACGGATGCCGAGATCGCGGCGGTCGTCCCCGTGCCCGACGACATCGCGGGTCTGCGCCGCAGCGACCCGGCGTCCGCCGCCGTGTGGCGCCGGCGGGTGCGCGACGAGCTGCGCGGGCACGTGGCATCCGGTCGCCGGATCGGCGGATTCGACCGGCGCGGATACCTGATCGTGGAATGACCGCGTCGCCGGGCCGGTCGAGGACCGATCGCCCGGCGACGCGGCGGCTCACTGCTCGGTGATCGGCTGGTCCTTCTCGGCGGCGGGGTCGCCCGGGCCGGGACCCGGCCGCACCGCGGCGTCGTCGCGCACGTCGATGCGCGTGACGCCGTCGTGCTCGCTTACGTCGAAGCGCGGCGCGGCGTCCGCCTCGGTGGCCTTCGGCGCGCTCGTGAGCTGGTCGTGACGGTTCTCTTCGGAGCTCTTCTCGTCGCTCATGGTGTTGTGCTCACTCCTCGCCGGCCGAGCGCCAGGCGTCGGACTTCATGTGCGAGCCCGCCTGCGGGCCCATGTGCAGCATCCCGCCGTCGACGACCCAGCTCGCACCCGTCACGTACGAGCCCGACGGGGAGGCGAGGAACCGGATCACGTCGGCGATCTCCTCGGGCTTGCCGGGGCGGCCGAGGGGGATGCCGGGGCGGTGGACGCGATCCGCATCCTCGGCCGACATGTCGTTGATCGGGGTGGCGATCTCTCCCGGAGCGACGGCGTTGGCCGTGATGCCGTACTGACCGAGCTCGAGGGCCATCGTCTTGATGAGGCCGCCGACGCCGTGCTTCGCGGCGACGTAGGGGGCGGAGCCGACGCGGGGCTGGTGCTCGTGCACGCTCGACACCACGATGAGGCGCCCGCCGTTGCCGGAGGTCACCATCCGCTTCGCCGCGGTGTGCAGGGCGAGGAAGGCGCCGTCGAGGTTCAGTGAGATGTCGGTGCGCCAGGTGTCGAAGTCGAGGTCGAGGAACGAGCCGCCGATCCCGCCGCCGGCGTTGTTGACGAACACGTCGAGGCCGCCGAGCTCGTCGGCCATGGCGTTCACGGCATCCGGGACCGCGTCGAAGTCGGTCGCGTCGAACTGCGCGACGATCGCGCGCACGCCGCGCTCGCGGACGGCCGCGGCGGTCTCTTCGGCGCCGTCCTGGTCGGAGTGGTACGTGACCGCGACGTCCATCCCGGCGTCGGCGAGGGCGAGGGCGGTGGCCGCGCCGATGCCCGAGTCGGAGCCGGTGACGATCGCGTGGCGGGGGGTGAAGTCGTCGCTCATGGGCCCGACCGTACGCGCGCGGAGCCGTGCAGGAGTCGGCCTTGCCAGGCTCGGGCACGGGCGTTACGGTCGCGGACCGGTCGCCCGATACCCTGCCCCCATGTCGCTCCCGCATCCCGCCGCACCCGTGACCCTCGACGCCGTGGAACTCCGCGTGCTGCACATGCCGCTCGTGTCGCCGTTCACCACCTCCTTCGGCACCGAGACGGTGCGCGAGGTCATCATCGTCACCGCGGAGACGGCGGACGGCCGCGGATGGGGCGAGGTGGTCACGCAGTCCGAACCGTCGTACTCCAGCGAGTACACGCAGGGGGCGTGGGACGTCCTGTCGCGTTTCCTCGCCCCGGCGCTGCTCGCGCACCGCTCGTTCGCACCCGAGGAGGTCGCCGGCATCCTGAGCCCCGTCGTCGGGCACCGCATGGCCAAGGCGGGCCTCGAGCTCGCGGTGGTCGACGCCGCGCTCCGCGCCCAGGGGCGGAGCTTCGCGCCGTACCTCGGCGCCGAACGCGACCGGGTGCCCTCGGGGGTCTCGGTGGGCATCCAGCGCGACCCGGGAGCGCTCGTCGACGCGGTCGGCGGCTACCTCGACGAGGGCTACGTGCGCATCAAGATCAAGATCAAACCCGGTCGCGACATCGACGACACCGCGGCGGTGCGCGAGGCGTTCGGCGGCATCCCTCTCCAGGTGGATGCCAACTCGGCCTACACCCTCGCCGACGCGGACACGCTGGCGGGGCTCGACGCCTTCGACCTGCTGCTCATCGAGCAGCCCCTGCAGGAAGACGACCTCGTCGACCACGCCACCCTCGCGAAGCGCCTGCGCACGCCGGTGTGCCTCGACGAGTCGGTCGTCTCGGACAAGGCCGCCGCCGACGCCCTCGCCCTCGGCTCCGCGGCGATCATCAACATCAAAGCCGGTCGGGTCGGCGGCTACCTCGAGGCCGTCGCGATCCACGATCGCGCGCTCGCCGCGGGGATCCCGGTGTGGTGCGGGGGCATGCTCGAGACGGGGATCGGGCGCGCGGCCAACGCCGCCCTCGCGGCCCTGCCGGGGTTCACCCTGCCCGGCGACATCTCGGCATCCGCCCGCTTCTACACCCGCGACATCGTCACGGAGCCCGCGGTGATCGAGGACGGACACGTGCGGGTTCCGACGGGACCCGGCCTCGGCGTCGAGATCGACGCGGCGGCGCTCGAGGAGTTCACCGTGCACCGCGAGCGGATCACGCGATGAGCAGCACACGCTCGGGTCTCTCGGAGACCGACCGCGACGACGTGCCCTGGGGGCGGGCGCCCGTCGACGGCATCCCGATCCCGCCCTTCGCGGATGCCGCGGAGCACCGCACCTACCTCCGTGCCCTTCAGACGTTCCTGCTGCTGCTCGACCGGGGCGAGCCGACGGCCGCGACGATCGCGCTGGCCGCCGCGCTCGAAGCGGAGCTCCCGCGGACCTCGCGCGAGGCGCCGACGCACCTGTCGCCGCTGGCGCTGCGGGTCAGCCTGTCGACTTTCTTCCCGGCCCCGTGGACGCCCGAGGCGCTCGCTTCGGCGCTGAACGGCTTCGGCTACGGCGTGCCCGTCCGCGGTCGGGGCGGGTGGTCCTGGGGCGGGGACCCCGACTACGCCGCCCGGCCCACGCGGCAGGGGTGGGAGATCGAGCGGCACGAGCGCGGCTCGTTCAGCCACGCGACGCTCGCGCACGAGGACGACCTCGTGCTGCTGTGGATGGACATGTTCCGCAACCGCTTCCCGTATCCGATCGCGCACGTCGCCGACCCCGCGGCGCCGGTCCCCGGCTCCCTCGCGGACGCCGCCCGCGCCACCCTGGCCGCCCACGCCGAGAACGTCGCGATGCCGTATCTGCAGAATTGGATGCGCGAGCGCGAGCACGCCCGCGACGGGGGGCCGGGAGAGGCGGGATCGCTTCGATAAACTGGATGCCGCGCCCTCGCGCTCGATCCCCACAGCTTTCCCGACCATTGGAGCCACCGTGGCCGAACAGTCCCGCCTCGACAAGGTCATCGCCCTCGCCCGCCACCGCGGGTTCGTCTTCCAGGCCGGTGAGATCTACGGCGGCTCGCGCTCCGCGTGGGACTACGGTCCCCTCGGCACGGAGCTGAAGGAGAACATCCGTCGCCAGTGGTGGCAGACCTTCGTCCGTGGCCGCGGCGACATGGTGGGTCTGGACTCGAGCATCATCCTCCCCAAGCGCGTGTGGGAGGCCTCGGGTCACGTCGCGACCTTCACCGACCCGCTCGTGGAGTGCCTGAGCTGCCACAAGCGCTTCCGCGCCGACACCCTCATCGAGGACTTCGAGGCCCGCAAGAACCGCAAGGCCGAGAACGGTCTCGCCGACATCCCGTGCCCGAACTGCGGCACCAAGGGGCAGTACACCGAGCCGAAGTCGTTCTCGGGCCTGGTGAAGACCTACCTCGGCGTCGTCGACGACGAGTCGGGCCTGTACTTCCTGCGTCCCGAGACCGCGCAGGGCATCTTCGTGAACTTCTCGAACGTGCTCACGGCATCCCGTCGCAAGCCGCCGTTCGGCGTCGGCCAGGTGGGCAAGGCGTTCCGCAACGAGATCACCCCCGGCAACTTCATCTTCCGCACGCGCGAGTTCGAGCAGATGGAGATCGAGTACTTCACCCCGCCGGCCGAGGCGAACGAGTGGTTCGAGCACTGGGTCGAGGCGTGCTGGAACTGGTTCATCGAGCTCGGCATCGACCCCGAGAACATGAAGCGCTTCGACGTCCCCGAAGACGACCGCGCGCACTACTCCGCCGGCACGATCGACGTCGAGTACCGCTTCGGCTTCCCGGGCAAGGAGTGGGGCGAGCTCATGGGCGTCGCCAACCGCACCGATTACGACCTCAAGAGCCACTCCGAGGCGTCGGGCCAGTCGCTCACGTTCTTCGACCAGGCGTCGGGCGAGAAGTACACGCCCTACGTGATCGAGCCCTCGTTCGGCCTGACGCGCGCCATGATGGCGTTCCTCGTCGACGCGTACCGCGAAGAAGAGGTGCCGAACGCCAAGGGCGGGACCGACACCCGCACGGTGCTCAAGCTCGACCCGCGTCTCGCGCCCGTCAAGGTCGCGGTGCTGCCTCTGTCGCGCAACGAGCGCCTGTCGCCGCTGGCCCGTGAGACCGCCGACGCGCTGCGCGCGGCGGGCTGGAACATCGACTTCGACGACGCCGGCGCGATCGGTCGCCGCTACCGTCGCCAGGACGAGATCGGCACCCCGTTCTGCGTCACGGTCGACTTCGACTCGCTCGACGACAATGCCGTGACCGTGCGCGACCGCGACACGATGGGCCAGGAGCGCATCGGCCTCGACGCGTTGCACGGCTACCTGGCGGAGCGCCTGCGCGGCGCCTGACCTGCGTCACGGGAGACCGGATGCCGGGGCCTCGGGGCCGTGGCATCCGGTCTTCGGCGTTCCGGGCGTGCGGGGTGCCGCGGGTGACGGCGTCGGCGTACCCGGAGCACGGATCGCCCAGCCGGGCCGGCGTGCGCGACGGGGTCTCGGGCGGGGTGGGACGGCGTCCGCGGTGCGGAACGGGGGAGGAGCCGTGCGCCCCCCGCCGTGGACGGTGGCCGAGGGGGCGGCGGGGTCTTCGCTAGCCTGGGGCGACGACCGACGCCGAGGGGGCACGATGGAAGTCGAACACACGGGCGCACGCTCGGGAATCTCCTGGCCCCCGCAGCCGGGGGCGTTCGTCGACACCGGGCGGTGCCCCTCGTGCTTCACCGCGATCACGGTCTCGCCCTGTCCCGCGTGCGGTCTCGACCTCACCGACGCACGCACGGCCCGTGTGCTCGACCTGTCGCAGCGCATCGTCGCCCTCGTCGACGAACGCGCCGAGGCCCTCCTCCTCATCCACCGGGCGAGCGAGGGCGCCGCATCGAGCCCGGTCCGCGCGACCGAGGCCGAACGGCATCCCGTGCGTCCCGCGCCCGCGCCCGCGCTGGTGCCCGCTGCGGCCCCGGCGGAAGCCCCCGCCGCAGCGGTGTTCCCCCCGCCCGGTTCGGCGACCGACATCGCGGCACCGCCGTCCCCACGCCTGCCGGTGCCCGCGGCCTCGGGCGTCCCCCGCACCGCCGCGACCCCGGCCGCCGCGGCCTCCGCCGATGTGCACGTGCCGCCCGGCGACGAACCCCCTGCCGTCGGCTCGACCACGGCCGACCCGGCGAAACCGCGGCGTTCTAGCGTGCAGGTCTTCCTGCTCTCGACCGGCGTGGTGCTGCTGGCAGTGGCAGCGGTGTTCTTCCTCACGGTCGCGTGGATCAGCGGCGGACTCGTCCTGCGCTCGGTCATCATCGGCCTCGTCACCGCGGCCGTGATCGCCACGGCCTCGCTCCTCCGCCGGCGCCGGCTCGAGGCCACGGCCGAGGGCATCTCGCTGCTCGGCATCGCCCTGGTGGCGCTGGATGTCTGGGCCGTGCGCGCCAACGACCTGGGGGGAGCGGCATCCCTCGATGCGGCCGTGTACTGGGGTGCGGCGACCACCGCCGCGGGGGCCGCCTTCGTCGGCTGGTCGCGGCTGTCCCGGTTGCGCGCGCCGCTGTCGACGGCGGTGGTCGCCCTGGCCGTCGGCCCCGCCATCCTGGCCGCGGGGGTGGTCGGATCCGACACGCTGCTCGCCTGGTACGTCTCGGGCCTCGTCGTGGTGGTGCTGGCGATCGCGGCCCCCCTGGCTCCGTTGCTCGGCCGCCCGCCGCGTGCTCCGCTGCGGCCGGAGATCGCCGCGGTGCGTGCCGTCGCCGGCCTGGCGGCGATCGTGGCGCTCGCGGCCGCCCTGTTCCTCGACCCGGAGTCCACGTGGGCGCCGGTCCTGCCGTCCGCGGTGCTCGCCCTGGCCCTCGCGGCCCACGCGTGGACGATGACCCGCCGGGGCGAGTCGCGACTCGCACCGGTCGCCGCGATCGCCGCAGTGCTCTCCCTGGGCGCCGGGGTGGCGGTCGCCGTGGTGCGGGCGGCCGATGCGACGCTCACCGTGACGGTGCCCGTCGTGGTCGCCGCGGTAGTGGCGCTCACCCTCGACGTCGCGGGGCGTCGGGCGGCGCCCGGCCTTGCGCGCACGACGTTCGCCGCCGGCGCGATCACCGCCCTCGCGGTCGCCGGGCTGGCCTCCCTCGCGCCGGTCGGCGCCGCCACGGGCGCGGTGTTCGTCCAGCTCAGCGGCGTCGTCCCGGTCTTCGGGCGGTCCGCCTTCGACGTCCGCCACCCGGATGCCGAGGCCACCGCCGCCGTGATCGCCCTCGCGGCCGTCGTGGCTCTCGCCGCGATCGCCTGGCGCCTCACGGGTGCGTGGGGCAGCCGGCGTCTCGCCGCCCTCGCGGCCGGTGCCGCGATCGCGCTCCTCGCCGGACCCCAGCTGCGGGTCCTGCTGCTCGTCGTCGCGTGGTACCTCGCCCTCACGCTGGTCGCGGTCGTGGTGCTGCTCCGCCGTCGCGGCGTGCTGACCCGCGAGGGGACCACCCCGGTCGGGGCCGCGTCCTCGCCCGTCCCCGGCGGGACGGCGGCGGTTCCTCCGCCGCGCGCCGACGCGCCGCGCGCGGTCGGTCATCCGGACGCTACGGCAGCCATCGCGCCCGGGCCCGTTCCGATCGCCCCCGCTCCCGCTGCGCCGACGCCAGGAGCGGAGCCGATGGTTCCGGCGGATCCCGGGGCGACGCCGCTCGAATCGGCGGTCCCCTCGGCAGCCCCCGTGGTCGCCGGCGGCGTCGTGCTCGCCGTCATCGCGGGGACGACCGCGCTGCTCGGCGGGTGGGTCCTGTCGTTCGCCTCACCGCTGGCGTGGGGTGTCAGCACGGTCGTCGTGACGGGCGTCATCGCCATGGCGGCCGGTGTCCACCGCTCGGTCCGGGTGGCCTCCACCGCCGGAGTCGTCGCCTTCGTCTCGGCCAGCGCGTTGCTCCTCCCCTCCGCTCTGCGCGCGGGCATCGAGGTATCGCTCGCGGGGGGAGCCCCCGCGGCGTCCGCCGGTGTCGTGGCCGCCGGCTGCCTCCTGTTCCTGGTGTCGCCGCTCGCCCGACGGGTGCGACTCGACGTGACCCAGCGTGCGGCCGGTGCGCTCACGGCGACCATCGGCGCGGGGCTCTCGATCGGGGTGGCGCTGCTCACGGCGCCGCCCGCCGCCGACGCCTGGATCGCAGGGGCGGGCCTCGCCGCCGTCGTCGCCACGATCGCCCTCGCGGGGGCGCCGAGCCTGGCCACGTGGCGGATCGTGCGACCCGCGGCCGCGCTGACGGCACCGTTGTTCGCCGCCGCCACCACCGACACGGTGCTTCGCCTCGCCGGCGCGACCGCGTCCGCGAGAACGATCGCCGCCGCCGCCCTCGGGGTGGTCGTGGCGGGGGTCGCTCTGCGCGCCCTCCGATCGGAACCCGCCGTGCGGGCGCTGACCGATGCGGGTACGGCGGTGGTCCTCGTGCTGGCGGTCGCCGCCGCCCCGTCGGAGGGCCTGCGGTGGGTGCCGCTCCTCCTCGCCGCCGTCGCGGTGCTGCTGTGGGCCACCGATTCCGAGGGGCTCTTCTCCTCGAGCGGAGCGCGGCGTCACCTCGTCTGGCTCGCGCTCGCCGTCGGGGCTGCCGCCCTGTGGTCCCGCCTCCTGTGGCAGGGCACCGACACCGTCGAGTTCTTCACCCTCCCGGTCGGTGTCGCGCTGCTCTCCCTCGCGGCCGGTACCGAGCGCGCACGTCGACGCCGTCCGGAGCGCTCGGCCGTGACGCCCGCGGTGATCGCGGCGGCGGGCACGGGGGTCGCCCTCCTCCCCACCGCACTGGCCGACCCCGACGATCTCGTCCGGGCGGTCGTCGCCGGGGGGCTCGCCCTCGTCGCCCTCCTCGCGGGCGCCTGGGTCCGCCCCGCGCGCACGCCCGACGTGCTGCCCGTCGGCGTCGCCGCCGCGGGGGCGTTGACGCTGGTGCTGTGCGTCGCGGTGCGCGTCACCCGCGCGGTCGACCTCGGCGCGGCAGGATCCGCGGCACCGGATGCCGCGCTCGTCACCGCCGCGCTGGCGTTCGCGGTCGCGGCGGTCGGCCTCTCGCGTCGGGCGACGACGTGGGCCGCTCCGGCCTCGCGCGGTGTCGCGATCGCCGCCGTGGCTGTCCTCGCCCTCGGCGAGGCGGTGCTCGTCGCGGCCGCGGTCGGTCCGGTCCTCCGCGTCGTGACGGCCATCGCGGTGCTCGGCGCCGCGGGCGTCGTGCTGCTGCGCCGGCACCTCGGCGCGGGCGATCCGACCGTCGCCGAGATGTCGGTCGGCGGTGCGGCGCTCGGCGGTGCGGCGCTCGTGGCGGCCGCCGCGACGGCCGGGGGCGTGCGCCCGATCGAGTGGGCGACCATTCCCCTCGCGCTCGTCGCCCTGGCGGCGGCGCTGACGCGGTGGTCCCGCCCGCGACCGGAGTCGCTGCCGATGCCCCTGCCCTTCGTCGTCACGGCGGCGGTCGGCCTCGCTGTGGGGCTGCTCCCCTCAGCGGTCCTCGCCGGCGACTCCCCCGCTCGCGCGATCGGCGTCGCCCTGGTCGCCGCGATCGTGCTGGGAACCGCGCCGCGACTGCTGTCCGGCCCACGGACGGTGCTTCTCGTGCCGTCCGTGGCGATCTCCGGCGCGGCCCTCGCCATCGCGACGGCGCTGCGCGCCGTGCATGACGTCCGCGCCGCGTCGTTCGACCTCTGGCTCGTCGTGCTCGTTGTCGTCCTGATGGGCGCGGCCGTCCTGCTCGCGCGCCGACGCACGGGCGTTCCCGTGTGGATGCCGCCCGCTCTCGCCGTCTCCGCGCTCGCTCTGGCGACGGGTCTGTCGGCGGTGCGTCTGATCGCCGTTCCCGGTCAGGACGTCGTGCGGGTGGTCGTCACGCTCGCGGTCGTCTTCGCCGTCGGCGTGCTGTGGCGCGGTCCGCGTGCCGCCCTCGTGCGGTGGACGGCTCTCGGACTCGGCCTGGCCCTCGCGATCGTGGCGGTCGCCGTCGGTGCCGCCGATCCGGTGGAGACCGCGACGCTTCCGCTCGCGGCGGCGTTGCTCGTACACGGCATCCGATCGCTGCGCTCGACGCCCGAGCTCGGCAGCTGGCCCGCGCTCGGTGCGGGTCTCGGCGTGCTCTTGGTCCCCTCGCTGCTGTTCGACTTCTCCGGCGACTCGGCGCTGTGGCGCGTCATCGGCCTCGGCGCGGCAGCCCTCGTCGCCCTGCTCTGGGGTGTGCGCCGGCGCCTCCAGGCTCCGGTGGTGCTCGGTGGCGTGGTGCTGATCGTGCACGCCGTCGCGCAGCTGTGGCCCTGGATCACCGCGCTGTACGAGAGCGCTTCGGGGCTGTGGTGGCTGTGGCTGGGCATCGCGGGTGCGCTGCTCATCGTGGTCGCCGCGACCTACGAGCGTCGCATCCGGGAGGTGAAGGCGGTCGCCCTGGCATTGCGCGCCCTGCGGTGAGAGCCGGTGGAGAACGCCGCGCAGCTCGTGCCTCGACCCGAGCGCCGCGCCGTCGGCCCCTCGCCGTGAGGACGGCGCCCGCCTTCCGTCGTCCGCGGCTCTCGCCTGCCGTGTGCCTCGCCGCCCACTCCACGCCCCGGCGTCGACGCCCGCCCGCCGGCCCCGGTGGCCCGGGCGCGAGGGGACGACGCTGCCCGGCGGCTAGTCCTTCTTCGCCTCTTTCGCCGCCGCCTTCGCGGCGCGCTTGTGCTCGCGCACCTTCGTCAGCGACTCGGGGCTGACGATGTCGGCGACCGAGCGGAACGATCCGTCCTCGCCGTAGGGCGCGGAGGCGTTGCGCCATCCCGCGCCGTCGAAGCCGCGCTGCTTGCCGAGCAGGGCGAGGAAGATCTTCGCCTTCTGCTCGCCGAACCCGGGCAGGGCCTTCAGTCGCTTCAGAACCGTCGCGCCGTCGGGGTCGTCACGGGTCCAGATGTTCGCGGCGTCGCCGTCCCACTCCTGTTCGACCGCGGCGCAGAGGGCCTGCACACGCTTCGCCATCGAACCCGGGTAGCGATGCACGGCCGGCGACTGCGAGAACGCCGCCGCGAAGGCCTCGGGGTCTTCGTGTGCGATGTTCGCGGCATCCATCGACCCGGTTCGCTCCCGGATCTTCAACGGTCCCGCGAAAGCCGTCTCCATCGCCACCTGCTGGTCGAGCAGCATGCCGATCAGCAGCGCGAGGGGGTTGGCCGAGAGCAGCTCGTCGGCGGCGGGATCATCGGTGATGCGCAGGCTCATACGCCCATTCTCCCGCGACCGACCGGCGCCGGCGGTGCGGACGCCCCCATCCTCGGTTCCGCCGGGCGCGGCACGACCCGCCTCACTCCGGAGCGGCGATCCACTTCCGCGCGAAGGGCACGGCATCCATCGAGGTGAGGTCGAGCGTGATCTCGTTCAGCTGCGAGCGGAAGTCATCGACGTCGCCGGGAGGGAGGCGCTTCACGAGCGATCCGTCCACCCGCCGGATGACGACCTCGCTCACCGCCGGCGCGCCCCCGCCCACGTCGAGCAGACCGAGCACCACTGTCGCCGCCCACCGCAGTCCGTTGCGGGCGCGGTCCTCGCCCGCGACGACGTAGACCTCGGATGCCGGTGTGCTCACGGCATCCATCCTGCCCGAGGACAGCAGGCGAGAAGGGGGTCTCAGCCCGCGTCGGCGATGTCGCGACGCGGGGCGGCGGACTCCGGGGAGCCCTCAACCTCGATGCCGAAGAGCGCCGAGAGGGCGTCGATGTACTCGTCGGCCCGGCCCGTCTCGGCCAGCTCGTGCGCACGCGTGGTGGGGGTGTGCAGCAGCACGCCCACGAGGTGCCGCAGGGCCTGCTCGGTCTGGCCGCCCTCGTCGCCGCGGGCGCGCACGCGGGCGACCTCGGCGTCGAGCACGCCGAAGACGTGCGCGCGCAGCGCGACGACCGCGGGGGTGATGTTCTTGCGCTCACCGACGGAGGCGAAGCGGCGGGCGGCGTCGCGCACGAGGTCGCGCGCGGCGTCGGTCGCCTGCAGCTCCTCGAGCGGGGCGTGCAGGCGGATGGTCTCGAGGTCGAGCAGGTCGACGCCCGGCACGGTTGCGACGTCGGGGTCGACGTTGCGCGGGAGGCCGAGGTCGATGACGAGACGGCGGCCCGCGTGGTCGACCGGGCACCCGGCGGCCGCGGTGGTCTCGGCGCCGGTGCGGCCAGCGGCGAAGGTCGCGGCGCTGACGACGTGGTGCTCGCTGGTCGTGCACGTGATGACGAGGTCGGCGTGCGCGACGGCGGAGGGGAACGTCTCGGCCGAGACGGCGCGCAGACCGTGCTTGGCGGCGAACTTCGCGGCGCGACCCGAGGGCGAGTGCACCGAGATGTCTTCGGCGCCCTGGTCGCGCAGGGCGGCGACCGTGGCGGCGGCGTAAGCGCCGGTGCCGACCAGCAGCACGCGCTGCGTCGACCAGTCGGCGATGCGGCTGTCGGCGAGCTCGAGGCCCAGGCGCACGAGGGAGCGACCGGCGCGGCCGATGGCGGTGGAGTTCTTCACGCCGCGCTGCGCCTCGGACGCGCGCTGGAACAGCCGCTCGAGCTCGGCCGAGGTCGTGCCCAGCTGCCGCGACTCGGTGAGCGCGCGACGCACCTGGCCGGCGATCTCGCCTTCGCCGACGACGACGGACTCGAGGCCGGAGGCGACCGAGAAGAGGTGCTCCGCGACGTCGTCGCCGCCGAGCACGGTGTAGGAGCCCTCGAGCTCGCTGGCGGGGACGCCGGTGGCCGCCTCGATGGCGCTCAAGGTGGCGTCGACGCCGAGGGCGACGGCCGCGGTGACGGGCTCGTCCATGTCGACGTAGGCCTCGAAGCGGTTGCACGTGGCGACGACGACCGCGCCCTGCACGAGCTCGGCGTGCTCGGCGATCAGGGGGGCGACCGGGGTGCGGGGTACGCTGAGGCGCTCGAGGAGCTCGAAGGACGCGGTCTTGTGACTCGCGCTGACGCACAGCAACACGCTCATATTCTACGCCCGGGCGCCTCGGGGTATTCCGAGCGGCCTCTCGACGTCAAGGCATCCCCCTCGCGCACAGGGGCGGAATGGGAGGATGGATGCCATGGCATCCGCATCCCCCGACGCTCCGCTCCTCCGCGCCCTCCGAGGCGACCGTCCCGAGCGGCAGCCGGTGTGGTTCATGCGTCAGGCGGGGCGCTCGCTGCCGGAGTACCGGGAGCTGCGCGTCGGTACGCGCATGCTCGACGCGTGCCTGACGCCCGATCTCGCGGCCGAGATCACGCTGCAGCCGATCCGTCGGCATGACGTGGATGCCGCCATCTTCTTCAGCGACATCGTGGTGCCCCTGCGCCTGGCCGGCGTCGACGTCGTGATCGAGCCCGGCCGCGGGCCGGTGTTCGCCGACCCCGTGCGCACCGCCGACGACGTCGCGCGGGTGACGGCGATCGATCCGGCCGACGTGGCCGCGGCGGCGGAGCCCGTGCGCGAGGCCGCCCGGCGCGTGACGGCCGAGCTCAGCGACAGCGTGCCCCTCATCGGCTTCGCCGGGGCGCCGTTCACGCTCGCCGCCTACCTCGTCGAGGGGGGACCGTCGAAGGAGCACCTGCGCGCCCGCGGCATGATGCACGCCGACCCCGCCTCGTGGCACCGTCTGGCCGGCTGGCTCGCGAAGGTGTCGCGCGCCTTCCTCGACGCGCAGATCGAGGGCGGGGCGCAGGCCGTGCAGCTGTTCGACTCGTGGGCGGGCTCGCTGTCACCGGCGACGTTCCGGGAGTTCATCGCCCCGCACTCCACCGAGGCCCTTCAGGGCATCGAGGTCCCCCGCATCCACTTCGGCGTCGGAACCGGGGCGTTCCTCGACGACATGCGTCTGGGCGGGCTCGCCGACGCGGTGGGTGTCGATTGGCGGATGCCGCTCGACGAGGCCGCCGCGCTCGTCGGCCCCGACGTGACCCTGCAGGGCAACATCGACCCGGCCCTTCTCGGAGCGCCCTGGCCCGTCCTCGCGGCGCACGTCGACGACGTGCTCGCCCGCGGACGCGCGGCGCGCGCGCACATCCTCAACCTCGGCCACGGCGTGCCGCCCGACACCGACCCCGACGTGCTGACGCGCATCGTCGCCCACGCGCACCGAGCCTCGGTCGACGCCGCTCCCGCGCAGGGGGCCCCGGCCGACGGGGAGCGGGCGTGAGCGAGCCCCTCGATCGTCTCGTGCAGCACGCGCACGAGACGCGCGTGATCGTGATCGGCGGAGGCGTCTCCGGCCTGGTCGCCGCGCGCGAGTGCGCGAAGGTGGGCCTGCGGGTCACGGTTCTCGAGGCCTCCGACGCGCTCGGCGGCGTGGTGCGCTCCGCCGAGGTGGGCGGGATGACGCTCGACGTGGGAGCCGAGAGCTTCGCCACCCGCGGGGGCGTGGTCCGCGACCTGCTCGACGAACTGGGCCTCGGCGCCGACGTGGTCTCGCCGAATCCGGCGGGAGCCTGGGTGGCGGGCGTCCCCGGCGTGGGCGCCGCGCCCCTGCCGAAGGGCGGCGTGCTCGGCATCCCCGACAACCCCTTCGCCCCCGATGTGCGGCGCGTGATCGGTTGGTCGGGCGCCTGGCGGGCCTACGTCGATCGCGTGCGGCCTCCCCTCACGATCGGCCATGCCCTCAGCCTCGGAAAGCTCGTGCGCTCGCGCCTGGGCGCGCGGGTGCTCGACCGCCTCGTCGCCCCCGTCACGAGCGGGGTGTACTCCGCGCGACCCGACGACATCGACGTCGACCTCGCCGCCCCCGGGCTCAACGCCGCCCTCACCCGCACCGGCTCGCTCACGGGCGCCGTCGCCGAGTTGCGCGCCCGCCGCCCTCCGTCCCGTCCGGCCGATGCCCCGGCATCCGACGTCCCGGTCACCGCCGGCGCCGCCAAGGCCCCGGCGCCGGGGGGAGCCGTGCAGGGGATCGTCGGGGGGATGTCGCGCCTGGTCGACGCGCTCGCGGCGGGCCTGCGCGACGCCGACGTCGAGGTGCGCACCGGCGTGCGAGCCGGAGGGCTCAGGCAGGTCGATGACGGCTGGGCGGTGTCGACGTCGGTCGACGACGAGCCGCTGCGCGCGCAGGCCGTGATCGTCGCGCTGCCCGAGGGGTCGGCCCGACAGCTGCTCGCGCCCGTCGTGCCGGGGCTCGAGGAGGGCGATCCGATCGCCCCCGTGGTCGAGGTCGTGACCCTCGTGCTCGACGCCCCCGTCCTCGACAGCGCGCCGCGGGGGACCGGCGTGCTCACCGTGCCCGGCAGTCACGTGGCCAAGGCCCTCACCCACTCGAGCGCCAAATGGGACTGGGTCCGGGATGCCGCCGACCCCGGTATCCACGTCGTGCGCGTCTCGTTCGGCGCGCAGGGGGAGGAGCCCGCCACCGCTGCCCTCGACGACGACGGCGCGGCGCACCTCGCGCTCTCGGAAGCCGCCGCGATGCTCGGCGTCGAGCTGCCGGCATCCAGCCTCCGGGCCGCGCACCGCGTGCGCTACGTGCAATCGCAGCCGGCCGCCACGATCGGCCGGGCCGCCGTCACGCAGGCGGCGCGCGGCGCGGTCCGCGCCGTCCCCGGGCTCGGTGCGACGGGCGCGTGGCTCTCGGGGACGGGACTCGCGCAGGTCATCCCCGACGCGCGCGACGAGGCCGATCGCGTCCGCAGCGTCGCGCTCTGGCGCAGCTGACCCGCGTCACCGTCGGCCATGCCGCGCCGCCTGTCAAGGCCGGATGCCGGACGCGGCATACATGACTACTGTGAGACTCGACCAGCACTCGATCGAGCGTGAGGAGACCCCATGAGGGGCAAAGCAGCACTCGTCGTCGGACTCGTGGCGGGCTACGTGCTCGGAGCACGCGCCGGCCGCCAGCGGTACGAGCAGATCAAGGAGCAGGCCGACAAGGTCTGGAGCCAGCCCGTCGTTCAGGGACAGGTCGAGAAGGTGAAGGCGCTCGGCGTCTCCGCCCTCAAGTCCGTCCCCGGTGTGGTGTGGAAGGGCGCCAAGTCCGTCACCAGCGCAGCGTCCGGTTCGGGCACGGTGCAGGAGCGCGCCGAGCGCGCGGGCCGTGCCGCCAAGCGCTCCGCGAGCGAGGTGGCCGATGTCGTCGAGGACGCCGTCGACGACGCCGAGCAGGCGGAGAAGTCGGCGACCACGCGCGCTCGCGCGGCCAAGAGCGGCTCCACCTCGTCCGGGAGCTGACCGCATGACCACCCCGCGCGGATTCCGCGACCGTTCCGACGACAGCCTGTTCGAGCTGCTCGGCGACATCCCCGAGCTGGTGCGCAACCTCGTCGTCGCCGAGATCAACGGGGCGAAGGCGTGGGCGCAGCGGACGGCGAAGGATGCCGGTATCGGCGCCGGCTGGTTCGTCGGCGCCCTCATCGTGCTGTTCTGGGCGATTCCGGTGTTCTTCGCCTTCGTCATCGCCGGGCTGTCGTCGTGGTGGCCGGTGTGGCTGTCGGCCCTCGTCGTCTTCGGCGTGATGGTCGTGATCACGGCGATCCTGGCGCTGCTCGGCTACCTGCGGTTCAAGAAGCTCTCGAACCGCGAGAACCCGGGCGAGGCCATCGCCGAAGACGTCCGCATCGTCAAGGAGGACCGCGATGAGTATTGAGCGTCCCGTCCCCGTGCCCCGCACCGCGGTGCCGCTGGGCATCACCGACCCGGTGGAATCGGCACGCGCCGAGCTCAAGGCGGCGCTCGCCGCCATCGAGGTCAAGGCCAACGTGCCGCGCCGTGCGAGCGACGCCGTCGACCGCACGATCCACGACGTCCGCGAGAAGGCTCAGCGCAACCCCGGTGCCGCCGCCGCGGCCGTGGCAGGCGTCGCCGCCCTCGTCGGCTTCGCCGTGTGGGGCATCGTGCGCGCCTACACGCGCTGAACGTCACCGAAGCGGCCCGTCCCTCGCCGGGGTCGGGCCGCTTCGGCGTGTACCGGACGGAGCTGGCCGAGCCCGTCGAAACCACCGGTGGCCGGGCGGGTCCGGACCCTTCGACGGGCTCAGGGTCCTGTCGCGGGCTGACGGGCTGAGGGTCCTCCGACGGGCCCGGGCTTCGCCGGGGACAGGCTCACGGCTCGTTCAGGAACAGGCCGCTCAGCAGGTCTTCGAAGTACTCCGGCGTCACCGCGATCGGACCCGCGTAGGCGTGGTCGAAGCCGGCGATGGCGTACAGCAGCAGCGCCACGAAGAGGGCCAGCAGGCTCGACATCAGCAGGTGCACGCGGAGGTTGCGCACCTCGATGAGGGCGATGAGGATGGCGTTCAGCACGGCGCCCACGCTTAGCACGATCCACAGGACGCTCGGCAGGGCCAGGTGGGTCAGGGCGATGCGGTCGCGGCGGTTCTCCACGAGCAGCTGGAACTGATCCAGCGACTGCTGCACGTACAGGGTCTCGGCCGCCGTCGTCGGCTGCACCTGGCCGATCGCCTGCTGCATGGCCGAGATGTTGGCATCCGTCTCGGCGGGGATCTCCAGTCGCCGCTGCATCGGCCAGTCGAGGTCGATCACGTTGCGGGTGTACTGCACGATCTGGTTCTGCAGTTCGTCACCCTGCGGATCGGGCAGCAGAGCCGCGGTGCGGTAGAGGGATGCCAGCGACGACGACTCCTGCAGCACGACGCCGTCGACCTCGGTGAAGTTGCCGTAGGCGGCCGCGGCGATGAGGGCGAGGGTCACGCCGTAGAAGACGCCGTAGGCGCCGACCGCGTAGCTGAGGACCCGGTCCCATTCCTCGCCCTGCGGGGCGACGCGGAACACCCATTTGCGCAGGATGAGCAGGATCACGCACGATCCGCCCACCACCAGCACGATGAACAACGGCAGACCCACGGACATGGGCAGGTCGTAGAGCCACATCGGGCACCCCTCCGACGGGCGTCCCCCGACGCCGTCAGCGAACGATACCAACGGCCTCGGGCGGGCGGGGGTGCTTCGTCGGCGAGTCAACGGGTTTGGCCCGCCGCCCGGGCGAGACGAGACTAGGAGCCATGTCCCACGACAGCTCCTCCTCCGTGTACACGCTGTGGGCGGTCTTCCGCCGCGACCCCGAGAATCCGGTGACCGCCGCCGAGTCCACCGAGCTCGCCGACCTCGTCTCGCTGATCGAGGCCGACGGCGTCACCGTCCGCGGCTTCTACGACGTCAGCGGTCTGCGCGCCGACGCCGACCTCATGGTCTGGCTGCACGGCGAAGACCCGCAGGCGCTGCAGCGCGACCTGCGGCGCCTTCGTCGCACCGAGCTGCTGAAGAACCTGCTGCCCACCTGGAACGCGATGGGCGTGCACCGCGACGCGGAGTTCAACCGCTCGCACGTCCCCGGATTCCTCCGCGGCATCGAGGCGCAGCAGTGGCTCTGCCTGTACCCGTTCGTGCGCAGCTACGAGTGGTACCTGCTGCCCGAGGAGGAGCGTCGCGAGATGCTCATCGAGCACGGCAAGAAGGGCAGCGCCTACAAGGGCGTCATCGCCAACACCGTGGCATCCTTCGCCCTCGGCGACTACGAGTGGCTCCTGCCCATGGAGGCGGACGTGCTGACCGACCTCGTCGACATGATGCGCGACCTCCGCTACACCGAGGCCCGTCGTCACGTGCGCGAGGAAGTTCCGTTCTACACCGGTCGTCTCGTGACGCTCGACGAGATCCCCGAGATCCTCCAGTGAGCGCGCCTCTGCGGCTCGGAACGCGTCGCAGCACCCTCGCGATGGCGCAGTCGCAGATGGTCGCCGACGCCGTGGCCGCGGCATCCGGTCGGGCGGTCGAACTCGTGCCGATCGTGTCGGAGGGCGACGTCAACCGCGCCTCGCTGTCGCAGCTCGGCGGGCGCGGCGTGTTCGCGAACGGGCTGCGCGAGGCGCTCGCCGCCGACCGCTGCGACTTCCTCGTCCACTCGCTGAAAGACCTGCCGACCGTGCAGCCCGAGGGCCTCGTCATCGCCGCGACGCCGCCGCGGGAGGACGCCCGCGACGTCGTCGTGACGCGCGACGGCACCCCCCTCGGCTCGCTCGCGCCGGGATCGCGGGTCGGAACGGGCTCGCCCCGCCGCATCGCGCAGGCGTTGCGGCACAACCCGCGGCTCGACATCCACGACATCCGCGGCAACGTCGACTCCCGCCTCGCGCGCGTGCGCGACGGAGAGCTGGATGCCGTGATCCTCGCCGCGGCGGGCATCTCGCGTCTCGGCGGCGACCTGGGCGGGCTGCAGGCCGAGGCGCTCGGCCTCGCGGAATGGCCCACCGCGCCCGGCCAGGGCTCGCTCGCGATCGAGACCCGCAGCGACATCGACCCGGAGGTGCACGCCGCCCTCGCCGAGCTCGACGACGAGGACACCCGCGTCGCGATCACGGCGGAACGCGTGGTGTTGAACGCCCTCGACGCCGGGTGCAGCGCGCCGGTCGGCACGCACGCGTCGCTGGCCGGGGGCGACCTGCGGCTGCGCGCCGTGGTCTACGCCCTCGACGGCTCGCAACGGATCGGTATCGACCGGACCGTGCGCCTCGCCCCGGGGTATGGTGGGGAAACGGGCAGTGGCAATGGAGCGGATGCTGCCGACGACGGGGGACCGATCGCGCGAGCGGCGCGAGCGGGCCGAGAAGCCGCGCGTCGGTTGCTCGAACGTGGGGCGGCCGACCTGGTACCACGAGAGTCGACCACATGAATGAAGGCCACTGGAACACGCCGAACCCCTCGACGGGCGGCGTGCCCAAACCTCTGTCCGGTCGTCGCGTGCTCGTGCCGCGCGGGGGTCCGTGGGGCGACGGCGTCGCCGCCAGCCTGCGCCAGCTCGGAGCCGTTCCGGTCATCGCGCCGTTGATCAACTTCGCGCCCACCAACGATCAGGCGACCCTCGACGAGGCGCTCGCCGACCTCGCGGCGGGCGCCTTCGACTGGCTCACGCTCACCAGCGCGACCACGGTCGACGTCCTCTACGCCTACAAGGCCGTCATCCCCGCCGAGACGAAGGTCGCCGTGGTCGGCGAGACCACCGCGGCGGCGATGCAGGCCGTCGGCTACCGCGTCGACCTCGTGCCCGAGCGCGACAACTCGGCCCAGGGCATGGCCGAGCAGATGATCGAGATCGAGACCGAGCCGCGCAAGGTCCTGACCCTGCGCAGCGAGATCGCCAAGCCGGTCCTCACGCGCCTGCTGATCGAGGCCGGGCACGACGTGCGCAGCGTCGTGGCGTACCGCACGGTCGGCGTTCCCGTGACCGAGAAGATCGCCGGCGACGTCCAGTCGGGCCGCATCAACGCCATCCTCGTCACCAGTGGTTCGGTGGCGGAACAGGTGGTCGAGCAGTTCCCCGAGATCCCGGCATCCACGGTCATCGCGGCGATCGGACCCCGCACGGCCAAAGACGCCAAGCGCGCCGGACTCAGCGTCGACGTCGTGGCCGAGCGGCAGACCGTCGACTCCCTCATCGAGGCGGTCGCCCGCTTCCCCCTCACCCCCGACGAATCGACGTCATGAGCTTCCCCGAGCACCGCCCGCGGCGTCTGCGCCGCACCCCCGCCGTCCGTCGTCTCGCCCGCGAGACGCATCTCGTGCCGTCACAGCTCGTGCTGCCGATGTTCGTGCGCGAGGGCATCACCGAACCGAGTCCGATCGGGTCGATGCCCGGGATCGTGCAGCACTCGATGGACTCGCTCCGCCGCGCGGTCGCCGAGGCCGCCGAGCAGCGCATCGGCGGAGTGATGCTCTTCGGCGTTCCCGAGGTGCGCGACGCCGTGGGTTCCGGGGCCGACGACCCGAACGGCATCCTGAACCGCGCGACCGAGGCCGTCGTGGCCGAGGTCGGCGACGCGGTGGTCGTGCAGACCGACCTCTGCCTCGACGAGTTCACGGACCACGGTCACTGCGGCGTGCTCCGCTCCGACGGCGCGGTCGACAACGACGCGACCCTCGACCGCTACACGGCGATGGGTCTGGCGCAGGCCCGCGCGGGCTCGGCGATGCTGGGACTGTCGGGGATGATGGACGGCCAGGTCGGCGCGGTGCGTGAAGCGCTGGATGCCGAGGGCTTCACCGACACGCTGATCCTCGCGTACTCCGCAAAGTACGCCGGCGCGTTCTACGGTCCGTTCCGCGAGGCCGTCGACTCGCAGCTGAAGGGCGACCGTCGCTCGTACCAGCTCGACCCCGGCAACGGCCGTGAGGGCGTGCGTGAGGCGCTGCTCGACGTCGAAGAGGGTGCCGACGTCGTGATGGTCAAGCCCGCGCTGCCGTACCTCGACGTGCTCGCCGACGTGAAGGCGTCGGTCGACGTGCCGGTGTGGGCGTACCAGGTCTCGGGCGAGTACGCGATGGTCGAGGCCGCCGCCGCCCACGGCTGGATCGACCGCCGCGGCGCGATCCTCGAGAGCCTCCTCGGCATCCGTCGCGCCGGCGCCGACGCGATCCTGACGTATTGGGCGGTCGAGGCCGCCCGCTGGCTCCGCGAAGAGCTCTGATCTTCATCGCGTGACGTGCCGAGAATTGTCGCTTCGCGATACGCGGAAGCGACGATTCTCGGCGACTCACGCGTGTCTACCCGGGAGAATTGACGTATGACCGATCTCAACGACCAGTGGTTCGCCCGCGCCAAGGACGTCATCCCCGGCGGCGTCAACTCGCCCGTGCGCGCATACGGCTCCGTCGGCGGGACGCCGCGGTTCGTGCAGTCGGCGTCGGGACCGCGGATCACGGATGCCGCGGGTCGCGAGTACGTCGACCTCGTCGCGTCGTGGGGTCCGGCGCTCCTCGGCCACGCGCATCCCGAGGTGGTCGGCGCGGTGCAGTCCGCGGCATCCCGGGGTCTGTCGTTCGGCGCGCCCACGGGTGCCGAGGTGGAGCTGGCCGACCTCGTCGCCCAGCGCGTCCAGGTCGGCGATCTGAAGCCGATCGAGAAGGTGCGCCTGGTCTCGACCGGCACCGAGGCGACGATGACGGCGATCCGCCTCGCCCGCGGAGTCACCGGACGCGACCTGCTGATCAAGTTCGCCGGGCACTACCACGGGCACTCCGACGGGCTCCTCGCCGCGGCGGGCTCGGGTGTCGCCACCCTCGCGCTCCCCGGATCGGCAGGTGTCCCCGCGCCGATCGCCGCGCAGACTCTCGTGCTGCCCTACAACGACCTCGACGCGGTGCGCGAAGTGTTCGAGGTGCACGGCGAGAACATCGCCGCGATCATCGTCGAGGCGGCCTCGGCGAACATGGGGGTCGTGCCACCGCTGCCCGGCTTCAACGCCGCGCTCGCCGACATCGCGCACAGCCACGGCGCCCTGCTGATCATGGACGAGGTGCTCACCGGATTCCGCGTGCACCCCGCCGGCTTCTGGGGTCTGCAGGCCTCGCAGGGCGAGCGCTACCTGCCCGACATCCTCACCTACGGCAAGGTCATCGGCGGCGGGATGCCGCTGGCCGCCCTCGCCGGCCGCGCCGAGGTCATGGACCACCTCGCCCCCCTCGGCCCGGTGTACCAGGCCGGAACCCTGTCGGGGAACCCGCTGTCGGTGGCCGCGGGCCTGGCGACGCTGCGTCTGGCGACGCCCGAGGTGTACGCGGCCGTCGACGCCGCGGCCGCGCGGATCGCCGACGCGCTCGACGCCGCCCTGACCGCCGAGGGAGTGGTGCACACCGTGCCGCGCGCGGGCTCGTTGTTCGGCGTCGCCTTCCTGCCCGAGGTGCCGCGCGACTACGCCACCGCGCTCACGCAGCAGTCCTACCGCTACGCCCCGTTCTTCCACGCGATGCTGGATGCCGGTGTCTCGCTTCCCCCGAGCGTGTTCGAGGCGTGGTTCCTCACCGCCGCCCACGACGACGTCGCCCTCGAGCGCGTGCTCGAGGCGCTGCCGGTCGCGGCGAAGGCCGCGGCGGAAGCGCTGGATCCGACGCTGCTCGCGCAGTAGTCGACGCCGGCGCTGACACCGTCGGGACCGCTTGATACGGTCGAACGGGGGGTGGGGGATGACCGCATCGAGTTTCTGGCTGGCGCCCGACGCGTTGGAGCACCAGGCCATACCGTTCGACGACTACGCCGCGCAGGCGCAGAGCGCGAAGCAGTACCTCGCGGCGCATCCCTTCGATGACACGGGGGATCACCCGGCCTATCGGTTCGCCGCCGAGCGCGCGCGGGAGCTGCGTTCGTCGCTCATCGACTGGTTCGACCATCTCGCGAGCGTCCTGACGGGCGTGGCGGTCGAGTTGCGGTCGGTGGCGGACGAAGGACGCTCGATCGATGCGGAAGAAGCCGCCCGCATCGATGCGTCGGATCCGTCCGTGTACAACGGGAACTCGTCGTCGGCGAGCGAAGTCGTCTCGGACTCGGCGGGCGGGCGCAGCACCGACCTCATGCCCGTCTGGGGGCCGCCCGCGGGCGGCGCGGCACGGTTCTGCGACTTCGGACCGGCCTACGACCACCTCAACGACCTGACGCTGAACCTCGTGCCCGGAGATCTCCTGAGTCCCGTCGAGTGGATCGACACGATCCTCGGCTGGCTGGGTGCCACGCCGCTCCCCGAGACGGTGATGCGCGAGTTCGGAGGGCGCTGGGGTGACCTGCGGGCCTTCGCCGACACGTTGACAGGGCTCAGCCAGCTCATCGACGACATGCGGGGGCACTTGGGCAGTGCGGCATCCTTCATCAAGGTCGCCTGGCAGGGCTACGCCGCCAGTAGCGCGCAGGACTACTTCGACCGGCTCTCCGCGGTGCTCGGCAACGCCGTGCAGGAATTCCAGGATGCGGGCGACGCCTTCGCGTCGTATGCCGACGGGGTCGAGGGGACGGCGGAGGCCGTCAGCAGTGCGCTCTACGGTCTGCTGGACTCGATCCTCATCGCCGCGGTCGCCGCCGGATTGGGAACGGCGACGATCGAGACGGTCGTGGGCGGAATCCTGGGATGGGGGGCCGCGGGAGTGGCGCTGCTCAACGCGGGCCGCCTCGTGGCCGAAGTCAACGACCAGTTGCAGTTCCTCAACGACCTCGGCAACATCCTGGGGTCCATCAGCAACCTCTCCTCCGACCTCTCGGACTTCTCGTCGGAGCTCCCCGTCCCCGCCATGGAGGTCACGAATTGAGCGACGACGCGCGCCGGCCCACCCCCGCCGAGGTGAGCGAAGCCTTCCGAGCGGATCGGGCGGCTTCCTCCAGCGGTCTCGATTTCGCGACCGTTCCGGGGACGGCGCCCGTTCTCGGCATGCTGCGCACGGAGATGCAGCGTCGCCTGCGCGAGGAGCATCCCGACAGCGACGTCGCCCGTGCGCTGCGCGCCGTGCTCGACGGATCCGCTGGACCGCGGACGCTGCTCGATATGCCGGCCTTCGCGCCACCCTCGGCTCTCAAAGATCCGGCCGTGACAGAATCGGTGCGCGCCGCGATGCGCGGCGGGGAGCGTGATGATGCATCTTGACGAAGACTCGGCGGTGGGCTCGATCGCGATCGTCCGCGAGGCGATCGACCGGATCGACGAGCACCTGACGACGCTCGAGAACGAAGCGGCGCGTCTGCAGGCCTCGTGGGACGGCGACGCGCGCGACGCCTTCGCCACGGCGATGCGCGAATGGGACGAATCCGTCCGCGTGCTGCGCGCCGCCGCCGCGACGGCCGGGGAACGGGCGCACGGCGCCGTTCGGCGCTTCGGCGACTTCGATCGGCGTCGAGCCGGAGCGTGGGCGTGATGCGGCGTCGTCTTCTCGCCGCCGCGGTCGTCGCGGTGGGGTTGGCTCTGGCCGGCTGCGCGCCGGCCGCCTCGCCCTCGACCATCACCGTCACCTGGACCGGACCCGACGGCGAACAGACGGTCACGATGACCCCCGATGTGGTCGAGTGCGACGACACCGGCGCGCGCGGGACGGCGGTGCAGGTGACGCCGCAGGGCACCTTCTCGTTCCGCACGAACGTCGACGAGGGGGCGCGCGGGTCGGTCGGTGTCGGCGCGGACGGCGTGTTGGTCTCCTTCGAATCCGACGACATCGACCTCACCGTCGGCGGTGAGAACGTGTCGGTGGCCTCCAGCGACGGCGAGGCGGCGGTCGTGGAGGGGTGGAAACCCGAGGACGGCATCGTCGAGTCCCCGGACGACGCGACACGCTATCCCGCGACGGTGACCGCGAGTCTGCGCTGCGAGTGACGCGCGGCTCCGCCTGACGCCACCCCTCGGCACGCGGTCTCGGCGCGGGACAGCGAAGTGGAAGACTGGATGGATGCGTCCTCCCCAACCCCGTGTCGTCGTGCTCGCCGGTGGAGTCGGGGGGTCGAAGTTCACGCTCGGCGTGCGCGCTGCCCTGCACCGGCTCGGCGCCCCCGAGGCCACCGTCGTGGTCAACACTGGTGACGACCTCTGGCTCTCCGGTGTGCGACTTCAACCCGATGTCGACTCGATCACCTACGCCCTCGCCGGGGTCAACGACACCGTGCGCGGCTGGGGTCGCGCGGGCGACACCGAGCGCGTCAACGAGGAACTGCAGGCGTGGGGCGCCGGCTGGCCCTGGTTCACCCTCGGCGATCTCGACCTCGGGACCCACCTCGCGCGCACCGGCTGGCTGCGCGAGGGCCTCACCCCGACCCAGGTGCTCGGTCGGATGGCGCAGCGCTGGGCGCTCGGCATCCGGATGCTGCCCATGACCGACAGCGAGGTCGACACGCACGTGCTGCTCGAAGACGGGCGGCGCCTGCACTTCCAGGAGTGGTGGACGCGCCACCGCGCCCAGCTGACCCCCCGTGCGTTCGAGAACCCCGGGATCACGGATGCCGTGCCCGCCCCGGGAGTGACCGATGCCATCGCGGCGGCCGACGTGGTGCTGCTGGCGCCGTCGAACCCGGTCGTGTCGATCGGTCCGATCCTCGCCGTCCCCGGCATCCGGGAGGCCCTGCGCGCCACCTCGGCGCGGGTCGTCGGAATCTCGCCCATCATCGGCGGCCGCGTCGTGCGCGGGATGGCCGACGTGTGCCTGACGGCGATCGGCGTCGAGACCTCGGCCGCGGCCGTCGCGCGGCACTACGGCGCGCGGTCGGCGGATGGGGTGCTGGACGCGTGGGTGCTCGCCGAGGAGGACGCAGCGTCGGCGGCCCAGGTCGAGGCGGCGGGGATCCACGCGGTCGTGCGGCCGCTGTGGATGAGCGACGACGACGCGTCGGCGGCGATCGCCGAGGCGGCGCTGGGGGCCTGAGCCGCCCGGTCGCGCCCATTGGTGAGCGCGGAAGAGGAGATGGCGGCGGATCCGCGGGTGAGTGGCGGCGGCCGAGGCGCAGGGCCGCGGGGCCCTGCGGGGGCGGGTCGGGCCGCGGCGGGCCGTGCGCCCGGGTGAGGCTGCGCCGGGGTCGGGCCGCGCCCGACTCAGGCCGCGGCGGACGCCAGTACGGCCGCGGTCCGCGGACCCACGCCGAGGGCGACGGCCTGCGAGAGTTGCACGGCCGTGTCGACGTCGCGGCGCAGCGTCGAATCGCGGGGGACCGCGAGGTCGGCGCAGCCGAGCAGACGGTGGCGCGCGGCGGAGTCGGCGCCGAACGCCGACACCCACACCGCGTTCGGTCGGGCGGTGACGAGCGTGGAGCCGGTGCCCTCGGCATCCGGGACCAGACCCCGCTCCACGCGGCCGGCGAGCTCTAGGGCGGCGTCGAGGTCGTGCGGGGTGAGCGCGGGCACGTCGCCGAGGAGGGCGGCGCGGGCAGTGCCCCGTCCGGCTTCCTCGGCGCCGAGCGCGACCGCGGCGTCGAGGCCGCGCACGTCTCCCTCGGCGACGACATCGACGGCGGGCCACTGCGCGACGAGGGCCGAGAGCTCGACGTCGTCGGTGACGACGACCACTCGCGAGACGCGCGGGGTCGCTGCGGCGGCCGCGATCGTGTCGAGGGCGAGTGCGCGGGCGAGCGCCTCGCGATCGGAGACGCCCGTCAGGCGCGATTTGCCGATCGCGGCCGGCTTGACCGGCACCACGATCGTCCAGCCGTCACGGATCTCAGGAGTGCTCATCGCATCCATTGTGCGTCGAACCCCGGACATCCGCGGGTGGGGGTAGCGCGGCTCCGCCGATCCGTGCTGCGGATCGCGGTCGCGGCCCGACGCCACCGAGATGACCCCCGTCTCGCGAGACGATGCGGGTGGGGCGCGAATCGCGTGTGATGTCGGCGAACGCGGGCGGTCTCGTTGCCGTCGCCCCGGCGGCGCCCCGGGCCTCAGCCGAAGCGCTTGCGCAGCCGGGGCAGGATCTCCTCGCCGTACATGCGCAGGAACTCCTCCTGGTCGTGTCCGGGATCGTGGAACACGAGGTGGCGGAAGCCGAGGTCGACGTAGCGTGCGATGCGCTCGACGTGCTCGTCGGGGTCGGTGGAGACGATGAAGCGGGATGCCACGCGCTCGATCGGCAGCTCGTTTGCGAGGCGCTGCATCTCGAGGGGGTCGTGCACGCTCATCTTCTCGTCGGCGGTGAGGGCGAGCGGGGCCCAGAAGCGCGTCTTCTCGAGCGCGGTGTCGTGGTCGGGGTGGTACGAGACCTTGACCTCCATGAGCGTGTCGACGTCGTCGCGGGTGCGACCGGCCTTGGCGAGGCCGTCGTCGAGCGCGGGGAGCAGCTTCTCGGTGTAGAGCTCGGGATCCTTGCCGCTGGTGGTGATGTACCCCTCGGCGATCCGGCCGGCGAGCCTCGTGGCGGCGGGTCCGGAGGCGCCGATGTAGATGGGCACCTTCTGCGCGGGGCGGTCGTAGATGGTGGCATCCTTCACCGAGTAGTAGGTGCCCTGGTAGGTGACCCGCTCGCCCGCCCAGAGCTCGTTGATGATCGTGATGGCTTCTTTCAGACGCTGGAAGCGCTCGGGCGGCTCGGGCCAGTCGAGCCCGAGGGTGACCTCGTTCAGCGCCTCGCCGGTGCCCACCCCCAGGACCACGCGCCGCGGGTACATGACCCCGAGGGTGGCGAACACCTGGGCGATGACGCCGGGGTGGTAGCGGAACGTCGGGGTGAGCACGCTCGTTCCGATGATCACCCGCTCGGTGCGGGCGCCGAGGGCGCCGAGCCACGGCAGCGCGTTGGGAGCGTGTCCGCCGTCGTGCATCCAGGGCTGCAGATGATCGGAGAGGAAGACGGAGTCGAAGCCCATCTTCTCCGCGAGCACCCCGAACTCGAGCAGCTCGTTGGGGCCGAACTGCTCGCTCGAGGCCTTGTAACCGAAACGCAGGGGGATGGTCATGGCTGTCTCCTCTAGATGTCGACGCTGGGAAGGGTCGCCCGCACGGGCGCGACGAACTCGGAACCGTCGGTGCCGGCCAGTCTCTCGTGGAACGCCTGCACCGTACCCGGCCACAGCAGTGTCAGGCGCCCCGATCGGTGGTCGACGTACCAGTTGCGGCATCCGCCGGTGAGCCAGGGGGTGGATGCCGCGGCCTCGGCGATCTCGGCGGTGTACGCCGCCTCGGCATCCGGGCGCACTCGCAGCACGCGATCGGTGCGACGGTCGCGCTCGCACAGAGCGCGCACCACGTAGGCGGCCTGCTCCTCGGCCATGAGCACCGCGGAGTTGTGGCCGAGGCTCGCGTTGGGGCCGTTCAAGACGAACAGGTTGGGGAAGCCCGTGACCACCGTGGAGCCGAACGAGGTCATGCCGTCGGACCAGTGCGCCGCGAGCGTGCCCTCCTCGCCGTGCACGAGATCGGCGTAGGGCTGCTGGGCCGAGGCGAAGCCGGTCGCCAGCACGAGCACGTCGGCGTCGTGGCGCGTCCCGCTCGCGGCGGTCAGCGCCGAGCCCTCGACCGACACCAGCGCCGTGGGCTCGAGGGTCACGGCATCCGAGGCGACGGCGGGGTAGAACGCGTCGGACAGCAGGACGCGCTTGCATCCGAAGGCGTAGTCGGGCGTGAGAGCCTCGCGCAGCGCGGGGTCGGCGACCTGCGCGTGCAGGTGCGCGAGAGCGACCTCCCGAGCGGCGGCGGATGCCACGGCGTCGCCCGAGCGGGAGGCGAAGCGCCGCTCGCCCTCGGCGTAGAGCTCCGCCCGCAGGCGCGCGAGGTCACCGGGGTGCGCGGCGAGACGCTCGCGCTCGGCGAGCGGGATCTCGTCGCCGCCGCGCGGCACGATCCACGCCGGGGTGCGCTGGAAGAGCGTGACGTGGGCGGCGCGGCGGGCGAGTTCGGGGACGAGCTGCACGGCGCTCGCGCCGGTGCCGACGACGGCGACGCGTTTTCCGGTGAGGTCGACGTCGTGGTCCCACCGGGCCGAGTGGAACAGGGGACCGTCGAACGACTCGAGTCCGTCGATCGCGGGGACGTGCGGCTCGGTCAGGCGTCCGCAGGCGAGAACCAGGGAGCGGGCGACGACGGGCTCGGCCCCGGTGTCGATCCGCCAGACCGCGTCGGCGGCATCCCACCGCGCCCCGAGGAGGGGGGTGCGCAGTCGCAGGCGATCGCCGAGGTTCTCGCGCTCGGCGACCTCGCGCAGGTACCGCTGGATCTCACCGCCCGCCGCGAACGTGCGGGTCCATCCCGGGTTCGGGTGCGCGGCGAGGCTGTAGAGATGGGCCGGTACATCGCACGCGACACCGGGGTAGGTGTTGTCGCGCCAGGTGCCGCCCACGTCGGACGCGCGTTCGAGCAGCACGATGTCGTCGCGACCGGCCCGCCGCAGAGCGCCGGCCATGGCGAGGCCGGCGAAGCCCGCGCCGACGATCGCGACGTCGACGACTCTCACGCGGGGGCTCCGTCGGGTGCGGGGGTCTCATCGGGCGTCCGGCTCGCGTCGGCGGGGAGGGGGAAGCGCGTGCCGCCGCTGGTCACGACGTACGGCGCCGAGGCATCGGTCACGCGGTAGTCGGTCGTGCGCAGCCGGAACGGCCGCATGAGGCTCCGCGCGAGGCGCTCGGCGGCGGGGACGGGCAGTTCGAGGCCCTGCTCGATCCCGGTGTCGGGCAGCACCCGCCCGTCGTAGAGCGTGCCGCCGAGGTCGTCGCCACCGGAACGCAGCAGCACGGCAGCGGTGTCGCGGCCGACGCGGGTCCACGGGATCTGCACGTGCGCGATGCTGCCCGAGAGCAGCAGCCGCGACAACGCGACCATCGCCCGGTGCTCGTCGACGGGCGCGCGCCCCGCCACCAGCGGCACGTCGCCGCCGGGCAGGGGGATCGGCACGAACTCCGCGAAGCCGCGCGTGCGGTCCTGGATCTCGCGCAGGCGCCGCAGGTGGGCGATGCGCTCCTCAGCCGTCTCGACGTGCCCGTAGAAGAGCACCGAGGTCGACCGGAAACCGCTGAGGTGCGCGGCGGTGATGGTCTCGATCCACGCGTCGATCTCGAGATCGCCCGGGGCGACGAGCCCGCGCACGCGCTCGCTGAGCACCTTCACGCCCGTCCCCGGCACGGTGTCGACCCCCGCGGCGTGCATCGCGGCGAGGGCACCGCCGAGGCCGAGACCGCCTCGGTCGGCGAGGTCGCGCACATCGAGGGGGCGGTAGGCGTGCACGTGGATGCCGGGGGCGGCGCCCTTCACGGCCCGCACGAGGTCGAGGTACCCGGCGGGGTCTTCGTCGCCGGGCAGTGCGCCCTGGATGCAGATCTCGGTCGCACCGAGGTCGACGGCATCCACCGCGATGGCCGCGGCGTCGTCGAGGCCGAACTCGCCCGGTGCCGCGCGGCCGCCACGGCGTAGCCCCGACGAGGTGAGGTTGCGGTTCTGCACGAGCGTGATCGGTTCGCCGACGGTGTAGCGGCGGGCGTCGTCGGCGACCGCGGTCAGATCGTCGAGCTCACCGCCCGTTGCGTGCAGCAGGCGGGTCCAGTCGGCGTCGTCGAGAGCGAGAGGGGCGGATGCCGCCCGCTCGGCGAGGCGGCGCACGCCGGGGTCGGGAGAGACGGCGCCGGTGCGGGGCGTGGGCACGGGGCGGGCGGAGGAGGCCGTGGGGGCCGTGGGAGTCACGTCGGCGGCCAGGCCCGCGGCATCCGCCAGGGCCCGGACGGGCGCACGCAGGGCCGGGTCGATCCAGGTCTCGGCTTCTCGCACGAACTCCGGATGCGCGGTCAGACGCTCGCGCAGTGTGTAGCCGTGGGTCGCGGTGGAGGCGGCCAGGTCGTCGATGTGGGGCCAGGGCCGTTCGGGGTTCACGTGATCGGCGGTGAGCGGTGACACTCCGCCCCAGTCGTCGATGCCGGCGGCGACGAGCAGCCCGAGCTCGCGCGGGTCGGAGAGGTTGGGCGGCACCTGAACGCGCATGTCCGGCCCGAGCACGAGCCGCGCGACCGCGACCGCCGCGAGGTACTCCCGCATGTCGGCGTCGGGGGCGCCCTGCATGGCGGTGCGGGGCTTCGCGCGGAAGTTCTGCACGATCACCTCCTGCACGTGGCCGTGGCGGTCGGCGCTCTCGCGGAGGGCGACCAGCGACTCCGCGCGATCGCGGACGGTCTCACCGATGCCGACGAGGATGCCGGTGGTGAACGGGATGCCGGCGGCCCCGGCGTCGTCGATGACCTTCAGGCGCAGGTCCGGGTCTTTGTCGGGCGAGCCGAAGTGCACCTGCCCGGGCTCCTCGAACAGGCGCCGGGAGGTGGTCTCGAGCATCATGCCCATCGACGGGGAGACCGGTCGAAGCACGGCCAGCTCGTCGGGGTGCATGACTCCCGGGTTGGCGTGCACGAGCATCCCGGTCTCGGTGGTGATGAGGCGGGCGATGTGCACGACGTAGTCGATGGTCGAGGCGAAGCCGTGCTCGTCGAGCCACGCCCGGGCCTCGGGCCAGCGCTCCTCGGGGCGGTCGCCCAGGGTGAGCAGCGCCTCTTTGCACCCGAGGGCCTGGCCTTGCCGCACGACCGTGAGCACCTGCTCGGGCGTCATGTACGCGGGCTTGCGCAGCAGCGCGAGCTGGCCGGGGGTGTCGACGAAGATGCAGTAATGGCACCGATCGCGACAGAGCGTCGTGAGCGGCACGAACACCTTGCGCGAATACGTGATGACGCCCGCTCGGCCGGCCCGGTCGAGACCCTCGTCGCGCAGGGCCGCGGCCACCGGGAGAAGGACGTCCAGATCGGCCCCGAGGAGGGTCTCCGTCTCGTCGACGTCGGGCCGGTGACCGGTGCGCACGCGCGCGAGCAGGTCGTCGATCGAGGTGCCTCGGGCCGGTGCGACTCGCGGCGCAGCGCTGCCCGTGCTCATCGCTCCAGGCTATCCCCCCGCTCCGACATCGGGGCCGAGGGGGAGGGGGACCGCGGCCGTCGCGCGCGTGGCGTCCCGGCGTCCGTTCCGGCGATCGTGGCCGTCCTGTGAGGTGCCCGGCGGGTCGACGCACCACGACGCTGGCAGGATGGATGGCATGGTGACCCTGCTGCTCGATTCGACGCAGCTCGAGGTCGTGCTCTCGCCGACCGAGCGGGCTCTGTCGTTCCGCAAGACCAACATCGTCGTCCCCCGGGAGCACATCGACCGGGTGCAGCTGACCGACGACGCATGGACCTGGATCCGCGGGGTGCCCAACCCCGGGATCAACCTCCCCGTCGCCGTCGGGGCCGGCACGTGGAAGTCCGCCGGCGGCAACGACTTCGTCATCATCCGGGGGCGCAAGCCCAGTGTGGTCGTCGACCTCGTCGGTCACGACGAGTTCGAGCGCCTGGTGCTCACCACCAAGCACGGGGTGGCGCTGGTGAAGGCGCTGCGCCTCGACGTGGCATCCGAGCCCGAGGACGTCGCCGACATCGTCGCCTGAGCATCCCCCGCTCTCGCCGCGCTCCCGCGCTCCCGCGCACATGCGCGCCGAGTGTCCAGAACACCCGGACGATATTTCGTTCCGTCCGGGTTTCCTGGACACTCGGCCGGTGCGGCCGGTGCGGCCGGTGCTGCGCGAAGCGCTGGATCAGCCGGCGAACTGCGCCACGGTGTCCCACGCGAGCTTGACGATCAGGATCGACAACGTCACCAGGAACACGATGCGCACGAAGCCGCTGCCGCGACGCGTGGCCATGTGCGCGCCGATGAAACCCCCGGTGATGTTCATCACGGCCATGGCGAGGCCCAGCGCGAGGATGATCTCGCCGTGCACGCCGTACACCGCGAGGGCCGCGAGATTCGTCGTGAGGTTCGCGATCTTGGCGTTCACGCTGGCCTGCAGGAAGCCGTAGCCGAGCACGCCCACGATGAGGATGACGAAGAACGAGCCCGTGCCCGGACCCAGGATGCCGTCGTAGAACCCGACCAGCAGACCGATCGCCCCCGCCCGCCAGGCGACGGCCGCCCGGGAGTCGTGGCGCGGGGCGTGCTCGAGACCCATCTTCGGCTTGAACAACGTGTACAGCGCGACGGCCACCACGGCCACGAGCACGATCGGTGTGAGCACCTCGCGCGGGACGAAACGCGACAGCGCCGCACCGACCGTCGAACCGGCGTACGCCCCCGCCACCAGCGGCACGAGGAGCACGAGCTGCACCCGGATGCGGCGGAGGTACACCCAGCTGGCCGAGAGCGTCCCGAAGAACGACGACAGCTTGTTCGTGCCCAAAATGAAGGGTGTCGCGACGTCCTTCGGCACGCCGATGACGAGAGCGGGAAGCTGGATCAGGCCGCCGCCGCCGACCACCGCGTCGACCCACCCGGCGACACCCGCCGCCACGAGCAGCAGGATGAGAGCGGCCACCGAGACGGGGAGCCACTCGGCGATCACCGGTCCATCGAGCACGGTTGATTCTCGCCGCTGCGGGCTGGGTCGACAAAAAGCGCAGCTCGGAACGGGTCAGTCGATGTCGCGGCGCCAGGTGGTGAACAGGCCGACCACGAGCAGCACCACGGCGTACCCGAGCAGCACGAGGCCGCCCATCCACCACTCGAGGGCGTCTGCACCCGCCGTGCCCATCGCGCCGAAGATGGTCTGCCCCACGAGCGCGTCGCTCGCGGCGCTGGGGAACCACTTCACGACCTCGCCGAAGCCGTCGACCACTCCGCCCAGGGTGCGGATGATCGGTTCGACGAACAGTGTCACCGCGAGCACGATCACGATCGCGGCGACCTGGTTGCGCACGACCGTGCCGACGCCGATGCCGACCACGGCCCACAGTGCGAACGCCAGCAGCATGCGGCCGACGAGCACCCACGTGTCGGAGGAGGCCAGTTCCGCGTCGATCCCGAAGATGCTCAGCACGCCCGCGCCCGCCGCGATCGCGGCGAGGGAGCCCAGGATGCCGTAGAGCAGGCCGACCAGGATGCCGACGACGAACTTGCCGCCGAGCACGACGCCGCGGCGCGGCGTCGAGAGGAACGTGGGGGTCAGCGTCTTGTGGCGGAACTCGGTGGTCACCATGAGGGTGCCGATGAGCAGGGGGAAGACGTAGCCGACCGCGGAGGCCGTGCTGTAGACGAGCGCGGGGACGCCGTCGGCCGACATCGCGGGACCCGTGCCGCCGGAGAGGCGCCCCGAGGCCACGCCGCCGAAGACGAAGGCGAGCAGGCCCGCGGTGAAGGCGACGTAGACCATGAGCACGATGCCCAGCACCCACCAGCCGGCGGTGGTGAACTGCTTGGTGTACTCGGAGCGCGTGGCGGCGAGGAGCGTCATCGCGACACCTCCTGCTCGTGACGGACGAGGTGGTCGTCGTCGGGCGTCTCGCCGCCGTGCGCGACTCCCACCGGAACGATGTCGATCACCCCGGTGGAGGCGACGGCGTACGAGGGGCGGGGGATGTCGTCAGCCTCGGTGCGGGCGGGAGCGGCCGCGACGGGGGCGATGACCGCGACCAGCGCCGTCGACGGGCGGGGCTCGTCGGCGACGCGGTCCTCGGCGGAGGGCGCCGCGTGCACGGGCACCTCGTGCTCGGGCGCCGGCGCGGTCGTGGGGGCGTCCGCCGGTGTCGGGACGTCCGCGGCCGCGGCGACCGGCTCGGGCGCTGCCCCGTCGCCGGCCGTCGCGGAGGCGGCATCCGTCGTCGGGATCGACGTTCCCCCGGCGCTCGCGTGCACGCGCGCGCCGCTCACGAGTTCGAGGAAGATGTCCTCCAGGCTCGCGCCCTTGCTCTGCAGGTTCGACAGCGCGATGCCCGCAGCGGCGGCCAGGCCGCCGATCTCCACCGGTTCGTGATGGCGGATCGTGAAGCCGTTGCGCAGCAGCTGGTAGTCGATTCCCCGCTCGTCGAGCAGCCGCGACAGCGCGGCGCGATCGGGTGAGTCGACCACCGTGGCGTACTCGTCGGGGTCTGCGAGGTCTTCGATACCGCCCTGGAACACGAGGCGGCCGCGCGAGATGATCAGCAGCGCGTCGACGGTCTGCTGCACCTCGGCGAGCAGGTGCGAGGAGATGAGCACCGTGCGTCCCTCTTCGGCGAGATGGCGCAGCAGGGAGCGCATCCAGCGGATGCCCTCGGGGTCGAGACCGTTCGACGGCTCGTCGAGCACCAGCACGCCGGGGTCGCCCAGCAGTGCCGTCGCCAGCCCCAGACGCTGGCGCATCCCGAGTGAGAAGCCGCCGACGCGGCGCCCGGCCACGTCGGCGAGACCGACGAGTCCCAGCACGTCGTCGATGCGGGTGGTGGGCAGGTTCGCGGCGCGGGCGTAGACCTTGAGGTGGTTCGCGGCCGATCGGCCGGGGTGGAAGCTCGACGCCTCGAGAGCCGCGCCCACCGTCTGCAGGGGGGAATCGAGGTCGGCGAACGCCTTGCCGCCGATCGTGGCGGTCCCCGACGTCGGGCGCACGAGCCCGAGCAGCATGCGCAGCGAGGTGGTCTTGCCGGCGCCGTTCGGCCCGAGGAACCCGGTGACCTGACCCGGCTCGATCCGGGCGGAGAGATCATCGACCGCCGAGACCGCTCCGAAGCGTTTGGTGAGGCCGGCGAGCTCCAGCACCTGTCCGTCGGGCATTCGGCACCTCTCGTTCGGTGGGCGTTCCGTCCATCTTCCCCGATCCGGGGCCGAAAACCCATCCGGCGGCGTGTGTAACGTGGCACCGTGCACGCACAACGATCCGCAGACGACAGCGTCCTCGTGGGGGGGCGTCGCGGCCTCGGCCACCTCACCCTCAACAAGCCCCGCGCGATCAACGCCCTCGACCTGGAGATGATCCGTGCGCTGAACGTCACGCTCGACCGCTGGGAGCGCGACACCGACGTCGACGTCATCCTGCTCGACGGCGCCGGCGACCGGGGCTTCTGCGCGGGTGGTGACGTGCGCGCGCTGCACGAGATGGTCACCGCCGGACGCGTCGACGAGGTGCACGCCTTCTTCCGCGAGGAGTACGCCCTCGACCACCGCATCGCCACGTCGCGCAAGCCCGTGATCGCGATCGCCGACGGCGTCTGCATGGGCGGCGGCATCGGACTGGCCGGTCACGCCGCCATCCGCATCGTCACCGAGCGCTCGCGCCTGGCCATGCCCGAGACGCGCATCGGCTTCACTCCCGACGTGGGCGGCTCGTGGCTGCTCGCCCGCGCCCCCGGCCGCCTCGGCGAGTACCTGGCCCTGACCGGCGGAACGATGGATGCCGCCGACGCGCTGTACGCGGGATTCGCCGACCACATGGTGCCCACCGCCCACCTCGAGGCGCTCTACGAGGCGCTGGAGAACCGGGCCGACCCCTCGAGTCCGACGGAGCTCGTGCTGCTGTTCGACGAGAGTCCGGAGCCGTCGCGCCTGATCGCGGCGCGGGAGTGGATCGACGACGCCTTCGCCGCCGCCGACGTGCCGGCGATCATCGACCGCCTGCGGGCACGGCCCGAGCCCGAGGCGCGCGAGACCGCCGACCTCCTCGCCGCGTCCGCCCCGACGGCGGTGGCGGTGACGCTCGAGGCCGTGCGTCGCGCGCGCGAGCTGCCCTCCCTGCGCGCCGCCCTCGCGCAGGAGTACGGCCTCGTGCTGTGGTTCGCGTTCACGCAACCCGACCTCGTCGAAGGGATCCGCGCGCAGGTCGTCGACAAGGACCGCACGCCGCGATGGACGCCCGCGCGGCTCGAGGAGCTGCCGAGTGGTCGCGTGGCGGAGGCCTTCGCCTATGAGCCGGAGCCGGCGCTGTGGTGACGCGCCGGCGGCCGGGATCGCGCCGGCGATGACCCCTCCGCGGCGCCGCTGGTCGTTCGGTCGAGCCCTCGACGGGTTCTTCTTCGTCTTCGCCGGTCTCGCCGCGTTCTGGCTCGCGTATCTCAGCTTCACCGAGTCGTTCTCGCTCGGATGGGCCGGCATCGCGATGGCGATCGCCTTCTGGGTGCTGCTCGCCTATCTCGTGCTGCCGCGGCTGCATCGCATCCTCACCGCCATCTACGTCCCCGACTACTTCATGGGGCGTACGCGCACGTCCGACGGGCTGTTGGGCGACCCCGTCAACCTGGCTTTCCTGGGCGAACGGGAGCAGATCGAGGACGTGCTGGCGGACGCCGGCTGGATCGCCGCCGATCCGGTCACCCTGCGCTCCTCGTGGCAGATCATCAGCTCGACCCTGCGACGGCGCAGTTATCCCCGTGCGCCGGTGAGCCCGCTGTTCCTCTTCGGGCACGTGCAGGATCTCGCGTATCAGCAGGAGGTCGCCGGATCCCCCGCGCAGCGGCACCACGTGCGCCTGTGGCGATGCCCCGACGGATGGCTCCTCCCGGGTGGACGCCGCGTCGACTGGCTGGCCGCCGGCACCTTCGATCGCGCGGTCGGCCTCTCGCTGTTCACGCTGCAGGTGACCCACCGGATCGATGCCGACACCGACATCGAGAGGGACCACATCGTGGGCAGCGTCGCCGGGGTCCGCGGGGTGGAGGTCGACGTCATCCGGGACTTCTCGACCGGATACCACTCGCGAAACGGCGGCGGAGACAGCATCACCACCGACGGCGACCTGCCCATCATCGACGTGCGAGCCGTCTCGGCGGTCGGTGGGGAGCGGACACCGTGAACGAGCAGCGGCATCCGCGCAAACGCGTGGCCTTCGAGCCGCCTCTGGATCCCACGGCGGGGGATGCCGCGATGCACCGCCCCACCGCGACCGTCGCGGGAGCGGTGCTCGTCCTCCTCCGCGCCATCGCGGGGGCCCTCTGGGCGGTGAGCGTGGCGTTCTCGCTCCCGCCGTGGCTGCAGCAGATCGCCGGCGCCGCCAGCGGCGATGCGAGCGCGTCGACCGACCCGGAGCTCGCCGCGTTCGCCGACCTCGGTATCGGCACCGCGGTCTTCCTGAGCGTCATGGGCGCCCTCTTCGTGGTGCAGGTGGTGCTCGGCATCCGGATCCTGTTCGGGGGCAACCTGTCGCGCGTGCTCGTCATGCTCATCTCGGTCGGTTCGATCAGCGCGAGTTTCGTGGGCTGGTGGGAGCTGGGGCTCGAGATCACCGTGCGCACCACGCTGCTGACGCTGAGCCTCGACATCCTCGTGCTGCTGGCCCTGTCGAGTCGCGACGCGGCGGCGTACGCGCGGCGCCCGCGCCGGAGCCGCCCCCGGGCGCACGGATCCCGCACAGGCGCGGCGCGTTAGCCTGAGAAGCGCCGCGCCCCGCGGCGGAACGGATGACGCACGTGTTCGACAGTCCTATGTCGTCCTCGGCATACGAGGTGCTCCGCGTCGCGGCCGATGTCGACGACGAGGGCCTGCGCCGCGCCTACCGGGTGCGCCTGCGAGAGACGCACCCCGACACCGGCGGCGACGCCGCCCTGTTCGTGCAGGTGCAGCGGGCATGGGAGCTCGTCGGCACGCCCGAGGCGCGCAGCGCCTACGACCGGGGCCAAGGAGCGGCGACGACCGGGGACTGGGGTGGCGCGCCGACGGCATCCACGCCCTCCCGTCCCGCGGACACCCGCCCGCGCGCGCGGTCGCACGGCCAGCCGGGCGGCTGGCGGCGTGAGCGCTACCTCGACCTGATCCGCGAGTGGGTCGGGCGCGGCGTCGACATCGCCGACCCCTACGACCCGGCGCTCGTGCGCTCGGCGCCGCCGGAGATCCGCCACATCCTCGCGGATGCGCTCGCCGAAGAGGAGACCGCGCGCCTGGTGTCGGAGCTCGGCATGGGGTACACCGTGTGGCACGACGTCTTCGCCGACCGCGACGGGGTGGATCCGGAGCAGAAGATCGACCACCTCGTGCTCGGCCCGAGCGGGCTGTACGCCCTGCTCAGCGAAGACTTCGGCGGCCCGGTCGGGGTACGCCGGGGCGAGATCACCGGTCCGAACGTCATCGGGGCGCCGGTCACGGAGCTCGTCTCCCGCGCCCGCGTCATCGCGCGTTCCGCGGGGGTGCGCTTCAGCGGGGCGATCGTCGTCCTGCCCGACGACGACGTGTTCGACGCGATCACCGAGCTCGGCAAGGTGCGGGGAACCCCCGTCGCGCTGGTCACGCGCAGCGCGCTGACGACGCTGCTGCGTCGCGGCATCACGGGCGCGCGCGAGGTGGGCGGTACCGAGCTGTTCGACATCCGCACGCGTCTGCAGCAGCGGGTCCGCCACGTCTGACCGGTGGTCCGTGTCGCGGAGCGTGCCTAGGGTGGGGGCATGAGTACCGATGAGACCTCGGATGCCACGGCATCCGCCGAGATGAAGCGCAAGTTCCAAGAGGCGCTCGCGAAGAAGAACGGTCAGCAGCGGTCGGGCCAGGCGCACCTCGACGGTCATTCCGCCGTCCAGGGCACGCACGCGGCCGTGACGAAGCGCGAGTTCCGTCGCAAGAGCGGCTGACCCTCCGCCGCCGCGCGAGTCGCCGGGAATCGTCGCCACCGGGCCGTCCGAAGCGACAGAACGTGGCGACTCGCGCGAGCGGGGTCAGCGCAGGGGCGCCTCGAAGAACGCCCGCTCGAGGGCCATCGAGCGGTCGTAGGCCGCGGCCATCGCGGAACGGACGGCGGGGGATGCCGCTCGCGCGGCGGCATCCACGATCCCCGCCGCCTCGGCCGACGACGCCGCGAACACCTCGTCGCCGTAGGCGGTGAGCCAATCGGCGTAGGCGTGGTCGGGGCCGAATGTTCCGCGCCAGCGCGCACCGATGTCGGTGTACAGCACGAAGCAGGGGAGGATCGCCGCCACGAGAACCGCGTACGAGCCCGTGCTCGACGCGGCGTGCAGGTGGTCGGTGTAGTCGAGGGTGGATGCCGCGGGCTCGAGACCCGCGGGGTCGACGTGCGAGCGGTGCAGCTCCGCCTCCTCGGCCAGGCACGACACCGACGCCGCGGCCCAGAAGCGCTGCTCGTCGACCGTGGGCGCGAGGGCCGCGGCGCGGGCGAGGACGCGCGCGTACTCGCGGAGGTAGAGCAGATCCTGGCCGAGGTACCAGGCGAACGCCGCGCGATCGAGGGTGCCGGATGCCAGGCCCCGTACGAAGGCGCAGGCGTCGACGTCGGCGCGGATTCGGGCCGTGGCAACCCACCGCTCGGCGCTCCACGACCGGCCGAGGTCGATGTGCGGGCGCAGCTCGTGCAGGTGGTCGATCGGGCCGTTGCCGTGGCCGACGTGCAGCGCCTCGGCGTGCTCGAGCGCGCCGGTCAGCCAGCGCTTCGCGCGGGTCAGGGCGTCCGGCCACGACAGGCCGTGGGCGGCGAGGGTGGCCATGGCCGACGACAGCGAGCAGCCGGTGCCGTGGGTGTGCCGGGTGTCGACGCGGGGTCCGGCGACCGGATGCACGCCCGAGCCGTCGATGATGGCATCCGGGCTCTGCTCTCCGTCGAGGTGGCCGCCCTTGAGCAGGACGGTCGTGCGGGAGCGCTCGGCGAGAAGCTGCGCCTGAGCGACGGCGGCGTCCCAGGACGCGGCGCGCGGCTCCCCCACGAGCACGGCGAGCTCGGGGAGGTTGGGGGTGACGAGGTGCGCTCGGTGGCAGAGGGCGCGCACGGCTTCTTCGGCGTCGGGGTCGAGCAGGCGGTCGCCGCTGGTGGCGACCATGACCGGGTCGAGCACGACGATCGGCGGCTGCACCTCGGCGAGCCAGCCCTCGACGGTCGCCGCGACCTCGACGGAGCCGAGCATGCCGATCTTGACCGCGTCGATCTCGACGTCGTCGCTGACCGCGCGCAGCTGCGCGTCGAGGAACGCGGTGGGCGGCACGTGCACCTCGCGCACGCCTCGGGTGTTCTGCGCCACGAGCGCCGTGACCGCGGCCATGCCGTAGCCGCCGAAGGCGGCGATCGACTTGAGGTCGGCCTGCACGCCGGCGCCGCCCGTCGGGTCGGTGCCGGCGATGCTCAGGACGCGCGGGCTCACGCTCCCGCCTCCCACTCATCGCGGAGGTCGCGGACGACCGCGCCGGGATCGTCGGCGCCGCTCACCGCCGACACGACGGCCACGCCGGCCGCCCCCGCGCCCCGCAGAGCGGCGACGTCGTCGACGCCGATCCCGCCGATCGCCACGCAGGGCACGAGAGTGGATGCCGCGAGCGCGGCGAACCCGTCGACGCCGAGCGGGCGCGGGTGGTCGGGTTTGGTGGCGGTGGCGCGGATGACCCCGACGCCGAGGTAGTCCACGGTGTCGGCGGGGAGCGCGGCGGCGGCCGCGAGATGGGCGGGCGTGTTCGCGGTCCACCCGATGAGGGCGTCGGGGCCGAGCAGCGCGCGGGCGGCGTCGACCGGCAGGTCGCTCTGCCCCAGATGGATGCCGTCGACCCGCGCCCCGCGGTCGCGGGCGGCGAGCACGACGTCGAGGCGGTCGTCGACCACGAACGCGCACCGCCCGGCGACGACGTCGGCCAGGTCGAGGGCGCGCGCGAACAGCTCGCCGCCCGTGGCGATCTTGTCGCGCAGCTGCACGACGGTCACCCCCGCGGTGACCGCAGCATCGACGATGCCGCGCAGTCGCGCGAAGGGCACGCGATGATCGGTGACGAGGTGCAGCGAGAGGTCGCGGGTCATCGTCGGACCCCCGGCTCGACGGTGTCGGCTCGTTCCGTCTCGATGCCGACCGATCGCAGGTCGGACGGCTCGAGCGCGGCCAGCTCGTCGAGGAAGGCGACGGCGAACGACCCCGGACCGCGGGAGACGGATGCCGCCCGCTCCGACGCGATCGCCCAGATCGCGCTCGCGGCGATCGCCGCATCGAACGGTGCGGTCACCGCCGAGAGGGCCGCCATCGCCGCGCCGAGGGCGCAGCCGCCGCCGGTGACCCGGGTGAGCAGGACACTGCCGCCGATCACGCGCACTGTGCGCTCGGCATCCACGATGAGGTCGACCTCTCCCGACACGGCGACGGTCGCTCCCGTCTCCCGCGCCAGGGCTCGGGCGGCTTCGAGGGCGTCGTCGGGCGAGTCGGTCGCGTCGACGCCGCGGCCGCCCGCTCCCGATCCGGCGAGGGCGAGGATCTCGGAGGCGTTGCCGCGGATGATCGCCGGCCGTGCGGCGAGCAGCTCACGGGCGAGGGCGGTGCGGACCGGCAGGGCGCCGACGGCGACGGGGTCGAGCACCCACGGGGTGCCGGCGCCCACGGCCTCGCGGGCGGCATCCCGCTGCTCGGCGGTCGGGGTGCCGAGGTTCACCAGCACTCCGCCCGCGACGCCCGCGAACAGACCCGCCTCGCCGGGGATGTCGCACATGGCGGGGGCGGCGCCGACGGCGAGCAGTGCGTTGGCGGTGAAGTTCGTCACCACCGCGTTCGTGATGCACTGCGTCAGCGGAGCGGTCCGACGAAGGGCCTCGAGGCTTTCGGCGGGGGCGGGCCCCGCGGGGGTGGACGGAGACGACGACGTGCGAACGACCATTCGCGACATCCCTTCGCTAGTACGAACTAGATCAGGTTCGACGGGTGTGTTCTCAGCCCTGGCGGGCACCCCGTGTCACTGCGGGCGACGCTAGCACAGGGGGTGCCGATCCCCGGGGCGAGCGGCAGGGTGAGGGGATGCTCGCGGGCATCCGTCGCCGGAAGTCCCGGGGAGCGCGGCGTCGCGTGTGCGCATGGGGGCCAAGGCGGACGCGTGATGCGTGTGCGAGGGCGAGCGCGAGTCCGGCTGTCCCGGGCGCGCTCACTTCCCCGAGGGTTCGTGAGGGGTTGGTGGACGGTCTCGCAAAGATCAGAACGGCGCGGGAGCCTCATCCGGATCGGGTGGCGCGAGGTCGTCGGGAAGGAAACGGACCGCGGGGGAATAGGGCAACGGTTCGTCGGTGTACGTACGGCCGGTCGGCGAGGTCCACTCGAGGACTCCGCCGGGGAGTTGTCGAACTTTCCAGCGCGTGAACTGTTTCTGCGTGTGATGGCGCTGGCACAGATGGGCGAGATTGGCGACGGCGGTGGGGCCGCCCAGAGCATGGTCGACGGTGTGGTCGACCTCGCAGCGGACGGCGGGCACGATGCAGCCGGGCCACCGGCAGTGCCGGTCACGCGCCCGGAGGTGGCGGTCGATCGCAGACGTGCGGTGATATGTGTCCGTGTGGAGCACGGCGCCGGTGACGGGGTGGGTGAGGACGCGGTCCCACGGGGTGGCTGTGGACTCCGCGAGCGTGCGGGCGGTGTGCGCGTCGACGGGTCCGTGCCCGACCAAGTGAGCAGGATCGGCGTTCTCGGTGCCGGGGTCGAGGATGCTGAGCGCGGGCACCACCACCTGCACGCGCGCGCGAATGGCGCCGAGGGTTCCCGGGCCGTCATCCCCGCGGGTGGGGTCGGCCTCGGGGGCCGCCGTGAGGAGGAGATCGGCGAGGATGTCGGCGCGCAGCTGCGCGGTGGTGCGCTCGTCGGCGGGAGCGGTCGGCACGGGGGCGGTACCCGCATCGCGATGATCGATGACGGCGCGGGCCTGCTGAGTCAGTCGGTCGTGGATGCCGACGGCGAGGACCGTGGGGAGGGTGGCGATGAGATCGGACATGCCGTCGTCCCCCGTGACGACGCGTACGCCGCGGGTCTCTCGCCCGCGCGCGTGACGTTCGGTGAGGGTCGTGGAGTGAAGCTGCTCCGCCAGCACGGCCAGGCGGGAGCGGAGTCGACCGGGGCTGAGCCCGGGTGCAAGTGCGACGGCGAGCCTGTCGAGCTCGCTGCGCGTGTCGGGCGGGATCTCGCCGCCGATGTCGGCGATGACGTGCGCGTGGGTGCGACGGAGGAGGCCCGCCTCCCATGCGGCGAGGGTCGCGGGATAGTCGTCGACCAGGGTCATCGCGCGGATGATCTGACGCTGGAGCGACCGATCGGAGAGGCTCTCGGCCGCGGCGAGTTCCGACGCGATCTCGCGCAGCGCCAACTCGGCCGCACGCGACGAGGCGCGCTGGCCGGCCATCACGTCGAGGGCGAGGTGCCCGGCTTCGGCGAGGGCGCGGGTGCGGGCGACTTCGGCGGCCGCCAGGCTCTTTCCTGCTCGCACGACCTCGTCGAGCACCGCGGACAGGGGCCGCGCCGGCCCGTCCGAGGTCGAGGGGGAGGTCTCATCGTGCATGTGTGCATGCTACCGGGAACCTCCGACATTACCCCAGGTCAAGAGGCTCTTCTGTGGATAGATCGCTCGAGCGCTGGGTTGGGGAGGAGGGGTCGCTGCCCGGCTTCCTCGGCCGTCTACCGCATCGCAGCCTGGACGGACCGCCCACCGATCTCCCGACCGTGTCATCGCCGATCCTCACGCGTCCGGCGACGGCTCCGTCGCCCACCGAGCGCCGCCCGGATGCGCAACCGCCGACCACCCCATCGCCGCGCCGAAACCCGGCGCCCTCACCCCGCGCCGAGGGCCGCGCGCACCAGAGCCACCGCGTCCGTCGGCGAGACGCCCAGACCCCGGACCGTATCGGCGTACGTCTTCGCCGCCTGAGCGGCGCGCGTCGCCGCCGCGTCGCCGCCGCGGACGATCGTGCCGGCGCGACCGCGGGTCTCGACGTACCCGGCCTCCTCGAGCTCGCGGTACGCCCGGGCGACGGTGTTGGCGGCGAGGCCCAGCTCGGCGGCGAGGGTGCGGACCGGCGGCAGGCGCGTCCCCGCGACGAGGGAACCGTCATCGATCGCGGCGATCACCTGCGCCCGCACCTGCTCGTACGGCGGGGTGGGCGATTCGGCATCCACGGAGAACTGCATGGGTCAGTCGTTCACCCCGAACAGGTCGAGCGGGTGGGTCAGACGCCACCACGGGCTCGGCGGCTCGATCTCCGCCGCGAGTCGCACGTCGACGGTGGACGCGTCGACCGGCCCGGTCGCCGTGAAGGCCCCGACCGTCTCGCCCTCGTCGCGTGCTTCGCCGAGATCGAAGCGCGTGGAGGTCTGCGCGCTGGCGCCGTTCCACAGCACCACGGTCGCGTCGTCGGCGGTGACCAGATCGATGTCGTCGCTCCAGAGCGTCTCGACCTTGCCGACGACGGTTCCCGCGGTCACGGACGGGCTCGGCTGCAGCTCCTCCTCGAGGCGCGTGAAGAGGTCGCGAGTGGCCTGGTTGCGCGTGTCGGGTCCGGGCTGGCCGAGCACCGCCGCGTAAGCCCGGACCGTCGTCCCGGCGACCGTGATGTCTTTCGCGGTCAGGAGGTTCCACGCATCGAGGGTGCCGGTCTTGACCCCCACCACGCCGGGATCGCCCAGGAGCGCATTGCCGTTCTTGAAGGTGCCCGCACCCGGCAGGGTCAACTCCGGGGTGCGCACGATCTCCGCGATCACGGGGTTGGCCAGGGCCCGTTCGGCGAGCGCGATGAGGGCCGCGGGCGTCGCGGTGTTCCCCGCTTCGATGCCCGTGGGGTTGACGATCGTGATGCCGTCGATGCCCCGCTCGGTGAGGTAGGTGTTCGCGGCGGCCGAGAACGCGGCATCCGTACCGAAGAGATCGGATGCCAGGCGCTGGGCGTAGTTGTTCGCCGAGGCGATCAGCATGCCCTGTAGCATCTGCAGCTGCGTGAGGCTTCCGTCGACGGGCACGTCGAGGGAGGATTCGCCGCGGGCGCGGTACTGCCAGTAGTCGGCGCTGTCGGCCTGGGTGAAGGCGTACGTCTTGCCCTGCTCACCGGGTGCCAGGGGCAGGCGGTCGAGCACCACGAGCGCGGTGACCACCTTCGTGATGCTCGCGATCGACTCGGGCGCGCTCGCCGCCGACGACAGGGTGCCGGGCACGCCGTCGATCGCGATCGCCGCTTCTCCGTCGGCGGGCCACGCCGGTTGCGCCGCGGGCGCCGCCGCGGGCTCGACCGCCACCGCGCGGGTCGTGGGCTGCACGGCGTTCAGCGGCCACAGCAGGGTCGTGGCGACGTACGCGGCGAGCATGAGCACGAGCAGCACCGGGGGCACGACCGTGGCGGGCCGGAGTCGTCGGCGACGCGCGCCGGAGAGCAGGTCGGCCTGTCGACTCGTCGCGCCCGACACGACGAAGATCGGCGACGGACGCGGCGCCGACGCCTCGCCCGGATCGACCCACGACAGGGCTCCGAGCAGGACGGGGGCGTCAGCGGACGTCGGAGCAGCAGCCGTCGGCGCAGGGGCGGGCATGGTCGCCGGCGCGTCCGGCGCCGGGGCGACTCCCGGGAATGCCGGCGCCGGGTCGGCTCCCGGGACTGCCGGCGCCGGGTCGGCTCCCGGAACGGACGGCGCCGGTGCGGGTTCCGAGGCGGTCGCGGCGTCGGCGCTCGCCGGAGCGTCCGTGACGTCGGCGCCCGCCGGGCTCTCGGCATCCGTCGGGCTCTCGAGCGACGACTCGGCCGGGTCGCGCTGCGCGCGCCTCGCGGCCGGGGTCTGCTCGTGCACCCGCCCACGCTACCCCGGCCGCCTGTCTATACTCTTCAGCACAACCACGGGAGTCCGGTGAGCCGGGCTGAGAGGAAGCGAATCCACGCTTCGACCGTCGAACCTGATCCGGATCATGCCGGCGCAGGGAGGAGATCACATGCACACGTCCACGTCTGCCCGCACGGCCCCCGCTTCAGCCGCGTTCGCCGGGAACCGCTTCCGCTGGCGCGTCGTCGACATCGTCGTCGCCGCCGTCCTGGGCGTCGCGATCGGCCTCGTCTTCTGGGGTTGGAACACCGTCGGCGGGATCTGGTTCGGAGCCATGGATGCCGTGACCCCCGGCCTCGGCGGGATCGCCGTGGGCATCTGGCTCCTCGGCGGCGTCGTCGGTGGCCTCATCATCCGCAAGCCCGGTGCCGCGCTGCTCGTCGAGCTGATCGCGGCGATCGTCTCGGCCCTCATCGGCAACGTCTGGGGCATCACCACGATCTTCTCGGGTCTCGCGCAGGGCCTCGGCGCGGAGCTGATCTTCCTCGCCTTCCTCTACCTGCGCTTCACGCTCCCGGTCGCGATGCTCGCCGGCGCCGGCGCGGGGATCGGCGCGTGGGTGCTGGAGCTGTTCCTGACGCCGAACATCGTCAAGTCGCTCGAGTTCAACCTCATCTACCTCGGCACGCTCGTGGTCTCGGGCGCCGTGCTGGCGGGCGTGGTGGGCTGGTTCCTCGTGCGCGCGCTCGCCGCCACGGGCGCCCTGAGCCGATTCGCCGCGGGGCGGGAAGCACGCCGCGACGTCTGATGGCGCATCCCGCACGCGTCGACGTCGAGGGGTGGGGCTGGCGCTACGCCGGTCGCCGGCTGCCCGCGACGCGCGGGGTCGACCTGCGCATCGAACCGGGGGAGCGGGTGCTGCTGCTCGGTGCCTCGGGCGCCGGCAAGTCGACCCTCCTCGCCGGCCTCGCGGGGCTCCTCGGCGGCAGCGACGAGGGTGAGGCGACCGGTCGCATCGTCGTCGACGGACAGGCGCCCGAGGCCCAGCGCGGCCGCATCGGCCTCGTCCTGCAGGACCCCGAGTCGGGCATCGTCCTGTCGAAGGTCGGTGACGACGTCGCCTTCGGCTGCGAGAACCTGGGTGTGCCCGCGGCCGAGATCCGGGCGCGGGTCGCCGAGGCCGTGGCATCCGTCGGGCTCGCCGTTCCCCTCGACCGCCCGACCAAGGCGCTCTCGGGCGGGCAGAAGCAGCGTCTCGCCCTGGCCGGCGTGCTCGCGATGCGCCCGGGGCTGCTACTGCTCGACGAGCCCACGGCCAACCTCGATCCGGTGGGCGTCGCCGAGGTGCGCACCGCCGTCGAGCGGGTGGTCGAGAGCGAGGGGACGACCCTCGTGCTCATCGAGCACCGCACCGCCGTGTGGGCGGACCTCATGACGCGCGTGGTGGTGCTCGCCCCGGGCGGCGGCGTGCTGGCCGACGGCCCGCCCGACCGCGTCTTCGCCGAGCACGGCGATGCCCTCGCCGGCGCGGGGGTGTGGGTACCGGGGCGCCCGGTCGACCTCCCCGTCCTGCCTCCGGTCGATCGGAGGGATGCCGTGCTCTCGGCCCGCGGACTGTCGATCGGGCGCGAGAGGCGCGCCGTCGTGGCATCCGGGCTCGAGGTCGGGATCCCCGCCGGCGCGGGCACCGTGGTCACGGGACCGAACGGCGTCGGGAAATCGACGCTCGCCCTCACCCTCGCGGGACTGCTGCCGGAACTCGCCGGGGAAGTGATCGCGGCGCCCTCGCTCTCCGTGCGCGGGATCTCCCGGCCGTCCCGGTGGCGGTCCACCGAGCTGCTGACGCGCATCGGCACGGTCTTCCAGGAACCGGAGCACCAGTTCCTCGCCTCGACCCTGCGCGACGAGCTCGCCGTCGCCCCGCGGGCTCTCAAGCGGTCGGCGGCCGAGGTCGATGCGATCGTCGACGAACTGCTCGAGCGGTTGGATCTGGCATCCCTCGCCCTGGCGAACCCCTTCACGCTGTCAGGCGGACAGAAGCGGCGCCTGTCGGTGGCGACCGTGCTCGCGGCGTCTCCCGAGGTCATCGTGCTCGACGAGCCGACGTTCGGCCAGGACCGCCGGGGGTGGACCGAGCTCGTCGCGCTGCTGCAGCGGGAGATCTCGCGGGGACGCACGGTCGTCGCCGTCACCCACGACGCCGACGTGGTGCGCCACCTCGGTCAGCATCGGATCGTCCTGGGGGATGCCGCATGAGCCGCGCCGCGGAGACGGTGCCGGTGCGGGAGCGGTCCGCGTGGCTCGACGGGGTGAACCCGGTCGCCAAGGTGCTCGTCGCGCTGGTGCTGGCCGTGCCGCTGCTGGTCACCCTCGACGCGGTGAGCGCGAGTACCGCCCTCGTGCTCGAACTGCTGTGCGTACCGCTGACCGGACTGTCGTACGCGGTGGTGCTCCGGCGGCTCGTGCCCGTGCTGGTGTTCGCCCCCGTCGCGGCGATCAGCATGCTCCTCTACGCCCGCCCCGAGGGGACCGTCTACGGCACCCTCCTCTTCGCCACGGTGAGCGACGGGTCGATCGCCCTCAGCGTCGCGGTGCTGCTGCGCGTGATCGTGCTGGCGCTGCCGATGATCCTGCTCTTCGCCCGTACCGACCCCACGGAACTCGCCGATGCGCTCGCGCAGGTGGCGAAACTGCCGAGTCGCTTCGTGCTCGGCGTGCTCGCGGGAGCGCGCACGGTGGGGCTGTTCGTCGACGACTGGCGAACGATGGCCCTCGCCCGTCGCGCGCGCGGCGTGGGCGACCGCGGCGCGCTGCGGCGGTTCTTCTCGATGGCCTTCGTGCTGCTGGTGTTCGCGGTGCGCCGCGGAACGAAGCTCGCCACGGCGATGGAGGCCCGGGGATTCGGCGCCGACGTCGAGCGCACGTGGGCGCGGCCCTCGGCCCTCTCGGCTCGGGATGCCGTCGCCGTCGGTTCAGCGGCGCTGCTCGTCGCCGCGGCGCTCGGGGTGGCGGTGGCGACGGGGGCGTTCCGTGTGGTGGGGACGTAACGACCCTGCCCCGTCGAGTGTCCAGGAAACGCCGTGCCCCGCGGAGTCGAGGCGGCGCGTCGTGGACACTCGCCGGGGAGGGGGCCTGCGCCTCAGAACACGTACTCGAAGCACAGCGAGCGCGGCATCGTCTCGACGTAGGGCTCGTACACCGGGATGGGGGTGAAGCCCGACGCGGCGTACATGCGCAGCGACTCGGGTTGCATCCTGCCGCTCTGCAGGATCACGCGGGACGCGCCGCCGCGGCGGGCGAGGTCGACGACCTGGGCGGTCAGTGCTCTCCCGACGCCGCGCCGACGGGCGGTGTCGCGCACGATCAGGCGCTTGAGTTCCCACTCGTCGCCGAGGCGCCGCAGCATCACGTGGCCGATCGGGCTGTCGTCGGCGTCGATCGCGAGCAGTGTCGCGACGATCTGCTCGCGATGCACGGCCAGCGCGGCGGTCCGCTTCGCGGCGAACTCGGGGGTGTCGTCGGCGTCGGCCTCACGGTACCGCTCGTCGAGATCGTCGTCGAGGATGCCACGCAGGTACACGGCACGAGGGTCGTCGACGTCGACGGACTCGAGGTGGAAGGCGGGGGCGTTCACTCGTCGAGCCTAGCTTCGCGCTCGTCGCGGATGGACGCGCCGTGGCCGCGAGGCGACCCGATGGCGGGCCGCCGCACCCGCACGGCGCGTCGCGGACGCCGTCGATGCGGCGAGGCAGAATGAGGAGGGGGGAGGTGCGCAACGTGGAGCTCGCGCTGGGATTGGTGGCGGTGAGCGCGGCCGTCGCGACGGTCGTGTTCTTCGTCGCGATGCCGCGCATCGGAACCCCGGGCCGCACCACGCTCTTCCTGCGCTTCGCCGCCGTCGCCGGAGTGTGCGCCGTCGGATCGAGCGCGATGTACTTCATCTACACGGCGGGCGGTGGCATCCTGAGCCTCGTCCTGGGGGACGTGGCGATGGTGCTCGCGCCGTCGCTCCTGCTCGTCGCGGTGAGCGTCCTCGACGGCCGCAGCGCCCGACGCACCTCGGCGGCCGTCGTCGCCCTGGCGCTGCTCGTGGCGATCGTCACCGCGATCGTGCCGCTGCCCGGATCGCTCGCCGTCAAGGCCCTCGCGCTCGCACTCGCGTGCGGGGCCTGCGCCATCGCCGCGTTCCGTGCCGACATCGACCCGTTCGCGCCGGTGCGACTCATCGCCGTGACGACGGCGGTGTTCGCCGTCTACTACGTCGTCCGGGTCGTCGTCGGAGCTGTCGCGGGATGGGACTCGCTCGTCTACCTCGTGGGCTTCTCCTACGCCCCTTCGACGGTGCTGGGCGCCGCGGCCGTGGTTCTCTGCGGGGCGGCCGTCATCCGCCTGCGTTTCGGTGCACACGCACACGAGAAGGAGGTCGAGTGCCCCAACGGCTCGCTCGTCGTCGTCGGAGACTGGGAGCTGGCCGTCGCGGCGTACGGCGCGGATCGCGTGCACGAACTCGTCGGTCAACTCCGACAGGCGGCTCGCGGCCTCGACCCTCGAGCGCTCGAGGTTCCGCGCGGCGTGGAGCTGACGATCCCCGACCCGCTGTCGACGGTCAGCACCTGCCTGAAGAGCGACTACGGCTGGAAGGCCGAAGACGTGATCCTGCTCGTCGACGGCACCTCGACCGCGGCGATCCGGACGCAGACCGGCACCGTCCAGCGCCGGCGGTGGTGGGGGCTCAGGCGATCCTGAGTCTCGGCTAGGGTGGGACCCGGTTTCAGCTTTCGAAGGAGAACGCATGGATGTCTCAGGAGCCTCCGCCCTCGTCACCGGCGGTGCCTCGGGCTTGGGTCTCGCCACCGCGCGACGCCTCGCAGGTGCCGGCGCGCACGTCACCATCGTCGACCTGCCCTCGTCGTCCGGCGCCGAGATCGCGGACGAGCTGGAAGGCGCCTTCGCCGCGGCCGATGTCACCGACCCGGAACAGATCGCCGCGGCCGCAGCCCGGGCGGCCGAGGCCGGCCCGCTCCGCGTGGTCGTGAACTGCGCCGGGATCGCCCCTCCCGCGAAGGTGCTCGACCGCGACGGAGCGCCCTCGTCGCTCGCCGACTTCGAGCGCGTCATCCGCGTCAACCTCCTCGGCACCTACAACGTCATCGCGCAGGCCTCCGCCGTCATGGCGAAGACCGATCCGACCGAGGGGGGTGACCGGGGCGTCATCGTCAACACCGCGAGCGTCGCCGCGTTCGACGGCCAGATCGGCCAGCCGGCGTACTCGGCGAGCAAGGGCGGCGTGCACGCGATGACGCTGCCGATCGCCCGGGAGCTCGCGCGCCACGGCATCCGGGTGTGCACCATCGCGCCGGGCATCATGGAGACCCCGATGTTGAAGGGGCTGCCGCAGGCCGCGCAGGATTCGCTCGGTCAGCAGGTGCCCTACCCCTCGCGCCTCGGCGCCCCCGACGAGTACGCGCGACTCGTCCTCGCGATCGTCGACAACGGCTACCTCAACGGCGAGACGATCCGCCTCGACGGCGCGATCCGGATGGCGCCGAAATGACCGACGGCATCCTGCTCCACGTCGAGGGCGGGCTCGCCCGGGTCACCTTCGACCGCCCCGCCTCGCTGAACGCGATGGACTTCCCCATGGCCCGCCGCTGGCGCGAGGTCGCGCACGAGGTCACCTCCGACGCGTCGGTCGGGGCGGTGATCCTGGATGCCAACGGCCCCGCGTTCTGCGCCGGCGGCGACGTGGTCGCGATGTCGACGAGCGGATCCTCCGGCGCCGAGGTGACCGAGACCGCCCGGGCCATCCACGACGGCATCCGCACCTTCGCCGAGGCGCCGCTGCCGATGGTCGCGGCCGTGCAGGGCGCCGTCGCGGGCGGCGGCCTCGGCCTCATGCTCACGGCCGATTACGTCGTCGCGAGCGAGAACGCGCGCTTCGTCAGCCGCTACGCCAACATCGGCCTCACCCCCGACCTCGGCGTCTCCACGCTCCTGCCCGCGGCGATCGGGCAGCGCCGCGCGCTGCAGCTGCTGCTGCAGGACCGGATGCTGGATGCCGCGCAGGCTCAGGACTGGGGCCTCGTCGCCGAGGTCGTGGCATCCGCCGACCTCGCGTCGCGGGTCGAGCAGATCGCCCGCTCCTGGCTCGACGGCGCGACCGCCGCCTTCGGGCAGGCGACGCGTCTCGTGCGAGTGGGTGCGGCGCGGACGTTCGCCGAGAACCTCGACGACGAAGCCGCCACGATCGGCGCGGCCTTCGACACCCCCGAGGCGCGGGCGCGGGTCGCCGCGTTCGCCGCCGCCTCCGCGAAAGGACGCTCGTGACACTCTCCGGCAAGACCATCTTGATGTCGGGCGGCAGCCGCGGCATCGGCCTCGCGATCGCGCTGCGCGCGGCCCGCGACGGAGCGAACATCGCCATGCTCGCCAAGACCGACACCCCGCACCCGAAGCTCGAGGGGACCGTGCACACCGCCGCCGAGGCGATCCGCGCGGCGGGCGGTCGCGCGCTGCCCATCGTCGGCGACGTGCGGGACGAGGCATCCATCACCGAAGCCGTGATACGCACGGTGGGGGAGTTCGGCGGCATCGACATCGTCGTCAACAACGCAAGCGTGATCGACCTCTCGGGCTCGCTCGAGCTCGCGACGAAGAAGTACGACCTCATGCAGGACGTCAACGTGCGCGGCACCTTCCTGCTCTCGCGCGCGGCGATCCCGCAGCTGAAGCAGGCCGAGAACCCGCACATCCTCTCGCTGTCGCCGCCCCTGAACGTCTCGGCGAAGTGGCTGGGCGCGCACACGGGGTACAGCCTCGCCAAGTTCGGCATGACGATGGCGACGCTGGGCCTCGCCTCCGAGTTCGCCGGCGACGGGATCGCCGCGAACACCCTCTGGCCGCGCACGACGATCGCGACCGCCGCCGTGCAGAACGTCATCGGCGGGGACCGTCTCATGCGCGTGTCGCGGACACCCGAGATCTACGCGGATGCCGCGTACGAGGTGTTGACCGCGCCGGCGCGCGAGCGGAGCGGGCAGACGCTCATCGTCGAGGACGTGCTTCTCGCCGCCGGGGTCACCGATTTCTCCGGCTACGCCGCGGTGCCCGGGACGCCGGATGAGGCGATGTACCCGGACATCTTCTTGGACTGACGCGGAGTCTGGTCCCTCCGACGGGCTCGGGGGGACCGGGGCTGCGGAGCCGGTCCCTTCGACGGGCTCGGGGACCCGCGCGGGCCTCAGATCAGGCCGAGCTCGGCGAACGCGTTATGGACCCCGTCGTCGAGCACGGCGGTGGTGACGCGACCCGCGAGGCGCTGCAGCTCCGGCACCGCGTTGCCCATCGCGACCGGCGTGCCGACGACCTCGAACATCTCGACGTCGTTCCAGCTGTCGCCGATGCCGATGGCATCCGCGGCCGACAGGCCCAGCTGGGCGAGGACGGACGTGATCGCGGAGCCCTTGGTCACCCCGGCCTGCCCGATCTCGCCGTTCGACCCGCCGGGCAGGGGAATCGACCCCGGGATGACGTGGAACCCGTCGCCGAGCGCCGCGGCAGCGTGGGCGACGGTGTCGGTCGAGGGGCTGACGAACACGGCCTTCGCGACCGCGTCACGGTCGACGTCCGACACGGGGCGCGGTTCGCGCCACAGCGGCTGCTCGGCCGGCAGGCCCTGGGCTTCGAGCTCGGCGGCGCGCTGCGCGTGACGCTCGCGTCGGTATTCCGTCATGACCGGCCCCATGCCGTCGCTGGCATACACCCCGCCGTGGGTCTGGAGGAAGTAATGGATGCCGTGCGCCTCGAAGTAGCGTTCGAGGGCCTCGACGTCGTTGCGCGGCATCGGGCGTTCCACGATGAGCTCATCGTCGCGCATCGCGTAGGCGCCCCCGTTCGTGATGGCTCCGTCGAAGCCGATCGCGAGCACGTCGGGATGGATGTCGCCCGCCGACCGCCCGGTCGAGAGCCACACGAGGTGGCCGTTCTCGCGCGCGCGACGGATCGCCGTCGCGGTCGAGGGGGCGATCACGGAGCCGTGCTCGAGGATCGTGCCGTCGACGTCGAGGAAGGCGATGCGGGTCATGTGCGCTCCAGGGAGGATCGACTGCGGGCCGTGCGGCTCGGGCCGATCCGGTCGGGGGAAGGGGTGCGTGGGGGTGCGCCACCGCGGGGCGCTGCCGTGGTCACCGTATCGCGATCCGTCCCGGGGGAGCGCCGGGTGGTCCGGCATCCACCGCTCATCGTGTACAGTCGCCGGTGGACATGTGACTGGTCATGCAGGCAGGATCCGAACGCAGTGCGAGAGCACCGCCTTCGGGTCCTTTTTTGTTGCCCGGGCGGCATCGGAGTCGATGCCGCGACGCGTGTCCTTCGAACCAAGGAAGGACTTCGATGACCACCCAGGACAGCTCCCGCGCGATCCTCGAGCACGTCGGGGGAGCGGCCAACGTCGCGGCGCTCCACCACTGCTCGACCCGTCTGCGGTTCACCCTCGCCGACGAGAGCCGCGCCGACGAGGCCGCGCTCAAGGCCACTCCCGGCGTCATCGGCGTCGTCACCGGCACGCAGACCCAGGTCATCGTGGGCTCGGGCGTCGCGGACTACTTCCGCGAGATCGAGAAGCTCCGCAGCGGCGGCACCGGCACCCGGGCGGGTGCGCGGGTCGAGGCCGCGAAGCCGAAACCGACGCTCAAGCGCGCCGGGGCGGTGACGATGGACTTCGTCGTCGGCGTGTTCACCCCGATCATCCCCGCCGTCGCGGGTGCGGGCATCTTCAAGTCGTTCCTCATCCTCGCGGTGGCCCTCGGTTGGCTGCAGACGACCGATCAGACCTATCAGGTGCTCACCGCGATCCCCGACGCGGTCTTCTTCTTCCTGCCGCTGCTCGTCACCTACACCGCGGCGAAGAAACTCGACACGAACATCCCGCTCGCCCTGGGCATCGTGGGTCTGCTCGTCTTCCCGACGTTCGCCGGCCTGCTGACGCAGGAGGGCGGTGTGGCCCTCTTCGGACTGACCGTCCCCGCCATCGCCTACAACGCTCAGGTCTTCCCGCCGATCCTCGCCGTGCTGCTGCTGGCGGTGGTCGAGCGTCTCGCGCGCCGCATCAGCCCGAGCGTCATCAGCACGTTCCTCGTCCCGCTGATCTGCTTCATCGTCGTCGCCCCCGCCACGATCTTCCTGCTCGGCCCGCTCGGCTTCTTCCTCGGAACGCTGCTGACGGGTGCGATGCTCTGGCTCTACGGCACGCTCGGCTGGATCGCCGTGGCCCTGATGGCCGCAGCCCTGCCGTTCATCGTCTCGGTGGGCATGCACAAGGCCTTCATCCCGCCGACGGTGGCCACCATGGCATCCGCGGGTCGGGAGAGCTTCTACCTCGTCGCCTCCCTCGCGCACAACCTCGCCGAGGCCGGATCGAGCCTCGCGATCGCCGTGCGCACGAAGAACAAGACGCTGCGGGGAACCGCGATCTCCTCGGGGATCTCGGCCTTCTTCGGTATCACGGAGCCTGCCCTGTACGGCGTCACCCTGCAGAACCGTCGCGCGATCGTCTCGGTCGTCATCGGCGCGTTCGTCGGCGGCGCGTACCTCGGCATCGCCGCGATCTCGGCCTTCGCGCTGGTCAGCCCGGGAGCCGCGTCCATCTCGATGTTCATCGACATGGCCAACCCGTGGAACCTGCTGCACGCCGTCATCGGCGCCCTCGTCGCGATGGTGACCTCCTTCATCGTCTCGCTGGTGATCTGGAAGGACTCCGATTCCGCCACCGTGCGCCTGCTCGAGCAGCAGTCCGGCGCGTCCGTTCCCGCCCCCGACGCCGCAGGCGGGGTGGTCGCACCGATGACCGGCGAGATCGTCGCGCTCGGTGCCGTCGACGACCCGGTGTTCTCGGGCGGCATCCTCGGCCCCGGGATCGCCATCCGTCCCACGGACGGCGAGGTGCGCGCCCCCATCAGCGGCGTCGTGTCGAGCCTCCTTCCCTCGCGCCACGCCCTCGGCATCCTCGGCGACGACGGCCTCGAGGTGCTCGTGCACGTGGGCCTGGACACCGTGCGACTCGAGGGTGCGCCCTTCATCGCCCACGTCGAGCAGGGCGACCGGGTCGAGGCGGGCCAGCGCGTGCTCACCGCCGACCTCGCCGCGATCGAAGCGGCCGGACTCGACATCACGACGCCCGTCGTCGTGCTCAACGGCGACGCGTACGACGTCGCCCCCCTCGCCACCGGACGGGTCGCCGCGGGCGACGCGCTGCTGGCCATCGACGCGAAGGAGACCGCGAATGGGATTGCCTGACGGATTCCTCTGGGGCGGCGCCCTCGCCGCCAACCAGGCCGAAGGGGCCTGGAACGAAGGGGGCCGCGGCCCCGCCGTGTCGGACGTGGCGAAGTACCGCCCGAACGTCGACCCGCGCGAGTACGCCGTGCACCACCAGCACACCCTCGCCAGCATCGCCGCGGCCATGGCGGACGACGACATCTCGCTCTATCCGAAGCGACGCGGTATCGACTTCTACCACCGCTACCGCGAGGATCTGGCGTTGTTCGCCGAGATGGGGTTCTCGGTGCTGCGCGTCTCGATCGCGTGGTCGCGGTTGTACCCCACCGGTGAGGAGCAGGAGCCGAACGAGGAGGGCATCGCCTTCTACCTCGATCTCTTCACGGAGATGCGCCGTCTCGGCATCCGACCGCTGGTGACGCTGTCGCACTACGACCCGCCCCTCGCCCTCGCGCTGAAGAACAACGCCTGGGTGGACCGCGGCACGATCGCGCTGTTCGAGCGGTTCTCGCGCACCTGCTTCGAGCGGTTCGGCCACCTCGTCGACCTGTGGCTGTCGTTCAACGAGATCGACGGGATCATCCGCCACCCCTTCACCTCGGGCGGCATCATCGACGAGACCGTCGAGGGCTCGCTGGAGCAGGCCTGCTACACCGCGCTGCACCACCAGTTCGTGGCGTCGGCATCGGTGACGAGGATCCTCCACGAGCTGTGGCCGGAGTCGGAGATGGGCTGCATGCTCACCATGCTCACCACCTACCCGAACACCTGCCACCCCGACGATGTCGCCGCCACCCAGGCCAAGGAGCGCCTGCTCTACCTGTGCACCGACGTGCAGGCCGGCGGCGCCTACCCGCGCCTGGCGCTGAAGGCCCTGGAGGCGAAGGGCATCGTCATCCCGTTCGAAGAGGGCGATGTCGAGCTGCTGCGCGCGCACCCCGTCGACTACATCTCCTTCTCCTACTACATGACCCTCACCGAGTCGGTGCGACCGGATGCCGAGCGCACCCCGGGCAACACCGTGCTCGGTGTGAAGAACCCGTTCCTGGAGTCCAGCGAGTGGGGCTGGCAGATCGACCCGGTCGGGCTGCGCATCTCGCTCATCGACCTCTACGACCGCTACGGCAAGCCGCTGTTCATCGTCGAGAACGGCCTGGGCATGCGCGACGAGCTGACCGACGACGGCCGGATCCACGATCCGTACCGCATCGACTACTTCCGCTCCCACTTCGCCGAGATGATCCGCGCCGTGGACGAGGGCGTCGACCTGCGGGGGTACGCGAGCTGGGCGCCGATCGACATCATCAGCGCATCGTCGTCGCAGATATCCAAGAGGTACGGTTTCATCCACGTCGACCAGGACGACCTCGGAAACGGCACCGGCGAACGACGTCGCAAGGACTCGTTCTTCTGGTACCGCAAGGTCATCGCCTCGAACGGGGCCGACCTGGCGTGATCGCCACCGCGGCGCATCCGCCGGGGTCGACGGAGACACCCATGCAGATCATCAAGAAGGTGCTGAACTCCAGCGTCGTGCTCGTCGAGGACGAGCGCGGCGTGGAGCGCGTGCTGCTCGGCAAGGGCATCGGCTTCGGTGCCAAGCCGGGCGCCACGGTCGCGCCCGAGGACACCGACCGCGTGTTCGTCGCGCTCGACGACACCGACCAGCGCAACCTCGTCGAGCTGCTGGCCCAGATCCCGGGGGAGTTCGTCGAACTGACCCGTTCGATCGTGATGGATGCCGAGGACGGTGGCATCCAGCTCGATCCGCACATCTATCTGACGCTCACCGATCACCTGCACTTCGCGGTGGAACGGCTGCGTCGGGGGCTGCGTGTCACGAACCGGCTCGCGTGGGAGGTGCGCACGGTCTATCCCGCGGAGTACGAGGTCGGCCTGCGTGCCCTCGCGCTGCTGCGCGAGCGCACGGGGGCGGCCCTCCCCGACGAGGAGGCGGCCAACATCGCGTTCCACCTCGTCAACTCCGAGGTGGGTCGTCCGGCCGTCGATTCGATGCGGGTGGTCGGCCTCATCTCCAACATCACCACAATCGTCACGCACTCCGGGGGAGTGTCCCTGGATGCCGACGACCTGCACACGCGCCGATTCCTCACGCACCTGCAGTTCTTCGCCGAGCGCCTGTTCTCCGACCGGCTCGCGGCGCAGGACGACGACCTGCTGTTCGCGACCATGACGGCCAAGCACCCGCGCGCGGTCGCCACGGCCGAGCGCGTCCGCGCGTTCGTGCTCCGCGAGCATCAGGTCGCGATCTCCGACGAGGAGGTCGGCTATCTCGCCCTCCACATCGCTCGCGCACAGTCGAGCTGAACACCCGAAAGGTCCCTCCCCATGGCACAGCGCACCGCCGTCTTCGGCTCCCCGTCCGGCCTGCATTCCCGCCCGGCCGCCACCTTCGCCCGTGCGGCCGCGGCATCGAAGCACACGGTGACCCTCGCCGCCGGCGACACCTCCGTCGACGCCCGCAGCATCCTCGCGCTGCTGCAGCTGGGTGTGAAGACGGGCGACGAGGTCGCCCTCGAGGTCGACGGGCCCGAGGCCGATCGCGTCGCCGACGAACTCCGGGCGCTGCTCGAGCGGGATCTCGACGCCGCCTGACCCTGACGGCGCGAGGGGTCGGTCGGGAGTCTCCCCCCGACTCCGGTGATCGGCCCCTCGCGCTCTTCTTTTCCGTCCGCCGCTCGAGCGACGCAGACGTACGTCCACCGGGGTCGCCCCCGGGGCTGACCGGGGTCGGCGCCCGGTACCCGTCGCGTGGCAGGGAACCGGTGTTCGCGCCGGTGTCCGGCTCCGCGCCCAGCCGCGTCGCAGCCGCGCCCCGGTACCCTGGAAACCATGACCGATCAGCCCCCCGTGCGCACGACCACGCCGCCGGTGCGCCCCGCGGGGGCGCCGGCCGACACCGGCATCCGCGAAACCCGTCCGAAGGCCGGACGCCAGGTGCGCCCCGCGACCGAAGGATGGCAGCAGGCGAAGGACGACACGGGTCGTCCGCTCCTGCAATTCGCGAGCCCCAAGCGCGGCAAGCCGCCGGTGCACCTCGCCGACCTGACCGCCGACGAGCGCGTCGCCAAGGTGAAGGAGCTCGGCCTGCCCGGCTTCCGGGCGAAGCAGCTCGAGAAGCACTACTTCACGCACTACACGTCCGACCCGGCCGCGATGACCGACCTGCCGGCATCCGGTCGCGAGGAACTCGTGGCGGGCATGCTGCCTCCGCTGCTCACCGAGGTGCGCCGGCTCGAGACGGACCGCGGCGACACCATCAAGTTCCTGTGGAAGCTGCACGACGGCGCCCTCGTGGAATCCGTCCTCATGCGCTACCCCGGTCGCATCACGCTGTGCGTGTCGAGCCAGGCCGGCTGCGGCATGAACTGCCCGTTCTGCGCCACCGGTCAGGCGGGGCTGACCCGTAACATGTCGGCCGCCGAGATCATCGAGCAGATCGTGCGCGCCAACGCGCTCATCGCCGCCGGCGGCCTGGGCGGCAAGAAGAGCTCCGACCACTCGCTCGACCGCGTCTCGAACATCGTGTTCATGGGCATGGGTGAGCCGCTCGCGAACTACGCGCGGGTCATGCAGGCCGTGCGCGTGATGGTCGACAAGGAGCACGGGCTCGGCATGAGCGCGCGCGGCATCACGGTGTCGACCGTGGGCCTGGTCCCGGCGATCAAGAAGCTCGCCGACGAGGACATCCCGGTCACCTTCGCCCTCTCGCTGCACGCGCCCGACGACGGCCTGCGCGACGAGCTCATCCCGGTGAACTCGCGCTGGAAGGTCGACGAGGCCCTGGATGCCGCCCGCGCCTACTTCGACAAGACCGGGCGCCGCGTGTCGATCGAGTACGCCCTGATCAAAGACATGAACGATCACGCCTGGCGCGCCGACCTTCTGGCCGACAAGCTCAACGCTCGCGGTCGGGGATGGGTGCACGTCAACCCGATCCCGCTGAACCCGACTCCGGGGTCGATCTGGACGGCATCCGAGGTGCCCGTGCAGAACGAGTTCGTGCGTCGTCTGAACGACGCCGGCATCCCGACGACCCTGCGCGACACCCGCGGCAAGGAGATCGACGGGGCGTGCGGTCAGCTCGTCGTGACCGAAGAAGACGAAGCCGTCGCCGAGGCGATGCCGGTCGGCTGAGCCGCGGTGCGGGGAGCGCTCGTCAGGCGGCGACGGCCGTCACGACGAGATTGTCGACATAGTGCCCGCTGGCCGGATCCCACGCCCCGGCGCACGTGACGAGCCGCAACTGCGGCGTCGGTGTGGGGGCGTAGATGGACTCGGTCGGGAAGCTGTCCTTCTCCACGGTCTGCAGGCCGGTGACGACGAAATTCGCCGTCGAACCGTCCGCGCGCTCGACCGCCACGGTGTCCCCCGGGGCGAGTCGGGGGAGGTCGATGAACACTGCCGGCCCGGTGGGGGAGTCGACGTGGCCCGCGATCACCGCCGGGCCCACCTCGCCCGGCAGCACGCCCTTCTCGTACCAGCCGACCGCGTCGTAGTCCGCGGGCGCTTGGATCCACCCGTCCTCGCCGCGGTCGAGGCCGACGAGGTCGCTGCTGACCCCGATGGAGGGGATGGAGATGTGCACCGGCGGCGCTGTGTTGGCCGACGAGGGAGCGACGGGGTCCTGGAACCCCGCCGCGGCACCGACTCCCGGCGCGGTCGTGCTCTGCACGGCCGCACCGCCGGCGTCGTCGGTGAGTGCCGGGCAGCCGCCCAGCACGTCACCCGAGAGCATGGCCGTGGTCAGGGCGTTCCACGCGGACCCGTAGTAGGTGGGGGTGGATGCCGCGGTGTCGGTCATACGCTCCAGGTCGGCGCGAGCGTCATCCGACCGTCCGTCCGCCGCCGCCGCGGCGGCCCGGGCGGCGTAGGCGACGGGGTGCTGATCGGTGGTGCGCGGCCCCGCGCCGGAGTCGAGCTCGGCGGGGAGGGCCTCGTCCTCCGGCAGGGCGGAGGAGACGCGTGCGGCCAGGGCGCGATCGGCGGGGTCGCAGGACTCGGCGAAACGGATCGCCGTGCGCGCCGCGTCGTAGCCGTACCCCGGTTCGCCGCCGCCTCCGGCGGATCCGGCGATCGCCACGGATCCGTCCGCGGCGACGGTGGCCCAGTCGGTGGGCAGGGCGTTGGCGTCCAGTAGCGCGGCGGTCGCGGCGCGACTGCCCTCGGCCAGCTCCGCCCACCGGGGATCGCCCGACGCCTGTTCGAGGACCGCGTATGCGGCCGGCGACGCGTACGACGGGTTGTAGGCGTGCGGGGAGGCCGTGGCCCACGGACCCGGGAGCAGGATGCGTCCGAGCGAGGTCTCGGCCGTCATCGCGTCGAGCACCGCCGCGCCCAGCGCCACGCCCTGCTCGCGCAGGTCGTCGCGGCCGAAGGCGTCGCCGGCGAGGACGAGGGCCCGCGCGGCGTCCAGATCGGCATCCGAGGCGGGTTGCTCGTCGACGACGCCGCCGTCCTTCCATTGCCACGAGAGGAGGAGGTCGTCGCGTCGGAGGTTCGCGGTGGTCCAGTCCCAAATGCGGTCGAAGCGCGCCGGATCACCCGCGGCCACCGCCAGGAGCATGCCGTAGGCCTGTCCCTCGCTCACCGTGTCACCGCCCTGGTCGGTGCGGACGACCCGTCCGTCCTCGACATAGGCGTCGAGGAACGCCGTCGCCGACGCGACGGTCGCATCCTCCGCGGAGGTGTCGGGTTCGGCGGGAACGCCGCACGCGGTCACCGTCACGACGACGGTGGCCGCGAGGGCAGCCCCGGCCAGGGCGCGGCGCGCGATGCTCACGCGCCCGCCCGCACCCGGCGACGGGCCAGGAGGCCGGCCACGGCGACCAGACCGAGCACGCCGGCGACGCCCGCCACCCCACCGAGGGGCGTGGCCGAGGAGGGCGCGGTACCGCCACCGCCGGTGTGGATGCCACCGACGGGCATGTCGGCGAGCGTCGCCGAGTCGGTGATGGCCTGCGCCGTCAGCGACCCCGTGGCGTCGTCGAGCACGAACACCGTCGACACGGAACCCGCGGGCAGGTCCACGGCCGAGGTGGCGGCCTCGTCGGCACCGGTGAGGGCGAGGTCCCACGAACCCGCGGGGACGGCGGCGTAATCGGTCGCGGCGCCGGCCGGCACGTCGCGCGCGATGACGCGTCCTTCGGCGGTGTCGACGTCGACGCTGGATTCGACCGTGGAGGCCTGCACCACGCGGACGCGTGCCTGGCCCTCCGCGGGCGCGGAGAGGTCGTCGTCGAAGACGGTGGTCTTCAGATCGGCGTTGCGGCCGTAGGCGGCTACGGTGAGGGGCTCGCCCTCGGCGATGTCGATCGACTGCTGCACGACGGGCTGGGTGCCGTCGGCCGCGTCGGAGGGGACCATCGACACGACGTAGGTGCCGTCGGCGAGGGGGATGTAGGGACTGACCGCGCCGTAGGCGACGTCGTCGAGTTCGTACACGACGGCGCCACCGGCGAGCGCGGTCAGCTGGACGCCGACGGACTTCGTGTCGGGCGAGAGGTGGGCCACGCGAGCCCATCCTCCCGGGGCGGAGTCGGCCGCGTGGGCTGCGGGGGCGACGGCTGCGGCGAGACCGGCGGCGACGAGGGCGGCCGTGGCTCCCGCGGCGATCCGTGTGACGCGGCGGCGGGGCGAGGTCGGTGAGGCGAAGCGGAACATGATGGTCCTTTCGTGGGGGGAGAAGGGGATCAGTCGGCGGGGCGGGGGAGGAGGTCGACGGGCTCGTCGGGCGAGAAGGTGATGACGACGCCCGCGTCGCCGCGTTCGACCGACACGGGTCGGAGGGGGCCGGTGAGAGATTCGTAGAAGCGCAGCAGGGCGTCGGCTCCGGCGGCATCCGCCCGAGCGTCCTGTCCGGCGTAGGAACTGACGATGAGTTGCCGATGCACGCCGGAGGGGTCGCCCTCGAGCTGCGTGATGTCGGCCACATCGACGCGCCCCGAGGCCGAAAGCTGGCCGAGGGTGAGCAGGATGCGACCGTCCACCACACCCGAGGTGAGCAGGTCCTGCTGCTCCGCGGGAACGCCGACGTCGGGATTCCTCAGCACCTGCTGGCCGGCGACCGACCGTGCGGCGTACAGACCGTCGTCGGCGGCCTGGGCCAGGGCGGCCTGGTCGGAGTCGACCAGGCGCACCTCGACCTTCTGGGCACCCTCGCCGAACGAGGCGACGACCGCGCTGTTCTCGATCGCCTGGCGCACGGTCGGGAATTCGGTGGGGAAGGTGCGCATCGAGTCGGTGGTGATGACGTAGTCGTAGTCGCGCCACCCGTCCGGGGCGAGCTCCTGCACGTCGGAGTCGGTGTCGGCCTTGTAGTACCAGACGACGTTCTCGCGCTCGAAGCCGGCGCGCACGAGGTCGACCCACATCGCATCGTCGACGAGCATGCGCGAGTCGGCGGGGGCGTTCTGGGTCATCCAGGACTCCGCGTCCCGGAGCGGTCGGTCGAGGTCGGCGAGCAGGAACCCGCGCAACTGCGCCGCCCATAGGGGACCCGCGGCGATGACGGCGACGACCAGCCCGGATGCCACGGCGACACCCCCGAGGCGGCGGAGGACGCCGTGCGCGCGGAGCGCCTCCACGGCGAGCTGTCCCATTCCCGCCACGACGATCGTGGCGAACGGCAGCAGCATGATCACGTAGGGGACGGGGAGGTACCCGCCGCGGAACATGAACGCCGTCAGGGCGAGCAGGGTGACGGCCCACGGGCGCAGGCGCCGGACGAGCAGGGCGGCGACCGCGGCGGCGAGGGCGGTCACGATGAGCACGGCGTCGAGCTGCCACCACAGACCCACGGTGCGCGACATGAGGCTCTCGGGGTCGAACAGCGAGCCGCTGCCCTCGCGCGACGCGAGCTGGAAGGCGAGGCCGTCCCACAGGCTCACGCGACCCGCTGCGGGCATGACCTCGCCCTTGACCGCGGCGAGGGCGACGTACGTGAGTCCGATCAGCCCCAGGACGGCGGCAGCGACCGACAGCGTGTACCGCCGCGTCGTGCGGTCCGCTCCTCGCCACATGAACCACGCGACGAGCGGCAGGGCAAGAAGGTAGGTCTCCTTGGTCAGCACGGCGACGCCGAAGGCCGCGGCCGCGCCGATGTAGCCGGCGAGCTGGGCGCGTCGGCTCAGGGCGAGCAGCAGGGCGGCGAGCAGCCACGCCGTCGCGATGTTGTCGAGGTACACCTGGCGGTGGAACTGCACAGCGAGCGGCGACAGCAGGAAGAGGGCGACCGCCACCGAGGCCGTGAGGCGTGCGAAGCCGATGCGCCGCACGAGGAACCACAGCAGCACCGCCGCGATCGCGCTGGCGACGAGCATCGCCTCGCGAGCGGCGATCACGGCCACGTCGTATCGGTTCCATGCGTCGGTGAGACCGGCCCACGCGGCGATCTGGATCCAGCCGAGCGGGGGATGGTCGTACCAGTAGGTGTAGTGCGTGAGCTCGCGCAGATTGCCGATGCTCCACGCCTGCGCGGCGTAGGTCCCCTCGTCGTCGATGCGCTGGGGCGAGCCGCCGAGGTTCGCGCCGTTGACGAGGAGTCCCAGGAGCAGGGGCGGCAACAGCCAGAGGGCGTCGCCGAGGCGCGATCGCCAGGCCGGAACGCGTCGACGCGCATGCGGGACGGCCCGGTCGTTGCGCAAGGGCGCCGCCGGGGAACGGTCGAGTGTCGCGGTCATCGGGTCGCCTCCGCAGCTGAGACGAGCTCGCGCTCGCCGGGTTCGGGGGTGGCGCCCTCGCGGTGGGCGCCGGTGTGCTCGGTCTTCTCCCAGCTGCCGTCACCGCGCAGCTGTCGAACGACGGAGCGCACGGCGGCCGCGGCGAGGAACACCTGGTAGGGCACGAGTCCGAGGACGAGGCGCACGTAGTCGCGCACGCGCACCTTCTTGCCGTACACGCGACCGAACTCCGTGAGCCCCGCGGCCTCCGCCACGAGGGTGATGACGGTGGGCACCAGCGGGAGGAAGGTGATGAGCGCCACGGGTGTGGGGACTTTGACCAGCAGGATGAACGCGACGGAGATCGGGATGAGCAGTCCCGTCGCCGCCTGCAGGAACGGCATGTTCAGCAGGTACCGGGCGTACATGCGCTGCTTGAGCGTGGGGAGTGCCTTCCACTCGCCCTTGCCGAGCACCTGCAGGAAGCCCTGGTTCCACCGTGTGCGCTGCTTGTACAGCGACTTCAGCGTCGGCGGGGTCTCCTCGCGCGTGACGTACTCGGGGTTGTAGGCGACGACGACCTTGGCGCCGTCGCTCGACAGGCGCACGCCCAGTTCGCAGTCCTCGGCCAAGCACTGGTCGTCCCAGCCGTGCGACCATTCGAGCCGGTCGCGAGTGACGAACACGGTGTTCCCGCCGAGGGGGATGAATTTCGAGCGCGCATGGAAGTGCAGGCGCGAGCGGAACCAGAAGTAGTACTCCAGGACATTGCGCAGCGACCACCAGCTGGTCTCGAAGTTCATCAGCTGCACGCCGCCCTGCACGACATCGGCGCCGGTCTCCTGGAACTTCGAGTCGACGACAGTCAGGAGCCCAGGGTGCACCTCGTCCTCGGCGTCGAACACGCCCACGACGTCACCCGTGGCGATCTGCAGGGCACGATTGAGCGCTTTCGGTTTGTTCTTGGGCACGCTGTCGTCGACGACGACCTTGATGAGCGCGGGATGCCGAGCGGCGGCCTGGCGCACGACCAGTTCCGTGCCGGGGTCGTCATGACCGACGATCGCGATGATCTCGAAGTCGGGGTGGTCCTGCTGGGCGAGCCGGTCGAGCGTCTGTCCCATCACCTCCTCCTCGTGGCGACCCGGGACCAGGAGGGTGAACCGGTGCCGCGCGGGGCGGGGTGTGGAGCTGAACTGCGTGGCCCGCAGGTCGTCGGCGGAACGCCACGCGTGCAGCATCCACCACAACGTCGTCGTGGCGACGATCGTCAGGGCGAGCGCCAGGACGATGATCCCGCTGTAGCCGAGCCACTCGCCCACTGACCAGTCGGGCAGGAATCCGCCCGACACGGTGGTCCCGGGCTGGGCGGGGAGGGGGACATCCGTGGTTCCCGCGGATCCCTGGCCGGGGGCCGGCGCGACGGGGGTGAGGAGCGGTTCAGGGGTGGGCTCGCCGGCGGCGGTGATCGGGTGCGCGTACGGGAACGACAAAAGTCAACCTCCAGCGTCCACGTGGACGGTTCGAGGGCGGTAAGGGGACGTGCGGAGACCGGGGGCGAATCTCCCCGCACGAGTGGTCATCCGAGGCGGGAAGGGGGGATGGTTTGGAGGAGTCAGGGTTCTCCCAGCCTGCTCTGCGGTGTTTCCCTGCCCTGCCCACGGGGGACGACGGGGCGTCGGGGGCGTCGCGACCGCCAGACTGGGCACATGAGCGATCACGTCGTGCGCGTCGAGAACCTGCGGAAGACCTACCGCGGCGGCGTCGAGGCGCTGCGCGGGGTCTCCTTCGACATCCGCCGCGGCGAGACGTTCGCGGTGCTCGGGCCGAACGGCGCCGGGAAGAGCACCGTCATCGAGATCCTCGAGGGCTACCGCGACCGCACGAGCGGCGAGGTGCGCGTGCTCGGCGTCGATCCGCACCGCGGCGGACTCGATTGGAAGGCGCGGCTCGGCATCGTGCTGCAGAACACCGGCGAGGCGCCCGCCGCCACCGTGCGGGAGATGCTCGCCCACTTCGCCTCGTTCTACCCGCGGCCCCGCGACGTCGACGAGGTCATCGCGTCGGTGGGGCTGACCGAGAAGGCCACGGTGAGTGTGCGGAAGCTCTCGGGCGGGCAGCGTCGTCGCGTCGACGTGGCACTCGGCATCATCGGTCGCCCCGAGCTGCTGTTCCTCGACGAGCCGACGACGGGCTTCGACCCCGAGGTGCGGCGGCAGTTCTGGGACCTCATCCGCCGTCTGCAGGGCGAGGGCACTTCGATCCTGCTGACCACCCACTACCTCGACGAGGCCGCCGAGCTCGCGGAACGAGCGGCGATCATCGTCGCCGGTGAGGTGGCATCCGTCGGCCGGATCGACGACCTCGGCGGTGCCGGGGCGCGCGTGCCGATCGTGCGGTGGCGCGAGGGCGGCGAGGTGCGCGAGGAGCGCACCCATGAACCCGGGGCGGTGGTCGCCGCGCTGGTCGCGCGCGGAGGCGAGCCCGAACGCCTCGAGATCGTGCGACCGAGCCTCGAAGACGTCTACCTGTCGTTCCTCGGCGACGAGGCGCGCCGCACGACCGCGGCCGGGGGCGCGGCATGAGCCGCATCCTGCGTCTGGGCGCCTCCCGCATCGCGTTCGAGGTGCGCTCGTACTTCCGCCAGGGCGACTCGGTGTTCTTCACGTTCCTGTTCCCCGTGATGATCCTGCTGATCTTCGCCGTCGCGTTCGACGCGCAGACCTTCGGTCCTCCGGGCGATGAGGTGGATGCCGCGCAGTTCTACCTCCCCGCGATGCTCGCCGCCGGCGTGCTGCTGTCGGGTCTGCAGAACATGTCGATCGACATCGCGATGGAGCGCAGCGACGGCACGCTCAAGCGCCTCGGCGGAACGCCGCTGAGTCCGGTGTCGTACTTCATCGGCAAGCTCGGCCAGGTGCTCGTCACGGGGTTCCTGCAGTCGGTGCTGCTCATCGTCGTGGCGGCGGTGTTCTTCGGCGTTCCCGTGCCGACCGAGCCCGAGCGCTGGCTGACGTTCGCGTGGGTGTTCCTGCTGGGCGTGACGACCTGCGCGATCCTCGGCATCGGCCTGTCGGCGCTGCCGCGCACCGGCCGCAGCGCGACCGGCGTCGTCATCCCGATCGTGCTGCTGCTGCAGTTCATCTCGGGTGTGTACATCAACTTCGCCGCCCTGCCGGAGTGGCTGCAGAACGTCGCGAGCGTGTTCCCGCTGAAGTGGCTCGCGCAGGGTTTCCGGTCGGTGTTCCTTCCCGAGGGCTTCGCCGCCGCCGAGCCGTCGGGATCGTGGGACCACCCGCTGATCCTGCTGGTGACGGCGCTGTGGCTGGTGGTCGGTCTCGCCGTGGTGCGGGTGACCTTCCGGTGGATCCGCAAGGACGCGTGAGGCGCCTCGCCGGCACCCCACTGATCGATAAACGCTCTCCGTGATGAGAAACGCCCTCCCTCCGCGTTTCTCATCACGGTTGGCGTTTATCGGGGGAGGGGGTGGACGCCACGGCCCCGGTGTCGGTGGCCGGGGCTAGCGTGGAGGGATGGTCGCTTATCGCTATCTCGGTAACAGTGGATTCAAGATCTCGGAGATCACCCTCGGCAACTGGGTGACCCACGGTTCGCAGGTCGGAGACGACGCCGCCATCAAGACCGTGCACGCCGCGCTCGACGCGGGGATCACGACGTTCGACACTGCCGACACGTACGCCAACACCGCGGCGGAATCCGTGCTCGGGAAGGCGCTCGAGGGGCAGCGGCGCGAGTCGCTCGAGATCTTCACGAAGGTCTACTTCCCCACCGGTCCCGGTGGCCCCAACGACACCGGCCTGAGCCGCAAGCACATCATGGACTCCATCAACGGGTCGCTGAAGCGCCTCGGCACCGACTACGTCGACCTCTACCAGGCGCACCGATTCGACTACGAGACGCCGCTCGAAGAGACCTTCCAGGCTTTCGCCGACGTCGTCCGCCAGGGCAAGGCGCTGTACATCGGCGTCTCGGAGTGGACCGCGGAGCAGCTGCGCGAGGGTCATGCGCTCGCGAAGCAGCTCGGCATTCAGCTCATCTCCAACCAGCCGCAGTACTCGATGCTGTGGCGCGTCATCGAGGGCAAGGTGGTGCCCACGAGCGAGGAGCTCGGCATCTCGCAGATCGTCTGGTCGCCCATGGCGCAGGGCGTGCTCAGCGGCAAGTACCTTCCCGGTCAGCCCGTGCCCGAGGGCTCGCGCGCGACGGACGAGAAGAGCGGCGCGAACTTCATCAAGAGGTTCTTGAACGACGACACCCTCGAGGCCGTGCAGCGCCTGAAGCCCATCGCCGACGAGGCCGGGCTCACGATGCCCCAGCTCGCGATCGCGTGGGTGCTGCAGAACCCCAACATCGCCGCCGCCCTGGTCGGCGCGTCACGTCCGGAGCAGCTGCAGGACACCGTCAAGGCGTCGGGCGTGACCCTGGATGCCGATTCCCTCGCCGCGATCGACGCGGCCCTGGGCGATGCCGTGTTCTCCGACCCCGAGAACACCTACGAGGTGTCGCCGAAGAAGCGCCTGGTCTGACGCGGTTCGCGCGGCGGGTCGGGCGTTCGCGCTCGGCCCGCTTTCGCGTGCGGCCCGCTCGGCGTGCCCGGCGCCCGGCGCCCGGCGCGGGCGGATCGGTCCGCGAGATGACCCGGGTTTCGCGAGAGCACACCCCATTCGGCGCAATCGCGGGTCATCTCGGGTGACACGCATCATGTCGGCGCGCGACGCGACAGCGGCGGCGGGGCGGAGGGCGGGTCGACCGGCCGGCAGGAGGTGCCCGCCGGAGCGCGGCCGGCGACGAGGGGCCGTGCCTCAGCCTGCGCACAGGAGAGGGCAGGGTCGACGTCGTACCCTCTGCGAATGTCCTTTTCCGCTCACCGACCCGGCCGTTTCGGCTCTGACGGTCGCATCGAGTTCACGACGGACGAGGAACGCGTGCAGTACCTCGACGACATCCTCGCCGCACAGAACGCGGCGAACCCCGACGCCGACGCGCGCGACCACACGTCCGAGCCGTGGGGCGCGCCGCCCGCCGACGACGAGTTGCGCGATCCCTTCCTCGACGACGTTGAGGGCGGAGTCCGTGGCACCGACCCCCACCGCGACCCGCGCGACGACGATCCGACCGACGCGCACGACACCCTCGTCATCGACCGTGCGCACGCCGACGCCGACGCCGAGACCGAGGTCGCCCCCGAGGCGGTCCTCGCGGCTCCCGCCGTGGCATCCATCCCGGTGACCTCCGAGCCCCGCCAGCCGCGCTTGCGGCGCCACGACCCCCGTCGACCGCGTCTGTCGCTGATCCGGCGCATGGCTGTGCTCGGCGGTGCCGACAACGACGTGCTCGACGAGGTGCCCGAAGAGGTGCCGCGCTTCGTGCAGATGTTCCTCGTGCTCGCCGGCACCGCGCTCGTGTCCGCGCTGTCGATGATGTTCGCGCTCCTCACGGGCGTTCGGGTCAGCATCCTGCTCGCGATCCCCCTCGCGATCGTGTGGGGCCTGATCATCTTCAACCTCGATCGCTTCCTGACCTCGACGATGCGCTCGACGAAGAACGTCTTCCGCCTGCTCGGGCTCGCGATGCCCCGCGTGATCATGGCGGCGCTCATCGGCGTCGTGGTCGCCGAGCCGCTCGTGCTGCAGATCTTCCAGAACGACATCAACCGCGAGGTCAACGCGACCAACATCACGCAGGCCCTGGGCGATCAGGATGCCGTGACCAACGGCCCCGAGAAGCAGGCCCTCGACGCGGCCACGGCCCAGGTCTCGGCGCTCGAGAACCAGGCCGCGACCGGCATCGTCACCGGCACCTCGTCGACCTCGGCCGAGTCGGCCGCCGCCCAGCAGACCGTCGACCAGCTCACGCAGCAACTCGCGGCGCAGCAGAGCGTGATCGACCAGGCGCGCGCGGTGTACCAGTGCGAGCTGACCGGGCAGGGCACCGGAACGGTCCCGGGCTGCACCGGTGTCGCCGGCGACGGCGCGAGCTCCGACGCCGCCCAGGCGCAGCTGCAGCAGGCGCAGACGGCGTACGACGCGCTGTCGACCCAGCTGCAGCAGGCGCAGTCGACGCTGGCCGCCGCCAACACCGCGGGCGCTGCGGCTGCGGCATCCTCCGCCGAGGCGAACAAGCAGCAGGCCGAAGACCAGCTGCCCGCCGCTCGCGCGCAGTACGAGTCGGCGCTCGCCGCGTACAACGCCCGGGCGTCGTCCGTCGCCGACGGCAACGCCGGCGCCGTGGGCCTGCTGAGTCAGATCACGGCGCTCGAGCGCCTGTCCGACCGCGAGCCGGTGCTGCGCTGGGCGCACTACCTCATCGCCGCGCTGTTCTTCATGATCGAGCTGCTGCCCGTACTCGTGAAGGTGCTGACCGGTTTCGGCGGCCCCTCGCTGTACGAGAAGGCGGAGAAGATGCGCGGGCAGATCGCCCTCGACCGGGTGTCGGCTCGCACCTTCCGTAAGCGCGCCGACATCATCGCCGACGAGGCCCACCGCGTTCCGGCGGTCACGGCCTGATGGTCGCCTGGAGCGCGGGGCTGCTGCTGTACCGCCTGAGCCCCGCGCCCCAGGTGCTCATCGCCCACATGGGCGGCCCGTTCTGGGCGAAGAAGGAGGCCGGCGCGTGGTCGCTCCCGAAGGGCGAGTTCGACCCCGCCACGGAGGGGGCGTTGGATGCCGCCCACCGGGAGTTCCGCGAGGAGCTCGGCATCGAGCCGCCCGAGACGGAGTGGGCGGAGCTCGGCACCTTCGCCTACAGCAGCGGTAAGAAGGTCGTCGTCTTCTGCGGCGACGGCGCCGGGTTCACGGCATCCGGAGACGACTTCGTCTTCGGGGAGTTCGAGATGGAGTGGCCACCGCGCTCCGGTCGCACGGCGTCGTTCCCCGAGGTCGACCGCGCCGAGTGGATGGGCCTGGATGCCGCGCGCGACGCGCTCGTGAAGGGCCAGCGCCCCGCGATCGACGCGCTCGAGAGGGCGCTGCAGGAACTCGCCGGCGCGTGACGCGCCTCTCCCGCTCCCGGGCCCGGCCCCCCGCGCGGCTGGTCGGGGCGCCGCTGCACCCGCTGTCGAGTGTCCAGAACACGCCGCTCCGCCTGGCGGGGCGCGGCGTGTCCTGGACACTCAACGAGGGTCGAGCCTCGCGGGGCGATGCGCTCAGGGGCGCAGCAGCACCTTGCCGACGCGGGGGGAGTCGCTCGCGCGGGCGGCCTCGCGGGCATCCTCGAGCGCGAAGGTCGCCGCGACCGGGAGGGTCAGGGTGCCGTCGGCGAGGTAGCGCGACAGCTCGCCGAACAGGGCGCCGCGGGTCTCGGCATCCATCGTCTTGCTGACGACGCTGCCCCAGAAGCCCTTCACGGTGGCCTGGCGGAAGATGATGTCGCCGGCCGAGAGCTCGAGTTTGCCGGCGCCCATCGAGCCGAAGATGACCAGGGTGCCGTTCTCGCTGAGCAACGACAGCACGTCGTTGCTGGCTGAGCCGCCGACCGAGTCGACGCCGGCGACGATGCGCGCGCCGTCGGCGAGGGCGAGCGCCGCGTCGCGCCACCCCTCGGCGTCGGTCGACACGACGTTGTCGATGCCCTGCTCCGCCAGCTCGGCGACCGCGCTCCGGCGACGCACGAGGCCGATCACGTGGATGCCGCGGGCCTTCGCGATCTGCGCGACCATGCGGCCGACGGCGCCGTTGGCGGTGTTCTGCACGATCCAGTCGCCCGCCTTCAGGTCGAGCGAGTGCAGCAGGCTGATGGCGCTGAACGGCATCGAGACCAGCTGGGAAGCGACCTCGTCGCTCAGTCCGTCGGCGACCGGGATGAGGCCGGCGGCCTTCGCGACGACCTGCTCCGCCCAGACGCCGAAGTTGCCGCCCGTGGCGACGCGCTGGCCGACGGTGAGGCCTTCGACGCCCTCGCCGAGCTCCTCCACCACGCCCACGGCCTCGGTACCGGCGCGCGCGGGCAGCTCGGGCTTGAAGCCGTAGGTGCCGCGGATGGTCCAGAGGTCGTGGTTGTGGATGGGCGACAGCAGCACGCGCAGGCGCACCTCGCCGGGGCCGGGGGTCGGGGTCTCGACCTCTTCGACGCCGAGGACGTCGGCGGGCTCGCCGAACTCGTGGTGGATCACTGCGCGCATGGAATGCCTCCGGTGGTTATTTTGTAACGACCGGTCTAATATAGACCTCGACGCTGCGAATGCAACCGGAAGGCGTCCGCGTCCGGTGGCTTCGACGGGCTCGGCCACCTCCGCCGGACGCCATCGCGAGGCACAGGGAGAGAACAGGGAACATGGGCAGGATGCCGAGCTTCGAGCGCTCCGCCGTCGTCGACGCCGCGCGCGACGTCTTCTGGCGCCGCGGCTACGCCGAGACCGGCATCGCCGAGCTCGAGGAGGCCACCGGGCTCACGCGCTCCAGCATCTACAACGCCTTCGGCAGCAAGCGCGGGTTGTTCGACGCCGTGCTCTCCGCCTACCTCGACGACGTCGTGCGCACGCGCCTGCGTCCGCTGGGCGGGGGAGATCCCGGCGCGCTCGAGGCGTACGTCGACGACATGCGCGCCGCCATCGACGCCGACGCCCCGCGCGCCCGCCTGGGCTGCCTGCTGCTCAACGCCGGGTCGTCGCCCCTCGCGAGCGACGATGCGGACGTGCGCGCCCTCGTGTCGGCTTACGCGGCCGAGATGCGTGCGGCCATCCGCGCCGCGGTCGCCGACCGGCGCCCCGACCTGACCCCGGATGCCGTCGGCGCCCTCGCCGCGGTCTGCGCCTCGCTCGTGGTGGCCGGCCTCACCCTCGCCCGCGCCGACCGCGACGCGGCGCTCGGCGCCCTCGCATCCATCCCGACGACCCTGGAGTCGTGGGGGCGCGCCTGACCGCGCGAGTCGCCGAGAATCGTCTCCTCGGGTGCGGTCCGGGGATGATCTCGGTATCTCTTTGTATACGTTCGTAGCGCTCCCGGGGGCGCAAACTATCCCTTGGGCGCCGCAGTGCATACACTGGGAAGGCGGCGAGGGAGGTGCGGCATGCGAGCGAGCGAACGCGCGTACGCGACCCTCCTCGACGAGATCCAGACCGGCGCCCTTTCTCCCGGCACGGTCCTCGGCGAGGTGGAGCAGTCCACGCGTCTCGGAGTGAGTCGCACCCCGCTGCGTGAGGCGCTGCGCCGCCTGGCATCCGACGGGCTCGTCGCCCAGGCCTCGCCGCGGGTGACCGTGGTCGCGGGCATCGACGCCGACGACATCCGCGCCCTGTTCGACCTGCGTCGCGCCCTCGAGACGGAGGCCGCACGGCTGGCCGCGCAGCGCGGCGACCGACGGGTCTTCCACGCGCTGGCCGCCGAGTTCGAGCGCGTCGACACCGCCGACGCCGACGACTACTACGCGCTGATCGCCCGGTTCGACGCGGCGATCGACGCCGCCGTCGACAACCCCTACCTCTCCGCGGCCCTGCGCAGCGTCCGCACGCACCTCGTGCGGGTCCGACGCATGGCCCGCGACAACCCCCTGCGGCTTTCCGCCTCGGCGCGAGAGCATGAACTGATCGCCCGCGCGATCGGCGGCGGCGACCCCGAACTCGCCGCCCACGCCACCCACGTGCACCTGCACAACGCCTTCACGACCATCCTCGAAGCCCTCACGGAGGACCCCTCATGACGATCACCCATCACGTGCGCGTGCACCGCAGCGACGAGAACCTCGCCCGCGAGGGCCAGCTCGCCTGGGCGCTCGCGCGCGTCGCGGTCGACCCGGTCGCGGTCGACGACGACGTGGTCGACATGATCGTCAACCGCCTGATCGACAACGCCGCCGTCGCCGCGGCATCCCTCACCCGTCAGCCGGTCAGCGCCGCGCGCCAGCAGGCGCTCGATCACGCGGTGTCGATCGGCGGACCCGGCGCGACCGTCTTCGGCTGCCTGCTCGAGCGGCGCACCAGCCCCGAGTGGGCCGCGTGGGCGAACGGCGTCGCCGTGCGCGAGCTCGACTATCACGACACCTTCCTCGCCGCCGACTACTCGCACCCCGGCGACAACATCCCGCCCGTGCTCGCGGTCGCCCAGCACACCGGTCGCGACGGCGCCGCCCTCGTGCGCGCCCTCGCCACGGCCTACGAGATCCAGATCGACCTCGTCCGCGCGATCTCGCTGCACAAGCACAAGATCGACCACGTCGCCCACCTGGGACCCGCGGCGGCCGCCGGTATCGGCACCCTGCTCGACCTCGACCAGGAGACGATCTACCAGGCCATCGGCCAGGCGCTGCACACCACCACCGCCACGCGCCAGTCGCGCAAGGGCGAGATCTCGACGTGGAAGGCGCACGCCCCCGCCTTCGCCGGGAAGATGGCGATCGAGGCGGTGGACCGCGCGATGCGCGGGGAGACCAGCCCCTCGCCGATCTACGAAGGCGAAGACGGCGTCATCGCGTGGATGCTCGACGGCCCCGACGCCTCCTACGACGTCCCCCTGCCCGGCGAGGGCGAGAGCAAGCGCGGCATCCTCGACTCGTACACGAAGGAGCACTCCGCCGAGTACCAGGCGCAGGCGTGGATCGACCTCGCCCGCCGCCTCGGCACGGACCGGCCCGATCTGCGCGACCCCGCCAACGTGGCATCCATCGTTCTGCACACGAGCCACCACACGCACTATGTGATCGGTTCGGGCGCGAACGACCCGCAGAAGTACGACCCGACCGCCTCGCGCGAGACGCTCGACCATTCGATCCCGTACATCTTCGCCGTCGCCCTGCAGGACGGCGCGTGGCACCACGTCGACTCCTACGCCCCCGCGCGCGCCGGCCGCGCCGACACCGTCGCCCTCTGGCACAAGGTGACGACGGCGGAGGATGCCGAGTGGACGCGCCGCTACCACTCCGAGGATCCGAACGAGAAGGCCTTCGGCGGCCGCGTGGTCATCACCCTCACCGACGGTTCGGTCGTCGAGGACGAGATCGCCGTCGCCGACGCCCACCCGCTCGGCGCCCGCCCGTTCGCGCGCGAGGACTACGTCCGCAAGTTCCGCATCCTGGCCGAGCCCGTGCTGCTGCCCGAGGAGATCGAGCGCTTCCTCGAGCTCGTGCAGCGTCTGCCCGAGCTGAGCCCGGCCGAGGTCATGCAGCTCACGATCGTCGCGAAGCCCGGCGTGCTGGCGCTGGCCCCCGCGCCGAAGGGGCTGTTCTGATGCTCTACGCCCAGAGCACCCCCCAGCAGAAGCGTCGCGCCCTGCGCGAGAAGCTGGCATCCGGAGAGCTCGTGCGGATGCCGGGAGCCTTCAACCCGCTCTCGGCCCGGCTGATCGAGCGCAAGGGCTTCGACGGCGTCTACATCTCCGGCGCGGTCATCTCGGCAGACCTCGGCCTGCCCGACATCGGCCTGACGACCCTCACCGAGGTCGCCGGACGCGGGCAGCAGATCGCACGGATGACGGAGCTGCCGGCGATCATCGACGCCGACACGGGATTCGGCGAGCCGATGAACGTCGCCCGCACGATCCAGACGCTCGAGGACGCAGGCCTCGCCGGCACGCACATCGAGGACCAGGTCAACCCGAAGCGCTGCGGCCACCTCGACGGCAAGAGCGTCGTGGATGCCGACACCGCGATCAAGCGCATCCGCGCGGCCGTCGACGCCCGGCGCGACCCCGACTTCCTCCTCATGGCGCGCACCGACGTGCGGGCGGTGGAGGGCCTGGATGCCGCGATCGACCGCGCGAAGGCGCTGGTCGACGCGGGTGCCGACGCGATCTTCCCCGAGGCCATGCGCGACCTCGGTGAGTTCGAGGCGATGCGCACGGCGCTGGATGTGCCGATCCTCGCGAACATGACCGAGTTCGGGAAGTCCGAGCTCTTCTCGACCAGGCAGCTGCAGGATGCCGGCGTGAACCTCGTCATCTGGCCGGTGTCGCTGCTGCGGCTCGCGATGGGCGCGGCCGGCCGGGGCCTGGACGCCCTGGCATCCGAGGGCCACCTGCGCGAGCAGCTCGGCGAGATGCAGCACCGCGCCGACCTGTACGACCTCATCGACTACGAGGGCTACACCCGCTTCGACGCCGACGTGTTCGACTTCACCGTCGAACGCTGAGGCCCCACCCGCACGTGCACGACTCGAAGGAGAGACGATGACCGACATCAAGAAGGGCCTCGCCGGCGTCACGGTCGACGAGACCGCGATCAGCAAGGTGAACCCCGACACCAACAGCCTGCTGTACCGCGGGTATCCGGTGCAGGAGCTCGCGGCGACCCAGCCCTTCGAGGCGGTGGCGTACCTGCTGTGGAACGGCGAGCTCCCGGATGCGGCGCAGCTCGCCGCCCTGCGCGAGACGGAGCGCGCGCATCGGGCGCTGACCGACGATGTCCGGGCCGCGATCGACCTGCTGCCCACGAGCGCCCACCCGATGGACGAGGTGCGCACGGCCGTGAGCGTCATCGGCGCGCGCGAGACCGCGGGCATCTCGAACGTGATGGATGCCGTCGGCACCCCCGAGGAGAACCTCGAGCGCAGCATCCGCCTGTGGGCGCAGCTGCCGGCCGTGGTCGCGTACGGCCAGCGCCGCCGCCGTGGCGAAGGGCTGATCGAGCCCCACGACGACCTGGACTACGCAGCCAACTTCCTCTGGATGACCTTCGGCGAGGAGGCCGACGAGGTCGTCGTCGACGCGTTCAACCGCTCGATGATCCTGTACGCCGAGCACTCCTTCAACGCCTCGACCTTCACCGCGCGCGTGATCGCGTCGACCCTCAGCGACCTGTACTCCGCCGTCGTCGGCGCGATCGGCGCGCTCAAGGGGCCCCTGCACGGCGGCGCGAACGAGGCCGTGCTGCACGTATTCACCGAGATCGGCTCGGCCGACAACGTCGGGCCCTGGCTCGACACCGCGCTCGCCGAGAAGCGCAAGATCATGGGCTTCGGCCACCGCGTCTACAAGCGCGGCGACTCGCGCGTCCCCACGATGAAGGCGGCCCTCGACACCCTCGTCGCGCACTACGACCGCCCCGACGTCGCCGCCCTCTACGACGCCCTCGAGTCGCAGTTCGTCGAGCGCAAGGGCATCTACCCCAACCTCGACTACCCCTCCGGCCCGGCCTACGACCTCATGGGCTTCGACACGCTCACCTTCACGCCCCTGTTCGTCGCCGCGCGGGTGACCGGCTGGACGGCGCACATCCGCGAGCAGCAGGCGGCGAACGCCCTCATCCGCCCCCTGTCGGCCTACGTCGGCCCCGACGAGCGCCACGTCGAGGGATACGTCCCGGATGCCGCCGACGTCGATGCCCAGGAGCGCCCCGAGGAGGCGGCGGGCTGATGTCCGAGCCGCGGATCGTCATCGTCTCGGGCGCCCGCACGCCCATCGGCTCGTTCGGCGGTGCGCTGTCGGGCGTCGACGCCCACGAGCTCGGGGCCGTCGCGGTCACCGAGGCGTTGCGCCGCGCCGGGGTCGACGGGGCCGACGTCGACGAGGTCGTCATGGGCTGCATCGCCCAGAACGGCCCCGACGCCTACAACGCCCGCCGCGTCGCACTCGCCGCGGGGCTGCCCACCCGTGTGCCCGCCTTCACCGTCAACCGCCTGTGCGGCTCGGGCCTGCAGGCGATCTGGTCGGCCGCGCAGGAACTGCGCTGGGGCGGCATCGACGTCGCCGTCGCGGGCGGTGACGAGAGCATGTCGCGCACGCCGTTCCTCGAGTACGGCGCCCGCGGCAACGCCCGTCTCGGCGACCGGACGCTCCTGGACGGCACGCTCGCGATCCTCACCGACCCCTTCAGCGGTCGGCACATGGGCACGACGGCCGAGGTCGTGGCATCCCGCTACTCCGTCTCGCGCGAGCAGCAGGACGCCTTCGCCGTCGAGAGTCAGCGGAGAGCGGCGACGGATGCCGCTCGCGCGGCCTTCGCGGAGGAAATCGTGCCCGTGACCACCCGGGGGCGGAAGCCGGTCGAGGTGTCGATCGACGAGCACCCCCGCCCCGGGACCACGATGCAGGCCCTGGCGGGGCTGCGTCCCGCCTTCGAGAAGGACGGGTCGGTCACGGCCGGCAATTCCTCGGGCATCAACGACGGCGCGGCGGCCACCGTGCTGATGCGCGAGGACGACGTGCGCGCGCGCGGGCTGACCGGGCTCGCGACGCTGGAGGCCGTGACCACGGCCGGCGTCGACCCCGAGATCATGGGCTACGCGCCGGTCATCGCGCTGCAGAGGCTGTGGGAGCGGACCGGGCTCACCCCCGCCGACGTCGACGTGATCGAGGTGAACGAGGCCTTCGCCGCTCAGGCGGTCGCGGTCATCCGCGACGCGGGCCTCGACCCCGAGAGGGTCAATCCGTACGGCGGGGCGATCGCCCTCGGCCACCCCGTCGGCGCGACCGGCGCGATTCTGACCGTGCGCGCGGCCCTCGATCTGCAGCGCCGCGACCTCGAGTACGCCGTCGTGACGATGTGCATCGGCGGCGGCCAGGCCCTCGCGGCGTTGCTGCGGCGGTACTGACCCCCGCCCGCGCGAGTCGCCAGGATGCGTCGCCCAGGGGCGTCCCGGAGCGACGAAAGCTGGCGACTCTCGCGAAGGCGGGCACCCGGGATACTGGGCCCATGAGTGTGTTCCTTCTCGGCGGCGGCCGCGATGTCGCCGTCTGCGCGTCGTTGCTGCAGGCCTTCGTGAGCGAGGCGCGGGAGCACGCCGCCGGTCGCGCGCCCGTGATCGCGCTCCTGCTCGTGCTCGAAGCCCACGACGACGCGTCGGTCGACCAGTTCCGCGGCGTGCTCGAGGCCGCCGGAGCGGCACCCGACGACATCCGGGTGCACGCGGTCGTCGAGGGAGAGACCTTCGCGGATGCCATGACGGACGCCGACGGTGTCTTCGTCGGCGGGGGTCTGACTCCGGCGTATCACGACGCGGTCCGCGGCATCCGGGAGGCGATCCGCGAACGGGTCGCGAGCGGCATGCCGTACGCCGGGTTGTCCGCGGGAGCGTCCATCGCCGCGGGTCCGGCGCTCGTCGGCGGGTACCGGGTCGGCGGGGTCGAGGTCGTGTCGGAGGACGCGGGCGAAGAGCTGGACGCCGTCGAGGTGCGCCCGGGCCTCGGGCTCCTCGACTTCGCCGTCGACGTCCACGCCGCCCAGTGGGGCACCCTCTCGCGTCTCGTCGCCGCGGTCGACGCCGGTCTCGTCACCGACGGTGTGGCCATCGACGAGAACACGGCCCTGGTGATCTCGGCGCAGGCGGCCCCGGCCGTGCGCGGCAGCGGTCAGGTCTGGCGCGTCGAGTCCACGGCATCCGGGGTGCACGTCCAGGTGCTCCGCGCATGAGGCGCCACCCCGCGTGAGGGGTCAGGAAGTATCGCCCGACGTGCTTCCCGGCGACGGCTTCCGACCCCCCACGCGAACGGGAACGGCCCCCACCCGCAGAGGTGAGGGCCGTTCCGGCGTCCGGCGTCAGACCGTGCGGCGCTTGCGCAGGGCGAACGCGAGCCCGCCCGCGACCACGAGGAACCCGCCCGCCAGGGCGACGCCCCACGGCGCCTCGACACCCGTGTTGGCGAGGCCGCTGCCGGGGCGCTCTCCCGCGGGCCGGCCGGGCTGGTCCGGGGCGGGAACCGGCGTCGGCTCGGTGCCGGGCTGACCCGGCTGCGGAGTGGCATCCGTCGCGAGGACCGCACGCCCGAGCGGCGCCGGATCGACCACGGGGATCGCCTCGAAGTACGACAGCGTCGCGTCGAGGTCGATCTGTCCGGTGTCGGTGCGGTCGGTGCCCGCGGCGAAGGTCGGGAAGCCGTCGCCACCGTTGGCGAGGAACGAGTTCGTCACGACCGTGAAGGTGTCGGTGTCGGCGATCGCGCGGCCCTGGTAGGCCATCGAGACGACCGCGCCCACCCGCGGGTTCGACGGGTCCTGCGTGTATGTGTACGTGAACCCGTCGGACACGCCCAGGTGCAGTTTCGGTCGGTCTCCCGTGGCCTTCCACTGCTCGTTCAGGATGCCGCGGAGCTGCTCACCCGTCAGCGTCACCGTCACGAGCGTGTTGGCGAAGGGCTGCACGAGGGCGGCCTCCTTGTAGGTCACCACCCCGTCGTCGCCCTTGAGCAGGTCGGCGCGGAGGCCGCCCGGGTTCATCAGCGCGATCTGGGCCTTCGCGCCGGCATACGCGGGGTTCTTCGACGTCGCCCAGAGGTACACGTCGGCCACCCAGTTGCCCATCGACGACTCGACGCCGCGGTCCGCTCCCGAGGGGGTTCCGCCGCGCAGGATGTCACCGCTGATCTCGCCGACCGGCTTCGCGCCGATGACGTCGGCCTGCGCGACGTACGCGGCGACCTTGGCCGCGATGTCGGCATCCGGAGCCGCCGCGCCCGCGAGCGGGAAGGTCGTCCCCGAGATGGATGCCAGGGAGTCGGTGCGCGTGTCCCAGCTCAGCGACAGCTGCCCCATGGCCTTGCCGTACTCCGAGGCCTGGATGACGGGGCGCGTCCGGTCGGTGCCGGCCACCGGCAGGTCGCACGCGTAGGTCTGGTGCGTGTGCGCGGAGACGACGGCGTCGATCTCCGGAGAGGCGTTGACCGCGAGGGCGCCGAAACCGGCCTGGTCGGCGGCGATGGCGGTGCAGTCGTTCGACGTCGCAGCCCCCGAGTGCGTCAGCAGCACGATGACGTCGGCGAGGTCGCCCGCCGTGATCTCGTCGGCCACGCGGTTCGCCGCCTCGAGCTGGTCGCCGAAGTCCAGGTCGGCGATGCCGGCCGGGTCGACCATGGTCGCGGTGTCGGGGGTCACGGTGCCGATGAAGGCGACGCGCACGCCGTCGACGTCCTTGACGGCGTACTCGTCGAGTACGGGCTCCTTCGTGCCCTTCTTGTAGACGTTCGCGCCCAGGCCGAACTCCCCGCCGCCGTACTCGGGGAGCACGCGGTCGGTCAGGTCGGCGAAGCCGCGGTCGAACTCGTGGTTGCCGACGGCCGAGATGTCGAGACCCGAGGCCTTCAGCGTGTCGATCGTGGGGGAGTCGTCCTGGATCAGCGAGGTGAAAGTCGACGCGCCGATGTTGTCACCGGCCGAGACGAACAGCGTGTTCGGGTTCGCGGCTTCCTTCGCCTTCACGGCGCCGGCGATGACGGCGGCGCCGGCCTCGCCCTGCGATCCCGCCTCGAGGCGGCCGTGGAAGTCGTTGATCGTGAGGATGTCGATGTCCTTCACGTTCGGGTTCTCCACCGCGAACACGGTGGTGGTGCCCGAGACCTCGTTGCCGACGGCCACGAGCGGTCGGCCCGTCGGAGAGTCGGCGGCGGAGATGAACTCCACGCCCTCGGGACCGAGGTCGCCGGCCTTCGCCAGCAGCTCGCGGTCGGCGGTCTCATCGCCGGTCAGCCGGTCTTCGACCGAGACCGAGAAGTCGCGGTTGTTGACGTACCCGGCGTAGGTCGCGTTCTTCGGGTCGGTGATGTCGTAGGTCATCACGCCACCGACACGCTCGAGGCCGATGAAGGCGTAGGTGCGCCCGTCGACCTCGCCGATCGCGAGGTTCTCGGGCTCGGGGCCCTTGTCGTCGCTGCGACCCTCCAGGTTCGACTCCGAGTGGTTCGAGTTGAAGAAATCGGGATTCGCATCGTGCGTGATGCGCTCGAAGTCGGAGCCCGAGTCGAAGACCTGCTCGCCCGCGGTGTTCCACACCGAGAACCCGCGCCCGCCGAAGGTGTAGAGCGCGGAGTAGCAGGTGCCCTCGGCGTTCAGGCCCATGTCGGTCGCGACGTTGAGGCGACCGAGGGCGGCGTCGCCGAGCGAGCCCGCGAGCGGGCTGTCGGCGCACACGGGCGCGAGACCGTCGGAGCCGAGATCCTTCACGCGGGCGGTGTCGGTGAAGTCGCCCCACTCGCGACCGTCACCCTCGTTGGCGGTGACGAGGTAGGTCTCGCCGCCGGACTGGTAGGCCTGGATGCCGTCGGGCATGTACATGCCGAACAGGCCGGGGTAGCTCTTCTCGTTGAAGGTCGGGGCATCCTTCGGGTCGCGGTCGCTCGCGTCGAGCGTCTCGACGCCGTAGTCCTTGAAGCCCAGGGACCGGATGCCGGTGACCTCCGCCGTCGCCAGGTCGACGACCGCGACGGCGTTGGCCTCCTGCAGCGCGACGTACGCCGTGGAGCCGGCGATCGCGACGTACTCGGGCTCGAGGTTGCGGCTCACGCGGTTGGCGGCGAGCGGCGTGGAGCCCTGGTCGGGGGCGGCGACATCGGGGCCGAAGACCCGGACGGCGGGGTCGAGGGACTTCGAGCCGCCCTGCTCGAAGGCTCCGAACCCGGCCGTGCGCACGGCATCCTGGGTCGGGGCGGTCTTGGTGCTCGGCAGCGCGACGACGCCGACGGAACCCTCGGGGTCGGTCGTGAAGTCATCGGCCGGCTCGCCCTCGTTCGCGACGACCGCGAAGGAGCCGTCGTCGCTGATCGCGACCATGTCGGGCAGAGCGCCGACCGTCACCTCTCCGAGGATCGTGGGCGCGGCGGCATCCGCGTCGAAGAAGACCAGACGTCCGGGCGCGGTCTTGTCGGTGCTTTCCAGGGCGATGACGCCCAGGCCGTCGGCGCGGACGGCGAGGGAGTTCGCGATCCCGGTGCCGGCGATCGAGTACAGCTTCGTCGGTGCGGCGGGGTTTCCGTTGTCGAGCACATCGACGGCCCCGGCCTGGGCGTTCACGACGAAGAGGCGGTTCTTGTACGCGTGCACGATCTCGGCGGCCGACTGGTCGAACACCCCGGTCTCGTACGTGCCGAGCGGACGCAGCGACACCGCGTCGTCGGCGGCGACGTCACGCACGGGATCGGAGACGAGAGCGGCGGATGCCGCGGTGGCGCTCGACAGAGCGAGAGCGCAGACCGCGGCGGTGGTCGCGCTGAACGCGACCGCGCGGCGGAGGAGGGGCGAAGGCATGGCTGTGTCCTCGGATGCAGGGGGGAGCTCGCGCGTCGAGAACGGCGCGAGGACGCCGCGGGGCGGCGATGGCGGCGAGTCTGCCCGCGGGCGGTGTCGCCCGAGTGAACGACGGGGGAACGGCGGACCCGCACGGCTCGTCGACGTCGACGCAAGGGCGTCCGGGTGTCGACGGCGGGGATATCCTCTCGCCCATGACCACCGCGAACGGCGCGCACACCGATGAACCGCACCGTCAGGGACTCTCGCAGCGCCTCAACTGGCTGAGGGCCGGAGTCCTCGGCGCCAACGACGGCATCGTCTCGACCGCCGCGGTCGTCGTCGGCGTCGCGGGAGCGACGAGCGGCACCGGTCCCGTGCTGATCGCCGGTCTCGCGGCCCTCGTCGGTGGCGCGATCTCCATGGCGCTGGGCGAGTACGTCTCGGTGTCGAGCCAGCGCGACAGCGAGCACGCGCTCATCCAGAAGGAGAAGCGCGAGCTGGCCGACGACCCCGAGGCCGAGCTCGCCGAACTGGTGGGCATGTATGAGGCGCAGGGCCTCTCGCGCGACACGGCGACGCGCGTGGCGACCGAGCTCACGGCATCCGATGCTCTCAAGGCGCATCTGGCGGTCGAGCTCAACATCGACGCCAACGACGTCGCGAGTCCGTGGGCGGCGGCTCTCGCCTCGGCGGTGGCGTTCACGATCGGCGCGCTGCTGCCGCTGGCGACGATCCTGTTCGCGCCCGTCGAGATCCGGGTGCCGCTGACCTTCGTCGCGGTGCTCATCGCGCTCGCGATCACCGGCTACGTCGCGGCGTACATCGGCGGGGCCCGGCGGGGGCGGGCGGTGCTGCGCACCGTCATCGGCGGGGCGCTCGCGCTCGCGGCGACGTACGCCGTCGGCGCGCTGTTCGGGGTGTCCGCGGGGTAATCGACCCCTCTACCATTTACTAGGACGTCCAGGTAATCTGAGCAGGCGACGACGCCGTCGCCTCACGAAGGAGAGCCGCATGGACACCACCCCTGCTCCCGCGCTCGACGCCTCACCGGTCAGCACCCTGTCGACAGATGAGCGCGCCGCGATCCTCGATGCCGTGCGCGATTTCGCCGCGACCGAGTTCGCCCCCCACACCCTCGAGTGGGATGCCGAGAAGCATTTCCCTCGCGACGTGCTGCGCCGCGCGGGGGAGCTGGGTCTCGGCGGCGTCTACGTCAACGACGACGTCGGCGGCGCCGGGCTGTCACGAGCGGATGCGGTGGCGATCTTCGAGGAGCTCGCCTACGGCGACCCCACGGTGACGGCGTACATCACGATCCACAACATGGTCGCGTGGATGATCGACACCTACGGCACCGCCGCCCAGCGCGAGCGGTGGTTGCCCTCGCTCGTGGCCATGGACGACCTCGGCGCCTACTGCCTCACCGAACCGGGCGCAGGATCGGATGCCGCGGCGATCGCCACCTCCGCGATCCGCCACGGTGACACGTACGTGCTCACGGGCGTGAAGCAGTTCATCTCGGGCGCCGGAGAGGCATCCGTCTACGTCGTCATGGCGCGCACCGGCGAGCCGGGGGCCCGCGGCATCAGCGCGTTCCTCGTCCCCGCCGACGCCGCGGGCCTGTCGTTCGGGCCGAACGAGAAGAAGATGGGCTGGAACGCCCAACCCACCCGCCCGGTGATCCTCGACGAGGTGCGCGTACCGGCGGAGAACCTGCTCGGCGGCGAGGGGCGCGGGTTCTCGATCGCGATGAACGCGCTCAACGGCGGGCGGCTCAACATCGCCACGTGCTCCCTCGGGGGTGCGCGGTGGGCGCTGGACCGGGCGGTCGCGTACGTGCACGAGCGGTTCACCTTCGGCGAGGCCCTCAGCGAGAAGCAGTCCGTGATCTTCGCCGTGGCCGACATGGCGACCGAGCTCGACGCCGCGCGTCTGCTCGTGCGCGACGCCGCCCGGGCCCTGGATGCCAAGGCGCCCGACGCCGCGACCCGCTGCGCGATGGCCAAGCGTTTCGCGACCGATGTGGGCTTCCGCGTCGCCAACGAGGCCCTGCAGCTGCACGGCGGCTACGGCTACCTGCAGGACTACGGCATCGAGAAGGTGGTGCGCGACCTGCGCGTGCACCAGATCCTCGAGGGGACGAACGAGATCATGCGCCTCATCGTCGGCCGCAGCGTCCTCGCGGCGTGACACCGCCTGAGAGGCTGGGGCTCGTGCGGGGCGACTCGGTGGGCGTGGCGCGGGCGCGGACGGGGCCGGCCCGATTCGGGGCGGAATCCGCGCGTCGGAGCGTACGTGCCACGCCCCGCAGCGCGAAGCGCGCGCCGGACTCGACAGCCTCGCGGCCCCGGCACGACGTCGACGGGCCGGCGGCGGAACCCCCTCGGCGGATGTCGGGGGCGCGTGCGAGCATGCCAGGAGCGGGGCCGACCGCGGTGACACGACGGGAGTGACATGACGGACCAGGATGCCGAGTACGAGACGATCCGCGTCGAGCAGCGGGGCCGCGTCGGGTGGATCACCCTCGACCGACCCGAGGCTCTCAACGCCTTGAACACGCAGACCATGCGAGACGTCGTCGCGGCGGCGGAGGCGTTCGACGCCGACGAGGGCGTGGGCGCGATCGTCGTCACGGGCAGCGAGAAGGCGTTCGCGGCCGGAGCCGACATCAAGGAGATGGAGCAGAAGTCGGGACTCGACATGATGCTCACCGACCACTTCGGGGCCTGGACGCGGTTCGCCGCGGTGCGCACGCCGGTCATCGCCGCGGTGTCGGGCTACGCACTGGGCGGCGGATGCGAGCTCGCCCTCATGTGCGACGTGATCCTGGCATCCGATCGCGCGAAGTTCGGCCAGCCCGAGGTGCAGTTGGGTGTCATCCCCGGAATGGGCGGGACGCAGCGGCTGGTCCGCGCGCTCGGGTACTACAAGGCCGCCGAGCTGGTGCTCACGGGGCGCATGATCGACGCCGCCGAGGCGGAGCGCGCGGGCCTCGTGTCCCGTGTGGTGCCGGCCGCCGAGCTGCTCGACGACGCCGAGAGCACCGCCCGCACCATCGCCGAGAAGCCCCTGCCGGCGCTCTACGCCGCCAAGGCGGCGCTCGATGTCGCTCTGGAGTCCACGCTCGCCGAGGGCGTGCGCTTCGAGCGGCAGGCGTTCGCCGCGCTCTTCGACACCGCCGACCAGAAGGAGGGGATGGCGGCGTTCCGCGAGAAGCGGTCGCCGTCGTTCACGCACAGATGAGCCCCGTCAGCCCGGCACACGCAGGCGATTACGTCGCCTCGCGTATCGGCGCGCCCGCGGGCGACCGGCGGCCGGGGGCGTGCGACGCGTCACCCGTCGGTGCTCAGAGCGGGTCGGGCACCGGGGCGGGGTCGGCGAAGTCACCGGCTCCCTTGCGGAAGCGCGCGATGATGCGCACGAGAGCCGTCGCATCGTCGTCGTCGAGCCCGAGGTCGGCGAACACGTCGTTGAGCGCGGTCGTCGCCTCATCGACCCGTCGTCGCCCGGCGTCGGTCAGCGCGAGCAGTGCGGCGCGCCCGTCGGTGGGGTGCGGCTCACGCGTGACGTACCCGTCGCGGGCCAAGCGCTCGACGGTGTTGGTCACGCTCGTCGGATGCACCTGCAGGCGCGCGATCGCGCTCGCCATCGGCATCCGTCCCTCGCGGGTGAAGGCGAGCAGCCGCAGCATCTCGAAGCGCGAGAACGACAGATCGAAGGGCTTCAACGCCCGGTCGATGGATGCCATGAGCAACTGGTGCGCCCGGATCACCGAGGTCACGACCGTCATGCCGTCGGCCGCGTCATCCCACCCGTGCGCGAGCCACTGGCGCTTGGCCTCGGCGATCGGGTCGACCGGCAGTCGTCGCGTCATGGATCCTCCTCGCCTGTCACGGTACCGCTCGGGCGGCGCGGCGGCCCGCTCTCCGCGGGGACGGCGGTGGCTGAGCCTTCCGAGGCCGGTCGATGCCTCTGCGCGACCCGGTCCCTTCGACGGGCTCAGGGACCTCCGCCTCGCCGGGGAGGGGCCGCTTCGCTGCTCGGCCGCGGGAAGGCGGTGGCTGAGCCCGTCGAACCCTCCGCGGGCTCGGTCCGGTCGGCGGGGTCGGCGACTCCCGGGCCCGTCCGTGAAGCAGTCATCCCGTCGCCGCGACGTCGCGGCATCCGTCCCCCGAACGAAGGAGCCGCGTCGATGAAGATCGTGGTGCTCATCAAAGAAGTCCCCGACACGTGGGGCGACCGTCGTCTCGACCTGGAGACGGGTCTGACCGACCGTTCCTCGTCGGCCCCGGTGCTCGACGAGATCGACGAGCGCGCGGTCGAGGCGGCGCTCGCGCACGCCGACGCGCACCCCGGCACCGAGGTCATCGTCGTCACGATGGCCCCCGCCTCGGCCACGGCGACCGTGCGCAAGGCCCTGGCGATGGGGGCGACCTCGGCCGTTCACGTCGTCGACGACGCTCTGCGCGGCGCCGATCTGCTGCTGACCGCCGACGTGCTCGCCGCGGCGATCCGCCGCACGGGCTTCGACCTCGTGATCGCGGGCAACCTCTCCACCGACGGCGGGGGAGGAGTCGTCCCCGCCATGGTCGCCGAGATGCTCGGCGTGCCGCAGCTCACGGCGTTGTCGAGCCTCGAGGTCACCGACGACTCCGTGTCGGGCGACCGCGTGAGCGATGCCGGGACGATGCGGGTGTCGGCATCCCTCCCCGCCGTGGTGTCGATCACCGAGGCGCTTCCGGAGGGGCGCTTCACGACCTTCAAGGGCATCATGGCCGCCAAGAAGAAGCCCTTCGAGACGTGGGATCTCGCCGAGCTCGGCGTCGAGGCCGACGACCCCGCACAGGCGCGCTACATCATGCTGTCGGTCACCGAGAGGCCCCCGCGCGCCGCCGGTACGAAGATCGTCGACGAGGGCGATGCGGGCGAGAAGCTCGCCGCCTTCCTCGTGGCCGAGGGGGTCGCGTGATGAGCGTCGCGCTGGTCCTGCTCGAGGTGCTGCCCTCGGGCGCACTCGCCGCCTCGTCGGCCGGGCTGCTGGCCGCCGCCGCGGAAGCGGGGGAGCCGGTCGCCGTCCTCGCGGCTCCCGCCGACGTGCTCGATCGCGCGGCGGAGCAGGCTGCTGGGTTCGGCGCGGTGCGCGTCCTCACCGCCGAGGTCGATCCCGCGGTGCTCACCGGCCCCGTCGTCGATGCGCTCGCCGCGGCGGTGGCCGCCGAGAGCCCCGACCTCGTGCTCGCCTCGAACGCGATCGAGTCGCGCGATGCCGCGGCCCGCCTCGCGGTGCGATTGCGCCTGCCGCTCGCGACCGACGTCGTCGGGGTCGGGCGCGACGACCTCGGCGTCGTCGCCCACCACGCGGCCTTCGGCGGTGCGTTCACGGTCGACGGGGCGCCGACCTTCGGTCCCCTCGTCGCGACCCTGCGCCCCGGGGCGGTGGACGCGCGCCTCGAGGCGCAGCCGCTCGCCGTGCGCGGCCTGCAGGTGACGGCATCCGGGGCTCCGTCCGCCCGGGCCGAGGACTTCTCGGAGACCGTGGCCCCCTCGACGCGGCCCGAGCTGCGCGGAGCGGGCGCAGTCGTCGCCGGTGGCCGAGGGCTGGGCTCGAAGGAGGACTTCGCGCTCGTCGAGCACCTCGCCGACGTGCTCGGCGCGGCCGTCGGCGCCTCGCGCGCGGCCGTCGACGCGGGGTACGCCCCCGCGAACACGCAAGTGGGACAGACCGGGGTGTCGGTCTCGCCGCGGCTGTACGTGGCCCTGGGCATCTCGGGGGCGATCCAGCACCGGGCGGGGATGCAGACGGCCGGCGTGATCGTAGCGGTCGACAAGAACCCCGACGCTCCCATCTTCGACATCGCCGACTTCGGTATCGTCGGAGACCTGTTCACCGTCGTCCCGCAACTCATCAGCGCGCTAGAGGCCCACAAGAAGTAGATGGCGTCCACACCCCGCACTCCGCGACGCGGGCTGCCGCGCGTCCCCGGTGGGGAGCCCTGGCCGCCCGCGGGGTCCGGCGCGTCCGTGCGAGACGGCGCGGATGCCGCGGTGGCTGCGGAGCAAGACGCGGGCTCTGCCGCGACCCTGCGAAGCGGTGCGGAGCTCGCAGACCCCGGGCCGCGAGATGCGGGCGGTGCGACGACGTCACAGGCGCGGACGGAGGATGCGCGCCCCGAGCCCGGCTCGCTCGAGGTGGGGGGCGCTGCGGTGCCGACGGTGCGCCGCGGTCTCCCCCGCGAGCCGGGCGGCGAGCCGTGGCCGCCGGCATCCGCCTCGCCGGGAACGCCCTCCACGGGATCCGCTCGGCGCAGCGGGATCGCAGCGGAGACGCCCTCCCCCGCGGATCCGGTGCTCGCCTCCGATGCCGTCGAACCCTCGGGCGGTACCAGCGACTCCGACCCGGCCGTCACGCCTCCGGTGACGGATGCCGCGACCGGAGGCGTGCGCCGTGGGCTCCCGCGCACGCCGGGCGGCGAGCCCTGGCCGCCGGCATCCGTCGCGGTGGGCACGCAGCCGACGCCGGAATCGGGCCGGAGCGACGGGATCGGATCGGGGGCGTCCGCGGGGCCGACGTCGCGGCAGTCGTCCGAGCCCGGCGTCGTGTCCGCGGCGGAGACGGCCGAGCCCGGGGCGCGCGCGACTCCCGCACCCCTCATGGCCTCCGCGCCCTCCGCGCCCGCGGCCCCGCGCCCTCCGCTCACCGTTCGCCGCACCGTCTGGCCCGGAGCCGCCGCGCGCCGAGCGGCCGCGGGACGCGACGCCGTTCCCGGAACGGCCGCCCGCGCGGCATCCGTCCCCGCCGGTGGCGCGGCCCGTCCGGCCGCGGCGTGGTCGCCCCCGGCCGCTCTGCGCGACTACTCGCCCGTGCAGCTCCTCGGCTCGGCCGCCGTGCTCGGCGTCTTCGCCCTCGCCCTCGTCGGCATCGTGGTGCTGCTCGCGCGTTTCGTGCTCGCGCTCGGGCCCGGACGGGAGTTCCTCGCGGCGTTCCCCGGCGAGTACCCCCTCCCCGCATCCGCGCCCGTCGGTCTGCCCGCGTGGCTCAACTGGTCGCATTTCCTCAACAGCTTCTTCCTGCTGCTGATCATCCGCACCGGCTGGCAGGTGCGTCGCGAGAAGAGACCCTCCGCCTTCTGGTCCCCGCGGAACAACCGGAAGCGGCGCATCAGCCTCGCCCTCTGGTTCCATCAGGCGCTCGACATCCTGTGGATCGCGAACGGCGTGGTGTTCGTCGTGCTGCTGTTCGTCACCGGGCAGTGGATGCGGATCGTGCCGACCTCGTGGGAGGTGTTCCCGAACGCCCTCTCGGCCGCGCTCCAGTACGCCTCGCTCGACTGGCCCACCGAGAACGGATGGGTGAACTACAACAGCCTCCAGCAGCTGTCGTACTTCGCCGTCACCTTCGTCGCCGCGCCCCTCGCGATCGTCAGCGGCGTGCGCCTGTCGGGCGTCTGGCCGAAGGATGCCGACAAGCTCGACCGGCTGTACCCGGCCGAGTGGGCGCGGAAGGTCCACTTCCCGACGATGCTCTTCTTCGTGGCCTTCATCGTGGTGCACGTCGCCCTCGTGCTCGCGACCGGGGCCCTGCGCAACCTGAACCACATGTACGCCGCCCGCGGGTCGGTGGACCCCGAGGCGTTCACCGGCGACCCGACCGGACTGCTGATCTTCGCGGCATCCCTCGTCGTGATGGCGGCGGCGTGGATCGCCGCGCGCCCCGCGGTGCTCGTGCCGATCGCCCGCCTGTTCGGCGAGGTGAAGCAGCGCTGACGCCGCGCCCCCCGCGCCCCTGTCGCCGAGACCGCGCCCGGTCGCCGAGACCGCGCCCGGTCGCCGAGACAGCACCCGGTCGCCGAGACCGCACGGGATCGGCAGCGAACGCATTCGGTCTCGGCGCGACCATGCGGTCTCGGCGCGACCACGCGGTCTCGGCGGAAGCCCGCGACCCGTGAGGAGGTCCCGGGCCCCGGCCCGGCGTGCCCTCAGACGCGCGCGCGGAGGCCGGCGACGATGAGCTCCAGGCCGAATGCGAAGTCATCGCCGGCCAGGCCCGCCGGTGCACCGGCGGAGCCCGCGGCGGCGCTGCCGGAATCCGCGGCGGCGCTGCCGGAACCCGCGGCGGTGCGATCGAGACCCGCGTCAGCGAGACCGGATGCCGCGGCGAGATCGGGACGCGCGCCCGCGCTGTCGTACTGCAGGCGCTGCTGTTCGTGCCAGACGAATCCGAGCACGTAGTGCAGCACGGTCGTCGCGACCCGACGAGCGGTGCCGGCGTCGAATCCGGCGCCGACGACGGCCGACGACAGGCGCTCGACCGCGACGGACGACCCCAAGCCCATGGCGAGCGTGCTCGAGACCACCTCGGCGCCGTCGCGATAGGCGAGCAGGGCGTCGCGAAGGGCGTGCGCCTCGCGGACGAGATCGACGGCCGCGCCGGATGCCATCCGCCCGACGATCCGATCCGAGAGCTCTGCGAGCAGCGACTGCTTGTTGGGGAAGTGCCAGTACAGGGCGCTCGGCTGCACCTCGAGCGCCGACGCGAGGCGTCGCATCGTCAGGTCGGGAAGGCCGTGGTCGTCGAGGATGCGCAGGGCCGTGCGGGCGACGTCGTCGGCGGAGTGTCCTCGAGGTGCCATGCGGATGAGTATAGTGAACGCCGTTCAAGTGAACACCGTTCAGGAAGGCTCCCCATGACTCGCACCCTCGACGCCACCGACCTCGCCCGCGTCGCCGTCTTCGCCGCCCTCATCGCCGCGCTCGGGCTCCCCGGGAGCTTTCCGGTCTTCGGCGGCGTGCCGATCACCGCTCAGACGCTCGGCGTCATGCTCGCCGGTGCCGTGCTCGGCCCCTGGCTCGGCGCGCTGTCGGTGACGGTGCTGCTCGCCCTGGTCGCGGTCGGTCTCCCGCTGCTCGCCGGGGGCCGAGGCGGGATCGGCGTCTTCTTCGGCCCCACCGCCGGATACGCGCTCGGGTGGATCCTCGGCGCGATCGTCATCGGCCTCCTCGTCCACGCGGGAGGTCGCCGCCCGGTCGTCTGGCGCACCGCCCTGGCGATGCTCGCCGGCGGCGTCGGAGCGATCTACGCCCTCGGCATCCCCGTCCAGAGCCTCGTCACCCGACTTCCGCTCGGGGAGACCGCCCTCTCCAGCCTCGTCTTCGTGCCCGGGGATCTGCTCAAGGCGGCGCTGGCCACGGTGGTGGTGACCGCCCTCGTGCGCACCTACCCCCGCGGCTTCCGTCGGGACTGGCGCGAGACGGCCCCTGCGCCGGTCGCGGTCGGAACCACGGCGTGAGCACGATCCGCTGCGACGGGCTGTCGGCCCGCCTCGGCGGACGCGAGGTGCTGCGCGACGTCACGCTCGACCTCACCGCCCGCACCATCGCCGTCGTCGGCGACAACGGTTCGGGCAAGTCCACGTTCGCGCGGCTCGTGGCGGGCCTCCTCCCGCGCTCAGCGGGAGAGCTGACCGTGCGGGGCCTCGATCCGGATCGGGATGCCGCCGAGTTGCGCCGCCGCGTCGCCCTGGTCCTCAGCAACCCCGACGCGCAGATCGTGATGCCGGTCGTCGCGGACGACGTCGGGTTCTCGCTGCGCACCGAACGCCTGTCGAAGGCGGAGCGCGCGGAGCGGGTGGCCCGCGCCCTGGCGCGATTCGCGCTCGCCGACGTCGCCGATCGGCCCGCGCACGACCTGTCCGGCGGGCAGAAGCAGCTGCTGGCGCTGTGCGGCGCGTTCATCCGCGAGCCCGACCTCGTCGTCGCCGACGAGCCCACGGCGTTCCTCGACGCCCGCAACGCGCGCCGCGTCGCCGGCCACCTCCTGGCCGACACCGGGCACGCCCTGATCCTCGTGACCCATGACCTGGCCCTCGCGCGACGGTGCGAGGCCGCCGTGCTGTTCGCGGAGGGGTCCGTGAGCGCCGCGGGCTCGGCATTCGACGTGGTGGACGCCTACGAACGGGCGCTGACGTGCTGAGCCTCTACCGGCCTGGCGGCGGCATCCTGCACCGGTTGCCCGCGGGCCCCACGATGCTCCTGCTCGCGATCGTCGCGATCGGGCTGGCGTCGCTGCCGAGCGCGGCGTGGGCCGCCGCCGTCTGCGGCGGAGCCGTGGTCCTCGCCTATGCCGTGTCCGGCCTCGGAGTGCTCGAGCTGGGGCGGCAGCTCCGAGGCCTGCGCTGGATCCTGGCGATCACCGCGACCGGCCAGCTCGTCTTCCTCGGCCCCGAACCCGCGTTGGCGAACACGGCGCGCGTCGCGGCGGCGCTGCTCATCGCGGCCCTGCTGCCGCTGACCACCCGCGTGGACGACATGCTCGACGCCCTCGAGCGCGGCCTCCGCCCGCTCCGCAGGATCGGGATGGATGCCGACCGCGCGGCGCTCCTGCTCGCGGTCACGATCACGACGGTCCCTGTCCTCGCGCGGCTGGCCGCCGAGGTGCGCGAGGCGCAGCGCGCCCGCGGCATCCGGCCGTCGCTGCGCGCGGGCATCCTCCCCTTCGTCGTGCTGTCGCTCCGGCACGCCGACCAGCTCGGCGAGGCGCTCGCCGCCCGCGGGGTGCGCTGACGTCGCCTCGTCCTCGCCGACGGCGTGGTTCGAGCGACTCGGCGCCCCGCTACGCCCCCGCCGCGCGGCCCGCCGCGAAGCCCTCGGCGTAGGCCTCGTCGGCGCCCTGGCGGAACATGTCGCGCACCGGGTCGCGCACGATCGAGCGCGCACCGGGAAGGTCGAGGTCTCCGACGAGGTCGGCGCGCCCGCGCACGATCGCGACGGGCCGGCGCGCGGCCTTGCCCTTGACCAGATCGGTGGCGGCGGCGATCTCGTCGGCCACGCACGGCAGGGTCACCACGAGGGGGCGGCCTTCGGCATCCACCGTTCCGCGGAGGTCTTCGAAGACGTGGATGCCACCGGCCCCGATCGCGTGATCGGTCTGGCCCTCGCGCCAGGCGCGGCCGAGCGTGTCGGTGATGATCACGCCCACGTGCGCGCCCGTCGCCGCGCGCAGCCCGGTGGCGAGGGCCCGCGCCGAGGCGTCGGGGTCGACGGGCAGCAGCAGCACGGTGCCCTCGGGGGTGTTGCTCGCGTCGACGCCGGCGGCGGCCGAGACGATGCCGAGGGGGTTCTCGACGATGCGCGTCACGTGTCCGGTGGGGGAGGTGCGGGAGGCCACGAGGCGCACGGTCTCGCGCGTGATCGCGTCTTCGCGGTCGGCGGCCTCGATGATGCGCCCCTCCGCCTTCGACACGATCTTGCTCGTGACGACGACGATGTCGCCGTCGCGCAAGGGTCCGTCGACGGCATCCAGGATCGCCCCGACGAGGTCGTCGCCGGGGGTGATCTCACGGATGCCGTCGAGGGCCCAGATCTGCAGCACAATCAGCGGACGAAGCGCACCTCGGTGAGCTCCTCGCCGAGGAAGGGCTCGGTGTGCGAGGCGCCGTCGAGAGCGAAGCCGTTGCGCGTGTAGAAGCGGTGCGCGCGGGGGTTGTCCTCGGCGACCCAGAGGTACAGGCCCTCGCCCTCCTCGACGGCGGCGTCGAAGAGCTGCTGGCCGATGCCCGTGCCGTGGTAGGCGTCGAGCAGGTAGATGAAGTACAGCTCGCGCTCGCGCGGGGCGTCGTCATCGCGCGCCGGACCCGAGCCGACGAAGCCGACGATCTCGCCGTTCACGAGGGCGGCGTGCATGCGGTATCCGTCGCCCTGGGCGGCCCAGTGGGTCCAGAGCTCGGCCATGCGACGCGGGGAGACGGCCTCGAGGGCCGCCTTGCTGATGAGGTGGTCGTAGGTCTCGTGCCAGCAGGTGGCGTGCACGCGGCCCAGGGCCTCGGCATCCACATCGCGCACCGGACGGACGACGATGTCGGTTCGGGTTTCCGCAGTCATGGCGCGACTCTACGCGCGGGCACGGCGGAGGTGAAATCGGGGTGAGCGCGCGAGGCGATGGGGTAAGAGAGGCGTCTGTCCGGCGCGGTGTGCCACGATGCGCGGGTGCCGGATCGTCGCTCGTTCACCCCCGTCGAGGCCCGCATCGACGCGGTCGCCAACCGTCTGCTCGCCGGCGCGCCCACCTCGGGGGCGCGGGCGCGGGCCGTGGAGTTCGCCGTCTTCGTGCTCAAGCAGGCGTGGGCCTGCGTGTTCGGTGCGGCCTTCCTGGTGGTCGTCCTCGCGGCGAAGCTCTGGCTCGCCGAGAACATCGCCACCTACGCGGGAGCCTGGCTCTACCCCTCGCAGGTGGGCGGGTGGCATCCGGTCGACGCGTCGAAGCTGTCGTCGTGGTTCCTGCTCATGATCGTCTCGGTGGTGCTCGTCACGTGGGTCTATCCGCCGCGCAGGCCGGATGCCGAGGAGCCGACGCCACAGGGATCGACCGGTCATCCTGTGGATATGTGACAACGCAATCGCCGATCCGTCGTCGACTCGCTACGCTCGCCCCTCGTGAACGTCCTCTGGCGCACGCTTCTCGTGCTCGTCCGTGCCCGCCGTCGTCTACGCCGCGAGGGGCCAATCGACCCGAACACGGTGGCGCGCCTGCGCATCCGCGTGCTGCCGACCGACATCGATCTACTGCGCCACCTGAACAACGGGCGGTATCTGTCGCTGTTCGACCTCGGGCGCTGGGACCTGCTGACCCGCGCCGGACTGATGTCGGCGATGACGACGCAGGGCTGGTACGCCGTGGTGGCGGCTGAGACCATCACCTTCCGCCGCTCGCTGGAGCTCTGGCAGCGCTTCGAGCTCGAGACGCGCCTGATCGGGCACGACGACCGCGCCGTGTACCTCGAGCACCGCGCGCTGGTGAAGGGCGAGATCTACGCCCGCGCGATCATCCGGGCACGCATCCTGCGCCGCACCGGCGGGACCGTCCCGCACGACGAGCTCTTCGCCGCCGTCGGTCGGCCGGAGGGGCTGCCCGACATCGAGTCGTGGGTGCACGACTGGGCCGCGGGTTCGTCGCTGCCGTCGACGAAGCGCCCGGCGCCGAGCGTCTGGAGCTGAGCGCCGACCCCGCAGCCGCCGCCGAGCGGCTCAGCGGCCGAAGCGCGCGTCGAGCCAGGCCACCTGCTTCATGAAGTGGCGATAGCCGCCGCCCTCGTGCCCGTTGTAGCGGTAGACCTCGATCGCGGTATCCGTGGATGCCAGCGCGTGGAACGACGCGAAAACGCCCGAGGGCAGCACGACGTCGTCCATCAGCGCGACCGAGAACAGCGCGGGAGCGGTGATGCGGCGGGCGAGGATCGCTCCGTCGACGTAGGAGAGGGTGCGCAGCACCGCGTCCTCGGCATCCCGGTGGACGGACAGGAACCGCGTGATCTCGGTGAAGGGGGCGAGGGGGGTGCGCACGATCGCCGACGGGAAGTCCGCGAGGAACGGCACGTCGGGCAGGAGCGCGGCCACCGCCTCTCCCGACAGCGCCGCGGCGGCGATCGAGAGTCCGCCGCCCTGGCTCCCGCCGGTCACGGCGATGCGCGAGGCGTCGACGCCCTCCATCCGCGAGACCTCGTCGACCAGCCGCACGGCGTCGGTGTACAGCCGGCGGTAGTAGTAATCGCGGGGGTCGAGGATGCCGCGGGTCATCACGCCCGGGAAGGCGGCGGCCGATCCGTGCGGATCGGGGGTGTCGCCGACGCTCCACGTCGACCCCTGGCCCCGGGTGTCCATGATGACGTGGACGTAACCCGCCGTCGCCCAGGCGGTCTTCTCGCCGGGGAGGCCGCGTCCGCCGCCGTAGCCGATGAACTCGACGACCGCGGGCAGCTCCTCGTCGCCGTGCGGGCGCACGACCCAGCCGCGGATCTCGTCGCCGCCGAAGCCGGTGAAGGTGAGGTCCTGCACGCGGAGGGCTCGGACGGGCGACGCGACCTCGGCCAGCCGGAGGGGGCGAGCGGCCGCCCGGGCCTCGGCGAGCGTCTCGTCCCAGAACGCGTCGAGGTCGTCGGGCGCGGTGAGCGCGGGACGGTACTCGCGGAGCAGCTCGAGGGGAAGGTCGGTGAAAGTCTGGGCCATGCGGATCTCCGTCGATGTGGGGGCTGCACCGACAGTAGCGAAGGAGACGATCCGGTGCCCGTCACGGTGTCATCGCATTGCGGCCGGTCGTGCGCGGGTCGTCATCCGAGTGGTGCGCGTCGGATCCGCCGCTTGCGCGGCGGGCCGCCGGGATGCCACGCGCGCGATGCCTAGGCTGGCGCTCATGAGCACGAACGACCCTCGCGCCACCGGTCCTGCGCTCTCCTCCGACGTCGCCGAGCGTGCCGCAGCGCGGATCGCCGCGTTCTCGCCGCGGCCCGTCGCCCCCGCCCGTGGCGGCGACCTCGCCACCGACGCTGAGGCCGCGGACTTCACCGCCGCAGCCGTCGACGGCGTGCTCCGGCCCGAGAGTCTCACCGCGTCGGCCGCGGCCCTGCACCGCCTGGCCGAGGTCGTGCCCTCCTCGCTCCCGTGGTTCGTGCGCGGGGCGCTCCAGCTCGGCGGCGCGGTCGCCCCGGTGATGCCCACGCCCGCCGTGCCCCTCGCCAAGCGCGCCCTGCGCGATCTCGTCGGCTCCCTCGTCGTGGACGCGCGTCCCGAGCGTCTCGCCGCCGACCTCGCCGCGCTCGCCACCGAGGGGGAGACCCCCGATCTCCGCCTGGTCGGACCCGCCGTCCTCGGTGACACCGCCGCGCGACGTCGGCTCGACGGCATCCGGTCGCTCGTCTCCCGCGACGACGTCGAACGCGTCTCGCTCCCGCTCGCCGACGCGGTGGCGGGTCGGTCGGCATGGGCTTTCGACGCCGAAGTCGAGCACGCGGCCGAGCGCGTCCTGCCCCTGTTCCTCGACGCGCTCGCCGCCGGCACGCACCTCACCCTCGTCGTCCGCGACCGCGCCGAGCTCGACGTGACCGTCGCCGTGCTCACCCGCGTGCTCGAGGAACCGCGTCTGACCGGCATGCGCGCGGGCATCGCCCTCCCCGTGGCCGTCTCCGAGACGGTCGAGGCCGCGCGGGAGCTCGCGGCGTGGGCACGGCAGCGCACGCACGATGCCGGCGAGCGCCTCACGGTGCGTCTCGACGACGCCCCGATCGAGACCCCGGATGCCGCGACCTCCGCCCGCCACGGATGGCAGGCGCCCGCGGTCACCGCGCGCGACGACGTCGACGCCGCCCTGGTGCGCGTCCTCCGCGAAGCGCTGAGCACGCGCGCCCGCGACGGCCTGCGGGTCGAGGTCGCCACGGCCGACCCGGAGCGCGCCGCCCTCGCCCTCGCGCTCGGCGATGACGCCGGTGCCGAGGTCGCACTCGTGCTGCCGCGGGCCACGCCGTGGATCCCCGACGCCGCCTGCGTCCGGGCGGTGGCGGTCGTGCACCCCGACGACCTCGACGCGGTCGCCGCACCGCTCGCCGCTGCCGCCGCCGCGATGGTCGCGACCACTGCGGGGCTCCCGCCGGCTGGGCCGACCAGCGCCTCCGGCGAGGCGTCGGGCGACGAGGACGAGCCCGACGCCGCGACACCGGAGACCGCCGCGGTCGCCGCCCGCGCGCGCCGCGCGCTCGCCGGAGCCGACGCACCGCCGCCCGCGGGCCGCCTGCCGCTGCGCGACGTCGCGCCGGAGCCGGCGATCCTGCGCGACCCCGCCGATGCCGACGCCGACGACCCGGGTCTCACGCAGGCCGTGCTCGGCATCGCGCGCGAGGCCGCGGCATCCGAGGACACCTCCGCCCTGGGCCCCGACGTGCAGCAGATGCTGTTCGGCGGGCAGGCGTTCGTCGACACCGCGGTGTTCTCGGCACGAGAGAGCGCGGAGCTCGCCGGGGGAGCCGCAGGCTTCCGCAACAGCGCCGACACCGACCCGACGGTCCCCGCTGACCGCTCCTGGGCCCTCGCCGTGCTCGACCGCGTCGGCGGCTCGACCGCGGGAGATGCGACGGCCGCCGCGGGGCGCATCGACGACGAGAGCGGCCTCGACGAGGCCGTGACGCGCGTGCGCACCGGTGCCCACGCGTGGGGCGCGTTGGCCGCCGCCGATCGCTCGGCCGTCCTGCAGGCGGCGTCGCGGACGCTCGCCGCTCGCCGCGCCGAGCTGATCGAGGTGCTCGCGTCGGAGGGTGGCGCGCTTCTCGCCGAAGCCGACGCCGAGGTGAGTCAGGCGGTCGACGCCGCCGCGTACTACGCCTCGACGGCGAAGGAGCTCGACCGGGTGCCGGGGGCCGTGTTCGTCCCCGATCGCCTCACCGTCGTCGCGCCCCGGTGGAACGCCTCGGTGGGACTGTGCGCGGGCGAGACGCTCGCCGCCCTGGCCGCGGGGTCGGGCGTCCTGCTCACGCCCTCGCCGCGGGCGCGCCGCGCGGGGGCGGTCGTCGCCGACGCGCTGTGGGCGGCGGGGGTGCCGCGCGACGTGCTCGCCTACGTCGACCTGAACGAAGACGCCTCGGGCCGGGCGCTGATCGCCCACCCGGGTGTCGACCGCGTGCTGCTCTCCGGTGCCCGGACCACGGCCGAGCGCTTCGCCGCCTGGCGTCCCGCGCTGGCGATGCAGGCGCTCACCGCCGGTCGCAACGCCGTGATCGTCGCGCCCTCCGCCGACCTCGACGAGGCCGTGGCCGACATCGTGACCGGCGCCTTCGCGCGGGCGGGGCAGGCGGCCACCGCGGTGTCGCTCGTCATCCTCGTCGGTGCGGCCGCGCGCTCCGCGCGGTTCACGGACCAGCTGAAGGATGCCGTGTCCTCGCTGCGCGTGGGACCGGCCGACGACCCGCTGTCCGATGTCGGGCCCCTGGTCGAGGAGCCGACAGGCGAGGTGCGGCGTGCCCTGACCGTGCTCGGCGACGGCGAACGGTGGCTCGTCGAGCCGCGGGAACTCGACCTCGGTCCCGAGACGGCCGGGCGGTTCTGGTCGCCGGGCGTACGCACGGGGGGCACCGCCGGGTCGCACCTGACTCGGGCCGCGGTGGCGGCTCCGGTGCTCGGCATCCTGCACGCCCCCACCGTGACGCGGGCGATCGAGCTGCAGAACGCGATCGGCTCGGGTTTCGTCGCGGGGCTGCACACGCGCGACGCGGCCGACCTCGACCTCTGGCTCGACACCGTGGAAGCCGCCGTGCTGCGGGTGAACCGCGCCTCGACGGGCGCGGTGGTGCAGCGCGAGCCGATCGGCGGGTGGGGCGAGGCCGCGGTCGGCGACGGTGCGATGTCGGGCGGGCCGAACCGGCTCGTGACGCTCGGCTCGTGGCGGCCCTCGACCGGCGGGGCGTCGTCGTCGACGCTGCACCTGCGCGGACTCGACAGTCGCATCACCGCGCTCATCGAGGCCGCGCAGCCGACCCTGTCGTACGAGGCGTTCGACTGGCTCCGCCGCGGAGCGCTGTCGGACGCCGTGGCGTGGGATCGCGAGTACGGCCGCGTGCGCGACGTCTCGCGGCTCGGCGTCGAACGCAATCTCCGCCGCTACCGTCCGGCCGACGTGGCCGTGCGGGCGACGGCCGATGCGTCGTGGCAGGCGGTGCTGCGCGTGCTCGTGGCGGCGGTGCGATCGGGCTCGACGTTCTCGCTCAGCACGCCGGTGGGGCTCCCCGCGGCCGTGCGGCACCTGCTCGGCGAGAGCGAGATCGCGGTGTCGGTCGAGAGCGACCAGGAGTGGCTGCAGCGCCTGGCGGGTGGCATCCCGGATGCCGAGACCGGCGGCGAGACGCCGATCGTCGCTCCGCGGCCGGGGCGTGTGCGCCTGGTGGGTCCCGCGGCGACGGTCGAGGCGGTGCGCGCGGCGGTCGCCGAGACGGTCGGCGCCGACGTGTCGCTCACCCTCTACGCCGACGAGGTGACGACGGCGGGTCGCCTCGAACTGCTGCCGTTCCTGCGCGAGCAGGCCGTGTCGATCGGCGCGTTCCGCTTCGGCCGCGTCGACCCCTGGAGCGCCGAGGTGATCTGAGGCGCGCTCTCGCTGCGCCCTGGGCGGCCCCTGCCCGGTGGTCGAGGTCACGGGTCGTGGCGCGCGTGTTCGCCCAGGTCGCGTGGTCTCGCGCCGGTGCGGGGCGCGAGCGCGCGACCGGGGCGTGCGCCCGCCGCGTCGCCGGCCGTGGGGTGGTTTCGAAAACCCTGGGCGGCCGCGACGCGGGCGGGTAGCGTCGGAGGCCGAACGCGAGGAGCACCGATGACCGCTGCCCGACTCACCGTCGACCCCCGTTTCCCGATCGGCCCCGTGCGCCGCCGGCTGTTCGGGGGGTTCGTCGAGCACCTCGGCCGCCACGTCTACGACGGCATCCACGAGCCCGGCCACCCCGAGGCCGACGAGCAGGGCTTCCGTCGGGACGTCCTGGAGCTCGTGCGCGAGCTCGGGGTGACGATGATCCGCTACCCCGGCGGCAACTTCGTCTCGGGCTTCCGCTGGGAGGACAGCGTCGGACCGCGAGACCGGCGCCCACGCCGCCTCGACCTCGCGTGGCATTCGACCGAGACGAACGAGGTCGGCTTGCACGAGTTCGCCGACTGGCTCGACAAGGCCGGCAGCGAGCTCATGCTCGCCGTCAACCTCGGCACGCGGGGCACGCTGGAGGCGATCGACCTGCTCGAGTACGCCAACCTCCCCGGCGGCACGGCTCTGTCGCAGCAGCGCATCGATAACGGCCGCGAGTCCCCGTTCGACGTGCGCGTGTGGTGCCTGGGGAACGAGATGGACGGCCCGTGGCAGCTCGGCCACCGCTCCGCCGACGACTACGGCAAGATCGCAGCCCGGACCGCGAAGGGCATGCGACAGCTCGACCCGTCGATCGAACTCGTCGTGTGCGGATCGTCGGGCGCCCAGATGCCGACGTTCGGAGACTGGGAACGCGAGGTGCTGACCCACACCTACGACGACGTCGACATGATCTCGTGCCACGCGTACTACCAGGAGCACGACGGCGACATCGACTCCTTCCTCGCCTCGGCGGTCGACATGGACCGCTTCATCGACGCCGTCGTCGCCACCGCCGACCACGTCGGCGCCGTGCGGGGCAGCGCGAAGAAGATCGACATCTCCTTCGACGAATGGAACATCTGGTACATGGACCGCGTCGAGTCCGTGAAGCCGACCGCGATCGACGACTGGCCCGTCGCCCCGCGCCTGCTCGAGGACGTCTACTCGGCCCTGGATGCGGTGGTCTTCGGCAGCCTCCTGATCTCGTTGCTCGCGCACGCCGACCGCGTGGCATCCGCCTCCCTGGCCCAGCTCGTCAACGTCATCGCGCCGATCATGACGGAGCCCGGCGGCGCGTCCTGGCGGCAGACGACGTTCTTCCCCTTCGCGATCACGTCGCGGCTCGCGCGGGGAGAGGTGCTCCGCCCGCAGGTCGAGGCATCGACGATCGACACCGCGAGGTACGGCACCGTGCCCGCGGTGGATGCCGTGGCCACCCACGACGCGGAGACCGGGGAGAGCGCCCTCTTCCTCGTCCACCGCGGGCGCGGCGACGCGGTCGAGCTCCGGATCGACGTGGCAGGTCTCGGAGACGTCGAGATCGTCGAGGCGCACGTGCTGCACGACGACGACCCGTACGCGAGCAACACCCTCGACGACCCCGAGCGCGTACAGCCCCGGACGCTCGAGACGCGCCTGACGGACGGCATCCTGCACGTCACGCTCCCGCCCATCGCGTGGGCCGCGGTGGCGCTGCGGCGGGGGTGACCGGCACAGGCCCACGCTCACGATCTCAGCGATCCGCACGAACTCAGCCGTCTCGAGAGGGAAGCGGCTGAGGGTGTGCGCATCACCGAGGTGCACGCGGCGGACGGGCCTGGCGCGTCGCTCACCGCGGTGACACGCGGAACGCCCGCCCCGCGGCATCCCGGATGCCGGTGAGGACGGGCGTTCCGGCGGCGTCAGGCCAGCTGCGCGCGGCGCTCCGCGAGCTGATCGAACGTTGCGAACGACTCGGCGATCGGGCTGCCGGTGAAGTGGCCGACCCAACCGTCGTCGTCGTGGAAGAAGCGCACGCTGACGTAGTGGGGGGAGGTGCCCATGTCGAACCAGTGCGTGGTGTTCGCCGGCACCGAGATGAGGTCGCCCGCCTCGCAGTACACCGCGTGCACCTTCTCGTTCGCGTGCAGGTAGAACACGCCCGCCCCCTTGGCGAAGTAGCGGTCCTCGTCGTCGTCGTGCGCGTGCTCCGAAAGGAACTTCTCACGGAACGGCGTCTTGAGGTCGTCGTAGTCGGCCTGCGCGGGGTCGAGGGCGACGACGTCGACGAGGGTGTACCCCTCGCGCTCCTTGACCTCTCCGATCTCGTCGGCGTACAGGGCGAGCACCTCGTCCTGCGAGGCGCCGGGGCCGACGTCCTTGACCTCCCAGCGCGAGAAGCGGGCGCCGAGTCCGGCGAGGGCGTCGCGGATCTCGGCCTCGTCGGTGGTCTCGAGGACGGGTGTGCTCGGGTCGGTCTCTTTCCAGACGGTCAGCAGGGTCATGGCCGCTCCTTTCGTGGGGTGTTCTCGGTGGGGTGGATGCCGGGCTCAGCGCGTCGCGACGGCGAAGCGCAGCAGCCACTCGGTGATCTCGAGGTGGCGACGCGCCGCGGCCACGTCGCTGCCCCAGGCGTACATGCCGTGATTCGCCACGATGAGCGCGGGCACCTCGGGCACCTCGGGGGTGGCGGGGCGGTACACCTCGTCGAACCATCCGGCTTCGACGCTCATGTCCTGGTGGTTGCGGATGACGGGGATCGTCACGGTCTCGTCGTCGGCGAGGTGGCCGATGCCCTTGAGCATCTCCATGTCGCGGATCTCCACGCCGCCCGGCCAGCGGTGCCCGGCGACGACCGCGTCGAACGCGTGCACGTGGAACACCGCGTTCGCTCCGGTGCGCGCGGCGATATGGGCGTGCAGCCCGGATTCGGCCGACGGGGGACGATGGTCGTCGGGGTCGATCGCCCGGCCGTCGGCGTCGATGAGCACGACGTCGGCGTCGGTGAGCAGCGACTTGTCGAGGCCCGAGGCGGTGACGGCCAGCACGAGCGGCTCGCGCTCGACGACCACGGAGAGGTTGCCCGAGGTGCCGCGCATCCAGCCGTATCCCGAGAAGCGGGAGGCTTCGGCGGCGAGGGCGGCACCGGCCTCGCGGACGCGGTCGAGGGAGGGGAGCGCGGTCATCGGGTCACCTCGATCTCGTCGAAGGATGCCACGGCGGGCGCGGCGAAGTCGGCCCCCGCCCACGGCTCGCCCGCGCGGTCGAGGGCGATCACCTGCCAGCCGGCCGCGAGGGCGGCCGAGACCTCGTCGGGGTGGTCGGTGAGGAAGAGGGCGCGTTCGGGGGCGACGCCGAGGGCGGCGGCGATGGTGTCGAACGACGCGCTCTCCTTCTTCGGGCCGGCCTTGACGGTGTCGAAGAAGTCCTCGACGAGCGGGGTCAGATCTCCCTGCGGCGCGTGGCGGAACCACGGCACCTGCGAGGCGACGGAGCCGGAGGAGTACACGGCGAGGCGGATCCCGACCTCGTGCCACGTGTGAAGACGCGGGGGCACGTCGTCGAAGAACTGCGAGTGGATCTCGCCCGCGGCGAATCCCTCGGCCCAGATGATGCCCTGCAGGGTCTTGAGCGGGGTCGACTTGACGTCCTGCGCCATGAGGCCGCGCAGCGCCTCCGCGATCTCGGCGTCGGAGGCATCGGCATCCAGGCCCGTCTCGGAGATCGCGTCGGCGCGGGCGTCGCGCACGGTGTCGTCATCGCGGCCGAGCACCTCGTCGAGGCGCGGGCGGGCGTAGTCGTAGAGGTCGCCGAGGATGAAGCCGGCGGCCGAGGTGGTGCCCTCGATGTCGAGCACGACGACGTCGGCGGTGGCGGAGATGGTCACTGGGAGTTCTCTCTTTCGGGGGCGGGGGAGAGGAAGGATGCCACGGCGGCCGCGGCGAGGCGGGAGTGCTCGACGACCACGTCGTCGGAGGCTCCGGCGATGTGCGGCGTCAGCGTGACGTTCGGCAGGCGCAGCAGCTCGTCGTCGCCGGCCAGCGGCTCGTCGTGGAACACGTCGAAGCCGGCACCGGCGATGCGCCGCTCGCGGAGCACCTCGAGCAGCGCGTCGCGGTCGACGAGGGCCGCGCGCCCGGCGTTGACGAGGTACGCGTCGGGGCGGAGGACGGCGAGCTCGCGCGCGCCGATCAGCCCGGTCGTCTCCGGGGTGAGCGGCACATGCAGCGTGACGATGTCGCTCGAGGAGAGCAGGTCGTCGAGGTCGAGGTGCGCCACGTCGTCACCGAGGGCGCCCGGGGCGAGGAAGGGGTCGTAGACGGCGATGCGCATGCCGAAGCCCTGCGCGCGGCGCACCACGCGTCGACCGACCGCACCGCCGCCCACGACGCCCAGCCGCCGCCCCGACAGGCCGATGCCGCGGAACCGCGCGTAGGGCTCGAACACGTCGTCCGCGCTCCAGTTGCCTTCGCGCAGCCACGCCGAGGCGGCGGGCACGTGACGCACGGTCGCGAGCAGCAGGGCGAGGGTGAAATCGGCGGTGACATCGGCGTTGCGACCCGGAGTGGTGCGTACCTCGACCCCGCGGGCGGCGCAGGCGGCCAGGTCGACGTTGGCGGGATTGGCGCGGCAGGCGACGACCAGCGACAGACGCGGGGCCGCAGCCAGCGCCGCCTCGTCGATGCGGTCGAGCTCGGCGATGACGACGTCGGCCTCGGCGAGGATCTCGGCGAAGACGGGGTCGGAGGCCGCGCGCGCTGCGAGCGACTGCCCCGTCTCGGCCTCGGATGCCGTGGCGACGTCGCCCGGCAGGTCGGCGGCGATACGCGGATCGAAGGGGGCGGTGATGACGATGCGGGTCACGCGGGGGTCCTCTCGGGGGCGGGGACGTCGACGAGGGTGGCGTCGAGGTGGGCAGCGGGGGCTGCGGCGTCGACGCGCTCCGCGGCGATGAGGGACTCATCGGGCGTCGGCGCTCCGACTCCGTCGGCGTTCGCGGCCGTTCGCGCGAGCGCCCGCAGGGCCGGCCACTCGGGACGCAGTGCCGCGCGTACCCGTGCGAACACATCGCGCGCCGCCGAGAGGGCGGGCGACGCGCGAGGTGCGAATTCGACGCTGCCGACGGGGAACACCCGCACCGCCGCCTCGAGGTCGGGGGCCAGGCCCGCCGCGACCACCGCGAGCGTCGCCGCTCCGCGCGCCCCGACCTCGGGGTCGGCGGTGCGGACGATCGTCCGCTGCGACACGTCGGCCAGCAGCTGGCACATCAGGTCGCTGCGCGCGCCGCCGCCGCACACGGGGACGCGATCTCCCGCGTCGAGGAGATCGAGGCACTCGGCGACCGAGAAGGCGAGTCCCTCGAAGACGCTCCGCAGCAGCTGTGCGGGGGTCGTCGCGACAGTGGTCCCGACCCAGGATGCCGAAGCCGCGGCATCCACGAACGGTGCGCGCTCGCCGCTCGGCGAGCCGTACGGGAGATACACGACGCCGCCGCTGCCGTCGGGCGCGGTGCGCGCGAGACGCTCGAGCTCACTCCACCCGCGGTCGGACAGGCCCAGCGTGTCGCGCGCCCAGTCGAGATTGGGCGTGCCGACCATCGACGACAGGGCCTCGAGCACCTGGGTGCCGCGCCCGGTGGGGATGAGGATGCCGATGCCGCTGTCGGCAGCCGCCCGGTCGACGCGGTTGACGGCCACCGTGGCGGTCGTGCCGAGCACGACCCAGCCGTCCTGATCGGAGAGGGCGCCGAGACCCACGGGGCACGCGGCGGAGTCGACGAGCCCGACCGCGACGGGGACGCCGGCGCGCAGCCCGAGTTCTTCGGCGGCGGACGCGGTGAGGGCGCCGCCGCGCTCGTGCGGGGCGCGGACGGGAGCGAGCAGATGCGCGAAGCGGCGGTGGCCGAGCGCGTCGATCATGTCGTCGGAGTAGGCCAGGGTGGCGGGGTCGAGGTAGGTGCGCGACGCCTCGGAGGGGTCTGTCGCGATCTCGCCGGTGAGGCGCTGACGCACGGCGTCTTTGCAGTTGAGGTGGTGCGCGGCACGGGCGAGCACGTCCGGCTCGGTATCGGCGAAGACGTCGAGCAGCACCGGAAGGGTGCCGGGGAAGCTCGCCGATCCGGTCGCGGAGACGACCGCGGCATCCCGTCCGTCGTGCTGCCACGCCGTGACCCGGTCGGCGCCTCGACCGTCGAGCCACAGCGCTGCCGGACGCACGGGACGACCCTCGGCATCGACGAGCCACGCGCCGTCGCCCTGGCCGGTCACGCCGACGGCGACGACATCGGGGCCCGCGCTGCGGGCCTGTGAGAGAGCCTGCCGGACGGCGCCGACCACGGCCTCCCACACCAGGTCGATGTCGCTCTCGGCCCCGCCGTCGGCGGTGCGCACGACGGCGACCGAGCGGTGCCCGGCGGCGAGGGTCTCCCCCTCGAGCGAGTACAGCACGGCCTTGACCGCGGTGGTGCCGGCGTCGATGCCGAGCACGGCGGGGGTCATGTCCCGCCTCCCGGAGTGGTGTCGCCGAGCTTCGGACGCGTCGCCGTCGCGGCCCCGGCCGGCGCGACCTCTTCTGCGGGGGCGCCGTGCGGGCGCTTCGCCGCGGGCCTGCGCTCGGCGGCCGCCCGCGCGCGCTGCGCGACGGTGTAGGCCAGCACGAGCGCGACCAGCAGCACCACGCCCTGCACCGCCGCCTTGACGTTGAAGTCGAGACCGAGCAGGTCGAGCCCGTTGGCCAGCACGCCGAGGAACAGCACCCCCACGACCGTGCCGGGCACGTTCGGGCGCGAGCGCGGGTGCATCGACGCGCCGATGAACACCGCGGCGATGGCGTCGAGCAGGTAGCTGAACCCCGCGAGCGGGGTGTACAGCCGCAACGACGCGCTGAGCAGGATGCCGCCCGCCGCGCACAGCACGCCGGCGCCGACGTACACCAGCACGCGGATCCGTCGGGTGCGCAGTCCCGCGACGACGGCCGCGCGATCCTGCAGGCCCATCGCCTGGATGCGCACGCCTGCCGGCGTGCGGTGGAGCAGAATGCCGATCCCCACCGCGGCGATCGCGGCGATGATCACCGGCACGCCGATCCCCAGCACATCCCCCGAGCCGAGGAAGGTGAAACCCTCGGGCGCGGCGCGGAAGCTGACGCTGGCGCCGCCGTTCGTGCCGATCTGCTGAGCGCTGCGGCCGATGAAGAATGTGCCGAGGGTCGCGAGGAAGGGCGTGACGCCGAGTCCCACGATGAGGAACGCGTTCAGTGCGCCGATGAGCGCCCCGCCGAGCAGACCGAGCAGGACGGCCACCGGCCACGGCATCCCGAACGACATCATCGACACGATCGCGAACCACGCGCCGAAGTCGACGGCCACGGCGGCCGACAGGTCGATGCCGCCGGAGGACACCACCACGGTGAGGGCGAGGGCCACGAGCACCAGGATGGCGACGCCGTCGAGCACGTTGAGCAGATTGCTGGGACGAAGGAACGCGTCGCTCGCGACCGAGAAGAACACGATCAGCAGCGCGAAGGCGGCGACGAAGCCGTAACGGGTGACGGTCGCCGCTGCGGAGCCGGCGACGCCGGACCACCGCGGGCGGGGCGCGGGGATGCTCACGCGCGGGCCTCCTCGTTCTTCCGGGCGGCGGCGGCGGCCACCACGAGCAGGATCAGCACGCCCTTGAAGCCGTCGACCCACGCGTTCGCGACGCGCGACAGGATCAGGCCGTTCGACAGGAGGGCGACGAACAGCGCGCCCAGCACGGAGCCGAAGACGGTGACCGTGCCGCGCCGCGTGAAGGCGGCGCCCAGGAACGTCGCGAGCACCATGTCGACCATGAGCCGCTCGTCGATCCCGGGGCTGCTGCCGGAGCCCCGCGCGATGAGCAGCAGGGAGCTGAGGCCGGCGACCGCGCCCGCGATGACGAACGTCGACATGATGTAGCGCCGGGTCGGGATGCCGGCGAATGTCGCGGCATCCCGATTCCCGCCGACGGCCTGCAGACGGAGGCCGTACGGCGTGCGCGCCATGACGAAGACGAGCACGGCGGCGACGAGGAGCATGAGCACCGCGGCCAGGGGGATGCCCGCGACGCGCGTGTCGCGCACCGCCACGACGAGGGGATCGGCCACATCGATGCGGCGATTGCCGCTGACCACGCGCGTGATGCCGACGACGGCGACGTAGACGGCGAGCGTCGCGAGGATCGACGACAGCCCCACCCACCCGACCAGGACGGCGTTGAGCAGGCCGAACGCCGTGGTGACCAGGATGCCGAGGGCGAAGGCGACAGCGAACGGGGTGCCGAAGGTGGTCAGCTGATCGCTCACGATCGCGGTGGCGAGCGCCGCGGTCGCGGGGATCGACAGGTCGATGCCGCCGACCACGACGTCGTCGCCGCCCCCGATCACGACGATGGCGAGACCCATCGCCACGAGGGCCACGGGGGCCGCCTGCGTGAGGCTCGCCGTCACGTTGGCGACGCCGAGGAAGCCCTTCGCCGTGACGGCGAGGTACACGGTCATCGCCAGCACGACCAGCAGTGGGCCGCGGCGGGCCAGCAGGCTGCGCACGCGCGGGACGAGGGCGGGGCGCTCGATGGTCGCTGCGCTCACGCGGCACGTCCTTCGCTCGGTCGGGCACCGCTTCCGGTGATGAGGGCGTTCACGCGGCATCCCCCTCCGCTCGCTCGTTCGTGCTTCCGGTGACGAGGGCACTGAGATGCGCGAGGGTGAGCCCCTCCGTCGTCACCTCGTGTGCCACGCGCCCGCGCTCGAGGACGACGACGCGGTCGCTCAGGCCGAGGACCTCGGCCGGGTCGGTCGAGACGACCACCACCGCGGTCCCGGATTCCGCGAGCTCGGACAGCAGGCGGTAGATCTCCTGCTTCGCGCCGATGTCGACGCCCACGGTGGGCTCGTCGAGCACGATCACGCGGGCACCCGCGGCGAGGCTGCGGCCCAGCACGACCTTCTGCTGGTTACCCCCGCTCAGCAGGCGCGTCTGCACGCTGGTGTCACGCGGCCGGATGTCGAGACGATCGGCCAGCTCGGCGGCGCGAGACCGGGACGCGGCGTCATCGAGCAGCCCCGCCCGGGTCGCCTCGGCGAGGGTCGAGAGCGTGAGGTTGCGCTGCGTCGAGAAGTCGAGCACGACACCGTCGTGGCGGCGATCGCGCGGAACGAGCACCACGCCCGCCTCGAGAGCTGCGGCGGGGCTCGACGGCCGGAACCGGCGCGCGTCGAGCGAGAGGTCGCCGGTGTGACGGTGGAGGCCGACCAGGGCCTCGGCCAGTTCCGACGCCCCCGAGCCGAGCAGTCCCGTGACCCCGAGGATCTCTCCGGGGCGCACATCGAGGTCGACGCCGTGCACGGCAGACCCGACGCGCAGGCCACGGGCGCGCAGGACCGGCTCGGCGGTGACGGCGGGGCGACGGGTGGGATAGAGGTCGTCGATCTCGCGCCCGATCATCAGGCGGATCATCTCGCGGCCGCTGTCGGGGCCCATCGCGTCGATGCGTCCGACGTCGAGCCCGCCGCGGAGCACCGTCACGCGGTCGCAGATGCGGGTGACCTCGCCGAGGTAGTGCGAGATGTACAGGCTCGAGATGCCGCGGTCGCGCAGGCGCCCGATGATCCCGAGCAGCTGCTCCGCCTCCGCGCTGGCGAGAGGGGCGGTGGGCTCGTCGAAGACGATGAGGCGCGCGTCGTCGTCCACGAGCGCGCGAGCGACCTGCACCAGTTTGCGCTCGGCGGGACCGAGGTCGCGCACGAGTCGAGCGGGCGAGAGGCGGATGCCCAGCACCTCGTGGAGCACCTCGGCGACGCGGGCCTTCATCGCTCGAGCCCGCAGCAGCCCGCGCGCGCTCTGCTCGTTGCCGAGCCAGATGTTCTCGGCCACCGTCATGTCGGGGACGAGCTGGAGCTCCTGATGCACGAAGCGGATGCCGGCGGCGTGCGCGTCGGCGGACGTGAGACGCCCGGCATCCGCACCGTCGATCGCCACCGCACCGCCGTCGCGCTCGTAGATCCCGGCGAGGATCTTGATGAGTGTGGACTTGCCCGCGCCGTTCTCGCCGACCAGGCCGTGCACCTCGCCCGGACGCACGTCGATCGAGGCGCCCCGGAGAGCCGGGACGCCCGCGAACGCCTTCGTGACGCCGGTCATCTGCAGGACCGGCGTCACGAGGGGGGAGGAGCTGATGGTCACTGGGTGTAGCCCAGCTCCTTCGAGACCTTCTTCGCCTCGTCGGGGCCGGCGACCGGGATGGTGTCGACGTAGCTGACCTTCTCGACCTCCTCGCCGAGGAAGTACTTGCCGACGTTGTCGGCCGAGATCGTCGCGATCTTGCGCGGCAGCTGCGCGATGTTGCCCACGAACGGGCTGTTGGGCTCGCTCATGATCTCGAGGGTGTCGGGGCCGGCGTCGAACGCCGTGACCTTGACGTCGGTGCGGCCCGAGTCCTCGATCGCCTGCACGACACCGATCGCGGGCTGGTCCCAGCACGCGACGTGGATGTCCTGGATCGTGCCGACCGGGTACTTCTCCAGCAGCGCGAGCGTCTGCTGACGCGCGTCGTCCGGGGCGTTGGCGAACTGCTCCGCGAGCTCGGGCTCGATCAGCGTGATGTTCGGATAGTTCGTCGACAGCTCGTTCTTCCACGCGTCGTAGCGCTCTCCGCAGAACGACAGGCTCGAGCCGAAGGCGTTGAAGACGGCGATGTTGCCCTCTCCGCCGAGGGCCTCACCGGTGATCTTGCCCAGGGCCGTGCCGCCGACCTGGTTGTCGGACTGGGCGTTGTTCACCGCGTACTCCGAGGCGTGGTCCACCCCGAAGACCGGGATTCCGGCGTCGTGCAGCTGCTGGAGCTTGGGGTCGACCGACGCGTCGCCGAGGATCGTGATGACGGCGTCGACGTTCTGCGCGAGGAAGATGTCGTGGTTCTGCGCGTGCAGGGTGTTGTCGCGGTTGCCGTCGGTGGTCAGCGGCGTGCCGCCGAGCTTGGTGACCTCGTCCACCGCGCCTTGGAAGGCCTCGCGGTCCCAGAAGTGCTGCGTGCCGACGACGGCGATGCCGATCGTCTTCCCCGCCAGCGGCTGGTTCGGATCGACGCCGTCGCCGTTCGGGGCGGCGTCGCCTCCCGAGGAGACGGTGGTGCACCCGGCGAGGGCGAGGCCCGCCGCGACGACGAGCGCCGGAAGGGCGAAGAGGGACTTTCTCACGGTGGGCTCCTGTGGGGCCGGTGGGCGCTCGCGTCGGTGCGCGCGTCGCCGCGGATGCTGTGTGGGGACCGCCGGGCAGCGGTCTCTCGAATCGTAGGGAGGGGTCATCACGGCGTTCGACTTGGGCGTCACACGGTGAAATGAAGCCGTCACCGATGTGCCCCTCAGTAGGCTTCGCCCGTTCGCCCACCCGAGGAGACCCATGCCCCAGCCCGCCGCTCGCGTCGTCACCGTCGGACTCCACGTCGCCGACGTCCTCGGCCGCTACGTCGAGGCCATCCCGCCCGGACAGGGGCTCGCTCTGCTCGACGAGATCCGCCTCACCGTCGCCGGGACCGCGGCGGCCACCGCCGTCGATCTCGCGCGCCTGGGCGTCGCCGTCGCGACCGTCGGCGCCGTCGGCGACGATGCGCTGGGCGTATTCCTGCGGTCGACGATGGCCGCGGAGGGCGTCGACGTCACCGGGCTCGCCGTCCGGCCCGAGCGTCCCACCTCGGCGACGATGCTGCCGATCCGACGCGACGGAAGCCGCCCTGCGCTGCACGTCATCGGCTCGAACGCCGCGGTCCGACCCGAGGACCTCGCCTCCCTCGCTCTCGACGGCGTCGCCGTCCTCCACCTGGGCGGCTCCTGCCTGCTCCCGGGGATCGACGGACCGCCGAGCGTCGACCTGCTGCGTCGTGCACGCGAGGCCGGGATCGTGACGACGATGGATTTCATCCCGACCGGGGGTGCGGGCGATCGCGACGCGGTACTCCCGTGCCTGCCGTTCGTCGACTATCTGTTCCCGAGCGAGGAGGACGCCCTGTCGTTCGCCGGGACGCAGGCGCTCGACGAGGCCGTCGCGTTCTATCTGGACGCGGGCGTGCAGACGCTCGTCGTCACCCGTGGCGCCGCGGGGGTGAGCATCAGCACGCGTGAGGAACGCGATATGCGCTTTCCGGCATATGCCGTCGACGTCGTCGACACGACCGGGTGCGGCGACGCGTTCAGCGCGGGATTCATCTGGGGTCTCCTGGACGGCGCGGGCGTCGGGGAAGCCGCGCAGCGCGGTCTCGCCTGCGGGAGCCTCGTCGCCACCGGCCTGGGCTCCGATGCGGGGATCCACTCGGCGGCCGACGTCGCCCGGCTGCGGGCGGAGGGCGTCCACGGGGCCGTGTGAGTCGGCATCCGGTGTCGTCCCTCGAGTGCGCGTCAGCCGGGCGCAACCTCGATCCGAGGGGAGGGATGCCGCGTGTCGGCCGCGCATCGGCGAAGTCGCCGGGGCTGCGCGGCGGCCTCGTGAGACAATGACCACGGCGTGCTCGGACCGACCTTTCCCCGCACGGCGTCCCATGAACTTGATGAGCGCCGCACGGGTCGAAGGGCCACCGAGCCCCAGGACAGCGTCCGCCGCACCTTTCCTCCGAGGAGCAGAGATGTCCGCTACCCCCGCCACCGCCGCCGAGGCGACGACCGAGCGCGTCCAGCAGCACCGCCGGTACCTGATGTGCAAGCCCTCGCACTTCACGGTGAGTTACAGCATCAACCCGTGGATGGAGCCCTCGCGTCCCACCGACACGGATCTCGCCGTGCAGCAGTGGCAGGCGCTCTACGACACCTACATCGAGCTCGGTCACGAGATCGACCTGATCGACCCGCTCGAGGGGCTGCCCGACATGGTCTACACGGCCAACGGCGGGTTCGTCATCGACGGGGTCGCGTACGGCCCCAAGTTCCGCTTCCGCGAGCGGGCCGCCGAGGCGCCCGCGTTCATCGAGTGGTTCGCCGCCAACGGCTTCGAGGTCGCCGAGCCCGTCGAGGTCAACGAGGGCGAGGGCGACTTCCTGCTCGTCGGCGACACGATCCTCGCGGGCACCGGCTTCCGTTCGACGGGCGACAGCCACCGCGAGGTCGGCGAGGTGTTCTCGCGCGAGGTCGTGTCGCTGACGCTCACCGACCCGCGGTTCTACCACCTCGACACCGCGCTCGCCGTGCTGGACCCGGTCGAGGGCCCCGGCGGCGTCGACAAGGCGAACGTCGCGTACCTGCCGAACGCCTTCGACGAGCACAGCCAGGCGATCCTGCGCGAGCGCTTCCCCGACGCCATCCGGGTCTCGGATGCCGACGGCTCGGTGTTCGGTCTCAACTCCGCCAGCGACGGAAAGAACGTCATCATCTCGCCGCGCGCGAAGGGCTTCGAGGCGCAGCTGCGCGAGCGCGGGTACACGCCCGTGCTCGTGGATCTGTCCGAGCTGCTGCTCGGCGGCGGCGGGATCAAGTGCTGCACGCTCGAACTGCGCGGGGGCACCCGATGAGCACCGCCGTCGACGACCTCGGCGCGCAGCTCATCGCCGCCGAGGGGGCGCACCTCGCACACAACTACCACCCGCTGCCGGTCGTCGCCGCGCGCGCCGAGGGCGTCTGGGTCACGGACGTCGAGGGCAAGCGCTACCTCGACCTGCTGTCGGCGTACTCCGCGCTGAACTTCGGCCACGGGCACCCGGCGATCCTCGCCGCCGCCCGCGAACAGCTCGACCGGCTGACGCTCACGAGCCGCGCGTTCCACAACGACAAGCTCGGCCCCTTCGCCACGGCGCTCGCGCAGTTGTGCGGCAAAGACCTGGTCCTGCCGATGAACACCGGAGCCGAGGCCGTCGAGACCGGCATCAAGGTCGCGCGCGCCTGGGGCTACCGCACGAAGGGCATCGCCGCGGACGCCGCGACCATCATCGTCGCCACCGGCAACTTCCACGGTCGCACCACGACGATCGTCGGTTTCAGCGACGACCCCACCGCGCACGACGACTTCGGCCCGTACGCGCCCGGTTTCGTGCACGTGCCCTACGGAGACGCGGATGCCATCGCCGCCGCGATCGACGAGAACACCGCCGCGGTGCTCCTCGAGCCCATCCAGGGCGAGGCCGGCGTCGTCGTCCCGCCGGAAGGCTTCCTCCGTCGCGTGCGCGAGATCTGCACGGAGAACGACGTGCTCTTCATCGCCGACGAGATCCAGTCGGGTCTCGGCCGCGTCGGAGAGACGTTCGCGTGCGACCGAGAGGGCGTCGTGCCCGACGTGTACCTCCTCGGAAAGGCGCTGGGCGGCGGCATCCTGCCGGTGTCGGCGGTCGTCGCGAACGAGGACGTCCTCGGCGTCATCCGTCCCGGCGAACACGGCTCGACGTTCGGCGGAAATCCGCTGGCCGCGGCCGTCGGCTTGCGCGTGGTCGAGATGCTGGCATCCGGGGAGTTCCAGACCCGCGCGAAGGCGCTGGGCGCGCACCTCGAGCAGAACCTGCGGACGCTCGTGGGCCAGGGCGTCACGGCCGTGCGCATCGCGGGGCTGTGGGCCGGTGTCGACATCGACCCCGCCGTGGGCACCGGTCGCGAGATCGCGGAGAAGCTGCTGGCCCGCGGCGTCCTGGTGAAGGACACGCACGGCCAGACGATCCGCATCGCGCCGCCGCTCACGATCCGCGCGACCGAGCTCGACTGGGCCGTCGAGCAGCTCAAGCACGTGCTGGCGGCCTGACCGCACTCGCTCTCGCGTGAGGTGCCGGATTTCGTCTCTTCGGAGTCCGCTCCGGCGACGAATCCTGGCATCTCGCGCGTGAGCGTCACGCGACCGAGATCGTCGCCTCGTCCCAGCCGGTCGCGCCGTCGGGGGCGGGAGGGGCCTGGTCGGACGTCTGCGTGCTGCCGTCGGCCGAGATGGCGCGGCAGCGCGCGGTGTGCAGGCCGCTCGTCGCCTCCCACGGCAGGCTCCACTGCACCCACGTGTCGGCGGAGATGGCCGTCGCCAGCGTCGCCGGCTGCCACGGGCCGTCGTCGACCTGCACCTCGACACCGGCGACGCCGACGTGGTTGTGCCAGGCGACCCCGGCGATGACGGTCGAGCCGGGCTCCACGCGTGCACCCGCGCGGGGGACGTCGATGCGCGACTGCAGCTTCACCGGTCCGCGCTCCGACCATCCGCGCGGGGTCCAGTACCCCTCGGCGCGGTCGAAGCGCGTGACCTCGAGCTCGCTCACCCATTTCGTCGCGGAGACGTAGCCGTAGAGTCCTGGCACGACCATGCGCACCGGGAAGCCGTGCTCGATCGGCAGCGGTTCGCCGTTCATGCCGATCGCGAGCAGCGCGTCGCGGTCGTCGGTGAGCGCCTCCAGGGGACTGGATGCCGTGAACCCGTCGACGGAGCGCGAGAGAACCATGTCGGCCTCGGCGGTCGGCTTCGCCCGCGCGAGGATGTCGCGGATCGGCACGCCGAGCCACCGCGCGGTGCCGATGAGCGAGCCGCCGACCTCGTTCGAGACGCAGACCAGGGTGGCCACGGTCTCCTTCTGGGGGAGGGCGACGAGGTCGTCCCAGCGCAGTACCACCTCCTGCTCGACGAGGCCGTGCACGCGCAGCGTCCAGGTCGCGGGATCGACCTGGGGCACGACGAGGGCGGTGTCGATGCGGTAGAAGTCCGCCGACGGTGTGATGACGGGGGAGAGGCCGTCGATGCCGAGGTCGGCGGCATCCGGAACCGTGGTCGTGGTCGCGGGCTGCGGCAGGCGCAGGGCGGAACGCACGGCGCTGATCGCCCGCGCGCCGCCGCTCAGCGCCACCGAACCGAAGGCGGCGAGGGCGCCGGCCATGACGGCGACGCCCGAGAGGGCGAGCACGCCGCGACGGGTGACCCCCTCGTCCGCGCGCGGATCGGCGACGGGCCGCCGGGGCGGACGACGGAGGCGGCCGACCAGCAGGGCGCCCACGACCGCCGCCCCCGCTCCCGCGATGAGCGACGGCACCGGAGACAGCAGTCCCGCATCGGCGCGCGTCAGCGACACGACGGCGCCGAGCGCGCCGAGACCCGCGAGCACCACCCGGCCCCACGGCGGACGACGGTTCTCGAGCGCGCCGGCCACCCCGGCGACCACCATCAGCAGGACGGCGATGCCGACCAGCAGCGCGGCCTTGTCGCCCGTGCCGAATAGGTCGATGGCCAGGTCCTTCGCCCACGCGGGGGCGAGATCGATCATCGCGCCCCCGATGACCGCGAAGGGACTCGCGGAAGGGGCGACGAGCGCCGCGGCGAGTTCGCCGAGACCCGCCCCGAGCACGGTCGCGGCGATCCCCGCGACGACGGCCGGGAGATCGCGCAGGCGGGAGGGAGCGGGGGTCACCTTCGGAGCATAGGGAGCGCCGAGCGCGCTGGTGCCGGCGGGGGCGGAACTCACAGCCAACCGGAACCGTCCGCGCGCATCCGGGCCCACCCACGCCCCGCAGCGGTAGCGTTCCCCCATGCGCGAGAGCCTGCGGCACGTCCGGCGCCCGGCGGCCGACGGCGCGCCCGCCTTCGACCTGGCGTACGTGCGGACGGGACCGCGCGGCGCGACCCCTGTCGTGATCGTCCCCGGGGGCCCGGGACTGGCGTCGGTCCTGCCGTACCGCGGCCTGCGGCGACGGGCGGCCGGCGGCGGGCTCGATGTGATCATGATCGAGCACCGCGGCATCGGGCGCTCCCGCCGCGACCTCGACGCCCGCCCGCTCCCTCCCGCGGCGATGCGCATCACCTCCGTGCTCGACGACGTCGCGGCGGTGCTCGACGCGGAGGGCGTCGATCGGGCGGTGATCGTCGGCTCCTCCTACGGCAGCTACCTCGCGATGGCGTTCGGGGCGCGGCATCCGGAACGGGTCGCGTCGATGCTGATCGACTCCGCTCTGCAGTCGGCCCACGACATCGACATCGAGCGCGCTGCCGTTCGAGGATTGTTCTGGGATGCCGACGACGACATGGCCCGCGGGGTGCGGCGTCTCGTGACGGCGGGGGTCTCGGAGCGCATCGTGCTCGACGTCGTCCGCGCCGCGTACGAGCTCGGAGGGACCGACCTCGTCCACCCGCTCGTGCGTCACGAGCCCGGTCTCGCGTGGCGGGCGCTGACCGCCTACGCCACGCGCGACGCCGAGATCGCCGACATCCCGCGCATCTACGAGTTCGATCTGGTGGGCACGATCGCGTTCCGTGAGCTGGGGTACGGGGGCGCCCTCGACGGGCACCCGCTCGACCCGGTGCGCACCTACCTGCCCCTCGCCCCGCGCTACCCCGCCTTCGCGGGAGAGCCGTACGACCTGCTCGAGGCCGTGCGCGCGTTCGACTGGCCGCTCGTCGTGCTCTCGGGCGATCGCGACCTGCGCACCCCACCCGAGATCGCCGAGCGGGTGGTCGCGTCGGCTCCGGATGCCACCCTCGTGCGCCTCCACAACGGTCACAGCGCCCTCGACACCCATCCGATGGCACTCCTGAACGCCATCCGGCGGCTCGTGCGTGGGCAGCAGGCGGCTCTCCCCGGCGATGAGCCGGCGCTCGACCGGCTGCCGCGCACCGGTGTGTCGGCGTCGTTCCCGTCGCTTCTCGTGCAGATCGCGCGGCTGGACGCCCTGGTCCGCCGCCGCGTGCTCCGCCGCCGCTGAGCCGCGGCGCCGACGAGCGGCATCCGCTGTCCGTCGGCGGGTCGGTGTCAAGGCTCTGTCGTGAAACGTTCCCCGCGCCGAGGGTGGGCCGGTGACAGACGGCGACCATCCCCGCTTCCCCCTGCTCCTCGCGCCCGGCGCGGTCGATCTCGACGGCGTCCGTGAGGCTCTCGAGCGGGCGGATGCCGTGCAGACCCTCGGCACCGATCTCGCCGCCACGCTCGCCTGGGCGACCGGGGTCCCCCGGCCGCGGTCGCTCGCGGCGACCTGGGAGCTGCTCGCCGGGGTCGCCGCCCGCGACGTCGCCGCGGCCCGCATGCTCGAGCCGCATCTCGATGCCCTCGCCATCCTCGACGAGGCGGCCGCCGACGGGATCGTGCTCGACACCGAAACGGACGGTTCGTGGGGGGTCTTCGCGGCCGAGGGGCCGGGCGCGCGCCTCGAGGCGCGACGGGATGCCGGCACCTGGACCCTGCACGGGACGAAGCCCTGGTGCTCCCTTGCCGCCGACCTCGACCACGCGCTCGTCACAGCCTGGGTCGACGACGACCACCGGCAGCTCTTCGCGCTCGACCTGCGCGGCCCGGCCGTGTCGGCGCGCTCGGGACCGTGGCACGCCCGGGGCCTCGACCGGGTCGTGAGCGCCCCGATCGACGTCGACGGCGCGATCGCCGTCCCCGTCGGCGATCCGGGCTGGTACCTGCGCCGACCCGGATTCGCGCACGGCGGGGTCGGTGTCGCGGCGTGCTGGTGGGGCGGGGCGATGCCCCTGCGCGACGCGCTCGCCGCGGCCGCCGCGGGGGAGCGGGCCGATCAGCTCTCGCGCGTGCACCTGGGACGCGCCGATGCGGCCCTGTGGGCGGCGCGCGCCGTCCTGGTGGAGACGGCGACGGTGTTCGACGGCGGCGGGTCGGCATCCCCGGGTCTGCGCGCCACCCGCGCGCGCACGGTCGTCGTCGACGCCGTCGAGCAGACGATCGCCGCGGCCGCGCACGCCCTCGGACCGGCGCCGCTCGTCGCCGACGAGGCGCATGCCCGGCGGGTGGCCGACCTCCAGGTGTACGTGCGTCAGCATCACGCCGAGCGGGACCTCGCCCGCATCGGGTCCGACGTCGCCGCGGGGGACGGAGGGTGGTGAGCTTCGACCACCGCGATCCCGGGACCGCCGAGAGCGTGTGGAGCCCCGCCCTGCGGCGCGAGCTCCCGGCGCTCGCCCTCGACGTGGACCGGGTCATCGTCGTGGCCGCGCATCCCGACGACGAGACCCTCGGCGCCGCCGGCGTGATCGCGACGGCCGCCGCCCGCGGCATCCCGGTCGACCTCCTCGTCGTGACCGACGGCGAGGGGTCGCACCCCGACTCGCCCACGCACAGCCCCGCGACCCTCGCCCTGGCCCGCCGCCGCGAATTGCGGGAGGCCGCGTCGATCGTGGGGATCGAGAGCGAGCCGGTGTTCCTCGGACTCCCCGACGGCGGCACCGACGACCACCGCGACGCCATCGCCGCGGCGGTGCTGCGCGCGGTCGACCGTGAGCCCTCCGACCGGGTGCTCGTGCTCTCGCCGTGGCGCGGGGACGGACACCGCGACCACCGGGTGGTCGGCGAGATCGTGGAGGACGTGTGCGCGGCGCGCGGGGTGCGTTCGCGCTCCTTCCCGATCTGGCTCTGGCACTGGGGCGGCGTCGATGACGTGCCGTGGGAGCGCGCGGAGCGCCTCGCCCTCGACGCGGCGGCTCGGGATGCCAAGACCCGCGCCCTCGACACGCACGCGAGTCAGCTCCAGGCGTTGTCGCCCGCGCCCGGCGACGAGCCGATGGTGCACGTGGGCATGCGCGCGCACTTCGAGCGCGACGGCGAGGTGTTCTTCGCCCCGGAGCCCGTCGCAGAACCGACCGCGCGGGACGCGGTGGCGATGCCCGCCGCGCCCTCCGTCGGGCAGGACTACTTCGACGACATGTACGCGCGCCACGACGATCCGTGGGGGTTCGATTCGCGCTGGTACGAGCACCGCAAGCGCGCAGCGCTACTCGCGGCGCTTCCGCGCCGGCGCTACCGGGCGGTGTTCGAGGCCGGCTGCGCGACGGGCGCGCTCACCGCCGAGCTCGCCGATCGCGCGGACCGCGTCATCGCCGTCGACCTCGCCTCCGCTGCGCTCGAGCGCGCTCGCGCGCGCCTCGCCGACCGTCGGAACGTCGAGCTGCGGAGAGCGACGCTGCCCGCCGACTGGCCGGAGGGGGCGTTCGAGCTCATCGTGCTGTCGGAGGTGGCGTACTACTGGGCGGGCGACGACCTCGAGCGGGGGCTCGCGGCGGCCGTGTCGACGCTGAGCGCCGACGGGCACCTCGTCGCCTGCCACTGGCGGCATCCGGTCGCCGAATACCCGCGGAGCGGCGACGAGGTGCACGCCGCGATCGGCGCCCGACCCGACCTCGTGCGCCTCGTGCGGCACGAGGAGGAGGACTTCCTGCTCGAGGTGTTCGGGCGAGCGGGTGCCCGATCGGTCGCGGCCGAGGCGGGCCTGCTCGCGTGACGGCGCTGGCGGTGGTCATCCCGGCCCACGACGAGGAGGCGCTGATCGGTCGGTGCCTGGCCTCGGTCGAGCGGGCGGTGGCGCACGCGCGCGAGCGGGACCCCGGGCTGTCGGCGGTGGTCGTGGTCGCCCTGGACGCCTGCACCGACACCACGGCGGCGCAGGTGCGGCGCCGCGGGATCGAGGCGATCGAGCTGACGGCGCGGCGCGTGGGCACCGCCCGCCGCCTCGGCGTCGAGCGGGCCCTGAGCCTTCTCGGGAGCGACCCGGTGCACACCTGGATCGCGATGACGGATGCCGACACCACGGTGCCCCGCGACTGGATCACGCACCAGCTCGAGCTGATGGATGCCGGTGTCGATCTCATCCTGGGCACGGTGCGTCCCGACTTCGCCGATCTCAGCGCGCGGCATGCGGCGTACTGGCGTGCGACGCACCGGCGCGGTGAACCCGCCGGCAACGTGCACGGCGCCAACCTCGGCGTGCGCGCGAGCGTCTACGCGCGGGCCGGCGGGATCCCCGATCTCGCCGAGCACGAGGACGTCGCCCTGGTCCGCGCGGTGCGGGCCATCGGGGCGACGGTGCGCGCGAGCGACACCCACGAGGTCGAGACGTCGGGGCGGTTCACGGGACGCACCCCGGCGGGATACGCCGCGTTCCTGCGCCGCGTGCACGCGTGGGTGGACTCCCCACCACTGGCCGAGACCGGCGCCTGACCCACGAGACGGGGGTTCGTCAACCACCTCGGCGGTCTTCCGGTCTCGCCGCAGACTGGCCGTCCCCGGAACGAGAGGCATCACCATGAAGGCACTGACCTGGCAGGGCACCCGCAACGTGAGCGTCGAGGAGGTCCCCGACCCCGAGATCCTCGAGCCGACCGACGCGATCGTGAAGATCACCTCCACGGCGATCTGCGGCTCCGACCTCCACCTCTACGAGCTCTTCGGCCCCTTCATCGACAAGGGAGACGTGCTCGGCCACGAGCCCATGGGCGTCGTCGTCGAGGTCGGCTCGGCCGTGACGAACCTCGCGGTCGGCGACCGCATCGTCGTCCCCTTCAACATCTCGTGCGGGCACTGCTTCATGTGCCGCCGCGGTCTGCAGTCGCAGTGCGAGACCACGCAGGTGCGCGAGTACGGCAGCGGCGCGGCGCTCTTCGGCTACACCAAGCTCTACGGGCAGGTCCCCGGCGGTCAGGCCGAGTACCTGCGCGTGCCGCTGGCCGACTACAACCACATCCGTGTCGGCGACGACCTGCCCGACGACCGCTACCTGTTCCTCAGCGACATCGTGCCCACCGCCTGGCAGGGCGTGAAGTACGCGAACGTCCCCGAGGGCGGCACGCTCGCGGTGATGGGTCTCGGCCCGGTGGGGCAGTTCGCCGCACGCATCGGCGTGCATCTGGGCTACCGGGTGCTCGCGATCGAGCCCGAGCCGGAGCGCCGCGCGATGGCCGAGCGTCACGGCATCCTGACCTACGACCTGACCGACACCGTCGTCGACGAGCTCATCGACCTCACCGAGGGACGCGGGGCGGACGGCGTGGTGGATGCCGTCGGCATGGAGGCCCACGGCAACGGCGGCATCAAGCTCGCGCAGAACGCCGTCGGGCTGCTCCCCGACGCCCTCGCGCAGAAGCTCATGGACAAGGCCGGCCTCGACCGCCTCGCCGCGGTCTACGCCTCGATCGACCTGGTGCGCCGCGGCGGCACGGTGTCGCTGAGCGGGGTGTACGCCGGCGAGGCCGACATCCTGCCCATGAAGACGATGTTCGACAAGCAGCTGAACCTGCGCATGGGCCAGTGCAACGTCAAGCGCTGGATCGATGACCTGCTGCCGCTCGTCGAGGACTCCGCCGACCCGCTCGGCGTGATGGATCTGGTCACCCACCACGCCCCGCTGGAGGACGCCCCCGGTCTCTACGAGACGTTCCAGAAGAAGGAGGACGGCTGCATCAAGGTGGTGCTCCGCCCCTGATCCCGGGCGCGTGAGTCGCCAGGATCTGTCGCCCTGGACGCACCGGAAACGACGATTCCTGGCGACTCGCGTGCACGTATCGCGGATGCCGGAGGGTCAGACCCGACCGGCGTGCACCGCCTCGAGCGCCTCGGCGTCCGCCGGGGTCATCCCCTCGATCGGCTCGCCGTTCCACACGATGTCGTCGCCGAGGGCCGCGAGGATCTCCTTGCGATCGCCGTGCGAGATCTTGGCGCCGTGGACGATGGTCGCGGGGCTCCACAGCATCGCGGCGTCGTCCCACCACCCCGCGCCCACGTCACGGACGTGCAGCAGGTCGTGCAGCGTCTTCGGCAGGTGCTTCAGCGGCTCCGTGAACGCGTCGGCGAGCACGGCGAGGGTGATCTGCCGCTCCGTGCCGGGCACGGCCACGACCGGCTCGGCGAGCTCGCCCTGGATGGCCTTCGACACGTCGTCGGCCTCGAGCAGGATGACGCCGTTCGTCGGCCGCGGGTTGCACTCGATGATCTTGTAGTCGGGGGCCGCGGCGCTGCCGTGGTCGACGAAGTCGAACGAGATCTGTCCGGTGAAGCCCGGGTCGAGGGTGTCGACGAGCTGCTGCGTGTAGCGGAGCGTGTCGGTGCTGTCGACGGCGATGAACGCGATCGCGGTGGAATGCGCCCACTGCTCGGCGGCCTTGTACGTGGTGTGCGCCTGGACCTTGCCGTCGACGACGACGCTGTAGGTGCACACCATCGGTCCATCGACGAAGGGCTGCACGAGCCACGGCTGCTCGGGCGTGGGGACGCACTCGTCGACCGGGATCTTGCCCGCGAGCGGACCGGTGTTGGTCAGCAGGCCGACGCCGCCGCGCGAGAACGCCGCGCGGGCGAAGTAGCGCGGGAACGAGGCGATCGCCTCGCGCAGCTCCTCGGGCGAGATGACGACCACCGTCTCGGGGATGGGCACCCCGGCATCCTGAGCCAGGCGCTGGAAGCTCGCCTTGTCGTGCAGGCGCGCCAGATCGGCGAAACTGCCGGCGTACAGGCGCACGCGCGCGGGAAGGTCGGTCACGCGGGCGGCGAGGTAGAAGACCTCCTCGAACGTGGGGATGATCACGTCGATGTCGTGCTTCTCGACGTAGTCGCTCACCGCGGCGATGAAGGCGTCGGTCTCGAACCGCGGCGACGGGGTGGCGAGGTGTCCGGAGAGGAAGCGCGAGTGGTTGCCCACGGCGCCGTCGTAGGTGTCGCTCGCGAACACCGTGTGCCCGACGCTGCCGAGCTTGCGGATCAGGTCGAGGGCGAAGGTGTTACGGGAACTGGTGACGAGCACGCGCATGGAGGCACCCCTGGTCGTTGCGGCGGACGGTGGGCGTCACTCTATCCATCGGCTGTGCGGACGTGGGAGAGGTGTGGGGGAAACGTTCCCGCAACACGGTGCTGAGTAGAGTCTCAGCATGGGTGACCTGTTCGACGGTTACGGCTCCACGCTGGCGCCGCGCAAGACCGCATCCGGCATCCCGGCGTACGACGAGATGTTCGGCGTCCCGGCCTCGCCCGGAGACGCCGCCCCCTCTCGCGAGGCGTACCGGGAGCTGTACCAGACGCTCGCGCAGATGACCCAGGAGGAGCTGCGCGGCCGCACCGAGTCTCTGGCGAGCTCGTACCTGGCGCAGGGCGTCACGTTCGACTTCGCGGGCGAGGAGCGGCCCTTCCCCCTGGATGCCGTGCCCCGGGTCATCGCCTACGACGAGTGGTCGCGCATCGAGGCGGGCGTGAAGCAGCGGGTGCGCGCCCTCGAGGCCTTCCTCGACGACGCCTACGGCAACCAGCACTGCGTGCGCGACGGCATCCTGCCCGCGGGTCTCATCTCGTCGTCGCAGTACTTCTACCGCCAGGCCGCCGGCATCCGCAGTGCCAACGGCGTGCGCATCCAGGTGTCGGGCATCGACCTCATCCGCGACGAGCACGGCGAGATGCGCGTGCTCGAAGACAACGTGCGCGTGCCCTCGGGTGTCTCATACGTCATCTCCAACCGTCGGGTCATGGCGCAGACGCTGCCCGAGCTGTTCGTGTCGATGCGCGTCCGCCCCGTCGGCGACTACCCGAACAAGCTCCTCGCCGCGCTCAAGGCGTCGGCCCCGCCCGGGATCGACGACCCGAACATCGTCGTGCTCACCCCGGGTGTCTACAACTCGGCGTACTTCGAGCACACGCTGCTCGCGCGTCTGATGGGCGTCGAGCTCGTCGAGGGACGCGACCTGCTGTGCATCGGCGGCAAGGTCTTCATGCGCACCACGCGCGGACCGCAGCGCGTCGACGTCATCTACCGCCGCGTCGACGACGACTTCCTCGACCCGCTGCAGTTCCGCGCCGACTCGATGCTCGGCGCCCCCGGCCTCATGCTCGCGGCGCGCCTGGGCAATGTCACCATCGCCAATGCCGTGGGCAACGGCGTCGCCGACGACAAGCTGCTCTACACGTACGTGCCGGATCTCATCCGCTACTACCTCGCGGAGGAGCCGATCCTCAAGAACGTCGACACCTGGCGGCTCGAAGACCCGGGCGCGCTCGAAGAGGTGCTCGATCGCCTGCCCGAGCTCGTCGTCAAGCCGGTCGACGGCTCCGGCGGCAAGGGGCTCGTCGTGGGCCCCGACGCCTCGCCCGCCGAGCTCGACGCGCTGCGCAAACGCCTGCTCGCCGATCCCCGCGGCTGGATCGCGCAGCCGGTCGTCATGCTCTCGACCATCCCGACGCTGGTGGAGGACGGGATGCGACCGCGGCACGCTGACCTGCGTCCCTTCGCCGTCAACGACGGCGACGACATCTGGGTGCTGCCCGGCGGCCTGACCCGCGTGGCCCTCCCCGAGGGTCAGCTCGTGGTCAACTCGAGCCAGGGCGGTGGCTCGAAGGACACGTGGGTGGTCGGCGGATCCGCGCCGTCTCACGTCGAGTACGGCCAGGGCAACGGCGTCTCGGGTCTCGTCGCCGACCAGGCGGCGGTGACCGAGGCGATCCCGATCATCTACGACGGTCAGCCCGCGCCCACCACCTCCCCGCGCGACCCGCGCCCGGGCTCCGGCAAGGAGCAGCAGGAACAGCAGCAGCAGGATGCCGGGGTGCAGCACGGCCCGCAGGCGGAGCAGCAACAGCAGGCGCGCGAGGGGGTACCGGACCCCTCGACACGCTCAGGGTGCTCGGTGCGCCCAGGGTCCTCTGTGCGCTCGGCCGCGCCCGCTGGTGACGGAGGGGAGCGGGGATCATGCTGAGCCGCATCGCGGAGAGCCTGTTCTGGATCGGGCGCTACATCGAGCGCAGCGACGGCACCGCGCGCATCCTCGACGTGCACCTGCAGCTGCTGCTCGAGGATCCCTGGATCGACGAGGACACCGCGTGCCGGTCGCTGTTGAGCGTGATGGGCTCGGCCTGGCCCGAGAACGTCGACTCGGTGCGCCGCGACGACGTGCTGGCCCGCCTCGCGGTCGACCGCATGAATCCGTCGAGCATCGCCTACTCGCTCACCGCGGCCCGCGAGAACGCCCGCCGCGCGCGCGAGATCGTCTCGACCGAGCTGTGGGAGATCCTCAACACCACGAATTCGCGGATGCCGCGGCGGCTGCAGACCGACAAGGTGCACGAGTTCTTCCAGTGGGTGCGCGAACGCGCCGCCCTGGCGATCGGCATCGTCGACTCGTCCACCAACCGCGACGAGGCGTGGCAGTTCTTCACCCTCGGCCGCAGCATCGAGCGCACCGACATGACGGCCCGCCTGCTCGCGACCCGGTCGCTCACCGAGGTGTCGGGGCCGTCGTGGACCACGATCCTTCGGTCGTGCGGCGCCTACGAGGCCTACCTGCGCACCTATCGAGGCATGCCGAGCGCCCGCAACGCGGCGGAGTTCCTGCTGCTCGACCGCCTGTTCCCGCGCTCGATCATCTACTCGATCCAGCGGGCCGAGGACTGCATGAGCGCGATCGACCCGCGCGCCGACCGTGTCGGGCACTCCAACACCGTGCTGCGGGCCCTCGGTCAGATCCGCAACGACCTCGAGTACCGGCCGGTCAGCGACGTGCTCACCGACCTGCCGGAGCACATGCAGCGCGTGCAGACGGTCACGCGCGAGGCGTCGGAGGCGATCCGCTCGCGGTTCTTCCCGACGCAGGCCGAGCCGAGCTGGATCGGGGAGATCTCATGATGGATGCCATGACCGCGGCGATCGCGACGACCCCGGGGGGTCTGCGATGAAGCGCCTGCGCATCGAGCACCAGACCGGCTTCGTGTACCCGGGCGACGTCGTCGCCTCGTACAACGAGGCGCGCATGCTCCCGCACTCCACCGACAGCCAGTTCGTGCTGAGCTCGTCGCTCGACATCGAGCCCTCCACCTCGGTCAACCAGTACGTCGACTACTTCGGCACGCGGGTCGCGGCGTTCGACGTCCTCTCGCCGCATGCCGCGCTCACGATCACGGCGCGCTCCTTGGTCGAGGTGCGCCCTCGACCGATCGAGCACGCCGACATCACGTGGGAGCAGCTCGCCGCCGAGGCGGACCGATCGATCTCGACGGTGGAGCAGTTGTCGCAGACCCGCCGCACCACCCCGCACGCCGAGGTGGCCGAACTGGCGCGGTCCATCGCCGCCCAACACGACCGTCCCGGCCCGGCCGCGCACGCCATCGCCGAGGCGATCGGGAACGCGATCGAGTACATGCAGGGCGTCACGGGCGTGACCTCCACGGCGATCGACGCGTGGGAGGCCCGTAAGGGCGTGTGCCAGGACATCGCGCACGTCGCCATCGGAGCGCTGCGCGAGGTCGGCATCCCGGCCCGCTACGTCTCGGGCTACCTGCACCCGAAGCCGTCCGCGGAGGTCGGCGAGGCGGTCACGGGCGAGTCGCACGCGTGGGTCGAGTGGTTCGCGGGCGACTGGCAGGGCTTCGACCCCACGAACAACATCGAGATCGGCGACCGTCACGTGCTCGTCGGTCGCGGCCGCGACTACAACGACGTCCCTCCGCTGCGGGGCGTCTACGCCGGCCCCGGCAAGAGCAACCTCAAGGTGAAGGTCACGATCACGCGCGAGACGTGACCGCCGCGGTCGTGTCGGCGAGTCAGACGGCGTCCGCCAGCCGGGCCCGCACCTCGCGGTGCAGACCTTCGAGCGTGCTCGCCTCGCCGCGGTCGTAGCGGCGCGCCCACTCGTCGAGGGTCGTCCGCATCTCGAGGCCGGCCACTCCGAGGGCCGTGCGCACGTCGAGCTCGGCGAGCCCGACCCGTTCGGCGATCTCGGGGACGAAGCGATCGGCCGAGGTGACCTCCCGGCGCACGGCGGCGCCGAGCAGGGCGGGCTCGTGGGCGATGAGTCGCCGCACGCGCAGGTACCGTTCGCGCGCCCGGGCGTCGGCATCCAGGAGCTGGAGTTCACGGGCAAAGACGTCGCGCAGAGCCGAGAGGAGGGCGCGGATGCCGTCGCCGGAGTCGCCGACCCCCGCGAGGGCGTCGGCGAAGCGGCCGTCGTCGATGAAGACCGCGTCTTCCTTCGTGCCGGCGAGGCGGAAGAACGTGCGTGCGGACACGCCCGCGCGCGCGGCGATCTCGTCGACCGTCGTGCCCTGCACCCCCTTCTGTTCGAAGAGGTCGAGAGCGGCGGCGCAGATCTCGACGGCGGTCTCGCGGCGGCGGCGGTCGCGCAGGCCCTCGACGGGGGCCGCGGGGGTGCTCATGTCCGATACAGTAGTCCATGTCTTATTGGCAGTAACTGCCAACTTGTCGGAACCTGCTCAGATTGGTCGCCCATGGTCTCCACCGGAACCGTCCCCACCACCGCCACGCCGCCCGGCAGGAGCGACGTCCGCCCCGGTGCGGTCATCGCCCTCCTCGTGGTCGCCGCCTTCGTCGTCATCCTGAACGAGACGATCATGGGCGTCGCCCTGCCCGAACTGATGCGCGAGCTCGACATCGCCGCCGCCACCGCGCAGTGGCTCACCACGGCCTTCCTGCTCACGATGGCCGTGGTCATCCCCACCACCGGGTTCCTCATCCAGCGCTTCCCGCTCCGCACGCTCTTCTTCACCGCGATGGGGCTGTTCACCCTCGGCACGGTCGTCGCCGCCGTCGCGCCGGGCTTCGGTGTGCTGCTGCTCGGGCGCATCGTTCAGGCGTCGGGCACGGCGATCATGATCCCGCTGCTGTTCACGACGGTGCTCAACGTCGTCCCCGCCCACCGGCGCGGGCGCATGATGGGCCTCATCTCGATCGTCATCTCGGTGGCCCCGGCCGTGGGGCCCACCGTGTCGGGACTCATCCTGTCGGTCTTCCCCTGGCGTGCGATGTTCGTCGTCATGGTGCCGATCGCCCTCGTCGCGATCGCGCTCGGCGCCCGCTGGGTGCAGAACCTCACCGAGACCCGGCGCGTCGCCCTCGACGTGCTCTCGGTGGTGCTGTCGGCCCTCGCCTTCGGCGGCATCATCTTCGGACTCTCCAGCATCGGCGAGGCCGCCGGCGGACACGCCCTCGTGCCCGTGTGGATCCCCCTCGTGGTCGGTGCGGTCGCGCTCGCCGCCTTCGTCGTCCGGCAGGTGCGGCTCGGCGCGACCGAACGCGTCCTGCTGAACCTCGCCGTCTTCCGCCACTCGACCTTCACCGTGGCCGTGATCCTGGTCGTCGTCGCCATGACCACCCTCTTCGGCGTGCTCATCCTGCTGCCGCTGTACCTGCAGAACGTCCTGGGCCTGGGAACCCTCCCCACCGGCCTCATGCTGCTGCCGGGCGGACTGCTCATGGGTCTCATGGCGCCGATCGTCGGCAACCTCTTCGACCGCTTCGGCGCGCGCCCGCTGGTGCTCCCGGGCGCGGTCGTCGCGAGCGTCGCGCTGTGGGGCTTCGCGACGCTCTCGGCCACGACGCCGATCGGCTTCGTCATCGCCGTGCACTGCGTCCTCAGCCTGGGCCTGGCGTTCATGTTCACCCCGCTCATGACCTCGGCGCTCGGCTCGCTGCCGCGTGCGCTCTACCCGCACGGCTCCGCGATCGTGTCGACCGTGCAGCAACTCGCGGGAGCGGCGGGCACCGCGGTGTTCGTGACCCTCATGACCGTCGGCGCCGCGTCGGCGGCCGGTGGGGGAGCGGGTGCCGTGGATGCGACGGCCTCCGGCATCCACACCGCCTTCTTCGTCGCGGCGTGCCTGTCGATCGCGGTGGTCGTGCTCGCGGCGTTCGTGCGGACGCCGAAGCAGGCCGAGGCCGTGGAGGGGATGCCGGCGCACTGACGCCGGCGCGGGGGCGTCGGGCTACGGCGCCCCCGTGGACGCTCGGGCGACGAGCTCCGGCGCGAACACCGTCTGCCGCGTCGGGCGCCCGGGATCGTCGGCCTCGTCGAGCAGGATGCGCATCGCCGTCCCCCCGATGAGCGCGCTCGGCTGGCGGACGGAGGTGAGCGGCACGGCCGCCGCGGCGGCGAAGGGGATGTCGTCGAAGCCGACGACGGCGATCTCGTCCGGCACGAGCATGCGGCCGTCGACGACCAGGCCCTGGAGGAGTCCGAGGGCGAGCAGGTCGTTGGCGGCGAAGACCGCGTCGGGGCGATCGGCGCGGTCGCGGGCCAGGAGCCGCCGCCCGGCGGCCACTCCTTCGTCGACCGTGAGCGCGTGGGTGGGGACGACTTCGAGCGTGGCGGGGTGGGCGCTGTTCTCGACCGCGCTGCGGGCTCCGGCGAGACGGTCCGTGACCTGACGGATGTCGAAGGAGCCGCCGACGAAGGCGATCCGGCGACGACCGCGCGAGAGCAGGTGCTCGGCCGCCAGTCGTCCACCGGCCACGCTGTCGACCGAGACCGACGAGAAGCGTCCGTCGCCGGAGAAGCGGTCGATCAGCACCGACGGGATGCCGCGGGCGCGAAGCCGCGTGAGTCGCGCGGTGACGTCGCCGAACGGCGCGATGAGCAGGCCCCGCACCATCTGCTGCTCGAACAGGTCGATGTACAGCGTCTCCCGGGCGGCGTCCTCGTCGCTGTTGCCGTGCAGGACGGCGAGACCGCGCGCGGTGGCCTCGTGTTCGGCGCCGCCCACGACGTCGGCGAAGAAGGGGTTGCGGCCGTCGAGTGCCACGAAGCCGACGGTCGTGCTCACTCCCGCGCGCAGTTGGCGCGCCGCGTCGTTGCGCACGTAGCCGAGCTGCTCGATCGCACTGTTGACGCGTTCGACCGACGAGGCGGAGACGGCGTCGGGGCGGTTGAGCACGTTCGAGACGGTCCCGACCGACACGCCCGCCAGCGTCGCGACATCGCGGATGCTCACCGACACGGCGCCTCCTCACGTCACGATCCGGTCTCGACGCGATCCCGACTTGACCACGTCGTCGGGCTCACCCTACAGTGACTGGCATCCGATCTGAAACGTTTCAGATTCGACCCGGGAAACCGGACCGACCCTCAATGAGGAGGCCGCATGGCTGACGCGATGGACGCGACCCACGCCCCGTCCGACCACGCCCTCGAGCTGCGCCGCGTGATGAAGTCCTTCGGCCCCGTGGTGGCCCTGCGGTCGGGGAGCCTCGTGCTCGACCGTGGTTCGATCCACGCGCTGATCGGCGAGAACGGCGCGGGCAAGTCGACGCTCGTGAAGATCATCGCGGGCCTCTACCGTCGCGACGACGGCGACTTCCTGCTCGACGGCGAGAGCGTCGATTTCGTCAGCACCGCCCAGTCGAAGGCCGCGGGGATCGCGGTCATCTACCAGGAGCCGACGCTGTTCCCCGACCTGTCGGTCACCGAGAACATCTTCATGGGCCGCCAGCCCACCGGCCGTCTCGGACGCATCGACCGCGCCGCGATGCGCGAGGAGGCGACGCAGATCTTCGCCCGCCTGGGCGTCGCCCTCGATCCCGATCGGGTGACCGAGGGGCTCTCGATCGCCGACCAGCAGATCATCGAGATCGCCAAGGCCATCTCGCTCGACGCTCGGGTGCTGATCATGGACGAGCCCACCGCGGCGCTCAGCGGCGTCGAGGTCGAGCGGTTGTTCGCGGTGGCGCGGAGCCTGCGCGACGAGGGCCGCGCCCTGCTGTTCATCTCGCACCGCTTCGACGAGGTCTTCGCCCTGTGCGACACCGTGACCGTCATGCGCGACGGGGCATACGTCCACACGACGCCCCTGGCCGACACGACGGTCGACGACCTCGTGCGGCAGATGGTCGGCCGCGACGTGACCGAGCTCTTCCCGAAGCTGCCGTCCACCCCCGGCGAGGTCGTGCTCGAGGTCGAGGGGCTCACCCGCAAGGGCGTCTTCCGCGACATCTCGTTCACGCTGCGCGCCGGCGAGATCGTCGGTCTCGCCGGACTCGTCGGCGCCGGGCGCAGCGAGGTCGCCCGCGCGATCTTCGGCGTCGACCCCTACGAATCGGGCACCGTGCGCCTCGCGGGCAGCATGCTGCCGAAGAACGCCGTGCGTCAGGCGACGGCACGCGGCCTCGCGCTCGTGCCCGAAGACCGCCGCAAGCAGGGGCTCGTCCTCGACGAGGGCGTCTCGCGCAACATCACCCTCGCGATCCGACAGAAGCTCTCGCGCTGGGGACTCCTGCGCAGCTCCGATGAGAACCGCGCGGCGCGCGAATGGGCGAGCCGCCTCGAGGTCAAGACGGCGGCCCTGGATGCCACGACGGGAACGCTCAGCGGCGGCAACCAGCAGAAGGTCGTCATCGGCAAGTGGCTCGCGACGCAGCCCAAGGTGCTGATCGTCGACGAGCCCACCCGCGGCATCGACGTCGGAACCAAGAGCGAGGTGCATCGCCTCCTCTCCGAGCTCGCGCAGCAGGGCCTCGCGATCCTCATGATCTCGAGCGAACTGCCCGAGGTCCTCGGCATGGCCGACCGCGTCCTCGTCATGCGCGAAGGACGACTGACGGGGGAGTTCGCGCGAGCGGATGCCACCCCCGAGGCCGTCATGTTCGCCGCGACCGCCGAGGCGGGGGCATCGCTGTGAGCGCGGCATCCTTCCTCCCCGTCCCGACCACCCCTGAAGCGGAGAGCCTCCGATGAGCACCGCCACCCCCGTCCGTCCGGGCACCAGCCCCGCGGCGAAGCTCGTCTCGCACGTCGCCACGGCGCGCGAGAGCGGCATCGTCCTCGCGCTCGTGCTGATCATCGTCGTGGCGACGCTGAACAACCCGACGTTCCTCTTCTCGCCCGACGGCTTCCGCGACCTGCTGCTCACGCCGTCGCTGCTGCTGCTCGTCGCCGTCGGGCAGGCGATCGTCATCATCACGCGCAACGTCGACCTGTCGGTCGGCTCGGTCGTGGGGCTGACCGCCTATCTCACCGGACGCCTCTTCATCGACGTGCCCGGGCTGCCGCTGGTGGTCGTCTTCCTCGCGGGCATCGTGGTCGGCGGCATCCTGGGCTTCGTCAACGGCGCGCTCGTCGCCTACGCGAAGGTGCCCGCGCTGGTCATCACCCTCGGCACGATGTACATCTACCGCGGGATCAACGTCGCGTGGGCGGGGAGCAACCGCGTCAACGCCTCCGACCTGCCCGCCGACTTCCGCGGGCTCGGGACGGGCCAGATCCTCGGCATCCCGATCCTGACGATCCTCGCCGTCGTGGTGCTGATCGTCGCGGCCTGGTACCTGCGCAACCTCCGCAGCGGGCGCGAGCTGTACGCGATCGGGTCCGACCCGGCCGCCGCCCACCTGTACGGCCTCAAGGTGAACCGCCGCATCATCGGCGCGTTCGTCACCAGCGGCGCCCTCGCCGGTCTCGCGGGCGTGCTCTACGCCGCCCGGTACGGCACCGTCGCCTCCAACGCCGGTTTCGGCTGGGAGCTCCAGGCGATCGGGGCGGCCGTCATCGGCGGCGTCGCGATCTCGGGCGGCGTCGGCACCGTCTGGGGTGCGGCCATCGGCGCCTACCTGCTCCTCACGATCAACCGCGCGCTGCCGATCCTCGGCATCGACGACTTCTGGCAGCGCGCCGTGGTCGGCGCGCTCATCCTCGGCGCCATCGTGCTCGACCGCGTGCTGGCCGTCCGGCAGTCCCGCAAGCTCACCGCAGAGAGGGAGACGGGTCGATGACCTCCACCACCGTCGACGAACGCGCCCGCACCTACCGCGCGCACGGACGCCCGTTCTGGCGTCGCGCCCTGCTCACGCGCGAGGCCGCCATCATCGGCATCCTGCTGCTCGTGATCGTCGTCTCGCTGGCGACGGTGCGCAACTTCGACAGCCCGCTCACCGTCACGTACCTGCTGCGCGACATCGCACCGATCCTGTTGATCGCGCTGCCGATGACGCTCATCATCATCACCGAGGAGATCGACCTCTCGGTCGCGAGCATCGTCGGTCTCTCCAGCGTCACCGTCGGCGTCCTCACGCAGGCGGGCTGGCCGTTCGAGGTCGCCGCCCTCGCGGCGATCGTCGTGGGCCTGGTGGCCGGGGCGATCAACGGCTTCCTCGTGACGGTCGTGGGACTGCCCTCGCTCGCCGTCACGATCGGGACGCTCGCGCTCTTCCGCGGCATCGCCGTGGGCCTCCTCGGCACCGAGGCGGTCACGGAGTTCCCCGAAACCTGGACCGACCTCGCCAAGGCGAACATCCCCGGAACGCCCCTGCCGCTGATCATGATCCCGTTCGCGGTGCTCGCGATCGTGTTCGCCGTGCTGCTGCACCTCACCCCGTTCGGGCGGTCGCTGTACGCGATCGGCCTCAACAAGGAGGCCGCGCAGTTCTCCGGCATCGACGTGGCCCGCACGAAGTTCGTCCTGTTCGTGCTCAGCGGCACGGTCTCGGGCTTCGCGGGGGTCTACTTCACCCTGCTCTACAGCAACGCCCGCGGCGAGAACGCCATGGGCATGGAGCTGCAGATCATCGCCGCAGTGCTGCTGGGCGGCGTGTCGATCTTCGGCGGCCGCGGCGCCCTCCACGGCGTGATCGCCGGCGTGCTGCTCATCGGCACCCTCGGCAGCGCGCTGCGGCTCGCGGGGGTGACGAGCGACATCATCAACGTCATCACCGGCGTGCTCCTCGTGCTCTCCGTCGTGTCGGCCAGCCTGCTCGCCTGGGTGCAATCCCGCCGAGCGGCCGCCCTCGGCAAGCGCAGGAACGCGCGTGCCTCCGCCCCCGCCGCCACCGTCTGACCTGCTCACCACACCCGCATCACGAAAGGAAACAACGATGTTCGCATTCACGCGCAAGACCCGCGTCGGCACCGCTGCCGCCGCTCTCGCCCTGGCGGTCACCCTCGTCGCCACCGGCTGCTCCAGCGGCTCCGGCGGAGGCTCCGGTTCTGGGGGCGACGGGGGCAATCTCGCGATCACCTTCCTGCCGAAGAACCTCGGCAACCCGTACTTCGAGACCTCGAACAAGGGCGGCGAGGAGGCCATCGGCGAGTTCGGCGGCACCTTCGAGCAGGTCGGTCCGAGCGAGGCGACGCCCACGTCGCAGGTGCAGTACATCCAGACCGCGGCTCAGCAGGGCGTGGGCGGCCTCGTCATCTCGGCGAACGACCCCTCGGCCATCTGCGACGCGCTCGACGAGGCACGCAGCGCCGGCGTCAAGGTCGTCACGTTCGACTCCGACACCGACGCGAAGTGCCGCGACCTCTTCATCAACCAGGCGACCGCCGAGGGCATCGCCAAGGTGCAGGTCGACCTCGTCGCGAAGCAGATCGGCGACGCCGGTCAGGTGGCGATCCTGTCGGCCGCGGCCAACGCGACGAACCAGAACGCCTGGATCGAGCTCATGAAGGCGGACTTCGCCGCCAACCACCCGAACATCGAGCTCGTCGACGTCGTCTACGGCGACGATGACGACCAGACCTCGTTCGACCGCACCGCGGCCCTGCTGCAGACGTACCCGAACCTCAAGGGCATCGTCTCGCCGACCACCGTCGGCATCGCCGCCGCCGGTCGCTACCTCTCGACCTCGGAGTACAAGGGCAAGGTCGCGCTGACCGGTCTCGGCACGCCCAACCAGCTCCGCGAGTACGTGCAGGACGGCACCATCACCGCGTTCGCCCTGTGGAACCCCGCCGACCTCGGCTACCTGTCGGCGTACGCGACCAAGGCGCTGATCGACGGCACCATCACGGGTAAGGAGGGCGACTCCTTCGAGGCGGGCAAGCTCGGCGAGTTCACCGTCGGCGCCGACGCCACGGTCCTCCTCGGTGACCCCTACGTGTTCGACTCCTCGAACATCGCGGACTTCGACTTCTGAGTCGACGCCCCGCATCGGCCCCGGCCGCCCTCGTGGCGGTCGGGGCTTCGGCGTTCCGGGGGCTTCGGCGTTCCGGGGGCGTCGGTGTTCCGGGGTGTCGGTGTTCCGGGACGTCGGCGTTCCGGGTCCGCGGTCGGCCCCGGGCCTCGGCGGTTCCGCGGCTTCCCCGCCCCGCGGCGGCCGGCCCCGCGAGCGTCCACGAATCCCGGATGCTGTGGAGGCGGTCTCCGGGTGTCTCAGACACTCGACCGGGGGGGCTTCCCGTTGAGCGTCCAGAACACGCCGCGTCCGCGGGGCGGTGCACGGCGTGTTCTGGACGCTCAACGGTGGGAGCGGAGGCGCCTGACGGGGCGGGCCGACCGGCTCGCGGGAGCGCACCTGGCCGCGCGACGGGACGGACGGACCGGCTCGTGGGAACGCACCCGGCCCGCGCGACGGCGCTAGCGGCTCGACGCCCGCACGACGAGCTCGGGTCGGAAGCGCACCTGGCGCTCGGCGGGGTCGAGCTCGCCGTCGAGCTGGCGCAGCAGCAGATCGACGGCGGTCGAGCCGATCTCCTCGGCGGGCTGACGCACCGAGGTGAGCGGCACGACGGTGGCGGCGGCGAAGTCGATGTCGTCGTATCCGACGAGGGCGATGTCGTCGGGCACGCGGATGTCGCCGAGCATCGTGAGCGCCTGCAGCACCCCGACGGCGAGCAGGTCGTTGGCGGCGAAGACGGCGTCGGGGCGGTCGGAGCGCTCGCGCAGCCCCTCACCGGCCGCGCGGCCGGCGAGGACCGTCATGGCGGCCGTCTCGATGATCTCCAGCGTGGCGCCCTCGACCTCCGCGACCGCGCGGCGCGCGCCGGTGAGTCGATCGGCGACCTGGCGGGTGGCGAGGGGGCCGGCGACGAAGGCGATGCGTCGCCGCCCCTGCGCGAGCAGGTGGGCGACGGCGAGGTGGCCGCCCTCGACGTCGTCGACCGAGACGGTGCACACCTCGCCCGCGGTGGCCTGTTCGTCGACGAGCACGACCGGGATGCCGGCCGACGCCAGGTGCTCCACGACGTCGCCGTCGGCGTCGGCCGGGGTGAGCAGCACGCCCGCGACGCGCTGCTCGCGGAACTGGTCGAGGTAGAGGCGCTCGTGGTCGCCGTCCGCACCGCTCGAGCCGAGCAGCACGATGTACCCGTCGGCCGCGGCGCGGGCCTCGGCCCCGCGCGCCACCGCGGCGAAGAAGGGGTTGCCGACGTCGAGCACGATGAGCGCGAGCGATCGGCTGCGTCCCGCCCGCAACTGCCGGGCGGCGTCGTTGCGGACGTAGCCGAGGGCGTCGATCGCGGCGCGGACGCGCTCGACGGCGGCGGGCGAGACGGTCGCGCGACCGTTCAGCACGTTCGAGACGGTCCCCACCGAGACACCCGCGTGCGCCGCGACGTCCTTGATCTTCACCGCCATGATCCGTTGACGATATCGCACCGTCCGACGCGCTGTGGTATCGTGCGATGAAACGATTCATTCTCGAGGGAGAGAAGACCCACCCCATGTCCGCACAGACCACGCGCGTCTGCTTCGAACTCCGTGTCCACCCGGAGCGGGTCGACGAGTACGTCGCCCGGCACACCCCGGTCCGCGCCGACATGCTCGCCGAGATCGCCGCAGCCGGTCGTCGCAACTACTCCCTCTTCCTCGGTGCGGGCGGACGCCTCATCGGCTACTACGAGACCGACGACGACGCGGCCGCGCAGGCCTATCTCGCCGCGTCCCCGGTCGCAGCCGCATGGGAGGCCGAGATGGCCCCCTTCTTCCTCGGCCTCGACGGGCGCCCCGACCAGGCGGCGGCCACGCTCACCGAGGTGTTCCACCTCGCCGACCAGCTCGCCGCGGCCGCGCCCGCGGCATCCGTTCCCTCCGTCAACGCCGAGTCCTCGGCATCCGCCCCGACCGAAAGCACCCGCCCATGACGACGCTGTCTCCCGAGATCCTCTCCACCCTCGAAGGCCAGGCCATCGAGCTGCCCTCGTGGGCGTTCGGCAACTCCGGCACGCGCTTCCGCGTGTTCCCCACCGCCGGGACGCCCCGCGATCCGTTCGAGAAGATCGCGGATGCCGCAGAGGTCAACCGCCTGACGGCGCTCGCCCCCTCGGTGGCCCTGCACATCCCGTGGGATCTCGTCGACGACTTCTCGGCCCTCCGCCGCCACGCCGAGGACCTCGGCGTGAAGCTCGGCACGGTGAACTCGAACACCTTCCAGGACGAGGACTACAAGTTCGGCGCCCTCACCCACCACGACGAGCGCATCCGCCGCAAAGCCATCGACCACCACCTCGCCTGCATCGACGTCATGGATGCCACGGGCTCGCGCGACCTGAAGATCTGGCTCGCCGAGGGCTCGAACTACCCCGGCCAGAACGACATGCGCGGCCGCCAGGACCGCCTGCAGGACTCGCTGCAGCAGATCTACGCGCGCCTCGGCGACGACCAGCGTCTCGTGCTGGAGTACAAGTTCTTCGAGCCGTCGTTCTACCACACCGATGTTCCCGACTGGGGGACCTCCTACGCCCAGGTCGCCTCGCTCGGCGACAAGGCGATGGTGTGCCTCGACACCGGTCACCACGCGCCGGGCACGAACATCGAGTTCATCGTCATGCAGCTCCTGCGCCTCGGAAAGCTCGGTTCGTTCGACTTCAACTCGCGCTTCTACGCCGACGACGACCTCATCGTGGGCGCGGCCGACCCGTTCCAGCTGTTCCGCATCCTCACCGAGGTCGTGCGCGGCGGGGGCCTGAACAACCCCGACGTGGCCTTCATGCTCGACCAGTGCCACAACATCGAGGACAAGATCCCCGGGCAGATCCGCTCGGTGCTGAACGTGCAGGAGATGACGGCGCGCGCGCTCCTCATCGACCGTGCCGCTCTGGATGCCGCGCAGCAGGCGAACGACGTGCTCGGCGCCAACGCGGTGCTCATGGACGCCTTCTACACCGACGTGCGCCCGGCCCTCGCCGAGTGGCGTGAGTCGCGCGGGCTTCCCGCCGACCCGATGGCCGCGTTCGCGGCATCCGGCTACCTGCCCCGCATCGCCGAGGAGCGCGTCGGCGGCACCCAGGCCGGCTGGGGCGCCTGATCGACTCCCGGGGCGGCGCGTCACCCGCTGCCCCGGGCCTCGAGGCGGCCTCACCACCGTCTCGACCCTCCTCCCACCGTCGGCCCGCCGACGGTCCTTCGACCACCGGGGCGGTGGGCCCTGAATCACCGCCGCCCCGGTTCTCCTTCCCGTCGCTCTCACCCGTGAGGAACGTCATGACCAGCTCCACCGCCGCCGACCTCGTCGCGCGCAGCAACCGCCTCGGCTCCGACCCGAAGGTCACCAACTACGCCGGCGGAAACACCTCCGCCAAGGGCACCGACATCGACCCCGTCACCGGGGAGCCGGTCGAGCTGCTGTGGGTCAAGGGTTCCGGGGGAGACCTCGGCACGCTCACCGAGAAGGGCCTCGCGGTGCTGCGGCTCGACCGCATGCGCGCGCTCGTCGACGTCTACCCCGGCATCGAGCGCGAAGACGAGATGGTCGCGGCCTTCGACTACTGCCTGCACGGCAAGGGGGGCGCCGCCCCCTCGATCGACACCGCGATGCACGGACTCGTGGATGCCGCCCACGTCGACCACCTGCACCCCGATGCGGGCATCGCGATCGCGACCGCGGCCGACGGCGAAGAACTGACGACGACCATCTTCGGTGACAAGGTCGTGTGGGTGCCGTGGCGTCGCCCGGGCTTCCAGCTGGGTCTCGACATCGCCGCGATCAAGGAGAAGAACCCGCAGGCGATCGGCACGGTCCTGGGCGGTCACGGCATCACGGCGTGGGGCGACACCTCCGAGGAGGCCGAGCGCAACAGCCTGTGGATCATCGACACCGCGCAGGCCTACATCGACGAGCACGGTGCGGCCGAGCCGTTCGGCGGGGTGCGCGCGGGCTTCGCCGCCCTGCCCGAGGCCGAGCGCCGCGCGAAGGCCGCGGCCCTGGCCCCCACCATCCGCGGTCTCGCCTCGACCGACAAGCCGATGGTCGGTCACGTCACCGACTCCGACGTCGTGCTCGACTTCCTGGCATCCGAGAAGGCTCCCGCCCTCGCCGCACTCGGCACGAGCTGCCCGGATCACTTCCTGCGCACCAAGGTCAAGCCGCTGATCCTCGATCTGCCGGCCGACGCCTCGGTCGAGGATTCGATCGCGCGCCTGGAGGAGCTGCACGTCGCGTACCGCGAGGACTACCAGGCGTACTACGACGCGCACGCGGATGCCGACAGCCCCGCGATCCGCGGTGCGGACCCGCTCATCGTGCTCGTGCCGGGCGTGGGCATGTTCTCGTACGGCGCGAACAAGCAGACCGCGCGCGTGGCGGGCGAGTTCTACGTCAACGCGATCAACGTCATGCGCGGCGCGGAAGCGCTGTCGACCTACGCTCCGATCTCGGATGCCGAGAAGTTCCGCATCGAGTACTGGGCGCTGGAAGAGGCCAAGCTCCAGCGCATGCCGAAGCCGAAGACGCACCAGGGGCGCATCGCCTTCGTCACGGGAGCGGCATCCGGAATCGGCAAGGCCATCGCGACCCGCCTCGCCGCCGAGGGCGCGTGCGTCGTCGTCGCCGACCTCGACCTCGAGAAGGCCCGGGCCGTGGCCGCGGAGCTCGGCTCGACCGACGTCGCCATCGGGGTCGCCGCGAACGTGGCGGATGCCGAGGGCGTGCAGGCCGCGATCGACGCCACGGTCCTCGCCTTCGGTGGCATCGACCTCGTCGTGAACAACGCGGGGCTCTCGCTGTCGAAGCCGCTGCTGGAGACCACCGAGAAGGACTGGGACCTGCAGCACGACGTCATGGCCAAGGGGTCCTTCCTCGTGTCGAAGGCGGCGGCCAAGGCCCTCATCGAGCAGAAGATGGGCGGAGACGTCATCTACATCTCGTCGAAGAACAGCGTCTTCGCCGGCCCGAACAACATCGCCTACTCCGCGACGAAGGCCGACCAGGCGCACCAGGTGCGACTCCTCGCGGTCGAACTCGGCGAGCACGGCGTGCGCGTGAACGGCATCAACCCCGACGGCGTCGTGCGCGGCTCGGGCATCTTCGCCGCCGGCTGGGGCGCCAACCGCGCCGCCACCTACGGCGTCGACGAGAAGGACCTCGGTCAGTTCTACGCCAACCGCACGATCCTCAAGCGCGAGGTCGTCCCCGAGAACGTCGCCGACGCGGTGTTCGTGCTCACCGGACCCGAGCTCTCGCGCACGACCGGCCTGCACGTGCCCGTCGACTCGGGCGTCGCCGCGGCCTTCCTGCGATGAGCGGGGAGACCGCGGGCTCCCCGGCGCGCGGCGGCATCCGCGCCGTCGCGGCCGTCGATCTCGGCGCGACGAGCGGTCGCGTGATGATCGGCCGGGTCGGCGACGGCGTGCTCGAGCTCGAGCAGGTCGCGCGCTTCCCGAACGGTCCGGTGCAGCGCGCCGACGGCTGGCACTGGGACGTCGAGGCCCTGTGGGGTCACGTGCGCGAGGGGCTCGCCGAAGCGCGGCGCCGAGAGCCGTCGATCGAGAGCGTCGGCATCGACTCCTGGGCGGTGGACTACGGCCTGCTCGGCCCGGACGGATTGCTCGCGGAGCCCTTCCACTACCGCGACGAGCGCACCGCACGCGGGGTGGATGCCGTGCACGCGGTCGTTCCGTTCGAGGAGCTCTATCGACGCAACGGTCTGCAGTTCCTGCCGTTCAACACGCTCTACCAGTACGCCGCCGACCCCCGCGTCGTCGACGCCGAGGCGAGCCTGCTCATCCCCGATCTCCTCGCCGCGCGGCTCACCGGCCGACGCGTCGCGGAGCGCACGAACGCCTCGACGACCGGACTGCTCGACGTGCGCACGGGGGAGTGGGATCTCGCCCTCGCCGAGGCGCTCGGCATCCCGTCGTCCGTTCTACCTCCGCTCGTGGACCCGGGTGAGACCATCGGGGTCGCCGGCTCGGGAGCGCCGGGCCTGCCCGTGGTCGCCGTCGGATCGCACGACACGGCTTCGGCGATCGTCGCCGTGCCGCTGTCGACGCCGCACGCTGCCTACATCTCGTGCGGCACCTGGGGGCTCGTCGGTCTGGAGCTCTCCGCGCCGATCGTGACGGATGCCGCCCGCGCGGCGAACTTCACGAACGAGGGCGGGGTCGACTCTCGCGTGCGGTTCCTCCACAACGTCACGGGACTGTGGCTCCTGAGCGAGACGGTGCGGGCCTGGTCGGAGCACGACGGCGCCCCGGTCGACCTGCCGGACCTGCTCGCCGAGGCCGCGACCGTCTCGGCGCCCGCGCGCCTGTTCGACGCCGACGACCCCTCGCTCGCCGCCCCGGGTGACATGCCGGCGCGCATCGCGGCCCTGCTCGGGATGCCGGAGCCCCGCGCCGAGGCACGCGCGGCGTTCGCGCGGGTCATCGTCGAGAGCATCGCCGACGCCTTCGCCCGCGCCGTGCGCACCGCGGGCGATCTGGCCGGACGCGAGGTCGACGTCATCCACCTCGTCGGCGGGGGTGCGCTCAACGCGCTTCTCTGCCAGGCGACGGCCGACCGCAGCAGCCTTCCGGTTCTGGCCGGTCCCGTCGAGGCGACCGCACTGGGCAACGTGCTCGTGCAGGCGCGCGCCCTGGGCTGCTTCGGCGGCGACGCCTCGCTCGACGACCTGCGTCAGCGCGTCGCCGACGCCTTCCCTCCGCGGCGGTTCGCTCCCCGCCCCTGAGCCCCCTTCCCGCCCGCGAGGGTGGGGCGTACTATGTGGTCAGACCACACGAAAGAGAGATCTCCATGGTGCAGCGACAGCTCCCCAAAGTCGGCGAGCTCCTCGAGCTCATGCAGTTCAAGAAGCCCGAGCTCGACGCGCGCAAGCGCCGCCTCGACGCGGCGCTGACGATCGCCGACCTCCGCACGATCGCGAAGCGTCGCACCCCGAAGGCGGCCTTCGATTACACCGACGGCGCCGCCGAAGGCGAGCTCTCGCTCGACCGGGCGCGCCGCGCGTTCGAGGACGTCGAGTTCCACCCCGACATCCTGCGTCCCGCGGCGGACGTCGACACCTCGTGCGAAATCCTCGGCGGCCCCTCGGCGCTGCCCTTCGGCATCGCGCCCACCGGCTTCACGCGCCTGATGCAGACCGAGGGCGAGACGGCGGGGGCGTCGGCTGCGGCGGCCGCCGGCATCCCGTTCACCCTGTCGACGCTCGGCACCACCTCGATCGAGGGCGTCAAGGCGGCCAACCCCGTCGGGCGCAACTGGTTCCAGCTCTACGTCATGAAGCAGCGCGACATCTCGTACGGCCTCGTCGAGCGCGCCGCCAAGGCCGGCTTCGACACCCTGCAGTTCACCGTCGACACCCCCATCGCCGGCGCCCGCCTGCGTGACAAGCGCAACGGCTTCTCGATCCCGCCGCAGCTCACCGTCGGCACGATCGTCAACGCCATCCCGCGCCCGTGGTGGTGGATCGACTTCCTCACGACGCCCAAGCTCGAATTCGCCTCGCTCAGCACCACCGGTGGCACCGTCGGCGAGTTGCTGAACGCCGCCATGGACCCGACGATCAGCTACGACGACCTCGACGTCATCCGTGGCATGTGGCCGGGCAAGATCGTCGTCAAGGGCGTGCAGAACGTTCAGGATGCCGCGCGCCTGGTCGACCTCGGTGTCGACGGCATCGTGCTCTCCAACCACGGCGGGCGTCAGCTCGACCGCGCGCCGATCCCGTTCCACCTGCTGCCGCAGGTCGTGCGCGAGGTCGGGAAGGATGCCACGGTCATGGTCGACACGGGCATCATGAACGGCGCCGACATCGTGGCATCCATCGCCCTGGGGGCCAAGTTCACCCTCATCGGGCGCGCGTACCTCTACGGCCTGATGGCCGGTGGACGTCAGGGCGTCGACCGCACCATCGCGATCCTGCGGAGCGAGATCGAGCGCACCATGACGTTGCTCGGCGTCTCGTCGCTCGAGGAGCTCGAGCCGCGCCACGTGACGCAGCTCACGCGCCTGGTCCCGGTCGGCGACCAAGCGGTCGACGCGCGCGTCTGACCGACCGCGCGACGTCCGAGCCGAGAGCGATGCGGGGGCGGAGTTCGCCTCCTCCCCCGCATCGCCGACGAATCGGGAGAAAGTACTTGCCATAAGGGAAAGTAATTGCAAGACTGAAGGAGTCGAAAGGACTCCCATGGACGCCCACCCCGCGGTCACCGCTTCCGAAGCCCGAACCCTCCTCGCCCGCGCGGAGCGCCTCAGCAGGTCCGCTCACGACGCGACCCGCTGGCCCTACATCACCTTCATCGTGGCGCTGGGCGTGGCGACGTCCATGGGGACCTTCGCCATGGCCCTCGCGACGGGCGATGCGTTCGGTCTCGCCTACGTCGGCACCCTGGCCGTGACGTTCGCACTGCTGCTCTTCTTCGTCATCAGCATCCAGGGGCGTGCCGCGTTCGCCCGCAGTCGTCGGTGGACCGCGTACATCGCCGCGTGGTTCGCCTCCTACGCGATCGCCCTGGCCGTCGTCATCTGGGCGCACGGGTCCGTGCTGCTCGCGGGCGTGGCATCCGGAGTCGTCCTGCTCGTCTCCCTCGTCTGCGCGGCGCGCGAGGCTCGCTCATGACCACGGCTGCCCGGCATCCACGGCACCGTCTCGACGACCTGCTCCAGAACTCCGTGCGCTTCTCGATCATGGCCGCCCTGGACCGCGCGACGACCCTGAGCTTCAAGGAAGTGCGCGATGCCGTGGAGATCACCGATTCCGCGCTGAGCAAGCAGGTGTCGGCGCTCGAGGCGGGGGGATACCTCTCGGTCGGGAAGTCGTTCGCGGGCAAGATGCCGCGCACCTCCCTGACCATGACCGCGGAGGGTCGCACGGCGTGGCGGAGTCACCTCGCCGTCCTCCGTGAGATCGCCGGCGTCGACGCCTGATCCGCGAGCGCCGGGCGAGCTCGCCACGCGCTCACGCCCTCTCGTCGATCCTCTCCTCCGCGCCCTCGCGACGCCGCGCGCCCGCCCCGAGCGTCGCCGTCGAGGCGAGCCCGAGCACGAGGAAGCCCGCCGCCGTGAAGGCGGCCGCGCGGGTGCCGTCGCTGAACGCGGCGCGGGCATTGATCGCGAGGTCCTGCGTCTCGGGCGACGCGGCCAGGCCCGCGATCGCCGCGCCGGCGCTGTCGACCACCTGCGACACGACCTGGTCGCGTTGGGCGGCGGGGATGCCGCGATCGTCGAGGGTGGATGCCAGCACCCCCGCCGTGGTCGAGAAGAGCACGGTCCCGAGCACGGCGACGCCGAGGGCCGCCCCGAGCTGCCTCGAGGTCGATTGGGTGCCCGACGCCTGCCCGCTGGCCGACGGGGGCACCTCCGCGAGCACGACACCGGTCAACTGCGCGGTGGCGAGGCCGACACCGACCCCGTACACGAAGAGGAAGGGGATGAGCGGGCCCCAGGTGGCATCCGGGCCGATCGTGAACGCCACCCCGGCGACGCCGATGATCTCCGCCAGCAGGCCTCCGCGCACGATCCAGACCGGGGCGACGCGCCCGCTCAACGCCCCGGCGATGCCGCTCGCGACGAACGAGCCGATCGCGAGGGAGAGCAGCAGCAGGCCCGTCTGCAGCGCGTCGAAGCCCACGACGAACTGCAGCCAGAGCGGGAGGGCGAGGATGATGCCGAACTCGCCGAGCGAGACGACGGCTGCGGCGATGTTGCCGTTGCGGAACGAGGCGATGCGGAACAGCCCGAAGGCCAGCAGGGTCGGCTCTCCGCGGCGCTGTCGCCGCAGGCCCCACGCGATGAACGCCACGAGGGCGACGAGGGCCAGTCCGAAGGCCAGAGGAACCGGTGACAGGGCGAGCGGCCAGGTCCAGTCGCCGATCGTCGGTGCGGAATCGAGCGTCCACCATCCGTAGGTGCGCCCCTCGATGAGCCCGAAGACGAGCGGGGCCATCGTCAGCACCGACAGCAGCGCACCCACACCGTCGATGCGCTCGACGCGATCGCTGCGCGACTCGGCGACGGTGAACAGCACGCCGATGACGATGAGCAGTCCGAGCGGGATGTTGATGCCGAACGCCCACCGCCACGAGAACGCGGTGGTGAGCCAGCCGCCCAGCAGCGGGCCGACGGCCGCCATGCCGCCGATCGTGGAACCCCACACGGCGAAGGCGATGCCGCGCTCGCGCCCGCGGAAGGTGGCGTTGATGATCGACAGCGTCGTCGGGAGGATCATCGACCCGCCCACGCCCTGGATGAGGCGGGCGAGGATGAGCAGACCGCCGGTCGGCGCGAGGGCGGCGGCGATCGACGCGACGGCGAAGACGACGACGCCCAGGAGCATGAGCCGTCGTCGACCGAATCGGTCGGCGAGGCTGCCGAAGACCAGCAGCAGCGAGGCGAAGACGAGGGTGTAGGCCTCTTGGACCCACTGCACCTCGGTCGAGGAGATCTTCAGTTCCTCCACGATCGAGGGCACGGCGACGTTGACGATCGTCGAGTCGACGATGATCAGCGAGACGGCGATGCTGATGAAGACAAGGCCCGCCCAGCGGCGCCCGTCCGGGTTTCCGTTCATGTAGCTAGATTATCTAGCTAGATTATCGAGGGAAAGGGCTTGCGTCGATCCGTTCCAGCCTCGCCGGCGCGTGTCCCTCGCGGGTCGGTGGATCCCCTGTCCCTGTCCGCGCCGTCGGGTGCAGCCGACCGGGGCGGACAGGATCCCTTCGGCGAGCAGGGGCAGGGGGGCGCGCGGCTCGGCGGATCAGGCGCCGTGGCGCGGGCGGAGGGCCGATCGTTCGCCCGGCGGGAGCGGGATGGGCGTGGTCCCGGCGATCTCGTCGCTGAAGTCCTCGGGCTCGGGGTTCACGACGGCGATGGGCCGTGTCTCGTCGACGGTGAGGCGGAAGCGCTTCGTGTCGTGCCGGTGCACGCGCCCCGAGGCGAGGGTCCACGTGACACCGATGCCGCACGCGACGAGGGCGACGCCGGCCGCGAGCGCGATGGCGGCACGCGGGCCGAACTCGGCGGCGACGGCGCCGACGATGGGGGCGCCGACGGGGGTGCCGCCGAGGAGGATCGCCATGTACAGCGCGAGCACCCGCCCGCGCAGGGCGGGGTCGGTCGTCGTCTGCACGTAGCCGTTGGCCGTCGTCAGGGTGGTCACCACGCAGAAGCCGGTCAGCACGAGGGTCGCCGCGTACGTCTCGTACGAGGGGGCGAAGACCGAGAGGGCGGATGCCACGGCGAACCCGCCCGCGCCCAGGATCACCACGCGCATACGGGCGCGTTCACGGCGCGCTGCCAGGAGGGCGCCGGTCAGGGAGCCGATCGCGACGAACGAGCTCAGCAGGCCGAAGCCGTCGGCGCCGCGCCCGAAGGCGAGGGCCATCGTGGAGGCGAAGATCGGGAAGTTCATGCCGAACGCGCCGAGCAGGAACACCATGATGAAGATCACGACGAGGTCGGCCCGGTGGGCGACGTAGCGGAAGCCGTCGGCGAGCCGCGCGGGCCCGCCCCGGCGGTGGTGCACCACGAGCTCGTGGGGTCGCATGATCAGCAGGGCGGTGATCATGGCCAGGAACGTGAACGCGTTGACGAGGAACACCCACCCGGTGCCGATCGCGACGATCATGACGCCCGCGACCGCCGGACCGATCAGGCGTGCGGTGTTGAACGACGCCGCGTTCAGGGCGACGGCGTTCGAGGCGTTCTCCTGGGCGACGACGTCGGACACGAACGCCTGCCGGGCGGGGTTGTCGAACGCGGTCACGACGCCGAGCGCGAGGGCGAAGCCGAACATCATGGGCAGGGTCATCACCCCGGTCAGCAACAGGATGCCGAGGGTCACGGCCAGCAGCAGCAGCGCCGACTGCGTGCACATGATGAGCTTGCGGCGGTCGAAGCGGTCGGCCACCCACCCCGTCACGCTCACGAGCAGGAGCGGTGGCGCGAACTGCAGCGCCATGGTCACGCCCATGGCGGCCGCGTCGTTGTCGGTCAGCTGGGTGAGCACGACCCAGTTCTGGGCCGTCGCCTGCATCCAGGCCCCGACGTTGGAGACGAGGGCGCCGATGAACCAGACGCGGTAGTTGAAGATCGACAGCGACCGGAACATCGACGAGCTCATCTGTCGGCCACCTTCCTCATGATCACCGCGGCGCGGGCCAACGTGTCGCGTTCCTCGGGGGAGAGCTCGGCGAGGGCCTCCTCCACGAAGGCGTCACGGCGTCGGACGGTCTCGTCGACGATCGTGCGCCCGAAGTCGGTGAGGTCGATCGTCACGCGGCGACGATCGACCTCGTCGGGGATGCGGCTGATGTAGCCCGCCTCCTCGAGCAACGACACCGTCCGGTTCATCGACGGGGCGGTGACGCGCTCACGATCGGCCAGCTGGCCGAGCGTGTGCGCACCGTGCACCGTGAGGGCGGCGAGGACGGCGAACTGCCCGTCGCTCATGGTGTCGACGGCCCGCTGCGCCCGGAGGCGACGGGCCAGACGGAACGTGGCCATGCGCAGCTCGGAGGCCGCGGCGCTGAAGTCATGACTCAGGTCGGGAAGGGGGGATTCGTCGACGCGATCATTCATGTTCCTGCGTTCGAGGGTAGCTCATTAGTCTTGCTAACGGAATGGATGCCGTGCTTCGCGGCCGCGCGGCCGCGCGTTCCGGCCGCACATCGAGCACGCGTCGCCCCTAAACTCGGCGCATGCCCGAGTTCGTCGACGCCTACGGCATCCCGATCGTCTATGACGTCCACGAGGCCGCCGAGCCGCGGGCCGTGGTGCAGCTGCTGCACGGCGTCGGTGAACACGCGGGTCGCTACGGCGCTCTCATCGACGCCCTCGTCGCCGACGGCTACACGGTCTACGCCGACGACCATCGAGGACACGGGCGCACCGGGCTCCGCCAGTGGGCCGGCGACCACCGGCGGCTCGGACGGCTCGGCCCCGGCGGTCTCGGTGCCGCGCGCGACGCGGTGTGGACCCTCACGCAGCTCATCCGCGAGGCGCATCCCGACCTGCCGCTGGTCCTCCTCGGCCACTCGTGGGGGTCTTTCCTCGCGCAGATGCTGCTGGACCGGCATCCGGACGCCTACGACGCCGTCGTGCTGAGCGGGTCCGCCCTCCGCTGGCCGGGGGCGCTGAACGCCGGCGACCTCAACGCCCCGTGGAAGCACGTGCGCGGGTCGGGGATGGAGTGGCTCTCGAGCGACGAGCAGGTGGGCCGCGACTTCGTCGCCGACCCCCTGACGACCTCGGAGCCGCTGATGAAGCTCTTCGGACCCCTCGAGGCGGCCAAGCTCTTCGGTCGGCCGCGGCGCGATCTCGGCCACGACGTGCCGATACTGCTCATGGTCGGTCGCGACGACACCGTGGGCGGTCCGCGCAGCGTCCACCGGCTGGCGGACGCCTACCGCGACCGGTCGGGTCTCACCGACGTCACGACGCTGGTCTATCCGGGCGCGCGGCACGAGATCTTCGCGGAGCGGGAGCAGGATGCCGTCCGCGCCGACCTCCTCGCGTGGCTCGACCGGCGGCTGCCGGCGAGGGGCTGAACCGCGCCCCCTCACGGACGACGGATGAACGGCGAGGGCCGTTCGGCGGGGGTCGAGTCGTCGCGTGCCGTCGACACGGCAGTGCTGAGGGAGCTCGCCCGCCGCGGCTGAGCGCTGACCGGATCGGACGACGGGCGTTCCGGGCGACGCGGCGCACCTGCTGTTCGCTGAGCGATTTCTGCATACGCACGAAGCATCTTTTGGTTGCCATTCCGCAAAAGCCCGGATACTGTCGGAAGAGCCAGGACACCTCGACGACGAGTACACCCTCACCACCCCGGGTCGCCCTCCATCCCCCTCGGAGCGCCCCGCTCGAACGGCCCCTCACCCCGGGGCCGTGCCGTCGTGTGCGCCCGGCCATCACGTCCCTCAACGAAGAACGGACCACACGAGTGAACACTTCGGATACCCCCCACGCCCCGGAGGTCGGCGCCTGGTTCATCGGCGCGCGCGGCTCCCTCGCCACCACCGCGACCCTCGGCATCCACGCTCTCGCCCTCGGTGCGGCGGCGCCGGTGGGGCTCACCACCGAGACCGACGCCGTGCGGGTCGAGGAGTTCCCCGCGATCGGCGGGATCGTCGTCGGCGGCCACGACATCTCGACGACCCCGCTCGAGGAGCGGGCGGCCCAACTCGCCGCGGGCGGAATGTTCCCCGCCGCCCTCGTCGAAGCGACGCGTGGCCGCCTGCGCGAGACGGAGGAGAACCTGCGCCCCGTGCCGACCCTCACCACTACGCAGCAGGAGGAGATCGATCTGCTCGCGGCCGACATCATCGACTTCCGCGACCGGCACGGCCTGCGCGAAGTCGTCGTCATCGACGTCTCGTCGACCGAGCCGCTGCCGCCGGACCACCCCTGCTTCGACGACGACGACCTGCTGCAGACCGCCCTCACCACGCCCGGCGTGCGGGTTCTGCCGCCGAGCTCGCGCGCGGCCCTGGCCGCGATCGCGGCCGGCGCCGCCTATGCCGCCTTCACCCCCTCCGCGTCGCTCACGCTCCCCGTGCTGCGCGAGCGCGCCGACCGCGCCGGCATCGCCTACGCCGGTCAGGACGGGAAGACCGGCGAGACGCTGCTGCGCACGGTGCTCGCTCCGATGTTCGCGGCGCGCGGGTTCCGTGTGCAGTCCTGGGCCGGTACCAACCTCCTCGGCGGAGGTGATGGGGCCACCCTGGCCGACCCCGAGGCGGTGCGTTCCAAGCTCGTGTCGAAGAACCGCGGACTGCACGCCCTCGTCGGCGACGACGTCGTGGCCCCTCTGCACATCGACAACGTCCCCGACCTCGGCGACGTCAAGACCGCGTGGGACCACGTCAACGCCACCGGCTTCCTCGGCAGTCGCGTGACCTTGCAGACGACCTGGAGCGCATACGACTCCGCCCTCGCCGCCCCGCTCGTGATCGACCTGGTCCGTTCGCTCTCGCTCGCCACCCGCGCCGGCCACGCGGGGGTCGTGCCCGCCCTGGGCTGCTTCTTCAAAGACCCGTGGGGCAGCGACGTGCATGGTTTCGGTGACCAGACCGCGCAGTTCGTCGCCTGGGTGCACGAGACCGCCGCCGCCGTCGCGGCGGCCCGGGTCGCCGCGCCGTGACGCGCGTCGCGGACTACCTCGACCTGGTCCGCGCCCCCGCGTCGCTCACCGTGCTGGGCGACGCGCTCATCGGGGCGCTCGCCGCGCGCGGTCCGGGCGCCGGCGGAGCGGCGCGCGGGGCGGCGCTCGCGGCCTCGTCGGTCTGCCTGTACAGCGCGGGCATGGCCGTGAACGACTGGGCGGATGCCGACCTCGATGCGCTCGAGCGGCCGGAGCGCCCCATCCCCTCGGGGCGTCTCAGTCGTCGGCGCGCGCTCGCCGTCGGGGCGGGGCTGACGGTGACCGGGGTGGGGGCAGCGTTCGCGGCGGGCCGCGCGTCGGGCATGGTGTCGCTCGTCCTCGCGACCACGCTCTGGGCCTATGACGTGGTGCTCAAGCCCACGGCCGCGGGGCCGGTGGCCATGGCCGTGTGCCGCGGACTCGACGTGGTCCTGGGCGCCGCGGGGCCCGGCTGGCGTGCGGCGCTGCTTCCCGCGGGAGCGGTGGCCGTGCACACGGTGGCCGTCACCGCCGTCTCGCGGGGCGAGGTCTCGGGTTCCACGCGTGGCACCGGCGTCGCCGCGGTCGGGGCCAGCGTCGCCGTCGCGGTGTCCACTCTCGTCGGGCGCTCGAATCGCCCCGCCGCGCTGCTGGGGGCGACCCGCTACCTCGCCGCGGTGCTCCCCGGGCAGATCGCCGTCGCCCGCCGACCCGGCGCGGCCGAGGCCCGTGATGCGACCAGGGCCGGCATCCGTTCCGTCGTGCCCCTGCAGTCGGCCCTCGCGGCTCGCGCGAGTGCGCCCCTCGCCACGGCAGCGCTTCTCGGCGTCGAGGGGGCGGGCCGCCTCCTCGGACGCCGCCGATCCGGAGGAGACATCACATGAGCGTGGACTGGACCTGGGGCTACGGCACGAACGGTTTCACCGACCACCCGCTTCCCTCGGCGCTCGATGTGCTCCAGCACCACGGCTATCGTGCCGTCGCCCTCACGCTCGGGCATCCCCATCTCGACCCCTTCGCCGCCGACTGGCGTGAGCAGACCGAGGCCCTCGCGGTCGATCTGCGCCGCCGGGGGCTGCGCGTCGTCGTCGAGACCGGGACGCGCTATCTGCTCGACGCGTTCCGCAAGCACCGTCCGACCCTCGTCGACCGCGAGGCGGGGCCGCGCATGGACTTCCTCCGTCGGGCGATCGAGATCGCGGCGATCCTCGACGCCGACTGCGTGTCGCTGTGGAGCGGCGTGGTGCCCGACGACGTCTCGACCGAGGCGGCGCGCGTCCTGCTCGACGAGCGCCTCCTCGCTTTGACCGCGGATGCCGCGGCAGCGGGGGTGACCCTCGCGCTGGAGCCCGAACCCGGGATGCTCGTCGAGACCGTCGCCGATGCCCTGGCCGTGCGCGCTCGCCTCGGTCATCCCGCGGCCCTCGGCGTGACCGTCGACCTCGGTCACTGCGTCGTCGTCGAACCCGACGGCGTCGTCGGCGCCCTCCGCGCCGCGGGATCGCTGCTGTGCAACGTCCAGGCCGACGACATGCTCCCCAGTGCCCACGAGCACCTCCCTTTCGGCGACGGCGAGCTCGACCTGCCCGCGGCCCTCGCCGTCCTCCGCGAGATCGGTTACCGCGGTGTGGTGGCCGTCGAACTGCCTCGTCACGCCCACGCGGCCCCCGAGCTCGCCCGTGCGAGCATGGCGGCGCTGCTCGCGGCGTCCGAGACACCGCCTCGCACGGTCGCCGCAGGTCCGAACGAGGGAGGAGCCGTCGCTCCGGGGCGACCCTCCGCTCTTCCGACGCCCGTGCCCCACCCCTGGACCACCCGCGCCGTCGAGGCGGTGCAGACGGATGCCGCCCGCGCGGCGCGCCTGTTCGCCTCGGCCGGACGCGAGGTGGGGCGAGAGCCGCTGTCACCGGAGCCGTTCGCCCCCACCGCCGACGACGTGTCGCGGGCCGCGATCGTCGCGGCACTCGCCGACTCCGGAGCCGACCCCGATGTGGTCCGCGCTCTGTACCGCCGGGGTGACGATGCGGAGCGCCGGGGAGTGCTGCGCGGTCTCGACGCGCTCGCCGCGCCGTCCCCGGGCTGGCGCGAAGCGGGCCTCGAACTCGTCGTCGACGCCCTCCGCGCCAACGACACCCGTCTCGTCGCCGCCGCCCTGGGCCGGTTCGCCGCCGCGCACCTCGACGACCCCGCGTGGCGCCACGGCGTGCTCAAGTGCGTGTTCCTCGGCATCCCGCTCGTCGTCGTCGCCGGCCTCGCCGAACGCGCCGACGACGAGCTCGCCGCCATGGGTGCGCGCTTCGCCGAGGAACGCCGGGCGGCGGGCCGCTCCGTGCCGGCCGACCTCGCTCTCCTCTCACGCTCCACCGATCACCTCCTCGCCGAAAGGGCCTGACATGCGCATCTTCGACCCCCACATCCACATGTCCGCCCGCACGACCGACGATTACGAGGCGATGTACGACGCGGGCGTCCGCGCCCTCGTCGAACCGGCGTTCTGGCTCGGTCAGCCCCGAACCAGCGTGGGGTCCTTCCTCGACTACTTCGACGCCCTGATCGGCTGGGAGAGATTCCGCGCCGCGCAGTTCGGTATCCGCCACCACTGCACGATCGCGCTGAACCCCAAAGAAGCGAACGATCCACGGTGCCGCGAGGTCATGGCCGAGCTGCCGACCTACCTCGCCAAAGACGGCGTGGTCGCCGTCGGCGAGACCGGATACGACTCGATGACCCCCGAGGAGGACGAGATCCTGCGCGGACATCTCGCCCTCGGCATGGAGTTCGACCTGCCGGTCCTCGTGCACACCCCACACCGTGACAAGGCGGTGGGCACGCAGCGTACCCTCGACGTCGTCGCCGAGTCCGGCATCCCGATCGAGCGCGTCCTCGTCGATCACCTCAACGAGACCTGCGTCGATGCCGTCGCCGACAGCGGGGCGTGGATGGGCTTCTCGATCTACCCCGACACGAAGATGGACGAGCGGCGTGTGGTCGCGATCATGCAGCGCATCGGCCTCGACCGCGTGATCGTCAACTCCGCGGCCGACTGGGGCCGATCCGACCCGCTCAAGACGGCCAAGACGGGCCTCGCGATGCTCGACGCCGGCTTCAGCGACGACGACGTCGACCGCATCCTGTGGCGTAACCCGCGCGACTTCTACGCGCAGAGCGGTCGGGTGAACACCGACCCGATCGAGGGGTTCGCCCCGGCGAACCAGGGCCCCGACGTGTTCGAGGGCAACTCGGTTCTGCGCGGCACGGCCACGCGTCAGGGGGCGTGATGCACCTCTCGTACTGCACCAATGTCCACCCGGCGGAAGACCTGCCCGGCATCGTCCGCCAGCTCGACGAGAATGCCGGCCCGGTGCGGCGAGAGGCGGGTCTCGACCGTCTCGGCGTGGGATTGTGGCTACCCGTCGGCACGGCGTCGCTCCTCGCGCGCGACGGCGAGGCCCGGGCGACGCTCGCCGCCGCACTCGAGCGCAACGGCCTCGAGCTGCGCACGATCAACGCCTTCCCCTACCGCGGGTTCCACGACGACGTCGTCAAGCTCGCGGTCTACCGCCCCGACTGGACCACGAGAGAACGCCTGGACTACACGCTCGACTGCGCACGCGTGCTCGCCGCGCTCCTGCCCGACGGCGCGGACGGCAGTATCTCCACGCTCCCGCTGGGATGGCGGGATGGGTGGGGCTCCGCCGACGACGACGCCGCCGAGGCCTCGCTCGTCCGACTCGTCGACGGACTCGCCGCGCTCGAGCGCGAGACGGGGCGCACGGTGCGCGTGGCCATCGAGCCCGAGCCCGGCTGCATCCTCGACGACGTCGCCGACATCGTCGCCTGGCTGAGCGCGCGTCCGCGCCTCATCGCCGACGGCCGGATCGGCCTGTGCCTCGACACGTGCCACCTGGCCGTTTCGTTCGCCCCTCCCGCCGAGGCCGTCGCCGCCGCGGTGGCGGCCGGCATCAGGGTGGTCAAGGTGCAGGCCTCCGTGGCCCTCGAGGTGCCCGACCCCTCGGATCCCCGCACGGAAGCCGCTCTCCGTCCCTTCGCCGAGGAACGCTACGTGCATCAGGTGCGCGAGGCCGGGGGCACCCGCGCAGCCGACGACCTGCCCGAGGTCCTCGACGCCGCCGAGGCGTGGCCGAGGGATCGCGCGTGGCGGGTGCACGTCCACATCCCCCTGCACGCCCGTCCCGCGCCGCCCCTGCGCGCGACCACTGAGGTCCTGGAAGCTGCCGTCGAGGCGGTGCTGTCCACCCCCGACGGCGACCGGGCGCACCTCGACGTCGAGACGTACACGTGGTCGGTGCTCCCCGACCAGATGCGACCCGGCACCCTCGTGGAGGGCATCGCCGCCGAACTGCGTTGGGCGCTCGAGAACCTTCCGCGCGCACTCGCCGGGGCCGCGGCCGCCACCGCCGCGGATGGAACCCGCGCATGAGCAAAGTCCTCCTCCTCGACATCGTGGGCCTCACTCCGCGCGCACTCGCCTCGATGCCCCGCTTGAGCGCGATCGGACGCGTCGGCGGGCAGATGGGGCTCGACACCATCCTCCCGGCGGTCACATGCAGCGTTCAGTCGACCATGCTCACCGGGCTGGCGCCGCGCGAACACGGAATCGTCGGCAACGGCTGGTACTTCCGCGGTCTCGGCGACCCCCTGCTCTGGCGCCAGCACAACAAGCTGGTCGCGGGTGAGAAAGTGTGGGACACCGCGCGCCGCGCGCGACCCGGGCTCACCGTCGCCAACCTCGGTTGGTGGTTCGCGATGGGGGCGACGACCGACGTCACCGTCACCCCACGGCCGATCTACCACGCCGACGGGCGGAAGAGCCCCGACGCGTACGTCCGCCCCGCGGTCCTGCACGACCAGCTCGTGGGGGCGCTGGGGGAGTTCCCGCTGTTCCAGTACTGGGGGCCCACCGCCACGATCCGCAGCAGCGCGTGGCTGGCCGAGGCGACGCGCGGCCTCGTCACCGGGCGCTGGGGGCCGTCCCCCGATCTCGCCATGGCCTACCTCCCGCACCTCGACTACGACCTCCAACGCTTCGGCCCGAATGCGCCGGAGGCCGACCGCGCCGCGCGGGAGTTGGACGACGCCATCGCGCCGCTGCTGACCGACGCCGTCGACCGCGGCTACTCGGTGCTGGCCGTGTCGGAGTACGGCATCGAGGAGGCCTCGCGACCGGTCGACATCAACCGTGCGCTGCGCCGTGAGGGTTTGCTCGAGGTGTATGTGCAGGACGGGCGGGAGCAACTGGACCCCTGGACCTCACGTGCGTTCGCCGTCGCCGACCACCAGGTCGCGCACGTCTACGTTCCGGATGCCGGCGACCTTCCGCGCGTCCGCTCACTGCTACAGGGGCTCGACGGGGTCGACGACGTGCTGGACCGTGAGGCGCAGGCCCGCTACGGCCTCGATCACGAGCGCGCCGGCGAGCTCGTCGTGGTGGCCGAGCCGGGGGCGTGGTTCACCTACTATTTCTGGCTCGACGACGCTCGCGCGCCCGAGTACGCCCGGGGCGTCGATATCCATCGCAAGCCCGGCTACGACCCCGCCGAGCTGTTCTTCGACCCCGCCGACCGCCTCGCGAAGGCCAAGGCGGGAGCGAACCTCGTGAAGAAGAAGCTCGGCTTGCGCTATGCGATGAGCACCGTACCACTCGATCCCACGTGCGTGCGCGGGACCCACGGGCGCCTGCCCTCCTCGCGCGCGGACGCCCCGATGATCATCAGCAGCGACTCCGCGCTGCTTCCCGATGTCGAGTCGCTGCCCGCCGCGGGTGTCCGTGATCTGGTGCTCCGCGGCCTGCGCGTCTGACGCGGGGCACGCGTCCAGAACAGGCATGCCGCGGGGCGGGCTGTTCGCAGCGGAGACGACCCCACCCGATGGCATCCCTCCTCCGCGGCGGCCGCGGACGCACGGAGGGCCGGACGCCTCACGCGCCCGGCCCTCCTCTTCGCTTCCGGCTGCTCGCACCGATCAGCGCCGGCTGAACGCCGCGTCGAACGCCGCCCCCGACGGTTCGTACGACGACAGCTTCCGCACGAAGCCGAGCGCCTCGGGCGCTCCGACCAGGCGGTCCATGCCGGCGTCCTCCCACTCGACCGACAGTGGACCGTCGTAGCCGATCGCGTTCAGCATGCGGAAGGCGTCCTCCCACGGGACGTCGCCGTGGCCGGTGGAGATGAAGTCCCAGCCGCGACGGGGGTCCGCCCACGGCAGGTGCGACGACAGGCGGCCGTTGCGGCCGTTCGACAGACGCTTCTTCGTGTCCTTGCAGTGCACGTGGAAGATCTTGTCCTGAAAGTCCCACAGGAACGCGACCGGATCGATGTCCTGCCACACCATGTGCGAGGGGTCCCAGTTCAGCCCGAACGCCTCGCGGTGCCCGATGGCCTCGAGCGCCCGCTTCGTCGTCCAGTAGTCGTAGGCGATCTCCGAGGGATGCACCTCGTGGGCGAAGCGCACGCCGACCTCGTCGAAGACGTCGAGGATCGGATTCCACCGGTCCGCGAAGTCCTGGTACCCGGCATCCACCATCTCCTCGGTGGCGGGCGGGAACATCGCGACGTACTTCCAGATGCTCGACCCGGTGAAGCCGGTGACCGTCTTCACCCCCAGCGCGGAAGCCAGGCGGGCGGTGTTCTTCAGCTCCTCGGCGGCGCGCCGGCGGACGCCCTCGGGGTCACCGTCGCCCCACACCCGGTCGGACACGATGTCGCGGTGGCGCTGGTCGATGGGGTCGTCGCAGACGACCTGGCCCTTGAGGTGGTTGGAGATCGTCCACACCTTCAGGCCGTGGCGTTGAAGCACGTCGAGCTTGCCCTGGACGTACTGCTCGTCGTCCCAGCGCCAGGGGTCGAGGTGATCGCCCCAGCAGGCGATCTCGAGGCCGTCGTAGCCCCACTCGCCGGCGAGTCGGGCCACCTCCTCGAACGGCAGGTCGGCCCATTGGCCCGTGAACAGGGTGATCGGTCGCGTCATCGCGGGGAACCTCTCATCGGAAGGGAACGGGGAATGTTTCAGGATGCCGCGTACGCGCGGTCGGGAACGGTCGACGGTGCGAGGGAGGGTTCGACGCCCGTCCAGACCCCGTCCGCGTCGGAGCTGCGGGCCACGGCATCCAGGACCTCCTGCACGTGGAGACCGTCCGCGAAGGACGGGCGCGGATCCTCGTCGGCCGCGACCGCCTCGACGAAGTCCTTCGCCTGGTGCGAGAAGCCGTGCTCGTAGCCGAGCATGTGACCGGTGGGCCACCAGGCGCCGACGTAGGGGTGCTCGGGTTCGGTGACGAGGATGCGGCGGAACCCCTGCTCCGTCGCGGGCAGCGTGGCGTCGTAGAACTGCAGCTCGTTGGGACTCTCGAGGTCGAACGACAGCGAGCCGAGGGAGCCGGAGATCTCGACGCGCAGGGCGTTCTTGCGGCCGAGACGGAATCGCGAGGCCTCGAACGAGGCGAGGCCGCCGTTCTCCAGCCGACCCGTGAAGAGGGCGAGGTCGTCGACCGTGACGGCGCCGCGCCCGGCGCCGGCCGAGCCGGAGAGGCCGGAGGCGGAGTCCAGCACGGGGCGCTCCGACACGATCGTCTCGAGCAGCCCCGCCACCCGCGTCACCCTCAAGCCGGTCATGAACTCGGTGATGTCGACGGCATGGGCGCCGATGTCGCCGAGCGACCCGGAGCCGGCGCGATCCTTCTGCAGGCGCCACGTCAGCGGCGCGTCGGCGTCGCTGAGCCAGTCCTGCAGGTACTCGGCGCGCACCTGACGGATGTCGCCGAGGCGGCCGGTCGCGATGAGATCGCGGGCGAAGGTGGTCGCAGGCAGGCGTCGGTAGGTGAAGCCGACCATCGAGCGGATGCCGTATCGCTGAGCGGATGCCGCGGCCTCGGCCATGCGGCGGGCTTCGTCGACGGTGTTGGCGAGGGGCTTCTCGCACAGGACGTGCTTTCCCGCCGCAAGCGCGGCGATGGCGATCTCGGCGTGGGAGTCGCCGGGGGTGACGATGTCGACGACGTCGATGTCGTCGCGTTCGAGCACCTCGCGCCAGTCGGTCGAGCTCTCGGCCCACCCCCAGGTGTCGGCCGCGGCCCGGGTGCGGGCGGCGTCGCGTCCGACGAGGACGCTCATCTCGGGGGCGAGGGGGAGATCGAAGAAGCGGGGTGCGACGCGCCATCCCTGGGAGTGCGCGGCGCCCATGAATCCCGCGCCGATCATGGCGATGCGGAGGTGCTGGGTCACGATGAGGGTCTTTCTGTGGGGGATGGAGGACGGGGCGCCCACGGCGACCGTGGACGCCCCGAACCGATCAGGACTCGAACGACAGATCGATGAAGGACGCCACGTTGTCCTTCGTCACGACCGGGGCGTCGAGCACGATGCGGTTGGGCACGCTGGGGGTGATGAGGTCACCCGCGGTCTTGCCCTGCGCGATCAGGCGCGCGAGCGCGATGCCGTCGGCCGCCTGCGTCGACGGGTAGATGACGGTCGCCTGCAGGGGAGTGTCGCCGGCCTCGATCGCCTCCATGGCGTTGCGGCTCCCGGCGCCGCCGACCATGAAGAACTCGTCACGGCCCGAGGCCGTGATGGCGGCGAGCACGCCGATGCCCTGGTCGTCGTCGTGGTTCCAGATGGCGTCGATCTTCGGGTTGGCCGAGAGCAGCTGCGATGTCGCCGACTCCCCGCCCTGGACGGTGAAGTCCGCGGCCACGCGGGGACCGACCTCGAGGCCGCAGTCCGACAGCGCGTCGGCGAAGCCCGCCGAACGATCCTGCGTGAGCGGGAGGGAGTCGATGCCGGCGATCTCGGCGACGACAGCGCTGCTGTTGCCCTCGAGCTGGTCGCAGACGTAGGTTCCGGCGCTGACGCCCATCCCGTAGTTGTCGCCGAGAACGGTCGAGCGTGCGGCGAAGGGGCTGGAGAACTCGCGGTCGACGTTGATGACCGGGATGCCGGCGTTCATCGCCTTGATCGCGACCTCTGTGAGGGCCGCGCCGTCGCTGGGCAGCAGCACGATGGCGTCGACCTTGTTGTTGATGAAGGTCTCGACGGCGGCGATCTGCGCGCTGACGTCGTTGGTTCCCTCGGCGACCTGCAGATCGACGTCGGGGAAGCTCTCGGCCGCGGCCAGGGCGCCGGAGTTGATGGCGCCGAGCCACCCGTGGTCGGCGGCGGGACCGGAGAAGCCGATGGTGACGGTGTCGCCGGTGGCGGCGTTCTCTTCGGCGCTGGTGCCCTGATCGACGACATTCTGGGCGTCGTCGTTCGAACCGGTGCAGCCGGCGAGCAGGCCGACCGACGCGAGGACGGCGACCCCCGTGAGAACCAAACGGGAGCGCGTCTTCATCTGTGAGCGCATGTACTTCCTCCTTGAATGTGATGCAGCTGGGGTCATGGCAGCCCCGGGTCATCCCGAAGGAAGGGTCCGCTCTGACGCCGCTCACGCTAGCAGAAGTGGCAGTGCGGTAGTCAACTTTTGATAACAGACCGATAAAAGTGAGCGACGCCTCTCCGAAGCGCCCGATAGCCGGTCCAGCAGGGCACGTGTCGGGGCGGGGGTTTTGCGCGATCTCCGCATTATCGAGTGTCGCGCGCCAAGCGGGCGGCGTGTTATGTTCGCCACGTGATCAAAGTTGACCATGCTTCGTCATTACTCGACGTCCGCGGAGTGACCAAGTCCTTCGCCGGCGTGCAGGCCCTTCGCGGCGTCGACCTCGAGGTGCGGGCCGGCGAGGTCCACTGCGTGCTCGGCCAGAACGGGGCGGGCAAATCCACCCTGATCAAGACGCTCGCCGGGGTCCACCGCCCCGACGGGGGTGAGATCAGCTGGCAGGGGGAGACCGTGGAGATCGCCGGTCCCCAGGCCGCCATCGACCTCGGCATCGCCACGATGTACCAGGAGCTCGATGTCGTGGACGGGCTGACCATCGCGGAGAACATCTTCCTCGGGCACGAGCTCGCCCGTGGCGGCTTCACGAAGAGGTCCGCGGCGGCGCGACAGACCACGGAGCTGCTCCGCCGCCTCGGTCACGCGGGCCTCTCCCCGCACGCCGAGGTCGGCACGCTCAGCGCCGCCAACAAGCAGATCGTCAGCATGGCGCGCGCGCTCTCGCACGACACCAAGCTCATCATCATGGACGAGCCCAGCGCCGTGCTCGACAGCGAGGAGGTCAAGAACCTGTTCGCCGTCGTCCGGGAACTCACCGCCGAAGGCATCGCGGTCGTCTACATCACGCACCGCCTCGAGGAGATCCGGCAGATTGGCGACCGCATCACGGTGCTCAAGGACGGTCGTACCACCGCGGTGGGTCTGCCGGCCGCCGAGACCCCCACGCCGGAGCTGATCCGGCTCATGACCGGACGCGAGATCACCAACGTCTTCCCCGAGCGCGTCCCGGTCGCGCCCGACGCCCCGGTCGTCCTGGAGGTGACGGACCTCTCCCTCACCGGTGTCTTCTCGGATGTGTCGTTCTCCGTGCGTGCAGGAGAGGTGGTCGGCCTCGCCGGGCTCGTCGGCTCCGGCCGGTCGGAGATCCTCGAGACCGTCTACGGCGCTCGTCGCTCGTCGGGCGGCAGCGTCAGCGTCAGAGGTGTGGCGCTTCCCCGCGGGTCGGTGTTCGCCGCCGTCCGCGCCGGCGTCGGACTCTCGCCGGAGGAGCGCAAGAGCCAGGGTCTCGTGCTGGACGAGCCGATCTTCGTCAACGCGACGATGGCGTCGATGTCACGCTTCGCCAGAGGCGGCTTCCTCGACGATCGCTCTGCGCGCCGGGTGGCGCAGGAGCAGATCGAGGCTCTCGAACTGCGGCCCGCCGACCCCGACCGTGCGGCCCGGACGCTCTCCGGCGGCAATCAGCAGAAGATCCTCCTCGCCCGATGGCTCATCCACGGCACCGAGGTGCTGCTGCTCGACGAACCCACCCGCGGCGTCGACGTCGGCGCCCGCGCGGAGATCTACACCCTCATCCGCGACCTGGCCGCCGCCGGGAACGCGGTCGTCGTGGTCTCCAGTGAGATCGAAGAAGTGCTGGGCCTGGCGGACGTCGTGCTCGTCGTGTCCGACGGCCAGATCCTCCGTACGCTCCCCTCCCACCAGATCGACGAGCACGGTGTGCTCGACCTCGTCATGAAAGGATCCGCCGCGTGAGCGAGCCGACCACCCCGACCCGTGCGCGCACGGTTCCCGCCGAGGCCGGCACGGCCCCGGTAACCTCCACCGCGGCGTCGCCCGTGAAGGCCTTCTTCTCCGGCTCCGCCGGGCGCAACGTCGGCCTCGTCGTCGCCCTCGTGGTGATGCTCATCGTCGGCGCCATCACCGCTCCGGGGACATTCCTCACGGTCGACAACATCTTCGTGATCCTCCGACAGGCATCGATCACGGGGGTCGTGGCCATCGCCATGACGCTCGTCATCATCGCCGGTGGAATCGACCTCTCGGTCGGATCGGTCGTGGGCCTCGCCTCCGTCGTCGGCACCCTCGCCGTCGTGCAGGACCTCGCCGATTCGATGCATTGGATCGTGTTCGTCGTCTTCGCCCTCGCCGTCGGTGCGGCCGCGGGCCTCCTCAACGGCATCGTGATCGCGTACGGCAACGTCGTGGCGTTCATGGCGACCCTCGCGATGCTCGTGGGTGCGCGCGGTCTCGCGGAGATCCTCGCCGAGCGTCGCACGCTCGTGGTCGAGGACCGCAGCTTCATCACCTTCATGAACGCCGACATCCTGGGCGTGAACATGCTCATCTGGATCTTCCTGATCGTCGCGGTGCTCGGATGGGTGCTGCTGAACCGCACCACGTTCGGTCGTCGCACGGTCGCGATCGGCGGCAACCGCGAGGCGGCGCGGCTGGCGGGCATCAACGTCAAGCGCCATGTCATGTGGCTCTACGTTCTCGCCGGTCTGGCCTCCGGTATCGCCGGCGTGATGTTCCTGGGTCGCACCACGGCTGGAAGCTCCACGAACGGCCAGCTCCTCGAACTCGATGTCATCGCGGCCGTCGTGGTCGGGGGGACCCTGCTCGTCGGCGGCCGCGGCACGATCGCCGGCACCGTCTTCGGAGTGCTCATCTTTGCGACGCTGACGAACGTGTTCATTCAGAACAATCTGTCGTCTTCGGTTCAAGCCGTGGCGAAAGGTGTCATCATCGTGGTCGCGGTGCTTCTCCAGCAGCGCTTCTCCCGCCCACCCGGGCGGGGCTGACGACTTCCCCTGCCGACGGCGGCTGCGTGATCCGCGTAGCCGCCGTCGCCACGTGGATGGAACAGAAGATAACTAGTGGTGTACTGAGGGCGTGAAGAGGATGACGACAGATTCGATGCAGTCGGTCAACGGCGTGAGCCAGTTGTTCCAGCTGCTGCGAGACGGCGTTCCGCGCACCCGCGCGGAGCTGGCGAAGTCGACCGGCCTGGCTCGATCCACGGTCGCGATGCGCGTGGACGAGCTGATGCGCATGGGTCTCATCACCCCCGTGGCGGATGCCGTGTCGACGGGCGGTCGCCCGCCCTCGCAGTTCGCGATCAATCCGGCGGCTAAGGTCGTCGTGGCCGTCGACCTCGGCGCCTCGCACGGAACGGTCGCCATCGCCGACCTCACCGGCAAGGTCCTTTCCGAGCGGACCGGCGACATCGACATCGCGCAGGGCCCCGAGCCCGTGCTGACCTGGCTGGTCGAGACCGCCTCCGCACTGCTGACGGAATCGGGCCGCTCGGTCTCCGACGTGGCGGCGATGGGAATCGGCGTCCCCGGTCCCGTCGAGCACTCCACCGGCCAACCGGTGAACCCCCCGATCATGCCGGGCTGGGACCGCTTCGACATCCCCGGCTGGATCTACGAGCACATGCCCGTGCCCGTCCTCGTCGACAACGACGTGAACATCATGGCCCTGGGCGAGCGCAGCGTCGCGTGGCCCAGCGTCGACCACTTCATGTTCGTCAAGGTGGCCACCGGTATCGGCACCGGCATCATCTCCGACGGCCGCCTCCAGCGGGGCGCTCAGGGCATCGCCGGCGACATCGGTCACGTCCAGGTCGCCCGGGGCGCGGACATCCCCTGCCAGTGCGGCAACCGCGGGTGCCTCGAGGCTCTGGCATCCGGTCCGGCAATCGCCCGCGCCCTCCGGGCGCAGGGCATCGACGCCCACACCGGTTCCGACGTCGTCGACCTCGTCAAGCGCGGCAACATCGACGCGATCCAGGCCGTGCGTCAGGCCGGACGCGACATCGGCGAGGTGCTCACCACCTGCGTGAGCCTCATGAACCCCTCGGTCATCGCGATCGGCGGGTCGATGGCGCGCGTCGGCGAGCATCTCATCGCCGGAGTACGCGAGGTCGTCTACACGCGGTCGACGCCGCTGGCGACCGAGTATCTGTCGATCGTGCAGTCCATGGCGGCGGAGAAGGCCGCCGTGCTCGGCGCGAGCATGCTCGCCGTCGAGCACGCGCTCGCGCCCGAGTCGCTGAACGCGGCATTCCTGCGCGTCTGAAGCCATACGCGCTCCGCCGCCCCGAGTGCTCGGGGACCGGGGAGAAGATCCTCCCGCTGTCGCGCTGAGAGGGCTCGCGGGGTCCGTCCGAGCGGCTGGCCCGGCCTTCGGTGACGGGCCGGCGAACACCCCTGCCGCTCTCTTGGGGTCGTGTCCGTAGCGCATCCTTTCCCCTCCGGAGCACGCGTCGGATCGGTGGGCTGCGCGTGCGAGCGTCGACTCGCGCAGACCGCCCTTCGCCATCGCGCAGAACGCCCGCCATCTCGATGGCGGGCGTTCGTGATCATCACCCGCGGCGCAGGGTGTCCCTCCCCGCGCCGCGGGCGGTCTCACGGGGCGCGGCGCGCGGACCGCGTCGACGGGTCGTCGAGCCCGGGCGCGGAGGGAGACTCCACTGCGCCGGCCGCGACGAGCGCGGTGGTCCCGCCCGCCTGGGCCGTCGCCGCGGCCACGGCGGATGCGATCTCTCGGGCGTGGGCCGCCTTGCGGCGGCGGGCGGCGACGATGCGCCAGACCACGATCAGGGCGAGGACGGCGAGGATCGCCATCGCCGTCCACGGCATCGCGGCGGTCGCGGCGGTCGCCTGCGACACGAGGGGATCGAAGGTCGACGGCTCCGTACCGGCGAGCGTCCGCGTGACGACCTGCGAGGTGGCGGTCACTTCGGCCGCCAGCAGACCCAGAGGAGCGACGCCCGCGACCTCGACCGTGCGTTCGAGCGAGCTGCCGGGAAGGAGTTCGGGTGCGTCGTCGGCGGCGGTGACGCGGGCCCAGCCGAGCGGGCCGCTCAGGGCGACGTCGACGTCGGGGTCGAGGCGCGCGTTTCCGGCGTTGGTCAACGTGTAGCGAACGGTCGCGGAACCCGCCTCGAGCGGGTTGGCGGTGCCGTGATAGTCGACCGAGACGCCGTCGACGGTGAGCGCGGGGGCGAGATCGCCGAGCACACGCAGGTGCATGCGCGAGCCGAGACGGCGCTCGGTGACGGTCCCGGTGTCGGAGGTAACCGACATGGATGCCACGATCCCCGCGGCGTAGTCGCCGGGTGGGGTGTCCGAGGGCACAGCGACGGTGAACGGCACCTCGGCGTCCGCGCCGCTGTCGAGCGTCAGCTCCGTGGTCTCGATCGAGACCCAACTGCCCAGGTCGGTCGACGCGGAGCCTCCCGCGAGGATGTCGAGCGCGCCGTCCTCGGTGAGGAAGCCGTCGGCGGCGTATACCTGGAGCGTGATCGGCTCCGCGCTGCGGTTGGCGACGTACAGCGCATCCCCGACCGTGCCCCCGGGGGCCAGGTCGTAGGCGTAGTTGGGCCGGTCGCGCCCTTGCGCGGTGTCGGCGGGTTTCACGCTCCACGTCACGGTGGTGTCGGGCGCGGCCGCGGCCGACGCGGCGACGGGCGTGCCCAGCGCGAGCGCGAGGCCCGTGATGAGCGACAGGAGGAGACGGAACGGACGGGGGGACATCGCCGGGGACATGGGCGGGGCTTCCTGTGAGAAGGGAGGGACCGTCGGGGTCGCGGCGGTCAGACGGCCGCGACCCCGACGGGTGGGGATCAGCTGAGGGCGGTCAGCGTCACGGTCGCGGTATAGGTGCCGCGGGGGGTCTCGAGCGGGAGCTTGAGATCCAGGTCGGCGCCCACGAGCGAGGAACCGCGCTCGTGGCCGTCGTTCGCCTGTGCGAGGGTGCGCGCGACGGACAGGCCGCGACCTTCGTCGAAACCGGATGCCACGGGGGCGCCCGCGACGGCACCTCCCTGCGTCTCCACAATCTCGGGCGTCCAGCCGAGGTACTTGCTCGACACCTCCTGGCCGCCGGCGGTGAAGTTCGACACCTGTGCGGTCAGCGACCATCCCGGGTTGCCGGCGCGGGTGTCCTGGATACGGATCGGCACGATGGCGCCGTTCGCGGCGTAGTGGTCGAGCGCCTCGCTCGCCACGCCCAGGTCGACGAGGGCGGAGGTGCCCTCGATCGACCACGTCAGCTCACCCGAGCCCTGCTCCGGCACGGTGACGGCGATCGACTGGTCGCCCGCCGGCGGCTCGGCCGGGGCGGTCCCGGTGTAGTCGCCGGACGTCGTGCCCGCCCGTACGCCTTCGCCGAACGCCGCAGCCGGGCTGTTGCCGTCGAGAGCGAGTGCCCCGTACACGGTGGTGGCGGCGACACGGAGGTTCGCGTTGTTGCCGGTGAGCGACAGGCCGCCTCCGATGGTGTTGGCGAACGCGTCCACGCCGCCGTCGGCGGTCGCGCCGATGAGCACATCGCGGCCGCTGCCCGCAACGGTGACGTCGCCCTTCACGATCGCGCCCGTGACCGAGACGCCCCAGGCCGAGCCGTCGACGCTCACATCGGCGCCGACGGAGGTGCGCACGATGTCGACGTAATTCGCCTGCCGGGTGCTCAGCGAACCGGTGATCGAGCTGTCGACGACCTCGACGTCGATCCCGCCGGCGTCGACCGAGCCGCCGACCCGCAGGTCGTTGACGTAGAGGAAGCCCACGGTCGTGTCGACGGAGTAGGCGCTGACGTCTCCTGCGTCGGTCGTGCCGTCGAGCGAGACGCCGTACGCGTCGGTGGCGACGACGTCGCCGGTCACGGTGACCGAGGTCGCATCCAACCACCCGCCGGCTTCGACGATGACGTCGCCCTCGACGGTCGCGCCGCCGAGCACGCAGTCAGCGCCCCCGGGAACGACGAGGTTCCCCGAGATGGTCTGGCTGCCGAGATCCTCCGCGCACGTCAGATCGGCGGCGTAAGCGGGGACGGCCACGACGCTGCCCCCGATGACGAGGAGCCCGACAGTGGTGAGTTTCGTGATTCTGTTCATCTGTTCTTCCTCGTTGCTCAGCCGCGCAGGGCTGCGATGTTGTCGTAGCTGCGGTCGGCGTTCGCCAGGGAGTCGCCGGGATTGACCGGCACCGTGGAGGCGTTGTCCTGCTCGAACATGCCGAAGCGCTGGCCGCGGTCGCGCAACTGCGACAGGAACGCCGTGTAGTCGATGTTCCCGGCGCCGAACTCGACGATGTCGTAGCCGTTGGCGCTGTTCGGGTTGAGCTTGCCGTCCTTCAGATGGAGGATCGGGAACCGCCGGGGGTCACGTTTGATGTAGTCGATCGGCTCGAACCCGGGGTACAGGTGCTTTCCGACGTGCGCCCAGTAGACGTCCATCTCGAAGAACACCGTCTCGGGGTCGAGGTTCGCCCAGTAGAGGTCGTAGACGCGCTCGTTCGTGTCGGTGGTGAAGCCCCACTCCTGAGCGTGGTTGTGCAGATAGAGCTTGATGCCGGCCGCCCGGCCCTTCTCGCCCATCTGGTTCCACGTGCCGATGGCCTGCATCCAGGGATCTTTTGCGAGAGGTCCGCCGTACCCGCCGGCGATCGGTCCGCCCTGGCCGAGGTGCGGCATGCCCAGCACGTGCGCGATCTCGAGCTGCTGGTCGATGTTGGCCGGGGTGAGGTTGACGTGCGCGCCGGTCGCCCGCAGGCCGTTGTCGTCGAGCAGCTGTCGGATCTCCTGCGGCGTGATGGCGCCGAGGTTGCCCTGGGTGTAGCCCGCGAACTCGATCTCCGAGTAGCCGATGCGGGCGAGCTCCTCGAATACCGCGCGGAAGCCCAGCGAGCTGACCTTGTCGCGGACGGTGTAGAGCTGGATGCCGATGCGGTTGACGGGGACGAGACGCTTCCCGGCGCTGACCGGGGGAGCGGCCGCCGCGGCGCGCGCGCCGAAGGCGGTGGATGCCGAGGCTGCCGCGGGCATGGCGGCGGCGCCGATGCCGACGGCGACGGACGACGCCGCCAGGGCCTTGAGCAGGGTGCGCCGGCTCATGGGCCGATCCGGCACCGTGGGGTGTGCGTGGTCGTGGTGGTGACTCATGACTCTCCTTCGAGGTGGGTCCGCCCCGGGCCGGGGACGACCGTGAGGGTGGTGGGGGCCGCGGTGCGCGACCCCCACCCGGGTATTACTTCTTGACGGTCAGGTTCGCGCTGCCGCTGCTCTTCGCGATCCCGGTCGAACCGGTGTACGACGCCTGCACCTGGTAGGCGCCCTCCGCGCTGAGCTTGGGCAGGGTCACCTGGGCGGTGCCATCGGCGCCGAGCGTGCCCGTGAGGGTGGCGACGACCGTGTTGTTGCGACGGATGGTCACCGTGGCGTCGCCGGTCGGGACGATGCCCGTCGACGAGGCCACCTGGACCGTGGCGGTGGCCGCCACGGCGGGCTTGACCGGCGTCGGCGAGACGGCGACCGAGGTCGCCGACTTCGCCTGCGACACCGTGAGACGACCGATGCCGGCCGATCCCTTGAAGGTCTCGTCGGCCCCGTAGGTGGCCCGCAGGGTGTGCGTGCCGACCGGCAGGTCCGCCGGGAGGGCGACGACGGCGTTGCCCTCGGCGTCCAGAGTCGCGCGACCGAGCTCGGTGTCGCCGACCGTGAGCGCGACCTCGCCCGTGGGGGCGCCGCCCTCTCCGCGCACCGACACCGTCACGTCGCCCGGGGCGCCATAGGTGACGCGCGGGGAGCCGAGCGAGACGAGCGTGCGGGTGTCGACTGTCGGCTCGTCGGGAGCATCGAGGTCGATCGTGAACGACACCGAACCGAGCTCCGACACGTTGCCGCCGGTGTCGGTGGCCCGGTAGCGGATGTCGTAGGCGCCGTCCTGATCGAACGTCACCCCGTACTGCTGGTTCGCCGCCAGGTTCTCCCAGGTCGCGCCGTTGTCGCGCGAGTACTGGACGCTCGCGAGCGTGCCGTTGTCGGCGGCCTGCACCGAGAAGCGCACGGGCTCGTTGAACACGCCGCCCGCACCTGTCGGGGTGGCGGGGTCCAGCGTGTGCGCGACCGTCGGCGGTGTGACGTCTCCGACGCCGTCGCCGACCATCGTCAGCGCATCGACGGCCAACTCGTCGGCCGAGGTGACGTAGAGCGCTCCGGTGCCCTCGGGGGCCTCGAAGGCGATTTCGACGTCCTGCCAGCCGGCGCCCGCGGGGATGGTGGCGGTCGCGAAGGGCTCGGCGTCGGCGGCGCCCCAGCGCAGCTGGACCTCACCCGCGCCGTTGGCGCGGACCACGGCACCGTCGATTCCGGCGAAGTTCACCGGGTCGTAGGCGAGATAGTCGCCTGCTCCGAGTCCGCTCACGGCGTTGCCACCCGAGGCGTCGGCGTCGGCGTACGTGGTGACGCCCTCACGACGGATCGCGTGCTCGGCCTGCTGCTGCTTCGGATTCAGGCGAACGGTCGCCTCGCCCGTGGCCGCGGGCAGACCGTTGGCGCCCGCATCCGTGTAGGTGACCACGACCGCGCCGTAGAGCAGGGCACCGGGGCCGTGCTCGGGCGAGTTCGGGTCGGTGCGGAAGACACCCGTGCAGCCCGTGCCCGAGACCTCAGGGTGGGCGTGCTCGTCGTGACCGAGACCATAGGTCCAGCTCACGCGCGAGCATTCCGTGGCGTCGCCGTCTTCGGCATCCGTCGTCGTGACCTGGAACGGGATCGCTTGACCCCAGTCGAAGAACGCGCCGTCGCCGGGGAAGGCCACGGTCACCTCGGGCGCCTGGTTGCCCACCGAGATGGTGCGCGAGGTCAGGCCGAAGCGTCCACCGGGGTCGGACACGCGCAGGCGGGCACTGTACGTGCCCAGTTCGGTGTACGTGTACGAGGCGGTCGCGCCGGTCGCGTCGTAGGTGCCGTCACCGTCGAAGTCCCACTCGTAGGTGAGGGTGTCTCCGTCGGGGTCGGTCGAGGGCGACGCGTCGAACTCGACGGTCAGGGGGGCTTGCGACGACGAGGTGGGCGTCGCGGTGAAACGCGCCTGGGGCGACTTGTTCCCGGCGACGTAGTCGATGCGATACAGACCGGCATCGGGGTTGGCGCGGAAGAAGCCGTCGCCGTAGTCGAGCACGTACATCGAGCCGTCGGGCCCGATCTCCATGTCCATGGGGTTGTCGTGCGGCGGCTGACCGAGGGTGCTCAGGGCGGCGTTGGGCAGGAAGTCCTCGATCCCGCTGACCTCGAAGGTGTCCCAGTCCAGTGTGAAGGCGGCGATGTAGTCCTGCGAGAACTCACCCATGAACGCCTTGCGATCCCAGTGCGGGGGGAGCTTCGTGGGCGAGGGGTTGTTCTCGTCGTAGTGGTAGACGGGTCCGCCCATGGGGCCCTGGCCGTTGCCGGCGCCGAAGTCCACCAGTTCGTCCCACGGCTGGTCGCCGGGGTTGTCGCCGTACCAGAGGGTCGCGGGCTGCGCGGGGGGCAGGTCGGTGAGGCCGGTGTTCCAGCGCGACTCGTTCTTGAGGTCGGTCGGGTCGAAGAACGCACCCGGCGTCGCCGTGGCGAAGTCCCAGTCGTTGTACGCCTGGTTGTCGGCGTGCACGTAGGGCCAGCCGGCGTTCTGCGGCTCGTCGAGGCTGATGGCGTTCCACTCCACCAGACCCATGGGTCCGCGCCCCGCGGTTTCGGCGACGGCCTTCGTCGCGTCGGGGCCGTAGTCGCCCCACGACAGCGAGTTGGTCTCGACGTCGACCTCGATGCGGAACGGGTTGCGCACGCCCATGACGAAGATCTCCGGGCGGGTCAGCTCGGTCCCGGGGGCGAAGAGGTTGCCCTCGGGGATCGTGTACGAGCCGTCATCCTCGACGTGGATGCGCAGGATCTTGCCGCGAAGGTCGTTGGTGTTGCCGGCACCGCGCCGCGAGTCGAAGCCGGGGTTGTAGCCGGGGGCGTCGTTGTTGGGCGCGAAACCGTTGGCTCCCGGGGTGGATGCCGGGGTGTTGTCGCCAGTGCTCAGGTAGAGGTTGCCCTCGCCGTCGAAGCCGATGTCGGCGCCGACGTGGCAGCACTGTCCGCGCTGGACTTCGATGTCGAGGATGGTCTGCTCGGTGGACAGATCGAGCTGGTCGCCGTCCCACTGGAAGCGGGCGAGACGGTTCACACCGACCCACTGGTCCCAGTACGACTCGTCGGCGCCCGCGGGCAGCGTGTTGGGGGAGTTTCCCGCCGGGGTGTCGGCCACGCCGTCGCCGTCCGCGTCGCGGGGCGAGTACACGAGGTAGACCCAGTTGTTCTCGGCGAAGTCCGGGTCGAGGGCCACCGTCTGCAGGCCGTCTTCCGAGTTCGCGTAGACGTCGAGCGTGTTGGTGACCCGCGTGACGCCCGTGGCGGGGTCCGTCAGGCGCACGTCGCCGTTTCGCGCGGTGTGGAGCACGCGCTTGTCGGGGAGGACGGCGAGGTCGATCGGCTCGCCGACGTCCTTCGTCAGCAGCACGCGCTCGTAATTGCTCCAGTCGAGGGCGCCTTCGCCCTCGCCCGTGTCGCCGGGGTCGGGCGTTCCGGGATCGGTGGGATCGCCGTGATCGCCGCCCGGGTCGGTGGTTCCGTGGTCTTCCCCCTCATGCGCGAAGGCGGGGGCGGGCACAGCGGCGAAGACGCCCAGTCCCAGTGCGGTGGCCGCGAGGGCCGCCGTCAACCGGGACCGGACAGCCGGATGCCGAGAAGTAGAGTTCATCGTGAAACAGCTCCTGTGAATGCGTTCGAGTTGTTTTCACCGGGTCGCCACGTGTCGCTGCAACGACGTCTGTGGCGGCCCGGGCTCTTCAGCGGTGGCGGTCGGCCACGCGCGATCTGCTCCTCCGCTCTTCGTCGAGTTCGGATGGGACGCCGAGCACCGCTCGGTGCGGCGGTGGTTGGGCGAGCCTCGGGGGGATGAGCGCCCCAGGGGGTGGGCGATTGCTCTGGTCGTCATCTTGACCGATGTTTGTCCATAGGTCAATCAAAAGTTGCGTACGTAACGACCAACAAAAGGACGATGGTCCTGGGTCTTGTGATGCGCCGCCGATGAGGGCTAGCATCGCCGAACGATCCCACTCGCCGACGACGACGCCGGCACGGCCGAGGAGGCCCCATGTTGCACGGACTGACCGGATGGCATCTTCTGATCGTGCTCGCGGTGGTGGTTCTGCTGTTCGGCGCGGCCAGACTGCCCGCTCTCGCCAAGAGTGTGGGCCAGTCCGCTCGCGTCTTCCGCGGAGAGATCAAGGCGATGAAGGACGAGGGTGCCGCGCCTTCTGAGCCGCCGGCGGCCGCGGTGCGCGACGAGCGCCTTCCCCGGGAGACGCTGCTCGAGCCGCCCGCTCGCAGCTGAGCATCCATGCGCGCCCGCCGAGGGGACCGCTTCCCATGACCTTCGGTCTCACGATCGAGAAGCTCCTGCTCATCGGCGTGATAGCCGCGGTGATCATCGGCCCCGAGCGGCTTCCCGCGGCGGCCGAGTCTCTGCGCGCCTTCCTCACGCAGGCGCGCCGTCTCGCACGTTCCGCGCAGGAACGCGTGCGGGATGAGCTCGGGCCCGAGGTGAGCGACGTCGACTGGCAGCGTCTCGACCCGCGTCGTTACGATCCTCGTCGCATCGTGCGAGAGGCCCTGTTCGCAGAGCCCGACGTACCCGCCGCGAGCTCGGCTCCGCCGTCGTCCGCGACGGATCACGCCGGTGGGACCGAGGCTCCGGTCCCCGCCGCCACGGGTCAGCGCGTTCCCGCGACGCCTCCCTCGCCAGGGGAGTGAGGGCGAGCGGTGCCCGCTCCGGCTGACACCCGTCGAAGCGCACCGAGGACCGTGCGCACCGCGGCGTAGGCCAGCGCATCGGGGCGGGCGAGGGCGTCGATGTGCCGCACGAGCTCGAGGTCGGACAGTGGTCGCAGCGCGAGGCCGTCGACGGCGAGAGAGGCCGACGTCGTGCGAGGCAGGATCGCGATGGCCGCGCCGGATCTGACCACCTCGGCTGTGACCGAGAACTCGTTGATGCGGTGGGCGACCTGCACGGGGCGGCCCGCGTGGGCCGCGAGGTGCTCGAGGATGCCGGCGAGGGGGAAGCCCTCCTGCACCGATACCCAGGTCTCACCGGCCACGTCGGCCGCCCGCAGCTGCTCCCGGCTCGCCAGGGGGTGCCCCGCGGGGAGGGCGATGTCGAGTGGCTCCGTGAGCAGCGGGGTCGCCACGACCCGGTCGGTCGGCCAGGGTGCGTCATGCGGTAGGCGATGGGCGATCACGATGTCGTGGTCGGCGGTGAGGCCCGGGAAGTCGCGGTGCGCGACGTCGGCGTCGGCGAGCCGAAGGGGAGGTGTGCTGCCGACCTCCCGCAGGAGCGGACCGAACAGCGCCAGACCTGCGCTATGGAACGCAGAGATGCGCACGGGGCGCCGCTCGCTGTCGAGGAACGCCCCCACGGCCTCGCGCGCATCGGTAAGCGCCTCATCGACCCGAGCGCCGGCCGCGGCCAGGGCCTCGCCCGCGGGCGTCAGTACGAGCACCCGTCCGCGCCGCACGGTGAGGGGAACCGGGACATGCGACTGAAGGGTGGCGAGCTGTTGCGACACCGCCGACGCCGACACGTGCAGTGCGGCGGCGACCGCGACGACGCTGCCGCGGTCGCGCAGTTCACGGAGAACACGGAGGTGAACGACATCCATAAGCCTCAACTTATTCGACGATGAAAAAAGATCCCGTTGTTCTTCAACTTCACTTTCACGAAGCTGGGCGGGTGGCCCGCCGTGCTCCCGAACTCCTCGTCGATCTCCTCCTTCTCGCCGTCGCGGCCGCATGGGGGGCGAGCTTCCTCGCGGCGAAGGACCTGACCGATCAGGCGGGGGTCGCCTCCGCCGTCGCCCTCCGCTTCCTGGTCGCCGCACTCGCGTTGGCGGTCGTCTGCCTCGTGCGGCGCGAGCGGATGCCGCGCGGCCGAGGCCTCGCGGTCGCCTCTCTTCTCGGCTGCACCCAGGCCGCGGTGATCGGCTTCGAGACCTGGGGTGTGCACCTCACCTCGGCCACCAACGCGGGACTGCTGATCAGTCTCGCCCTCGTCTTCACTCCCGTGCTCGAAAGTGTCGCCGCGCGCTCGTGGCTGCCCCGGTCGTACTTCGTCGCCGCGGTCGCCGCCGTGGCGGGGGTCGCCCTTCTCGTCTCGGGTGGGGGGCTGCGCTCACCCTCCTGGGGCGACCTGCTCGTCATCTGCGCCGCCGTCGTCCGGGCCGTGCACGTCACCGCCAGCGCCCGGCTCACCCGCGGTCGAGGCGACAGCACCGCGGCAGTGGTCTGCGTGCAGCTCGCCGTGTGCGCCGCGCTGTCGTCGGCGATCGCCGGGGCCGACCTCCCGCGTGCGATCGGCGGGCTCTCGGCATCCGGATGGGTCGACGTCCTGTTCCTGGGTCTCGTGTGCTCGGTGTTCGCTTTCGTCGTGCAGTTGTGGGCCGTGCGGCGCACGTCGGCGACGCGAGCCAGCATCCTCATGGGCACCGAGCCCGTGTGGGCGCTGGCCGTCGGCGTCATCCTCGGCGGAGAGGCCGTGGGCCTGCCCGGGTGCGTGGGGGCCGCGCTCATCATCGGAGCCTCGTACGCGGGGCAGGCGATCGAGCGCCGACACCGCCGCGCCCTGGTCGCCGAGGCCCCGCGACCGGTCAGGAGCGCGGTGCCGCCGAGGGGCGCACCCACCACCTCGCGGTCGCGCTGACTCCCACGACCACGAGAACGATCGCCAGCCCGATCGAGGCGACGTCGCCGCCCGTGAGGGCGAGATCGTCGACCGGGCCGGCCGGGATCGCGCACCCCGTGACGCACGCCGCGTCGGGGGCGTGCGTGATCTCGACGGTGAGGAGCATCTCGCCTTCGCCGCCTGAGAGCTCCGCGGACCACGTCGACGGCGGCGCGAGCGCGCTCATGACGCCTCGACCGTCTCGCGGCGGCCCTCTTCCCGGGCGCGGGCGATGAGGTCGTCGACCCGGCGCCGCGACCGCCGGCGGCCGATCGATGCGGCGAGCCCGATCAAGACCAGACCCAGGAGCGCGAGCAGGTGCAACCACGGCACGGCCCACACCACGAGAGTCTGGGTCGCGGGCGCGACGACGAGAGACGAATCGGGTACGCCCGCGCTCACCGCGACCTCGACGAACAGCAGGCCGAGCGGCCACGCCGGTCGCGCTTCGCTGCGCACCGCGCGGGATTCGCCGGGGAGCAGCGTGCCGCGGTCGGAGGCGATGGCGTCGACCGTGTCGGTGAGGGCGAGTGCGGTGTTCCCGCTGTTGCGCACCGTGTAGTCGTAGGTCATCGTCCCGGGAGCGAAGAGGTTCCACGAGGGGGTGTAGTCCGCGCGCAGGCCGTCGACCGTGAGCGCGGGTGCGAGATCGCCCGTGACGCGGGTGGAGACCCGGAAGCCGACCCGGCTGTCGACGCCCACGCGGGTTCCGTCGGCGCCGGGCGAGGAGGAGCGGACGGATGCCGCCACCCCGGCCGCGTGATCGCCGGGGGTGGCGTTCTCCGGCACGACGATGTCGAACGCAACGATGCGGGTCTCGTTCGGGGCGAGGGTGACGGTGGGCTGGACGGCGATCCACGTGCCCGCGTCCGCGGACGCGCGATCGGCGGGCAGCATCGTGAAACGGCCGGTGTCGGTGTAGTACCCGTCGGCGGCGGTGAGGGCGAAGGTGGCTTCGCGCTCGCTGAAATTCTTCACCGCGAGGTGTTGGGTGACGCGTTGCCCAGGATCGAGTTCGACCTCGACCACCCGTCGTCCGTCGGGTCCGTCGGCCGCCGACGGCGTCACCGACCAGGTGACGGGGGCATCGGGCGCGGTCGTGGCGGCATCGGTCGTGGCGGCGGCCGCGGGGCTGCTCGACACGACCGCCGCGGCAGCGACGAGGAGTCCCCCCAACAAGGCGGACACCCCTCGCACGGCCGCGGCGCTCATGGATGGCCTCACTCCTCGAGCAGCGTCAGGGTGATGGTGGCCGCGTACGCGCCCGGGGCGACGGTCGACGGTGTCTTCAACAGCAGGTCTGCACTGGCGGAGTACGAGCCGCCTGCGGCGGCCTGTGAGCGGTCGGCGATCGAGAGCAGCTCGGCGTCGACGAAGCCGCCCGTACCGGGGGCGACGGGGTCGCCTTCGGCGACGAGCTGCGTGCCGCCGCCGGGGTTGCCGGAGAGGATCTTGGGGAACCACCCGAACGCGTCGGCCGCGACGATGTCGGGCTGGTCCGCGTCGCCGGTGAAGTCGGTGATGGCTCCCATGACGTACCAGTAGGAGTCGGGGTCGACGTCTTCGGGCTCGCGGGTGTCGGTGACCGTCACGGTGGGGAGGGTGCCGGCGAAGGTACGGTGCGTTCCCGACGACGGGCCCTCCGTGAGCGAGGTGCTGCCGTTCGCGACGGTGAGGGCGAGCACCCCGGGCTCCGCGTCGGGGGCGATGTCGACCTGGACGTCGACGGTGTCTTCTCCGGCGGCGAAAGCGGTGCCGCCCCCGGCGACGGCGAGGATGCCGATGCCGAGCGCGGCGACGCCGATGCGGGCCGAGAGCCCGCCACGCGAGAGAGAGGTCATGAGTACTCCGTTCTGACACCGCGCAGCGGTGGATCGTCGGCAGTCGCCGGCGGGTGAGGTGCGCGATCGGGCACGTCGCGGGAAGCCCAGGAGAGTCTCGTGGCGACGCTGTCACGACTCGGTTCGGCGGGGTCGATGCGACAGTAGTGCGCTCTTCTGTCAGCGTCAAGCAAAAGGTGTCGAGCGAGAGAACAATCTCAGGAGGACCGTGAAGGCGCGAATTCTCGGGCGATTATCCTCCGATGCGTCCTGATCGATACGCCCCGGGTTGCGCTGTCGGGAAACCTGTCAGCATTTTAGAACACAAATCTGTCAAGTTTTGTAGACGTGCCGGCATAAGGCTCCTACGATGACCACCGTCGAGGATGACCCGTGCGATCTGAGCGGTCGTCGTCGCCCTCCGACGACGATCCGAAGGAGCAATGATGCCCGTACCCGCTGTATCGACCGGCCCCCGCCGGCGCAGCACCCGCGTCGCGAGGACCCTCGCGGCCGGTCTCCTGGGCGGAGCACTCGTGGCAACAGGAGCGATCCTGCCCGCCAGTGCCGCCGTCGCCCCCGCCGTCAACACGCCGGCGGACCTCCCCCTGCAAGAACCGGGTGTCACCCTGCGCACCTACATCACCCCGCCGCTGGGCGAGCTCTGCACGCTCAAGTCGGGCCAGACCCCCAACGTCGACAAGAAGATGTCGTCGATCGACTGGCTCACCGACGAGCAGTTCGGCGCTGCGGACAACTTCATCACCCACGCGTTGGCCAATCTCACGGTCGATCGGCCGGGTGACTACACCTTCCGCCTCACGAGCGACGACGGCTCGCGCCTCACGCTCGACGGAACCCTGCTCATCGACAACGACGGCTTGCACGGCGCCGAGTCGGTGGAGGCGACCGCGACACTCGACGTGGGCGTGCACGACCTCTTCGTGGAGATGTTCGAGGCGACCAACGGTCAGCAGCTCACGCTCGAGTGGAAGACGCCCGGAGACACGGCCTTCACCGTCGTCCCCGAGAGCGTGCTCAGCACCGAAGCCGGCGTCGTGCGCGTGACGGCCCCCGGCACCAAGTATTGCGAAGGCAGCAGCGATTCCGCGGGCGACGGCCTGCGCCTCGACGCGGTCAATCCCGATTACACGCTCGTCGACCTGCGGCCCGAGGGGTTCACCCCGAAGGTCTCCGGTCTGGCGTTCCTCGGTGACGGCGACCTCGCGGTGCTGACCACCGGATCCGTCAACTCCGGGGGCTGGGACACCTCGACCCCCGGCAAGGTCTACGTGCTCAAGGGCGCGCAGCAAGCCGACGGTCCCGAGGACGTCACGGTCGTCGAGGCGGCCGACGGCCTGCTCAACCCCATGGGCATCGACGTGATCGACGACAAGATCTACGTGTCCGAGCGCTACCAGCTCTCCGAACTCAGCGACGGCGACGGCGACGGCTCCTACGAGACGAAGCGGAAGGTCGCCGAATACCCCTCGGGCAACAACTTTCACGAGTTCGCCTTCGGCCTGATCCACGACGAGCAGAACTTCTACGTCAACCTCTCCGTCGCGATCGACAACGGCGGCGCCACGACCGATCCGCAGCCGGCGAGGAACCGCGGCACCTCGGTGAAGATCGATAGGGCCACCGGCGCCATCAGCTATGTCGCGGGCGGTCTGCGCACCCCGAACGGCGTGGCCTTCGGTCCCGAGGGCGAGCTCTTCGCAATGGACAATCAGGGCGCCTGGCTCCCCGCGAACAAGCTCGTCAACATCAAGCAGGACCGCTTCTTCAACCACTACACGAACCCCGCGGGCCCCTTCGATCAGAACCCCGTGACCCCTCCCGTGGTGTGGATCCCGCAGAACGAGATCGGCAACTCGCCCAGCACGCCCATCATGCTGAAGGACGGGCCCTTCGCAGGTCAGATGATGTTCGGCGATGTGACCTACGGCGGTCTGCAGCGCGCCTTCCTCGAGAAGGTCGACGGAGAGTTCCAAGGCGCGGTGTTCCGCCACTCCGCGGGCTTCGAGGTGGGCGTCAACCGCGTCATCGAGGGCCCGGACAAGTCGCTGTACATCGGCGGAACCGGTGAGGGCGGCAACTGGGGCGAGGCGGGCAAGCTCACCTACGGGCTGCAGAAGCTCGTCCCGAAGGCACAGCGCAGCACCTTCGACATGACGTCCATGAAGGTCGTCGAGGGCGGGTTCGAGATCGAGTACACCCAGCCCCTCTCCGACGAGACGGTCGCGAACCTCGCCTCCGCGTACACGGCCGAGCAGTGGCGCTACCTGCCCACTTCGACCTACGGCGGCCCCAAGATCGATGAGGAGATCCTCTCGCTCACCGGTGCCAGGGCATCCGAAGACCGGAAGACGGTGACGCTTTCGTTCGACGGGCTCAAGGAGGGACGCGTCGTGCACGTGCGCTCGCCGCAGCCTTTCGCCGCCGAGGACGGCCAGAAACTCTGGAGCACCGAGGCCTGGTACACGGTGAACTCGCTGCCGGGCTACGTCTCTCCCGCCGATGAGGGCTGGTACGAAGCCGAGGAGGCGCGTCTGATCGGCGGCGCCAAGTTCGACAACGAGCACAGCGGCTACTCGGGGGCGGGTTTCGCGGGCGGCATGTGGCAGGCGGGTTCCGCGTTCGAGTTCACGGTCTCCGCCGAGACCGCGGGCACCGTTCCCGTCAACGTCCGCTACTCCAACGGCCCGAACCCGGCGCCGGGGACGAAGGACGTGAACCTCTACGTCAACGGCCAGAACCTCGGCAAATGGGACTTCCCCTCGACGGGTGACTGGAAGACGTGGGCGACTGCCACGCGCGACATGCCCCTCGTGGCCGGCGCGAACACCATCGCGCTGAGGTTCGACACAGGCAACAAGGGCAACATCAACGTCGACGTGCTCTCGATCGGCACCATCGACCGCTGCGCTCCGGCACAGGTGGAGGACGGCTACCGCTCGCTCTTCGACGGCACCCTCGCCAGCCTCGAAGCCGGGTGGCGCATGGCCGGCCCGGGCGGATTCGGGCGCCAGGACGACTGCAGCATCCGCGGTCAGGGCGGTCTGGGCCTGCTCTGGTACACAGCCGAGAAGCTGACGGAGTACCGCCTGAAGCTCGACTGGAAGCTCATCGCCGACCACAACGGCGGCGTCTTCGTCGGGTTCCCCGACCCGAAGAACGACCCGTGGGTCGCGGTCAACCAGGGCTACGAGATCCAGATCGACGCGACCGACGCCGCCGACCGCACCACCGGCGCGATCTACACCTTCCAGGGTGCGGATGCCGCGGCCGTCGAGGCCTCGCTCAAGCCGGTCGGTCAGTGGAACGCGTACGAGATCGTCGTGAAGGGGAAGAACATCCAGATCTTCCTCAACGGCACGCTCGTGAACGACTTCACCAGCACGGATCCCGCTCGCGATCTGTCGCAGGGCTTCGTCGGCCTGCAGAACCACGGCGGGGGCGAAGCGGTGTCCTACCGCAACGTCCGGGTGAAGGACATCGACGAGCCGGCGCCCCTCGCGGTGACGGCGTCGGCCGAAGTCAAGTGCGTCGCCAAGAAGGCGTCGGTCACCGCTCGCGCGACGAACACCGACACGGTGCCTGTCGACGTGACGCTGAAGACGGCGTGGGGCGAGAAGGTCGTGACGGGCGTGCAGCCCGGGGCGACGGTGTTCCACACCTTCACGACGCGTCTGGCCGCGGTCCCCGCCGGAGAGACGACCGTCAGCGCGACCGGCGACGGTCGCATCGGCTCGGCGACGGCCGCCTTCGCGGCCAAGAGCTGCGGCTGATCCCCCCGGCACCCTCGGTGGCGGACTCCGTGTCCGCCACCGAGGGCGCTCCCCCTTCTCCCGAAAGCAGAGTGATGCTCTCCCGCCTCGGCCGCCGCGTCAGCCGCCATCGCCTCCTCGTCGTCGCCGCGTGGGCCCTTCTGGTCGTCATGGGCGCGACGCTGGCCGGCGATGTGTTCGACCGCACCGTCTCGGTCGCCGACGCCCCCGCGGGAAGCGAGTCGCTCCGCGCGAGCGAGCGTCTCGACGCCCTCGACCCCGAGGGTGAACTCGTCACCGCCGTCCTGCGCGGAGAGGACTTCTTCTCCCCGACGGTGCGCGACAGCGCGACCGCGGTCGTGGGGGCGATCCGCGCCGTCCCCGGCGTCGTCGACGTGACCGACGCCTACACAGCGGGCGGCGCCATCGGCGACGACGGCCGCTCGTCGCTGATCGTGGTCGAGCTCGATCGCGCTCTCACCGGGGAGGCGGCGGTCGCCACGGCATCCGAGGTCTCTGCTCTCCTGCATGCGATCGCCGTACCCGAGGTGCTCGTGGGAGGCCCGCTGCTGGCGGAGCAGGCGTTCGTCGACCGCGCCACCACCGACGCCGCCCTCGGTGAGGGCATCGCGGTCATCCTCCTCATCGTCCTGCTCACGGTCGCGCTCGGCTCGATCCGCATCGCCCTCGTCCCCGTGGTCGCCGCTCTCGCCGCGATCGCGCCGACCCTCGCGGTCCTCGGCGGTGTCGCCCGCGTCACCGATGTGAACGAGTTCGCGGTCAACGTCGTCACGATCCTCGGGCTCGGGCTCGCGGTGGACTACAGCCTCCTCATCGTTCTCCGTCTGCGCGATGAGCGCGCTGGAAATCCGGATGCCGCGGTCGACGATCTCGTCGGCCGCACCCTCGCCGGCGCGGGACGGGCCGTGCTCGTCTCGGGGCTCGCGGTGGGCATCGCCCTCATCGGCATCCTCGTGCTCGGTGACCCCCTGCTCTCCGGCATGGCCCTCGGTGGCGCGGTGGTCGTCGGGTTCGCGACCCTCGCGGGACTCACCCTCGTCCCCGCCTGCCTTTCGCTCGCGCTCCAGGCGCTCCCCGCGGCGGGGCAGCGCACCTGGGCACGGCCGTGGGCCGGTCGACCGCGCGCACCGCGCGCGAGCCTGCTCGCACGATCGACCGCGCTGGCGCAACGCCGCCCGACGGTCGTCGCCCTGGCCGCGACAGCGATCCTCCTCGCGCTCGCCGCGCCCGTGGCATCCCTCTCCCTCGACGACTCCGACATCCGCTCCCTCCCCGCCTCCGCCGAAGAGCGCCGCGCGTACGAGGCCAGCACGACCGGGTTCACCGGGATCGGCGTCGAGCCCGTCACGGTGGTGCTCGAGGGGGCGGTGCAGCAGGCCGAGGTCACGGGTGTCCTCGACCGGATCGCCGCCTTGCCCGAGGTCGCCGACGCCGACCTGGTGCAGGGCCTGCCCCCGGAGGTGACGGCGGTCGCATTCACCCCCGTCGGCGACACCGCGACAGGACCCGCCGCGCAGCGCCTCGTCGAGGCCGTGCGGGCGATCGATGCCACGGTGCCGCTCGCCGTGACCGGCCCCGCCGCGGCGTTGATCGACTCCCGCGACCACCTCCTCGATCGGCTGCCGTGGGCTGCCCTCGTCGTCGCTGCGGCGAGCTTCGGGCTGCTGTTCGCGCTCACCCGGTCGGTGGTGATCCCGGTGAAGGCGCTCGTGCTCGCCGCGCTCACCGTGGCCTCGACCCTCGGGGTCTTGACCGCTGTCTTCGGCTGGGGCTGGGGCGCACCGGTACTCGGCTTCGCGCCCACCGGCGCGCTCGATGTCACGACCCCTCTGCTCATCGGTCTGCTGGCGTTCGGTCTGACCATGGACTACGAGGTGTTCCTGCTCGCGCGCATCACCGAACGCTGGCGCTCGCGGGATCGCGCCGCCGACCCCCGCGTCGCCAACGCCGAGGCCGTCCGCCACGGCATCGGCCGCACCGGGCCGGTCGTGACCCTCGCTGCTGCGGCGATCTGCATCGTGTTCCTCGGCTTCGCCTTCGGCGGGCTCGTGGCGATGAAGGAGATCGGCATCGGGATGGTGGTGGCCGTGATCCTCGACGTCACACTCGTACGCGGGCTGCTGCTTCCGGCTCTCATGACCCTCCTCGGTCGCGCGAACTGGTGGCCCGGCGGGCGGTCGGCCCGGCGGTCGTCGTCCGACGACACGGCATCCGTCCCCGTCGTCCGGCCCGGCGCCGAGCACGTGCACGATCGGGGTGAGCCGGTGCGGTCGTAGGCTGGACGCATGCACGGCGAGTACAAGGTCCCGGGGGGAAAGCTGGTCGTCGTCGACCTCGAGGAGCGCGAGGGCCGCATCCACGGCTTCCACCTCGCGGGCGACTTCTTCCTCGAGCCCGACGACGCCCTGGACGACATCGACGCGGCCGTGAACGGCCTGCCCGTCGAGTCCGACGTGCCCACGATCGCGGCGGCCATCCGCGCCGCCCTGCCCGAGGGTGCGCAGCTGCTCGGCTTCACGCCCGAGTCGGTCGCCACGGCCATCCGCCGCGCGCTCGTGACGGCTCCCGGCTGGGCCGACTTCGAGTGGGAGGTCGTGCACGACGCTCCGGTGTCGCCGCGCATGAACCTCGCGCTCGACGAGGTGCTGACCGCCCGCGTGGGCGCGGGGCTCCGCAAGCCCACGCTGCGCCTGTGGGAGTGGAACGAGAACGCCGTCGTGATCGGCTCGTTCCAGTCGCTGCGCAACGAGGTCGACCCCGAGGGCGCCGAGAAGCACGGCTTCGACGTCGTGCGCCGCATCTCGGGCGGCGGTGCCATGCTCATGGCCGCGAACTCGATCGTGACGTACTCGCTGTACGTCCCGGCATCCCTCGTGGCCGGCATGACCTTCGCCGACTCGTACGCCTTCCTCGACGACTGGGTGCTGCAGGCGCTGCGTTCGCTCGGCATCGACGCGGTGTACCAGCCGCTGAACGACATCGCCGGTCCCCACGGCAAGATCGGCGGCGCCGCGCAGAAGCGCCTCGCCAACGGCGGCGTGCTGCACCACGCGACGCTCAGCTACGACATGGACGGCCAGGTGCTCACCGAGGTGCTGCGCATCGGCCGCGAGAAGCTCAGCGACAAGGGCACCGTGTCGGCGGCCAAGCGCGTCGACCCCCTGCGCAGTCAGACCGGCCTGCCGCGGGACCAGGTCATCGACCGCTTCATCCAGACCTTCACGACGCTCTACGGCGCGACCGAGGGACGCATCACCGACGAGGAGTACGCCGAGGCCGAGGCCCTGGTCGAGACGAAGTTCGCCACCGACGCGTGGCTGCAGCGCGTCCCGTGAGCATCGACGCCCTGCCTGACGCCCCCGAACCCGGCCGCGTCGAGATCCACCACGCCGACAACCTGACCGTCACTCCGGCCTACACCGACGGCTCGTTCGCCCTCGTCTACCTCGACCCTCCTTTCAACACGGGGCGTACCCGCTCGAAGGCGGTCGAGTCGGCGACCTGGACGGCGCCGGTCGAAGAGCCTCAGGATGCCGCCGAGCCGGAGCCCGCGGCATCCGTCGACGATCCGAACATGCTGACGTTCCCCGAAGACGAACCGCCCCCGCCGCCGGTGGTGCAGCGCGGCTTCCACGGGCGTGAGTACGCGCGCCTGCGCGGTGACCTGCGCACCTACGACGACCGCTTCGACGACTACTGGGGCTTCCTCGAGCCGCGGCTCATCGAGGCGTGGCGCCTGCTCGCCGACGACGGCACGCTGTACCTGCACCTCGACTACCGCGAGGTGCACTACGCGAAGGTGATGTGCGACGCGCTGTTCGGGCGCGACAAGTTCCTCAACGAGCTCATCTGGGCGTACGACTACGGCGCGAAGACCAAGCGCCGCTGGCCCACGAAGCACGAGACGATCCTCGTCTACGTGAAGAACCCCGCGACCTACTTCTTCGATTCGGATGCCGTGGACCGCGAGCCGTACATGGCCCCGGGCCTCGTGACCGCCGAGAAGGCCGCCCGCGGCAAGATGCCCACAGACGTCTGGTGGCACACGATCGTGCCGACCACGGGCCGCGAGAAGACGGGATACCCCACGCAGAAGCCCGAGGGCGTGCTGCGGCGCATGGTGCAGGCGTCGAGCCGCCCCGGCGACCGCGTGCTCGACATGTTCGCCGGCAGTGGCACGCTCGGGGCGGTCGCGGCTCCGCTCGGTCGTGACGCCGTGCTCATCGACGACAACGCGGATGCCGTGTCCGTCATGCACACGCGCCTGGAGCCGTTCGCGGGCTGACGCGCCGGACCCTCGGGCTGACGCGCCGCGGCCTCGTCGAAGCCCTCCGCTCGTCGCACGCCCCGACGTCCCGCGCATCGCGGCCCGCCACGCCGGGTTCCGGCTCGGCCGACCCCGACGTCGCCGCCCGCGCCTAGGGTGAGCGCATGGAATTCGGCATCTTCGTCCCCCAGGGCTGGCGTTTCGACCTCGTCGGCATCGATCCCTCCGACCACTGGCGCGTCATGAACGCCCTCGCCCAGAGCGCCGACGACGGCCCCTGGGCCTCGCTGTGGGTCTACGACCACTTCCACACCACGCCCGTCCCCAGCGCCGAGGCCACGCACGAGGCGTGGACGCTCATGGCCGCCTTCGCCGCGGCGACCGACCGCGTGCGCCTCGGCCAGATGTGCACGTGCATGGGCTACCGCAACCCGGCCTACCTCGCGAAGGTCGCGGCGACCGTCGACGCGATCTCGGGAGGCCGCGCCGAGATGGGTATCGGCGGTGGCTGGTACGAGCACGAGTGGAAGGCGTACGGCTACGGCTTCCCGCCCATCGCCGAGCGTCTCGGGCGCCTCCGCGAGGGCGTCGAGATCATGCATCAGGCGTGGACGACAGGAGAAGCCACCCTGTCGGGGAAGTACTACGAGGTCGACGGCGCGATCGTGCAGCCGAAGCCGCTGCAGCCCGGCGGCATCCCGCTGTGGATCGCCGGCGGCGGCGAGAAGGTCACCCTCAAGATCGCGGCGAAGTACGCCTCGTACACGAACTTCGGCGGCTCTCTTGAGGAGTTCGACCACAAGTCCGAGGTGCTGAGCGGACACTGCGAGACCCTCGGTCGCGATGCGGGCGAGATCACGCGCTCGACGAACTTCAACACGATCGTCGCCGAGACCGAGGCCGAGGCCGACGAGCGCCTGGCCGCGGTCGTGGCGCGTCTGCGCCCGCACGTGGGGGACGAGCGGGCGGATGCCATCGAGGCCGACTACCGCTCCTCCGACGGTTTCGGCACCCCGGAGCAGATCGTCGAGCGCCTGCGCGAGCGCGCCGACCACGGCCTCGGCTACGCGATCCACTACTTCCCCGAGGCCGCGTACGACACCTCCGGCATCTCGCTGTTCGAGCGCGAGGTGATCCCGCACCTCTGACCCGGCCGCAGAGGGCGTGAGTCGCGGAGATGCGTCGCTTCGACCGCCCGGGAGCGACGAATCCTGGCGACTCACGCGGCGACGGCGGGTCAGACCAGCGGGGCCACGTCCAGGTAGGCGTCGGGGTCGACCGTGGCGGTGGATGCCGGGGCGCCGAACACCCGTGCCCGACGGGCGGTGGCATCCCAGGCGGGCCAACCGGGGTCGCCGTGCCGCACGAAGGCGACCGCCGCACCGTGCAGCTGCGCCGCCAGGTCGCGAGGAGGGGCGTCGCCCGCGATGGCGGACACGCCCTCGGCGTCGAGGTGGTCGAACCAGAACGGCACATCGAGGCAGTGGCAGGAGAAGCCGATCGAGGGCGAGGGCCACGCGAAGCGGTACACCCAGGTCGCCGCGCCATCCGGGCCACCCGCGCGAGCGCGCGCGGCGCGCAGCACCACCGAACGGATGACGCGGTCCGAGAGGTAGCCGCCGAGACGCGCGGCGCCCCCGCGCCGCCGTGACCGCGCGAGGTAGGCGCGCCGACGCGAGCGCCCGAGACCGAGCGCGGCGAGGACGAGCGGCACCGGCGCGAGAGCGAGCACGCCGCGGGCGCGGGCGGTGAGCATGGTGAACTCGTCGTCGGTGGCGCCGACCACGAGGGGGATCCCGGCCGACGCTCCCCCCGCGAGGGCGTCGAGCGGCGAACGGGGCAGCAGATCGCCGTCGACGACGGGTCCGAGCGGCAGCCCGTCGTCGAGCAGCGCCGTCAGCCCCGCCCGCGAGAACCGCCGTTCGGGCTTCTGCGCCTGTCGCTGCAGGTCGAGCAACAGCTCCTCGGGCAGCGCGGCAAGGCCCTCCCGATCGGGCCGCACCCCGGCGAGGGTCGCGAGCCGCTCGGCGAAGCGGCGGGCAGCGGGCGCGGCCACGGCGCCCAGGGCGGGGGAGAGGGCCATCGCTCCGGCGAACAGACCGGATGCCGCGGGGCTCGCGAGTAGGGCCAGCACCGAACCGCCGCCCGCCGACTGCCCGGCGACGGTCACGCGGGCGGGATCGCCGCCGAACGCGCGGATCTCGTCGCGCACCCATTCGAGGGCGGCGATCTGATCGCGCAGCCCGCGATTCGCGGGCGCGCCCTCGATGTGCCCGAATCCGTCGAAACCGAGCCGGTACGACACGACCACCGTGACGACGCCGTCGCGCGCGAACGCGTCGCCGTCGTACCACCGGCTCGCGGGCGACCCCGAGACGAAACCGCCGCCGTGGATCCACACGAGCACCGGGAGGGCGGTATCCGGGGTCGCCTCGAACGGGGCGAAGACGTTGACGTTCAGCGTGGACTCGCCCGGCACGCTCGGCTCGGGGATGAGGGTGATGCCCGTGTCGCCCCGCTGCGCGGTCGCTCCGTAGGCGGTGGCGTCGCGTTCGCCCTCCCAGGGATCGACGGCGACGGGGGCGGCGAAGCGCAACGCCTTCACGGGAGCCTGCGCGAACGGGATGCCGAGGAACACGGCGGTGCCGCCTCGCCGGAACCCGCGCACACGGCCTTTCGACGTCACGACGAGGGGAGCGGCATCCACCCCCTCATCCTGCCGCCCGGCCCGCTCGCCGACGAGATGCCTCGCGGTGTCCTCCCCGCGGAGCACGCCGTCGGTCGGCACGAGGTCTCCGGAAACGACCCTTTCTCGACGGGTGCCGTGCGGCGCGGGGTGCCGCCGGGCGGCCGGCTGCCCGGCGGCGGCACGCGGCCACAGGCACCCCGAGGAAACGCACGCCCGAGGGAGGAACGCCGCGCCACGGCGTTTCCCCCCCCTCGCTGGAGCGTTTACTTCGGAGGCCACCGACGCCGACGCAGCCCCGCGCCCAGGCGCCGCACGAGACAGCACGCCGCGCGACGCGCGTCACGCGTCGCGGCGCGCACCCTCCGAGGGGGTCACCGTGAACACGTTCGGGGCGCGGAACCCGGATGCCGCGAACGCGGCCCGCACGGCATCCGTCGCCACCGGGATCAGGCCGACGGGCATCAGCGCGATCGCCGCGCCGCCGAAGCCGCCGCCGGTCATCCGCGCGCCGAGCGCACCCGAAGCGAGCGTCGTCTCGACCGCGAGATCGAGCTCGGGCACCGAGATCTCGAAGTCGTCCCGCATCGAGGCGTGCGAGGCGACGAGCAGGTCGCCGATCGCGGCGGGACCGTCGGCGTCGAGGGCGGCGACGGTGTCGAGCACGCGCTGGTTCTCGGTCACGACGTGGCGGACCCGGCGGAAGGTGACGTCGTCGAGGATCTCCGCCGCGCGGGGCAGGTCGTCGACCGTGAGATCGCGCAGGGAGTCGACTCCGAACGCGGCCGCCCCGCGCTCGCACGCCTCGCGACGCTCGCGGTAGCCCCCCGTGGAGTGCGCGTGCTCGACGAGAGTGTCGACCACGAGGATCGCCAGGCCCGCGTCGGAGAAGCCGAGCGCGACGGGACGCGTCTCGAGCGTGCGGCAGTCGAGGAAGGTTGCCGCGTCGGCGACGCCGAGCATCGAGGCCATCTGGTCCATGATCCCGGTGGGGGCGCCGACGGCGTCGTTCTCGGCGGTGCGTCCCACCCGGGCGAGCGCGACCTTGTCGAGACCCGCGTTCCACACATCGTTGAGGGCGGATGCCACGGCCCCCTCGATCGCGGCCGACGACGACAGGCCGGCACCCACGGGCACGTCGGAGGCGAGGGCGATGTCGACACCGCGCGGCACGGCATCCGGGGCCTCCCGACGCAGCGCCCACGCCACGCCCAGCGGGTAGCCCGCCCAGTCGAGGCCGCCGGCGGCGATCCGGGCGTCGAGGTCGGCGAGCGAGACCTCCACCGGGTCGGGGGCGAACGTGGAGGTCACGCGGATGACGTCGTCGGAGCGTACCGCGACGGCCGCGGCGGTGCGCTGCGCGATCGCGAAGGGGAAGACGAAGCCCTCGTTGTAGTCGGTGTGCTCGCCGATGAGGTTGGCGCGACCGGGAGCCGACCACACCCCGGCCTCCGGGGCGTCGGTGAGGGTGGTGAGAAGGGTGCGGGCGTCGTCGACGGCGGTCATACCGTCACCTCCGGAACGGTGTCGAGGGCGGCGCGCAGGCGCTCGGCCTGCGATTCGGGGGTCACGTCGCCGATCCAGGCGCCCATGGCGGCCTCGGATCCGGCGAGGTACTTCAGCTTGTCGGCGGCGCGACGGGGGGAGGTGATCTGCAGGTTGAGGCGCACGGCATCCCGGCCCCGTCCGACCGGCGCCTGATGCCAGGCGGCGATGTAGGGGGTGGGGGTGTCGTAGAGCGCGTCGATGCCGCGCAGCAGTCGCAGGTAGAACGGGGCGAGCTCGTCGCGCTCGGCGTCGGTCGTCTCGGCGAGGTCGGCGACGTGGCGGTGCGGGAGCACGTGCACCTCGATGGGCCAGCGCGCGGCGAAGGGGACGAACGCGGTCCAGTGCTCTCCGCGCAGCACGACGCGCTCGCCGCCCTGCTCGAACTCCAGGATGCGCGCGAACAGGTCGATCGAGGTGCGCGAGATCGTGTCGAGCAGGCGGTGCGTGCGCGGGGTCACGTACGGGTAGGCGTAGATCTGCCCGTGCGGGTGGGGGAGCGTGACCCCGATCTGCTCTCCGCGGTTCTCGAACGGGAACACCTGACGGATGCCGGGCAGAGCCGACAGCGCCGCGGTGCGGTCCGCCCATGCCTCGATGACGGTGCGGGCGCGGGTGCGCGAGAGCGAGCCGAACGACCCCTCGTGCGCGGGGCTGAAGCACACGACCTCGCACCGGCCGACCGAGGTGCGCGTGCGGCCGAGGCCGAGGTGCTCGAGGTCGTCGTCGCCGCGCGGCGGGTCGACGGCGGCGGGGGCGTCTCCGATGGCGGCATCGAGCGCCGGGCCGAACGAGGGCGATTTGTTCTCGAAGACCGCGACGTCGTAGAGCGAGGGGATCTCGGACGGGTTGGTCGGCGTCTGCGGAGACAGCGGGTCGAGGTGGGCGGGGGGCAGGAACGCTCGGTTCTGCCGATTGGATGCCACGGTGATCCAGTCGCCGGTCAGCACGTCCTGGCGCATGGTCGCCGTCGTCGGCCGCGGGTCGAGGGTGCGGGCGTCGACCGCGCGCTCGGCGCCGAGCGTCGTGTCGGGGTCGTCGAAGTAGATGAGCTCGCGTCCGTCGGCGAGGCGGGTGGGCCGCTTGACGACGCCGGCGCCCAGGGGCTCCGCGGTGAGGCTGTCCGTGTTCACGATAACACGCTACATCCGGGCCGTGATATCGTCAACATCGAGGGGGCGTGATGCGCGTATCCATGGCCGATGTGGCCGAGAGGGCCGGAGTCTCGGCGCAGACCGTGTCGCGCGTGGCCAACGGCAGCCCCCGCGTCGACCCGGCCACGCGTGCCCGCGTCGAGAAGGCGATGGCCGACCTCGGGTACCGCATGCACCGCGCCGCCCGTGCGTTGCGCACGGGTCAGACCTCCACCATCGGTCTCGTCGTGTCGACCCTCGCATCCGTCGGCAACTCCCGCATGCTCCAGGCCATCTCCGAGGCCGCCGCCGCCCGTGACTATGCGCTCGCCGTGGTGACGGTGGGCGAGCGCGGTATCCGCGACGCCTTCGCGCGGCTGCGATCGCAGGGCGTCGACGGGGCGGTGGTGCTGAACGAGGCGACCGAGCTCGCCCGCGACGTCGACCCGCCCGCCGACCTCCACGTGGTCGTGGTCGATTCGCCGCCCGACGCGCGTTTCTCCATCGTGCAGACCGACCACGCCGCCGGCGCCCGCGCCGCGACCGCGCATCTGCTGGCGCTCGGCCACGACACGGTGCACCACCTCGGAGGGCCGCGCGGCTCGTTCGCCGCGGCCGAGCGCGAACGAGGGTGGCGCTTCGCGCTCGCCGACGCCGGGCTCGTCACCCCCGAGCCGGTCCGCGGCGATTGGACCTCGGCATCCGGTCATCGGGCGGTGTCGCACCTGCTCGAGGCGACGGCGATCTTCGTCGCCAACGATCAGATGGCGCTCGGCGCGCTGCGGGCCCTCGCCGATGCGGGGCGGCGCGTTCCCGAAGACGTCTCCGTCGTCGGCTTCGACGACATTGCGGATGCCGCCGAGTTCCGTCCACCCCTGACCACGGTGCGCCAAGACTTCGACGCCCTCGGTCGGCGCGCCGTCACGGCGCTCGTCGGTGCGATCGAGGGAGGGGAGCCGATCGCCGAGACGGTTCCCGCGTCGGTGGTCGTGCGCCGGAGCACCGCCCAGGCCTGACGCGACCCGGGGTCGGGGGCCCCGGGTGTGCTCCCCGGGGTGTGCACCGTCAGCGCGGCTCGCGCCAGCCCTGCTCCAGGAGGTGGAAGCCCGCCTCGATCGTCGCCGCGGCGTCGTCGTGCTCGAACGCGAGGATCTGCAGCTGCAGCACCATCCTCGCGTAGACGCGGGTCTCGGCATCCGGCTCGCTCTGCCCGGTCGTCGCGGCGATCGCCGCGGCGAGGGCGTCCTCGTGACGCAGCCACATGCGGGAGGCGTAGTCGCGCAGGGCGGGGGTGCCGGTGATGAGCTGCATGAACTGGCGGCGGTGCTCGCCGGTCGGGTCGAAGGCGAGGCCGATGAGCTCGCGGCGGTAGAGGTCGCGCAGCGCCTCGGACACGGTGGTGCCGGGGGTGCGGTCGCGCACGGCGGCGACGAGCAGATCGCGCTGCGCGTCGTCCTCGTCGAAGACGAGCGCCTCCTTCTGCGGGAAGTGCGCGAACACGGTCGTCGGGGAGACGTCTGCGGCGTCGGCGACCTCGCGGATGCTGACCTCGTCGAACCCCCGCTCCACGAAGAGCGCGGTCGCGGCGTCGGAGATGGCCTTGCGGGTGGCGGCTTTCTTGCGCTCGCGGCGCCCGACGTCGGTGCTCATGCGGGCAGTCTACCGGAATGGGTCCATAACTGTATTGACAACAAAACTGGTACGAGTACAGTTACGGCGTGACTTCGCTTTCCTCCACCCCCGTCCCCGGCCGCCGCGCCTGGGTGATGCTCGTCGTCATCACGACGCTCACCACCGCCGGCATGACCGTCGTGCTGCCGGTACTGCCCTTCGTCGTCCTCCGGTACGTGTCGAACCCCGCCGATCTCGCCGTATGGGTCGGCATCCTCGAGACCGTCAACGCGCTCTGCGCGTTCCTCGTCGCGCCTTTCCTCGGCCGCATCTCCGACCGCTTCGGGCGTCGCCCCGTCATCATCGTCGCCGGGTTCGGGGCAGCCCTCGGCTTCCTGCTCTTCGGTATCGGGGGCGCCCTCTGGGTGCTGCTGCTCGGACGCATCGTGCAGGGCGTGACCGCCGGCGACCTCCCCGCTCTCTTCGCCTACCTCGCCGACATCACCCCGGCCGAGAAGCGCGCTCGCCGCTTCGGCATCCTCGGGGCGACGGCCGGCATCGGCACGATGGTCGGGCCCGCCCTCGGCGGCACCCTCGCCGCGATCGACGTCGACCTGCCGGTGTTCGTCACCGCGGGTCTCGCGCTGACGGTGGCGATCCTGAGCATCTTCCTGCTGCCCGAGAGCCTCGCCCCCGACCGGCGGATCGCCTCTCTCGACCTGCGCGCGGTGCACCCCTTCGCGGTCTTCCGCGGCGTCTTCCGTCGACCCGAGCTCCGCGGGCTCATGGTCGGCCTCATCCTCGTGGGCCTTCCGTTCGGCTTCTTCGTCAACAACTTCAGCGTGCTCGCCCTCGATGCGATCTCCTGGAGCCCCACCGCGATCGGCCTGCTCACCGCGTGCGTCGGCATCATCGACATCGCGATCCAAGGGGTGCTGCTGGGCTTCCTGCTGCCGCGCATCGGTGAGCGCGGCGTCGTGGTCAGCGGGATCGTCGCGCAGGCGGTCGGACTCGTCGCCCTCGCCGGGGTCGCGTCGCTCCTGGCGCAACCGTGGCTGTTCGTCGTGGGCGCGCTGACGCTCGCCGCGGGCCAGGGGGCGGCGCAGGCCACCATGGACGGATTGCTCTCCAACGCCGTCGGCGACGACGAGCAGGGCTGGATCGCGGGTGCCGCGCAATCTCTCAATGCCGCGGTCGGGACGGTCGCGCCGCTGATGGCGGGACTGCTCTACGCCCACGTCGCCCACGCGGCACCGTACGTCCTGGGCGCGGCGCTCATGATCGCCGCCGCCGCGGTGGTCGCGAAGGCGCGCTTCGCGAGTCCGTCGCTGCGGGCGACGGCGGATGCCGTCGTGCCGGTGCCGATCGCGGAGTGAGCCGACCCGTCATCCGTCGCGTTCGGGGTGTCGAGCCGCCGCTCAGGTGTCGCTGCGTCGGAGAGTGCCCGACGCAGCGACATCCGAGCCGCGGGGCTGGTCCTGCCGAGCCCTGCCGGCGATGGCTCAGCTGTTCCAGGGGGCGATCACGTCGATGATCCACACGACGCCGAAGCGGTCCACGAGCTTGCCGTACAGCGGCGAGAACGCCGACGGTCCGAACGGGGCCAGGATCTCGGCATCCTGGCTCAGTCCTTCCCATGCGGCGCGCACCTCGTCGGCGTCGTGTCCGCGCAGCGCGAGGTAGAAGGGGTTCGCGCCCCGGTCGTAGGCGAGAGAGCGCTGGATGTCGTACGCCATCACGTGCACGCCGCTGGGCGCGACCATCTCGCCCCACACGATCTGCTCGCGCTGCTCGGGAACTTCGGCCGTGTCGCCGTAAGGGACCGCCGTGACGGTTCCGCCGAACACCTCCGCGTAGAAGGCGAGGGCGTCGGCCGCGTGGCCGTCGAAGTTGACGTGGAGGGTGGTGGTGAGGGTCATGTCGATTCCTGTCTGACGCCGGGAGGTTCCGGATGCCCTGACTCTCTCGCGCATTGCGGACAGGGATGGTCCGCAATGCGACGCAGAATGGATGCCATGCCGGAGACCTCCGCTCCCTCGACCTCGCGGCGGCTGCTGTCGCTGCTGACCGTTCTGCAGTCCCGCCGCGACTGGTCGGCGGCTGCGCTCGCCGGTCGTCTCGACGTAAGCGAGCGCACGATCCGCCGGGACGTCGACCGCCTCCGCGAACTCGGGTACGACATCGATGCGACGCGCGGGCCCGCGGGCGGCTACCGCTTGCGCGCGGGGGCGCATCTGCCGCCCGTGGCCTTCGACGCGGATCAGGCCGTCGCCGTCGCGGTCGCGCTGCGGGTCGCGGCGTCCGCGGGCGGTCCCCTCGCCGACGCCGCCGATGAGGCGCTGAGCGTCCTCTCGCGCCTGTTGCCGGCGCCGCTGGGGCGTCGTGCGCAGCGCTTCGCGGTCGAGGTGATCGCGCCGGCGGGTGCGGTCGGCGTCGACCCTTCCGTGCTCGGCGCGATCGAGGCGGCCATCGAGGCAGCGGAGGAGGTGCGCTTCGACTACTCCGGCTCGGAGGGGCCTGCGCGAGTGACCGAGCCGCACCATCTGGTGTGGTCCTCGGGACGGTGGTACCTCATCGGCTTCACCCCCGAGCGCGACGACTGGCGCATCTACCGCGTCGATCGGATGACGCTGAAGACCCATCGCGGCCGCCCGTTCCCCCGACGCGCGCTGCCCGGCGGAGATCCGGTGCGCTACCTCGAGGGGCGGTTCCGCGGGGGCGACGAGACGGGACGCTGGCCCTGCCGGGGCGAGATCGTGGTCGCCGCGGCACGCGCCGATCTCGCGCCCTACGTGGGGGACGGCAGTCTCCTCGCCACCGATGACGGCCGCACCCGCGTGTCGCTGGGCTCGTGGTCGTGGGGTGCCCTCGCCGCGGAATGCCTCCGGTTCGACCGGCCGATCGCCGACGCCCGCCCGGCCGCGTTGCGGCAGGCCCTGGCCCAGGCCGCGCGCCGCGCCGCGGCCGCCGCGGCATCCTGAGCCCGCCCGCCGCTCGCCCCAACGGGTTTGGGGCGCGATCGCGCGTTCGGGGCGGGGAATACCGCGCCCCGAACGGAAGAACGAGCCCCAACCCCGGTGCCCCCACCGCGGCGGGATCCGGAAACGCAGGACGCCCGCGGATGCCGGAGCATCCACGGGCGTCGCCGGAAGAAGGAAGCGTTACTTCTTCACGGGGATGGACTGCGACTCCAGGGCGCCGATGGTGGCATCCTGGCCCTTCTGGAGGGCGTCGGCGAGCGTGCCGCTGCCGCTGACCGCGGCCTTGAAGCCGTCGGAGACGTCGGCGTAGGTCTTCGTCATGGTCGGGCCCCACACGAAGTCGGGCGTCACCTCGGTCGCGGCCTTGGCGAAGACGTCGTAGATCTTCTGTCCGCCGTAGAATTCGACGCCCTGCGTGAGCGAGGGGAGCTTCAGGCCCTCGGTCGTGGCGGGGTAGATGTTGGCCTCTTCGTTGAGCACCGTCAGCGCCTCCTCGGAGGTGTTCAGCCACAGAGCGAACGTCGTCGCCTCGTAGGGGTGCTCGCTGCCCTTGAGGACGGCGATCGACGATCCGCCCCAGTTGCCCGACACGGCGTCACCGGCGTTCCACTGCGGCAGGTCGGCCACGGCCCATCCACCCGCGGTGTCGGGAGCGCCGCTCGAGATCGAGTTCGCGCCCCAGACGGCGGAGTTCCACGTCCAGACCTGGCTGGAGTTGTAGGCGTTGTTCCACTCGTCGGTCCACGCGGGGTAGGTCGAGACGAGGTCCTGGTCGATGAGCGACTGCCAGTAATCGGCGACCTTCTCCGACGCCGGGTCCGTGAGCGAGACGGTCCAGCCGTCCGCGTCGTTGCCGAACCACTGCCCACCGGCCTGCCAGACGAAGCCGGCGAACTGGTTGATGTCAGACTGCGAGAAGTTGGTGATGTACCCGCCGAGCGCGCGGATCTTCTTGGCGGCCTCGGTGTACTCGTCCCACGTGGTGGGGATCGCGATGCCGTTCGCCGCGAAGAGGTCCTTGCGGTAGAACAGCGCCATCGGGCCGATGTCCTGCGGGATGCCGTACACGGCGCCGTCCTCGCCGAGGGCGACCTGGTTCCACGCCCAGCCCACGAACTGGTCCTTCGCCGCGACGACGTCGGAGCAGGCGGCGATGTTCTCGACGCCGTCCTGCACGAGGAAGTTGGGGAGGGCGTCGTACTCGATCTGGCCGAGGTCGGGGGCGTTGCCCGCGGCGATCTGGTTGAAGAAGTTCTGGTACGTGCCGTTGTTGCCGTTGGGGCCGGTCTGCACCTTGACCTGGATATCGGGGTTCTCGGTGTTCCACAGGTCGACGGCCTTCTCGATGCCCGGGATCCACGAGGTGAACTCGAGGGTCACGGGACCGTCGGCGGGGGCGCAGTCGGCGGCCGCGGCGCCGTCGCCGCTCCCGCTTCCGGCGCAACCGGCGAGGAGCAGAGCCGACAGGGCGACGCCGGATGTCGCCGCGAGGATTCTGTGCTTCATGGGGATGCCTCTTTCTCTGGGTGCCCGGACGCGCCGTTTGCGCCCGGGATGGGGGCGGCCGCAGCCGCCGAACGGATCACTTCAGCGCGCCGGTCCCGAGACCGTTGCGCCAGAAGCGTTGGAGGAGCAGGAAGATGACGATGAGGGGGATGACCGACAGCAGGGCGCCGATCAGGACGAGCCCGCGCAGTTCGGGGATCTGGTTGAGCTGGTTGTTCCAGCCGTAGAGCCCGAACACCACGGGGAACAGCTCCTCGCTGCGCAGCATGATCAGCGGCAGGAAGAAGTTGTTCCAGATCGCGACGAACTGGAAGAGGAACATCGTGACCAGCGCCGGGCTCATCAGCCGTAGGCTCACGGTGAAGAACGTGCGGATCTCTCCGGCGCCGTCCAGTCGGCTGGCCTCGAGCAGCTCGTCGGGCACAGAGGATGCCGCGAAGATGCGCGCGAGGTACACCCCGAACGGGCTGACGAGCGAGGGCAGGAACACGGCCCAGAAGGTGTTCGTGAGCTGCACCTGGCTGAAGATGAGGAACAGCGGCAGGGCGAGCGCGGTGGCCGGCACCAGGACACCGCCGAGCACGACGTCGAACACGAGCTCGCGGCCCGGGAAGCGGTACTTCGCCAGCGCGTACCCGGCCATCGCGGCCAGGAGCGTCGCGACCGCTCCGCCGAGGCCGGCGTACAGCAGCGAGTTGCCGAGCCAGCGCAGGAAGATGCCGTCGCGGTAGGCGAACAGATCGCCGATGTTCGACAACAGCCGCATGTCGGCGAACCACAGGGGGTTCGTGGTGAGGATGTCGCCCGTGCTCTTGCTCGAGGCCACCAGCAGCCACCACAGCGGCAGCAGGAAGTAGACCGTGAAGACGGCCATGACGAGCATCGCCGAGGTGCGCGAGACGAGGGGCTCGCGCACCGCGCCCGAACGGGTCGCGCCGGAGCGGGGGCCGCCCGCGCGGGGGCCGAGGGGGCGTCGGGAGGTGGTGACGGCGCTCATGCGTTGCCCTTCTTCTGCATCCACTTCATGAAGCCGAACGACAGCACGAAGGTGGTCACGGCCAGCACGACCGAGAACGCCGCCGCGAGATTGGCGTTGGGGATGGATGCCGTGGCGTAGACGGTCATGTTGGGAGTGAAGGTGCTGGTGACCGCGGAGCTGAACGAGCGGAAGACCTGCGGCTCGGCGAGCAGCTGCAGCGTGCCGATGATCGAGAAGATCGCGGTCATGACGATCGCGGGCCGCACGAGCGGGATCTTGATCGACCACGCGATGCGGAACTGCCCCGCACCGTCGAGGCGGGCCGCCTCGTAGATCTCACTGGGGATCGACAGCAGCGACGAGTAGATGATCAGCATGTTGTAGCCGACGTAGACCCACGTGACGACGTTCGCGATCGACCACAGCACGAGGTCGGCGCCGAGGAAGTCGACGTTCCTGGTCAACGCGGTGAATGGCGAGAGGTTGGGCGAGAACAGCGAGCCCCACATGATCGCCGCGATCACACCGGGGACCGCGTACGGCACGAAGAAGGCGAGACGGAAGAACCGCTTGCCCTTCAGCAGCGGCGAGTCCAGCAGCAGCGCGAAGATCAGCGCGAGGCCGAGCATCACGGGCACCTGCACGACGCCGAACGCGAGCATGCGCAGCATCGACGCCCAGAACGCTTCGTTCTGGAAGACGAGCGCGTACTGCTGGAGCCCGCCGAAGACGAGTTCGGCCTTGCCGAACGTGCCCTCGCGGCGCACCACCAGAAGGGACTGCACGATGGCGAAGACGATCGGCAGGACGTAGAAGAGGACGAACAGCACCGCGAACGGCGCCAGCAGGATGACGATCGCGCTCTTGAAGGGCACGCGCGGTCGGCGCGGCCTCGGGGTGCTCGCGCGTTCGGCCCGCGCGGGAGCGGGAGCGGTGGTGGTCACGAGGCCTCCTCGATGATGCGGACGGCACCGGCGTCGACGGTGACGAGACCGTCGACGCGCTCGCCGGTGAGCGCGTCGCGTCCGTGCGCCGCGATCTCGACCGACTCGGTGGTGTGGTTGATGACGAACGTGAAGGCGCGGTCCCCGCCCGCCCGGCGCACGACCTCGACCCCGGTGACGGCGTCGAGGGTGCGGATGCCGGATGCCGCGGCGATGCGCAGGAGGAGGTCGCGGTAGGCGTCGGCCGACGGGAGCGTCGCCAGGTACCACGCCGAACCGTCGCCGACCGCGCGGCGGGTGCGTGCGGGGAGCCCCGCCGCAGGACCGTCGACGAAGAGCGCGTCGATCTCGGCGTCGACCGTGCGCAGACGCTCCGACCACACCGAGCCGGTGCTGCCGTCGTCGAGCGTGACGACCTGCGCGGGCCCCAGCGGGGCGAACTCCTCCGACACGATCCCGAGCAGGTCGCGGAAGGCGCCCGGGTACCCGCCGAGCCGCACCCGGTCCTGCTCGTCGACGATGCCGCTGGCGAAGGTGATGACGACGGTGCCGCCGGCCTCGACGAATCGCGACAGGCGATCGACGTCGGCATCCCGCACGAGATGGAGGGCCGGGACGACGATGAGACGGTAGGCGGAGAGGTCGGCGCCCGCCGAGACGACGTCGGTCGAGATCCCGGCGGCGGCGAGGGCCCCGTGCGCGGCGTGCACCTGGTCGAGGTAGCGCAGGTCTTCGCTCGGGCGGCCCTCGTTCTCGAGCGCCCACCAGCTCTCCCAGTCGAACAGCACGGCCGCGTCGGACGCGACGCGCGTCCCGGCGACGGGCTGCAGCGCACGCAGGGTACGGCCGACCTCGAGGACGCTGCGCCACTGCGCGGTGTCGGTGCCGGCGTGGGGGAGGAGGGCGGAGTGGAACTTCTCGGCGCCCTGGGCCGAGGCGCGCCACTGGAAGAAGCAGATGCCGTCGGCGCCGCGCGCCACGTGCGAGACGACGTTGCGCAGCAGCTCACCCTCGCCCTTGGCGAGGTTGTGCGGCTGCCAGTTCACCGCGCCGGTCGAGGTCTCCATCAGCAGCCACGGGGTGCCTGCGGCGATGCCGCGCGTGAGATCGGCCGCGAACGAGAGCTCCGCGATCGGGTCGGCGAGTCGCCGGTCGAGGTAGTGGTCGTTGGCGATGACGTCCATCTCGCCGGCCCAGGAGAAGTAGTTGAGCGCCCGGATGTGCGCGGTGACCATGAAGTTGGTGGTGACCGGGGCTGCGCTGCGCGCGCGGATGATCTCGGCTTCGGCGCGGTACAGCTCGAGCTGCTGGTCGGAGGAGAAGCGCTGGAAGTCGAGCAGCTGCCCGGGGTTGCGCAGCGACAGCGCGGCCATCGGCGGGAGGATCTGCCCCCAGTCGCTGTAGCGCTGGCTCCAGAACGAGGTGCCCCAGGCGGTGTTGACGGCTGCGACGGTGCCGTACCGGGCGCGCAGCCAGTCGCGGAACGCCGCGGCGCTGGCCTCGCAGTAGCACAGGGCGTTGTGGCATCCGAGCTCGTTCGAGACGTGCCACATGGCCAGGGCGGGGTGCTCGGCGTAGCGCTCCACGACGCGCCGGCTCAGCTCGGCCGCGTAGCCGCGGAAGACCGGGGAGCTCGGGCAGTACGCCTGGCGGCCGCCGGGGAAACGCCGTGTCCCGTCCTCGGCCACGGGCAGGATCTCGGGATGCCGAGTGGTCACCCAGGGGGCGGGCGAGGCGGTCGCGGTTCCGAGGTTGACCCGGATGCCGTGCGCGTGGGCGAGGTCCATGACCTCGTCGAGCTCGTCGAAGTTCCAGATGCCGTGGTCGGGGTTGATCCAGGACCAGCCGAAGATGTTCACGGCCACGAGCCCCACGCCCGCTTCGCTCATGAGGCGCATGTCGTCGTCCCACACCGCGCGGTCCCACTGCTCGGGGTTGTAGTCGCATCCGAACACGAGGCCCTCGCGGGTCAGGGCGTCCAGCGCGGCGCCCGCGCGGGTCGGGTCGGTCGCTCGGTCGCTGTCGCGATCGAGCGGGGCCAGATGATCGACGGCAAGCATCCGGTGGGCGCTCCTTTGCGGGGTTCTGTGAACGTGCACACACCGGAGATGCAGAACATCGAACGAGGATGTGTGAACGTGCACATACTGACACGCCGTACCGCCGTCGTCAACTCCCGCGTCCCGCTAGGCTGACCCTCATGACGCCTCCTCCGCCCGGGCGCCGGCGCAGCACGGTGCATGACGTGGCGAAGGCCGCGGGGGTGTCGCGGGGCACGGTGAGCCGTGTCCTCAACGGCGGATACGTCTCCGATCAAGCGCGCGAGGCGATCCAGACCGCGATCCGCGAGGTCGGGTACGTCCCCAACACAGCCGCCCGCAACCTCGTCCGCCAGCGCACGCAGGCGGTCGGCTTCATCGTGCACGAGCCGCACTCGCTGTTCCTGGAAGACCCGAACATCGGCGGCATCATGCTCGGTGCCAACACGGCGCTGTCGAAGGCCGATTACCAGATGGTGTGCGTGGTCGTCGACACCGAGCGCGACACCGACCGCGTCGCGCGCTACCTCAGCGGAGGCTTCGTCGACGGCGCGGTGATCGTCTCGGCCCGGCATCACGACCCCATCACCGACGTCGTGGAGCGCCTGGGGCTGCCCGTCGCCTATGTCGGCCACCCCCCGGGCATCTCCCGCCCGTGGGTGGGCATCGACAATCTCGGAGCGGCGCGCGCGATCACCGAGAAGCTGCGCGCGACCGGTCGTCGACGCATCGGCATGATCGCCGCGGCCCTCGACCGCGACTCCGGCAGCGACCGCCTGGCGGGCTTCCGCGAGGCCTTGGGCGCCGACTTCGACGAGGATCTCGTCGAACCCGTCCCGCTGTACGCCTTCGCCGACGGCGAGGCGGGCATGCGGCGTCTGATCGAGCGCGCGCCCGACCTCGACGCCGTCTTCGGAGCGTCGGATGCCGTGGCGGCCGGCGCCGTGCAGGCTCTGCGCGCGGCGGGGCGACGCGTGCCCGACGACGTGGGCGTCGTGGGCTTCGACGACAGCGCCTGGGCGCTGCGCACCGACCCCCCGCTCAGCACGGTCGATCAGCCCGCGGAAGGGTTGGGGGCGGCGGCCGCCGAGGCGGTGCTGCTGCAGCTCTCGGGCGGAGTGGCGGATGCCGACGGCATCCTGCTCGACGCTCCGGTCGTCTGGCGCGGATCGGCCTAGCGCGGAGGGGTCAGCCGGCGGCGGCCCACGGCATCGGGCGATCGGCGTCGCGCGAACTGTCGTCCGGGATGTGGGGCAGGGCCTCCCCGCCCGCGCGGATGCACAGCCAGCGCAGCTCGCCCGGGCTGTCGGGGAGAGCGCGCCAGACGCGCCACACGCCCTGACCGACACGGACGACGCTCCCCACGCCGACGTCGACGACGTCGTCTCCCAAGCCCATCTGTCCGCGCCCCTCGAGGAAGACGTAGAGCTCCTCGACCCGGCTGTGCGTGTGCCAGTACCCCGCGTCCTCGCCGGGGAGGAGGGCGTTCGCCGTCATCCCGATGAACTGCATGGTCAGCTCGTGGTCGACGACGCGTCGACCGTCGCGCGAGCGCTCCGGCACGAACCCGCCGAAGTGCTCGCGCCACGCGGCCATCGCGCCGATGTCGGTGATCTCGTAGCCGCTCACCGTCGCTCGCTCTCCGCCTCGGGGGCGGATACCCGCCAGCCGTCGCCGACGCGACGGTAGATCGTGCGCCGGTGACGGCGATCGGGGGAGCCCTGCCAGAACTCGACGTGGTCGGGAACGAGCCGCCACAGCACCCACCCACCCGGCGCGATCCCGTCGCGGGCGGCGGCGGATCGCGCAGCGAGATCGGCCGCGGACTCCTTCGCCGATGCCTCGACCACCCGGCCGCGCGCGCGGACGGACCGCACGACGGACGGCCACCAGAAGGTCAGAGCTGCGACGGGCTGCGCGGCCAGCTGCTCCGCCTTCGCCGAGTCGCGTGGGCCCGCGAAGGCCCAGCCTCCCGGACCGAGGTCCTTGAGGATCAGCACGCGGGCGTCCGGGATGCCGCGGGCATCCACCGTCGAGAGGGTGGCACCGTGCGCTTCGGCGACACCCGCCTCCACCGCCCCGCGGATCCATCGCTCGAACAGCGGCTCCGGCGTATCGGGCAGGGGCGCGGCATCCGGCTCGGGGGCCACCCCGGTGAGCGAGGGGAGCGAGCGGAGCCAGGCGGCCATCGTCATGACCCCATCCTGCTCCTCCCGCGCGCGACGCGCGTCTGCGCACACGCGGAAACAGGCGATCCGCCGAACAGGACCGCCCTCCCGCGGGTGGTCCTGCACGCGACGGATCGCCTGTTCCGGAGGGACGGCCGGCCTACTCCTCGAGCTGCCCCAGCGACGGCTCCGCGACGAAGCGCGCGACCGGATCCACCGCGTGCTCGAGCTCGAGCACGACGATCTCGTTCGCGCCGGCGCGGGTCGCCGGTCCCGGCACGTAGAGCGTGTTCTGCGGCGCGTTGTTCCAGTACCGACCGAGGAAGAAGCCGTTGACGAAGGCGAAGCCCTTGCCCCACGAGCCGGTGTCGAGGAACAGGTCGACGGGCGCGTCGAGCTCGAACGTCCCGCGCAGGAACGCCCGACCCGCCGAGCCCGAGCCCGAGCCCTCGACGGTGTCGAGGTCGATCGGCGTCGCGGTCCAGCCGGTGAGCGGGGCGCCGTCCAGCGTCACCGCGCCGATGAGCCCCTTCGGCTCGCCGAGACGATCGGCGTAGTTCACGCGTCCCTGGTCCTCGACGAGCACCGTCAGTCGCGCGCCCGCGGGGATCATCAGCGCGCGCTCGCGCAGCGACCGCGACAGCCGTCCCACCGCGATCCCGTCCACGTGCACCCAGGCGAGGTCGCGCACCTCGTCGAACACGAGCGCCGCGCGACCGGTGAACGACGGCAGCTCGACGTCGTACCGCACGAGAGGACCGAGGTGCCCGAGCTGCTCGAAGGTGGCGGGGGAGTCGATCGGGGCCGTATCGGCGGCTGCCGGCATCCACTCGCCTTCGCCCGACAGCGTCACCTCGAACGACGGGGCCGTGGGCCGCGGCGCGGGAACCTCCGCCGACACGGGCGCGTACTTCGCGATGACCTCGCGGAACGCGTGGAACTTCGCCGTCGGATGGCCCGACTCGTCGATGGGTGCGTCGTAGTCGTACGAGGTCACGATGGGGTCGAACCGGCCCTTGTCGTTGGCGCCGTTCGTGGTGCCGAAGTTGGTGCCGCCGTGCACCATGTAGATGTTCACCGAGGCCCCGGCCGCGAGCAGCACGTCGAGGTCGTGGGCGGATGCCGCGGGGTCGGTCGTGTGGTGGATGCTGCCCCACCAGTCGAACCACCCGTCCCAGAACTCGCTGCACATCAGCGGTCCCGTGGGCTGGTGCTCGCGGAGGGTCGCGAGGCGCTCCTCCGAGCGCGAACCGAACGAACCCGTGAGGTGCAGTTCGGGCAGGCTCCCCGCCTCGAGCATCCACGGCATGGGCTGGTCGACGGTGGTCAGCGGCACGGTGATGCCGGCGTCCTTCGTCACGCGCACGAGCTCGTGCAGGTACTCCTTGTCGGAGCCGTACGCGCCGTACTCGTTCTCGATCTGCACGAGCACGACGTTGCCGCCGCGATCGATCTGGCGCGGGGCGACGATCTCGTACACCCGACGCAGGTACTCGGTCACGGCCTCCACGAACTGCGGTTCGGAGCGCCGGATGCCGATCCCCGGCGTCGAGGTCAGCCACACCGGCAGCCCCCCGTTGTGCCACTCGGCGCAGATGTACGGTCCCGGACGCACGATCGCGTGCAGCCCCTCGGCGGCGATGAGGTCGAGGAAGCGGCCCAGGTCGTTCCAGCCGGTGGCATCCCATTCGCCCTTCACGGGCTCGTGCGCGTTCCACGCGACGTAGGTCTCGATGGTGTTGAGCCCCATCGCCTTGGCTGTGCGGATGCGGTCGGCCCAGTGCTCGGGGTGGATGCGGAAGTAGTGCAGCGTGCCCGAGATGACCTGGTGCGGTCGCCCGTCGAGCAGGAAGTCGGTCTCGCCGATGGTGAAGGTCGTCACGGTGTCTTTCGGGTCAGTCGGTGAGGCGCGCCGTCAGGCGCACCCAGGCGAGGGCGGGGAGGGTGAAGCGCAGGATGCCGTCGGCCCCCACGTCGACGGACAGGGGCTGCGGGGCGACGGGCTCGCCGGCGGCGGAGTTGGTGGTGTGGCGATCGCCGCCCTCGGGGACCGTGATCACGACCGCGTCGACCTCGGCCACCGCCCCCAGGTCGAGCTCGACCGGGGTGGGGGCGTCGAGGTCGCGGTGGGCGAGGAAGACCGAGACGGCATCGCCGTCGACGGTGGCGACGGCATCGACCGCGTCGACGGACCCGTGCCGCGCGGTGTCGATCGTGGCGCCCTCGACGACGGGGTGCACGACGCGACCGTAGGCCGCCCGCGCGGTCAGCGCGAACGGGTGGAACGTGCTCTGGCGCCAGGCCGCGCCCCCGCCGGGCTCGGTGCGGATCGGGGCGATGACGTTCACCAACTGCGCGAGGTTGGCCATCGAGACCCGGTCGGAGCGGCGGATGAGCGTGATGAGCAGGGAGCCGACGACGACGGCGTCGGTGACGGTGTAGTCGTCTTCGATCAGGCGCGGGGCGACGGGCCAGTCACCGGTGAAGACGCGGGGCTTGTCGACCTCGTTCCAACGGGTCTGGTTCCACACGTTCCACTCGTCGACGCTGATGCCGATCGTCCCGCCGTCGGGGGTGGTGGCGCCGACCTCATCGATGATGTCGACGACATCGGAGATGTAGCGGTCGAGGGCGGCGCCGCTCGCGAGGAAGCTCGCCGGGTCGACCGGGTCTTCTTCGTAGTACGCGTGCACCGAGATGTGATCGACGAGGCCGGCGGTGTGACGGAGCACCGTGCGCTCCCACTCCCCGAACGTGGGCATCTCGTGGTTCGAGCTGCCGGCGGCGACGAGCTCGACGGTCGGATCGATGAAGCGCATCATGCGCGCGGTCTCGGCGGCGAGGCGGCCGTATTCGTCGGCGGTCTTGTGACCGATCTGCCAGGGCCCGTCCATCTCGTTGCCGAGGCACCACAGGCGGATGCCGAACGGCTCCTCGCGTCCGTTCGTGCGGCGCCGGTCGCTGAGCGCCGTGCCGGAGGGATGGTTCGTGTATTCGAGCAGGTCGGCGGCTTCGGCGACACCGCGCGTGCCGAGGTTGACCGCCTCCATGACCTCGAGGCCCGCGGCACCCGCCCACTCGGCGAACTCGTGGAGCCCCACCTGATTGGTCTCGGTGCTGTGCCACGCGGCATCCAGGCGCACGGGGCGCTCGTCGCGCGGGCCCACCCCGTCTTCCCAGCGGTAGCCCGAGACGAAGTTGCCGCCGGGGTAGCGCACGACCGTGGCACCGAGCTCACGGACGAGCTCGAGCACGTCCGCACGGAAGCCTGCGGCGTCCGCGGTGTCGTGGCCGGGGGAGTGGATGCCGTCGTACACGCAGCGGCCCATGTGCTCGACGAACGAGCCGAACAGGCGGCGGGGGACCTCGGAGCCGACTGCGGCGCGGTCGACACGGATGCGGGTGGGGGCGCTCATGGCTCTCCTCGGGAGGGAAAGGGAGGGGGCGGGCCGCATGCCTTCGCTGCGGCCCGCCCCGGAGTTGCTTCTTACTTGTTGACCGAGAAGCCCTGGTCGTTGCCGTACTGGACGAGCTGGTCCCGCCACGTCGTGAGGCCGGCGTTCAGATCGCTCTTGTTGGCGTACGCCTGGCCGACGGTGTCGCTGTAGATGCTGTTGGCGTAGACCTGGAAGGGCAGGTAGCTGAAGCCCTTGACCACGTCGCTCGACGCCTGCGTCAGCACCTGGTTGATCTGCTGGCCGCCGAAGTAGTCCGACTTCTGGTCGACGAACGACGAGTCGCTCAGCTGCGCGGTGGTGGAGGGGAAGCCGCCCGACTCCGCGAAGATCTTCAGGCTCTCCTCGTCGTTGTTCAGCCACTTCAGGAAGCCGGCCGCCAGGGCGGGGTTCTTGCTCTGCTTGGTCACGGCCTGGCCGCCGCCACCGTTCTCCGCCGTCGCAGGCTTGCCGTCGTAAGTCGGGATCGGGGCGACCGCCCACTTGCCGGCGCCGTCCTTCACCGAAGACTCCAGGACGCCGGGCATCCAGGCTCCGATGACGAGCGAGGCGATCGAGCCGTCTCCGAGGCCCTTGAACCACTCGTCGCTCCAGCTGGGCGTGCTCGAAAGCAGGTCGCCCTCGATCAGGCGGTTCCAGTTCTGGGCGAACTTCTTCGAGCCCGCGTCCTGCAGGTCGATGGTGACGTCGGTGCCCGCGTCGCCGGTGGTCGTGAAGGGGGTGCCGCCGGCCTGCCAGATCATGCTGGTGGTGAAGCCGGAGTCACCGGTGTCGGCGGTGATGTACTTGGTGGGGTCGGCCGCGTGCAGCTTCTGGGCGGCGGCGTAGTACTCGTCCCACGTGGTGGGCACGGCGATGCCGTACTGGTCGAAGACGCTCTTGTTGTAGAACAGGGCCATGGGGCCCGAGTCCTGCGGGAGGCCGTAGATCTTGCCGTCGAAGTCGACCGAGCCCCAGGGGCCCGTGGCGTAGTCGCCCTCGAGGTCGGCGAAGCCGTACGACGACAGGTCCAGCAGCGAGTCCGAGAGCGCGAACTGCGGGAAGGCGTAGTACTCGATCTGCACGACGTCGGGGGCGCCCGAGCCGGCCTTGATCGCGTTCTGGAGCTTGGTGTACTCCTCGGTGTTGGTGCCCGCGTTGACGTAGTTCACCTTGACGTTGGGGTACTTCTTCTCGAAGGCGGCGACCTGCGCCTCGGCCGACGGGGTCCACGACCAGTACGTGAGCTCGCCACCGGCCTCGAGGGCCTTCTCGATGTCGTCGGCCGAACCGGCGGCTGCGCCGCCGGCGTTGCCGCCCGAGCACGCGGTGAGCGCGCCGACCGACAGGGCGGTGGCGGCGACGGCGAAGACGGTCCGCCGCATGGCGGAGCCCTTGCGCATGAATGTCATCGGTTTCCTCTACTTCGTTGTTGTGGATGGTGTTGCGGATGCAGGTGCGACGTCCCGCGGAGGGGCGATGCGCGGTGGGGGGTCAGCGGATCACTGCTTGACGCTGCCCGCGCTCAGGCCCGACTGCCAGAAGCGCTGCAGCACGAGGAACGCGGCGACGATCGGGAGGATCGACAGCAGTGCCCCGGTGATCACGAGGTTGTAGATGGGCTGGGCGCCCACGCCGATGGCCTGCGCGTTCCACTGGTTGAGCCCGACGGTGAGCGGGTACCAGGTGGGGTCGCTGAGCATGATCAACGGCAGGAAGTAGTTGTTCCAGGTCGCCACGACCGCGAACAGCAGCACGGTCACGATGCCCGGTGTGAGCAGGCGGATCGAGATGGTGAAGAACGTGCGGAACTCGCCCGCGCCGTCCATGCGCGCGGCCTCGAGCAGCTCGGTGGGGATGGCGTCGGTGGCGTACACCCAGATGAGGTACAGACCGAAGGGGCTGATGAGCGAGGGGATGATGATCGCCCACGGGGTGTTGGTGATCCCGAGCTGGCTGAACAGCAGGAACGTCGGCACGGCGAGGGCGGTTCCCGGCACCGCGATCGCGCCGAGGACGACGGCGAAGACCGCCTTGCGGCCACGGAAGTTGTACTTCGCCAGACCGTAACCGGCGAGAGTGGCGAGCAGCGTCGCGCCGCCCGCACCGACCACGACGTAGAGCAGGGTGTTGCCGAGCCAGCGGACGAAGATGCCGTCGCGATAGGTCAGCGTCTGCGCGATGTTGTCGAACAGCGCGAAGGTGTTGCCGGGCCCGAGTCCGAAGGTCGTGAACAGGTCGGGCTGCGTCTTGGTGGCGTTGATGACGAGCCAGAACAGCGGGACCAGCGTGTACAGCAGGTACAGGCCCATGACGATGCTCAGCACGATCGACTTCTTGCCGTGCGTGGGAGAGGTGCGCGCGAAGCGCGTGCCGGCCCGGCCGCTGCGGGGCGTGGTCACGGCGACGGTGTCGGTGCGGGGTGCGGTCGCGGTGGTCATCGCGTCTCCTGACGTGAGCCGCGCAGCTGCACGACGTAGGCGATCACCGCGGTGATGACGCCCATGATGATGGCGATCGTGGCGGCGTAGTTGTACTGCTGGCCGGCGAACGAGAGGTTGTAGGCGTACATGTTCGGCGTGAAGAACGTCGAGATCGTGTTCGGCGCCAGAGGCTTGAGGATGTTGGGCTCGTTGAACAGCTGGAAGCTGCCGATGATCGAGAAGATCGTGGCGATGACGATGGCGCCGCGCACCGCGGGGATCTTGATGGAGAAGATCGTGCGCCACGCGCCCGCGCCGTCGATGGACGCCGCTTCGTAGAGCTCGCTGGGGATGGTCTTCAGCGAGGAGTAGAAGATGAGCATGTTGTAGCCCACGAACTGCCAGGTGACGATGTTGCCGATCGACAGCAGCATCCACTCGGGGAGGAAGGGCTGGACGACCTGTCCGCCCAACAGGTCGTTGAGGTTGCGGGTCAGGCCGAACTGGTCGCCGTAGATGTAGCCCCACATGAGCACGGCGACGACCGCGGGCACGGCGTAGGGCAGGAAGATGACGATGCGGTAGAAGCCCGCCGCGTGCAGTCGGGCGCTGTCGATCGCGAGCGCGGCGGCCAGAGCCAGCAGCAGCATGACCGGCACCTGCACGACGAGGAACACCGCCACCCGCCCGAAGCCGTCCCAGAATTTGGGGTCGCCGAAGGCGGTGATGTAGTTCTCGAAGCCGACGAATGCGTTGCCGCCGATCAGCTGGTCGCGGAACAGGCTGAGGTAGACGCTGTAGGCCAGGGGCGCCAGGAACACGAGCGCGAAGACGAGAGCGAAGGGGGCGACGAACAGCCAGCCTCGATCGTCGATTCGGGTGCGTCGCTTGCGCCGCGGGGAACGCAGGGCGGGCGGGGGTGCCGCAGTGGTCGTCATCGTCCGGTGCCTCTTCGTTGGTGCGCATCCCGGCCGGGTCGTCGAGATGTTGACGTAAACATAACCCCCGCGCGCTAGGGTGTCAACGTCAACATCCCGAGGGGGCAGGCATGAGCGAAACGACGACGACGTCGACCGCGATCCCGACGCGCGAGCGTCGGAGAGAGGTGTCGATGGCCGACGTTGCCGCGGCGGCGGGGGTGTCGGGCCAGACGGTCTCGCGCGTGGCGAACGAGCGTGCGAACGTCGATCCCGAGACGCGTCAGCGCGTGCTCGACGCGATGTCGGCCCTGGGGTACCGCCCCAACAGCGCGGCGCGCGCCCTGCGCTCCGGGCGGTTCCGCAGCATCGGCGTGATCATGTTCTCGCTGAGCTCCTACGGCAACACCCGCACCCTCGACGCCCTCGCGTCGATGGCGGCGGCATCCGGGTACTCCATCACCCTCATCACCGTGCAGTCGGCGTCGCAGTCCGACGTGTCGGGCGCCTTCCTCCGTCTGCGCGAGCACGCCGTCGACGGCATCGTCATCCTGATCGAGACGCACCGCCTGGGCGAGAATGAGCTGTCGATCCCGTCGGGGCTGCCCGTCGTGGTCGTCGACTCCAGCGCCGACTACCCGTACGCGGTCGTCGACAACGATCAGGCGCAGGGGGCGAAGCTCGCGACCGAGCACCTGCTCGACCTCGGCCACGAGACGGTGTGGCACGTGTCGGGGCCGCCGGAGTCCTTCGCGGCCGAGCGCCGGCGCGACGCCTGGCGCGAGGCCCTCGAGCAGCGCGGATGCCGCGTGCCCGACGTGCAGATCGGCGACTGGACGGCCGAGTCGGGGCACCGCATCGGCCTCGCGCTGGCCACGATGCCCGAGGTGACGGCCGTGTTCGCGGCGAACGACCAGATGGCGCTCGGCGTCATCCGCGCTCTCCACGAGACCGGGCGCGCCGTGCCCGGCGACGTCAGCGTCGTCGGCTTCGACGACATGCCCGAATCGGCGAACTTCTGGCCTCCGCTCACCACCGTCCGCCAGCGCTTCGAGCGCGTGGGGGAGGAGGCGATGACGGCGCTCATCGCCGACATCGAGGGCACCGGCGGCGAGCACGCGCGCACGCTCGTGCCGACCTCGTTGGTGCGGCGCGCCTCGTCCGGCCCCGCTCGCTGAGCGCACGCCGGAGGCGTTGTGCCACTGCGGGTCGTCGGCTAGGTTGGGTGTTGACGTCAACATGTTGACGTCAACATCACCACCTGCGAGGCCGCACTGTGGCGGCCGGATCGGAAATGACGATGAAGTCAGCTCGACTGTTGTCGATGACCTGCGCTGTCGCCCTGGCTGCCGGCGGGATCGCGGCCACCACCGTGGCCCCCGCCGCCTCGGCCGCTGCCGCGCCCCCCTCCGCCGTGCGGATCACGCCCAACCCCGCGTCCGCGGCGGAGCCGTTCGAGGGCTGGGGCACGAGCCTGGTGTGGTTCGCGAACGCCACCGGCAACTACCCGGCCGATGTGCGCCAGAAGCTCTTCGACGCGGTGTTCGGCGAGGACGGCCTGAACCTCAACATCGCCCGGTACAACATCGGGGGCGGCAACGCCTCCGACGTGCCCGCGTACCTGCGCCCCGGAGGCGCCGTGCCCGGGTTCTGGAACCCCGACCTGACGGCGAGCGACGCCCAGGGGGCCATCACCTCCGACTACGCCGACCGCGCGCGGTACAAGGCCGCGTGGAACCCCGACGACCCGAACGCCTACGACTTCGACGCGGACTCCGCGCAGCGCTGGTGGCTCGACGCGCTCAAGGACAAGGTCACCCACTGGGAGGCCTTCAGCAACTCTCCGCCGTACTTCCTCACGCAGAGCGGCTACGTCTCCGGCGGCATCAACGACGCCACCAGCGAGCAGCTCGCTCCGGCCGACATGGACAAGTTCGCCGGCTATCTCGTCAACGTCGTCGACGAGCTCGAGAAGACCCACGGCATCCACTTCGACACGATCGACCCGTTCAACGAGCCCAACACGAACTACTGGCAGACCCAGATCCCGAACGGGGCGAAATGGCCCACCGGTGGTCGCCAGGAGGGCGCGCACATCGGCCCCCAGGCGCAGGACGCCATGGTGAAGGCGCTCTCCGCGCGGCTCGCTCAGCCGAGCACGACGACGGATGCCGTCATCTCGGCGATGGACGAGACCAACCCCGGGATCTTCGCGTCGAACTGGAACGCCTGGTCGGCGCAGTCGAAGAGCCTCGTCGACCAGCTCAACGTGCACACCTACGGCACGAGCGGGCGCCAGGTGGTGCGTGACATCGCCAAGGCCGCGGACAAGCCCCTGTGGATGAGCGAGGTCGAGGGCAACTGGACCGCCGGGGGATTCACGACCAACGACATCACCAACGGCATCGGCATGGCCGAGCACATCGTCGGCGACCTCCGCGAGCTCGAGCCGAGCGCGTGGGTGTTCTGGCAGCCGGTCGAAGACCTCTACAACATGCAGAAGGTCGAGAACCTCAACTGGGGGAGCGTCTACATCGACTTCGACTGCAACGCCGAGGGCAAGTCGCTCCGCCGCATCGCCGACGGCGAGGCGGACCCGTCGTGCAAGGTCCTGACCAACGAGAAGTACAACACCGTCCGCAACTTCACCCACTACATCCACCCGGGCGATCGCCTGATGTCGACCGACAACGCGCAGTCCACCGCGGCGATCGACGCCGACGGGCAGGGGGCGACGATCGTGCACGTCAACTCCGACGCATCGGAGAAGACCGTGCAGATCGACCTGAGCGACTTCGCGACGATCGCTCCCGGTGCCACGGTCACCCCCGTCGTGACGACGCAGTCGACGGCGGCGCAGCCCACCGTCAACGCGCTGAAGGAGGGCGCGAAGGTGGCCGTCGACCCGACGACGCGCACGGCGAGCGTCACGGTGCCGGCGAAGTCGGTCACGACCTTCGTCATCGACGGCGTCTCCGGCGTCTCCGCCGATGCGGCGGCGTTCCGCGACGGCCAGACGGTGCAGCTCACGGGCCTGCAGAGCGGCCTCGCCCTGGACGCGTCCTCGGGTCTCGCGATCCGCGCCACCGCGACCACGGCCGAAGCGGCGCGGGCGCAGTCCTGGACCGTGCGCACCATCGACGGCGAGGGCACGAACCGCCACCGCTTCACCCTCCAGAACGGAACCGGGAAGTTCCTCGCCTCCCGCACCGGCGGCACCGCCCTCGTCGACTCCGACCCGGCCGCAGCCGCGGGCGATCCTTCGACGCAGTGGATGGCCTCGACCACCGACGGCCAGTACTACTCGCTGCTGAACGTCGCGAGCGAACGCGTGCTCGACGTCAACCAGGCCAGCACCACCCCCGGGGCGACCGTGGGTCTGTGGACGAGCAACGGCGGCGGCAATCAGCAGTGGAAGATCGCCGGTACCACCGTCGTCGGCACCGACCCGGTGTCGGCGGCCACGGCGGTGGGCGTGACCCCGACGCTTCCCGCGACCGTGACGGTCCGCTACGCCGGCGGCATCCAGCGCACCGCCGCGGTCACCTGGCAGCTCGACGACGTCGACGTGTCGAAGCCCGGAACCGTGACGGTCCGGGGAACCGGCACCGACCTGTTCGGCGGCGCGTTCGAGGCGACGGCCACCGTCGAGGTCGGTCCCTACACGGCCACTCGTCCGGCATCGGTCACCGTGGCGGCGGGCAGCGCGGTCTCGGCGGTGCGGAGCCTGGCCGACACCACGGTCGAGGCGGAACTGCATCCCTCGGGCTCCGGCTTCGCACTCCCTGTCGAGTGGGACTGGGACGGCGTGACGGATTCCGCGCTCGCGCAGCCGGGCACCGTCACGGTGCCGGGTGTGGCGACCGGCCCGGCGGGCGAGCGTCTGGAAGCGACGCTGACGGTGATCGTCACCGCCGCGTCGGAGCGCAACGTCGCCCCGCAGAGCGCGCCCTCGGCGACGTACACCGAGTCGGGCTACCCCGTCGCCAACACCATCAACGGCATCACGACCGACAAGGGCTGGTCGAACTGGCGCGGCGGTTCGAAGAACACGCAGGACACCCTGAGCTACGTCCTCGCCCAGCGCGAGACCCTCAGCCGGGTGTCGGTGCAGTTCTTCAAGGACGGCACGACCCTCAGCTGGCCCACGACCCTACGCGTCGACCACCGCGTGAGCGGAGGCGAGTGGGTGCAGGGTGACGAGGTCGCCGTTCCGAGCCCGTCCAGTGGGGCCCCGAAGGTCGACGTTCCCGTCACGGGTGCGGCCGATGAGGTACGCGTCATCCTGAACGCGCGCCCGCAGACGCACATGATCGTCTCGGAGGTCGAGATCAACGCCGTCTCGGCGTCGCCCGCCGGTGTCGCCGATCTCGCACGCCTCACCGTCGGTGACGCTCCGGTGGAGGGCTTCGCGCCCGGCACCCTCGCCTACACCGTTTCGTCCACCGGAGCGGCGTGGCCGACCCTGCACGCCCTGGCCGTCGACCAGGATGCATCGGTCGAGATCACCCCGCCCGGTGACGCCGACGGCGTGGGCACCGTTCGGGTGACCGCACCCGACGGGACCACGCGCTCGTACACGGTGACCGTGAACCGCGCCGTCGGCATCGGCACCCCCGTCGTGACCGGCGAGGCGCGCGTCGGCTCGACGGTCCGGGCCACGGCCGCGACCGATCCGGCGGATGCCGTGCTCTCGTTCGCCTGGCTGCGCGACGGTGCGGTGATCGACGGGGCCACGGCCGACGCGTACGTACTGACCGCCGCCGACGAGGGCCGCGAGATCTCCGTGGAGGTCACGGCCTCCGCGCAGGGCTTCACCGCCGCGTCCGCGCACTCGGCGTCGATCGTGCCGGAGGCGGCACCGGTCGACCCGGGCACGGGTACCGACCCGGGCACGGGGACCGGCCCGGGTGCCGGTACCGATCCCGGAACGGGTGCCGGTGGCGGTTCCGGTTCGCCCGCCGGCTCCGGCTCGTCGTCGGGTTCCGGCTCGACGGCGGGTGGCTCCTCGAGCGGGCTCGCGAACACGGGCATGCACGCCGAGGGCGTCGCCGTCACGGGTGCGGGTGCGGTGCTGCTGCTCCTGCTCGGCGGGGTGCTGCTGTGGCGCCGCCGTCGCGGAGCCGGCTCCACCGAGAGCTGACCCCGAGAACACGCGGCCGCGTCGTTCGCCCTCGAGCGAGCGGCGCGGCCGCGCCATTCCCACGCTAATCACCCGGCCTCGGGATGGGACGCGGTCAGCGTGGAGCGGGCCCCGGGCGGTGCACGCCCCGCGGGCGATAGCGCAGCGCATCCGAGCACTCGAGCAGATCGGCGAGGTACCAGACGATCGCTAGCCACATCTCGGTGCCCTGCAGGCCGGGTTCGCCGGCATCCAGCCGGAAGGAGAGGCCCGCACCCGCGTGCCATCCGGTGAGGGCGTGCCGCAGCAGATCGTCGGCGAGGGTGCGCACCTCGTCGCGGCGGTAGCCGGTCGAGCGGGTGAGCCACAGCGGGTGCGCGATGTCGAGCACGGTGCAGGCGTCGCGGCGGTCGCGGCGCATCCACCTCTCATCGCGCGCGTGCCGCAGCACCGTGTCGATCACGGCCTCGGGGTGCGGGACGTCGAGCCCGACCTGGGCGAGCGTGCCGCGGGTGGCACGGTAGAAGCCGTTGACGAGCAATCGGAGGTCGCCGTCGACGCCGGGGCGGCCCCACATGCCCGTGCCCGGGTCGGCGCGGAGGGCGAGCCACCCGAACAGCGCCTCGGCGACCCCCGGGGGAATGGCATCCTGCCGTCGGCCGCTCCAGTGCAGGGCCGTGCCGATCGCGTCGACGTGGTGTCCCGCGCGCCAGGGGTCGGTGTCCCACGGCAGGGCGTCGAGCCGTGCGATCAGGCCCGCCGCGTCCGCGTCGACGACGTCGGCGAGGGGGTGGGCGAACCGGCCGCCCAGGAGGTCGAGGCCATACCCGGCGCTGAGCACACCGTACGCCGCGTCGGGGTCGTCCCACAGCGTGGCCGCGTCGGTCGTGAGACCGGTCGCGGGGCGCTGCTGCGCGGCGATCGCCTCGATCCATCCGGCGCGGTCGTCGCCCGGGGGAGGCGCGTCGTGCAGCAGGGCGGAGAGCTCGACGGCGTCGCACACTGCGCGCAAGGTCGGGGCGGCGTCGGGACGATCGCGGAAGCCCCCGTCGACCGCGACGCGGCCCAGCACCGCGGGAAGCTCGTCGCGCGCGCGATCGGCGAAGGCGGTGAGGTCGTCGCGCCGCGAGTCGCCGGCCCGCTCGGGCGGGACGCGCCAGCGCAGGAGGCGGGCCGGGTTGCCGCCCACGATCGCTCCGGCGGCGACGTCCTTCGTCACCACGGCTCCCGCCGCCAGCACCGCGTGATCGCCGACCGTGACGCCGTCGAGAACGACGACGTGCGAGCCGATCCACACGTCGGACCCGATGCGCACGCCCCGAGAGGTCAGGGGCTGGCGGAACACCTCGGTGCCCGGTTCGAACGAGTGGTTGAAGCCGATGATCGAGGTGTGGGCGCCGACCCGGACCGCGTCGCCGAGACGTACGTCACCGCGCACGACGGCGTACGGGTTGATCGAGCAGTCCGCCCCGATGGCGACCGTGCCGGTGAGGTACGCGCCGGCGGCGACGTAGGAGCGGTCGCCGATCGCGAAGGCCTCGGGATCGAGGCCGGCGTGCTCCGAGAGGAAGACGTCGTCGCCGATGAGCCAGTCGGGATGCGCGGACTTCAGCGCGGCAAGGTGCACCCGCGCGCGCTCCCGCTCCTCGGGAGGGGCCTCGGCCGCGAACGTCCACGGCGAGAAGTCGCGCGCCGAGGGCGTGCTCACGATCGCGGGGCCGCCGTCGAGGCGCGCACATTCAGGCGCGGGCTGAGCTGCACGCGATGCACCGGCCGGTCGGGCTGGGCGATGCGCCGGGCGAGCAGTTCGACTGCGGCTTCGCCGACGCTCGCGCGCGGTGGACTGACGGCGGTGAGGGCGGGGGTGAACAGCTGGGCGACCTCGTCGTCGTACGCGATGATCGACAGGTCGTCGGGCACCGAGATCCCCCGTGTCAACGCGAGATCGACGAAGGCCATCGCTTCGGGGTCGGAGTGCACGAGCAGGGCCGTGACGCCGGTGGCGAGCGCCGAGTCGAGGGTCGCGTTGACCACATCGGAGAAGTCGGGGCTCGTGCGGTCGGGCAGTGTCTGCTCGAAGTGGTCGGCGGGGGTGAGGGCGAGCTCCTCGCACGCGGTCTGCCAGCCCGCCGCGATCTTGCGGGAGGTGGGGGAATGGCGCGAGAGGATCAGCCCCACCTTGCGGTGGCCGAGGGTCGCGAGGTGCCGGGCCGCGAGCAGGGCCCCGAGCGCGTGGTCGGTCGTCACCGACTCCATCGGGATGCCGCCCGCCCCGGGCACGGCGTCGCGTTCGACGAGGACGCTCGGCACGGGGCAGTCGGCCAGCCAGCGCATGACGTCGCCGGCGTGGGCGGTGTCGGTGTTCGGCGCGACGATCAGCCCGCGGACGTCGCCGCTCGCGACGAGGCGGTCGAGCACGGGACGTTCGTCCTGCAGCTCGTACGAGGCTCCGCGCAGCAGCGTCGTGTAGCCGAGGCGTTGCGCCGCCGTCTCCATCCCCCGCACGACCCCCGGCCAGTAGTAGGCGAGAGAGGGGACGAGGACGGCGATCGATCCGGCCTGCGTCTCGTCGGCGGAGGGCTCGGGGCGCGCCGGTGTGCTCTCTCCGGCCACGGCCCCGCCGTGCACCCGACGCAGCACCCCCTCCTTCTCGAGCTGGGCGAGGTCGCGGCGCAACGTCACCGTGGCGACCCCCAGGTCTTCGGTGAGCTGTGAGATGCGCACGGCGCCGTCGCTGTGCAGCGTGCTCAGGATGTGGGCGCGGCGTTCCGCGGCCAGGGGCTGATGCCCGGTGGTGTCGGTCATGGGAGGTCCTCGATCGGTGTGTCCAGTTCTACCGTGAGCCGGAGCTGTGTGCGGGATGCCAGGGGAAGGGCGAGGCGCGTGAGTCGCTCGCCCCACACCTCGGTGAGCATCGGATCGTCGAGGTCCCGCACCTCCTCGGTCGCCTCGACGTCACTCGGCCATCGCAGACGGACCGGGCGTGCTCCCCCGATCGGAGTGACGCGCGCACCGCCCGATTCGAGCCGGACAGCGCCCGCGACGAGCACGTGGAGCACCGTGTCGGTGCCGGTGGGAGCGCCGTCGGCGAAGACCCATGCGTCGGCGATCTCGACGCGATGCTGCGTGCGATCGAGCGTCGCGCGCCGCCGCCACGACGCGAGGCCGGCTTCGGGGTAGGCGTCTGCGAGCTCGAGCGAGAACGTCGTCCGCGCGTCGCCGATCTCGGCCGCGGCACCGCGCGCAGCGGCATCCCTCCCCGCCGGTTGCGTGCGCCCGCGCACGACGGGCACGTTGTGCCATCCGCTCTGCATGGTCCAGATGTCGTAGCGGTCGGGGCCGAAGGTGGCGGCGGTGTAGGTGGGTCGACCGGCGTCGACGATCACCGGCACGCCGTCGACGGCGACGAGGAACGAGCCGACGTCGTTGTGGTTGTGGTGCTCGGCGTTGTGACCGCCCTTCGCGACCAGCGCGAGGCCGGCGGAGGAGCCTTCCGCCTCGCGCGCGAGCACCACTTCGGTCGAGGGCAGCCACACGTCGCGCGGAAGGGGAGGGGCGCCGGCGGCGGCCGTCACCCAGGCGGCATCGGTAAGACCGCGCAGCAGCCGGCCGAGGCCCTCGCGCTCCGTCGCGGCGGGTGATCCCGGATGCCGGTGGCTTCCGGCCAGGGCGGCGGCGTCGTCATCGCCGTAGCGTCGGGCGGCCCGCTGCAGGGCGTGCCAGGGCTGATCGGCGGGCGGCCGGGCCTGGCCGTCGGCGTGGTTGACGAACCAGTCGCCGCCGAGGTGCGAGCGGTGGGGGAAGGCCACGGTCTCGCGCAGCGAGGCGATGCCCGTCGCGTCGACGGCGCCGGCCGTCGCGTGGGCGAGCACGTCGAGTGCCTCGAGAGCGCGGCACGCGCCGTTCCACCAGTACGCGTACCCCTCGTCGATCGCGCCGTCGGCGGGCAGGGCGGCGACGTACCGGTCGAGTCCCTCGACGGCGAGGCCGACGACCCGGTCGCGCTCCTCGGTCTCGGCGGGGGCGTCGAGCAGGCGCAGGGCGGCGACGACGACGTTGCCGTGGATCCAGGGGTTCCAGTTGTGGACGTCGCCGTCGAGGCCGATCCAGTGCCAGTCGCGTCGTCGCTGGAACGGCTCGAAGACGCGCACGCGCGCCTCGTGGCGGATCCGGGCGCGGATGCCGGGGGCACGGTCGTCGAGGGCGGCTCCGAGGAGGTGGTCGATCCACGCGAGTTGAGCCACGGCCTCGCCCGCGCCGAGGTCGACGAACGGGTCCGTCACGGTCGCGAGGACCGACCCGTGCACCCGTCGGGTGTCGTCGTGGGCGGGCCAGCACCACGAGCTCTGCTCGCACAGCAGCACCACGCCGTCCACGACCTCGTCGATCGCGTCGTCGTCGAGGGTGACCGCCGCAGCCACCGCGGCGCGGCTGAGGCGCCGTTGGCGCGCGAAGGCGGCGTCCTCCCATGCGGTGCGGTCGCCGTCTCGGTGGACGCGCGCCGCGTCGCTCGCGCGGGGCTGCGGCCAGGGCGTGGCGCGCTCGGCGTGGGCGCGGGTCAGGATCCGGTCCGCGGCGGCCCCGTCGACCGTGCCGCGCTCGCGGTCCCAGACGGCGCGGACGTATGCCGGCGGGACGGGGAGGGCGTCATCGGGGGTGACCAGTTCGGCGCTCTCGACGACCGCGGCGAGCGGGCCGCGGAACGCGGCGGTGGGGAACGGCATCGGTCTCCTTCAAGCAGGGTGCATCGCTTAAACGATCATAAACGATCATTAGGATTCAGAAAAGATGTTGCTGTGTTGTTTTCTGATTGATACGCTCGCACTCGTTCACCCCATAGATCGGGTGAACGGACGGCCTTCGAAGGAGAACCCGTGGCGACTTCCGCTCTTCCCCGCCTCGCCGGTGGGCGGCGCAGCGACTGGCTCGCCGTCGCCGACGCCCTGCTCGACGCGGCGTTGCGGCACGCGAGCCCCGGGCGCGGGCGCATCGTGTTCCCGGGCGCCGAGGGGGGCTACGGTGCGGCTGTCGACGGCCTCGAGGGCTTCGCCCGCGTCTTCCTCCTCGCCGGGTTCCGCATCGCCGGGGCGCGCGGGCAGGACGTCGACGAGCTGATCGCCTTCTTCGCCGAGGGCGTGCGGACAGGGGTCGACCCCGACGCGGCCGACCGGTGGGTGCGGATGGACGAGCACGCGCAGGCCAAGGTGGAAGCCGCGTCGCTCGCCCTCGCCCTCGATCTGACGCGGGAGTGGATCTGGGACACTTTCGACGCACGCACGAGAGATCGAGTCATCGCCTACCTGACCCCGGTCGTGGGCGACGAGACCTACCCGCAGACGAACTGGGTGTGGTTCCGCATCGTCGTGCAGACGTTCCTCCGCTCGGTCGGCGGGCCCTGGTCGGCCGCCGACATCGTCGCGGATCTCGCCCGCCACGATTCCTTCGTCCGCGAGGACGGATGGCTCTCCGACGGCGACGAGCGCGCCTTCGACCACTATGTCGGCTGGGCGTTGCACGTCTACCCCGTGCTCTGGCCCCGCATGACGGGGGCGGCCGACCTGGCCGGCGAGCGTCGGGCGCTCGACGTCGCACGGCTGGACCGGTTCCTCCTCGATGCGGTGCACCTCGTCGGAAGCGACGGATCGCCCCTGCTGCAGGGCCGCAGCCTCATCTACCGCTTCGCCGCCGCAGCGCCGTTCTGGGCGGGGGCCGTCGCGGGCGTCCCGTCGCTCGGCGCGGGGCGTCTGCGTCACGCGGCCGGTGCGATCGTCGACCACTTCGTCGCCCGTGGCGCACCCGACGGCGACCACCTGCTGACGCTCGGATGGCACCACGAGTGGCCGGCTCTCGCTCAGTCGTACTCCGGTCCCGGATCGCCCTACTGGGCGGTCAAGGGACTGATGGGCATCATGCTCCCCGCCGATCACGACGTCTGGGCGGCTCCCGACGAGCCCCTGCCGATCTCTGAGGCCGACGACCTCCGCGCCGTCGTCGCCGCGGGCTGGATCGTGTCGGCCACGCGCGCCGACGGCATCGTGCGCGTCATCAACCACGGCACCGACAAGGCACGCCCCGGAACGCGCACGGCGGACTCCCCGCTCTATGCGCGCATCGGCTACTCCACGGCAACGGCCCCGCTGCTCGACGACCTCGCGTGGAGCGACCCGCTCGAGCAGGCCGTCGTCCTCGTCGACGCCGCGGGACGCGCCACGCATCGCACCGCCCTCGAGCCGCTCGGCGCGACGGTGCACGAGGGCGTCGGCGTCGCCGCGTCGGCATCCGACGTGCACCTCATCGACGTCACCCCCACGACGCACCGCCACGGTGCCGGCCTCGCGGGCGCGGCGCAGTCCCTCGGGCGGATGACGGTGACCTCGCTCGCGCGGGGCGCGTGGGAGGTGCGCATCGCGCGACTCGATCACGTCGCTCCGGGCGTCGACCTCGACGCGCTGCGCGTGCGGATGGGCGGGTGGGCGCTCGTGGGTGCCGAGCCCGCGCACGCGACCTCGACGGGCGCGGCCGAAGCGCACGCGGACGGCCGGGTGTCCGGCATCCGGGCCCTCACCCCCGAGGCCACCTCGCGCGTGACGGTCCGTCGAGGGGCCAGCCCGCTCGGGGAGACGGCCGCCATCCCCGTCCTGACCTGGGATGCCGCGGTCGGGGTGCCGTTCGCGGCGCTCGTGACCCTGAGGGGCGACACGACCGCCGAGGCGGCCGAGCCGCGGCTCGCGATCGAAGGCGCGGGCGAGGACACCGTCGTCGACGTGACCTGGCCCGACGGCCGGCGCACGCGCACCCCTCTCACAGACTCCGGAGCCCCGCGCGGGGCGCACCGGCACTCTCGGGCCCGAAGCGGTGCCCGGCACGCAATCGCAAAGGAGCAGCACGCATGAAGCGCAAGATCGTCGTCGCGACCGGGGTGGGCATCGTCGCCGCTCTGTCGTTGACCGCCTGCAGCGGCGGATCGTCGGAGGCCCCCGCCCAGAGCGGCCCCGTCACGCTGTCGATGTCGGGGTGGAGCCTCAGCACGACGCCCGAGTTCCAGGCCCTCGCCGACAAGTTCCACGAAGAGAACCCCGACATCACCGTCGAGGTCAAGGAGTACGACTCCGCCAACTACGACACGCTGATGACGGCCGACCTCGCCGCCGGTTCGGGTCCCGACATCGTCACCCAGAAGAACCTCAAGACCTTCATCACCTACCAGGCCGGTGGACAGCTCGCCGACGTCTCCGACGTCGAGCTGCCCGGTGACATCGGCGGGGCGCAGGCGTTCGAGGTCGACGGCGCGACCTGGGCCGTGCCCTACCGCCAGGACTCGTGGGTGCTGTTCTACAACAAGGACCTCTTCACCCAGGCGGGCGTCGCCGAGCCCGACGGCTCGTGGACGTGGGACGACTACGAGAAGGCCGCCGAGCAGCTGACCTCGAAGCTCGGCGCCGCCGGCTCCGCCGCCCTCGGCACCTACCAGCACAGCTGGCAGTCGACCGTCCAGGGCTTCGCGAACGCGCAGTCGCCCGATGTCGACATCCTCTCGGGCGACTACGGCTACCTGAAGCCGTACTACGAGCGTTCGCTCGGCCTGCAGTCGGCCGGCGCGCAGGTGGAGTACAACACCGTCACCGCCAACAAGCTCACCTACCAGGCCGAGTTCGGCAAGCAGCAGGCCGCGATGATGCCCATGGGCACCTGGTACGTCGCGACCCTCATCGCTCAGCAGGCCAAGGGCGAGGCGGACCCGTTCTCGTGGGGCTTCGCCCCGATCCCGCAGTACGACTCCTCCACCACGGGCGAGTCGGAGACCCCCGTCACGTTCGGCGACCCCACCGGCTTCGCGATCAACAAGGCGGCGGATGCCACGAAGCTCGCCGCCGCGAAGAAGTTCCTCGCCTTCGCCGTCGGCGAGGAAGGCGCGCAGGTGCTCGCGGGCCTGGGCATCACGCCGGCGCTGACGAGCTCGAGCGTCGCCGACACGTACTTCGCCGTCGCCGGGGCGCCCACCGACGAGCTGTCGAAGTTCGCCTGGTCGACGCACGAGACCAAGCCGGAGAACCCCACCTCGGCGAAGACCGCCGCTGTGCAGAACATCCTGCTCGACCTGCACACCGCCGTGATGTCGGGATCGACCTCGATCGACGACGCCATCACCACCGCCGAGAACCGCGTCAAGAGCGAGGTCGGCGTCGGCTGACCCCGCAGGTCGGTGACCGGCCCGGATCCCTCCGGGCCGGTCACCCCTCACGATCTGGAGACACCATGGCGACCATCGCCGACACGCGCCCCCGGGCGTCGAAGACCGAGCCGAGCCGGCCCCGCCGCCGCTCGCGTCTGACGCTGCGCAGCACCCTCATCGGGTGGAGCTTCATCCTCCCCAACTTCCTGGGCTTCGCGGCCCTGACGCTCGTCCCCGTCGTCGTGCTGTTCTACATGTCGATGACGAACTGGAACGTCTTCGGTTCGTCGGCGTTCGTCGGCATCGCCAACTTCCAACGGCTCATCGGCGACGGCAGCTTCCGCATCGCTCTGCTGAACACGCTCTACTACGCGGCGCTGCACATCCCGCTGACGATGATCGTCGCGTTGGGCCTCGCCCTGCTGCTGAACAACAAGCTGCGCGGGGTGGCGTTCTTCCGCACCGCGGCCTTCTTCCCCTACATCACCTCGATCGTGGCGATCGCGGTGGTGTGGAACCTGCTTTTCAGCCCCGAGTACGGGCCCATCAACGAGATCCTTCGCTTCTTCGGCCTGCAGAACCCGCCGGGATGGCTCACCTCCTCGGAATGGGCGATGCCCGCCGTCGTCATCATCAGCACGTGGCGCGACATGGGCTACTACATGATCCTGTTCCTCGCCGGGCTCCAGACCGTGCCCCGCGAGCTGCATGAGGCGGCCCGCGTCGACGGTGCCAACGTCTGGCAGCGCTTCGTGAACGTCACCCTGCCGTGCCTGCGTCCGACCACGTTCTTCGTGACCGTGATGCTCACGATCAACTCGTTCAAGATCTTCGACCTCATCCTCGTCATGACGCAGGGCGGCCCCGGGCAGTCGACGCTCGTGCTGTCGCAGTTCATCTACCAGAAGGGCTTCCAGGAGAACCAGTTCGGCTACGCCTCGGCGGCATCCATCGTGCTGTTCCTCCTGTGCATCGTCGTGACGCTCGTGCAGTTCTTCATCAACAAGAAGCGGGACGCCTGATGACCGATCTCCTCGTTCCCGACGCCACCCGCACGCTCGTCACCGCGGGGGCCACGCCGCCGCGCCGTCGACCCGTCGCCGGTGCCCACCCCGCCCGCCGCGTGGGACGCATCGTCGGCTACGCCGTGATGATCGTCGCGGCCGCGGCCCTCCTGCTGCCGTTCTTCTGGATGATCATGAGCTCGCTCAAGACGCCGAACGACGTCTTCAGCGCCCCCGTGAAGTGGTTCCCCGAGACGTGGGTGTGGAGCAACTACATCGACATCTGGACGCAGTCCGGCATGCTCACGTGGATCCGCAACACGCTGCTCCTGGCCGTGGTGGTCACTTTCCTGCAGGTGCTCACCGGCTCCTTCGCCGCGTACGGGTTCTCGCGGATGCGCTTCCCGGGCCGCGATGTGCTGTTCCTCGTCTACATCGGGACCATCGCCGTCCCGTGGCAGTCGTACATGATCCCGCAGTTCATCCTGCTGTCGAACTTGAAGGTGTCGAACACCCTCTGGGCGATCATCCTCATCCAGGCCTTCGGCGCGTTCGGGGTGTTCCTGATGAAGCAGTACTACGACACGATCCCCGAAGACCTCTCCGAAGCCGCCCGCCTCGACGGGCTCAGCGAGTACGGGATCTGGGCGCGGATCATGCTGCCGCTGTCGGTCCCCGCGATCGCGAGCCTCACGCTGCTGACGTTCGTGAACACCTGGAACGACTACCTCGGACCCCTCATCTATCTGCGCAACCCCGACCTCTGGACCATCCAGCTGGGGCTGCAGAGCTTCGTCAGCACGCTGTACGACGCCAACTACGCCCTGTTGTTCGCGGGTCTGACGATGTCGGTCGTGCCGATCGCGATCGTGTTCCTCTTCGGACAGAAGTACTTCGTCGAGGGCATCGCGACGAGCGGGATGAAGGGCTGATCATGCGCCGCATCTCCCACGACACCTACGCGAGCGTGTTCTCGACGGTCTACCTCGGGCTCATGGTGAACATGCTCCTGCTCGTCACCTGCGCGCCGCTGGTGCTCCTGCTGCTCACCACCGATCCCGCGCAGACGTGGCCGCTCCTGCTCATCGCCCTGCCGCTGTGCGCCCCCGCGCTCGCCGGCGCCCTCACCGCCTTCCGTGCGCACGGGATGGGCGAGGGGCGGGTCGTCCGCGCCTTCTTCGCCGGCTGGCGGCGGACGCTGCGCAAGGCGCTCGTCGTCGGTGCGCTGGCGTCGGCCGTCCTCGCGATCGTGCTCGTCGACGTGCGCGCCGTGTCGGCGGCATCCTGGGCCGTCGTCGTCGTGCCGCTGTGCGGCACGGTCGCGCTGCTGGTCGTGGCCACCGCGCCGGTCGCGCTCACCGCGCTGGTCGAGGCTCCGGGGACGCCGCTGCGAGTCCTGCTGTCCACGGCTGCCGTGCTGGCCGTCCGTCGCTGGTACCTGAGCCTGGTCAGCGTGCTGGTGCTGGCGGGTCAGGCCGTGCTGTTCACCACCTCGCCCGCGTTGGCGCTGGGCCTGACCGCCGCGCCCGCCCTCTACCTCGTGTGGGCGAACGCCCGCTTCAGCCTCCGCCCCGTGCTTCCGGCCGACTCCTCGGTCGCCGCCGTCTGAACCGAAGGACTTCCCCCGCATGACCACTTCCCCTCCGACCGCTGCGGCCGCCGCGCGCGTCGACACCCCTCGAGCCGCCGTCGACCGCGCCCTCGCGCAGGTGTTCGACACCGTCCGTGCGAACATCGAGGCGTTCGGCATCCGTTACCCCGACGACACCACCCGCGCCAACCGCTATCCGCTGCGTCCGGCCGTCCCCGGCTTCGCCGAGGGGGAGAACCGCGGCTGGACGACCAGCTTCTGGCCCGGCATGCAGTGGATCGCGTGGGAGCTGACCGGCGACGAGGCGTTCCGCGACGCCGCCCTGGCGCACGCCGCCGACTTCGGACGCCGCGTGCGCAGGGAACGCGACCTCGACACGCACGACCTGGGCTTCCTCTACACGCTGTCGTGCGTCGCGCCCTGGCGCCTGCTCGGCGACGACGAGGCCCGCGCGAGCGCTCTCGCCGCGGCCGACCACCTCATGACCCGCTACCTGCCCTCGGCGGGGATCATCCAGGCGTGGGGCGACCTCGCCGATCCCGCGCAGCGGGGGCGCACGATCATCGACAGCCTCATGAACATGCCGCTGCTGACGTGGGCGGCCGAGCAGACCGGCGACGCGCGCTACAGCGACGTCGTCGCCCGCCACACGGCCGAGCTGCGACAGCGCATCCTGCGTCCCGACGGCTCGACCTTCCACACCTTCTACTGGGACGCCGAGACCGGCGAGCCCCTGCGCGGCGCCACCGAGCAGGGCGCCTTCGACGACTCGTGCTGGGCGCGCGGACAGGCGTGGGGCATCTACGGGTTCGCGATGAACCACCGGGCGACCGGCGACGCCGCGCTCCTCGACGCCTCGCGCACCTGCGCCGAGTACTTCCTCGCCCACCTCCCCGCCGACGACGTGCCCTACTGGGACCTCGTCTACGGCGACGACGCCGATGCGCCGCGCGACAGCTCCTCGGGCGCGATCGCCGTGTGCGGGCTGTTCGAGCTCGCCGCGGTCGATCCCGAGGGTGCCGAGCGCTGGCGCGCCGCAGCGGAGAGGATCCTGGCCTCCCTCATCGCGCGGTACACCCCGGAGCGGGCCGAGGACGCCGACACGGTGCTGCTGCACAGCGTGTACGACCTGCCGAAGAACGTCGGCGTCGACGAGGGCACCCTGTGGGGCGACTACTTCTACCTCGAGGCGCTCGCCCGCGCGGCCCGACCCGAGTGGCGGCCCGTGTGGTGAGGCTCGCGCGCGTCGGCGATCGCTCGGCGGCCATCGTGCCGGGCCCTTCGGGCGACCACGTGCTCGACCTCGGCCCGCGCCCCGTCCCCGAGCTGTTCGCCGAGCTCGACGGCATCCGTTCCCTCGTGCAGCGGACGGATGCCGCGACCCTGCCGCGGCTGGATCCCTCGACGCTGCAGGCGCCGGTGGCGCCGCGGACGATGCTCTGCCTCGGCTACAACTACCGCGGGCACGTGCCCGACGGCGTCGACCCCACCGCCGACGACCCGGCCAGTCCCGACGTCTTCGTCAAGACGGCGAACACCTTCGGCGGTCCGAACGACCCCGTGGTGATCCCCGCCGTCGCCGACGACGTCGACTACGAGGGCGAGATCGCCGTCGTGATCGGTCGGCGCGCGCACGCGGTGAGCGTCGACGACGCCCTGTCGTACGTCGCCGGGTACACGCTGCTCAACGACGTCTCCGACCGGTCGTGGCAGCGCAAGCAGAGCCAGTGGGCGCTGGGCAAATGCTTCGACGGCTTCGCCCCGCTGGGGCCGTGGATCGTCACGGCCGACGAGGTCGACCCGCAGAACCTGCTCGTCGAGGTCGTGCGCGACGGCGAGGTCACCGTCTCGCAGTCCACGGCGACGACGATCTTCTCGGTCGCCTTCGTCGTCCATCACCTCAGCCAGGTGCTGACCCTCGAGCCGGGTGACGTCATCTCCACCGGCACGCCGCAGAAGCTCCCCGCCGCGCAGGCGGCGCACCGCCCCCTCGCCCCCGGCGACGCGGTGACCGTGCGCGTGGGCGGCCTCGGCGACCTCACCACCCGTTTCATCGCACCCCCGGGAGAGCCCGCATGATCCTCGACACCTTCCGCCTCGACGGCCGCGTCGCCGTCGTCACCGGCTCGAGCCGCGGGCTCGGGCAGGGCGCCGCCCTCGCGCTCGCCGAGGCCGGCGCCGACCTCGTGCTCATCGACCGGGGCGACGCCGCGCACACCGCCGAGCTGGTCCGCGGGCTCGGGCGTCGTGTGCACACGATCCACCGCGACTTCGTCTCCGCCTCGCGCGACGAACTCGCCGCCGCGATCGACGAGGCCGCCGAGGTGCTCGGGCGCATCGACATCCTCGTGAACAACGCCGGGACGATCCGTCGCGCCCCCGCCGCCGAGCACGGCGCGCAGGACTGGGACGACGTGCTCGCGGTCAACCTCGACGCGGTCTTCCACCTCTCGCAGGCCGCCGGACGACGCATGATCGCGCAAGGGTGGGGCCGCATCGTCAACGTGGCGTCGATGCTGTCGTTCCAGGGCGGCATCCTCGTTCCGGGTTATGCCGCCAGCAAGCACGCCGTGGCGGGACTCACGAAGGCGCTCGCGAACGAGTGGGCGGCCTCCGGCGTCACCGTCAACGCGATCGCGCCGGGTTACATGGCCACCGACAACACCGCCCCCATCCGCGCCGACGCGGACCGCGAGGCCTCGATCCTCGGCCGCATCCCGGCCGGCCGCTGGGGCACGCCCGCCGACCTGCAGGGGGCGTTCGTGTTCCTCGCCTCCGACGCGGCCGGCTACGTCACCGGGGCCGTGATCCCCGTCGACGGCGGGTGGCTCGTGCGGTGACCTGAGCAGCCGTTCCCCCGCGCGACACCCCGCCCCGCGCTCGACCCGAGCGCCCCGCCCCGCCGCATCCGGCAACGCCCGGCCGGCCCCCGACCCGCCCGGCTCGCCGGGCTCGACCCCAGGAGAACCGCATGACCGCCTCCATCCCCCAGCGCTACGCCACCCACCCCGAGCAGATCCCGGGCATGACCACCGCGCAGCTGCGCGAGCGTTTCCTCATCGACGACGTGTTCGTCGCCGGAGAGGTGCGGCTGACCTACACGCACCACGACCGCATCGTTCTCGGCGGCGCCGTACCCGCGGGCTCGGAGCTCGCGCTCACCGGCTACCCCGAGATCCGCAGCGAGTACTTCCTCGAGCACCGCGAGATCGGCATCGTCAACGTCGGTGCGCCCGGCACGGTCACAGCCGACGGAGAGGCGTACGAGCTCGTCACGGGCGCGTGCCTGTATCTCGGCCGAGGCGTTCGCGACGTGGTCTTCGCCGACGCCGCGACGGGCGAGGGGGCGCGGTTCTACCTGTTCTCGGCCCCCGCGCACACGGCGTACCCGTCGGTGCTCGTCTCTCCCGGCGAGGGCACGGTGCGCGAGCTCGGCGACCAGGTCACCAGCAACCGCCGCACCCTCAACCAGTACATCCACGAGAACGGTGTGAAGAGCTGCCAGATCGTCATGGGCGTGACGCAGCTGCATCCCGGGTCGATGTGGAACACCATGCCCGCGCACACCCACGACCGTCGCACCGAGTGCTACCTGTACTTCGACCTCCCCGCCGACGCGCGCGTCGTGCACCTGATGGGCGAGCGCGACGAGACGCGGCACCTCATCGTGGGCGACGAGCAGGCCGTGATCTCGCCGAGCTGGTCGCTGCACTCGGGCGTCGGTACGGCCGCCTACTCCTTCGTGTGGGCCATGGCGGGTGAGAACCAGTCCTTCGACGACATGGATGCCGCCCCCATCACCGACCTGCGCTGATGGTCGCCCCCTCGCCCACGCCCTCGCCCGTGCTCCTCGCCGTCGGCGAGACGATGGCGATGCTCGCGCCCTCCGACGGGGGAGGGGTCGTGGATGCCGCGACCTTCCTCGTCGACGCGGGAGGCGCGGAGTCCAACGTCGCCGCCCACGCGGCGGCGCTCGGGATGACGGCGCGATGGGCGAGCCGCCTCGGACGCGACGCCCTCGGCGACCGTGTGCTGCGGCAGGTCTCGGCGCGCGGGGTCGACACCACGGGCGTGGTGCGCGATGCGCGGCATCCGACCGGGCTCTACATCAAGGACCCCGGACGGGGGGTGCGGTACTACCGGGCCGGGTCCGCCGCCTCGCATCTCGCCCCGACGGATGCCGATTCCCTCGCGCTCGACGACGTCGACGTGCTGCACGTCTCGGGCATCACCGCCGCCCTCTCCGCCTCGGCGCGCGCCTTCCTCGACGCGGCCATCACGCGCGCCCGCGCGGTCGGCGTCGCGGTGAGCTTCGACGTGAACCACCGGGCGGCGCTGTGGCCCGCGGCGGAGGCGGGTGCCGTGCTCGCCGCCCTCGCGGCCCGCGCCGACGTCGTCTTCGTCGGTCGCGATGAGGCCGAGACGCTGTGGGCGACCCCGACCGACGGCGACGTGCGCGCCCTCCTGCCCGCGGTGGCCGAACTCGTCGTCAAAGACGGTGACGTCGGGGCCACTGTCTTCGAGTCGGAGCGGCGCACCTTCGTACCCGCGCTGCGCGTCGAGGTGCTCGATGCGGTCGGGGCCGGTGACGCCTTCGCCGGGGGCTACCTCGCCGCGCGCGCCCGCGGACTCGACGCCTCCGCCCGACTCGCGGCCGGACACGAACGCGCCGCCCTCACCCTCCGCACCTACGGCGACTCGATCCACGACACGGCCGCGCTCCCGATCCCGCACCTCGACAGGACCTCCGCATGACGCCTCCCGATGCCACCGCCGCGTGGTTCGACGACACTCTCGCTTCCGCTCCGCTGATGGCGATCCTGCGCGGCATGGGGCGGGAGCGCTCGCTCGCGCTCGCCGCGACGGCGTGGGACCTCGGCATCGACAACGTCGAGGTTCCCCTGCAGACCCCGGCCGACGAGGAAGCTCTCCGCGCGGTGTGCGCCGCGGGGGCCGAGCGCGACCGGATCGTCTGCGCCGGAACGATCGTCGACCCCGCCCAGGTGCCGATCGCCGTGGCGGCCGGTGCGCGCTATCTCGTCTCGCCCGGACTCGATCCCGCCGTGGTCGCCGCGGCCCGCTCGCACGGCATCCCGATCCTCCCCGGCGTGGCGACGCCGAGCGAGGTGCAGCTCGCCGTCTCGCTCGGGTTGCGCTGGCTCAAGGCGTTCCCGGCGACGTGGCTCGGGCCGGCGTGGTTCCGCGTGATCCGCGGCCCGTTCCCCGACGTGCGGTTCGTCGCGACCGGCGGCCTCGACGCGGGCAACGTGTCGGACTTCCTGGATGCCGGGGTGCGCGTCGCCGCGGTCGGCTCGGCTCTCGAGGACCCCACGCAGCTGCCGCGCCTGGCCGCTCTGCTCTCGCACGCCTGACCCTCCCCGTCGCGTGAGGTGCCAGGAATCGTCGCTCACCGGGCCCGGCGAGCGACGATTCCTGGCACCTCGCGCACATCCGTGCAAGCCCGACCCGCGAGGGCGTCGGCGGGAGAAGATTGACCGTCCGCAACGATCCCACCGAGGAGACCCATGCACGTCAACGCCTACGCGGCGTCGTCCGCGACCTCGCCCCTTGAGCCCACGACCATCGAGCGCCGCGACGTCGGCCCGAAGGACGTCCTGATCGACATCGCCTACGCCGGCATCTGCCACTCCGACATCCACACCATCCGCGGCGAGTGGGGCGACGTGCCCTACCCCCTGACCGTCGGCCACGAGATCGTCGGCACGGTCGCCGAGGTCGGCTCCGAGGTGACCAGCCACAAGGTCGGCGACCGCGTCGGCGTCGGCTGCATGGTCAACTCCTGCCGCGAGTGCGAGAACTGCCTCGCCGGCGAGGAGCAGTACTGCGAGAAGGGCAACATCGGCACCTACGGCGCGAAGGACGTCGACGGCACGATCACCCAGGGCGGCTACAGCGAGAAGATCGTCGTCGACGAGCACTTCGTGCTGCGCGTTCCCGAGTCGATCCCCTACGAGAAGGCCGCGCCGCTGCTGTGCGCCGGCATCACCACCTACTCGCCGCTGAACCACTGGAACGCCGGCCCCGGCAAGAAGGTCGCCGTCGTCGGCCTCGGCGGTCTCGGCCACATGGCCGTCAAGATCGCCCACGCCATGGGCGCCGAGGTCACCGTTCTCTCGCAGACGCTCAGCAAGAAGGACGACGGCCTGAAGATGGGCGCCGACCACTACTACGCGACGAAGGACGAAGAGACCTTCTCGACGCTCAAGAAGCACTTCGACCTCATCATCAACACCGTCAGCGCCCCGCTCGACCTCAAGCAGTACCTGGGCCTGCTCGCCCTGAACGGCACGATGGTCAACGTCGGTGCCCCGCCGGAGCCGCTGCCGATCCAGGTCTTCACGCTGTTCACGAACCGTCGTTCCTTCGCCGGTTCGTCGATCGGCGGCATCCGCGAGACCCAGGAGATGCTCGACTTCTGCGCCGAGAACGGCATCGCACCCGAGACCGAGCTCATCTCGGCCGACCAGATCAACGAGGCCTACGAGCGCGTGCTCAAGAGCGACGTGCGCTACCGCTTCGTCATCGACGCGAAGACCTTCGCCCCCGCGTGACCCTCGCGTCCTGAATCCCGGCTCCGGCCCCGGATGCCACGGCCCCGACGCTCTTCGGAGTGCCGGGGCCGCGGCGTTCCCGGGCTTTCCCTTGCCCCCACGTTCTGCTGAGCGCTCGGGGCCGCGGCATCCTCCGCCTTCCCCCTTCCCCCCCGCTCCGATAAACGCCATTCCTTCGCGTAAACGCGGTGTCGCACCGTGTCTCGTGAGGAACCGCGTTTATCGGCGTGGGTGGGGCCGTGGCCGTCCGCCTCCGCTCTGCCGCGGCGCCCCGCTCTGCCGGGCCCGTGCGCTGCGCGACCCCCGGACACACGAAAGCGGCGCCGCCCCGAGGGGCGACGCCGCTGACGAACCGTGTGGGTCAGGCCTGGCCGAGAGCGGCCGACACGACCGCGCGGGCCTCTTCCTGCACCTCGCGCAGGTGCTCTTCGCCGCGCAGCGACTCGGCGTACAGCTTGTAGACGTCTTCGGTGCCCGAGGGACGCGCGGCGAACCACGCCGACTCCGTCTGCACCTTCAGACCGCCGATCGCGGCGCCGTTGCCGGGCGCGTGCGAGAGCTTCGCGGTGATGGGTTCACCGGCGAGCTCGGTGGCGGTCACGGCATCCGGAGACAGCTTGGACAGGGCCGACTTCTGCGCGGGCGAGGCCGGAGCGTCGACGCGCTGGTACGCCGAGGCGCCGAACTCGGCCTCGAGCTCGGCGTAGCGCTGCGAGGGCGTCTTGCCGGTGACGGCGAGGATCTCGGCAGCGAGAAGGCAGAGCAGGATGCCGTCTTTGTCGGTGGTCCACACGGTGCCGTCTTTGCGCAGGAACGACGCACCGGCCGACTCCTCACCGCCGAAGGCGACGGAGCCGTCGAGCAGACCCGGGACGAACCACTTGAAGCCCACCGGCACCTCGAGCAGCGTCTTGCCGAGCGAGGTGGCGACGCGGTCGATGATCATCGACGACACGAGCGTCTTGCCCACCGCGGCATCCGTCGGCCAGCCCTCGCGGTGCGAGAAGAGGTAGTCGATCGCGACGGCGAGGTAGTGGTTGGGGTTCATCAGCCCCGCGTCGGGGGTGACGATGCCGTGCCGGTCGGCGTCGGCGTCGTTGCCCGTGAGGATGTCGTACTCGTCGCGCGCGGCGACGAGCGAGGCCATCGCCGAGGGCGACGAGGGATCCATGCGGATCTTCTCGTCCCAGTCGAGCGTCATGAACTTCCACGTCGGGTCGACCTCGGGGTTCACGACGGTGAGGTCGAGGCCGTAGACCTCGGCGATGAGCGCCCAGTACTCGACCGACGCCCCGCCCAGCGGGTCGGCGCCGATGCGCACGCCGGCGCTCTTGATGGCGTCGACGTCGATGATGGATGCCAGATCCCGCACGTACGCGTCACGGAAGTCGTACTGACCGAGGCCGTCGAGGTCGATGTCGGCGTGACGGGTGCGCTGCACGCCGTCGAGGCCCGCGGCGATGAGCTCGTTCGCGCGGTCGGCGATCCAGCCGGTGGCGTCGGTGTCGGCGGGGCCGCCGTGCGGCGGGTTGTACTTGAAGCCGCCGTCGCGGGGCGGGTTGTGCGAGGGGGTCACGACGATGCCGTCCGCCCGGCCCGGGTCGTCGGTCGCACGGTCGCGGTTGTACGTGAGGATCGCGTGGCTGAGCGCCGGGGTGGGCACCCACGCGTCGCGGGAGTCGACGCGCACGTCGACGCCGTTCGCGACCAGCACCTCGATGGCGCTGCGTTCCGCCGGCAGCGACAGGCCGTGCGTGTCGCGACCGAGGAACAGGGGGCCGGTGATGCCTTGCGCCGCGCGGTAGTCGACGATCGCCTGGGTGGTGGCGAGGATGTGGTCCTCGTTGAAGCTGGTGCTCAGCGACGATCCCCGGTGACCGCTCGTGCCGAAGGCGACGCGCTGCTCGGGCACCGCGGCATCCGGCTTGCGGTCGTAGTAGGCGGCGATCAGTTCGTCGATGTCGATGAGATCGGATGCCTCGGCGGGCTGTCCTGCGCGACTGCTCATGCGCCCAGTCTGCCCGCTCCCTCCGACATGCGCACACGCCGTTGCGCATTCACGGCGAATCCGTCGTCGTGCGGCGCCCCCGCCGGCCACGAAGAGAGGCCGTGCGTCGCCGGTCTAGGCTGTACGCCGTGCTGCCCGACACAGAGACCGTGCCCGCCCGCCGTACCTACAGCTACCTGGGACCCGCCGGCACGTTCACCGAAGCCGCGCTCGCGCAGGTCCCCGAGGCCCGCGACCAGGTCTGGCGGCCCGTGCGCAACGTCGGCGAGGCGCTGGCCGACGTCGTCGAGGGGCGCTCGGATGCCGCGATGATCGCGATCGAGAACTCCGTCGACGGCGGAGTGTCGACCGCGCAGGACGCCCTGGCGACGGTCCCGGGCCTGCGCATCGTGGGCGAGTACCTCGTGCCCGTGAACTTCGTGCTCGTGGGACGGCCCGGAGCGACCCTCGCCGATGTGTCGCTCATCGCCGCGCACCCCGTCGCCTACGGGCAGTGCCTCGGCTGGCTGAGCCGGAACGTCCCCGCGCACGCCCACCTTCCCGCCGAGAGCAACGTCGCCAGCGCCCTCGGTGTGCTCGACGGCACGAGCGCCGCAGACGCCGCGATCGCCGCACCCGGCATCGTCGCGCACCACGACCTGACGGTCCTCGCCGAGGGCATCGGCGACAACCCCAACGCCGTCACGCGCTTCGTGCTCGTCAGCCGCACCGTGGCTCCCGCGCCCCCGACCGGCGCCGACAAGACCTCGCTCATCGTCGAGCTCCCCGAAGACCACCCCGGTGCCCTGCTCGAGCTGCTCGAGCAGTTCGCCACCCGGGGCATCAACCTCAGCCTGCTGGCATCCCGGCCCATCGGCGACGCCCTCGGCCGCTACCGCTTCGTCATCGACGCCGACGGCCACGTGCACGACGAGCGCATGGCCGACGCGCTGCTGGGGTTGCGGCGCTTCAGCCCGAAGGTCATCTTCCTGGGCTCGTACGCGCGGGCCGACCGCGCGATCGTCCGCTACCCGCCCCGTTACGGCGACGACGTGTTCGTCGAGGCGCGCGATTGGCTGCGCGGCCTGCTGAGCGGCGAGCCCGAGACCTGAGCGCGCGCGGCGCCCTCGACGGGCTCAGACCGCTCGCGTTTCGCGGGGGTCGCTGAGCCCGAGCCTCCTCGCAGGAGCGAAGGTCCCTGAGCCTATTGGAGGGCCCGGGACCCGCGGTGACTCCGGTGGCTTCGACTGGCTCAGCCACCTCAGCATTATGCCGCGACTGCCGCCGGTGCCGCGATCAGCTCGAGCGTCTGCGCCCGGCCCTCCGACCCCTCGCCGTCGTACGCACCCGCGACCGGCGAGACCATGATCTCGTCGACGCCGTGCTGCGCGGCGAACGCGGCGAGCTGACCCTGCACCTCGGCTCCGGTTCCGACGAACCACTTCTGCCGCGTCGAGGCCATGATCGACTCCGCCATCGCGTCGAACGGATCGGCTTTCGCCTGCTCGACCGTCTCGAGCGGCACGAGCGGCTTGTTCGTGCGCAGGCGCGCCATCATGCGCAGCTGCGGCACGGCCCGCTCTTCGGCCTCGTCGGCCGTGGGCGCCGCCACGACGTTCGCGGTGACGAACGTGCGGGGACCCTCTCCGGACTCGTTGGGCACGAACTGGTCGCGGTACAGGTGCAGCGCCCGCTCCAGCCCCTCGCCGGCGAAGTGGTTCGCGAACACATACGGCAGACCGAACGACGCCGCGAGCTGAGCGGAGTAGTCGCTCGACCCCAGCAGCCACACCTGCGGCACCCCGGATGCCGAGGGCGTGGCCTTCACCTGGTACTCGCTGCCGGAGGTGAAGCGCACGGTCGCTCCGTCGGGGGACGTGAGCGCCATGATGTCGGTGACGTGGTCGGGGAAGCGCGAGACGTCGCTCGTGGTTCCCGAGCGGTTCAGCAGCTGCGTGATGACCGGGTCGCTGCCCGGCGCACGGCCGATACCGAGGTCGATGCGGCCGGGGGCGAGCGCCTCGAGCGCCGCGAACTGCTCGGCGACGATGAGCGGCGAGTGATTCGGCAGCATGACGCCGCCCGACCCCACGCGGATGCGGCTCGTGCGCGCGGCGGCAGCGGCGATGAGGACCGGGGGAGTGGTGGATGCCACGGAGGGCATGTTGTGGTGCTCGGCGAACCAGTAGCGGCGGTAGCCGAGGCGGTCGGCGCGCTCGACGAGATCGAGGGCCGCGCTCACCGCCTGCGCGCTGGTCTGCCCGTGACGCACGGGCACGAGGTCGAGAACGGAGAGGGAGGGGATCGCGTCGTTCACCCTCAGCTCAACGCGCATCGGGTGGAGCGTATTCCGCTTCCGCGGGCGCGCAACCCCCGTGACCGACGGGCCGGGGCGTTCCTAGGGTGCCGCGCATGAGCGATGAAGTCCCAGTGATGCGCACGGTGATGGCCGTCGACGACGCGACGTTCTCGCTCGCGCCCGGACAGGATGTGGCCGACCTCGAGCGACGGATCGAATCCGCCGTGCATGACGGGGGGCGGTTCGAGCGCTTCACCGTGGCGGGCGACCGAGACGTCCGCGTGTTGTTCACCGCTCACACGCGCGTCGTGCTCTGGGGTGAGGAGACTCCGGGAGAGACGGCGACGATCGAGCCCGTGTCGGTCGAATGGGAAGAGGGCTGAGGAGTCGGCATCCATCCCCAGCTTTCTCCCAGGAAGAATTCCGTGACGAATCCTCTCCGCCGCGCGTCTCACCTATGACATCGCGGGACACACGGTCCCGGAACGACGGAAGGAAGCGAACATGGCTGAGAGCACCACCACCGCCACCCCCACCCCCGCCACGAAGGACGGCGGCTCGACCGTCATCGTCGACGCCGTCGTCGCCAAGGTCGCCGGTATCGCCGCGGCCGAGGTCCCCGGCGTCCACGCCCTCGGTGGCGGCGCCGCCCGCGTGATCGGCAACATCCGCCAGGCCGTCGGCGCGAAGGACCACGCGCAGGGCGTGAGCGTCGAGGTCGGCGAGACCGAGGTCGCCGCCGACATCGCGATCCAGGTCGACTACCCCGAGCAGCTGCAGCGCGTGGCCGCGAACGTGCGTTCGGCCGTGCACCAGGCCATCACCGAGCTCGTGGGCATGAAGGTCGCCGAGATCAACGTGACCGTGGTCGACGTCTTCATCCCGGGAGACGACGACGAGGACGACGCCGACGAGCAGCGCGTCAACTGACATCGGCTTCGAAAGGGGCGTCACCGCGAGGTGGCGCCCCTTTCGCGTGCCAGGATGCCGAACCCGGTCGGTGTGGATGATCCTCACCGCGGTGTTCGGCGTCACCATCGCCTCCGGGCTACGCGGGCGGGGCGATCCGGCGATGAGCAGGACGAGGCCGGCGGTGGCGACTCGCGCGGAACGGCGCCCGCGCAGACGTGACCCGCCGGCTCAGCCCCCGTGCCGCACGTGCGCGTAGGCGTCGAGCGCGCGCTTGCGGGTCTCGCCGAGGTCGACCATCGGCTCCGGCGGGTCCTCACCGAGGTACTCCGGCGCCCACTCCCGCACGTAGGCGTCGTGCGGGTCGAACTTCTTGCGCTGCGTCTCGGGGTTGAAGACGCGGAAGTAGGGGGCGGCATCCGCGCCCGATCCCGCGACCCACTGCCAGTTGAAGGGATTGCTCGCGGCATCCGCGTCGACCAGGCAGTCCCAGAACCACTGCTCGCCGTGACGCCAGTCGATCAGCAGATTCTTGATGAGGAAGGATGCCGTGACCATGCGCACGCGGTTGTGCATGACGCCGGTCTTCCACAGCTGACGCATCCCGGCGTCCACGACGGCCACACCGGTGCGTCCCTTCTGCCACGTCTCGAGGTGCGAGCGGTTCAGCTTCGGCCACGGGAAGTCGTCGAAGCTCCGGCGCCAGTTCACGGTGGCGATGTCGGGGGAATGGTACGTGACGTGCCACGCGAACTCGCGCCAGACGAGCTCGGACAGGAAGCCGCTCGCGCTCTTCGCGTGCTCGCCCGAACCCCGGTGCTCGACGGTGTCGTGCCACACCTGATACGGGCTCAACTCGCCCCACCGGAGCCGCGGAGACAGGTTCGAGGTGGCTCCGCCGGCGAATTCGTCGCGGTACTTCGAGTAGTCGCCGAGGTCGTCGTCGAGGAACTCCCTCAGCCGCGCCTTGGCCGCCGGTTCGCCCGGCTCCCACGTCTCGCGCAGGCCCTGGGCCCAGTCGGGCTTCGTCGGCAGCAGGCCCCATGAGGACAGGTCGTCGGAGTCGACGGATGCCGACACCCCGGGTATCTTTCGCGCCTCCGGCACCGGCGGCCTCGGCGCGGGCAGCTTCTGAACGGCGCGCGAGAACGGGCTGTACACGCCGTAGGGCTTGTCGCTCTGCGTGCGAACGGTCCACGGTTCGTAGAGGAGGTTCGCCGCGAACGAGGCCACGGTGACGCCGTCGTCGCGCAGCTTCTCCTTGATACCTGCGTCGATCTCGCGCTCGACCCCGCCGTAACGGCGGTTCCAGAAGACGGCGCCGGCGCCGACCTCGTCGACCACCGCCGGGAGCACCGTCGCCGCCGCCCCCCGGCGCAGCACGAGCGTCGCGCCGCGGTCCTCGAGCCGTTCGGCGAGGGATGCCAACGACCCGTCCAGCCACCACCGCGCCGCCCCGCCGATCTCGCGCACGCCGTCCGATTCCTCGTCGAGCACGTACAGCGCCACGATCGGCTCGTCGCGGTCGAGTGCCGCACGCAGAGCCGGATTGTCGGTCAGGCGGAGGTCGTCACGGAACCACACGATCGAAGGCGTTGCCATTCCCCGACGCTATCCACCCCGGCATCCGCCCCTCCGGGCTTGACACCCGCCCACGCTCCCGAAACCACTCGATCGTGACGAGATCACTCGGGCCGGGACCGCCGGAGCGTGTGATGTCGCGCGGGCCGTGTGCTCTCGCCGGATGCCGGAGCCGCAGCGCGCCGGAACGCCGCGCGTCAGATCGAGGAGACGTCGTGCCCCTTCGGCAGCGCCACGATGAGACCGCCCGCCACGATGCGCGTGTAGATGCGCGTCGCCTCGCCGAACTCGTCGCCGTCGAGCTCGATCGGTTGCGCGGGCGCGGTCGCGAGCTCGATGCCCGTGCCCCGCAGGTACCGCACCGAGGAGTCCTTGCGGCGTTCGAGCACGCGCCGGCCGGCGCGGAACCTGCGCAGCACCGAGTTGTCCCACACGATGCTCCGCCACACGCCCAGCCAGCCCAGCACTCCGGTCGGCTGCAGCACGGCGACGTCGAGGCGACCGTCGGCGATCGAGGCGTCGGGGATCAGCGCCACTCCGCCCTGCAGGGCGCCGCAGTTCGCGAAGAGCACGCTGTGCACCTTCGCCGAGTGCAGACGGTGACCGTTCAGCTGGTACATCACGCGGAAGGGCTTCGCGTTGACCAGGGACCGGGCGGCGCCGTCGACGTAGGCGACCCACCCGACCTGCTTCTTCAGGTCGTCTCGCGTGTTCTGGATCATCGCGGCATCAAGGCCCATGCCGGCCATGACCGAGAACCCGTGCTCCTCGATCTCGCCGTCGGCGCGGCGGATACGGGCGAGCCCCGTGTCGATCGAGTGGACGTCGCCCTCGAAGGTCGCGCGGATCATCGCGTCGGTGTCGGTCAGCGGGAGGTTGAGGTTGCGGGCGAGGAGATTGCCCGTGCCGCTGGGGACGATCGTGAGGGGGACGCCGGTGGAGGTGAGCGCCTCGGCGACCGCGCGCACGGTGCCGTCGCCGCCGGCCACGAGCACGGCATCCACCTTCTCGTCGAGCGCCGCGCGGGTCGCATCGTCGCCCAGGTCGTCGACGGTCGTCTCGTAGAACAGCGGCTCAGCCCACCCGGCTTCGCCGGCGAGTTCGGCCACCCGGGCGCGCAGCACCTCGGGCTCGACCTTCGTGGGGTTGTAGACGAGGGCGGCACGCTTCTTCTGCGTGGTCTCGGCGTCCATCGGGGCGTCCTCGCCCTCGGCGTCCACGCGCTGGGTCTTGCCGGGGAGCTCGGCCGAGGAGTCGGGGTCGACGTCCTCCGGCTGGTGGATGGTGTCGTCGGGCTCCGCGGCGTCCTTGGGGTGCGGGACGTCCTTGCGCGGATGATCGGCCACGTCGTCGCCCAGGCGGGCGGCGTCGAAGTGCTCGTGCGAGCCGTCGGCCGCAGCCGCGTCGGCCTGCACGTCGGCGGGGGCGTCGTCGGGGACGTTCTCGGGGGACTCCGCGTCGTCACGCGGCTCGTCAGGGGCGGCCATGGCATCCACCATAGGACCGCGCGGGCGGGCGGAACCCGCCGAGGAGACGGGGTTGACGGCGGGATGCCGCACGCGCATGTCTCCCTTCGTTCGGCGGAGCGTCGAACGGCGTGAGGCGATGCCGGCACGCTCGGTCGTACCCGCCGGTCGTCGATCGATGCGCCCCGCTCGACGCGGAAGGAGCGGTCGAGCGCGACCGTAGGATGGACGCGTGATCGACCTGACTCTGCTGCGTGAAGATCCCGAGCTCGTGAAGCGCTCCCAGATCGCCCGCGGGGAGTCGCCGGATTCGGTGGACGAGGCCCTCGCCGCCGACCGCGACCGCCGCGCCGCCATCACCGCCTTCGAGGAGCTGCGCGCGTCGCAGAACGCCCATGGCAAGCGCGTCGCCCACGCGCCGAAGGACGAGAAGGCCGCGCTCGTCGCCGAGGCCAAGCAGCTCAGCGAGCAGGTCAAGGCTGCACAGCACGCCGTGACCGCCGCCGAGGAGGCCGCCGAGGCAGCGCTGTCGAAGATCGAGAACATCGTGCTCGAGGGCGTCCCGGCCGGCGGAGAAGACGACTTCATCACTCTGCGCACGCACGGCGAGGTCCCCTCCTACGACTTCGAACCGCGCGACCACCTCGAGATCGGCGAGCTGCTCGGCGCGATCGACATGGAGCGCGGCACGAAGGTGTCGGGCAGCCGCTTCTACTTCCTCACCGGCATCGGTGCGCGGCTCGAGCTCGCGCTCATGACACTCGCACTCGATCGGGCTCTGCAGGCGGGCTTCACCCCCATGATTCCGCCGACGCTCGTGCGCCCCGAGGTCATGCGCGGCACCGGCTTCCTCGGCCAGCACGCCGACGAGGTGTACCACCTGCCCAAGGAAGACCTCTACCTCGTCGGTACGAGCGAGGTGCCCCTCGCCGGTTACCACATGGACGAGATCCTCGACCTGGAGCGCGGCGCGAAGCGCTACGCCGGGTGGTCCACCTGCTACCGCAGCGAGGCGGGCTCCTACGGCAAGGACACCCGCGGCATCATCCGCGTGCACCAGTTCAACAAGCTCGAGATGTTCGTCTACACCGACCCGGCGGATGCCGAGGCCGAGCACGACCGTCTCGTCGCCATGCAGGAGGGCATGCTGCAGGACCTGGGGCTCGCCTACCGCGTGATCGACGTGGCCGCCGGCGACCTCGGATCCAGCGCGGCGCGCAAGTTCGACATCGAGGCCTGGGTCCCCACGCAGGGCGCCTACCGCGAGCTCACGAGCACCTCCAACTGCACGACGTACCAGGCCCGGCGCCTCGAGACCCGGTTCCGTCCCGCCGACGGCGGGAAGACGCAGCCGGTCGCGACCCTCAACGGCACGCTCGCCACGACGCGGTGGATCGTCGCCCTGCTCGAGACCCACCAGCGTGAAGACGGGTCGGTCCTCGTACCCGAGGTGCTGCGCCCCTATCTCGGCGGCCTCGAGGTCATGGAGCCGATCGCATGACCGACGAGGCCGCCCTGCCCGCCACCGGTGCCGTCGAGAGCGCGCCGAAGCAGGAGGCGGCCGACGTCGTCGCCGACCTGGCCGACGACGCCCGCGCCGGACGCATGCTCATCGCGCTCGACATCGACGGCACCGTGCTGCTCGAAGACGACACGCTCAGTCCCGGAGTCGTCGAGGCCGTCGCCCACGCGCAGGCGGCGGGTCACGAGGTCATGCTCGCCACCGGTCGCAGCTGGGACAGCACCCACACGATCATGGATCGCCTCGGCATCCGTCCCGAGTACGCCGTGTGCTCCAACGGCGCGATCGTCATGCGACGCGACGGCGATGACGGCGACTACGTCCGCGCCCACGTCGAGACCTTCGATCCCTCCGAGGTGCTGACCCTGCTGGGCGAGCACCTCGGGGGCGCGCACTTCCTCGTCGAGCTCCCCGACGGCAAGCGCCTGTTCACCGACTACCTCGACGACTGGAACCTCGAGAAGGCCGACAGGGTCGCGTTCGCCGAGTTGTCGGCGCAGCCCGTGTGCCGTGTGGTCGTGGTGGCCCCCGAGCAAACCGACCAGGACTTCCTCGAGCTCGTCGAGCGCATCGGCCTCACGCAGGTCTCGTACGCGATCGGCTGGACCGCGTGGCTCGACATCGCCCCGAAGGGGGTCGACAAGTCCACGGCCCTCGAACTGGTTCGCGGGTGGCTGGGCATCGCGCCGGAGCGCGTGCTCGTCATGGGCGACGGCCGTAACGACATCGAGATGATGCAGTGGGCGGTCCGCAACGGCGGTCGCGCGATCGCGATGCACCAGGGTCCGCCCGAGGTGCACGCCGCCGCGGGTGAGGTCGGCCTCTCGGTCACCGAGGGCGGCGTCGCCGCGATCCTGCGCGCGTTGTGATCGCGCCCGCCATGCGTTCGCCCTGACGCGCCACGCGAGGTCCCCGAGCCTGTCGAAGGGGCCGGCGCCACGTCCGACACCAGCCGCACGGTGAGGTCCCTGACCCTGTCGAAGGGACCGGCCCCACTCCTCAGACGTGCGCCGCGTGTCCGGCGCGCACCGCGCGGTGATCCGCGATCCGCGACGCCTCCCACGCGACCAGCCCCACCGGCGGCAGGAGCAGCAGGGCGACGGCCCACGTGGCTTTGAGTCCGACGCCGTTGTGCGGATCGCGCACCGCGACGACGGCGGCGAGCAGGGATGCCGCGTACACGAGCGCGAACACCGCCAGAACGATCTGCGAAGACAGGGTGGTGACGATCATGGGATGCCTCCTCATCTCAGACGGCCCGGCGGGTCGTGGTGGGCTGATGAGGTCCGGTCTACTCCTGCCCGAGGCGACAGGCCTCCGCCCGAGGCGAATGGATACCCCGGACATAGACGGCGTTCAGCGGCGGAAGGTGCCTCGTCGAATGGGCGTGGCCGCCCACGCCGTGGCGACCGCCGCATCCAGCACGGCCCGGTCGGCGCGGGCGAGCTCACGGTGCGCGCGCACGAGCGCCGCGCGCGCACCGTCGGCGAACACCGCCGCGTCGCGCGGAGAGGATGCCGCGAGCGAGGCGAGGCATTTCTGCAGGCGCACCTGCACCTCGAGGAGCCCCGCTCCGTCGCGCGCCAGGGGACGGAAAGCGTCGGCGACGAGGTCGGGAAGCTGCGGGGCCGGGACGAACACATGCTCGTGATCGATGTCTTCGGCACGCTCGGTGGTGAGGGCGCGCGAGAACACGCGCTGAAGCGCGGCGATCACGTCGATGGCCGTCCCGGGATCGTTCGTCGCGGGGGAGAGGGCTCGCGTTCCGATCTCCGCGAGCGCGATCACGCCGAACCGCGGATCCTGCTCATACGTCCGGTGGTGCTCCACGCGGAAGGCGCGGACGACCCCGACGATCACGTCGTCCCCGGGGTCGCCGGTGACGAAGGCGAGGGGCACGCGCGAGTCGGCGGTCCGCCCGGGGGTGGCGCGCACGTGGATCTCGACGTCCGCCTGCCGCGCCAGTCGTTCGAGCCCCGCGACGTCGATGTGGGTGACGTAGCCGACCTCGTCGGCGTGGACGGCGACGGCGTCGACGGGAACCGGCACGGCGGCGCGGGCCCCGAGGGTCGGATACTCGGCGTGGAGTTCGAGCGACAGAGCCGCCGCCTTCTCGACGCGGTCGATGACGTCGGCCATCCGCCCGAATGTCGACAGGTGCGAGATCCACCGCAGCAGCGTCACGACGACGATGGCGATGATCACCAGCGTCGCGACGAAGAGGATGGACCGCCCCTGCTGCTCGTAGTAACCGGTGGAGAGCGCGACGATGCCGACGAGCGAGAAGGCGAACGCCCCCACGAAAGTCGAGACGGCGTTCTGCGAGGTCGGATCGGCGATGAGCAACTGCGTCGACCGTGGCGTCGCGGTCGTGGTCGCCGACGAGAAGGCCGTCACCATGGCGGTCACCGAGAAGGTGCTGACGGTCAGCATCGCCGTCGCGATGATCTGCAGGAGGGAGTCGACGGCGCCGTCGCCCAGCGAGAAGCTGAACGAGAACGGCAGGAGCGGGCCGATGAAACGGGCGGCGAGGGCGACGACGATCGCGATGACCGTGAAGATGGCCGCGCGCACCCACACTCGGCTTCCGAGCCGGAGGAAGAAGGATGCCAGCGCTCCGCGCGTTCTCGTCGCCATGCGTCCGACGCTACCGAGCCCCGGCGTCACGCCACGGGGGCTGGACGCCGTCATCGCGGGCGGTCGGTAGACTCGGCTCGTCCAGGAGGGTTGTCCGAGCGGCCGATGGACCTGGTCTTGAAAACCAGTGGGCAGCAATGTCCCGTGGGTTCGAATCCCACACCCTCCGCAACGCGAAACGCGGGCCCCGCAGGGGTCCGCGTTTCGCGTTATGTCCGGCTGAGCGGGAGTCGAACGGGGGTGGGCCCACGCCGCCGGAGCGGGTGAAACGCCCGGTCCTCACGGCATTCACAGCCGTGGATCCCTAGTATTGCTGCGACCTTCGGCTGCCGCGCCGGGGTCGACGTGCTGCCGGGCCGGTGGCATCCGTCGTGAAAGGACCCGAGTGAGCAAGACCACCACCCCGCGCGGTCCGAGGACCGTCGCCCGCCACGGGCGGCTCACCTCGCCCGGTCCGCTCGGCCAGCTGTTCCGCGGTCTCGCCATCGTTCTCGCCGTGCTGCTCGTCTCGGGCGGAACGGTGCTGGCGTACGCCGCGGTCGACCTGACTCGCAGCTTCACCGCCGACGCCGTCGAACTGAAGAACCAGCCCGCGGTACCGCCGGACCTCGGTGAGCTCAAGGGCGGCGTCAACATGCTGCTCATCGGCACAGACGAGTGCGAGCCCGAGTTCGCGGAGCTGTTCGGCGACCGGTGCACCGGCGCCGACTCCGAGGGCAGCCTCAACGACGTCAACATGCTCGTGCACATCTCCGACGCGCCGCGCCGCGTGACCGTCATCTCGTTCCCGCGCGACCTCATGGTGCCGATCCCCTCGTGCACCGACAAAGACGGCGTCGAGCACTCCGCGATGAGCAAGCAGCAGATCAACAGCGCCTTCTCCTACGGCGGCCTGTCGTGCGTCGTGGAGACGATCTCCGACCTCAGCGGTCTCGAGATCCCGTTCGCCGCGAAGGTCAGCTTCGGCGGCGTCATCAACATCACGGATGCCATCGGCGGCGTCGACGTGTGCATCGCGAACGGCATCAAAGACCCGTACACGGGCATCGACTGGCCCGCCGGTATGCGCACCGTGGTCGGTCTCGACGCCCTGCAGTTCCTGCGGACCCGTCACGGCGTCGGCGACGGCGGCGACCTCGGCCGCATCTCGAACCAGCAGCAGTACATGTCGCGACTGGCGAACAAGCTGAAGAGCCAGGAAGTGCTCTCGAACCCCGCCACGCTGTACAAGCTGGCCTCCACTGCGCTGCGCAACGTCGATCCCTCGACGTCGCTGATCAACCCGCTGACCCTCGTCCAGATCGCCTCGGCGGTGAAGGACGTGCCCTTCAGCGAGATCGTGTTCATCCAGTACCCGACCTACACCGATCCGTCCGACCCGAACCGCGTCGTCCCCGACCGCGAGGATGCCGACACCCTGTGGGCCGCGCTGGCCGCGAACCAGCCCCTGCAGTTGTCGGGCAACCTCAGCGACGGCGACGGCGTGATCGCCGACGCGAACGCCACGCCGGCCCCGTCCGACACCGCGGCTCCCGCGCCGACCGACGCCGCGACCGACGCCCCGTCGGCGGGTGCCGACGCGACCCCGACCCCGGGATCGACCCCCGGCACGGTCGTGCTCCCCGAGGGCATCGCGGGTCAGACCGCCGCCCAGGCGACGTGCTCGAACGGCAACGTGCGTCAGTGACGCCCGGCCCCGCTGCCCGGCATCCGGACTTCGGTTTCGGATGCCGGGCGGCATCCGGTTAGTATTGACCGGTGTGCTCGCGCCGCAAGGTTCGATCACCTGGAGACGTCGCATAGTCAGGCCTAGTGCACCACCCTGCTAAGGTGGAGTCCCCGTAAGGGGACCGAGGGTTCAAATCCCTCCGTCTCCGCAGAAAAAGCCCCGGTTCGCCGGGGCTTTTCTCGTTCCGGATGCCGATGTCGTCGGCGACCGCCGGTCTCACCCGCGCCGCAGCTCCAGGGCGCTGAGCCCCGGCATCCCGAGCCAAGAGCGACCGTCGGGCGCGTCGACGACGGTGAGCAGCACCGCGTCGCAGGAGCGGCATCGCACGACCGCGCCCATCGTGGACGCGTAGACCGAGGCGGTGGCGAGCAGGCCTCGGATGCCGCAGTGCGTGCAGCGCACCTCGGAGCCGCTGGCATCCCACCCCAGGAGATCGTCGAGGCGCCCGGCCAGGGCGTTGCCGTCGAGCACGGTCATCACGAACCTCCGAACCTCTCGGTGCGCACGCGCGACGGCGCGTGTCCCTGCTCGATCAGCCACCCCGCCACGGCCTCGACGAACGGCGTCGGACCGCAGACGAACACGCGTGGCTCCTCCGCCGCGGGGATCACCGCGGCGCGCACCCGATCGGCGGTCAACCGCTCGGGCGGGATCGCCCATGCCGCCGGGGCGCTGCGGGTGTAGACGACCTCGAGGTCGAGGCGGTCGTCGCGCGCCGTGAGCGCCGTCAGTTCGTCGCGGAAGAACATGTCGTCAGCCGATCTCACCGAATACAGCAGGCGGAAGGGGGAGGCGTCGGCGCTCTCGGCGTGCGCAGACGCCATCGCGAACAGGGGGACGACCCCCGACCCTCCCGCGATCAGCTGCACCGGTGCGGGGTCGGCCGACGGCGTCCACACGAAGAAGGCGCCGAGCGGACCGTGCACCTCGATGCGGTCCCCCTCGCGCAGCTCGTGCACGAGGAAGGGAGAAACCTCTCCGTCGGGCACCTCGTCGACAGCGAGCGTGATCCGCGTCCCCTCGCCCGAGGAGGCGATCGAGTACGAGCGGCTCGCCTGATAGCCGTCGGGGGCGGTCAGTCTGACGTCGAGGTGCGAACCGGCGTCGTTGCCCGGCCAGGTGGGCACGTCGAGCTCGATGCGCCGCGCGGTCGACGTCTCGGGGCGCGTCGCGATGACGGTGGCCGCGTGCCAGGATGCCGGTCGACGCGTCACCCGTACCGTTCCTCGCGCCAGGGGTCGCCGTGCAGGTGGTACCCGTTCTGCTCCCAGAATCCCGGCTTGTCGGATGCCATGGTGATGAGTCCCTGCACCCACTTCGCGCTCTTCCAGAAGTACAGGTGCGGCACCAGCAGGCGGGCGGGGCCGCCGTGCTCCGGGGTGAGGGGCGCACCGTCGGCCTCGAAGGCGATCCAGCTCTTCCCCCCGAGCAGATCGTCGAGGGCGAGGTTGGTCGTGTAGCCGCCGAAGGAGTGCACCATCACGTAGCGGTGGCTCGTGTCGACCTCGGCGAAGACTCGGTCGAGCGAGACGCCGCGCCAGGGCATGTCGAGCTTCGTCCAGTGCGTGACGCAGTGGATGTCGACCGTGACGTCCTCCATGCCGAGCGCCTGGAACTCCTCGAGGTTCCAGCGATGGACGCCCTTCTCGGTGCCGATCGCGAACTCCCACGCCGCGGCGTCGACCGCGGGGGTCGGCCCCGCCGACAGCACCGGCCAGTCCGACACGAGGGTCTGGCCCGGGGGCAGGCGGGGATCGCGTTCCCGACGACGACCGCCGAAGCCGCGGGTGATGAATGACATGTGCTCCCCCTGCCGATCCCGTGAGGATCACCCTAGCCACGCCGACGGGCTCTCGACAGGGGACGGGCGGCGACGCCAGCCACCGCGGCATCCACCACGCACCCGCTAGTGTCGTCCCGCGGCGTGCACACGCCGGCATCCTCACCCCCCGGGAGATACGCACATGTCGGTCGGTCTGCTCGCCGTCGTCGATGACATCCTCAGCGCCGCGATGCGCGCGAGCGCCAAGACCGCGGGCGTCGTCATCGACGACGCGGCCGTGACCCCTCAGTACGTGCAGGGATTGTCCCCGGCGCGGGAACTGCCCGTGGTGTGGAAGATCGCGCTGGGCAGCATCATCAACAAGTACGTGATCATCATCCCGATCGCGCTGCTGCTGACCGCCTTCGCACCGTGGGTTCTGCCGTACCTGCTCATCATCGGAGGCTGCTTCCTGTGCTTCGAGGGCGCGGAGAAGGTGCTCGAGTGGTTCGGCGTGAGCCACGGTGAGCACGACTCCGACGAGCCCCGCGACGAGAAGAAGCTCGTGCTGGGCGCCGTGCGCACCGATCTGATCCTCAGCACAGAGATCATGCTGATCGCGTTGTCCAGCCTCGACCCCGGGCTCAGCATCTGGATGACGCTCGCTGCACTCCTCGTCATCGGCCTCGCCATGACGCTCGTCGTCTACGGCGCCGTCGCGCTCCTCGTGAAGGTGGATGACATCGGGCTGCGGTTCATGAAGAGCCCCTCGCGCGCGGTCCGACGCTTCGGGGTGCGGGTCGTGGCATCCATGCCCGCCGTCTTCCGCGTCATCAGCGTCATCGGCACCGTCGCGATGCTGTGGGTCGGCGGGCACCTCGTGCTGCAGAACCTCGAGGAGACGTTCTGGGCGGGCCTCTACGAGCTCGTCCACCTCGTGACGCACGCGATCGAGGCGGCGGGTCCAGTCGTCGTGTGGATCGTGGAGACGGCGATGTCCGCGGTCTTCGGGCTGGCGCTCGGGTTGATCATCGTCGGGGTGGTGACGGGGGTGCAGCGGGTCGTGCGCCGCAACGCCTCCGCCGACGCCGGGCACTGATGCTGCGCGCGGGCGCAGGGATCTCCGCTGCAGCCGGTCGCTGATGCGGCGCGTGCCGGTCCAGGGCCGTGGCCGCGGGCGTCGACGATTCGAACGCTCGCGAGTCAGGCGCGGCGGGCCTCGCCGGCTTCGACCGCGCGCTCGATACCGGCGATCAGCTCGGGCCACAGCTCGGGCACGATGAAGTGCCCCATACCGGGGTGCACCTGCACCTCGGCGGAGCGCAGGGCCTCGGCCATGTCGACGGCGGCGCTCCAGTGCAGCACGTCGTCGTCGCGGCCGTGGAACACCAGTGCGGGAACGTCGAGCGCGCGGAGCGCCTCGAGTCGCTCGGGAGCGCGCAGCAGCGCGGACCACTGACGGGAGAAGCCCTCCGGGGCGTAGCCGCGGTCGAACGCCTCGACGGCGGCCCACGTGTTCCATTCGACGTCGAGCGGGTAGCGCTCGCCGGCGGTAGAGGCGGCGAAAGCCCTCGCTCCGGCGCGCACCTCGTCGCGGCTGTAGCGGACCGGTTCCCGCATGAGCTCGGGACGCTCGTCGTGCAGGATGTAGCGCGGGTCGCGGCCCGGGATCGTGGAGAGCAGGCCGAGGCTGTGCACGCGCTGCGGATGCCGGATCGCGGCCATCTGCGCCATCATCCCGCCCATGGAGTGCCCGACGAGGTGCGCCGCGTCGATCCCGAGGTCGTCGAGCACGCGGATGACGTCGTCGCCCATCTCCTCGAGACCGTAGCCGCCGTCGATGTCGTCGGGACCGCCGAAGCGGGCCGACAGGCCGACGTCGCGGTTGTCGAAGCGCACGACGTGGAGGCCGCGTCCCACGAGCGCGGACACGAAGTCGACGTGCCAGGCGATGAGCTGCGCGCCGCCGCCGGCGATCAGCACGACCGTCGGCGCAGAGGGGTCTCCCGCGGTGTCGTAGAAGATCGCGGGGTCGGGGGTGAACGGCATCCGGGGTCCTTCGGGTCGTGTGCGAGCGACGATAGCCCGCGTCAGTGGGGCGACGGTATGGGCGCGGACCCCACCCCGGCGAGGACGGGGATGGATGCCGCGCACGTCGCGCCGAGGTCACGGGACAGGTCCGCGGCGAGGGCGCGGGCGGCCTCGCGGAGCTCGGGCAGGCGCGCAGAGACGTCTTCCGTCGCCCCGACGATGCACGCCGCGGCCGCGACGAGACCAGCGGCGTCGCGGACCGGGGCCGAGACCGACGTGATGCCGAACTCGTCGATCGAGCGCATCGTGAGCGTCCCGTCGGCGCGCACCCGCTCGACGCGGCGCACGAACTGCTCGTATTCCGCAGCGCCGTGGCGCCGAGGGAAGAGCTGCGCGAGCTGGGCCGCGTCGAAATCCATCGCGAGCGTGGGGCCGCCGTCGGAACCGACCAGGGGGTGCGGGCGGCCGAGCCAGGGCGCCATGCGCAGTCCCTCCCCGAGCGGCTCGATGTGCTCGACCATCGTGAAGCTGCGCATGCCGGTGAGCGTCGTGACGAAGACGCACGCGCCGACCCGCTCCGCGGTCGCGGCCGTGCGGGCGGGACCGTCGAGCGCGAGGGTCGGGGCGAAGGCGGCACGGTGCCACGCGTGGATCGCGGGATCGACGTGGAGGGCGTCGGTCTCGGCGTCGCGGGCGAGCAGGCCCGTGCGCACGAGAGCGTCGGCCGCTCGACGCGCGCGGTCGAGGCGCAGCCCGATCGCGGAGGCGGCGGCCGTGACGGAACGGGGGGAGTCCGCGATGACCTCCGCCATCCGCACGGCTGCCTCGATCGCCCGGGTCGGTCCGACGCCGGACCCGGCGACGGGAGCGGGCCCGCCGTCGCGCGTGGGCGCCGGGCGGTGCGCCCGCGCGAGCGCCCGCTCGAACGCGTGACGGGCGTCGGTCAACAGGCGGCGGATGCGCGGGCGTGCACGGGCGGCGCGGTACACCGGGAGCGACACCGCGAGAACGGCGACACGACGACCGTCGGGGGCGGTGAGGACGACGGCGATCTCGACGGCACGGCCGATCTGCGACTCCACGACCACCTCGCCGGCGCCGTCGGGCGACGCCGCCCGCACGAGCGCGCGCCGCGGGTCGTCCACGCGGTCGCCGATCACCGCGGGCACGTGCAGGGTCCACCCCGACGCGACGGTCGCCACGATCCGCGCCCCAGCGCTCTCGGGGGCGGCCAGCACGACCGTCTCGGCGGTGTCTTGCGCGAGGCGGTGCAGCTCGAAGTGCACGGTCGGCCCGAGGGCCGCGGCGGCGCGTCCCGACAGCGCGACCGCCCGGGCGCCCACGCCGTACGTGCCGTAGCCGTCGGCCCGCCGGAGGAGTCCCGCGTCGGCGAGCTCGGCGCAGAGGCGCGAGGCGGTGCTGAGCCCGATGCCGGCCGGGCGGGCGATCGCGGCGAGGGAGAGTGGGGCGGTCGGGTCGGCGCGTCCGGCGACCGCACGCAGGACCGCGACGGCCTGCTCGACGCGCGCGGTCACGGCATCCCCTCGTTTCTGCAAAGTGGTCGGCGATGAATTGCTGCTGATGGTGACCGTAACAGGGCCGCGACGAGCGATTCGAATAATTGCCGGTATTCGCCGGGCGCCCGTCCGGCTCTCGGGAGGATCCGTCATGGAGGAATTCGACGTCGCCGTCGTGGGACTCGGCGCGCTCGGCAGCGCGGCCGCGTACCACCTGGCTCGTCAGGGCGTCCGCGTCGTCGCGTTCGAGCAGTTCGAGCTCGGGCACGTGCGTGGCGCCTCGCACGACACCTCGCGCATCGTGCGCACCTCGTACGGATCGGCCGCGTACGTGCGCTTCGCGCAGGCGGCCTATCGCGAGTGGGCGGCGCTCGAGGCGGCCACCGGCGAACGCCTGCTGACCATCACGGGCGGCGTTGTGTTCATCCCCGACGACGGCCCGTACGACGCGGCCGACTTCGCGCGCAGCCTCTCCGACAGCGGCGTGCCGTTCGAACTGCTCGGCCCCGACGAGGTGCGCGCGCGGTGGCCGCAGTTCGCGGTCCCCGAGGGGGTGACGTGCGTGTACACCCCCGACTCGGGGATCGCCCACGCCGCCCGCACCGTCGCGACCCTGCAGATGCACGCGCGCGTCCTCGGCGCCGATCTGCGCGATCGCACCCGCGTCGATCGCCTCCGCCCCGACGGCGAGGGCGTCGTCGTCTCGACATCCGGCGGCGATGTGCGGGCGCGCCGGGTCGTCGTCGCCGCGGACGCGTGGACGAACGAGCTGCTCGAGCCGCTCGGCATCCGGATCCCGCTCGAGGTGATGCAGGAGCAGGTCAGCTATTTCGCACCCGCCGACCCCGGGGCGTTCGACCCCGATCGCTTCCCGGTGTGGATCTGGGAGGACGAGCAGTGCTTCTACGGGTTCCCGACGTACGGGGAGCCGACCGTCAAGGCCGCGCGCGACGTGTCGGAGAACTGCATGACGCCCGCCGAGCGCACCTTCGTGCCCTCGCCCGAGCGCACCGCGGAGCTGGCGGCCTTCCTCGCCGCGACGATCCCCTCCAGCGGTGAGCTGCTGCGCACGGTCACGTGCCAGTACGCGCTCACGCCCGACCGCCGTTTCGTCATCGGGCCGCTCATCGAGCACCCGGACATCATCGTGGCGCTCGGGGCGGGGCACGCCTTCAAGTTCACGCCCGCGATCGGTCTGGCCCTGGCCGAGCTCGCGACGGGTGGCGACACCACCGACGATTTGGCGGCGTTCGCGGTCGACGCGACCGCCGTCCCCGCGATGTGAGGCCGGCATGCAAATACAACGACGCGGCGACGGTCACCACGACTGGAGCCTGTACGAGGGGGATGGTCGGGTCGGCATCGAGTGGTACTTCGCGGATACCACGGCCCTCGGCGCCCACGTGATGCTCTACCACCTGGCCCCCGGTGCGTCCGAGGGCGAGCACCGGCACCTGACCGGGGCGGCGGACAGCTGTTCGGCCGAGAGCAGCGACGAGATGTACATCGTGACGCGCGGCGAGGTCGTGTTCTCGACGGACGGCGACGAGCGCGTGCTCGCGGCGGGGGACGCGGCGTACGCCCCGGCCGGTCTGCGGCACGGCGTGCGCAACGCCTCCGCCGAGCCGGCCGATCTCGTGCTCGTCTTCGGCCCGCCGCGCGGGGAGGCGGCGGCATGAGGCACAACGCCGACTACGCCCTCGACGACCTCGACGCGGTCCGCGCGCTCGTGGACGAGAACCCCTGGGCCACGCTCGTCAGCCACATCCCGGGGCGCGGGCTCGTGGCATCCCACTACCCGGTGCTCGTCGACGCCACCGCCGACGGCCTCGCCCTCGTGAGCCACGTCGGCCGCCCCGACGAGGCGCTGCACGAGCTCGGCGCCCACGAGGTCCTGGTGATCGTGTCGGGACCCAGCGGGTACGTCTCGCCGAGCTGGTACGACACCTCGCCCGCCGTGCCCACGTGGAACTTCGTCGTGGCGCACCTGTACGGCATCCCCGAGATCCTGAGCGACGACGAGAACCTCGCCGTGCTCGATCGGCTCGTGACGCGGTTCGAGGCGCCACTGCCGAACCCCTTCCTGATGCACCACAGCCTCGAGAACACGGCGTACGCCGAGCGCATCGTGCACGGAACGGTCGGCTTCCGCCTGCCCGTGACCCGCCTCGAGGCGAAGCAGAAACTCAGTCAGGACAAGCCGGATGCCGTCGTCGACCGCGTGATCGCGGCGCTGCGCGCCCCCGGCCCCTACGCCAACCCGGCCCTGGCCGACCGCATGGATGCCATCCGCCCCCGAGAGGAACAGAACAGACGATGACCGGATTCGTTGGCGTGGACGCCATGGTGCGATGGGTCGCCACGCACGGCGCTGAGCGACTCATGACCGACATGGTCGCCTACCTGGAGGCGGACTACCGCCGGTGGCCGTCGTTCGACAAGGTCGAACGCATGGCCAGCCACACGCCCTTCGGCGTGATCGAGCTCATGCCCATCAGCGACCCCGACACGTACGCGTTCAAGTACGTGAACGGGCACCCGTTCAATCCCGGCCGCGGGTATCAGACCGTGACCGCGTTCGGCGTGCTCGCCGACGTGCACAACGGCTACCCGGTGTTCCTGTCGGAGATGACGCTTCTCACGGCACTACGCACCGCGGCGACCTCGGCGATGGTCGCGCGCCGTCTCGCCCGCGCCGACGCGTCAACGATGGCCATGATCGGTGCGGGCAGTCAGGCCGAGTTCCAGGCCCTGGCCTTCCGCGGCGTCCTCGGCGTCGACCGCCTGCGGGTCTACGACGTCGACCCCTCGGCCACAGCCAAGCTCGTGCGCAACCTCGCGCCGCTCGGCTTCGACATCGTGGTGTGCGACTCCGCGTCGGATGCCGCCCGCGGCGCCGACATCGTGACGACCTGCACCGCCGACAAAGCGGCGGCGACCGTGCTGAGCGACGCCGATGTGGCATCCGGAATGCACATCAACGCGATCGGCGGCGACTGCCCCGGCAAAACCGAGCTCGACCCGGCGATCCTCTCGCGCGGACCCGTGTTCGTCGAGTACACGCCGCAGACGCGAATCGAGGGCGAGATCCAGCGCGTCGCCGCGGACTTCCCCGTGACCGAGTTCTGGGAGGTGCTCTCCGGCCGGCGACCCGGTCGCACCGCCGATGATCAGGTGACTATCTTCGACTCGGTCGGCTTCGCGATCGAGGACTTCTCGGCGCTGCGGTTCCTGCGCGACAGCGTCGCGGGCACCGAGCTCGCGCTCGAGATCGACCTCGTGGCCGCCCCCGACGATCCCAAGGATCTGTTCGGGCTCGTCGGCTCCCCGGTGCCGGCACTGTGAGCACGCTCACTCTGCGCTCGGTCCGGCCGTACGGGGGCGGCGAGCCCGTCGACGTCGTCATGCGCGACGGTCTCATCGAGACGATCGCCCCGACGGGCGCGGTGCCGGCCGCGGGCGAGGTCGTCGACCTCGACGGACGCTTCGTCGGCCCCGGCCTGTGGGACGCCCACGTGCACTTCACGCAGTGGGTCATCTCCAGTCGCCGCGTCGACGTCGGCGGCACGAACGGTCCCGACGAGGTCGTGGATGCCGTACGCCGGGCGCTGCGCGCGGGAGCGCCGCGCACCGACGGCGTGCTCGTCGGCTACGGCTACCGCGACGGGCTGTGGACGACGCCGACCTCGCTGCGCGCCCTCGACGAGGCGTTCCCCGACGACCCCGTGGTACTCGTCGGTGGCGACCTCCACTCCGGGTGGATGAACTCCCGCGGCGCCGAGCGGCTCGGCCTCAGGCCGGACGACAGCGGCGTCGTCGCCGAGTTCGAGTGGATCGCCGCGCTGCAGCGCTTCCAGCAAGCGGCATCCATTCCGGTCGAGGCATACGGCGAGGTCGCGGAGGCGGCGGCGCGTCGCGGGATCGTCGGGATCGTCGACTACGAGAACGTGCCGAACTTCCGCGAGTGGCCCGAGCGGGTCGCCGCCGGGGTGCGTTCCCTCCGCGTCGACGCCTCGGTGTGGCCCGACCGGCTCGAGGAGGCGCTCGCCGCGGGGCTGCGCACCGGCGACGACCTCGACGCGGACGGCCTCGTGACCATGGGCCGGCTCAAGATCGTCTCCGACGGCTCGCTGAACACCCGCACCGCCTGGTGCTGGGACCCCTACCCCGGAGCCGACCCGCACGCCGAGCACGGGTGCGGGGTGCAGAGCGTCCCCGTCGAGGAACTGCGCCGGTTGCTCGTGCGCGCGGGAGAGGGTGGCATCCTGCCCGCCGTCCACGCGATCGGCGACCGCGCGAACACCGAGGTGATCGAGGTGTTCGAGGAACTCGGGATGCCGGGCATCATCGAGCACGCCCAGCTCGTGCGCGATGCGGACTTCGCGCGGTTCCGTAGGGCGGGACTGGTCGCGAGCGTGCAGCCGGAGCACGCCATGGACGACCGCGATATCGCCGACCTGCACTGGGCCGGTCGCACGGGGCGGGCTTTCGCGTTCGGATCGCTCCATCGTTCGGGAGCCGAGTTGCGCCTCGGCTCCGACGCCCCCGTCGCCCCTCTCGACCCGTGGCACGCGATCGCCGCGGCGACGGCGCGCAGTCGCGGGGACCGCGACGCATGGCATCCCGAACAACGCCTGCCGCTCGACGTCGCGCTCGCCGCGAGCAGTCGGACGAAGACGGCGGTGGGGCAGCCGGCCGACCTGGTCGTGGTCGACGCGGACCCCTCTTCCTGCGATCGCGATGCTCTGCGCAGCATGCCGGTCGCTGCGACCCTGCTCGGCGGGCGGTTCACGCACCGGGCGGTGTGAGGCGGCGTCCGCGCGGGGAGGGCGCGGCGGCGGGGCAGAGGTGCGGCGGCGCGGCGGCGGCGAGAAACGCTCCCGCTGTCGAGACACGCGGTGTCGCGGCGTGTCTCGGCAGGAACGGCGTTTATCGGCGCTGAGCGGGGCGGCCGCGGGCGTCGCGGCGGGGCGTCGCGCGCGTCGCGGCGGGGCGGCGCGGCGGTGGCGCGGGGGTGCGACGGGATGGGGGCGATAAACGCCGTCTGGGCGGAGACACGCGGTGTCGCGGCGTGTTTCGGCAGGAACGGCGTTTATCGGCGCTCGGCGAGGCGCTCACGGTGCGGCGCGGACGGTGCGGCGCGAACAGCGCGGCGGGCGAGGCCGGGCAGGGCGGAACGCATCGCCCTCAGACGTCGAGCACCAGCGACGAGCCCGCCCGCGCACGCGACACGCACGTGTAGATCACGCGGGCGTCGTCGTCGACGGTGAGCGAGTCGCGGTGCTCCACCGCGCCGTCGAGCACCGGGATCGCGCACGACCCGCACACGCCGCGCAGGCACGACCCGCTCACCGCGACCCCCGCCCCCTGCAACGTCTCGCGCAGCGACCGGGTCGCGGGCACCTCGACGGTGACGCCCGAGCGGGCGGCGGTCGCGGTGAAGGGCTTGCTCGGGCCGAACTCCCGTTTCCGCGGCTCGAACCGTTCGAGGTGGATGCCGGATCCCTCGGGCAGCGTCGGGGCGAGGGCGAGCAACGCGTCGGTGAACCCCGCGGGACCACAGGCGTACACGTCGGTGCCGGGGGCGATCGCGCCGAGGACCGCGGCGAGGTCGAGGCGGCCGTGCTCGCCGCTGACGTGCACGCGCGCGCGTTCGCCCAGGGCGGCGATCTCGTCGGCGAACGCGACCCCGTCGCGTTCGCGGACGGCCACGACCATGCGCCAGTCCGCACCGGTGGATGCCAGGTGCCGCCCCATCGCGAGGATCGGCGTCACCCCGATCCCGGCGGCCAGCAGAAGGTACCCCGGGGCCTCGCCGAGCTCGAAGAGGTTGCGCGGCGGCCGCACCCAGACCGTGCTGCCGTCGCGGAGGAACGCGTGGATGTAGTGCGAGCCGCCCCGGGAGAGCTCCTCGCGGCGCACGGCGATGCGGTACGACGCGGTGTCCGCCGGGTCGCCGCACAGCGAGTACTGGCGCTCGTGCCGGGTGATGAGCTGCACGTCGACGTGCGCTCCCGGCTGCCACGCCGGCAGGGGGGAGCCGTCGGCGTTCTGCATCCGGATGCTGACGATGTCGGGCGTCTCGCGGGTGATCTCCCGGACCACCAGGGGCATCAGCCCCTCTCGGGTGCGCACGTCAGTACAGCGCCTGGTAGGCGCCGGTCATGGCGTCGTCGATGACGTCGCCGACCGCGGCATCCCAGCCCGAGGTACTCGCCCAGATCTGGCCCGAGCTCGGTACCTGGGTCGCAAGGTCCTGCATGTCGGCGTCCCATAGACCGCCGCGCAGCAGCGCGCGACCGCAGTGCAGGTACACCTGCTCGATGCGCAGCACGATCGCGAGGTCCGGCACCGTGTGGTCCTGCTCGAGCGTGCGCAGCAGCGTCGGGTCGTCGGTGACGATCGCGGCGCCGTTGATGCGCAACGTCTCGCTCATGCCGGGCACGAAGCACAGCAGGGCGGCGTGGCCGTTGTCGACGATGTTGCGCATCGAGTCGGCGATCTTGTTGCCGAGGCGATCGGGGATCGCGACCGTCCGGTCGTCGATCGCCCGCACGAAGCCCGGGTAGTCGCCTCGCGGCGAGTTGTCGCACCGTCCGTCGCGGTCGGCCGTGGCGAGCGTGGCGAAGGGGGAGTGGGCGAGGAAGCGCAGGCAGTTCTCGTCGAGGCGATCGGTGATCTTCTGCAGCGAGGGCCCCTCGGGTTCGCCCAGCGTGCCGCGGATCTCCTCGAGTCCGAGCGCGCGGAAATCGGTGGAGAGCATGCCTCCGACGCTACCCGGAGCCCGATCCCGGCTCATCGTCTCCAGGGCACAGGATCGAGGGGTCGATCTGTGCCCCGGGCACACCTCGCGTGCGAGGACCTCAGCGTCCTGACCCGATGAGCCGCACACGGCACGCCAGTTCGACGGCGAAGCGGGTGTCGGGGTCGTCGAGGTCGACGTCGAGTAGTTCGCGCACGCGGCGGATGCGGTAGCCCACGGCGTTCGGATGGAGGTTCAACTCGCGTCCGGCCTGGGCCAGCGAGTTGCGGTTGCCGAGGTACGACAGCAGGGTGCGCACGGCGGTGGCCGATCGCTCCGCGCCGAGCGCGTCGAGCGGATGCAGCAGGTCGTCGAGCAGGTTGCGGCTGACCGGGGAGGCGTAGAAGTCGAGCAGCAGACGCCGCAGCCCCGTCACGTCGGTGAGCTCGATGGCATCCAGTCGTCCGGCCGCGATCGCCGAGTCGGCGGCGACGCGCGCCTCGGCGGCCGTCTGCCGGAGCCCTGCGGCACCCGTCTGAGGCGTTCCGAGGCCCACCGTGTACGTCCAGTCGTCGCCCGCCAGCCGGCGCGCCTGCTCCTGCACGCGCACGATGACGTCGCGGAGGCGTCGTTGATGATCGCCGGCGCCGTGGTCCTCGCTGCTGACGAGGATGACGTCGTCCTGGAGGAACGCGATGTGCCAGAGCTCGTCGCGGTCCTCGATGAGCTGCAGCGTGAACAGCTCCAGGGCCGCCTCCACGAAGCGCGGCGCGCGCAGCCCCGTGTCGACGCGGTGCTGCGGCCGCATCCAGGCCACCGCGTGCGACAACTGCAGGGGCAGGCCGAGGCGCGCGGCGGGCGCGACGAAGCCGTCGACACGACCGGCCTCGGCGAGGATCAGCTCGACGATGAGGTCGGCGCGGGACTGGTTGGGGGCGAAGCGATCCTGCAGGTGCCGCTGCATGGCCCGCGACACGAGGGAGGCGACGACGGGGAGGGCCACCGTCGCCGCGGGGTCCGAGGTCTCCGCGACGAGCCGTCCGATGGGCACCTCGCCGGCGAAGACGGCGTCGGCGTCGGTCCACGACGTGGAGGGGTCGTCCTGCACGCGGACCCTCACTCCGAGCGCGGTGCCGGCGGCATCGAGGATCGCTGCCACGGCGTCGGATGCGCCGGCGGACGCGGCGGCCGTCGCCTTCTCGACCGCGAACGCCGCGCGCGTCATCGACTCCGCGGCGCCGCCGCTGATGACGCGGTCGATCGTGACCGCGAGGTCGGGGGCTCGCGCCGCGAGCGACACGAGCACGGGCACGCCCCCGCGTTCGGCGAGCACGCTCGCGGTCTCGGCGGGCGCGAAGCCGGCCGGCATCACCAGGCCGGCGAGACCCCGCGCGCTCGCCTGCCGGAGGGCCACGTCGACGAGGTACGAGGCGGGCGGATCGTCTCCCGCGACGACGGCGAGCGTCCCCGCCGGGAGGGAGGGCAGCTCCGACAGCGCGGCGACGTCGACGCGCTCGATCACGGCGCCGCCGCGGGGGCCCGCGGCGAGAGCGACGCCGAGACGTTCAGCCTGGGAGAGGAGGTCCGAGGTGGTGAGCTGTGCCACAAGCACAATGTACGCCGATTCCCTGTCGCCCCACCACATTGTCGGTCGCCCGAGTGCTGCCTAGGGTCGTGTCATGGCATCCCCGTCCCTCGTCCCGCCGACCGCGGTCCGCGCCCCCGAGCACGTCACCGCCGACGACATCGCCGCCCTCGCCGCGGGGGCCGCGATCTTCGGCACCGGCGGCGGAGGGGCGGTCTACACCTCGCAGCTCACCACCGAACGCGCGATCCGCGAGCACGGCCCGGTGCGGCTGCTCTCGGTCGACGACCTCGGGCCGGACGACGCGGTCATCATGATGAGCGGCATCGGCGCTCCCACCGTCGGAATCGAGATGCTCTCGTCGGTGCAGCAGATCGAGACGCTCCTGCACGAGGCCGAGCGCGTCGCGGGGCGCAGGATCACCGCGATCATGCCCGCTGAAATCGGCGGCAGCAACGGCGTCTCCCCGGCCGGCTGGGCCGCCCGCCTCGGCGTTGCACTTTTGGATGCCGATGGCATGGGCCGCGCGTTCCCCGAGGCGACCATGATCTCCACGAATGTCGCCGGAGTGCCGTGCGACTTCGCCGTGCTGAGCGACGTCGTCGGAAACGTCGTCACGCTGCGCACCGTCGACCTGGGTTGGCTCGAGCGGCACGCCCGCGCGGTCACCGTCGCCGCCGGCGGCATCTGCCTCGGCGCGCACTACCTGCTCACCGCCGAGACGGCCCCGGGGGCCGTCATCCCGGGCACGATCAGCACCGCGATCCGCGTCGGTCACGCGCTCCTCGAGGCCACCGACCCGGTGACGGCGGTCGCCGCGGAGCTCGACGCCGACGTGTTGATTACCGGCAAGATCGTCGACGTCTCCCGGCGCACCGAGGGCGGCTTCGTCCGCGGCTCCATCACGATCGCCGGCATCGGCGACGACCGCGGGCGTCTGCAGCGCGTCGAGCTGCGCAACGAGAACCTCGTCGTCCTGGAAGACGGCGAAGTGCTGGCCACGGTGCCCGATCTCATCACCGTCGTCGACCTCGAGACGGGCCACGCGATCTCCACCGAGATGCTCCGGTACGGCCAGCGCGTGTCGGTGCTCGCGTGGGCGTGCGACCCGCTGTGGCGCACCGAGCGGGGCCTCGAGCTCGCCGGCCCCCGCGCCTTCGGCTACGACCTGCCCTACGTCCCCTTCGAGCGGAAGGATGCGCGATGAGCGCCGTTCGCGACCTGTCCATCGGCGTGGACGTCGGTGGCACGAACACCGACGCGGTCGTGGTGGATGCCACCGGCTCGGTCATCGCCTGGACCAAGCAGCCCACGACGGCCGACGTCATCGGCGGCATCCGGGCGGGGATCGCCGCGGTGCTCTCGCAGCTCGGCGACGACCGCGACCGCGTGTCGCGCGTGATGCTCGGCACGACCCACGCCACCAACGCGATCGTCGCGCGACGCGGACTCGACCGGGTCGCGCTCGTGCGCCTCGGCGCGCCGGCCGCGACCGAGTGGCCGCCGCTCACGGGATGGCCCGACGACCTCAGCGACCAGGTCCTGGCCGGTGCGGCCATGCTCGGCGGCGGGCACATGGTCGACGGCACGCCCATCTCCCCGCTCGATCGCGACGGCATCCGTCGCTTCCTCGACGGTCTGGGCGGCGGTTTCGACAGCGTCGCCGTCTGTGGCATCTTCAGCCCGTCCTCCCCCGAGCAGGAGCGTGAGGTTGAGCAGCTCGTGCACGACCACCTCGGCGAGGCGGTCCCGGTGTTCCTTAGCCAGGACATCGGTCCCGACGGACTCCTCGAGCGAGAGAACGCCACCGTGCTGAACGCTGCCCTGCGCGGCGTGGCGAGCGACGTCACACGCGCGCTCGTCGACGTCGTCGCGGAGGAGGGCCTCGACGTCGCGACGTTCTTCGCTCAGAACGACGGCACACTCATGTCGCTCGACTACGCCGTGCGCTACCCCGTGCTGACCATCGGCTCCGGACCGGCGAACTCGATCCGAGGCGCGGCGTTCCTCTCCGGCGCGCAGAACGCCATCGTCGTCGACGTCGGCGGTACCACGAGCGACCTCGGCGTGCTCGTCGACGGCTTCCCCCGCGAGTCCACGCTGCCCCGCGACATCGGCGGCGTGCGCACGAACTTCCGCATGCCCGACATCCTCAGCCTCGGTATCGGCGGCGGCACGGTCATCGACCCGCGCACCGGTGCCGTCGGCCCCCGCTCGGTCGGCTACCGCATCGCCGAGGAGGGGCTGCTCTTCGGCGGCTCCACCGCCACACTGACCGATGCCGCCGCAGCGGCCGGCCACGGCATCCCGGGCCGCTCGCTGCCGACGCTGTCGTCGGGGCAGCGCGACCTGCTGAGCCGCGCCCTCGCCCACGCTCACGAGCGCATCGAGGAGGCCGTCGAGCGCCTGTCGCTCGGCCGGGTCGACCTCCCCCTCGTCGTCGTGGGCGGTGGCGCCCTCCTCGTCCCCGACGACCTGCCGAGTGCCGGCGACGTCCTGCGTCCCGACCGGGCCGACGTCGCCAACGCGGTCGGTGCGGCCATCTCCCTCGCGGGAGGCCGTGCCGAGCAGATCTCCGACGCCGACGACCGGGATGCCGCGATCGCGGCCGCCTCGGAAGCGGCGATCGCCAAGGCCATCCAGGCGGGGGCCGATCCCCTCGCGGTCGAGATCGTCGACGTCCTCGAGACGTCGCTGTCGTACACGGCCCGTCCCACTCTCAAGGTGTCGGTGAAAGCCGCCGGCCCCCTGAGCCACCTCGCCGCGCCCATCCCCGCGCGCTGACACGCCCGCACCACCCGCCCGCACCACCCCTCGAGCACCACGTCTGGCACCACTGACGCTTCACCCGAATCAAGGAGCAAGGCCATGAAACGCAGCACCCTCGTCCCGGCGGCCGCCGGGGCCGCCCTCCTCGCACTGACACTGGCGTCGTGCGCCGCGCCGTCCGACAACGGGGGAGGTGGGGGCTCGGTCGTCTCGGGCGGCACGTTCGTCAAAGCGATCAGCGACGACCCGGGCGACCTCGACCCCATGAAGACGGTCTCTCCCGACACGTTCGACGTGGTCACGATCGCCTACGAGTCGCTCATCTACGTCACTCCCGACGGCGGGTACGAGCCCTGGCTCGCGGAGAGCTGGACCGACGAGGGCACCTCCGCCACCTTCACCCTGAAAGACGGCATCACCTGCGCTGACGGCTCGCCGTTCACCGGGCAGACCGTCGCCGACAACCTCAACTACAACGCCGACCCGGCGAACGCGACCTTCTCGTACGGCACGGTCATCACCGAGGCCGTCTCCGCCACCGCCGAGGGCAACGTCGTCACGGTCACCAGCACCGTCAACGACCCGTTCCTGGCGGTCAACCTCGGCTCGATCATGATGGTCTGCGATGCGGGCCTCGCCGACATCGCCTCGCTGTCCGACACCACCGACGGCACCGGTCTGTTCCAGCTCAGCGAAGCCCGACCGGGCGACGCCTACGTCTTCACCAAGCGCGACGGGTACACCTGGGGCCCCTACGGGGTCACCGGCGACACCGAGGGCCTCCCGGACACGATCGAGGCCCGCATCGTGTCCGACCAGAGCACCGTCACCAACCTCCTGCTCTCCGGCGAGCTGAACACCGGTGTGGTCACCGGTCCCGACCAGGACCGTCTCGAGGGTGCGGGCATCGAGTACACGGGTGTGCGCAACCCCGTCGGACAGATCCTCTTCAACGAGCGGGAGGGACGACCGTTCTCCGACCCGCTCGTGCGTGAGGCGCTGTCGACCGCGATCAACCGCGACGAGGTCGGACCGGTCATCGCCGGGGCGACGGGACTGCCCTCCAGCGGTCTCGTCATGAAGACGCCCCTCCTGTGCGTGCAGGACCCGCCCGGCTGGTCTCTGCCGGCGACCGACCTCAATCGCGCCGCGGACCTGCTCGACGAGGCCGGCTGGACCCTCGGTTCCGACGGCATCCGCCAGAAGAACGGCCAACCGTTGACGGTGAAGTTCATCTACGACGCGCCGACCGCTTCGCACGCCCCCGCCGCGGAGCTCGTCAAGGAGACCTGGGACAAGCTCGGCGTCGTCACCGAACTGTCGGCCAACGACGCCGCAGCGTGGTCGGACCAGCTCTACACGAGCTTCGATTGGGACACGGGCTGGGTGCAGATCGCCCCGGGCAGCCCCGTCGTGCTCGACCTGTTCTTCGGGGGAGCGACCCCCGATCAGGGCGGTCTGAATTTCATGTTCGTCGACAACCCGGAGTACAACGCCCTCGCCGCTCAGGCGAAGACCGCGGCGCCGGATGCCGCGTGCGGACTCTGGCAGCAGGCCGAGAAGGAACTGATCGACCGCTTCGACACCTTCCCGGTGATCGACAACATCCTGCCGAACTACATGAGCGGCGCGACCTTCGAGCAGCCGAACTTCCTCAACCCGACCTCGATCCGGATGCAGGGCTGACATGACCGCGACCCCTCCGCCCGCCGTCGCCGACCTGGCCGCCGCCCCCACCGCGGCCCTCGCGGTGCGGGCGGAGGGGCGCGCGCCCGCCCCGCGGCTGTCGCCCCGGGTGACCTTTCTCCTGCGCCGTCTCGGCCGCCTCCTCGTCTCGCTCGTCGTGGTGGTCGTCGCCTCGTTCTTCCTCGTGCATCTCGTGCCGGGCGACCCCGTGCGGGCGGCCCTCGGCATCCAGGCCTCGCCCGAGCTCGTCGCCGCGACCCGCGCCGAGCTCGGTCTCGACAAGCCGATCCCGGTGCAGTTCCTCGACTACGTGGCGAACCTCCTGCGCGGCGACTTCGGCGAGTCGATCCGCACCGGTCGCTCGGTCGCCGAGACGATCGGGCAGCGTTTCCCGGCGACCGTCACCCTCGGCGTGCTGAGCTTCCTCGTCGCCCTGTTCGCCGCGGTGCCGCTCGGCATCGGCGCGGCCGTCGCTCTCCAGCGTCCCGGCCGGAAGGTGGCCGACGCCGCGGTCTCGGGAGTCCTCGGCATGCTCATCGCGGTCCCCGGCTTCCTGCTGGCCGTCGGGCTGATCGCCCTCTTCGCGGTGCAGCTGAGATGGCTGCCCGCGGCCGGGTGGGGTACGCCCCAGGATGCCGTTCTCCCCGTGCTGGCGCTCGCTCTCGGCCCCATGGCGTACCTGGCCCGCATCGTGCAGGTGGAGATGTCGGGCGTGCTCGGTGCCACATACATGACCACCGCCCGTGCGAAGCGCCTGCCCGGCCACCTCGTTTACCTGCGTCACGCGCTGCCGAACATCATCACCGCCTCGCTCACGGTGAGCGGTCTGCTGCTGAGCGGGATGATCGCCGGCACGGTCCTCATCGAGACCGTCTTCGCGATCCCCGGCATGGGCGGGGTCATGGTGCCCGCGGTCGGGGCCAAGGACTACCCGATCGTGCAGGGGCTCGTCATCGTGTACGCCCTCATCATCCTCGGCGTGAACCTTCTCGTCGATCTCATCCTCGTGACCGTCGACCCGCGGTCCTCGATCACGGAGGGCTGAGCCGTGACCTGGCGCTCCCGTCTGCTGTCCCCCTCGGGCATCGCCGCCGTCATCGGCGTGCTGCTCTTCCTCTTCCTCACGATCGCGGGGCCGGTGCTCTTCCTCGCCGCGGCCGAGACCTCGAACGTGCCCGATCGCCTGCTCGCGCCCAGCCTCGCGCACCCGTTCGGCACCGACGACCTGGGCCGAGACATCTTCTCGCGGGTGCTCGTCGCCGCCCGCGTGTCGATCCTGCTCACCCTCGGGGCGACCGTGGTGTCGACCATCGGCGGCATCGCCTACGGGCTCATCGCCGTCATCCTGCCCCGCCACGTGCGACGCCTGGCGACGGGACTGCTCGACATCCTGCTGGCGTTCCCGTGGTTGCTCATGGTGCTCTTCTTCACCGTGATCTGGGGCGCGAGCGCGATGAGCGCGATGTTCGCGATCGGCATCTCCGGCATCCCCTTCATGGCCCGTCTGGTCTACAACCTCGCCTCCTCGGTGTCGGGCCGCGACTACGTGCGCGCGGCGCGGGTCGTGGGCGTCGGGCCGATCGGCATCCTGGTCCGGCACATCCTGCCCAACATCGCCAACCCGCTCTTCGTGAACGCCGCGGCCACCGCGAGCGTCACCCTGCTGTCGTTCGCGGGTCTGTCGTTCCTCGGACTCGGTGTGCAGGCCCCCGAGTACGACTGGGGGCGTCTGCTGCAGGACGGCATCACGCGCATCTACGTCAACCCGCTCGCCGCCATCGGCCCGGGCATCGCTGTCGTCCTCGCGGGCCTGGTCTTCACCTTCGTGAGCGAGGCGCTGTCGGACACCCGCGGAGGCGGCCGGGGTGCCGTGGCCCGGCGGGCGCTGGGAGCGGTCGCTCCCACCCGCCGCGCGGGAATGGCCGCGACACCGCGTCAGCCTCTCGCGGTCGGCGAACCGGTCGCCGAGATCGCCGACCTCCGCGTGGCCTTCGCCACGGCCGACGGGGGCGAGGTGGAACGCGTGAAGGGCGTGAGCCTGCGGATCCTCCCCGGCGAGGTCGTCGGCATCGTCGGCGAGTCGGGATCGGGCAAATCGCTCACGGCGATGGCGCTTGCGGGGCTGCTCGGCCCGGACGCACGTATCGCCACGACCGCGCACACCTTCGACGGCATCGACATGACCCGGCCGCTGAGCCCGGTCGATCGTTCGACGCTGGGCGTGGAGCTGGGGATGGTGTTCCAAGACCCGCTCACCTCGCTCAACCCGGCGCTGACCATCGGCCGGCAGCTCACCGAGGTCCCCGAGGTGCACCTGAAGATGTCGCGAACCGATGCGCGCGCGCATGCCGCCGCCGCCCTCGAGGCGGTCGGCATCGCGGATGCCCCGCGGCGACTGTCGCAGTACCCGCACCAGTTCAGCGGCGGCATGCGCCAGCGCGCCATGATCGGGCAGGCCCTGACCGGCCGACCGAAGCTCATCATCGCCGACGAGCCGACGACGGCGCTCGACGTCACGGTGCAGCGCCAGGTGATGGGCGTGCTCCGGCGCGCGCAGACCGACACGGGAGCGGCGATCGTGTTCATCTCGCACGACATCGCGCTGGTCTCGGCCTTCTGCGACCGGGTGCTCGTCATGAAGGACGGTGTCGTCGTGGAGGAGCTCGACGCACAACGCATCCGCGAGGACGCGACCCACCCCTACTCCCGCGCGCTCATCGCGTGCCTGCCCGACATGACGTCCGACCGCACCCGCCCGCTTCCGGTGATCCCGCCGGATGTCGCGGCATCCGCCCTCGCCGAGGAGGTGGGGGTGTGAACGCCCTCGAGATCGATCACCTGTCCGTGCGGTACGGCCGCGTCACCGTCGTCGACGACGTATCCCTGGTCGTCCCCGCCGGTCGAACGCTCGGGCTCGTCGGGGAATCCGGGTCGGGCAAGAGCACGATCGCGGCCGCCGCGGTGGGCCTCGTGCCGCCCGCGACCGGCGAAGTGCGCGCCGACGGGGTCGTGGCATCCGGTCGAGGAGCGGCGGCGCGCGCCGCGCGCCGGCGTCTCCAACTCGTCTTCCAGGACCCGTTCTCCGCCCTCGACCCCCGCATGAGCATCGGCGACTCCATCGCCGAGGCCCTCCGGGCGAGCGGTCGGACCTTCTCGCGCGACGCCCGCGTGGAGCGCGTGCGGGAGCTGCTGACGCTCGTGCACCTCGACCCCGACCGCGCCGGTGACACACCGGCCGCGTTCTCGGGCGGCCAGCGCCAGCGAGTGACGATCGCCCGGGCGCTCGCCGGTGAGCCCCGCGTGCTCATCGCGGACGAGGTCACGAGCGCTCTCGACGTGTCCGTGCAGGGCGCGATACTCAACCTCCTGAGGGAACTCCAGGAGAATCTCGGGCTCTCGATGCTCTTCATCTCCCACAACCTCGCCGTCGTCCGCTACATCAGCGACGAGATCGCCGTCATGCGTCACGGCCGTATCGTCGAGTCGGGACCCACCGAGCAGCTGCTGGCCGCGCCCACCGAGCGGTACACGCTCGATCTGCTCGACGCCGTGCCCGTGCTCGGGGTGCGGATGGCGGCCGGATGAACGGCTTCGCCGACTCGGCGTCGGCGCTCGTCCCCGAGCTGGTCGCCGTCCGGCGCGAGCTCCACGCCGTCGCCGAGATCGGCCTGCACCTGCCCGAGACGCAGGCGTTGCTGCTCCGCGAGCTCGACGGCCTCGGGCTCGAGGTCTCCGTCGGCGCGGGGCTGTCGTCGGTCACCGCGGTGCTCCGCGGGGCGCGACCCGGGCCCGTGGTGCTGTTGCGAGCCGACATGGACGCCCTTCCCGTGGCAGAGGCGACGGGATTGCCGTTCGCGTCACCGTACGCGACGATGCACGCGTGCGGCCACGACCTGCACATGGCGGGGCTGCTCGGTGCGGCCCGCCTTCTCGCCGCCCGCCGCGGGGAGCTCCCGGGTGCGGTGGTCTTCATGTTCCAGCCGGGCGAGGAGGGGTACGCCGGCGCGCGCCTGATGATCGAGGAGGGCGTGCTGGATGCCGCGGGCGACACGCCCGTAGCCGCCTACGCGCTGCACGTCGACACGATGACCGACGCGGGGACGTTCGTCACCCGCCCCGGCCCGATGATGGCGAGCGTGAGCGCGGCGACCCTCACCCTCCGCGGCACGGGCGGGCATGCGGCGATGCCGCACCAGGGAGTCGACCCGGTGCCCGTCGCCGCGGAACTGGTGCTCGCGGTGCAGACGTTCGGTGCCCGCCGTCTCCCCGCGACAGACCCCGCGGTGCTGTCGGTGACCGGCATCCGCAGCGACTCGGCGGCCGGGAACGTGCTCAGCGAGACGGTGACGCTGGTGCTGAACGTGCGGACGTTTTCGGACGGCACCCGCGCCCGCGTGCGCGACGACCTGCCGGCGCTCCTCACGGGGATCGCGAACGCGTACGGGTGCAGCCTCGAGATCGATTGGGTCGATTCGTACCCCGTGACGGTGAACGACCCCGATGAGACCGCCGTCGTGCTCGATGCGCTGCGTTCCGCGCACGGTCCGGAGCGGGTGCGGGTGCTCGAGGCCCCGTCGCCGGCATCCGAGGATTTCGCGTACGTGCTCGAACATGTACCGGGCGTGCTCGTCTTCCTCGGCGTCGCGCCGGCCGAGGGGCGCGCACCTCTGCACTCCGATCGCGCGGTGTTCGACGACGGGCAGCTCGGCCTGCACGCGGCGACGCTCGCCGGCCTGGCGTGGGACCGGGTGCACCGGCGCGGGCGCTGAGGTCGACATGCTCCACTCCGCCGCAGAGTCCGGCCCCGAGACCCCGCTGCCGGACCCTGCCGCGCCCGCCCCGGCCGCCGCATCGGACCCGCCACCGCCCACCGCCGCCGACGTCGCGGCGCTGCGCCGTCGCACCGGTGAGCTGGCGGCGCTCTACGCCAGTGCGCGGGAGCTCGCGGCGATGCGCGACGCGGACGCGGTGCTCGAACGCCTCGTCGACCGGGCGCACGAGCTGCTCGCAGCCGACGTCGCGTATCTCTCGGAGTTCGATGAGACCGACGCGACCTTGCGGGTCCGTGCCACGCGCGGAACGGTGACCTCTGCGTTGCGCGGCCTCGTCGTCCCGCCCGGTCGCGGGCTCGTCGGCGCCATCGCCGAGTCGCGGATGCCGCACGCGGTGCGCCGCTACGACGCGGTGGATCATGACCGGCACACGGCGGGCATCGACGCGGCGGTCGCGGGGGAGGGGATCGTCTCGATGCTCGGGGTGCCGCTGCTCTCCGAGGATCGCGTGCTCGGCGTGCTCTTCGTCGCCGAACGCCGCGAGCGCGCATTCGGACCCGACGATACTGCTCTGCTAGCCGCCTTGGCCGACCACGCCTCGGTCGTCCTGCAGACCGCCGCCGCCCTCGCCGACGCCCACCGGCAGGCCGAGCGTGCCCGCGCGGCGGCCGCCGAACTCACGGCGCACGTCGCCGCGCGCGACCGCGCGAACCGGGTGCATCGCGAGCTCGTGGATGCGGTGCTGGCCGGGGGTGGGCTCGCGCCGGTGGCGACCGCGCTCTCGGTCGCGCTGCAGGCACCGGTGGCGATCGTGGACGCCCCCGGCAGGGTGCGCGCGATGCATGGCGACGCCTCCGACGCGCTCATCGACGCGGCCCGCAGCGGTGACGACACGGATGCCGGTGTCTCGGTGATCAGCCCGATCGCCGCCGGCGGACGCGGCCTCGGGGCGATCGTCGTGGGTCCGTCCGCGCGAGCGCTCGACGACGTCGATCGACGCACCATCGAGCGGGCCGGTCAGGTCGCCGCCCTCCTCGCCCTCTCCGAGGAGGCGGTCGCGGAGACCGATCACCGCCAGCGTTCCGACCTGCTGGTCGACCTCGTCACCGCTTCCGCACAGCGCCGCGCCGACGTCGTCACCGCGCTGCGCCGTTCGGGCATCGATGAACAGCTGCTCGGCGCCGTGACGGCGCTGGCCGTGACCGGGGAGCGCCGCGGCGCGGCCGCTCGCGCCCTCGCGCACCACCTCGGACAGACGGCGCTGGTCGGCGAGCTCGACGGACTCGTGGTCGCGGCGCACGCCGCACCCCTCGACGCGAAGTCGTTCCGGCAGCTGCGTGACGCGATGGGTCTCGACGTGCTCGCCGTGACGACCGTCGCCACACCCGACGGCATCGCCGCCGCCGCCCGCGACGTGCGCTCGGCGGTCGCCCTGGCGCGAGCCCTCGGACTGGGCGACGCGCTCGTGGGTGCCGACGAGCTCCTGCCGTATGCCGCTGCGATCGGCGCTGACCGGCGCGCCCTCGACGCGTTCCTCGACTCCGCCCTGGGGGCCGTGCGGCGCCACGACGCCGCGCGGGGCAGCGACCTCCTCGCGACCCTGCGAGCGTTCATCCATCACGGCGCGAGCCCCACCCGCACGGCCCGGGCCTTGACGTTCCACACCAACACGATCCTGCAGCGACTAGAGAAGCTCGACGCTCTGCTCGGTAAGGGCTGGCGCGACGACGAACGCTTCTTCCGCCTGTCGATCGCGGTGCGCCTCGACGACCTGCGCGAGCGTCTGGAGCGCGATGGCGATGGGTGAGACACCCACTCCCGCGGTCGACCGATGCGTCGGGGGCACGTACCCCGCGGGTCGACGCCGACCTAGCGTCGAGGGGACGCCGCCGTCGACGCGGCACCCTCCCGCCCGCGAAGGAGCCCGCGTGACCCCCTCCAGCCGACTTCCCGGTCTGCGCGACCACACCCCGCTCGAGCGACGCCGCCTCGTCGCAGAGGCCGCGGGCCTCGACCCCGCGCACCTGGTCGCGCTCGACCCCGCCGAGGGGCTGTCGCTCTCGCACGCGGATCACCTGGTGGAGAACGTCATCGGTCTCCTCGGCATCCCCGTCGGCATCGCCACGAACTTCCGCATCGACGGGGTCGACCGACTCGTTCCGATGGCGACCGAGGAGCCTTCGGTCGTGGCCGCGGCGTCGAACGCCGCGCGCATGGCCCGGGCGACCGGGGGTTTTTCCACCTCGTCGACGGGCGACGTGATGATCGCCCAGGTTCAGCTGCTCGACGCGGTCGACCCCGAGGGCACGCGCCTGCGTCTCCTCGAGGCGCGCGACGAGCTGCTCGCCCTCGCCGATGCGCAGGACCCGATCCTGGTGTCCCTCGGCGGCGGCGCGATCGACATCTCGGTACGCACCCTCGCCACGCGCACGGGCACGCAGGTGATCCTGCACCTGCATGTCGACGTGCGGGATGCCATGGGCGCGAACGCCGTGAACACGATGGCCGAGGCGCTGGCACCGCGCATCGCCGAGATCGCGGGTGCCCGCACCCTCCTGCGTATCCTGACGAACAAAGCCGATCGGCGCCTCACCCGCGCCCGCGCCGTGTTCCCCGCCGACCTGCTCGGCGGTGCGCAGGTCGTCGCCGACATCGAGGCGGCGAGCGCGTTCGCCGAGGCCGACGCGTACCGCGCAGCCACCCACAACAAGGGCATCATGAACGGCATCACCGCCGTCGTCCTGGCCACCGGCAACGACACCCGGGCCGTGGAGGCCGGATGCCATTCGCACGCCGCGCGGGAGGGGGCCTATCGCGCGCTCTCGCGATTCGAGCGCAACGCCGACGGCGATCTCGTCGGCACGCTCGAGGTGCCGCTCGCGGTGGGACTGGTCGGCGGGGCCACCCGCGCCCACCCCACGGCACGTGCCGCGGTGCAGCTGCTGGGGATCACGACGGCGCGCGAGCTCGCCGCGACGATCGCCGCGGTGGGCCTCGCGCAGAACCTCGCGGCGTGCCGGGCGCTGGCCGCGGAGGGGATACAGCGCGGGCACATGACCCTGCACGCTCGGACGATCGCGGCGAGCGCGGGCGCGGAGGTGGGCGAGATCGCCGAGGTCGCCGCCCGGATCGTCGCCGATGGCCGCATCCGGGTCGAGTACGCCGCCGAGGTGCTCGCCGAGCTGCGCGGGCGGTCCTCGTGAGCGCCCCCGCCCCGCGGCGGCGCCCGCGCCAGGAGGCGGCGGAAGGGCTGCCCGCCGAGGTCACCGTCTATGAGGTGGGTCCCCGCGACGGGCTCCAGGCCGAGACCGACGTCATCCCCACCGCGGTGAAGTCCGAGCTGTGCTCGCGCCTGTACGCCGCAGGGTCGCGCGCGCTCGAGGTCACCAGCTTCGTGCCGCCGACGTGGATCCCCCAGCTCGCCGACGCGCGCGACGTCGCGGCGTCCGTCCGTCCGCCTGAAGGTGCCCGCGCGGTCGCCCTCGTGCCCAACCGTCGGGGTCTCGACGACGCTCGCGCCGCGGGGGTGCGCGAGGTGGCGGTCGTGGTGAGCGCGACCGAGTCCTTCGCTCGCGCGAACCTGAACACCGACCGCGCGGGGACTGTCGCCCGGGCGGTCGCCGTCGTCGACGACGCGCGCTCGGCGGGTATTCCCGTGCGAGGGTACGTCTCGATGGCGTTCGGCGACCCATGGGAGGGTGACGTGGACACGGCCGCCGTCGTCGACGCCGCGCTGGCGCTGCACTCCGCCGGATGCCGCACGATCGCGCTCGGCGACACCATCGGCGTGGCCACGGCGGGGCACATCGAGCGGGTCGTCGAAGCGGTGGCGGATGCCGGGATCCCCCGCCCCGCCCTCGCCCTGCACCTGCACGACACATACGGTCAGGCGCTCGCTAATGTGCTCGCGGGCCTCCGGGCCGGGGTGACCGAGTTCGACGCGTCCGTGGGCGGGCTGGGCCGATGCCCGTACGCCCCCGGAGCAACGGGCAACCTCGCGACCGAGGAGCTCGTCTGGATGCTGGAGGGCCTCGGCATCCGCACCGGTCTCGACATCGTCGCACTTGCCCGGATCAGCGCCTGGCTGGCCGGTGTGCGCGGCCGACCGCACGCGTCACGCGTCGCCGCTGCTCTGACGACGCCCACTCTTCCGGAGGACCCCGCATGATCGACTCCCTCGTCCCCGGCCCCGGCGCGCTCGGCGGTGTCGTCGTGCTCGATCTGTCCCGCGTGCTCGCAGGCCCCTATGCGGCGCAGATGCTCGCTGACCTCGGCGCGACGGTCGTCAAGATCGAGAACCCGCGTGACCCCGACGTCTCGCGCGGCTTCCCCCCGTACCTCACCGACGGCGACGAGGAGTTCAGCGGATATTACGCCCAGTACAACCGCGGCAAGCTCGGCGTGGGGCTCGACCTCGCCGCCCCCGGCGGCGTCGAGACACTCATCGATCTCGTCCGGCGGGCCGACATCCTCGTCGAGAACTTCCGCCCCGGCACGATGGACAAGCTCGGCGTCGGCTACGACGTGCTGCGCGAGGCGAATCCCCGGCTTGTGTACGTCGCGGTGTCGGGGTACGGCCAGACGGGGTCGCGTAGCCGTCGGCCTGCGTTCGACAACACCGCGCAGGCGGCGGGCGGTCTGTGGTCGATGAACGGGTACCCCGACCAGCCGCCGGTGCGTGTGGGAGTCACGATCGGCGACTTGTCGGCGACGCTGTTCGCCGTCGTGGGGGCGCTCGCGGCCCTTCGGCACGCGGAGCGAACGGGGGAGGGGCAGCTCGTCGATGTCGCGCAGGTCGACAGCGTTCTCGCGCTCACCGAGACCGCGGTCGTCGACTACACGGTGCGCGGCGTCGAGGCTGCCCCCGCGGGCAACGAGCACGCCTGGGTGCGCCCGTACGAGCTGTTCGACTGCGCCGACGGCCAGGTGTTCTTCGGCGCGTACACCGACAAGCTGTGGCGCGCGAGCTGCGTGCTGTTTGGCTCGCCCGAGGTCGCCGACGACCCCGAGATCGACACGATGCGCAAGAGGTTCGACCCCGAGGTCTACGCGCAGCGCGTCAAACCGCTCGTCTCGGCGTGGCTGGCCCCGCATACCAAGGCGGAGCTCGAGGAGATGGCGGGCGACGTCATCCCGCTCACCGCCGTCAAGACGATCGGCGAGGTGGTCGATGACGCTGGAACCGCCGAGCGCGACATGATCGTCGAGGCCGACTACGGCTCGCTGGGAACCCTGCGCATGTTCGGTCAGCCCATCAAGCTCAGCGCGACGCCGGCGACGCCGGGACGGGTCGCCAACCGCTTCGCGGAGCACTCCGACGTCGTCCTCACCGCGCTCGCCGGTTACGACGCCGAGCGCCTCGGCGCCCTGCGGGCATCGGGCGCTCTGTCGTGAGCGTCGTCCGCACGGGGATCCTGGATGCCGCTCCCGCCGAGGCCTATCGCGGGACCTTCGCCGCGGCCGATCCGGCGCGTTCCCTGGGCGACGAACTCCCGCCGGGGTGGGAGGGCGTGTACTTCCCGTTCGCGGTGTCGTTCGACGACCTGCGCGCCGACGGCACGCCCGCTCGCGACGGCATCCTGCCCGAGATCGACCTGCCGCGTCGGATGTACGCGGGCGAAGACACGGTGTTCGAGGGGGAGCTCCGTCTCGGCGACGAGGTGACGCAGACGGCGACCGCGGGGTCCGTCATTCAGAAGACCGGCGCGAGCGGGCGCCTCGTCTTCGCCGACATCGAGCGCACCTACGCCGTCGACGGCGCGGTCGTGGTGCGCAGCACGTGGCATGACGTGTTCCTCGGCGCGCCCTCGACCCCCGCTCGCGCTCCGCGCACCGACCCCGCCGCCGCCGCGGAGGCCGCCTGGATCGAGACGGCGACCCTCGACGCGCGCCGCCTGTTCCGCTTCTCGGCCCTGACCTTCAACACGCACCTCGTGCACTATGACCGCCGGTGGGCGCACGAGGTCGAGGGGCTGCCCGACCTGCTGGTGCACGGGCCGTTGCTGCGCATCTTGCTCGTGGATGCCGCCCGTCGGCACGCCCCCGGTCGGCGTATCGTCGCCCTACGGGTGCGCGTGACCTCGCCGGCGTTCGTCGATCAGCCGATCCGCCTGTGCGGCACAGCCGACGCCGCACGCGTCGTGGCCGTGGGGCAGGGTGACGTCATCCTGGCGACGGCCGAGATCACCTTCGCCTGAGGTCCGTCGCGGCCGCGCCCGCCGGATCCGCTGATCCGCGCGAGTGCCCGGAGTCTCGTCGGTCGCGCCGCGGTCGTCCCAACCTCGATCTCGGCGGGATACCGCGGTCGAGCTGCGGCAGGCCGGAACCGCGACGGCGTACCGCTCAGTCCAACCGCGAGTGCTCGCCCAGGCGGTGCCACGTGCGGTTGTGGTAGACCAGCGCGGCTCCCGGCTCGCCCGGCTCGAGGTCGCGCTCCACGTCGACCTGCAGGGCCTGGGCGGCGATCACGGTGGAGCCCCCGGCATCCATGCGGCTGACGATCTTGCAGCGCAGCCACGCACGCACGCCGTGGTACACCGGCTCGCCCGTCGCGAGGCGCGACCAGGTCGACGTGTCGGCGAAACGGTCGAGCCCGCTGGTGGCGGCGGTGCGGGCGAGGCCGATGTCCTCCGCGTCGAGCAGGTGCACCACGATCGTGTCGGCGGCGATGATGGTCGGCGTCGCCGACGACAGGGCCGAGACCGAGAAGATGAGCAGCGGCGGGTCGGCACTGACCGACGACACGCTCGAAGCGGTGAGGGCGACCGGGCCGTTCTCGCCGTAGGCGGTGATGACCGCGATGCCGCCCGGGTGGCCGCGGAACGCGCGCTTGAAGTCGTCCGCCGAGACCGACGTGCCGATGGCGGGCGTGCTCTCCGGGGTGCTGTGCGGAAGCGAAGTCATACCTACGACGGTAGGCGCTCGCGCGGGGACCGGCGCCATCGCGCGCAACACGGGGAAACGCGTCCGGCGGCGTCGAACGGGTCGATGCCGCCTTTGTGAGGCTTCACATTTACCGATCCGTGACCTGTCCGCGCTCCGCATCGCTTGACAGGGGCCGTTGTGTGAGCGCTAACATTCCCTCACGGCTCACCCGAGGGGCTGCATCACATGAACCGGCATCGGAGCCGGCGAAACGAGGAGGTTTCATCATGAAGGCGAAGAAGATCATCACGGGTATCGCGCTTGTCGGGGCGATCGCATTCACGGCGACCGGTTGCGCCGGCGGCGGCGGGGCGGGCGGCGGCGGTGGGGACGGCGTCATCACGGTCGGTTTCGCGCAGACCGGCTCCGAGAGCGGCTGGCGCAGCGCCAACACCGAGTCGATGAAGGAGGCGTTCAGCGAGGCCAACGGCTTCAACCTCATCTTCAACGCCGCCGACAACAAGCCCGAGGCGCAGATCGCCGCGGTCCGCAGCTTCATCAACCAGGGCGTCGACGCCATCGTGCTCGCCCCCATCGTCACCGACGGCTGGGACGACGTGCTGAAGGAGGCGAAGGATGCCAACATTCCCGTCATCCTCGAAGACCGTACGGTCTCGGCATCCGAAGATCTCTACGCGAGCTGGATCGGCCTCGACTTCAAGAAGGAGGGCGAGACCGCCGGGAAGTGGGTCGCCGACAGCTTCGGCTCGACGCCCACCAACATGGTCGTGCTCGAGGGGACGACCGGTTCGTCGGCGGCCACCGACCGCGCCGCCGGGTTCGACGCGGCCATCAAGGGGACCGACATCAAGGTCCTCGACTCGCAGACCGGCAACTTCACGCGCGCCGACGGCAAGACCGTCATGGAGGGCTTCCTGCAGAAGTACGGCTCCCAGATCAACCTGCTGTTCGCGCACAACGACGACATGGGTCTGGGTGCGCTCGAGGCCATCAAGGCCGCGGGCATGACCCCCGGCACCGACATCAAGATCGTCACGATCGACGCGGTGAAGGACGGGATGACGGCCCTCTCCAACGGGGAGTTCAACTACATCGTCGAATGCAACCCGCTCCTGGGCGAGAAGACCGCCGAGGTCGTCAAGAAGGTCGTCGCGGGCGAGTCCGTCGACAAGAGCTACATCGTCGAGGACCAGGCCTTCGACCAGGAGCAGGCCAAGAAGGTGCTCGACAGCCGTCCCTACTGATCGCGGCTCCGGGCCGTCGACTCCCCTCGGCGGCCCGGGTCCTCCGTCGCAGTCCCCTCCCCGCGTGCGGGGCCGGCAACCGGCCTCGCGCACCTCACGGCTCTTCAGAAAGCGATCGAGCATGACAAGCGAACGTGCCGCCGTCGTGGCCATGCGCGGCATCAGCATCCGATTCCCCGGGGTGAAGGCGCTCGACGGCGTCGACTTCACCCTCTATCCGGGGGAGGTGCACTCCCTCATGGGAGAGAACGGTGCCGGGAAGTCCACCCTCATCAAGGCCCTGACGGGGGTCTACAACATCGACGAGGGATCCATCCGCGTCGACGGCGACGAGCGGCTGTTCCGTTCGACCGCCGACGCGCAGGCCGCGGGGATCGCGACCGTCTACCAGGAGGTCAACCTCTGCCAGAACCTCACCGTCGGCGAGAACGTGATGCTCGGCGAGGAGGTGCGCCGGGCCGGGGTCGTCGACTGGCGGGCCACCCACGCGGCCGCTGCGACGCACCTGGCCGAGCTCGGGGTGCACATCGACACCCGCTCGATCCTGGCCAGCCACTCCATCGCCGTCCAACAGCTCGTCGCGATCAGTCGCGCCATGGTGGTCGACACCAAGGTGCTCGTGCTCGACGAGCCCACCTCCAGCCTCGACAGGGGTGAGGTCGAGCAGCTGTTCGGCGTCATCCGAGACCTGCGCGGCCGAGGGGTCGCGATCCTGTTCGTGTCCCACTTCCTCGACCAGATCTACGAGATCTCCGACCGGCTCACGGTGCTGCGCAACGGCACGTTGGTGGGGGAGTACCCCGTGGGCGAGCTCGGGCGCGAGCAACTGGTGGCCAAGATGATCGGCCGCGAGCTCGGCGAGTTGGACGCCATCTCGGCCAGCGCCGAACGCCCGATCGACCGAGCGGGCGTCCCCGTGCTCCGCGCGAGCGGACTCGGACGCAAGAATGCGCTCGAGCCCGTCGACCTCGACGTGTTCGGGGGCGAGATCGTCGGACTCGCGGGACTGTTGGGCTCCGGCCGGACGGAGCTGGCGCGCCTCCTGTCGGGCGCCGACCGCGCCGACGAGGGCACGATCGAGGTCGACGGGACGCCCGCGCGGACCGGCTCGCCCCGTCATGCCCTCGACAGGGGCATCGCGTTCTCGTCGGAGGACCGCCGCGCCGAGGGGATCGTGGGCGATCTCACCGTGGCGGAGAACATCATCCTCGGCGTCCAAGCCCGGCGCGGGCCGCTGCGCCGGATGGGGGCGGCCGAGAAGCAGGCCATCGTCGACGAGTACATCACCGCCCTCGGGGTGCGCCCGGCGAACCCCGACGCCCTCATCCGCAACCTCTCCGGCGGCAATCAGCAGAAGGTGCTGCTCGCCCGCTGGCTGGCCACGGCCCCCAAGCTGCTGGTGCTCGACGAGCCGACCCGTGGCATCGATGTCGGCGCCAAGGCCGACATCCAGCGCAAGGTCGCCGAATTGGCCGAGAAGGGGCTCGCCGTCGTCTTCATCTCCTCGGAACTCGAGGAGGTGCTGCGCATCGCGCAGCGCGTGGCCGTGCTGCGCGACCGTCGTAAGATCGGCGAGCTCACCACCCGCGACGTCGACCTCGACGGCCTGGTGGCCTACATCGCCGACGGGCAGCCCGAGGGGCTTCCCGTCACCGTCCCCGAGACACCGTCGTCCGATCGGGAGAAGATCGCATGAAGAGATTCCTCACTCACCGCCTCGTCTGGCCGATCGCGGCGTTGGTCGCCCTCATCGCGATCAACACGATCTCGCGGCCGTCCTTCCTCAGCGTCACCGTGCAGAACGGGCAGTTCTACGGCTCGCTCATCGACATCCTGCGCAACAGCGCACCGCTGATGCTCGTGGCCCTCGGCATGACGCTCGTCATCGCCACCCGGGGCATCGACCTCTCGGTGGGCGCCATCATGGCCGTGTCCGGAGCGGTGGCGCTGACGATCATCGAGGCCGCCCCCGACTCGGGCAACCTCGGCGTCGTCTTCACCGCGATCGCCGCCGCCGTCGGCGTCGCCCTGCTGCTCGGGGTCTGGAACGGCTTCCTCGTGTCGGTGCTCGGCATCCAACCGATCATCGCCACCCTCGTGCTCATGCTCGCGGGTCGTGGCGTCGCCCTGCTCATCACGGGCGGGTTCATCACCACCATCAACAGCGACCCCTACAAGTTCATCGCGGGCGGCTACGTCCTCGGCCTCCCGTTCGCGTTCTTCGTGGCACTCGCCGCGGTCGTCGTGGTGGGCGTCCTCGAGCGGCGCACGGCGCTGGGCATGCTGACCGAGGCGGTGGGCATCAACCCCGAGGCCAGTCGCCTGGCGGGTGTGCGCTCGCGCGGCATCATCTGGGGCGCCTACATCGCCAGCGGCGCGCTCGCCGGGATGGCCGGCATCCTGTACAGCTCCAACATCATGGCGGCCGATGCGAACGCGGCCGGGCTGTACATCGAACTGGATGCCATCCTCGCCGTCGTCCTGGGCGGTACCTCGCTCGCGGGCGGCACGTTCAGCATCGCGGGCACGGTGGTCGGTGTCTTCACCATCCAGACGCTCAAGAGCACCATCACCTTCCTCGGCGTCCCGCCCGCGGTCAGTCCGGTGTTCATGGCGGCGGCCGTGCTGGTCGTCGTCCTGCTGCAGTCGCGGCGCTTCCGCGCGTTCTTCCACACGGCCGGCCGCGGTGCCGTCCGCCCCCTGTCCCGTCGTCCCGATGCGAAGGTGCTGTCCTGATGGCCACTCTCACCGAAGAGCGCCGCGTGGCCACCGTGCCCGCGAGCCCCTACCGTCGCTTCCTCAGCCGCCACGTCTCGTGGGTCCCGGTGTTCGCGGCCGTCGTCATCCTCGTCGTCATGATCGCCGGCGCGATGTGGTGGTTCCCCAACTTCCAGCTGCCGCGCATCCTGTCGTCGATCCTCCTCGACAACGCCTATCTGCTCGTGCTCGCGGTGGGGATGACCTTCGTCATCCTGACCGGCGGAATCGACCTCTCGGTCGGCGCCGTCATGGCGTTCACCGGCATCCTGTGCGCGAAGATGCTGTCCGACGGCGTCCCGGTGGCGGTGGCCCTGCCCGCGATGATCCTCATCGGCGCGGCGATCGGACTGCTCATCGGCGTCCTCGTGCAGTTCTTCGACGTCCAGCCGTTCATCGCCTCGTTGATCGGCATGTTCCTCGCCCGCGGTCTGGCGTTCGTGGTGAGCCTGGAGTCGATCAAAGTCGACAACGAGGGACTGCTGTGGCTGCAGTCCACCCGCTTCTCGTTCGCGGGCTGGTACATCACGCCGACGGGCGTCATCGCGCTGCTCACCGTGGCGCTCGCCGCCTTCGTGCTGCGCTACACCCGCTTCGGGCGGACGGTGTACGCCGTCGGCGGCAACGAGCAGTCGGCGCGACTGATGGGACTCCCGGTCGTGCGCGCCAAGCTGTCGGTCTACGTCATCAGCGGGGTGTGCGCCGGTCTCGCCGGCATCGTGCTGACGGCCTATTCCGGCGCGGGCTACCCCCTCAACGGCGTGGGGACCGAGCTCGACACGATCGCCGCGGTCGTCATCGGCGGCACGCTGCTCACGGGCGGCAGCGGGTTCGTGATCGGCTCCATGATCGGGGTGTTCGTCTACGGTCTCATCCGCACTATCATCTCGTTCTCCGGCGCCGAGCAGTCGTGGACGCGCATCACCGTGGGCGCGCTGCTGCTGCTGTTCGTGGTCGTCCAGCGCGTGATCGTCTCGCGCTCGGCACTGCGGCGGTGACACGCTCGCGACGCGTTCGCACTCCCGCTCGGGCGCGGGCATGATGGAGCCCATGTCCACCGTCGCTCCGCCCCTCCTCGAGGTGTGCGGAGCGACGGTGCGTTTCGGCGTCGAGAGCGCCCTCGCCGACGTGGACTTCCGGCTGCGGCCGGGCGAGGTGCACTCGCTCATGGGCGAGAACGGCGCGGGCAAGTCGACGCTGATCAAGGCGATCACCGGAGCCCTGCGACTCGACGAGGGCGACATCCTGCTCGACGGGCAGCGGATGCGATTCTCCTCGCCCGCCGACGCGCAGGCGCGGGGCATCTCGACCGTCTACCAGGAGATCGACCTGCTGCCCAACCTCACCGTCGCCGAGAACATCTCGCTCGGGCGGGAGCCGCGCCGTTTCGGCGTCATCGACCACCGCGAGATGCGCGCGCGCGCCGAGAGGGCGCTCCGTGCCCTCGGCGTCGATGTCGATCCCGCATCGGTGCTGTCGTCGCACCCGCTGGCGGTGCAGCAGCTCGTCGCCATCGCCCGCGCCGTCTCGACCGAGGTGAAGGTGCTCGTGCTCGACGAGCCCACCTCGAGCCTGGATGCCGACGAGGTCGCCGAGTTGTTCCGCGTCATCCGCGACCTCAAGACGCAGGGGATCGCGATCGTCTTCGTCTCGCACTTCCTCGACCAGGTCTACGAGATCTGCGACCGGGTGACCGTCCTTCGTGGGGGGCGCCTGGTCGGCGAGTACGCGACGCGAGAACTGCTGCGCATCGACCTCGTCGAGAAGATGCTCGGCGCCGCCGCCGACGCCCTCGCCCCGCTCGGGCAGCGGCCCGTCGAGCCCGCGGAGGGGCCGAGCGTGCTGAGCGCGCGGGGACTGGCATCCGGAACGCGCCTGCGCGAGGCCGACCTCGACATCGGCGAGGGGGAGGTCATCGGCGTCGCGGGGCTCCTCGGTTCGGGGCGCACCGAGCTGGCGCGGTCGATCACGGGCGTCGATCGCCCCGACACCGGAGAGGTCGCGATCGACGGCGAGGTCGCTCGCCTCGACACCCCTCGCGAGGCGATCCGCCGCCGGGTGGCGTACTCGTCGGAGAACAGGCGCACCGAGGGCATCATCGGCGACCTCAGCGTGCTCGACAACATCACGCTCGCCCTGCAGGCGCAGCGGGGGATCTTCCACCGTCTGAGCACGGCGCGTCGCCGCGAGCTCGCGGTGAGCTGGGTCGAGGCGTTGCACATCCGACCCGCCGACATCGACCGGCCCGTCTCGACGCTGTCGGGTGGCAACCAGCAGAAGGTCCTCCTGGCGCGGCTGCTCGCGCTGTCCCCGCGGCTGATCGTCCTCGACGAACCGACCCGCGGTATCGACGTCGGAGCGAAGGCCGAGATCCAGCGGTTGGTCGGTGAGCTCAGCGACAACGGCCTGTCGATCGTGTACATCTCGGCCGAGCTCGACGAGGTGCTGCGCGTGGCGCATCTCGTCGCCGTCATGCGCGACGGCGTGCTCGCGCAGATCGTCCCCGCCACGGGACTGACCTCCGACGCGCTCCTCGCCCTCGTTGCAGGTCACACGACCTCGGAAGGCGGCGCCGGTGGCTGACGACAAGGCCTCGCGCACCGCCAACATCTTCGACGTCGCCCGACTCGCCGGCGTCTCGCACCAGACGGTGTCGCGTGTGCTCAACGACATGCCGAACGTGCGCCCCGCGACCCGGGCGCGCGTCGAGCAGGCCATCGCGCAGTTGCGGTACAGCCCCTCGCCCGCCGCGCGCGCCCTCGTGACGCGCCGCACGCGCACGATCGGTCTCGTCACCCCGGGCACGGTCGACTACGGTCCCTCGTCCATCGCGATGAACTTCAACTTCGCCGCCCGTGCCGCCCGGTACAACGTGGATGCCATCAGCTCCGCCCAGACCGACGCCGCCGAAGTGCGGGTCGCCATCGACGGCCTGTTGAAGCAGCGGGTGGATGCCATCGTCCTCATCGTCATCGACGCCGAGGTGCTCGCCGCGATCCAGGCGCTCGAGCTCGACGTGCCCGTCGTCGCGGCGGCCGCGACCCCGCGACCGCACCCGCGGCTCGTGGCCATCGATCAGTACCGCGGTGCGCGAGCCGCCGTCCGGCATCTCCTGGAGTCGGGCTACACGACGGTGCGGCACATCGCCGGGCCGGCGCGGAACCCCGATGCGATCGAACGGCTGCGGGGCTGGCGCGAGGAGATCGCCTCGGCGCGCGCGCAATCGACGCCGCCCCTCCACGGAGATTGGACCGCTGCGAGCGGCTATCGCATCGCCTCCGAGACCGACCTCGCCCCCGGCGAGGGCATCTTCGTCGCGAACGACCAGATGTCGATCGGCGTGCTGTCGGCGTTGCGCGAGAGGGGGCTGCGCGTTCCCGACGACGTCGGCGTCGTCGGGTTCGACGACATCCCCGAAGCGTCGTTCGTCTACCCCTCGCTGACGACGGTTCGACAGGACTTCGCCGCTCTCGGGGAGATCCTCATGCAGAAGGTCCTGCTCATGGTCGAGGAGCCCGACACCGTCAGCGAGACCACGCCTCTGCCCACGCGGCTCGTCGTGCGGGACTCCGCCCCGACGCGTTCCTGACGCCCGGTGCAGTCGTCGTCCGGCGGATGAAATCCGGCACCGGATGTTGACGTCAACAGGGGTGTGAGCGCTAACATTCGGGCATCCGTCGTCGACGACGGTGCATGCAATGTCGCATTCACGAGAGGACCCCCACCCCCGTGCCCACTCTCCCTCGGACGGCGCTCCCGCGTCGTCTCCCGTCCTGGACGCTGGCCGTCCCGATCGTCGCCGCCCTCGTCGCGGCGCCGATCACCGCACCACTGATCGCCCACGCGGAGGTTCCGTCCGCGGGGCTGATCGTCTCCTATCCCCTCGACGAGACGTCGGGCACGGTCGCGCACGATACGTCGGGCAACGGTCGTGACGCCGCATACGTCGGGGGGCCGACGCTGGGCGGCGCCGACGGCGTCCGCCTCGACGGCGACGACGACTACGTGAGCCTTCCCAACGATGTTCTCAAGGGACTCACCTCCGTCACGATCAGCACCGACGTGATCGTGCGACCGGAGCAGTCGGGCAATTACTTCATCTGGGGCCTCGGCAACACCACCTCCTGGTTCGGCAACGGCTACCTGTTCGCCACGGGCAACCCCGCGCGTACCGGTATCGCGAGCGGCAACTGGTCGACCGAGCAGGAGACCCGCGGGTCGAGCAACCTCGAGCGCGGCGTTTGGAAGACCCTGACCTACACCCTCGACGCCGGCAGCAAAACCTCCCGCCTGTACCTCGACGGCGCCCAGATCGCGGAGAACACGAACACGACCACCACCCCCGGCTCGATCGGCGGCGGCACGACGACGGCCAATTACCTGGGGCGCTCGAATTACACTCCCGACAAGCGCCTCGCCGGCAGCCTCCGCGACTTCCGCATGTACGACCGCGCGCTGTCCGCCGACGAGGTCAAGGGACTCGTGAAGACGCCGGAAGACACCGCGGCCGCGCAGGCGGCGCTCGACGCGCTCATGGTGACCAACATCGACGACGTGCGCGGCAATCTGACGCTGCCTTCCTCCTCGCGGGGGCTCGACGTCACGTGGTCGTCGGCCGACGCCGACGTCATCACCGACGGAGGCGTCGTGACGCGGCCGGATGCCGACACGACTGTCGCGCTCACGGCATCCGTCACGAAGGGCGCCGTCACCCTTACTCGCACGTTCTCGGCCGCCGTCCGCAAGGCCGCGAACATCGGACCGTTCGCGGGGTACACGTTCGCGTACTTCACGGGCAACTCCGTCGCGGGCGAGAACATCTTCTTCGCGGCCAGCAACGGCAACAACGCCCTGTCGTGGACCGAGCTGAACAATGGTCGGGCCACGCTGACCTCCGCGTTCGGGGAGAAGGGGCTGCGCGACCCGTTCCTCATCCGCTCTCCCGAGGGGGACACGTTCTACCTCATCGCCACCGACCTCTCGATCGGCCGGAACGGCGACTGGGATCGCTCGCAGCGTCAGGGCTCGAAGTACATCGAGGTGTGGGAGTCGCACGACCTGATCACCTGGAGCGCGCAGCGTCACGTGAAGGTCTCTCCCGACACCGCGGGCAACACGTGGGCACCGGAGGCGTACTGGGACGACGCGCTGGGTGAGTACGTCGTCTTCTGGGCGTCGAAGATCTACCCGGCCGACGACCCGAACCACACCTCGAACGTCGCGAACAGCATGATGTACGCCACCACGCGCGACTTCGTCACCTTCAGCGACACGAAGGTCTGGCAGGGCGGCACGTCGCGGATTGACTCGACCGTGATCAAGGCCGACGGCGTCTACCAGCGCTTCACGAAGGACGAGGGCGGCGCCACGGGCTGCACCGACATCATCCAGGAGAGCTCGACGGTGCTGACCGCTCCGCTGGACCAGTGGTCGCCCGTCACCACCTGCATCGGCAAGAACGCCGGCACGGGTGCCGTCGAGGGGCCGAGCATCTTCAGGTCCAACCCGGGCGACGTCAACGGCGACACGTACTACCTCTTCGTCGACGAGTACGGCGGGCGCGGCTACATCCCGCTGGCCACGGCCGACATCGCCCACCCCGACTGGAAGGTGCCGGCCGATTACCGCCTGCCTGCCAGCCCGCGCCACGGCACGGTCATGCCCGTGACGGCCAGCGAACTGGCCGCCCTCCGAGCGAACCTGCCCCAGCCCCTCGAGGCCAACGCCCAGGGCCAGCTGCTCAGCTACGACTTCGCCGACGGTTCGGGCAGCACCCTGCACGATCGCTCGGGTGCGGGTCGTGACGCGCAGATCGCGGGCGGTGCCGCGTGGAGCAACGGCGCGCTGACGCTCGACGGCGTGGACGACTACGTCGACCTGCCCGACAACGTGCTTGCGGGTGTCGGCGACTTCTCCGTCACTACGCAGGCGCGGGTGGACTCGGCGCAGCGCAACCCCTACTTCCTGTACGGGTTCGGCAACACCGGCGGCGACGGCACCGGCAACGGCTACCTGTTCGCCACGGGTAACAGCGTCTACCGCGCCGCTGTGTCCACCGGCAATTGGAGCGGCGAGCAGGAGGCCAAGTCGTCCGCGGCGCTGCCGCGTGACCGCTGGGTCACACTGACGTACACGCTGAGCGGGTCGACGGCCCGGCTGTACCTCGACGGGCAGCAGGTCGCAGTGAACACCAACGTCACGGTTCGCCCCGGTGACATCGGAGGTGGCAGCACGCTGGCCAACTACATCGGCAAGTCGGTCTACACGAATGACAACCTGTTGAAGGGGCAGGTGCGCGAGTTCGCGCTGTACAACCGCGCGCTGTCGGCATCCGAGATCGCCGGGCTGAATCCGACGCCGACGCCGACGCCGACCCCGACCCCGACCCCGACGCCGACGCCCACGTCGACGCCGACACCTGCGGTGACGCCGGAGCCGACCTCGACGCCGGAGCCGACGACCGAGCCCACGGCCACCCCGACCGCGTCGCCCACGAGCACCCCGGATGCCACCCCCTCGGTGTCCGTCTCGACCACCACGGTCGAGCGCGGAGGGATCGTGCGCGTGACGGTGACGGGTCTCGCCGCGGGTGAGCAGGTCACCGCGGAGCTGCGCAGCGACCCGATCCGCATCGCCGGCATCCCCGCCGCCGATGCGAGCGGCCGCGTGGCATTCGATGTGCAGATCCCCGGCGGCCTCGCCGCGGGCAGCCACACCATCGTCGTCTACGGGGCCGACGGCTCGGTGATCCGGAGAGTTCCGATCACCGTGGTGGCCGCGGGGCAGCTCGCCGCGACGGGCGCTCAAGCGCCCCTGGGCGCGGGTCTGCTCGCCGCGTTCCTGGTGGTCGCCGGTGGCGTGGTGTGGACGATGCGTCGCCCGCGCCGCACCGACGCCTGATCCGCTGAACGGAAGGAAGACCCCGGATGCCCTGGCATCCGGGGTCTTCCTCGTGCACGGTGCGCGGGCCGCCCGCCGTGCCCGCCCCGGGCCGTCCGCGCGGGGGAGGGCGCGCTGCCGGGACGGATGCGTGAGCGCGGTGCCGAGACGGCCGCCGGCGCGGCCTGCTTCACGCATGAACGCGATCCACGACCATGAACGCGGTGAGCACGCGTTTCTGCGCGCGGATCGCGTTTATGCGTGGGGTGGAACACGGCGCGGCCCGGCACGGCGCGGCCCCGCACGGCGCGGCGCGCGGGACCGAGGAAGGGCCCCGGATGCCGTGGCATCCGGGGCCCTCATCGAGCGAGAGGATCAGCCGAGCAGCGGAACCGCGCCGACGAGAACGCCGACGGCGAGCATCACCAACGAGACGATCGTCGCGCGCCACAGCACCTTCTTGTGGTGGTCGCCGAGGTTGACGCCGGCGAGCGAGACGAGCAGCAGGATGGCCGGCACGAGCGGGCTCTGCAGGTGCACGGGCTGACCCGTGATCGAGGCGCGGGCCATCTCGACGGGCGCGATGCCGTAGTTCGCGGCGCTCTCGGCGAGCACCGGGAGGATGCCGAAGTAGAACGCGTCGTTCGACATGAAGAACGTGAACGGGATCGACAGCACGCCCGTGATGACGGCGAGGAACGGACCCATCGACGCGGGGATCACCTGGGTGATCCAGTCGGCCATGGCGGTGACCATTCCGGTGCCGTTCAGCACGCCGACCAGGACACCCGCGGCCAGCACCATCGACACGACGCCGACGATGCTGGGCGCGTGGGCGACGATCTCGTCGGCCTGCCCGCGCAGCTTGGGGAAGTTGACGATGAGGGCGATCGCGGCACCGACCATGAACACGAAGGCGAGCGGGAAGATGTCCATCACCAACAGCACCATGACGGCGACGGTGAGCACGAGGTTGAACCAGATGAGCTTCGGCCGGAGCGTCGCGCGGTTCGGGTCGAGCATGGTGTCGGCCATCGCGGTGTCGGCGGCCTCGACCAGCTGCGGGGCGGCGATCGCGTCGCGACCCCCGCGGACGGTCACGATGTTGCCCGTGCGCAGCGAGGCGAGCGCGCCGGGCTTGTGCTCCGCGCCGCGGAACATCTTCGGGGCGCCCAGACGACCGAAGCCGCCGGGGCCGTCGATCTTCGAGGTGTCGACCGAACCCGCGAGGCGCTTGCGCTCGGACAGGCCGAGGAACCAGGCGAAGGCGAGGGCGACGACCAGGCCCGCGAGGAGCGAGGGGATCATCGGCACGAAGACGTCGGTGGGCTGCAGGCCCAGCGCCGTCGCGGCGCGCACGGTGGGGCCGCCCCACGGCACGATGTTCAGGGTGCCGTTCATCAGACCCGCGACGCAGGTCAGCACCACGGGGCTCATGCCCAGGCGCAGGTACAGCGGCAGCATCGCCGAGGTGGTGATGATGAAGGTGGTCGAGCCGTCGCCGTCGAGCGACACCGCGCCGGCGAGGATCGCCGTGCCGAGCACGATCTTGGCCGGGTCGTCGCCCAGGAAGCGCGTGATCACGCGGATCAGGGGATCGAACAGGCCGACGTCGATCATGATGCCGAAGTACATGATGGCGAACAGCAGCAGGGCGGCGGTCGGTGCCATCTTGCCGATCGCGTCGATCACCATGTCGCCGAGGCCGAAACCGGCGCCGGCGATGAGGCCGAACACGGTCGGCACGATGATGAGGGCGACCATGGGGGTCATGCGCCGCGTCATGATCAACGCCATGAACGACAGCACCATGAGGAAACCGAGGGCGACGAGCACGCCGTCGGCGGGCGTGTAGGCCACCGCGTACTCTTCGGCCTCGGCCGCAAGGATCAGGGGGGTCATCGCGACTCCTTCGTCGTGGATGTGGGCGCCCGGTGCGCCATCGATCTGCCGACCGTACGGATACCGGGTCCTCGGGCGCGCGTTTGCTCGCATTGAGCGTCGTTATGCGCGTACCGTGTCTTCTGCGCATTTCGCGCATGACGACGTCGCCGACCGGGAGGTGCGCATGCGATTCGCCACCCGGATGCTCGTGGTGCAGGTCGCCACCCAACTCGTCGTCGTGGCGGTGTGCACGGCCGTGTTCGCGTGGCTCGGGGTGCAGCAGCTCAAGGCGGAGGCCGATTCGTCGGCCCTCAACATCGCCCGCTCGGTCGCCGAGGCGCCCGACGTGCGCTCGCTCGTGACCGCGTTCTCCGCCGACCCCGGAACCCCCGATGCCGCCCAGCTGCGCGACGGGACGCTGCAGCATTACGCCGCCGACGTCACCGGGCGCACGCAGGGGCTGTTCGTCGTCATCACCGACGATCACGGCATCCGTCTGGCGCACCCCGACCCCGACCGGCTGGGGGAGGTCGTGAGCACGAGCTTCGCCGACGCGCTCGCCGGTCGCGAGGTGGTGACCTGGGAGACCGGCACGCTCGGCGAATCGGCGCGGGCGAAGGTGCCGATCTATCCGCCCGGCGGAGGGGCGCCGGTCGGCGAGGTGAGCGTGGGCTTCGAACGGGCCAGCGTCTTCGACGACCTCCCCGCGCTGATCGCCGGTATCGCCGTGGCCGTCGCGCTCGCCGTGGCCATCGGCGCGCTCGTGGCCCTGCTGATGCGACGCCGGCTCGAGCGGCTGACCCTGGGCGTGCAGCCGGAGGAGCTCGCCGCGCTCGTGCAGACCCAGACCGCCGTGCTCGAGGGAGCCGATGAGGGCGTCGTCGCCCTCGACGAAGCCGGTGTGGTGCGGGTGTGCACGGCCACCGCCGAACGCCTGCTGGGTGTGACCGGCGCCGTGGGGCGACCGATCGCCGATCTCGGTCTCGCGCCGGCCGTCTCGGCCGCGCTGTCGGGCGCCGGGGCCGCGACCGGGCTGCCGCTGGGCGACCGCGTCGTCTTCGTCGACGTGCGGCCCGTGCGACGCGGGGCGCGCGCCCTCGGCCGGGTGGCCGTTCTGCGCGACCGGACCGACGTGATGGCCCTCTCGGGCCGCCTCGACAGCGTGCGCGCCATGGGCGACGCTCTGCGCGTGCAGCGGCACGAGAATGCCAACCGGCTGCACGCCGCCGTGGGGCTCCTCGACGCAGGCCGGGTCGAGGAGGCGCGGGGGTTCCTCGCCGACCTCGTCGATCGGGGCTCGGTCGATTGGGCCGTGCCGGGGATCGAGCTCGTGGGGGACGCCATGCTGCAGTCCTTCCTCGGCGCGAAGGCCCTCGCCGCCCGGGAACGCGGTGTGGCGTTGCGCGTCGCCGACGACACCTTCTCGAGGGAGACGATCGACGACGTCGAAGACGTGGTGGCGGTGCTCGGCAACCTCATCGACAACGCCGTGACGGCCGCCGCGGCTGCTCCCGCACCCCGCGAGGTGGAGGTCAGCGTGCTCGACGATCGCGACGCGGTGGTGATGACGGTGTCCGACAGCGGGGGCGGGATCGCCGACGTCGAGGGAATATTCGCGCAGCGCGAGCGGGGAACCGACGTCGACACCGACAGGGTGCACGGTCTCGGGATCGGGCTGCCTCTGTCGCGCGAGTTCGCCCGGCGCCGGGGCGGGGACGTGTGGGTCGTCGACGCGGGTGACGAGGAGAACGGCGCCATTGTGGCGGCGCGCCTTCCCGGCGTACGCCGGAGCCGCGACGACGTGGAACGAGAGAGAGGCGACGCGTGAGCGGCATCCGGGTTCTGGTGGTCGACGACGACTTCCGCGTGGCGGGGCTCCATCGCGAGGCGGTCGCCGCGCGGCCGGGCTTCGTCGCGCTGGAGCCGGCGCGCACGATCGGCGAGGCGCGCATCGCGATCGCGGCGCACGCCCCCGATCTCGTGCTGGCCGACGTCTACCTGCCCGACGGCGACGGGATCGACCTGGTGCGCACCCTCGACGTCGATGCGTTCGTGCTGTCGGCGGCGACGGATGCCGCGACGGTGCGCCGCGCATTCTCGGCCGGTGCCCTCGCGTACCTCGTGAAGCCGTTCGACACCCGTGTGCTGGCCGAGCGCCTCGAGCGCTACGCCCGGTATCGCAATCTGCTGACGAGCGTCCGACCGCTCTCGCAGGACGACATCGACCGCGCGGCATCCCTCATGCGCGGCGAGCGCGAGGGGGCCTCGCTCGCACGGTCGGCGACCGAGCAGACGGTGCTGGGGGCGCTCGCCGGAGACGAGGCCTCGGCGTCGGAGGTGGCCGAGCGCATCGGGGTCTCGCGCGCCACGGCGCAGCGACACCTCACCGCGCTCGCGGAGCGGGGGCTCGTGCAGGTGAGCCTGCGCTACGGGTCGACGGGTCGCCCCGAGCACCGGTTCCGCGCGGGCGGGTGAGGCGCGGCACCCGGTCTGCGGTGGGCTCGGTCCCTTCGACAGGCTCAGGGACCTGGGTGCGGTTCGGGGACCTGGGTGCGGCTCGGGGACCTGGGTGCGGCTCGGGGACCTGGGTGCGACGCAGGGACCTGGGTGCGGGAGTGGCCTGGCGCTCAGGCCTCCAGCACCGCCCAGCCCCGCGGGCCCAGCTCGACCCGGTCGCCGACGAGCGTCCCGTCGCCGGTGACGACCGTGCGGGCGTCGGCGGACGGAAGCGACACCGGTTCGTCGCCGATGTTCAGCGTCACCACGACCGCGTCGTCGGCGGTCGCCGTCCGCAGCACGATGCTGGTGTTGGCGAGCTCGACCACGTCGGTGTGCGCACGCCAGAGCCACGGCTTGCGGCGCCGCAGGGCGATGAGCGCCCGGTGCGCCTCGAGGACCCGCGCGTCGCCGTCCACCGCGTCGGGTGAGGCGGGGAACTCCGGCCGCACCGCGTCGTCGCCGCCGAGGCGCTCCTCCTTCACCGCGGTCCAGCCGAATTCGTCGCCCGCGTAGACCGATGGGGTCCCGGCGACGGTGAACAGCACCGCGAGGGCGTGCGGCACGAGGTCGGCGCCCACCGCCGAGGCGATGCGCGTGACGTCGTGGTTTCCCACGAACGTCTGAGGGACGAACACGCGCAGCAGCTCGTCGTGCCGTTCGATCGCGTGACCGAGCTCGAAGAGGTTCCCGTCGGCGATGCCGTGCCAGATGCCCTGCCACAGCTCGTACTGCGTCAGGGAGTCCATGCTCGATTCCTGCACGATCCGCGCCGCGTCGCCGTGGATCACCTCACCGAGGAACCACGCGTCGGGGAAGCGCTCCCGCACGCGCGGCAGCACCTCGGCCCAGAAGGTCGAGGGCACCGCGTACGCCGCGTCCAATCGCCATCCGTCGACGCCCCGTTCGAGCCAGTGGCACATCACCTCGACCACCAGGTCGGCCACGGCGGGGGAGGAATGATCGAGGGCGACGAGCGCGTCGTGCCCCTCGAAGACGTCCGCCTCGAACCGGCCGTCGATCCACCGCCCGCGGAACAACTGCGGTGCGTCCTCCGTCTGCTCGCGGAAAGCAGGGTGCCCGCGCCCCACGTGGTTGAAGACGCCGTCGAGCAGGATCCGGATGCCCCGCTCCCGCGCCGCACCCACGAGACGGTCGACATCGGCCTCGTCTCCGAGCCGCGGGTCGATGCGGAAGTGATCGACGGTGTCGTAGCCGTGGGTCTCGGACGCGAAGACCGGCCCCAGCAGCAGACCGTTCAGCCCGAGCTCGATGACATGGTCGAGCCACGGTTCGAGACGGTCCAGGCGATGCACGGGCTCGGCATCCGGGTCCACGCCGTCGCGGATCGGCGCACCGACGAACCCCAGCGGGTAGAGGTGCCACCAGAGGACGTGTTCGGGCCATTCGGGCATGCGACCGACGCTACCGAGGTCGCGCGGATCGCGAGGCGGGGTTGCGGCGGTCGCCGAGGGGCGCGTTCAGGCCCCCGCGCGAGCGTCGGGCGCGGCGAAGGCGAGGAGGTCGAGCGCATGGGACCGCGCGGCGTCGACGGCCGCGGCGACCGCGCCGATCGAGACGATGTCCGCGCCGAGGGGGGATGCCACGATCTCGGGCGCCGGAAGGTCCAGAGCGCGGGGGAGAGCGGCTCGTGCCGCGGCGATGATCGGCTCGGCGCCCGCGGCGATCGCGCCCGAGACCACGACCCTTCGTACGTCGAAGAGGCTGCCCAGGGTCGCGGCGACGATCGAGAGCGCACCGCCGACCTCCTGCGCGACGGCGAGCGCCCCGGCATCGCCCGCGCCGGCAAGGTCGAGGACGGTCTTGGCGTCGAGCGCGGCGGGGTCGATCGTCGCCAGAGCCGATCCGGCGGGAAGGCGCCCGGTGGCACGGGCGTCGCGGGCCGCGTCGACGCACCGCGGCGCGAGGCCCTCGGCGCCGCCCACGCCGGTGACCCGATCGAACGCGACGGTCTCGCCGGCGCCGCCGTGAGCACCGCGCAGCAGACGCCCGTCGACCCAGATCCCCGCACCGAAACGTTCGCCGGCGAGGAGGGCGATGAAGTCGTCGACGCCGACCGCGGCGCCGTGCGCACGCTCGGCGACGGCCGCGAGGGAGGCATCGTTCTCGACGCGCACCACCGGAGCCCACTCGGCGAACGTGTCGACGAAGCCCGGGTTCATGCGCTCCCAGAATCGGTCGTGATGAACGGGGGAGCGACCCGATCGATCGACGGGCGCGGGGACGCCGACGCAGAGGGCGGCGATGTCGGACCGGTCGCGGTGCGCCCGGGTGAGGGTCGCGTCCACCGTCGCCTCGGCGGCTCGTCGACGGCGTTCCGGAGAATCCCGCTCGGGGTCGACCGCGAGGCGCGAGGTCGCGAGCGCCCGTCCGCGCAGATCGGCGACGGTGGCGGTGACGTGCCCGCGGCCGGCGTCGACGCCGACCACCACGGCCGAGTCGGGACGGAACGCGAAGCGGCGCGCCGGGCGCCCCTTCGAGTACTCCCCGACGGTGCGGGCGTTCGGCATTTCGGCGAGCAGGCCCCGCTCGACGAGCTCGTCGAGCACGTCGATGGTCGTCGACCGCGTCAGGCCGACCGCCGCCATGACGTCGCTGGCGGTGAAGGCCTCGGCGTCCCAGGCGTGGGCGAGCACGGCGTCGAGGCTGCGTCTGCGCAACGAGGCCGCCGCCGATGTGGCATCCGACATCAGATCTTGACCCCTTTCGCGTCCGATGCAATACTGCCCTCATCAAGTTGATTTGGCGAGTAAATTTACTCGGCGACACAACAAATTCGCAGTGCAGCGAGGAGGATGCAGGTGTCGACGAAGACGAGAGCGGGGCGGCGGTGGCTCGCCGCGGCCGCGGTGGGGGTGCTCGGGGCGAGTCTGCTCGCCGGCTGCACGGCCGACGGGCGCGAGACCATCCGCTTCACCTTCAGCAAGCGCGAGGCGCTGTCGTTCATGAACGACGTCGTCGCGCAGTACAACGCCTCGCAAGACGAGGTCCGCGTCGAGATGGACAGCTCGGGCGTCGACGTGGTCTCGGCGAGCTTCGTCCGCGGCAACCCGCCCGACATCATGCTCGCCAACTACAACTACGAGGTCGCCCGCTTCGTGCAGCGCTGCGCGCTCAGCGACCTCTCCGGCACGACCGCCGCGGGCGCGGTCCGCGAGGATCTGCAGCCGCTCATGGACCAGTACGGCTCGTGCGAGGGGCGCACCAGTGCGCTGCCCTACTCGGTCATGGCCGCCTCGGTCATCTACAACAGGCAGATCTTCGAGCAGCTGGGCCTCGAGGTTCCCACCACGTGGGACGAGCTCATCCAGGTGTCCGACACTCTGAAGCAGAACGGCGTGACCCCCTTCTACGGCACCTTCAAAGACGACTGGACCGTGGCGCAGGGCTGGTACGACTACTCCGTCGGTGGCTCGCTCGACGTGATCGACTTCTTCGACGGCCTCGCCGCCGAGGGCGATCAGGTCGGGGCCGATTCGACGGTCTCGTTCGCGAAGGACTTCACCGAGCCGATGGACCGCATGCTCCAGCTCGCGCAGGCCTACACGAACGAGGATGCCGAGAGCCGCGCTTACGGTGACGGCAACCTCGCGTTCGCGCAGGGCCAGGCGGCGATGTACCTGCAGGGTCCCTGGGCGCTCGGCGAGATCGCGAAGACCGCGCCGGACCTCTCCGTGGGCACCTTCCCGCTGCCGATGACCGACGATCCCGCCGACCTCAAGGTGCGGGTGAACATGGACCTGGCCGCGATCATCCCCGAGGCCTCCCGCCACCAGGATGCCGCCCGCGACTTCCTCGAGTACCTCTACCAGCCCGAGATCATCGAGGCCTACAACGAGTCGCAGCTCGGGTTCGCGCCGACCACGGACGCGCCCTCCCCCAGCGACCCGCGGGTCGCCGGCATGGTCCCGTACTACGAGCAGGGTCGCATCTACCAGGGCGCCTCGGTGCTCGTGCCCAAGACGATCCCCACCTTCAACTACGCGCAGGCGATGATCTTCGGCGCCTCGCCCGAGGCCACCCTGCGCACGATGGACGAGGACTGGTCGCGGCTCGCATTCCGCCAGCCGCCCGCCTCGACGACGGATGCCGCTGGCGAGGAGGCCGCGCGATGACCACCACCACCACGATCGTCACGGGTGGGAAGGCGACGGCTCGCCGTAGCTCGCGCCGTATCGAGCCCATCTACTACCTGTTCCTGCTGCCGACCCTCGTGCTGTTCACGCTCGCGATCACGATCCCGGGTCTGATCGGCATCTTCTTCAGCTTCACCGACTCGATCGGTCTCGGGGAGTGGAACTTCACGGGGCTGACGAACTACGTCGCGATCTTCAGCGACCCCGCGATCCTGCAGGCCTACCTGTTCACCTTCGGGTTCTCGATCGCCACCGTCATCGTCGTCAACGTCGCGGCCTTCCTGCTCGCGGTGGGCCTGACCGCGCGGATCCGCTTCACGAAGGCGTTGCGGACGGTCTTCGTCATCCCGATGGTGATCTCGGGCATCATCATCGCCTACGTCTTCAACTTCCTCTTCAGCAACTCCGTGCCGTCGGCGGGCGAGGCCCTCGGCATCCCGTGGCTGCAGACGAGCCTGCTCGCCAACCCCGATCTGGCGTGGGTCGCGATCGTCATCGTCACGGCGTGGCAGGCGATCCCCGGGACGTTGCTCATCTACATCGCGGGACTGCTCTCGGTCCCGGGCGACGTGTACGAGGCGGCCGGACTCGACGGGGCCAGCAAGACGCAGCAGCTGCTGCGCATCACGCTCCCGCTCGTGGCCGGCTACGTCGTCATCAACGTGATCCTCGGCTTCAAGGGGTTCTTGAACGCATACGACATCATCGTCGGTCTCACCGGCGGCGGCCCGGGGACGGCGACGCGCAGCGTCGCGATGTCGATCATCCTGGGCTTCAACGGCGGCGACTACGCCTATCAGATGGCCAACGCCGCGCTCTTCTTCGTCGTCGCCGTCGTCATCTCGCTCCTGCAGCTCTCGCTGACGCGGGGAAGGAACACCCTGTCATGACCGCTCTCAACCAGCCCGCCCTCGCCTTCGAGCAGGCCGAGCTCGCCGTCCCCGAGCGCCAGGGCCCCGCGGGCTCCGGCCCCCGGCGCTCCCGCTTCCGCCGCGTCGGCGCCGAGCGCATCAGCTGGTCGACGACGACCATCCTCGTGCTGTGCTCGTTGACGGTGCTGCTGCCGCTGTACGTCACCGTCTCGATGGCGCTCAAGAACGGCACGCAGGTGGTCGACGGCAACGCGTTCTCGATCCCCTCGCCGATCAGCTTCGACGGCTTCGTCCAGGCGTGGACGCTCACGAAGTTCCCGGTGGGCCTCGCGATCTCGCTGCTGGTCACCGCGGGCACGGTCGTGGCGACCATCATCCTCGCCGCGTTCGCGTCGTACGCCATCGCGCGCAACTGGGACCGGAAGCTCTTCCGCTACTCGTTCTTCTACCTGCTCGCGGCGATGTTCATCCCGTTCCCGGTCATCGCGCTCCCGCAGATCCAGCTGACCGGGCGTCTCGGCCTCGACAACCCGCTCGGCGTGATCATCCTCGCCACGATGTTCCAGCTGAGCTTCAGCGTGCTGTTGTTCACCGCCTTCCTGCGCTCCATCCCGCTCGAACTTGAGGAGAGCGCGCGCATCGACGGCGCCACCACCTGGCAGACGTTCTGGCGTCTCATCTTCCCGCTGCTCGCACCGATGAGCGCCACGGTCGGCATCTTCGCGTTCCTCTACGCGTGGAACGACTTCATGATGCCGTCGCTCATCATCAGCGACCCGGCCCTTCAGACGCTGCCGGTGCGCCAGAACCTGTTCCAGACGCAGTTCAGCAACAACTACAACGTCGCCTTCGCCTCCTACCTCATGGCCATGGCCCCCGCGATCGTCGCCTACCTCTTCACCCAGCGATGGGTGATGGCCGGCGTCACGCAGGGCGCCGTCAAGGGCTGAGCAGACCATCCCCTCCCCGAAAGGACCCTTCGTGACAACCGCCGCACCTTCCGTGCACGCCCGCGCGCTCTCCGACACCCCCGACTGGTGGCGTCAGGCCGTGGTGTACCAGGTCTACCCCCGCAGCTTCGCCGACACGAACGGCGACGGCCTGGGAGACATCCCCGGCGTCACCTCTCGCGTTGCGTACCTGGCCGAACTGGGGGTGGATGCCATCTGGCTCAGCCCCTTCTACCCGTCCGACCTCGCCGACGGCGGTTACGACGTCGCCGATTACCGTGACGTCGACCCGCGGCTGGGAACCCTGGCCGACATGGACGAGCTGATCGCGCAGCTGCACGCCCACGGCATCCGCGTCGTCGTCGACATCGTCCCCAATCACACCTCCGACAAGCACGCCTGGTTCCAGGAGGCGGTGGCCGCCGGTCGCGGCTCGGCCGCGCGGGAGCGCTACATCTTCCGCGAGGGCAGCGGCCCCGACGGCTCCGAGCCGCCGACCGACTGGGTCTCGGTGTTCGGCGGCCTCGGGTGGGAGCGCGTCGCCGACGGCCAGTGGTACTTCCACAACTTCGACGTCTCACAGCCCGATCTGAACTGGTCGAACCCCGAGGTGCGCGCCGACTTCGTGAAGACCCTGCGCTTCTGGAGCGATCGCGGCGTCGACGGCTTCCGCATCGACGTGGCCCATATGCTCACGAAGGACCTCACGGAGCCGCTGCCCTCGCGGGCGGAACTCGAGGCGATGCCGATCGACGGTACGCACCCGCTGCTCGACCGCGACGACGTGCACGAGGTCTATGCCGAGTGGCGTGCCGTGTTCAACTCGTACGACCCGCCGCGTACCGCGGTGGCCGAGGCCTGGGTCCACCCCTCGCGGGTCCCGCTCTACGCCAGCGCCGAGAGCCTCGGACAGGCGTTCAACTTCGACCTGCTGGAGGCCGACTTCGACGCCGGGCAGTTCCGTCGGATCGTGGCCGACAACCTCGCCCTCGCCGCTCGATCGGGGTCCTCGACCACGTGGGTGCTGTCCAACCACGACGTCGTGCGCCACGCCACGCGGTACGGACTGCCCGACGCCGAGCGCGGCACCGACGGACGCCCGACGCTCAAGCACGGCAACGAGTGGCTGCTGTCGGGCGGGCAGTCGCCGACCCTCGACGCCGAGCGCGGCGAGCGTCGCGCACGAGCGGCGGCGCTGTTCGTGCTGGGCCTGCCGGGGTCCGCGTACCTGTACCAGGGCGAGGAGCTCGGGCTGCACGAGGTGGCCGACATCCCGGATGCCGAGCGCCAGGACCCGACGTTCTTCCGCAGCCCCGGGGTCGACATGGGCCGTGACGGATGCCGCGTGCCGCTGCCCTGGACCTCGTCGGGGTCGGCGTTCGGATTCGGCCGGGGCGGCGCGCACCTGCCGCAGCCGGAGTGGTTCGAGACCTACGCCGCCGATGTGCAGGACGGCGATCCCGCATCGACGCTGTCGCTGTACCGCCGGGCCCTCGCCCTGCGGCACGGATTGCAGACCGACGAGCGGCTGGAGTGGATGGACACCGACCGCGCCGACGTGGTCTCGTTCTCCCGCCCCGGCGGGTGGACCGTCGTGACGAACTTCGGCACCGAGCCCGCCGCGCTTCCCGCGGGTGAGGTACTGCTGTCGAGCGGCCCGCTCGCGGGAGACGTCCTGCCGGGTGAGGCGACGGTCTGGATGCGACGCGCCTGACCCCCGCACGGAAGCCCCGGCGCCCTCGTGCGCCGGGGCTTCCGTGCGGGGAGGCCTCGACCCCGTCGAGCGTCCAGAACACGCCGGGCTCGCCGGCCGCGCGCGGCATGTCCTGGACACTCGACGGGAGGAGTCCTTCCCGCGTGCGCTCAGGGACGGCGGATCGAGTCGCGGATCACCACCGGCATCTCGACGAGGTGCTGCCCCTCGGGTGGGCCGTCCGGTGTGAGCAGGAGCTCGACGGCGCGGCGGCCCATGTCCTCGTGCGGAAGACCGATCGTCGTCAGCCCCGGACGCAGGTAGGCGGCGAGCTCGTCGTTGTCGAACGACACCAGCGACACGTCGTCGGGCACCCGCAGCCCGGCATCCCCCAGGGCCTGGAGGGCGCCGAAGGCCAGCCGGTCGTTGAGGCAGACGATGGCCCGCGGGCGCATCCCCTGGGCGAGCAGCCGCGCGGTGAACTCGTAGCCGGGGGCGGGCTCCCACAGCCAGATCGACTCCTCGTGCAGGAATCTCGCCCCCGCGTCGGCCATGGCCGCGGAGATCCCGCGCACGCGCGCCGCCACCGTGGCCGAGCGGAACAGATCGCGTTCCGCCTCCGCGTCGTATCCGAGGAGCAGGATGCCGTCGCGGATCCCCGCATCGAGGAGGAGCTCGACCGCCCGTCGACCTCCCGTCTCCTCGTCGGGCAGCACGCTGCAGCGGTGCAGCTCGTTGGTGGCGTTCAGCATGACCGTGCGCAGTCCCGTCGGCAGGCGGGGGACGAACGTCTCCCGCGCGCGCATCGACGCGAAGATGATGCCGTCGACCTGACGGTCGAGCAGGGCCGAGACCGCCTCGGCCTCGCGTTCGGGCTCACCTCCGGTCTCCGCGACGAGCACGACCTGGCCGGCGGCCTCCGCCGCGCCGAGCGCGCCCTTGATGAGCCCGCTCGCGAAGCGGGTGGTCGCGACGAGGTCCGACACGAAACCGACGGTGTGCGACGTGTCGGTGCGCAGCGCCCGCGCCGACATGTTGGGGCGGTAGCCGAGCTCCGCGGCAGCGGCGTGCACGCGCTCGTGGGCGTCCTTCGAGAGGCGGGTGTCGGGACGACCGTTCAAGATCATGGAGGCCGCCGCGGGGGACAGGCCGGCTCGCCGGGCGACGTCGGCCAGTGTGACCCTCTTGCCCATCGGTGCTCCCGTTCTGCGGCATCGGCGCCGCGGTCACGATCTTCGCAGTGATCTTGACAGCGCTCCGTGCGTCTGCGTAAATGATGCTGCTAAATCCTTTCAGCACAGGTTAGCGCACCAGCAGTCCGCCGCCGGAACAGCCCGAGCGCCGGCACGCAGCACAGACGAAGGAGTCGACATGAACACCCGCATCCCGCGCCGGCGCCGAGGGGCATCCCTCGCCCTGCTCGCCATCGCCGGCCTCACCGGCGCCGCCCTGACCGGGTGCGCGCCCGGGAGCGCGGCCCCGGCCGCGCAGAACGACGTCGAGGTGAGCACCGAGCTCACCAGCGACCCCGTCCAGCTCACGATCGCCGACGAGACGGGCTTCCCGGTCACCGACAAGCTGACCGAGGAGTTCACCAAGCAGCACCCGAACGTCACCTTCACGATCAACCGCGACACGTTCCAGAACCTCACCGCGAACGCCCCCAAGCTTCTCGCCAGCTCCACCCCGCCCGACCTCATCCGCCTCCCCACCCTCGGCGACACGGTGCGCGACGGGCTCGTGGCCAACCTCGACCCCTACTTCGACGCCTACGGGTGGGACGCCTGGCCGGCGTCGCAGCTCGCGCCGCTGCGCATGAACGACGAGGGCGTCCGCGGATCCGGGTCGCTCTACCAGCTGGGCCTGGGCTACAGCATCACCGGCATCTACATGAACACCACGCTCGCCGGCCAGCTCGGCATCGACGCCCCGCCGCAGACCCTGTCCGAGCTCGAGGACGACATGGCGAAGGCGAAGGCCGCCGGCATCCTGCCGATCATGGCCGGCGACAAGGACGGCGTCGTCAACTTCGTGGTCCAGGCCGCGATGAACCAGTACGTCGACAAGGACCAGTTCCTGTCGTGGATGTTCAACGAGCCGGGTGCGCGCTACGACGAGTCCGGCAACGTCCAGGGTGCCGAGCTCGTGCGTGAATGGGCGGATGCCGGGTACTTCCCGTCCGACATCAACGCGATCGACTACTTCACCTTCACCAGCCGCTTCTCGGCGGGCGAGGGTCTGTTCACCTTCAACGGCAACTGGGAGGCGGCGAACTACCAGAAGGCGCTCGGCTCCAACGTCGAGTTCTTCCTCGTGCCGCCGGCCGAGGCCGGAGCCGATCACGTGGCCATGGGAGCGGCGAACTCGTTCTCGGTCGCAGCCAAGTCGCCGCACATCAACGAAGTCGCGTACTTCCTGAACTGGGTGCACACCGATCCGACCGCGCGCCAGATCATCGTCGACGTCACCGGTGCGTCGCCCGGCGGCGACCCCGCCCAGGAGCTGCCGAGCGTCGAGTCCGGCTCGCTGATCGAGAACGCGCTGAAGATGTCCGCGCAGATCGGCGCTGAGAACGGCCAGGTCGACTTCATGGCCAACACCACCGCGGGCATCTACGCGGGCTCGATCATCCCCGAGTCGCAGCTGCTGGTGACCAGCCAGATCACCGGCCAGGAGTTCGTCGACCGCGTGCAGAAGTTCTACGAGAGCGAGGTCGGGAAGTAATGACCGACCGTGCGGTCGCCGTCGCGGCGGCCCCTCGACACAGCGACGCCTCCTCGGCGACGGCGACCGCACCCGTTCGCCGGGCCGCTGCACGCGCAGTGGCCCGGCGGGCGACCCTCGTCGGCTGGGTGCTCCTCGTGCCCGCCCTCGCGTTCTACGTCGGATTCGTTATCTGGCCCCTGCTCCAGGGGGTGCAGTACTCGTTCTACGACTGGAACGGCATCGGTCTCGCCCGCTGGGTCGGCTTCGAGAACTACCTCACGGTGTTCACCGACCCCGACCTGCTCGGCGCGATCCGCAACGCGTTCATCCTGATCGCGTTCTTCACGTTCATCCCGGTGGGGCTCGGGCTCGTCCTCGCGACCCTCATCCGCGGCATCCGGTACAAGGCCTTCGCCGCCACGGCGCAGACGGTGCTGTTCCTGCCGCAGATCATCCCGCTCGCCGCCGCCGGTATCGCCTGGTCGTGGATGTACGCCCAGACCGGTGCGGTGAACCAGATCCTCGGCTGGGTCGGGCTCGGCTGGATCACCCGCCCGTGGCTCGCCGATTACGGCACGGCGCTGCCGGCCGTGGGCCTGATCGGATCGTGGGTGCTCACCGGTCTGTGCACCGTGCTGCTGCTCACCGGTCTCGGCAAGATCGACGTCTCGCTGTACGAGGCGATCCGCCTCGACGGTGCCGGGTGGTGGCGCGAGTTCTTCACCATCACCCTCCCCGGCCTGCGTCAGGAGATCGCGGTGCTCGTCACCGTCACCGTCATCGCCGCCCTGTCGAGCTTCGACATCATCTACACCTCGACCCAGGGCGGTCCCGGCCGCGCGACCCTCGTGCCCGGCCTGTCGATCTTCCGCATCGGCTTCACCCAGAGCGATGTGGGCCTGGCCTCGGCCTTCGGCATCGTGCTCATGGTGCTGGTGCTGATCGTGGTGCTCCCCATCCAACGCCTCTCGAGAGCGAGCGACTCGTGATCGCCAGCCGTACCGAGCGCGTGCTCGGCATCCTCCTGCTCAGCGTCGCCGCGATCGTGACGCTCCTGCCGCTGATCAGCATGTTCTCCGCGGCACTCCAGCCCGCCGACCAGAATCCGACCGGTCTCACCTGGCCGACCGATCCGCAGTGGGGCAACTTCGCCACCGCCTTCGAGACCGGCCACGTGTGGCAGCTCATGGGGTCGAGCCTGATGATCGTCCTCGGCGTCGTCCCCCTGAGCCTCGTCGCCGCCACCCTGGCGGGCTTCGCGCTGGGCTCGCTCCAGGTGCGCTTCGGCCGCGGCATCCTGGTGTTCTTCGTCCTGGGCCTGACCATCCCGTTCGAGGCGCTCATCATCCCGCTCTACTACCAGGCGCAGTCGATGGGCACCGTGAACACCCCCTGGGCGGTGATCTTCCCGCTGATCGGGCTCTACATGCCGTTCGGCGTCTTCTGGATGCGCGCGCACTTCATCAACGTGCCCCGCGAGCTGTCCGAGGCGGCCCGTGTCGACGGTGCCTCGATCTGGCGGGAGTTCCGCAGCATCCAGCTCCCGCTCGCCGCTCCCGCGCTCTCGGCCCTGGCGATCCTGCTGTTCATCTGGACGTGGAACCAGTTCCTGCTCCCGGTCGTCCTCATCGCCGACCCCCTGCAGCGCACGGTCGCGGGCGCCCTGACCTTCTTCCAGGGCCAGTACTCGCTCAGCATCCCGCTGCTCAACGCGGGAGCGCTGATCATCATCACGCCCGCCGTCCTGCTGTTCCTCGTGTTCCAGCGCCAGTTCATCCGCGCCCTCGTGCAGGGCGCGGTCAAGGGCTGATCACGCCCTTCTTCCCCGAAACGGACCTCATGACGTTCACGCTGCCCGACCACTGGGTCTGGGATTTCTGGCTCGCCCGCGACGGCGACACCCACCACATGATGTTCCTCCAGGCGCCGACGAGCCTGGGCGACCCCGACCTGCGTCACCGCAACGCCAGCGTCGGCTACGCCACGAGCGACGACCTGCGCTCGTGGACTGTCCACGGAACGGTGCTGGAGCCCTCCGGGGGAGATGCTCCGGATGCCACGGCCACCTGGACCGGCAGCATCGTCGGGGCGGATGCCGACTGGCGCATGTTCTACACCGGCTCGCGGTTCCTGCGCGAGGGCGAGATCACGAACGTCGAGACGGTGCTCGCGGCATCCTCGACCGATCTGGCGACGTGGGTGAAGGATCCCGAGGTGGTCGTGGCCGCCGACGCGCGCTGGTACGAGACGCTCGACGCGGGCACCTGGCACGAGGAGGCCTGGCGCGATCCGTGGGTGTTCGCCGATCCCGACGGCGAGGGATGGCACATGCTCGTCACCGCCCGCGCCCGGGACGGCCGCGGCCGCGACCGCGGGGTCATCGGGCACGCCTGGTCGCGCGACCTGCACCAGTGGGAGGTGCGCCCCCCGCGCAGCACGCCGGGCGCCGGTTTCGCTCACCTCGAGGTGCCGCAGGTGGTGCGGATCGCGGGGCGGTGGGCTCTGGTCTTCTCCTGCGACGCGACTCATCTGGCCGGTGACCGCGTCGGTCAGGCGGGAGGCATCTGGGCCGTGGCCCTCGACGACCCGCGGGGTCCGTACCCCGTCGAGCGTGCGACGCTGGTCGCCGACGAGCGGCTCTACAGCGGTCGCGTCGTCGCCGACGACGCCGACGGCCAGGCCGTGATGCTGGCCTTCGAGAACGTCACGACCGACGGCGCGTTCGTCGGCACCCTGTCCGACCCGCTCCCGCTGCGCTGGGACGGCGACCGTCTCATCGTCGCGGAGGTCGTCCGGTGACCGCGGTGCAGGGCGTCGTGGCCCCGGGATTCGAGCCGGTGGGGGAGGCCTTCGCCGCCGCATTCGCGGGGCTGCCCGAGATGGGCGCGGCCCTCGCGATCCGTGTCGACGGACGCACGGTCGTCGACGTCTGGGGCGGCACAGCCGACAGCCGCGACGGTCGGCCGTGGGAGAGCGACACGCCCTCCGTGGTGTTCTCGTGCACGAAGGGTCTGATGTCGATCCTCGCCGCGCGGCTCGTCGAAGACGGGATGCTCGACCTCGACCGTCCGTTGGCCGAGCTCTGGCCCGAGTTCGCGGTGCACGGCAAAGCCCGGGTGAGCGTGGGCGACGCCCTCGCGCATCGGGCGGGTGTCTCGGCCCCGCGGGTCGACGTCACGCGCGCGCAGCTGCTCGATTTCGACGCGATGACCCGGATCGTCGCCGCGCAGGAACCGCTGTGGGAGCCCGGCGCCGGCTGGGCGTATCACGCTCTCACCCACGGCTGGCTGTCGGGCGAGATCGTGCGCCGGGCCGGCGGCGTCGCCCCCGGCGAGGCGTTCGCGGCGATGGCGGAGGCGGTGGGCGGCGGAGCGTGGCTCGGGATGCCGGCCGAGGTCGCGGCATCCGCTGCTCACCTGCGCGTCGGGCCGACGCTCGACGCCCTCGTCGCGCGGCAGGCGGCCGAGCGGGACCCCGGCGTCGTCGACTGGCTGGACCGGGCGATGACGCTCGGCGGCGCACTGCCGGCCACGCTCGTGACCGACGACGACGGATTCAACGCCGACGACGTGCGGGCCGCCGTGATCCCGGGGGCGGGCGCCGTCGCCACCGCCCGGGCGGTCGCGGCGATGTGGTCGGCCACGGTCGTCGAGACCGACGGCATCCGTCTGCTCCGCGACGACACGCTCGACGAGGTCACGCGAGAGCGCACGGCAGGCGCACCCGTGTTCGCCGCGCCCGCCCCGTGGCCGCGCTGGGCGGCGGGCTTCCAGCTGGACTCCGACGCGCGCCGCTACCTCGGCCCGACGAGCTTCGGCCACGACGGGGCAGGCGGTCAGGTGGCGTTCGCCGATCGCGCAGCCCGCGTCGGCTTCGCCTTCGTCACGAACTGGATGGAGGCCGACGACTCCCGCGCCACGAGGATCGTCGACGCCCTCCGCGCGCTGGTCTGACCCCTCCCTGCGCGAGGTGCCGAGATTCGTCGCTTCCGGGCATTCCGGAGCGACAAATCCCGGCACCTCACGCGCGGGAGCGGACCCAGGCGTTTTCGCGCTGCTCGATCGCGCCGGCCGCGGCGAAAGCCTCGAGCCATCCGCCCATCGGCCATGACCCCCACCGCGCGTGGAAGGTCGCGCCGTTGCGGAGGATGTCGTCGAGATGCTGCCACGGGGGAGACGACACCGGATGCCACTGGTGGAAGGCATCCGCCCCGCCCACCCAGCGCATCTCGACGTCGGCGGCGCGCGCCGTCCACGCGAGATCGGTGTCTTCGGCGCCGTAGCCCTCGTAGCCGGGGTGGAAACCGCCGATCCTGTCCCACGTCGCGGGGGTGACGGCGAACGACAGCGACCAGAACAGGTCGTACTCCTCGCGGGATGCCGTGCGCGTCGCGCCCGGCTCGAGCGCAGGGCGCGCGCGGTGCGGGCGCACGAGGAACGGCAGGTCGGAGGCGGATCCGGGGCGCTGCACGCTCGCGAGGTAGGTGACCGCTCCGGCGAGGATCGCATCCGGGTGCGCGCGGGCCGCGTCGCGGTAGGCGGGCAGCAGGTCCGCGCCCGGGAGGCAGTCGACGTCGAGGAAGACGAGCAGCTCGGCGCCGGCCGAGACGGCCGCGGCGGCGGCCCGATTACGGCCCTCGCCCACGCACATGCCGTGGGGCCCCGGGGGCACGTGCAGCGTGAGGGTGTCGGCATCCGGGGTGCCGTCCGGCGGCGACGCGTCGAGCCACGCCTCCACGCGCACGATGTCGGTCGCCACCTCGGCCAGCACGCGGCGCTGTCGCTCGAGGTGCTCGGCGCGCGCCCTCGACGCGACCGTGATCACCGCGGTCTTCACGGCAGCACCGCCTCGACGGCGGCGGCCATGCGCTCTGCGCCTCCGGCGACCTGCCAGCGCGACCAGTCCGGTTCGCCGTCGGCCGCGGCCTCGACGAGGGCGACGAGTTCGGGCGCCGTGACGGTGGCGTCGGCCCGATGAGCCAGTCCCCAGCGGTCGAGGGCGTCGGCGGTGTGGACCTGTTCGTCGAAGGGGCGCTCCTGCGCGATGACCACGGCGTGCGCACCCGCGGTCGCGAGGTCGGCGACGCTGTTCTGCCCGGCGGCGCTGATCACCACGGTGCTGCGCGAGAGCAGCGGCCACGGATCGTCCACGCGCGAGGTCGCGTCGTGGCCCACGGCCGAGACGTCCCACCCGCGCTCCCGCAGGCGGGCGGTGGCCTCCGCCCGCACGGCGTCGTCGAGCACGCGACCGAGCACGAGAACCGCGCGCTCGGCGCGGGCGCCCTCCGGGGAGCGCCCGTCGTACCGCGAGATCCCGCCCGTCCACACGACTCGGTCACCGTGCGCCGACAGGCCCGCGGTGGGCACGGCGCCGTGCGCCCACGGGGCCACGATGCGGTCGGCCAGGGCGTACGCGAGCGCGTGCGGGGCGTCGGTGCGGGCACCCGGCTGGGTCACCGCGACGGTGCGCAGGCCCAGCAGGCGCGCGAAAGCGACCACTTCGGCGCTCACGTCGACGACGAAGGCCTGCAGATCCCGGGTGACGGATGCCGCGGCGATCGTCGCGAGGCGGGCGCGGTGACCGGGGTGGCCGTGCGGGGCCCAGTGCAGGTGTCCGCGGACGGTCGGCTCGGCGTCGCGCGGGTCGTGGAAAGACCCGTCCGCGCCCTCGAACTCATCGGCGTCGGGGGGCAGCTCCACCCATTCCACCTCGGCGGGCAGCGTCGTGGGCCGCGGCATCGACGAGAACGCCACGACGGGCGAGCGCAGGTGCGGCTGCACCGCCAGGAAGCGCGCGACGTGGCCGTAGCCGTGATGGTGGACGTACCAGCCGATCACCACGCCACCGCCGGCGCGCGCCGCACCGGGACCGGCTGCGCGGTGTGGGCGAGCACGCGCTCCACCTCGCGATAGCGCTGTGCCAGCGAGTGCTGCCGCACCGCCGCGCGGCGGGTCCACACGCGGGTGAGCGGCTCCTGCGCTCCCTCCGCCGCCAGGCGGGAGGCGGCCTTCGCGAGGGCGACGACGTCGCCCGGCATGACCGTCGCCGACCCCGGCATCCCGCTGAGAACCTCCGACACGCCGCCGATGTCGAACGCGGCGACGGGCGTGCCCGTGGCCAGCGCCTCCGCGATGACGAGGCCGAAGGGCTCCTCCCACATGGGTGTCACCAGGGCGACGGCCGACGACCCCACGAGTCGGCACAGGTCGGGCTGACGCAGGGGACCGACGTAGCGGGCGTGGGCGCCCAGGCGCGGGGCGATCTCCTGTTCGAAGTAATCGACGTCGCCGATGCGCCCGGCCAGCACGATGTGCGCTCCCGCCTCCCGTGCCGCCTCGATCGCGAGATGCGGGGCCTTCTCCGGTACCACGCGCCCCGACCAGACCCACGAGGAGCCGCCGGTTCCGCGGGTCCACTGGTCGGTGTCGACGCCGTTCGGGAAGACGAACGCGTCCACGCCCTCGACCGACCACGCGCGCGCCGTCGCCTGGCTCACCGCGACGAAGCGGTGTGGGCTGTCGCGCACGTCCGCGGCCGCCTCGAGCATGGGCTCCAAGGGCGGGGTGTGCAGCGTGGTCACGACCGGGATGCCGGCTTCCCGGCTCCAGCGGATGGGTGCCGGGTGCAGGCTGTGATTGTCGACCACGTCGTAGAGGTGGCGGTCCGCGATGAGGCGCTCCCGCGCCGCGTCGTAGGCGGCCTCGACCGCGTCGACGTACCCCGCGGGGTACTCGGTGTCGGACGACTCCTCGGGGCGGTTCCACTCCGGGGTCGGCAGCCGGAACTCGGGCACGTCGCCGAGGAAGTCCGAACCGTCCGCGGCGCACAGCGTCACCTCGTGGCCCCGTTCGCGCAGCCATCGCACGCGATCCCACACGCACGCTTCGAGGCCGCCGGCGTGCGGCTGGCGCAGGGCGTAGCGCGAGGGTGCCACCACCAGGACCCGCAGGGCCTTCCCGATCCGCATCACGCCGCCTCCTCCGTCGCCATCGCGCGTCGGTACAGCGCGAGATGCGCGGCGCGCACGGCATCCCGTTCGCCGAGGCGCTCGGTGCGCCGACGTCCGATCTCCTCCGCCCGTTTCGGCGAGCCGGGTGTCGACCACGCAGCGTTGGTGGCATCCACGATCGCCCGTGCGAGCGACACGGGCTCTCCGACGTCGAAGCTGTGGAAGTCGACGGGGTGCTGGGCGGCGATGTGCCCGACGCGCGTGCCGATGACGGGCACGGCGAGGTCGTAGCAGAGCTCCGCCCACCCCGACTGGGTGCCGTGCCGGTAGGGCAGCAGGCACGCATCGAGGTCCGCGAGCCAGTGCGAGAGCGCCTCGTCATCGAGGCGGGCACCGCGCTCGACCGTGACGCCCTCGGCATCGCGGGCGAGCAGGTCGATGGATGCCGCCGCCTCGGCGTCGCGGACGTTCTCGTTCATCCGCACGACCGCCTCGACCCGCGCGCCCTGGGCCCGCAGATCGGCCACGGCGCGCACCAGCGTCGCGGCGGTGCCCACCCCGTCGATGTTCGGGCGCAGATCGCGCAGGTGCACGCCGACGCGCGTCGCGGCGTGCGCCGCGCCGAAGGGGCGGTCCGTCTCGGCGAGCAGGGTCGGGTGGACGATCACCGTCGGGCGACGACGGGTGAGCGCGAAGACCTCGTCGGCGGCCGTCCCGGTCAGGGTGATGAGCTCGTCGGCCGCCTCGGCCAGCACGGCGAGCGAGGCGCGGTGGGCCTCCTGCGACAGCAGTTGGGGGTTCTCGAGGTCGTGCACCGTGTAGACCAGGGGCCGCCCCAGGGCCCGCAGCGTGGCGACGGTCTCGGAGAGTTCCTCGGGCGTGTACGACTCGATGCCGAAATGCACGTGCACCAGGTCGAAGTCCGCCGCATTCGCCCGAAGCCACTCCGGCAGGAGGATCTGCGGCGGCCACCACTGTCCGGCCGGGGCGCCCGGGGGAGGCGGATCGGCGAGCAGGAGCACATGCGCGGGATCCGCGACGGCGGTGACGTAGGGGTGCGCCGAGGGGACGGCGGCGACCCGGACCGGGGGGACGGTGCTGGTGACGATCTTCTCTTCCTCCTCGTGCAGGCATGCGTGACGGTGCGTGTACCGCATCGCCAGGCACATCGCAATGCAACGGGGCGGTTGGGACGACGATGACACCGACGGATACGTTCACATCATGGGTGGCGACATGGCGCGGCTGGGAAGCCTTGCGGACCACGGCGAAGCGGTGATAGCGCGCCGGGCCCACTACGCCGGGTTCTACGGAGACGCTCCGCTGCCCTCCGGCTACGGCCTCGTCGTGGGCAACTGTCAGGCCGAGTCCCTACGCCTGGTGATCTCCTCCGACGCCCTCCCGACGGTACGCATGCCCGCGGTCCACGAGCTGTCGGCCGACGACACCGCGAGGGTGCACGACCTCCTCCGCGGCGCGTCGTTCCTCGTCACCCAGCCGATCCGCGACGACTACCGGGGGCTCGCGCTGGGAACGGCGCAGCTCCGGGCGTCCCTCGCGCCGTCAGCCCGTGTCGTCACCGTCCCGGCCGTCCGGTTCGCGGGCCTCCACCCGTTCCAGGCGGTGCTGCGGCTCCCCGACTTCCCCAAAGATCCACCGCTCGTGGCCTACCACGACGTGCGAACCGTCGCCGAGGCGGCGCGCATCGACATCCCCGCCGCCCTCGAACCCCCCGCGGTGCGCGGGATCGCCGAGGGCTCCCGTGCCGAACTGCGTCGCCGCGAGGCGCGGGGGCTCGACGTCGTGGCATCCGATCTGTTCGCCCCCGTCGTCGAGGATCTGGCGCGCACGGTGAATCATCCCGGCAACGCCCTGTTCCTCCCGCTCGGCGAGCGGATCGTCGCCGCCCTCGGCGCGCCTGGAGGGGCCGTCGATCCCGGGCGCCCGATCCTCGCCTCCGTGCGCGCGCCGCTCGAGGACTGGGTGGTCGACACCTGGAACCTGGATGCCGCGCCCCGGCCCGACTGGATCGTCGCCGGAGAGACGCTTCCGGCCGACGTCGTCCGCGAGGCCCACCTCGCCTTCTACCGCGAGCGTCCCGCCCTGCTGGCCGCCGTCGTCGACCGCATGGCACCGTTGCTCGCCACCTGGGCGGCCGCCGCATGAGCCTGCAGACCCCGGATGCCGCGCCCCCGGTGCTCCTGGTCCACCCCGGGCCGCACGGGGTCGCGGTGTACGCCCGGGAGATCGCCGCCGAGGTGGTCCGCCTGACGCCCGGGGCCCGCATCGCCACGCCCGACGCGCTCGCCGTGCTCGCTCCGGGTTCGCCCGTGCACGCCCACGTCACCGACCGTCTCTGGGGTGCCTCGCCCGAAGAGGCGACGCGCACCGTCGTGGCGCTGGCCGCTCGGCATCCGCTCACCGTCACGTTGCACGACGTGCCGCAGGAGTCCGACGGCGAACGCAATCGTCCCCGTCGCCGCGCTTTCTACCGCGCGGTCACCGAGGCGGCACGCGCCGTCGCGGTCAACAGCGCACACGAACGCGAGCTCCTCCGCGAAGAGGACGTGTGGCACGGCGACATCGCCGTCGTTCCCCTCCCGGTCGACGAGCGTCCCGCGTCCGTCGCCTCCTCCGACGACGGCGTCGGCGTGCTCGGCTACTTCTACCCCGGCAAGGGCCACGACGAAGCGCTCGCGGCCGCCGTCGCGGCGGGCGTCCCCCGGCTCACCGTGCTCGGTCGCGCCTCGGAGGGGCACGCGGCCGACCTCGACGCGTTCGTCCGCCGCGCGGATGCCGTCGGCGTCTCCGTCGAGGTGACCGGATGGCTCGACGACGCCGACATGGCCGCGCGCGTTTCCCGCGTCGCGGTGCCGGTGATCGCCCACCGCCACGTGTCGGCGTCGGGCTCGCTGGCCTCGTGGATCGGATGGGGTCGTCGTCCCCTCGCCGTGCGCAACCGCTACGTCGACGAGATGGCGCAGCTGCGCCCCGGCACCCTCGCCGTCGTCGAGTCCGAGGCGCTCGCCGGGGCCATCGCCGCGGCCCGCGCCGACGCCTCGTCGACCTGGCACGGCGTCGCCCCGTTGCCCTTCGGCCGCGCCGACGCCGCCCGCGCCTACCTGCGGTGGTGGGGAGGGCTTGCGCCGTGACCGCCGACATCCCCGAGGGATGGAACGACCGGATGCCATGGGTCCCGGGCAACCGATGGGACCTGGTGTCCCACCGCGAGCCGGAGCCCCCGCGGGTCACCGTGGTCGTCACCCACTACGCGCAGCCCCGGGAGCTCGCGCGCACGCTCACCGCGCTCGCCCGTCAGGACCATCCGGCCGATCGCCTCGAGATCGTCGTCGCCGACGACGGGTCCCCTGAACCGCCCGTCGTCCCCGACGGCGTCCGGCTCGTCCGTCAGGACGACCGCGGCTTCCGCGCGGCGGCGGCGCGGAATCTGGGGGCCTCGGTCGCCACCGGCGACGTGCTCTGCTTCCTCGACGCCGACACGACGCCCGAGCCCGCGTACGTGCGCACACTCACCCGCTTGCCGGCTCTGCTGCCCGAGGCGGTGACGGTCGGACGCCGCCGTCACGCCGATCTCTCCGGCGTGGCGGTCGATGCGCCGATCGCCGAGGTCGCGCCCGCCGTCGAACTGGACGAGCCCGCCTGGCTGCGCGAGGCCTACGCGGACAGCGGTGATCTGCTCCGTGCCGACGACCGTTCGTACCGATACGTGATCAGCGCGGTGCTCGCCTGCTCCCGTGCGCTCTTCGACGACGTCGGAGGGTTCGACGAAGCCTTCTCCGCCTACGGGGGAGAGGACTGGGAGTGGGCGCATCGCGCCTGGCAGGCCGGCGCGGTACTCGCCCATGTCCCGAGCGCCGTCGCCTGGCACGACGGACCCGACTGGGCCGGACGCGACGACCGAGACCGCGCGGAGGAGGGCAACCGACAGAGCCTTCAGCTCGCCCAGCTGATCCCCATCGACGGATCTGCCGGCCGTGGTCTTCTTCCCCGCACACCCGACCTCGAGGTGCGTGTCCGCGGCGACCTGACCGCGGCGGCCGCTTTCGTCTGCGCCGACTCGATCCTGTCCGCCTTCCCGCGGGCGACGGTGACGATGGATGCCGTCCCCCCGGGGAGCGCGCTCTCGAACGACCCGCGCGTGCGGGCCGACCGTACTCCGCTCGACGCCCGCGTCGTCCTCGAGCTCGATGTCCCCCTCGTCATCGTGGACGACGCCGAACTCGTCATCGCCTTGGCGTCACTGAGCGGGAGCGACGTCGGCACCGTCATCCTGAGGACGACGGACGGTGCGACGGTGGGCCGTGCGCGCAGCAGACGCGCTCGTCGCCGTGTCGCGCGGTGGGCCCACGACGAAGGGCTCGCCCGACGGACCGTCACGGTGGACGGGGTGCACGTCCTCCGTCCGCAGCCCCACGTGGAGGCGTGGGTCGGGGGATGGGGGAGCGTCGGACGGTTCGTGTGAGGCCCGCCGCACGGCGACTCTCGAGGCCGGGATGCGGTCGCGACACGCCCGGGGTGTGTGCTCGATTCGACGGGGTGGTCGTTCGTGCGTAACTTATTACTTGTTCGCCCCACAGGGGAGAGCGGAGCGGCCGGAAGGCCCCGCAGCCCCTCAAGTAGCGAACCACCCCCAACATCTGTTCTTGAGAGTTTCGGTTCTCTGGTTTACAGTTGGGGTTCTGCCGTTCGGCACATTTTCTGGGATCTGCTTCGTTTGAGGTGGTCTTGTTGTGTGTGGATGGTGTGAAGGTAGTGAACTGCCTCACGGTTAGGTCTAGGTGACTGTTTCTGTGGGTGCGTCCGTTCCTTGAGAACTCAACAGCGTGCACTTGTCAAATGCCAATTTA